>CANJLC010000005.1 GCA_947475445.1 Alphaproteobacteria bacterium
GCCACCACTACAACACCGTCAGACCCCATTCATCGCTGGGATATCGGCCACCTGCGCCGCAGGCCTTTATGCCCGCGCCGCCCCATCTAGATCGGGCGGTGTCCATGCAGTAGTCTCATTCACGCTGGTACAAAATATCCGGCAGGCCACACCGATCCGGACACCGGTCCGGTTGAGCGCGCCGACCTGGTCAAGGGCTATGAGATCACCAAGAACCATTATGTCGTGGTCACGCCCGACGAACTGGATTCGGTGAAGCTGGAAACCACCCATGTTATCGAGATCGAGCGCTTTGTGGACGAGAAGGAGATTGACCGCCTCTACTGGAACGATCCCTATTACCTGATCCCCAATGAGAAGACGGGCGTCGAGGCCTACACCGTGATCCGCGAGGCACTGTCCGAAGCGGGCCGTATCGCCCTGGGACGGGTGGTGATGCACACGCGCGAACGCCTGGTGGCGCTGGAGCCGCGCGACAAGGGCATCCTGGTCTATACCTTGCGCATGGCCGATGAAGTGGTGGAGCCCAGGCATGCTTTCGCCGACATCCCCGCCACCAAGCCTGACCGGCGCATGATCGAGATTGCCCGCAAGATCATCGAGCAGCAGGAAGGCGCTTTCGAGCCGGACAAGTTTGAGGACCGCTATGAGACGGCGCTGCGCGAACTGATCCGCCGCAAGGAAAAGGGCGAAAAACTTGTCACGGCCGAGCCGGTCGAGGACGATAACGTGATCGACCTGATGGAAGCCCTGAAAAAAAGCCTCAAGCAAAAGGGTGCTGCCGGCCGCCGCAAGGCGGGCTAGCCGCATTGACGCAATTTGTGGCGGCCAGCATTGTGCGCCCGGACACTCACCGGACCGGCAATGCAGCCTTCACCCCTGGATACCGCACAGGCCCTGCTTCTCTCCGGCCGGCCCGAGGAATCGCTGGCGGCCTTTGACGCGCTGCTGGTCGCCAATCCGGCGGATCTTCACGCCCTGTTTGGCCGTACCAATGCGCTCAAGATGCTGGGCCGCCTGGCGGAAGCACATGCGGGCTATGACGCCATCCTTGCCAAGATGCCCGGTGCCGTGGGCGCCCTCAACAATCGCGGCGAAGTCCTGACCCTTATGGGCAAGCCGGAGCTGGCGCTGGCGGATTTTAACCGCGCCCTCCAGCTCAAGCCCGATTTCGTGGACGGCTATTATTATCGCGGCAACGCCTTGATCGCCCTCTGGCGCTATGAGGAAGCCCTGGCGGATTTCTCCCGCGCCATTGCCGCGGCGCCGGATTTTGCCGAATGCCATGTCGGGCGCGGCATCGCCCTGACCCGCCTGAACCGCCCTGCCGATGCGCTGCCCAGCCTGGACAAGGCCATCGCCATCTGGCCGGACTATGCCGATGCGCATTTTCACCGCGCCTTGGTGCTGGAGCAGCTGGGCAATCCGGCGGACGCCATAAAGGCCTATGACAAGGTCATTGCCCTGCAGCCATCGTCGCTCGCGGCCATGAACAACCGCGCGATTGCGCTGCATGGCCTCAGGCTGTTTGCCGAAGCCGCACGCGGCTACGCGGCGTTGGAGCCGCTCGCGCCGGATGTGGCGCTGAACGGGCTGGCCATTTGCGCGGCCCATGCCTGCGACTGGTCGCACAGCGAGGAATACCGCACGCGCCTGGCTGCCGCCATACGCGCAGGCAAACCGGCGATCCTGCCCGGCATCCTGCTGGCCTATAGCGACGATCCGGAACTCATGCTGGCCTGCACCCGCAATGCCCTGGCCGGCAAGCTGCCGCCGTCGCCCAAACGGTTAGGGCGCGGCACGCCATTCTCCGGCGCCAGGATAAAGCTGGCCTATTGTTCTGCCGATTTCCACAGCCACGCCACCTCCTACCTGATTGCGGAGCTGTTCGAACGCCATGACCGCAGCCGCTTCGAGGTGATCGGCATTTCATTCGGCGAGGACGATGCCACGCCCATGCGCCAGCGCGTGGTGAAATCCTTCGACCAGTTTCATGACGTCCGCTTCCGGAGCGACGCAGAAATCGCCGCGCTCATGGCCGATCTGGGGGTGGATATCGCGATTGACCTCAAGGGCCTGACGCGCGAGGCGCGCATGGGAATCTTCGCCCATCGTCCCGCGCCGGTGCAGGTCAATTACCTGGGTTTCCCCGGGACAATGGGCGTGGATTTCATGGATTATATCCTCGCCGACGCCATCGTGCTGCCGTTGGAGCAGCAGGAATTCTATCCGGAAAAAATCGCCCACCTTCCCGATTGCTACCAGGCCAATGACTCCAAACGCGCTTTGCCGGACGCGCCCACCCGCACGGCCGCCGGGCTTCCACCCAGCGGTTTTGTGTTCTGCTGCTTCAACAACAATTACAAGATCACTGCGCCGCTGTTCGACATCTGGATGCGGCTGCTCCAAGCCGTGCCGGGGTCGGTGCTATGGCTGATCGAGGATTCGCGCGAAGCCGCCGACAATCTGCGCCGCAGCGCCGCCCAGCGCGGCGTGGCCCCCGACCGGCTGGTTTTTGCGCCCCGCGCCGCCCCTGACGATCACATCGCCCGTCACCGGCTGGCCGACCTGTTCCTCGACACCCTGCCTTACAATGCCCACACCACCGCCAGCGATTCCCTTTGGGCCGGCGTTCCACTGGTGACCTGCAGGGGCAAGGGATTTCCGGGCCGGGTCGCCGCCAGCATCCTGTCCGCCGCCGGACTGCCCGAATTGATTGCCGAAAACCTGGAAGATTATGAAAAGCTCGCGCTGGCGCTGGCAACGGACGCGCCCCGTCTCGCCGCGCTCAGGAAAAAACTGGAAGCCGCCCGCACCACCGCGCCCTTGTTCGACATCGCGCGCTTTACAGCCGGCATGGAAACAGCGTTCGAGCGCATGCGCGACGATTTCCGCAAAGCCTAGAGCGAGGCCGGCTTCGGCCCGCCAGTGGCCCAGTCCAGCAATTCGGCGGTATGGATCATGCACGCGCCGCCGCTTTGTCCTTCTTTTGGCGCCAGCTGCGTCATGCAGCCGATATTGCCGGTGACGACAATCGGCGCCTGTGTTGCGGCGATGTTGCCCAGCTTGCGCTCCCGCAATTGTCCCGACAGCTCCGGCTGCAGGATGGAGTAGGTGCCCGCCGAACCGCAGCAGATATGGCCTTCGGCAATCTCGCGCACCTCAAAGCCCGCCCGGGCCAAGAGCTCGCGCGGCGCGCTGCTGATTTTCTGGCCATGCTGCATCGAGCAGGCGGAATGATAGGCAACAGACTGGCCTGCCGGAATGACAGGCGCGTTCAGCCCGATTTGCGCCATGACTTCAGTAACGTCCTTGCACAGGGCCGAGATGCACGCCGCGCGCCCCGCCCAATCCGGCTCGTCCTTCAGCAGGAATCCATAATCCTTCAGCACCGTGCCGCATCCCGACGTCGAAATCACGATGGCGTCCAGCCCGGCGGCCATTTCCTTTTCCCAGGCCGCGATATTGGCCTTGGCCCTTTCCCTTGCGCCGGCATGGTCGCCCATGTGATGGGCCAGCGCGCCGCAACAGCCCTGTCCCTCAGCCACCACCATCTCCACGCCGTGGCGGGTGAGAAGCCGTATCACCGCTTCGTCAATCGAAGGCGCCAGCACCGGCTGGACGCAGCCCGACATCAACGCCATGCGAAGGCGCTTGGGACCCTGCGCCGCGAACTGGCCGGGCAGGGCTTCGCGCCCCGCCTTGGGCAAATGGGCCGGCGCCTGCGCCAGCATGGTTTTCAATTTTTTGGGCAAGGCAAAAGCAATAGGCTTCGCCAGCATCGCAAGGTGCAGGAATGCGCGAAACAGCCCGCGATCCGACAGCACCCGCACCAGAAGCTTGCGGAAGATGCGTTCGGGCAGTGGCCGGACCTTGTAATCCTCGATCTTCGCGCGGGCGTGATCCACCAGGTGCATGTAATTGACCCCGGACGGGCAGGTGGTCATGCAGGACAGGCAGGTCAGGCAGCGATCCAGGTGCAGCACCGTGGTCGGCTCAGGGGCCTTGTCCCGTTCCAGCATTTCCTTGATCAGGTAGATGCGGCCGCGCGGCGAATCCAGCTCGTCCCCCAACAGCAGGTAGGTGGGGCAGGTGGCGGTACAGAAGCCGCAATGCACACAGGCGCGCAGCTGCGTGTTCGAGCTGGCTGTCGCGGGATCGGCAAGCTGTGCCGGCGTGAATTTGGTCTGCATCCTGGCTTCGCCGTAACATAAGTTGCGGAATTCGCGCAATTCTCACTTGTGCCCGCGCCGAATGCGCCTACCTTGGCTCCGACAAGGAGATTTTCCAGATGGCGCATGACGTGGTGGTGATTGTGGGCAGCACCCGCAAGGCTTCGATCAATCTCAAGATTGCCAGGGCGCTGGCCGCGCTGGCGCCGGCGTCCATGGCGCTGGACATCGTGCCCATCGGCGGATTGCCGCTTTATAACCAGGACCTGGAGGCCGCTCCGCCGCCCGAATGGGTGGCTTTCAAGGCGCGGGTCAAAAAGGCCGCAGCCGTCCTGTTCGTCACGCCGGAATATAACCGCTCCGTTCCCGCTGCCCTGAAAAACGCGATTGACATGGCCTCCCGTCCCTATGGTGACAGCGCCTGGAACGGCAAGCCTGCCGCCATCGTCTCCGCTTCACCCGGTGCGATCAGCGGCTTCGGCGCCAATCACCATCTGCGCCAGTCGCTGGTGTTCCTCAACATGCCCACCATGGCCCAGCCCGAAGCCTATATCGGCCATGCCGACAAGCTGTTCGACGACAGCGGCAAGCTCATCAACGAAGGCACCGAGACGTTTTTCAGGACCTTCCTCGCCGCCTTCGACAAATGGATCGCCGCCAACGCCGCCTAGCTCTTGGCGTCCTTCACCGGCACTTCAATCTTGTAGATCTTCAGTGCCAGCCAGCCCTTGGGCTCGAAACACATGGCATCCTTGCCGTCGCCGCTGGGCATGCCGCGCACAATCGCCGCCATGTCGCACGGCGCCTGGTTGCCCTCGGCATCAGGATCGTCCCAGCCGGTAAAGCGATAGCCCGCCTGGTCCATGCAGGCCTGAATGGCCTTCATGGGCTGGCCGGGCCCGGTGTGGGTGGCATTGGCTTCGCAAGCATACAATTGCTTCTGCTGGTCGCTGAAGCATCCCGCCAAGGGCAGGGCCAACACTAACATGAGCAAATATCGAGGCCGGATCATCGTTCCCTCATTCTGCGATCCGCGAATTCTAGCAGAATTGGATTGGGGGCAAAAGCCATGCCGCCGGACAGCAAAATCCCGCAGGTGAAAACCGGCGGGATTTTTGTTTGGACGAAACTTATTTTCCGACGCGAATGGCGCCCAGGTCGCCCAGCAGGCCGAACACCTGCAGCAGCCAGATCACAACGGCAATCACGACCACGGCGTTGAGGATGGATTTGATCTTGCTGTCCATCGGAATGTAGGTGTTGACCAGCCACAGCAGGATGCCAACCACAATCAGGACAACGACTATTGAGAGCAACGGCATGAAATTCTCCATCTAAATCTGCCCCTTTAACGGGCGCTGCTGCTGAAAGTTCCCGCCAGCCATGCGCGCGGTGCGGGTCTCAGGCCCCTTCGCCTGCGCTAGGGTGTGATTGGAGGGTCAAGCCATGCTGGAACTGCGTCCCAATTGCGAATGCTGCAACAAGGATCTGCCGCCTTCCGCGCCAGACGCCATGATCTGCACCTATGAATGCACCTTCTGCCGCGATTGTGCGGATACCAAGCTGGGGGATGTCTGTCCCAATTGCGGCGGCAATTTCCAGCCGCGACCGCACCGTCCGCCGGCAAAGCTGCTCAAGGACCCGCCGTCCGTCACCCGCATCGTCAAGCCGCGGGGTTGCGCGGCCTAGCTCTTGCTTCTGGCGGTCTTTTTCTTCGGGACTTTCTTGCCGGCCGCCCGCGCTTCCGACAGGCCGATGGCGATAGCCTGCTTGCGGCTGGTCACCTTCCTGCCCGAACTGCTTTTGAGCGTGCCTTCCTTGCGCTCATGCATGACCTTCTCGACTTTCTTGGATGCAGCCTTGGAATATTTGCGCGCCATGGTTCCTCCGTCAGATTTTGCCAACCAGGATCAGGACCAGCAGGATCACCAGGAGCAGCCCGGCGCCGCTGCTGGGGTAATAGCCCCAGCCCGCGCTATAGGGCCAAAACGGCGCCGAGCCCAGCAGCAACAGCACCAACAGAATAAGCAGGACGAGTCGCAGCATGGCGCTTCCTTGTCTGGCATTCCGCCAAACAACGGGTTTGCGCAATTTTGGTTCAAATTGGCCGCTTGCCCCCTCAAATGCCCTGTGGAATGGATGCGCGATGGAGAAGGGCCACAAGGACGTGCTGGAGGGTCTGGCGGCGCGCGGCAGGCTGCGCAGCCTCACCGGCACGCGCGGCCTGGACTTTACCTCCAATGACTATCTGGCCCTGGCCGACAGCCCTGTCTTGCGTGATGCCGTCGCAGAAGCCCTTGCCCGGGGCGTGCCGGTCGGCGCCGGCGGCTCGCGCCTGCTGCGCGGCAATCATCCCGAACATGAAGCCCTGGAAGAAGAAGCCGCCGCCTTTTTTGGCGCGGAGACAGCCCTCTATTTCCCCACCGGCTTTGCCGCCAATGCCGCCATCGCCGCCACGCTGCCGCGCCGGGGCGACCTTATCCTGCATGACGCGCTGATCCATGCCAGCTTTCGCGACGGCCTGGATCCAGCGCGCGCCGCGATAGTGGAAACACCCCATAACAATGTGAACGCGATGGAAGACGCCATCACCCATTGGCGCGGGCAAGGTCGCCGCGGGCGGGTGTGGATCGCCGTGGAAACGCTTTACAGCATGGATGGTGACTGCGCCCCGCTGGACGATCTGGCGGCGCTGGCCGCGCGGCACGACGCCATGCTGATCCTGGATGAGGCGCATGCCACGGGCGTCTATGGACCGCAGGGGCGCGGCCTCGCCGCCGGCATGGAAGGCGCGTCCAACGTCATTTCCCTGCACACCTGCGGCAAGGCGCTGGGCGTGATGGGCGGGCTGGTCTGCCTGCCGCGAACCTTGCGCGATTTCATGGTCAATCGTGGCCGCAGCTTCATCTATTCCACCGCGCCCTCGCCACTGATGGCGGCGGCGACGCGCGCCGCGCTGAAGATTGCCGCCGGCGCCAATCAGGAACGCAGCCAGCTCATGGCGCTGGTGCGCCATGCCGGGACAGTGATGAAAGTCCGCCTTGGGCTTGCCCCCAGCGGATCACAGATCCAGCCCGTCATCGTGGGCGCCGACAGCCGCGCCACCGCATTGGCCGCCGCGATGCAGGCGCGCGGTTACGACATCCGCGCCATCCGGCCGCCCACCGTGCCCGAAGGCACGGCGCGGCTGCGCATTGCCCTGACCTTGCATGCCGACACGCAAATCCTCGACCGGCTGTTCGCCGATCTCGCCGCCGAACTGGAAAAAGCGTGAGCGTTTTTGTTGTCACCGGCACCGATACCGGCTTGGGCAAGACCGTGTTTGCGGCGGCGCTCACCGCGGCCCTCAAGGGGGTTTACTGGAAGCCGGTGCAGGCAGGCCTGGACGGCGAGACCGACAGCCAGGCCGTGGCGCGCCTGTCCGGGCGGCCCGTGCTCCCGGAACTTTACCGCTTTGCGCTGGCCGCCTCGCCCCACAAGGCCGCGGCGGCGCAAGGCATCGCCATCGACCCGGCGAAACTTGTCCTGCCGCCAAGCGATGCGCCGCTGGTCGTGGAAGGGGCGGGCGGATTGCTGGTGCCGCTCAGCGACAATATTTTGTTTGCGGATATTTTTGCCCGCTGGCAGGCGCCGCTGGTCCTGTGCGCCCGCACCAGCCTCGGCACCATCAACCACACCTTGCTGTCGCTGGAAGCAATCCGTACACGGAATATACCGCTGCTGGGCGTCGCCTTTGTCGGCGGGGCCGATGCGGAAAATGAGCGCATCATCTGCAAGATCAGCGGTGCCCGCAGGCTGGGCCGCCTCGCGCCGGTATCGCCTCTCAATGGCGAAACCCTGTCGCGGGCCTTCGCCGCCGGATTCGACAAAAGCGAATTCGCATGACCACCCCCAAATCTCCGGTCTGGCACCCTTTCACCCAGCATGCCCTGACCCCGGATATGCCGCTGGTCGCCACGGGCGAGGGCGCCTGGCTGCAAACCCAGGGTGGCGATCGCCTGCTCGATGCCATCTCGTCCTGGTGGGTCATCACCCATGGCCACCGTCATCCCAGGATAGTCGCCGCCGCCAAGGCGCAGCTGGACCAGCTCGACCAGGTGATCTTCGCCGGCTACAGCCACCAGCCGGCGGAGGATGTGGCGCGTGAACTGGTGCGCATCGCGCCGCCCGGCCTGGCGCATGTGTTCTATTCCGACAGCGGTTCCACCGCGGTCGAGGTCGGACTCAAGATGGCGCTGGGCTACTGGCGGGCGCAGGCAAAGCCGCGTCACCGCATCCTCGCGCTGGAACATGCCTATCATGGCGATACCATCGGTGCGATGGCGGCCGGCGCGCGCGGCGTCTTCAACGCCGCCTATGAACCCCTGCTGTTTGACGTGGAGCGGCTGCCCTTTCCCCAGGGCGCAGCTGCGGACACGCTCGCCGCGCTGGAAAAACTGGCGCCGGATGCCGCCGCCCTGATTGTGGAGCCCTTGCTGCTGGGCGCCGGCGGCATGCTGACCTATCCGGCGGAAATCCTCGCCGCCATGAAACGCATTTGTGAAAAGCATGGCGTGCTTTTCATCGCCGATGAGGTGCTGACCGGTTTTGGCCGCACCGGGTCCCTGTTCGCCTGCGAGCAGGCCGGCATTGCGCCCGACATCCTGTGCCTCGCCAAGGGGCTGAGCGGCGGCGTGCTCCCGCTGGCGGCCACCCTGGCGACGGAAGAAATCTTCGCGGCCCATTTTTCCACCGACCGCAGCCGCACTTTCTTCCATTCCAGCTCTTTCACCGCCAATCCGGTGGCCTGCGCCGCGGCGCGGGCCAATCTGGAAATCTGGAAAAGCGAACCGGTGACAGACCGCATCAAGGCGCTTGGCCTGTTGCAGGAGGAACGGCTGGCGGCCTTCCGGCACGACAGGCGTTTTTCGCAGGTGCGCCGCATCGGCACGGTGACGGCGCTGGACCTCAAGGTTCCCGATCGCGGCTATCTTGCAGGCGTCGGCCCGGATCTGGCGCGGTTTTTCGCCGGGCGGGGCATCTTGCTGCGCCCGCTGGGCAATACCATCTATGTCTTGCCGCCTTATTGCGTGATCCCCTCCGAGCTGGATCTCGTATATGATGTGATCGCCGCCGCTGCGGCCAAATTCGGGAGCCTTCAGGCATGAGACGCGCCCCGTTCTACGCCATAATCGCCATTGGCCTGGTCATGTCGGCCGCCTCGGCCGCCGATCTGGGCAAGAAGATTCCGGCACCCGCGCTCGATCCTGCGGGCACCGCTTCCAGCGAAATCGCCGTCCTTGCGGGCGGCTGCTTCTGGGGCCAGCAGGGCGTGTTCGAGCATGTGAAGGGCGTCAGCAAGGTGGTGTCGGGTTATTCCGGCGGCACCAGGGAAACAGCGTTTTATCCCATCGTCGGCACCGAAACGACAGGCCACGCCGAATCCGTCCAGATCACCTTCGATCCCAGGGTGATCTCGTTCGGCAAAATCCTGCAGATCTATTTTTCGGTGGCGCATGATCCCACCCAGCTGAACCGCCAGGGTCCCGATTCTGGCCCCAGCTATCGTTCGCAAATCTTCTTCGCCAGCCCGGCCCAGGAAAAGACGGCCCGTGCCTATGTCGCCCAGCTCAATGCGGCGCGCCTTTTTGCGAAACCGATTGTGACGCGGATCGAGGCGCTCAAGGCCTTCTATCCCGCCGAGGATTATCACCAGGACTATCTCTTCCTCCACCCGACCGACGGCTACATCGTCTTTAACGATTTGCCCAAGATCGCGGCGCTGAAGGCGGTCTGGCCGGATTATTACCGCGAGAAACCGGCGCTGCTGGCCGGCCGCTAACCGCTGGCGGCGGGCGGCAAAAAAGCCGCTCCTGCCTGCCCATTACCGCCTTTTCACCACATTGGGGTGCTAACCAATTGCTGGAAAAAGGCAAAGGTGAGCGTTTCCTTTGCCCAAATGATCTGCTAACCACTCCGCCGGTTCAGGGGCGAGCCGGCCATTCGGGCCGGTTTTTCGCCGGACAACAGACAAAAAGCGAATTCAAACAGATGAACAAACTGACTGAACGTCTTGTATTGGGCGGCGCCGCCCTGGTGGTCGGCCTTCTGGTCGGCTGGGCCGGCCGCGGTCTTGCTTCCTACAATTCCAATATGGAAAGCATGACGAGCTACCAGGACTGGCGCACCGCCTGTCCCCCGGCCTCGGTCAAGGAACAGAGCTGCCAGGTGATCGAGGAAATGCTCGACAACAACACCCGCGCCCCCGTGGTGCGGATCGCCATCACCAAGGAAGAGAACAAGGAAGTGATCGGCATCACCTTGCCCCTGGGCGTGGCGCTGGAGCCTGGCCTGAAGCTCACGCTTGGCAAGGATGCGGCCCTGGATGTGCCCTTCCGCACCTGCAGCGCCGTGGGCTGCTTCGCGGTCATGCCGGTCACCGACAAGCTGATGGCGTCGTTCAAAGCCGCCGAAGACGGCAAGATCACCGCCTATGGCCTGGACGGCAAAGCCGTTGATATCCCCATGTCCTTCAAAGGTTACAGCGACGCCCTGCGCGCCTATCACAATGGCGAAACACGGCGCAGTTCCTGGTTCTGGAGAATGTTCTCATGACAATTTCGAAACTCTTGACCGGTCTTGTTCTCGCCGGCGGCCTGGTGCTGCCCGGTCTCGCGCTGGCGCAGGGTGCTGCGCCCGTGGTGCCGACCGACACCAAGACAATCGGCTCCTGGACGGTGCGTTGCTATCCCAATGGCGGCCCGCGCCCCTGCGACATGTCGGAAGTGATGCAGGACAAGAATACCGGCCAGCGCGTGCTGGGCGTTTCCTTCGCCTTTGATCCGATGGCCGACCGCCATGTCGTGCAGATCGCCGTGCCCCTGGGCGTGGCCATCCAGAGCGGCATCGTCATCAAGGCGGCGTCCTTCACCTCGGAAAAGATGCCCTACCGGCGCTGCGACAATGCCGGCTGCTATGTCGAGATGATCATTCCCAACCAGCTGACCGATACGCTGGCCCAGTCCGGCAACAGCAGCACGGTCAATATTGCCGCCAATGCCGGCAAGGTTGTTCCCTTGCCGCTTTCGCTGGACGGCTTCGCTGCCGCGCATGACGCCATGATGACGTTGGCCCGCCAGAAGGCCAAGCCCGCCGAAGCGCCCAAGCCGTAATCACGGTTTTTTCAGACAGGAAAAGAGCCGCTCTTGGGCGGCTCTTTTTTTATGCGGCTTTGAAACTCAGCGCCACGCCATTCATGCAATATCTCAAGCCCGTGGGCCTGGGACCATCTTCGAAAACATGGCCCAGATGGCCGCCGCAGCGCCGGCAATGCACTTCCACGCGCTCAACGCCCAGGCTGGTATCGCGCGATGTTTCCACCGCGTTCGGCAGCGGCTTCCAGAAACTCGGCCAGCCGGTGCGGCTGTCATACTTGGTGTCCGAGGAAAAATTGGGCAGCGCGCAACCGGCGCAGGAATAAGTTCCCTTGCGCGTGTTGAAATCCAGCGGGCTGGAGAATGGCTGCTCCGTGCCTTCTTCGCGCAGGACATGAAAGGCGGCGGGCGAAAGCTGCGCTTTCCAGGCGGCCACGCTCTTGCTGACTTCAAAAGCGGCCACGCGCGTGGCGGCGTAACTTGTTGCTCCCAGCAGCAGGCCGATCGTGAATGTCCGTCTGTCCATGAAGTCCTCCGGTCTGCTCAATATAGGCATCTTCTGCCGTAAAAAAAGGCACAGGAACCAAGACTTGCAACATCCGTTATCTCCCTCGTTCCCCAAACCCAACAGGAGTTTTCATGGACAAGGACAGGATTGCCGGTTCCGCCAACCAGGCTAAGGGCGCCATCAAGGAGGCCGCTGGCACACTCACCGGCGACGCCAAGCTCAAGGCCGAAGGCGCGGCCGACAAGGCCACCGGCAAGGTGCAGAATGCGGTTGGCGGCGCCAAAGACGCCATTCGCGATGCCTTGAAGCACTAAACGGCCTTTCTCTCAAAAGCCCGGTATCGCTCTTGCGGATACCGGGCTTTTTTGCGCCCCACGCGCTATAAGGGGCGCCGTGCTCCCGAAGGATTCGCCATGATCGCCCTGTTACGCTGGCTTCGCTCCATTCTGGCCGCAGTCCTGAACGGCGTCGCCAAGTTCGTTTTGCTGCTGGTGCTGGTGGCCGGTGTGCTGTTGGTGTTTTCGCTGGCGCGCGGCGACGGGCAGCCCGACAACATGGTGCTGACGATGGATTTGCGCTCGTCCATCGCGGATTCCGCCACCGGCCCCAGCTTTCCGCTGGCAAACCGTCCGGTGACAATCATGGACCTGGTATTTGCGCTGGACGCAGCGGGCCGCGACAAGCGCGTCAAGGGCGCGGTGATCCGGCTGGGCGGCGGCGCACTTTCCCTCGCCCAGGCGGAAGAATTGACCGAAGTGCTGAAACGCTTCCGCGCCCAGGGCAAATTCGTCATTGCCCAGGCCACGGCTTTTTCCGGCGCCGGCATGGGCGATTATGTGCTGGCGACAGCGGCGGACCAGATCTGGGTGCAGCCCAAAAGCGACTTCGCCGTGTCCGGCGCCGGCGCGGGCACGGTTTTCCTGCGCGGACTGTTCGACAAGATCCATGCCGTGCCGCAAATGGCCAAGCGTTCGGAATACAAGAGCGCCGCCGACATGTTCATGGAAAAATCCATGACGGCGCCCGACCGCGAACAGCTCACGGCCGTGATGCAGTCCTGGTACGATTCCGCGCTGGCAGCGGCCGCGCCGGCACGCCGCCTCAGCAAGGCGCAGTTGCAGGCTGCGTTCGAAGCCAGCCCGCAATTCGCCGAAGATGCCAGGGCGAAGGGCCTGCTGGACCGCATCGGCTATGACGATGACGCACTGGCGGCAGCCACGGGGCGGGCCGGCAACGGCGCCAAGTCCGTCAAGATCAGCGATTATATCAAGAGCCGCGATTCCGACTTCAGCACGGCCGGCGCCAATATCGCCGTGGTGGAGGCGGCGGGCGAAATCGCCGACGGCACGGCGCAGAACAGCCTGCTCTCGGGTTCTTCCGGCATCGCCAGCGACGATCTGTCGGCGGCGATCCGCCAGGCGACGCGCGATGCGAACATCAAGGCCATCGTGCTGCGGGTGGATTCGCCCGGCGGATCGGTCACCGCCTCCGACCAGATTCTCGATGCCGTGAAGAAGGCGCAAAAGGCCGGCAAGCCCGTGGTGGTGAGCATGGGCGGGGTGGCGGCGTCGGGCGGCTATTACATCGCCGCCAGCGCCGAGCGCATCGTGGCCCAGCCCGCCACGCTGACCGGCTCGATCGGTGTCCTCACGGGCAAGGTTTCGTTCGGCGGCACGGCCGACCTGATCGGCGTGCGGATGGATGAAGTTGCGGTCGGCAAGAACACGCTGATGGATTCGCCCGTCACGCCCTATACGCCCGAGCAGTGGGCGGCGCTGAACCATGAAGCCGATGTGATCTACCAGGATTTCCTGGGCAAGGTGGCGGCGGGGCGGCACTTGCCGCTGGCAAAGGTGGCGGATGCGGCGCGGGGCCGGGTCTGGACCGGCGCCGATGCCAAGGCCCATGGCCTGGTCAACGAGCTGGGCGGTTTCTGGACGGCGGCGCGCCTTGCGGCGCAATTGGCCAGGATCGACCCTGCCCAGATGGCCTTTCGCATCTATCCCCGCCCGAAAGGCTTCCTGGACGGGCTGGCAAAGCTGTTTGGCGGCGCTGGCGACAGCGTGAAGGCGCTGGAGGGCCTCAGCACCCTGATGCACCTGCCTGGCGTGCAGGGCGTGGTGGAGGCGGTTCGGGATGCCCCCCGCCGGGGGATTGAACTGCGTGCCCCCAACTTGCCCCGGAGCTTTGGCAATTAAAGTTCTTTTACTGCTGCAACAGAGATATATAATTTCCCACTGCTTGACTATATAGCGCAGATGCAGCAAACCTGCGAAATTATGACAGAGGTGCGTCGGGGGCGACGCGCCCAGACATGGTGGAACCAGTGACCAATTCCGCATCCCTGAAAAAGCCGGCCGCCGAGGTCGGCAGCCTGAGCTTTGAAGCTGCGCTGGGCGAGCTGGAAGGCATTGTCTCGCGCCTGGAGCAGGGTGAAGTGGATCTGGAAGATTCCATCGCGCTGTATGAGCGCGGCCAGGCGCTGAAGGCGCATTGCGAAGCCAAGCTGAAGGCCGCCGAAGGGCGTCTGGAAAAACTGGTGTTGGGCGCCAACGGTCCCGTCGGAAGCGAGACCGTCAATGCGGCGTGAATTGGAGTCAGTATGACGAGTTCGTCCCGGACGCCGCTGCTGGATGGCATCCAGTCTCCCGCCGACCTGCGCAGGCTGCCCAAGGCGCAGCTGCGTCAGGTGGCCGATGAATTGCGCACCGACCTGATTGATATCGTCTCGGTGACCGGCGGCCATTTCGGCGCCGGGCTGGGCGTGGTCGAACTGACCACCGCGTTGCATTATGTGTTCAATACGCCCGATGACCGCCTGATCTGGGATGTGGGCCACCAGGCCTATCCGCACAAGATTCTCACCGGCCGCCGCGGCCGCATGCGCAGCTTGCGCCAGGGGGGAGGCCTGTCCGGCTTCACCCGGCGCAGCGAAAGCGAATATGACCCCTTCGGTGCCGCCCATTCCTCGACCTCGATCTCGGCGGGCCTGGGCATGGCGGTGGCGCGCGATCTTCTCGGGGCCACGAACAACGTCATTGCCGTGATCGGCGACGGCTCGATGAGCGCGGGCATGGCCTATGAGGCGATGAACAATGCCGGCGCCCACAAGAACCGGCTGATCGTCATCCTGAACGACAACGACATGTCCATTGCACCGCCGGTTGGCGCCATGAGCGCCTATCTGGCGCGGCTGGTTTCCAGCCGTTCCTTCACCGGCATGCGCAATTTCTTCAAGCGCCTGGCGCGCAAGATGCTGCCGCGCGGGCTGTTCAAGGTGGCGCAGCGCACGGAAGAATTTGCCCGCGGCATCGCCATGGGCGGCACGCTGTTTGAGGAGCTTGGTTTTTATTATGTCGGTCCGATCGACGGCCACAATCTCGATCATCTGATCCCGGTGCTGGAGAATGTCCGTGATACCATCACCGGCCCGGTGCTGGTGCATGTCGTGACCAAGAAGGGCCATGGCTATGCCCCGGCGGAAGCAGCCCCCGACAAATACCACGCAGTCAGCAAGTTCACGGTTCTCACCGGCGAACAGAAGAAGCCGGCGCCCAGCAATCCGCAATACCAGAAAGTGTTCGGCGAAGCCCTGATCGCGGAAGCGAAAAAGGACAGTTCCATTGTCGCCATCACTGCCGCCATGCCGTCCGGTACCGGCGTGGATTTGTTCGGCAAGGCGTTCCCGGAGCGCACCTTCGATGTCGGCATTGCCGAGCAGCATGCCGTGACCTTCGCCGCGGGCCTTGCCACCGAAGGCATGAAGCCGTTCTGCGCCATCTATTCGACCTTCCTGCAGCGCGCCTATGACCAGGTGGTGCATGACGTGGCAATCCAGTCGCTGCCGGTGCGCTTCGCCATGGACCGTGCCGGGCTTGTCGGCGCCGATGGCGCCACCCATGCCGGCAGCTTCGACATTGCCTATCTGGCGACCCTGCCCAATTTCGTGGTGATGGCCGCCGCCGACGAGGCCGAGCTGACCCACATGGTCGCCACCCAGGTGGCGATCAACGACCGGCCCAGCGCCCTGCGTTATCCGCGCGGCGAGGGCACCGGCGTTGCCCGGCCCAGCGAAGGCGTGGCCCTGCCCATCGGCAAGGGGCGCATGATCCGCGAAGGCTCCGGTATCGCCATTCTCAGCTTCGGCACACGCCTGGGCGAAGTGATGCTGGCGGCCGAAAAATTGTCCGCATACGGACTATCTCCCACCATCGCCGATGCCCGTTTCGCCAAGCCGCTGGACGCGGAATTGATCACGAAGCTGGCACGCGAGCATGAAGTCCTTGTCACCATCGAGGAAGGGGCCGCCGGCGGCTTTGGCGCCCATGTCGCCCATTTCCTGGCCTGGGAAGGCCTCCTGGACAGGGGGCTGAAGTTCCGCCCCATGACCCTGCCGGATATCTTCCAGGAGCATGACACGCCCGAGCGCATGTATGCCGAGGCCGGGCTGGACGCCGATGGCATCGTGCTGACGGTTCTCAACGCCCTGGGCCGCTCCAACGAAGTCCCCGCCGCAGCAGTTGGCCGCATCGCCTAAACACGCTAGAGAACGCCCATGACAAGGGCAGATCTGTTTCTGGTCGAGAAGGGGCATGCGGCAAGCCGCAGCGAAGCGCAGGCGGCCATCAAGGCCGGCCTGGTGCGCGCCGATGGCGAGGTCGTGGCCAAGCCCGCCGCCGACCTCAAGGACGGCGCACGCATCGAATATAAAAAGCCCCATCCCTTTGTCTCGCGCGGCGGTGTCAAGCTGGCGGCGGCGCTGGACCATTTCCAGCTTTCCCCCGACGGACTTGTCTGCCTCGATATTGGCGCCTCCACCGGCGGCTTTACCGAAGTGTTGCTGGCGGGGGGTGCCGCCAAGGTCTTCGCCGTCGATGTGGGCCATGGCCAGATGCATTCCAGCCTGCGCCGCGATCCACGCGTGGTGATGCGCGACGGCGTCAACGCCCGCGATCTTTCCGTCACCCATGTGCCGAGTGCGCCGCAGGCCATCGTGGTGGATGTCAGCTTCATCGGCCTGAAGCTGGTGCTGCCGCCGGCGCTTGAAATGGCGCTGCCGGGCGCCTGGCTGGTGGCCCTGGTCAAGCCGCAATTCGAGGTGGGACGGCTTTGGGTCGGCAAGGGCGGCATCGTCAGGGATGCCGAAATGCAGGCCGAAGCGGTTGCCGATCTTGAGAAATTCATTGCCGACCAGTCGCGCTGGTCCGTCATCGGCCATATCGAAAGTCCCATCCAGGGCGGCGATGGCAACCGCGAATTCCTCATCGCCGCCCAGAAGGCATGACACCCTGCCGTCACTTTGGCGTCTGCGGCGGCTGCAGCCTGCAAGACCTATCCCCTGAAGCCTATCGCGCGCGCAAGCGCGACAGCGTGGTTGCCGCGCTGGTGGCCGTGGGACTTGGCAATGTCACTGTCGAAGAAACCATTCTCGTGCCGCAAAAGACGCGGCGCCGCGCCGTCTTCAAGATTGCAAAAAACAGGGAGGTGGTGGAAATCGGTTTTCACGCCCAGCGCAGCCACGACATTGTGGACATGCACGAATGCCTGGTGCTGACGCCGTCCTTGCTGGCGCTGGCCGATGTGTTGCGCCAGGCGCTGGCCCCCATCTTCAATCCCGGCGAAAAAGCCGAACTGCATGTCAACGAGAGCGATACCGGCTTCGACCTAGCCTTTCGCTGCGAACGCAAGCTGACCCCGGTGATGACATCCATGTTGGCGAAAGCGCTGGCGGGCAAAGGCATTGCCCGCATCCTCTTCAACGGCGATGTCCTGATGGAAAACGCCGCGCCTTCCATCACCCTGCACGGTTCAAAACTTGCCCTGCCGCCCCAGGCGTTCCTGCAGGCGACCCGCGAAGGTGAAGCGATGTTGCAGGAACGTGTCCTGGCATTGACGGGCACGGCAAAAAATATCGCCGACCTTTTTGCGGGTCTTGGCACCTTCACGCTGGCGTTGGCGCGCAAAGCCAAGGTCCATGCCGTGGAACAGGATGGCGCCGCCCTCTCGGCGCTGGCGGCAGCGGCGCGCGCCACGCCGGGCCTCAAGCCGGTGACCACGGAAAGGCGAGACCTGTTCAAGGTGCCCATGACCCCGGCCGAGCTCAAACCCTTCAATGCCGTGGTGCTGGACCCGCCCCGCGCCGGGGCCTTGGGCCAGGCCAAAGCCCTGGCGGCCTCGCAAATTGGCCGGATTGTCTATGTTTCCTGCGATGCCGCCAGTTTTTCCCGCGATGCCGCCATCCTGGTGGAGGCCGGTTTCCGGCCCGGCAGCGTGACCCCGATAGACCAATTTCTTTACTCGGGGCATATTGAATTGGTGGCCGGTTTCGAGCGAAGCAGGAAACTATGAGAAAGATCGCCCTCGCTATCCTGATGTGCCTTTTTGCAGCCCCTGCCTTCGCGGCGGGTTTTTCCGATTGGGCCGTGCTGCTGGTTGCGGGCGATGACCACGCCCATTCCGGCGCGCAGAGCCAGGTGTTCGACAATGCGCGCCGCGACTTGGCCGCGTCTTTCGCCGGTATCGGCTTTTCGCGAAACAACATGGTGCAGTTCTCGGTTGAGCCCGACAAGGAAGCCCAGGAAACCGGCACCACCGCCATCGCCAATGCGTTATGGGATGTGACGGACCGCGCCAAGGGCGGCTGCCTGATCTATTTTACTTCGCATGGCACGGGCGATGGCATCGTCACCAATGGCACGGTGCTGGGGCCGGACCTGTTCAGCAAAATGGTGGACAATAGCTGCGGCAAGCGTCCCAGCATCGTGGTGATGTCTGCCTGCTTCTCGGGCCAGTTCGTGCCCGTGCTGGCGGGCGACAATCGCATGGTCTTCACGGCGGCGCGCCCGGATCGCACCTCCTTTGGCTGCGGCGAGCAGGATCATTACACCTTCTTCGACGGCTGCTTCCTGCAGGCGCTTCCCGGCTCGACCGATTTTGCCGGTTTGGCGGACAAGACCCGGGCCTGTGTCTCCAAACAGGAACAGGAGCTGGGCGTGGACTATCCATCCGAGCCGCAGCTTTATATCGGAAAGGCGATCGCGGCCAATTTGCGCTGGAAGTAGCGCGGGATTGTCAGGTCCCCTTGTGGTTTATATCCCTGGCATCGCTGATGCTTGCACGCCCGCCAAGGAGCACCCGCCATGACCGATTATCCCGACACCATTGTCGTGTAACGTCCATAGAACATGCGGGCGAAACCAAGGTGCGCATTGCATGGAAATGATCGTGGATGTGCATCGCCTGGCGCAGGTGGGCAGCGACCTGCTGCACGCCGCGATTGAAACGATGAATGCCGACGAAAAACCGGCGGGAACTTGAGTCAGCCTGTCTGTCCGCGGTGCATTAGCGCCGCATCGGCCAGCACGCAGGCCATCATCGCTTCCCCTACCGGCACGGCGCGAATACCGACACAGGGGTCATGACGGCCCTTGGTGATGATGCTGGTTTCATTGCCATCCACATCAATGGTCTTGCGCGGGCTGAGGATGGATGATGTCGGCTTCACCGCGAAGCGCGCCACGATTTCCTGGCCGGTGGAAATGCCGCCCAATATGCCGCCGGCATGGTTGGCGAGGAATTTCGGCTTGCCCTTTGGACCCTTGCGCATCTCGTCGGCATTTTCCTCGCCCGACAGGCGCGCCGCCGCGAAGCCATCGCCGATTTCCACGCCCTTGACGGCGTTGATGCTCATCAGGCCCGAGGCCAGCTCGCTGTCCAGCTTGGCATAAACCGGCGCGCCCAGCCCGGCGGGAATGCCTTGCGCCACCAGTTCAATAATCGCGCCGATGGACGAGCCCTTCTTGCGCAGGCTTTCCAGGTATTTCGTCCAGCTCGCTACAGCCTTGGCATCCGGGCAGAAGAAATCGTTCTTGCCCACCTGCGCCCAGTCCCAGTTTTTGCGCGTGATTTCCTGCGTGCCCATCGCGACCATGGCGCCGCGTACGATCACTTTGCCGTAAAGACTGTTCAATATCTTGCGTGCGATCGCACCGGCCGCGACGCGGGCAGCGGTTTCGCGCGCGCTCTGCCGTCCGCCGCCGCGATAATCGCGCACGCCATATTTCGCCCAATAGGTGAAGTCGGCATGGCCGGGCCGGAACTTGTCGCGGATATCGCCATAATCCCTGGAGCGCTGGTCCCTATTCTCGATCAGCAGCGCGATGGGTGTGCCGGTGGTCACCTGCTTCTTCATCCGCTCGTCCTGGAAGACGCCGGAGAGAATGCGCACCGTATCGGGTTCTTTGCGCTGGGTGACGAATTTGCTCTGGCCGGGACGGCGGCGGTCCAGGTCAATCTGGATATCGGCTTCGGTGAGGGGGATGCCCGGCGGGCAGCCATCCACCACGCAGCCCAGCGCCGGCCCATGGCTTTCGCCAAAGGTGGTGACACGAAACATGTGGCCAAAGCTGTTGAAAGACATGAGGACCGAATAAACCGATTTGGATCACGGGTCCAGCCGGACGACCTCGTTGCCCCTTATGCGGAAAACCACGCCCTGGGGCTCGTCCATATTGCTCATCTCCTGCCAGGTCAGGCCCAGCAGCAATCCCCGCAGGATGCGGCCAAGGGCCCCGTGGCTGACGGCGAACGTATCGGCGGTCAGGCTGACGGCCCAGTCACAGGCCCGGGCCGCCACCTCGGCGTAATTCTCACCCTCCGGCACGCGCACCTGCCATTTGTTGGCCACCCGCGCTTCAAAAAAAGCCGGATCCAGGGCGCGCGCCTGGGTGTCGGTCAACTGGTCCCACAGGCCAAGGTCAATTTCCTCCAGCCTTGCATCGGTGGAAAAACTGCCCGGCGGCAGCGCCAGGACTTCGCGCACGATCCGCATCGTGGCCTGGGCCCGTGCCAGCGGACTGGAGACAAAATTCAGCGAAGGCGGCACATCGCATTCGCGCTTGAGGATTTCGCCGATTGCCTGCGCCTGCTCGCGGCCCCGGTCGGTCAGGGGCGTATCGCGCTTGCCGGAAAAGCGCTGCTGGGTATTGGCCAGCGTCTCGCCATGGCGGGCCAGGTACAGCGTCACACCGGGCGGAATGGCCGCAAACGGTTCTTCAGGGTTCATTCTTTGCGACGGCGATGTCCGGCGCGTCTTCCGCCTTCATGCCGACGACATGATAGCCCGCATCGACATGCAGGCATTCGCCCGTCACGGCACGGCCCAGGTCGGACAAAAGATACAGCGCGCTGTGGCCGACTTCGTCGATCGTAACAGTGCGGCGCAGCGGCGCGTTCAGCTCATTCCATTTCAGGATATAGCGGAAATCGCCAACGCCGCTTGCGGCAAGGGTCTTGATCGGCCCGGCGGATATGGCGTTGACGCGAATGCCTTTCTTGCCCAAATCCTCGGCCATGTAGCGCACGCTGGCTTCCAGCGCCGCCTTCGCCAAGCCCATCACGTTGTAATGCGGCATGACTTTTTCGCTGCCATAATAGGTGAGGGTGGCAAGGCAGCCGCCATTCTTCATCATCTTCTCGGCGCGCTGCGCCACGGCGGTGAAGGAATAGCAGGAGACGTCCATGGTCATGCGGAAATTTTCCGCCGTGGTGTCGACATAGCGGCCCTTGAGCTGCTCCTTGTCGGAGAAGCCGATGGCATGCACCACGAAATCCAGATTGTCCCAGACCTTGGCCAGGTCCGCGAAGGCGGCGTCGATCGACGCCTGGTCCGAGACATCGCAATCGATCATCGCGGCGGGATTCATCGACGCCACCAGCGGCGTGACCCGCTTCTTGAAGACATCGCCCTGATAGGAAAAGGCCAATTCCGCGCCGGCCTCGTGCAGCACCCTGGCCACGCCCCAGGCGATGGAGCGGTCATTGGCCACGCCCATGATGAGCCCGCGTTTGCCCTTCATCAGCCCTTCGAACGCCATGCCAGATATGCTCCCCGCGATTTGCCCGGACTTTAGTGATTTACCCCAAAATAACCAGCCTGTTACTGGCGTGGTGAGGCTCGAAAGCCACACATGACAGTGGGTTATAGGTAAGTTTTGTACACTTCCCCGTCCTAGCGCATTTTGGCGCGCGGATCGTATGTCGCCGACCAGTTTTCGGCGAAGCGGGTCAGCTCGGAATCGGGTTTTTCCGGCAGGCTGACAACCAGGCGCACATAGAGATCGCCTGCGGCGGTTCCCGGGACGCCCTTGCCCTTCAGCCGCAGCACCGCGCCGGTATTGGAGCCGGCCGGTATGGACAGGTTCAAAGTTCCACTCAGGGTCGGCACCGGCACTTTGGCCCCCAGCACGGCCTCCTGCAGCGTGACGGGCAGGTCCATGCGCAGATCATTGCCATCGCGGCTGATGAAAGGGTGGGGTGCGATATGGGCCTGGATCAGCACATCGCCATTGGGACCGCCGCCCTTGCCGGCGCCGCCGCGGCCCTTGACGCGGATCTGCTGGCCCTCTTTCAGGCCGGCGGGAATTTTCACATCAATCTGCTCGCCATTCTGAAGGATCACCCGCCGCGTGCCCCCCTGTATGGCTTCGCCGAAGCTGACGGTGACGGCGACCGGAAAATCCTCGCCGCGCGCCACGCGCGGGCCCTGCCGCCCCCGGCGTCCGCCGCCCAGTATTTCGGAAAAAATATCCTCGGCGCTGAAGCCGCCTTGCTGTTCGCCACCCTGGCCCCAGCTGAATTGAAAATCCCGATCGCCGCCGGCGCTGCCGCCGCCGAAGGGATTGCCGCGAAAGCCATGCTGGCGCGGATCAAAGCCCCGTGCGTTGCCCGAGGCATCGATCTCCCCGGCATCGAACTTGGCCCGCTTCTCCTTGTCGCCGATAACGTCATAGGCGGACGAGATTTCCTGGAAGCGTTGCTTGGCCTTGTCGTCGCCCGGATGGGTATCGGGATGATGTTTCTTGGCCAGGTTGCGGAAGGCCTTTTTGATTTCGGCCTCGCTTGCGGTTTTGGAAACACCAAGCGTTTTGTAGGGATCACTCATTCAGGCTCCTGCCGCCGAATCTGCAATGGCGGCCCCCCCAATATAGGTACCGGCGGCGCTTTCGCTAAGGCTGGCGCTTTTAAGGCTGTGCAGGGCGCAGGGGTGTGGCGCTGGAGGCGGTGGTGGTGGGGGCCGGCGGGGGCCTGCCCGGTGCAGAAATCGGCGATTCCGGGCCAAGTTCGTCCAGCCGGGCCTGCGCCTCCGGCATGCCATGGCTGGCCGCCGCGCCATAAAGTTGCCGGGCGACATGCATATCCTTGGGAACCAGCCCGCCTTGTTCGTACAGCTGGGCCAGCTCGAACTGGGCAATGGGGTGATTGGCGGCGGCGGCGGCTTCCAGCAGCGGCAAAGCGCGCTTGGGATCGGGCGCCCCGGCCTCGCCCTTGATCAGCATGTCGGCCAGGTCGGCCTGGGCCGTGGGCAGGCCCGCCTGCGCCGCCATCTCGAAAAGATCCTCGGCCTTTTTGGGGTCCCTGGGCACGCCCTGGCCCTTCCTCAGCATCATCCCCACATTGCGCATGGCGGCCAGATCCACCTCCTGGATGGTGCTCCATATCTTGTAGGCCCGGGGATAATCGCCCGCGTCATAGGCCTGGACGCCGGAATCGAAAGTCTGGCGCAGGGCTTCGCCGCTCTGGACCGTGGCGCAGCCCTGCAGAAGAACAAGAGGCATGACAAACAGGAATACCGGCACCCTGGACGACAGTTTACGCATGGCTTCTCCCTCGTGCGCACGCTACCTTGCCCGAACCCAAGATGTCACGCCACCCGAGAAAATCATGAGCGATATCGGCGGACCCCAGGACGATGGCGGCATCGCGGCGGCCGGCGATCCCATGAGCCTGTTCGCGCAATGGATGGCGGAGGCGCAAAAGAAAGAGTCCGCCGAACCCACCGCCATGTCGCTGGCCACCGTGGATGCGAAAGGCCGGCCGAACATCCGCATGGTGCTGCTGAAAAGCTGGGACGCGCAGGGTTTTGTTTTCTACTCCAACAAGGAAAGCGCAAAGGGCTCGGAAATTTTCAGCCATCCCCATGTCGCGCTGTGCCTGCACTGGAAATCGCTGGCGCGCCAGGTGCGCGTACGCGGGGCGGTGAGTGAAGTGAGCGCCGGGGAAGCTGACGCCTATTTCGCCACGCGCGCCAAGGATGCGCAAATCGGCGCCTGGGCCTCGGCCCAGTCGCGGCCGATGGAAACGCGCTTTGTGTTTGAAAAAGAAATTGCCCGATACGCCGCCAAGTTCGCGCTGGGAAAAGTGCCGCGCCCGGCCTATTGGACCGGCTTTCGCGTCGCTCCGTTCGAGATTGAGTTCTGGCGCGACCGGCCTTTCCGCCTGCATGACCGGCTGGTCTATCGCCGCGACGGCGCCAAACTTCCCTGGACAACGCAGCGGCTGTTTCCGTAATCAGGCCGCCGGCGCGCGCCGCAGCCTGAGGCCGGCAAGGTCAAAGCCCATGATGCGGGCCTGGCCCAATATCACCTTGTGCATCAGCCGCGCCATCAGGAACCAGATCGGGCTTGCCAGCAGCGACATGGCGATCACGGCGATGGCGAGCTTGTGGCCGGCCACGGTCAAGGCGCCCACGCCCAGTCCCGCGCTGGCGATGACGAAGGAAAATTCTCCCACCGGCGACAGGAACAGCGACGCCTGCACTGCCGTGTCGAAGGGCTCGCCCGCGATCATCAGCAGCAGCCAGTTGAGGAAGGTCTTGCCGCCCGTCACCACGACCAGGGCCGCGAGGATGACCCACATCTGCTCGCGCAGATATTGCAGATCGATCAGCAGGCCCACCGACAGGAAAAACACAAACAGCAGGATGGACTGGATCGGCGCGGCCATGTGTTCCGCGGCGCGGCGCAGGGTGGAATGGCCCACGCCCAGCCCGCAAAGGAATGCCCCCAGCGCCGGCGACAAGCCGATCAGGCCCGACAAAGCCGCCGCTGCAAAGCAAAGCCCGACAATGCCCAGCGTGCCGACGTCAAAATCCTTCAGCAAATATTCGTCGCCGGGAAAACGGAAGCTCTTCAACCGTCCCAGCAGCGCGATAAAGCCCGCGAGCAACCCGAGCGCCAGCGCCAGCCGCCCCGCAATTCCCAGGAGGCTGGGATGGTTGCCCGTGCCAAGGCCGTCGGTGATCAGCAGCAACGGGATTACCGCCAAATCCTGCGCCACCAATATGGCGATGGCGAGCCGCCCGGCAGGCGAGTTTTTCTCCTCGGCATCCGCCATCATCTTCATCGCAACAGCGGTGGAGGAAATGGACAGCATGAATCCGATCACCACCCCGCCCATCAATTCGCCATGGACGAAATGGGTGAAGGCCGCCACCGATGAGGCAATCACCGCAATCGTGACTGCGGTGACGCCCAGCGCCAGCGGCAGCAACTTGCGGAAGGATTGCAGCCGCAATTCCATCCCGATGATGAACAGCAGCATCAGCACGCCCAGATCGGCCATGGTGGCGATGGAGGCAGAAGGCTGGATCAGCCCGGCGCCGCTGGGCCCCAGCCCCACCCCCACCAGGATGAAACCCGCGGCGGCAGGCAGGCGCAGGCGCGACATGAGAAGGCCACAGGCCACGGCGGCGGCCAGAAGCAGGGCGAGGGCGGTGAGGTTCTGGGTATGCATGCCGCGATATAAGCAGAAGACGCGGCCGTGCAAAAACAAAAAGGCGCTGGGTGAGCCCGCGGTTCATGAGCAGGTCTCGCACTACGCTGCCGCTAGCGAGGGACTTGCGAAAGCGGGCGAACGCCGCGAGCCCCCAGCGAGCGGCTGGACCGGCCTCAAGCAAAAAGGCGCGGGGACTACCCGCGCCTTTTCTGCAACGTCAGAGGAGCCTGATTAGCCGCAATTCTTGAAGTTCATCGACCGGCAGCGCTGGGACATCTGCGTGCCCTGGTTGATGGCCGCAGCGGTCATGCGCTGGCGCAGATTGTTGCGGTTGGCGATGGCCTGCGGCACGTTCTGGGAAGCCGCCAGGTCGAACCACATATAGGCCTTGAGCGGGTCAACCCGGGTGCCCTGGCCGTTCAGGAACATCAGGCCCAGATTGGCCTGCGCGCCGGGATTGCCCTGCGCCGCAGCCGCCTGGAAGAATGTGATGGCCTTGCCAAAGTCGCGCGTCACGCCCCGGCCGTCGCGATACATGCCGCCGAGGTTGTTCTGGCCCAGCGAAGAACCGCTGGCGGCCGAACGCGAGAACCATTGCAGCGCGGTGGTGTAGTTGCGCGGCACGCCGCGGCCGTTCATGTACATCACGCCGTAATTGTTCTGCACCGTGGGATTGTTGTTGGCCAGCGAACGCCAGCTATTGATGGCGCGGCCATAGTCGCCGCGCTTGTACGCGGTGGCGCCATCGGAAAAGGCGTCCGCCATGACGCTCACAGTAGAAAGGGCAAGCATCGCTGCCGCCAGTGTCAGGAATTTGCGCATAGTTCTCCACCGCTCATAAATCACAAACGGCAGATTAACAAAGACGGCCTAACGGGAGGTTACCAGGACGCCGATAGGTTTGTGCCAGAGCGGCACAGCTACTTCTTCTGCGCGTCCTTCAATATGTCGGAAATCGCATCCTTGCCGTCGGGGCTGTGGATCCAGGCTTCCGCCGCCTGCAGGGTGGGGAATTGCAGCGGCACCCGGTGGGGCTTGTTGCGCTCGGGCACCGGCACCAGCACTTCAAAGGTTCCGGCCAGGCGCACATCCTTGGTTTCGGCGGCATAGGGCGGCGGCAATTTCGGTGTCTTGTTTTTCATGACGTCTTCTTTCGCTTGCCGCTCGCCGCTTTTTTCGGAGCCTCGCCATGCGCACCCTTTTTTGCTCGGCCTGCCGCTTCGCTACTTGGGGCCCATGGCTTGTCGTGCGCGGCTTCTACCCGCTTTTTGCGGCCAATGCCAAGCTGTTCGCGCCAAAGCCGGGTGGGAATTTCCTCGACCGCGCCTTCCGCCAGGTGGCCGAGCTGGAAGGGGCCATAGGAAATGCGGATCAGCCGCGCCACTTTCAGGCCCAGGCTCTCCATCACCCGTTTGACTTCGCGGTTCTTGCCTTCCTTCAGGCTGACCGTGGCCCAGGAATAATTGCCCTTGGCGCGCTCGATATCGGCGACGATGGGCCCATAGGTGACGCCGGCGATGGTGACGCCCGTGGCCAGGTTGTCGAGATCGGCCTGGGTGACCTTGCCGAACAGGCGGGCGCGGTATTTGCGCACCCAGCCTGCCGAGGGAACTTCCAGCCGCCGGGCGATCTCGCCGTCATTGGTCAGCAGCAAGAGGCCTTCGGAATTGAAATCCAGCCGCCCCACCGACACCACCCGGCCCAATGTCTTGGGCAAGGCGGCGAATACGGTGGGCCGGCCTTTTTCGTCCTTGTGCGTGGTCACCAGGCCGGAAGGCTTGTGAAAGCGCCACAGCCGGGCGGCCTCCGGCTGGGCCAGGGGCTTGCCGTCAATCTGGATGACGCTGTTGGCCGTCACTTTCACGGCGGGGGTGGTGAGCAGCGCGCCATCCACCATCACCCGGCCTTCGGCGATCATTTTCTCGGCATCGCGGCGCGAGCAGATGCCGGCCCGGGCAATGACCTTGGCGATGCGCTCGCCATCGGGCCCGGAGTCCGGCTCGCCTTCTGAATCGTCTTCGGCCACAATGCTCTCCATGACGGACGCAGAAGCCATAGCACTGGCCTTGCAGGAAGCCAAAGAGGCCGCAATCCGGGGCGAGGTGCCGGTGGGCGCGGTGCTGCTGGGGCCTGACGGCGCGCTGCTGGCGCAGGACGGCAACCGGATTGTCGAATACCGCGATCCCACCGCCCATGCCGAAATGCTGGTGCTGCGCAAAGGGGCGGCGGCGCTGGGCAATGAGCGGCTGACCGGCGCGCAATTGTTCGTTTCGCTGGAACCCTGCGCCATGTGTGCCGGGGCGATGTCCCTGGCGCGGGTGGCGCGGCTGGTGTTCGTGGCGCAAGACCCCAAGGGCGGCGCCGTGATCAGCGGGCCGCGCTTTTTCGAACAGGCCACCTGCCATCACCGGCCTGTGATCGCGCGCGCGGGGGACGCGGCGGCTGCAGGCGAAATGCTGAAGGAATTTTTCCGGGCGCGCCGCTAAGCCAGAAGGTCGAGCAGGACGCCGATATGCGGGCTGGTCAGTCCGGCTTTCACCAGCGCAGTCTTTTCCAGGCTGGTGGCAACCTGTTGCAGCTTGTCGGCTTCATGGGGCGCCGTCGCCTGTTTGGCGGCGCGGCGCAAGTCTCCCGCATAGGAAACCATCTGCGTCACGGAATTGATCTCTTGTCCCATGGCGCCATGATGACAGTGGCGGCGCCTGGTTCAACGGGAACCCGAAAGCAGCGGTAACAAAGTCTTACCGCGCTAGAACCACAAGGGCGCAAAGCCAGCAAAACCAAGCAGCAGCACCTCGCGCGCCGCAATCAGGCCGATGCCGGCGCCGATCAAAACATCGCTGAGAAAATGCGCCGTGAGCAGGGCGCGCGTTACTGCCAGCACGAAGGCAATGGCGAACCAGACCGGCCACAGCATGGGCCAGACACAGGTGAAGATCACCGCCACGCAGCAGATGGTCAGCGCATGCCCTGACGGAAAGGAATTATATTCCAGGTTGAAGGCGAAAGGCACGAAACCGTACAGGCCCATTTCCATGTCGTCGCGCGGACGCCGCCGTCCCAGCACCAGCTTGATGACATGCAGCACCGCGCTGCCGAGTGTCAGGCTGGCGATGAAGGCAAGGGAGTAATTGATCATCAGCGCGCCTTCCGCTTCTTTGACATGGAAGCGCTTGAACACCGCCGCCACGATCAGCGCCAAAATCGCCGCCGCCAGCCAGTGCCCCGCCTTGGCGTAATGGGTGATGCCGTCCAGGAATTTGTGGGCCCGGGCGTTCACATGGTCATAGATGAAATGCGCCAGGGCGCGGTCAATCGCCAGGGCGCAAAGCCCCAGCGCGATCAGGATCAGTCCGGCCCAGAACAGCATGGATGCTGGTTGCCGCGCCCCGGCCCCCAAGTCAACTGGCAATGCCCCGCGGATCAGCGCTGCAGTGCCCGCCAGCCAATGTCGCGGCGGAAAAAACAGTCTTTCCAGCCGATCAGGGCCACGGCCGCATAGGCGCGCGCCCGGGTCTCGGCCACGTCCTTGCCGGTGGCGGTGATATCGAGCACCCGCCCGCCTACCGCCACCACGCCGCTATCGCGATTTTCCGTTCCGGCATGAAAGATGGTGACGCCAGGCAGCCTCGCTGCGTCCTCCAGCCGCGAGATGATATGGCCCTTTTCATAAGTGCCGGGGTAACCACCCGACGCCATCACCACCGTCAGCGCCACATCGCCCGACCAGTCGAGCTTGATTTTGTCCAGCGTGCCGCTGCGTGCCGCCAGCAACGCCGCCAGCAGATCACTCTTGAGGCGCGGCAGCAGTACCTGCGCTTCGGGATCGCCAAAGCGGCAGTTATATTCGACCAGCCTGGGGCCGTTCTTGGTGATCATCAGGCCGAGATACAGCACGCCCATGTAGGACAGGCCGCGTTCGGCGAAAGCCGCGACAGTGGGCTTGATGAATTGCTCCATCGCAATTTTTTCCAGCGCCGGGGTCAGCACGGGAGCGGGGCTATAAGCGCCCATCCCGCCGGTGTTGGGACCCTTGTCGCCGTCAAAGGCGCGCTTGTGGTCCTGCGCCCCCGCCAGGGCCACGACATTCACGCCATCGGACAAGGCAAAAAAGCTGGCCTCTTCGCCTTCCATGAATTCTTCGACCACGATTTCATGGCCGCTGTCGCCGAAGCCGCCCTCGAACATGAAATCAATCGCCTTGTCGCTTTCGGTCTTGTCGGCGGCGATGATCACGCCCTTGCCGGCGGCCAGGCCGTCGGCCTTGATCACCACGGGAAAGCCCAGGCTGGCGGCGTACGGCTTGGCCGAAGCTGCTTCGCGGAACCGCTTGTAGGCAGCGGTGGGAATGCCCTTTTCCATGCAAAGGTCTTTGACAAAGCCCTTGGAGCCTTCCAGCACGGCGGCGGCCTTGCTGGGCCCCAGTGCCTTGATGCCGGCCGCTTCCAGCACGTCCCACAGGCCGCCCACCAGCTGGGCGTCCGCCGCGATCACGGCGAAATCGATGCCGGTTTTCACTGCGAAATCGCGCAGGCCGGCAAAATCCGTGGCGGGTATGGCCACGCATTGCGCAATCCCGGCTATTCCCGCATTGCCGGGCGCAACATAAAGTTTGGTCAGCAAGGGGCTTTTGGCCAGCGCCCAGGCCAGCGCATGTTCGCGGCCTCCCGATCCCACCAGTAGAAGTTTCACGCCCGGCCCCTATATTTGCATTCCGGTCTGTAGCATTACTCCCAGCATGAGCGAACCCCTCTCCAATCTGCCCGAATTTTCGGTCACAGAAATATCCGGCGCCCTCAAGCGCATGGTGGAGGAGAATTTCGCCCTGGTGCGTGTCCGGGGCGAGATTTCGGGCCTGAAATTCCATTCTTCGGGCCATGTCTATTTCGATCTCAAGGATGACAAATCCGTCCTCAATGCCGTGATCTGGCGGCCCAGCGTGCCGCGCCTGGCGATCCGGCCCGAATCGGGCATGGACGTTGTGGTGACCGGCCGCCTGTCCACCTATGCCGGTTCGTCGCGCTACCAGATCATTGTCGACCAGGTGGAACTGGCGGGGCTTGGCGCGCTGATGGCGCTGCTGGAAGAGCGGCGCAAGAAGCTGACGGACGAAGGTCTGTTCGACGCCTCGCGCAAGAAGAAACTGCCCTTCCTGCCCGAGGTGATCGGCGTGGTGACGTCGCCCACCGGCGCCGTGATCCGCGATATCATGCATCGGCTCAATGCGCGGTTTCCGCGCCGGGTGCTGCTGTGGCCGGTGGCGGTGCAGGGCGAAAAGGCGGCGGCGGAAATCGCGGCCGCCATTACCGGCTTCAACAATATGGGCGAAAAATTCCCCACACCCGACCTGCTGATCGTGGCGCGCGGCGGCGGCTCGGTGGAAGATTTGATGGCGTTCAATGACGAGGCCGTGGTGCGCGCCGTGGCCGCCAGCCGCATTCCCGTGATCTCGGCGGTAGGCCATGAGACCGACACCACGCTGATTGATTTCGCCGCCGACATGCGCGCACCTACGCCAACCGCCGCCGCCGAGCTGGCCGTGCCGGTGCGGGCCGAGCTTCTGTCGCAGACACTGGATTTCCAGCGCCGCATGCTGGCCTGTTTCACGCGCGGGGTGGAACAGCGCCGCCGTCATCTCTTGCAATTGGCGCGGGTGCTGCCGCGGGCGGACCAATTGTTCGCCGCGCCGCGCCAGCGCTTCGACATTGCAGGCGACAAGCTGGGCAAGGCGCTGCTGGCAAATGTCCAGAAACATCGCGGCCGCTTTCACAAGGCGGACGTGCTGTTGCGGCGCAAGGTTCTGGATAATCGCATTGCCCTGGGGCAAGAGCGCGTTGGCGCCCTGGCGGCGCGGGCACAGCGGGCGCGCGATTCCCGAATTGCCGAAGCCCGCAAGCACCTGGACGGGCTGGCCCGTCTGTTGTCGGGTGTCTCCTATAGAAGTGTCCTGGAGCGGGGTTTCGCGCTGGTCCGGGGCGATGACGGCAAGGTCCGGCGCAGGGCTGCCGCGCTCAAATCGGGCGAAAATGTGAGCCTGAGCTTTGCCGATGGCGAGGCGCAGGCCGTGGTGGGCGGTACACCCCGGCCGCCCGCGGCGAAGCCAAAAAAATCTCCCACCGACCAGGGCAATCTGTTTTAAGATAGCGCGCATGAACAAGATGGATCAGGGCGAGGCAAAGCTGCGTTTTCTCGACGGGGATTACGATGTGCTGGAGCCCGGCACCTATATACGCTGCGCCGTGAGTGGCGCGCATATCCCGCTGGATGCCTTGCGGTACTGGAGCGTGGATTTGCAGGAGGCCTATGCCAGCCCCGGCCTCGCCACCCAGCGCATGCAGGAAAAGGGCCTGGTTCCCAAATGATCCGGTCCAGCAAGTGAGGCGGCGCGAATTTCTCGCTTCTGGCCTTGCCCTGACCGCCACCTCTGCATTTGCGGCCGATCCAATCCGTTTCTCCATAACCGGCACGATGGAGCAGGGCAGCCTGGTCCTGGGCAGCGCGCCACCCGGCTCGCTGGCGGCGCTGGATGGCAGGCCGCTGACGATCACCGCGGATGGCCGCTTTGTGTTCGGTTTTGCCTATGACCAGACCAGGCCGTCCCTGGTGACGGTGCGCTATCCCGATGGCGGCGGCGACAGCCGTTCCTACACGCCCGCCAGGCGGCAATATGACATCCAGCGGGTCAACGGCCTGCCACAGAATACCGTGACGCCGCCGCCGGAAGTCACGGCCCGCATCGAGCGCGAGGCGGAGCAGATCTATCTTGCGCGCCTGACCAGCAGCAGCGGCAGCGATTTTCTTTCGGGATTCGACTGGCCCGCGCCTGGCATCGAAAGCGGCGTGTTCGGCAGCCAGCGCATCGACAATGGGGTGCCGGTGGCGCCGCATTTCGGCGTGGACATGGCCGCGCCGGTGGGAACGCCGATCCATGCGCCCGCGGAGGGACGGATCAGCATCAGCGCCGACCATTATCTCAATGGCGGCTTTACGCTGATCGATCACGGTCAGGGCGTTTCCACCTCCTACCTGCACCAGTCCAGGCGGCTGGTGAAGGATGGCGACATGGTCAAGCGCGGCCAGTTGATCGGGTTGATCGGCCAGACCGGCCGCGCCACCGGGCCGCATCTGCACTGGGCGATGAACTGGTTCCAGGTCCGGCTCGATCCTTCACGCACCACCCGCAAACCCAAGCCTGAACCGCTTTAGGCCGGCCAGCGCCGATGGATCCAGAGCCATTGTGATGGCTCTGCCCGTATCATCTCTTCCACCCGGGCCGTGATTTTTTCTGTCAGCGCCCGCGTGTCGGCCGCCTCATCGCCGGTCGGCGCTACGTCGAGGCCGGGATAGATGCTGACGTCGAAGCGCGCGCTGCGTCCGCGCCGGCGGTTTCCCGCGAACAGGATTCGCAGGCCCATCTTCAGGGCCAGCGCGGCAGGCACGGGCGTGGTCATGGCGTCGCGGCCGAAGAAGGGCACTGGGATGCCTTCATTGTTCTTCTGGTCCACCAGGATGTAGATGACCTTGCCGGCCCGCATCTGTGTGAAGATCTGCCGCGCGCCGCTGTGCTTGCCGATCTGGTCCTTGGGCCCGACAAGTCCGCGCTGGCGCTCAAGCCATCGCGCGACATAGGGATTGTTGGGATGGCGCACCATGGTGGCGCCAGGAAAACCCAGAAGCTCGCCGGTGATTGGCATGCTTTCCCAGTTGCCCACATGGGCGGACAGGAACATGACACCTTTTCCTTCCGCGATGACGGAGGGCGCGTCGGCAAGATCGGTGATGGTGAGGCGCGGATCCGGACCGGTCAGGCGGAATTTGTCCAGATGCGGATACTCCGCCACGGTGCGGCCGAGATTGTCCCACATCTCGGTGAGAATTTTTTCCCGCTCGGCTTCGCTCTTGTCGGGAAAGGCCATCTTGAGATTTGCGCGTGCGGTGCGCGCCGGCGGCAGGCGGGAAAACACTGTGCGGCCGATCCAGCCGCCCAGCGCGGACGCCCGATCCAGGCCCAGCAGGCGGAACAGAACCATGAAGGCGAAGAACAGCGCTGCTTCCGCGCCATAGCGCAGTTTCTGGCCGGATGAGAGGGAGCGGTCCTTCATAATCTGGCGCTAAACCGCCGCCACAAGCCTGTCAAGCAAAGCGGCATCATCGAACGCCGCCCGTACCCTGAGAACCGCAATTCCCGCGCGCATTCCCGGCGTCAGCCGCACCAGATCCTTTTCCGTGGTGACCAGAATCGCGTCCTGCGCCTCGCGGCGCAAATCCGCGATTTCCGCCGCCGTGTAGGGATGGTGGTCGGCAAAAAACCGGGTGCCGGTCACGATGGCGCCGGAGGCTTTCAGCGAGGCAATGAATTTTTCCGGGCGACCGATTCCGGCAAAGGCGAAAACCCGCTTGCCCTGGAAGTCTGTGCCTTCGGCAGTCAATCGTGCCCGCAGCACACAGCTGGAAAATTTTTCCAGGTCAGGATTGCCGTCGCCGATTACAATAACCGCATCGGCGCGCGAAAGGCCCTGTCCGACGGGTTCGCGCAGCGGGCCTGCCGGAATCATCAGGCCATTGCCAAAGCCGGTCTCGCCGTCCACCACAACCAGCGAAACATCCTTGGCCAGCGCAAAATTCTGGTGGCCGTCATCCATCACGACTACTTGCGCGCCTTGTGCGACGGCAAGCTTGGCACCCTCGGCCCGGTCATGGGCGACGATGGTGGGCGCGGTGCGCGCCAGCAGCAGTGCTTCGTCACCAACTTCGGCGGCATTTTGATCCCTGACCAGCAGCGGCCCGCTTTGCCTGCCGCCATAGCCACGCGTCAGAAAAAAAACCTTGTCGCCGCGTGCCAACAGGCTTTGTGCAACGGCGATTGCCACCGGCGTCTTGCCGCTGCCGCCCGCCGTCAGATTGCCGACGCAGATGACGCGGGCGCTGCAGCGCCAGGGCGTGCCGCCCGCTTTCACGGCCACGCTCAGGCCATACAACATCCCCAGCGGGCTGAGCAGCAGCGCCAGCGGGCCGCGGCTTTTCCAGAAATCAGGCGGGCGCATGGATCATGCCTTCCAGCACGGCAATGGTGCGCGCCACTGCGCCGGCCTGGGTTGCCGCGCCGCGGGCGGCGGCTTCGCCGGTTTGTACGGCCAAGGCGGGATTTTCCAGGAGTTTTCTTGCCTGGCGCGCGATATCGGCGCTGCTGGCGACATCGCCGAACCCCTGCGCCGACAAGATTGCCTGGTAGGCGCCCTCGGCACTGGTGCGATGCGGCCCCGCCAGGATGGCGCAGTGAAGCACAGCGGGTTCCAGCGGATTATGCCCCCCCAGCGGCACCAGCGTGCCGCCGATGAAACAGAATTTCGCCAGGCGATAGAACAGGCCCAACTCGCCCAGGGTGTCGGCGATATAGACCTGCGTATCGTCGCCGATCTGGTCGCCCCCCGCACGGCGCGCCGGCTGGCGCGCGCCGCACAGCATGGCGATATCGGGGCCGCGCACCGGATGGCGCGGCACGATGATGGTGAGCAGGTCGGGAAAATGGACGCGCAGCAGGTCGTGTGCCGGCAACACGGTTTCGTCCTCGCCGGGATGGGTCTGCGCCGCAATCAGGAGCGGGCGCGTGCCGATTTGCGCCTGCAGGGCTTCCAGCGCATGGGGATCGCAGGACAAGGGCGGCGCATCGGCTTTCAGGCTTCCCACCACCCGCACATCGTGTGCGCCCAGGGCGCGGAAACGCGCGGCAATTTCTTCATCCTGCGCCAGCACGGCATCGAAGGCGCCGATCAACCGGCGGCCGGATTTGGGGGCCCGTTTCCAGCCTAGCGCAGAGCGCTGCGAAATGCGGGCGTTGACCAGGGCCAGGCGCATGCCGCGCTGCGCCGCCGCCAGCACGAGATTGGGCCACAAATCGGATTCCACGAACAATCCGGCGTCCGGCTTCCAGTGATCCAGGAAGCGCGCCACGGCCTGCGGAATATCCAGGGGTACATACTGATGAATGGCGCGTTGACCATTTGAAGTTTGGGGGGGCAGACGCTGTTCCAGGATGCGTGCGCTGGTGACGGTGCCGCTGGTGACTAGTACCGAGCTGCCGCCGGCCATCAGTCTTTCAATCAGGGGGAGGGCGGCAAGGCTCTCGCCCACGCTGGCGCCGTGAATCCACACCAGCCGCCCGGTGGGGCGCGGGCAGGACGCCACGCCCAGCCTTTCCTGCAGGCGCGAACGGTCTTCCTTGCCGCGCGCGGCGCGCCGGGACAGCAAGAGATTTGCAAAGGGTGATGCGGCGGTGGTCAGGATCCGCCATGCACGCAAACCCGGCGGCAGCGGCGCCATCAGGCAGGCTCCGGCTCGGTCAAATTGTGATGATAAAGCTTGGCGTAAAGGCCGCCCTTGGCAATCAGCGCTTCATGCGTGCCATGTTCCGCCACCTTGCCGCGATCCAGGACATAGATGCGGTCGGCATCGAGCACGGTGGAAAGCCGGTGGGCAATCACGATGGTTGTGCGGCCCTGCATCAGGCGCGACAGGGCATCCTGCACCTGCCGCTCGCTGGTCGTGTCCAGGGCGCTGGTGGCTTCATCCAGCAACAGAATGGGCGCGCCGCGCAGCATGGCGCGGGCAATCGCGATGCGCTGGCGCTGGCCGCCGGAAAGCTTGAGGCCGCCTTCGCCCACGCTGGTGTCATAACCCAATGGCAAGTCGGTGATGAAATCATGCGCCGCCGCGTCTCGGGCGGCCTGCTCGATTTCGGCGCGTGACGCGCCCGGGCGGCCCAGCGCGATATTGGCCGCCACGCTTTCGTCGAACAGGATCGCTTCCTGGGTGACCAGCGCAATATTGGCGCGCAGCGAGGCCAGGGTCACGTCATGGATGTCCTGGCCGTCAATCGAGATGCTGCCCTTGTCGGCGTCGTAGAAGCGCAGCAACAGGTTGAACAAGGTACTCTTGCCCGCGCCGGAGGGCCCCACCAGCGCGATTTTGCGGCCCGCCGGGATTTCAATGTCCACCTGCTCGAGCGTGGGCCCGGCATCGGCATGATAGGCGAAGCTGACATCGCTAAAGCGCACCGCGCCGCCATTGGCGGGCAGTTTGAGGTCGGTCGCGCCGGGGCGGTCGGCAATTTCCGGCTTGGCGTCGATCAGGGAAAAGACCCGCTGCGCCGCCGCAATGCCGACCGATGCGGTTGGCCATAACTGGCTGAGATTGCGCACCGGCTGTTGCGCCAGCATCAGCGCGCCCGCGAAGGCGATAAAGCCGGCCAGGGTCAATTCGCCATGGACCGACTGGTAGCCGGCGAAAAACACCACCAGCGCCACCACCATCCCGACGAAAATGTCCGTTGAGGGTGCTGCGGCGCTGCGCGCCCGCACGGCCCGCAGCAGGGTCTTGAGCCTGGCGCCGAGCTTGGCATTCACCCGTACGGCGCTGTGATCTTCCAGGCCATAGGCCTTGATGATGCGCCGGCCGTCCATCGCTTCGGACAGGACGATGGACAGGTCGCCGGTTTCGGTCATGCCGCGCGTGGCGGCGCGCCGCATTGCGCGTCCCAGCTGGCCCATCACCCAGGCGACCAGCGGCAGCACCAGCATGGCCAGCAGGCCCAGCTGCCAGTCGGCATTGAGCATGATGGCGGCATAGACGAACAGTGAAACAAACTCGATGGCGCCTGCCGCGATGCCCTGGCCGATGGCATCGCGCATCAAGGTGGCGTCATACAGGAAGTTGGAGACGAACTGTCCCGAATGGATGGCATTGAGGGCAGCGAGGTCGCGGCGGATCAGGTTGCGGAACATGTCGCGCTGGCAGGCGGCGACGATGTGTTCGGCCAGGCTGTCAATCAGCGCCTTGCCGCCGAAAAAGGACAGCGCCCGCACCAGCATGATGGCAAAGGCGCTGGCGGCAATCAGCAGCAGCAGGTCGGCGCGCTGGTCCACGAAGATAAGTTGCGTCGCCTGGCCAAGGCCCCAGGGCAGCAGCCCGCTCATGGCGTCGGTGACCAGCATGCAAAGGATGCCCAGCCCCAGCACGCTCCAGCGTCCGGGCAGGTAATCGCGCGCCATGCGCCGGATCACGGCGCCGGTGGCGAGGTCTTTCGGGGCGGGGATGGTCATGCGGAAGGTCGTTTAGCACGGGTTCCCCCGTCCGGCGAGGTCAAAAAGGCCCCAGGAGAGCCAATAACCCTAAATGCGCCAAAGGCTTAATGGTCCTGCCCCTCGTCATTGTCGTCATCCGGCTCCATCAGGCGATGGATATGGACCACGAAGTAGCGCATCTGGGCATTGTCCACGGTGGATTGCGCCTTGCTGAGCCAGGCGCGCTTTGCTTCCGCAAAGTTGGGAAACATGCCCACAATATCGAGCTTGGAGAGGTCCTTGAACTCGACATCGTCGGTATTCTTCAACTCGCCGCCAAACACGAAATGCAGAAGCTGGGGCTTGGAATGGGATTTGGCCATGACGGGCTCCGAAAGAAGATGTTTTTCTAGGCTGAACCGGCTTCTGTACTAAGCCCTCTTATTGTCGCAGATGTTCCAGCAATTTTGCATGGAGTCTTGGTCCGGCAGCGATGCTTGTGCGCTGGGTGGCGGCAGGCTGGTTGTAGACCAGCGCATGGCCTGCCTCGTTGGTAAGCAGCCCGCCCGCTTCCTGCACAATCAGGTCGGCGGCCGCCAGATCCCAGTCGCGCTTGACCGACAGGCTGACGACAGCATCGTGCCGCCCCGCCGCGACCAGCGCGATTCGATAGGCGACGGAACTGTAGGAGGTCACGTCCATCGGCGGCCAGCCTTCCGCGAAACTGGCCTTGGGGCCCAGCATGCGCGCGCCTTCGATCCTGTCGCGGTCCGTGACATGGATCGCTGCGCCGTTGAGCGTGGCGCCGCCGCCATGTCGCGCGGCGAAACATTCCCCGGTGATGGGATTGAAAACGACAGCGGTGCGGGGACGGCCCTTTTCCACCACGGCCGCGCATATCGTGAAATGCGGCCGGTGCTTGAGGAACGCCACCGTGCCATCAATGGGATCCACCACGAAGACCCGTGCGCGTGTCAGCCTTTGCTCGCTGTCCACGCTTTCTTCCGACAGCCAGCCATAATCCGGCCTGGCCGCGAGCAGATTTTCCCGAAGATAATTGTCCACGGCCAGGTCCGCTTCGCTGACCGGGCTTCCGCCCGGCTTGCTCCAGCGTTTGACATCCTGGCCATAGAATTTTCGCGCAATCCCGCCCGCCGCGCTTACCGCGCTTTCCAGAAGCGCAAGATCCTGGTCATGCTCTCCATGCTGTTGGGTCGCGTGACCGCCGCCAGCCATTTTTTTTAGGCCATCACCACCGGGGTCTGGTCGGTCACGCTCCGGCAATCGTCATGCCCTCGATGCGCACGGTCGGCGCGTTGGTGCCATGGCGGAAGACCAGGTCACTGGCAGGGGTCAGGTTCAGGAACATGTCCTTGAGGTTGCCGGCGATGGTGACTTCCGAAACCGGAAACGCAATCTTGCCTTTCTCGATCCAGAATCCCGCCGCGCCGCGGCTGTAATCGCCGGTGACGCCATTGACGCCCATGCCCATCAACTCGGTGACATAGAAACCCTGTTCGATGTCGGCGATCAGGGCCTCTGGGGAAACTGCGCCGGCCTCCATGTAGAGATTGGTGGCCGAAGGATGTGGCGGCCCGCCGGTGCCGCGCGCGGCATGGCCCGTGGTGAACAGGCCAAGCTGCCGGGCGCTGGCGCAATCCAGCAGCCAGGTTGTGAGCCGGCCCTGTTCGACCAGCTCGCGGCGGCGGTTGGCGACGCCTTCGCCGTCGAAGGGCTTGGAACGCAACCCGCGCAGGCGGTGGGGATCGTCGATGATGGAAACGCCGGCGGCAAAAACCTGCTCGCCCATCTTGTCCTTGAGGAAGCTGACGCCGCGCGCGATCGCGCTGCCGGAAATGGCGCCTGCGAAATGGCCCACCAGCCCGGCAGATTCACGCGGATCAAACACCACCGGTACGCTTTGGGACTTCACCTTGCGCGGATTAAGGCGCGCGATGGTGCGCTCGCCCGCGGTCTTGCCGATATCGGCTGCGGATCGCAGGTCGCTGGCATGCCGGGCGCTGGCATGGTCATAGTCGCGTTCCATGCCGGTGCCTTCGCCGGCCAACACGGCCACCCCGATGCCATGGCTGGTGCCGGCATAACGGCCGTAAAAACCCGCGCTGGTGGCCAGCGCCACGGCCGCGCGCGAAAAGGACGCCCCGCCGCCTTCGGAATTGGTGACACCCTTGACCGCCATGGCGGAAGCTTCGGCGGTGCGGGCGCGCTCGACCAGGATTTCGGGCGCGGGTTCTTCGGGGTCTTCCAGGTCCAGGGCGGGAATGTCCTTGGCCAGCCTGTCGGCCGGCGCAAGGCCGGCGAACTTGTCTTCCGGCGCCAGCCTGGCCATGGCGATGGCACGCTCCGGCAAGGCGGCCAGGGCCTCGGGGGAAAAATCCGTGGAGGAAACGAAAGCCACCCGGCTCCCCAGGAAAACCCGCAGGCCCAGATCGGCGCTTTCGCTGCGCTCCACATCTTCCAGCTTGCCCAGGCGGTAGGACACGCTGGCGGAAACATTCTCCACGAACAGCGCATCGGCGGTGTCGGCGCCCGCACGTTTGGCGGCATCGAGCAGGGAACTCAGAATGGCTTGCGAATTTGCGGTCATGGCCTTTCGATGCCGCAAAGGGCCCGGGCCGTCAAGGCGCGCTGTTTGGCGTTAGCGCCAGATCGGCTTGCCGCTGCCTGGAAGGCCCAAGGACGGCCATTTTTCCGTGACGGTGCGGATAACGTCTTCGTCCATCGCCATCTTGCGGCCCCATTCGCGCTTGGTCTCGGGCGGCAGCTTGTTGGTGGCGTCCAGGCCGATCTTGGAGCCCAAGCCACTCTCGGGCGATGCAAAGTCGAGATAATCGATCGGCGTATTTTCGATCAGGGTGATGTCGCGCGCCGGGTCCATGCGGGTGGAGACGGCCCACATCACGTCTTTCCAGTCGCGGGCATTGATATCGTCATCCACCACGATGACCCATTTGGTGTACATGAACTGGCGCAGGTACGACCACACCGCCATCATCACGCGCTTGGCATGGCCGGGATAGGCTTTCTTCATGCTGACCACCGCGATTCGGTAGGAGCAGCCTTCCGGCGGCAGCCAGAAATCCACGATCTCGGGAAACTGCTGGCGGATCAGGGGCACGAAGACTTCGTTGAGGGCTTCGCCCAGCACCGAGGGTTCATCCGGCGGGCGTGATGTGTAGGTGGAAAGATAGATCGGGTTCTTGCGCATGGTGATGGCAGTCACCGTGAAGACGGGAAACTGCTCCACCGAATTGTAATAGCCGGTGTGATCGCCATAGGGGCCTTCGTCGCGGTAATCGGTCAGCGACACGGTGCCCTCGATCACGATCTCGGCTTCCGCGGGAACTTTCAGCGGCTGGCTGACGCAATCGGCCAGCACGACGCGCGTGCCGCGCAGCAATCCGGCGAACTGATATTCCGAAAGCGTCTCCGGCACCGGCGTTACGGCCGCCAGAATGATGCCGGGATCGGCGCCCAGCACGATGGCGGCGGGCAGGGGCTCGGGCTTCGCCGCCCCCCAGCGCTGGTGATGCTGCGCCCCGCCACGATGCTTGAGCCAGCGCATGATGGTCTGGTTCTTGTTCAGAACCTGCATGCGATAGATGCCCAGATTGTAATTGTCCTCGCGCGCGTCAGACGGGCCCTTGGTCACTACCAGCGGCCAGGTGATCAGCGGCGCGGGCTCGCCCGGCCAGCAGGTCTGGATCGGCAGGGCGCTCAGATCGATGTCGTCACCCGTGAGGACCACTTCCTGGCAGGGCGGCTTGCTGACCGTCTTGGGTTTCATCGCCAGAACGGTTTTCACCAGCGGCAGCAATTTCGCCGCTTCGCCGAAGCTGCGCGGCGGCTGGGGCTGGCGCAGCTGGGCCAGCAATTCGCCCACTTCGCGCAGATCGGTTGCGGTAGTGCGCTCCTTGCCGCCCATGGTCACGCCCATGGCGACGCGTTTCACTGTGCCGAACAAATTGACCAGCACGGGCATGGCGCTCGCCGTGCCGTCGGCCTTGATGGGTTTTTCGAAAATGACGGCGGGTCCGCCTTCGGCGATCAGGCGGGTCTGGATTTCCGTCATTTCCAGCACGGTGGAAACCGGCGCGGTCACCCGCACCAACTCGCCGTCTTTTTCCAGACGGGCCAGGAAATCACGCAAGGAGCTATAGGCCATGACCCGGTTCTACCGCGCCCCGGCGGGCGCTGTCGATCACCGCTTCAGGGCATAAGCCGGGATTTTGGCGTGCTTGCGCGCATAGAGGAAGTAGACCGCCATGCCGATCGCAAACCACACCGCCAGCCGGATCCAGGTGTCCAGCGGCAGGCCCGCCATCATCGCGCCGCAGACCAGGATGCCGGCGATCGGCACGATCGGCACCATGGGCGTGCGGAAGGGGCGATGGACATTGGGATGGGTCTTTCTCAGCACCATCACCGAGACGCAGACCAGCACGAAGGCGGCCAGGGTGCCGATGGACACAAGCTCGATCAGCAAGTCATGCGGCAGGAAGGCCGACAGCAGGGCCGCGAAGCCGCCGATGGCGATGGTCGAGATATAGGGCGTGCGGAATTGCGGATGCACTTTCTTGAAGACCGGCGGCATCATGCCGTCGCGCGACATGGCATAGAAGATGCGCGACTGGCCCAGCAGCAGCACCAGCACCACGGTGCCCAGGCCCAGTGTCGCGCCAAGGTCCACCATGATCTTCAGCCAGCCGAAGGAGGGGCCCATGGCTTCCACCGCCACGGCCACCGGCATCGGAACATCCAGCGTGGTGTAGTTGGTGACGCCGGTCATCACGATGCACATCAGCACATACAGCACGGTGCAGATGGCCAGCGACCCCAGGATGCCGATGGGCATGTTGCGCTGGGGGTTCTTGGCTTCCTGCGCCGCGACGGAGACGCTGTCGAAGCCGATATAGGCGAAGAACACCACGCCCGAGGCGCGCAGCACGCCGCTCCAGCCGAATTCGCCGAACGATCCGAGGTTGGGCGGCACGAAGGGCGTGAGGTTGTCCATGGTGACGAATTGCAGGCCAAAGCCGATCACCAGCAGCACCACGATCAGCTTGAGCAGCACCATGATGCCGTTGAAGGTGGCGCTGGCGCGAATGCCGATCACCAGCAGCACGGTGAGAAGCAGGACCAGGCAGGCGGCGGGCAAATTGATGACGGCCCCGGACAGGCTGAGCACATGGTCGGCGCCCATGGTGACGGGCGACTTGGAAAGATTTTCCGGCAGGATGATGCCGAAATCCGCCAGCAGGCCGTTGAAATATCCGGCCCAGCCGACGGCGACGGCGGAACCCGCCGCAAGATATTCCAGGATCAGGTCCCAGCCGATGATCCAGGCGAAGAATTTTCCCAGCGTGGCGAAGGTGTAGGAATAGGCGCTGCCCGCAACCGGGATCATCGCCGAGAATTCCGCATAGCAAAGGCCCGCCAGCAGGCAGCCGAAACCGGCGACCAAATAGGAGAACATCACGGCGGGGCCGGCATAGTTGGCGGCGGCCTGGCCGGTGGAAACGAAGATGCCGGCGCCGATGATCGCGCCGATGCCGAGCGCAATCAGGTGTACGGGCCCCAGGGCGCGGCGAAGCTCGTTGCCGCCGTCTTCCGCATCCGGGTTCAATGGAATGTTCGCTGCCATGATCAAGCCCCCGTGTTACTGGCGCTACTGTGGCAGAGCATTCGGGCTGCGCCTAGCCCCGAAGTAGTTGCCAAACCCCGGTTTCGCGTATTTCCCGGTCCTCAAGCTCGCGGGTGGTGGCGACGGAATAGCTCGCCAATTGTGCAAGACCTTGCTTGGGGAAATAGGAACGGCCGGGATCTCCCAGAAGTATTTCTGCCGGTGAAGATTTGAGCCAGGCCATCAGCCTTTCTGCCAGCGGCCGCTCGTAGCACATGTCGCCGACCAGCATCACATCGTAGGGCTCGCTGCTGCCGATCACATCGTCGGAGGTGGTGGCGATAGCGAGTTGGTTGGCCTGCGCATTCGCCGCGATGGCAGCAATGGAAAATTTGTCGATGTCGGCGGCCAGCACATGGGCCGCGCCCGCCTTCGCCGCGGCCAGGGCGACGATGCCGCTGCCGGAGCCGAAATCCAGCACCCGCTTGCCCGCCACCAGCGCCGGAGTGTCGAGCACGTAACGCGCCAGCGCCTGGCCGCCGGCCCAGGCGAAAGCCCAGTAAGGCGGCGGCACGCCCATCTCTTCCAATTCTTCTTCAGTCTTGCGCCACAGGGGCACGACTTCCGTCGCCAGGAAAAGGCGCAGTTCCGGCACCAGCGGCGGGGCCGTGAGCACGGCATTGTCACGGATGAAGGATTCGGGTGTCATGCGGCCCAACTTGCGGCGGGACGCCTGGCGCTGCAAGCTTAATGCGAGGACGCCATGCGCTATTCCAGCTTCGCGGAATTTTATCCCTTCTATCTCGGCGAACATGCGCAGCCCGCAACGCGGCGCATGCATTTCGCCGGTTCGGCGCTGGCATTGCTCTGCCTGCTCGCGGCGGTGATCACGGGCAATCTGCGGTGGCTGGGCGGTGCCTTGCTGTGTGGCTATGGCTTTGCCTGGGCGGCCCATCTGCTGTTCGAAAAAAACCGGCCCGCGACCTTCCGCTACCCGCTCTACAGCTTCATGGGCGACTGGAAGATGTTTTTTGAAATATTGACCGGGCGGATCGCCTTCTAGCCGAACCACGCAGCCGCAAAGAACGCCAATCCGATCAGCGCTCCCGTGATGCGGTTGGCGCGGAACAACATCAGGCAATTTTCCGCGCTGGTGATGTCCAGGCTTTTCACCTGCCACAGCATGTGCGCTCCTGCCAGCACCATGACGAAGCCGAATGGCCAGCCGGCATGGTCGGAAAAACCCGCCGCCAAAATCAGCGTGAAGGCGGCGGCATAGAAGCGCAAAATCCATTTGCGGCTTTGCCCGCCCAGCAGCAGGGCGGTGGATTTGACGCCGATCAGCGCGTCATCTTCCTTGTCCTGGTGGGCATAGATCGTGTCATAGCCCAGGGTCCAGAAGAACAGACCGGCATAGAGATAGAGTACGCCGATATCCAGCCTTCCGGTCTGGGCCGTGAAACCCAGCAATGCGCCCCAGTTGAAGGTCAGGCCCAGCCAGGCCTGCGGCCACCAGGTGATGCGCTTCATGAAAGGGTAGGCGGCGACCAGCAGCAGCGAGGCTGCGCCCAGCCCCACCGTCAGCCAGTTGAACTCCAGCAGGATGATCAATCCCATCAAACACAGGGCAACGGTGAACAGCACCGCCTGGCGCGGCGTGATGGCGCCGGAGGGAATGGGTCGCCCCCTTGTGCGCGCGACAGAGGCGTCGAAATCGCGGTCAATAATGTCGTTGAAGGCGCAGCCGGCACCGCGCATCACGATGGTGCCCAGGGCGAACAGGCCCACATAATAAAGATCACGCCAATCGGTGAAATTGCGCTCGTCCGCCATGGCGCCCAGGAACAGGCCAAACAGGCAGGGCCAGAACAGCAGCCAGCCGCCGATGGGCCGGTCCAGCCGCATCAGCTGGGCCCAGGGCTTCACGCGCGGCGGCAGGGCAGCGAACCAGGTCGCGGCAACGGCGTCGGCGGGGGCTTGCGTGGAATGGGACATGACGCTCAATTGTGGCATGGCGGACGAGATTACAGAAGCGGGTGGCAAGTTGCGTCTTTGCGTGACGGCCGAGCTGGGCACGGGCGCGGCGGTGAGCGTTTCGGAAGGCCAGGCCCATTATCTCCTGCATGTGATGCGGGCGAAGCCGGGCCAGTTCGTTTCGCTGTTCAATGGCCGGGACGGCGAATGGCTGGCTGAGATCGAAAGCGCTGCCAAGCGCGGCGTGACCCTGAGATGCCGCAAGCAGACCGCGCCGCAGGCCGGCGTGCCCGATCTGTGGCTGGTGTTCGCGCCGGTCAAGAAAACCCCTTCCGATTACCTCACCCAGAAAGCGACAGAATTGGGCGTGTCGTGCCTGCTGCCGGTGATGACCCGCCGCACCGTCGTCAGCCGCATCAACCAGGAGCGCATGGCCGCCAATGCCGTCGAGGCGGCGGAACAATCGGGCCGCCTGTCGGTGCCGGAAATCCGCGAAGCCGTGACGCTGGAGAAAGTGTTGGCGTCATGGCCGAAAGAAAGGCGGCTTTATTTCTGTGACGAGGGCGGTGAGGCGCCGCCGCTGGCAAAAGCGGCGCAAGCCGGACCGGCCGCCATTCTCACGGGACCCGAAGGCGGTTTCGATCCGGCGGAGCGCAAGATGCTGCGCGCCTTGCCCTTCGTCACGCCGGTGACGCTGGGGCCGCGCATCCTGCGCGCCGACACGGCCGCGCTGGCGGCGCTGGCGATCTGGCAATCCGTTGCCGGCGATTTCCGGGACTGACGTTATTTGCCGTAGGCGTTTTGAGCCTCGCGCCACACATTCCAGAAGGCGGGCGGGGTTTTGCCTTCGGCGCGGTATTGCAGCACGTCCAGATGGCTGTGCCAGCCGCCGGTGACACCGGTGCGATAACTTTCGTCCGGGATCTTGCTGTGGGTGAGGGTGAGGCGCACCTTGTTGTCGCCCATATCCTCCAGCCTGAATTCCACTTCGCTGATCTTGTCGGGCGACATTTTCGAGCCGCCGAAGGTGAAAGCCAGCAAATGCGGCGGCTCCATCTTCAACAGGGTGTTGACGGCGCTGTGGCCGGTCTTGTCCATCTCCGCCATGCTGTCGGGCGGTGGCGCGGTGTTGGGCGACAGCTCGCTGTGCTTCCAGCGCAGCTCGAAGGGCTCGCCCACCTTGCCGAACGGGCCCTTGGCGAACCACTGGCCGCGCTTTTCGCTGTCCACCAGGTAATCCCAGATCTTCTCGATCGGGCCCGGCAGGACGCGGACAAACTGGATCGTGTGGTCGTCAATCTTCCTGGCCAGATCGCCCATGCATCACCTTTGTTATGATTTGCTGCTTTTCAGCGCTTCTTCCAGCGCATCCAGTTTCGGAACCCAGAAGGCGCGGATGCGCGCGATCCAGTCCGACAATTCCTTCACCCCATCGGGGTTCAATTCATAGATTCGCCGCTGCTTGTCGGCATGGACGCTTACCAGCCTGGCATCTCGCAGGGTTTTGAGATGCTGCGACACGGCCGGCTTGCTGAGTTCAAACCGGCTGGCAATGTCGCCCGATGACAGCGCCCCGCTGGCGGCCAGCATTTCCACAATGCGCTGGCGGGTCGGGTCGGACAAGGCCTGCAATCCATTCATGAAAAAGTATTTGCATGTAAACTTAATTAAGTCAACACGCAAATAAAAGGGGCCCCGCCTTGCGCCGTTCTTGGGCCGTGCCTAAGTACGCCGCTCGTCCCCCAGGAAAGCCGCCCGCATGTCCATTCCCCAGTCCGCCGGCGGCCCGATCCAGGGCCGGGACGACCTGGTGCGGCATTTGTCGAAGGGGTCGCGCCCAGCCTCGGAATGGCGCATCGGCACCGAGCACGAGAAATTCGTCTACGACCTCAAGACCCACAAACCCGTCGCCTATGACGGCAAGCCCGGCATCCGCCAGCTGCTGGAAGGCATGCAGCGCTTCGGCTGGCAGCCGGTGATGGAAGGGGCGAACATCATCGGCCTCAGCCAGAACGGCGCTTCGCTGTCGCTGGAGCCGGGCGGACAGTTTGAATTGTCCGGCGCGGCGGTGAAAACCATCCATGAAACCTGCGCCGAAGTGACATTGCACCAGGAACAGACGCGCGAGGTTGCGGGCGAGATGGGCGTGGGCGTGCTGGGCTTCGGCTTTGCGCCCAGCTGGACGCTGGACGAAGTGCCCGTGATGCCCAAGGGGCGTTACGGCATCATGCGCCGCTACATGCCCAAGGTGGGCGGCTATGGCCTGGACATGATGTTCCGCACCTGCACCGTGCAGGTGAATCTGGACTTTGAATCCGAAGCCGACATGGTCAAGAAATTCCGCGTCGGCCTGGCGCTGCAGCCGGTGACCACGGCGCTGTTCGCCAATTCACCGTTCCGCGAAGGCCGCCCCAGCGGGTTCCTGTCCTACCGCGCGCAAGTGTGGACCGATGTCGACAATGCGCGCGCCGGGATGCTGCCCTGGGTGTTCGATGACGGCATGAGCTTTGAGCGTTACGTGGATTACGCGCTCGATGTGCCGATGTATTTTGTCTATCGCGACGGCAAATATATCGACGTGGCAGGCAAGAGCTTCCGCGATTTCCTGGCCCGCAAGATTCCCGAAGTGGCTCATATCGAACCGATGATGAGCGATTGGGCTGATCACCTCACCACCATCTTCCCGGAAGTGCGGCTCAAATCCTTCCTGGAAATGCGCGGCACCGATGGCGGCGCCTGGCGGCGCATCTGCGGCATGCCGGCGCTGTGGGTTGGACTTCTCTATGACAGCGTGGCGCTGGATGCCGCTTACGACCTGGTCAAGGACTGGACGGCGGAAGAACGCCAGGCCATGCGCGACGGCGTGGGCAAGCAGGGCTTCAAGACGCCCTTCCGCAAGGCCACGGTGCATGAACTGGCGCACCGCATGCTGGAGATTTCGGCGGCGGGCCTGAAGCGCCGCGCCGAACTCGATGGCGGGGGGATGAGCGAGGAAGGCTTCCTCAACCCGCTGCGCGAACTGGTCAATCGCGGCTACACGCGCGCCGAGGAGATGCTGAAGAATTATCACGGCGTGTGGGGCAGGGACCTGACGCCCTTGTTCACCGAGTATAATTTTCTTTAGCGCCTGCGCCGGCGGGCGGTGAAAACCAGCGCCAATCCCATCAGGATCAAGAAAATGCCGCGCCAGATCCAGGGCCTCTGGTCCAGCATGAAGCTTTCGCGCGGCCAGTGCACGATGCCTGCACCCTGCAGCGCGAACAGCAGCCCCATCGCCAGCAGGGCAAAGCCGGCTGCGAAAAAAGCCCGCTTCATCGCTTGTCTTCTGGCAGGGGAATGAATTCCTGGTCGTCGCCGGGAATGAGGCCGAAGACGCCGTCCTTCCATTCCTGCTTGGCGCGTTCGATGCGCTCCTTCGAGGACGAGACGAAATTCCACCAGATATGGCGCGGCCCATCCAGCGCCGCGCCGCCGAACAGCATCACCCTTGTGGGCGTATCAGTGTAGAGCGTGACCTCTTCGCCCTTATCAAGGGCCAGCATGGTGCCGGCTTCGAACATGCGGTCGCCGATCTGGATGGCGCCTTCGATAATGAACAGGCCCCGCTCTTCATGCTCGGTATCATAGGTGAGGGCGCCGCCAGCCTCGAATCGCGCATCGGCATAGAAAATGGGCGAGAAGGTCTTTACGGGCGAGGTCAGGCCGAAAGCGCTGCCGGTGATCATCTTTAAGGTGACATCGCCGCGGTCCTGCAGCGGCAGGTCGGCGGATTTGAAATGCTGGAAGTGCGGCGGCGCTTCCTCGTCGCCGGCAGGAAGGCCAACCCAGGTCTGGATGCCGTGCAGGCGATGGCCAGTGGCGCGGGTTTCCACGCCCGTGCGCTCGGAATGGGCGATGCCGCGTCCGGCCGTCATCCAGTTGACGTCACCGGGCAGGATTTCCTGCACCGATCCCAGCGTGTCGCGGTGCATCTGCGCCCCGTCGAACAAATAGGTGACGGTGGCCAGGCCGATATGGGGATGCGGCCGCACGTCGATCCCCTTGCCCGGTGGAAAATCCACCGGCCCGAAATAATCGAAGAACAGGAATGGCCCCACGCTGCGGCGGGCGGCATTGGGCAGCAGGCGGCTGATCATGAAGCCGTCGCCAAGGTCGTGGGACTTGCCGGGAATAACGATCATGGGGCGAAGGATAGGCGCGCTTGCGCGTCATCTGCAATCGGCTGGACCGAAATCACGGCGCTTTTGGGCAGCCAGCCATAGAGATGCGGGAAATCCTGGCTGCGCGACGGCGAATGTTCCCAGCGCAGCGCTGCGCCCAGCGCCGTCACATTCACAGCGATCAGCAGCAAGTCGGTCTGCCCTGCATAATAAAGCCGCAGCGTCTCGCACAGTTGATCCTTGGTTGAGAAGTGCAGGAAGCCGTCAGCACTGTCATGCGCTGAGCCCTTGTAAGGATCGCCACTGCTTTCCCATTCGCCGCGCGGCACGATCTTGTAGATCGGGTCAGTCATCACGGCCATTCCGCCAACGCCAGCCCCCTTCCGTTTTGAAATAGGAAATCACCATCATCGGAATCACCACCAGCGCCACGCCAGACAGCGCTACCAATATCTGCGTGGTGCGGTCGGAAATCTGCTTGGCCTCGATCACCACCAGGAAGATCAGCATGACGCCCACCAGCGTCAGGGTCCAACCCTGCCAGGTGTTGGGCGTGGAGCCAAAGCCGATGCGTTTCTGGCGGAACCAGTATTTGGCCATCACGCCGCCTGGGCAGTACCGCCCACGGTCAATCCGTCAAGCCGTATGGTCGGCTGGCCCACGCCCACCGGCACGCTCTGGCCGTTCTTGCCGCAGGTGCCGATGCCGGTATCGAGCTTCATGTCGTTGCCAATCATGGAAACTCGCGTCAGGCATTCCGGGCCGCTGCCGATCAGGGTGGCGCCCTTGATGGCGTGGCCCAGCTTGCCGTTCTCGATCTTGTAGGCCTCGGTGCAGCTGAAAACGAATTTGCCGTTGGTGATGTCGACCTGGCCGCCGCCGAAATTCACGGCATAGATTCCGTTCTTGACGCTTTCCAGGATTTCCTTGGGGTCGCGGTCGCCGCCCAGCATGTAGGTGTTGGTCATGCGCGGCATCACCGGCGAGGAATAACTCTGCCGCCGCCCATTGCCGGTGGGCGCCATGCCCATCAGCCGGGCATTCTGGCGGTCCTGCATGTAACCTTTCAGGATTCCGTCCTCGATCAGCACGGTGCGCGAGGTGGGCGTGCCTTCGTCATCAATCGAAAGCGAACCACGCCGTCCGTCGATGGTACCGTCATCCACCACCGTGACGCCGGGGGCGGCGACGCGCTCGCCCAGAAGTCCCGCGAAGGCCGATGTCTTCTTGCGGTTGAAGTCGCCTTCCAGCCCATGGCCGATGGCTTCATGCAGAAGAATGCCGGGCCAGCCCGGTCCCAGCACCACGGTCATCTCGCCGGCGGGCGCGGGCACCGAAGAAAGATTGACCAGCGCCTGGCGCAAGGCTTCGTCCACCGCGCCGTGCCAGTAAGCCGGATCAACATAGGTTTCGTAACCGCCGCGGCCGCCGCCGCCGAAGCTGCCGGATTCCTGGCGGCCATCCTGCTCCACCACAACCGAGACATTGAGTCGGACCAGGGGACGGATGTCGGAATAATGCTCGCCCCCGGCGCGCATGATCTCGATGCGCTGCCATTCGCCGGCCAGCGAGGCGGAAACCTGGCGCACGCGGCTGTCCTTGGCCCTGGCATAGGCGTTCAGTTCTTCCAGCAATTTCACTTTCGTCTCGAAGCCTGCCGTCTGCAGCGGGTCGAGGTCGGTATAGAGCTTCATGTTGCTGCGGGCGGGACCGGGCGCGACGGTGCCGGAGCGGCCATCGGACACGGCGCGCACGGTACGCGCGGCGCGGGCGATGGCGTCTTCCGACAATTCGGTGGCATGGGCATAGCCGGTGGCTTCTCCCGCCACCGAGCGCAGGCCAAAGCCCTGGGAGGTGTCGAAGGTGGCGGCTTTCAGCCGGCCATCGTCAAAGGCGAACGATTCGCTTTGGCTGTATTCCAGGAACAATTCCCCGTCATCGGCGCCATGCAGGGCCTGGTCGAGGGTGCGCTGGACTCTGCCCCGGTCCATGCCGGTGCGGGAAAAGAACAAGTCATTGTCAGCCATAAGGTGCTCCTGAGACGCGGCAAAAAGCCCCGCGAACCCCATAGATATCGTGCCTTGGACGCCGTCCGGCAAGGCTTGAAGCAAGGCTGGGGGCCGGGTTTCCGGGGCATGTGTTCCGGGGCGCCTTGGCCATGCACAGGACCGTGCCATAAGGTCGCAATGACTTTAAGGGCTTAACCCCTCTAAATCCCTCGCAAGAATCTGAAACGCGCGGGATTTTCGCCCGGGCGTGGGCTTTTACGAGGTCGCCTCATGACGTTTCGCAAAACCGCGATCAGTGCCGCTCTGCTCACCTTGCTGGCGAGCAGTTCCGCCATGGCACTGCCGATCGACTGGCAGACCGGCTTCCAGGCGTCCGCGACGCCGGTCATGGAACAGATCGAGAGCTTCCACCGGGAGCTCTTCTACATCATCACGGCGGTCTCGATCTTCGTGGCCGTCCTGCTGGGCTGGGTGATCATCAAGTTCCGCGCCAGCGTGAACCCCAACCCGTCCAAGGTGCACCACAACACGCTGCTGGAAGTGGCCTGGACCCTGATCCCCGTCATCATCCTGGTGGTGATCGCGATCCCGTCCTTCAAGCTGCTGTATTTTGAATCGGAAATCCCCACGCCTGACGTCACGATCAAGGCGATCGGCAAGCAGTGGTTCTGGACCTATGAATATCCCGGCGCCGATGGCGGATTTACCTATGACAGCCTCGGCCTGAGCGACGAGGCCGCCGCCAAGGCCGGCAAGCCGCGCCTGCTGGGCGTGGACAACAACATCGTCGTGCCGGTCAACAAGGTGGTCGAGATCGTGACCACGGGCGCCGACGTGATCCACAGCTGGGCCATCCCGCAGTTCGGCGTGAAGATGGACGCCGTTCCGGGCCGCATCAACAAGACCTGGTTCAAGGCCACGCAGGTGGGCACCTTCTACGGCCAGTGCTCGGAGCTGTGCGGCGCGCGCCACGCCTACATGCCAATTGAAGTCAAAGTTGTAAGCGATGCGGAATATGCCGCCTGGCTTGCGGACTCCAAGAAGAAATTCGCCGCCCTCGACGTTCCCACCCGCGTCGCAGCGAAATAGGACAGATTGATATGACCGACGCAGCACACGACCACGACGACCATGGCGATCACCACCTGCCCACGGGCTGGCGGCGTTACGTCTATTCGACCAACCACAAAGACATCGGCACGATGTATTTGATCTTCGCGGTGGTCGCCGGCCTGGTTGGCGGCTTCTTCTCGATAATGATGCGCGCGGAATTGATGTATCCCGGCCTGCAGATTTTCGCCGAGCCGCATGAATTCAACGTGTTCGTGACGGGCCACGGCCTGATCATGGTGTTCTTCATGATCATGCCCGCCATGATCGGCGGCTTCGGCAACTGGCTGGTGCCGCTGATGATCGGCGCGCCGGACATGGCGTTCCCGCGCATGAACAACATTTCCTTCTGGCTGCTGCCCTTCTCGCTGCTGTTCCTGATCATGTCGGTGTTCGTCGAAGGCGACAGCGGCGGCATGGGTGTCGGCGGCGGCTGGACGGTCTATGCCCCGCTTTCCACCTATGGATCACCGGGACCGGCGATGGACTTCGCCATCTTCTCGCTGCACATCGCGGGCGCGTCCTCGATCCTGGGCGCCATCAACTTCATCACCACCATCTTCAACATGCGCGCGCCGGGCATGACGCTGCACAAGATGCCGCTGTTCGTCTGGTCGATCCTGGTTACGGTATGGCTGCTGCTGCTGTCGCTGCCGGTCCTGGCGGGCGCCATCACCATGCTGCTGACCGACCGCCATTTTGGCACGTCGTTCTTCAATCCGGCCGGCGGCGGCGACGTGATCCTGTACCAGCATCTGTTCTGGTTCTTCGGTCACCCGGAAGTGTACATCCTGATCCTGCCCGGCTTCGGCATGATCAGCCATGTCATTGCCACCTTCTCGCGCCGTCCCGTGTTCGGCTATCTCGGCATGGCCTACGCCATGGTCGCGATTGGCTTCATCGGCTTCCTGGTCTGGGCGCACCACATGTACACGGTGGGCCTGTCGGTCGACACCAAGGCCTATTTCGTCTTCGCCACAATGGTCATCGCGGTGCCCACCGGCATCAAGGTGTTCAGCTGGATCGCAACCATGTGGGGCGGTTCGATTGATTTCAAAACTCCCATGCTGTGGGCGACGGGATTTGTCTTCCTGTTCACGGTCGGTGGCGTCACCGGCGTGGTGCTGGCCAATGCCGGCGTCGATGTCGTGCTGCAGGACACCTATTACGTGGTGGCGCACTTCCATTACGTGCTGTCGCTGGGCGCGGTGTTTGCGATCTTCTCGGGCTTCTATTTCTGGTTCCCGAAATTCACCGGCTACATGTACAGCGAATTCCTGGGCAAGCTGCATTTCTGGATTACCTTCGTGGGCGTCAATCTCGCCTTCTTCCCGATGCATTTCCTGGGTCTGCAGGGCATGCCGCGCCGCTATGCGGACTATCCCGATGCCTTTGCCGGCTGGAACTATGTCTCGTCCATCGGCTCCTTCATTGCCGGGTTCGGCGTGCTGATCTTCCTGGTCATGCTGGTCGAAGCCTTCATGAAGAAGCGCATTGCAGGCGACAATCCCTGGGGCGTGGGTGCGACGACGCTGGAATGGACGCTGCCGTCGCCGCCGCCGTTCCACCAGTTCAACGAATTGCCGCATATTCACTAAGTACGGGCACCAAGGACGATAGATGGCGATCGCCGAAAGCTTTGCCTACCCCAGGGTTACGACGGTCGGAGACTTCTTCGCGCTGCTGAAGCCGCGCGTGATGTCGCTGGTCATCTTCACCGGGCTGGCAGGCATCGTCGTGGCGCCGGGCGACCTGCATCCGCTGACCGCGTTTACCGCCTTGCTCTGCATCGCGGTGGCCGCGGGCGCTTCGGGCGCGCTCAACATGGCCTATGACAGCGACATTGACGGGCTGATGGCGCGTACCGCGACCCGTCCCATTCCGATGGGCCATATTGCGCGCGAAGATGCGCTGGCTTTTGGCTGGGCGCTGGCGGCGATGTCGGTGGCCATCATGTGGCTGTTCGTCAACGAGCTGGCGGCGGGCCTGCTGGCCTTCACCGTCTTCATCTATATCGGCGTCTACACCCTTTGGCTGAAGCGCCGCACGCCGCAGAATATCGTGATCGGCGGTCTGTCGGGCGCGCTGCCGCCCGCCATCGGCTGGGCTGCGGTGACCGGATCGCTGTCGCTGGCGCCGCTGGTGCTGGTGGCGATCATCTTCATGTGGACCCCGCCGCATTTCTGGGCGCTGTCGCTGTGGCGCTCCGAGGATTATGCCCGCGCCGGCGTGCCGATGCTGCCGGTGGTCAAGGGCAAGCCTTCCACCCGCCGCCATATCCTTCTCTATACGATCCTGCTGGCGCCGCTGGGCGTGGTGCCTGCCTTTATCGGCCTGGGCGGCATGCTGTACCTGATCGCTTCCGCCAGCATGGGCTTCTGGATGTTGCTGGAGGCCTTTGCCACCTGGCGCGAGAAGGACACCATCAAGGAACCCTCGGCCAAGCGGCTGTTCGCGGTTTCCCTGCTTTATCTTTTTGTGCCGTTCGCGGCGCTGATCATTGAACGTATTCTCCACCTTTCGCCGCTGTGGTCATGAGCGATGACAAGTGGGAAAAAGAACGGCGTAAACGCAACATCGTCCTGGCGCTGGTGCTGGGGGCATTCGGATTTCTGATTTACCTGATGTCGCTCGTGCAGTGGCGCGGGTAATTCGGGCAGTAGAGAGGACAGTTTCATGAGCGGTGACGCAAAGCACGATTATCATCTGGTAGATCCCAGCCCGTGGCCGGTTGTCGGCTCGCTGGGCGCTTTCACTATGCTCGCCGGCGCCGTGTTCTGGATGAACAAGGACTATACCGGCTTCTTCCATTTGCCGGTGAACGGAACCTCGGTGATCTTCTTCGTCGGCCTGGCGCTGGTGCTCTACACCATGGCCGGCTGGTGGCGTGACATCATCAAGGAATCCGTGGTGCTGGGTAACCACACCCCGGTGGTGAAGCTGCATCTGCGTTACGGCATGCTGCTGTTCATCGCGTCGGAAGTGATGTTCTTCGTGGCCTGGTTCTGGGCCTATTTCAATTCGGCGTTGTTCTACAACGACGTCGCCATCGGTTCCTGGCCGCCCGCGGGCATCATCACGCTCAGCCCCTGGCATTTCCCGCTGCTGAACACGCTGCTTCTGCTCACCTCGGGCACGTCGGTGACCTGGGCGCACCACGCCCTGCAGCAGGGCAACCGCAAGGACGCGATCTGGGCCCTGATCATCACGGTTGTGCTGGGCGCCAGCTTCACCTGCGTCCAGGCCTATGAATATGCCAATGCGCCCTTCACGTTCGGTTTCAATAATCTGGCGCTGGGAGCCCTGACGGACGCGGCGCATGCCAACCTGACCCAGGCGGGCAATTTTGGCGCCATCTATGGTTCGACCTTCTTCATGGCGACCGGTTTCCACGGCGCGCATGTGCTGATCGGCACCATCTTCCTGATCGTTGCCCTGGCGCGCACCATCGCCGGCCAGTTCACCCCGACCCGCCATTTCGGTTTCGAGGCGGCCGCCTGGTACTGGCACTTCGTCGACGTGGTCTGGCTGTTCCTGTTCGCCTGCATTTATGTGTGGGGCCAAGGGCCAGTATCTATTGGGTAAAGCCAATACGGCAAGAGAATGCCTCCTCGGCCTCTGCCCGCAATGCGGTCAGGGGCCGTTGTTTGACGGCTATATCGCTGTGCGCAAGCACTGCCCCTCCTGCCATCTCGATTATGCGATGTTCGACGCCGGTGACGGTCCGGCCGTGTTCGGCATCCTGATCGTGGGGGCGATTGTCTGCGGGTTGGCGTTATACGTGGAATTCCATTTCCATCCGCCGCTCTGGGTTCACATGGTTCTCTGGATACCGCTGATCCTGGGGCTGACATTCGGGTTCTTGCGCCTGGCCAAATCCACCCTGCTGGTGCTGCAATACAAGCACAAGGCGGGCGAGGGACGCCGGTCATGACGTTCCGGCCCTATCCCGGCCTGACCCTCGCCACACTCATCCTGGTTGCATTCCTCACCTGGCTCGGCGCCTGGCAACTGCAGCGCCTGCAATGGAAAGAAGCCCTGATCGCCACGGTGGGCGGTCACATGGACGCCAAACCCGTCACCCTGGATGAGGCGCTGAAACTGGACGCTGATGCGGTTCAATATCGCCGCGTCGCACTCTCGGGTCATTTTGACAACGCCAAGGAGGCCTATGTTTTCACCACGGGCAAGGAAGGCGACCCCGTCTATCATGTGCTGACGCCTTTCATCACGGCAGATGGCAGGACGCTGATGGTGGACCGGGGAAAAATTCCCGCCGAAAAACTCGCCCCCCAAACCCGCCCCCCCATCACGGGCGAAGCTGCCCTGGTCGGCGTTTGGCGGGTGCCCGACAGGCCTGGCGTTTTTACGCCCGCGCCTGATCCGGCGCGGCGTATCTGGTATGCGCGCGACCTGGCGGAAATCGCGGCAGCCGATGGCGTCAAGCTTGCGGCGCCGGTGGTGATTGAGGCCGACAGCCGCCCCAATCCCGGCGGCTGGCCCCAGGGCGGCCAGACCGTGGTGAGCTTCACCAACAACCACCTCTCCTATGCCATCACCTGGTTTGGGCTTGCGGCGGGGCTCGTCGGCGTTTATTTCGCCTATCACATCTCCAAGGGCCGCTTCCGCCTATGACGGATTCCTCGCATTTCATCTCCACCCGCGGGCAGGCGCCGCGCGCGAATTTTGCGCAAGTCCTGCTGGCAGGACTGGCGCCCGATGGCGGGCTCTATGTTCCGGTGGCCTGGCCGCAATTCAGCCAAGCGCAGATTGCTGACTTCGCAGGCAAGCGCTACCAGGAGGTGGCGTTCGAAGTGCTGCGCCGTTTTGTTGGCGACGCCTTCAGCGAAGCGGATCTCAAAGCCGATATCGAGGCGGCCTATGCCGGCTTCGAGTTGCCTGCGATCGCACCCCTTAGCGAAATTGGCGACGGGCAATATCTGCTGGAGCTGTTCCACGGCCCTACCTTTGCCTTCAAGGATATCGCGCTGCAGATATTGGGCCGGCTGTTCGCCCGCGCGCTCAAGGCGCGCGGCGGCCGCGCCACCATCGTGGCTGCGACCTCGGGCGATACGGGTTCGGCTGCCATCGCCGCCCTGGGCGGCTTGCCCAACATCGAAGTCTTTGTCCTGCATCCCAAGGGCCGGGTCAGCGACGTGCAGCGCCGCCAGATGACCACCAGCCCCCACGCCAATGTGCACAATATTGCGCTGGAAGGCAGCTTCGACGACGCCCAGGCGCTGGTGAAAGGCCTGTTCGCGGAAACGGACTTCGCCAGGGAGATCAGCCTTACGGCCGTCAACTCGATCAATTTCGTACGCATCGCGGCGCAGGCGGTCTATTACTTCACGGCCACAGCGGCCTTGGGGCGCCCCGCCACTTTCGTCGTGCCGACGGGCAATTTCGGCGACATTTTTGCGGGTGAAGCGGCGGGCCGCATGGGTCTTGCGATCGAGCGGCTGGTCATCGCCACCAATGAAAATGATATCATGGCCCGCGCCCTCAATACGGGTGTTTACGCAGCGGGCGCGGAACATCACACGCTGAGCCCCTCCATGGACATCCAGGTGGCTTCCAATTTCGAGCGGGCGTTGTTTGAAGCATCGGGCCGCGACAGCGACTGGACGGCGGCCGCGATGAATGATTTTTCCAAAACGCGCCGGCTGGTGCTTCCCGCGAATGTGCTGGAGGATCTGCGCTCGCGCTACAGCGCCTTCGCCTGCAGCGACGATGAAACGCTGGCCGCCATCAGGCGCGTCCATGCCGCCACGGGCCGCATCATTGATCCGCACACCGCCGTGGCGGCCTCAGCCGCCGCGCATTTTGGCGCCAGGCCCAGTGTCATTCTTTCCACGGCCCATCCCGCCAAATTTCCCGATGCCGTGACGCGCGCCATCGCACAGGCGCCGCCGGTTCCGCCTGCGCTGGCGGCCCTGGAAAAAATGCCGGAAAAGCTGAGCGATCTGGCGAACAAGCTTCCTTTGCTTCGCCAGTTCATCTCTTCTAGACTGACGGCATGAACTTGGAAATATCAAGTCTTTCCAATGGCTTGACCGTTGTCACGGACCCTATGGCCGGGCTGGAAAGCGCCGCGCTGGGCGTTTGGGTGGGAACCGGCTCACGCAACGAATTGCCGGCCCAGATGGGCATCTCGCACATGCTCGAGCACATGGCCTTCAAGGGAACCGCCACGCGCAGCGCCCGGCAGATTGCCGAGGAGATCGAAGCGGTGGGCGGGTATCTTAACGCCTATACCAGCCGCGAGCAGACGGCCTTTCATGCCCGCGTGCTCAAAGCGGATGTGGCGCTGGGCCTGGAACTGGTTGCCGACATTCTCACCGCGTCCAGCTATGACCCGGCGGAACTGGAGCGCGAGCGCCAGGTGGTGCTGCAGGAATTGGGGCAGGCGCGCGACACGCCAGACGATATTGTCTTTGATCACCTGCAATCCATCATCTATCGCGGCCAGGCGCTGGGCTGGCCCATCCTGGGCGAGGAAGCCACCGTCTCCGCCTTTACCCCCGCGCACCTGCGCGACTATGCCGGTGCGCGTTACCGCGCCTCCAACATGACGCTGGTGTCGTCCGGCGCTGTTTCACATGGCGAGATCGTGGCCCTGGCGTCCGAAAAATTCGCGGGCCTGCCGGCCGGACCCGCTGCCGCCAGCGAACCCGCACAGTATGTCGGCGGCGACATGCGCGTGGTGGAAGATTTGGAACAGGCGCACATCACCTATGCCTTCCCCGGACTCTCGGCGCGCCATCCCGATTTTTACGTCGCGCAGCTTTACACGATGGTGCTGGGCGGCGGCATGTCCTCCCGCCTGTTCCAGGAAGTGCGTGAAAAACGCGGCCTGTGCTATTCCATCTATGCCTTCTCCAACAATTTCCAGGATGGCGGAATTACCGGCATCTATGTCGGCACCAGCGAGAAGGACGCGGGCGAAGTCTCCGCCGTGATCGCCGGCGAGATGGAAGCCCTGACGGGCAAGATTACCGATGCTGAACTTGGCCGGGCCAAGGCGCAGCTCAAGTCTGGCCTTTTGATGGGGCTGGAACGGCCCGGTACTCGCGCCGAAGCCATTGCCGGCCAGATATTCTCGCTGGGCCGGGTCCAGTCCGTGGCGGAGATCGTCGCGCAGCTCGATGCGATAGATGCCGATGCCGTAAAGCGCTATGCCGCCTTCAGCATGGGCTCGCCCTCCATCGCCGCCATCGGTCCGGTGGGCAGGCTGGAATCCCACGCCAAATTCGCCGGCCGCTTCGCCGCGCACAACAAGGTTCACGCTGCCGAATGATGCATTCCAGACCCATGGCTTTCATGCGCGGGCTGACCTTTCCTGGCGGCCAGCAGCCGGTCATTCACGGCAAGGATGTGTACCTGCGCTATCCGCGCATCGCCGATTATCATTTCTGGGCGGCGCTGCGCGGCGAAAGCCGTGAGTTCCTCACCAAGTGGGAGCCGGTCTGGGCCGAGGATGAGCTCACGCGCGGCGCCTTTCGCCGCCGCATCAAGCGGTATCACAAGGAAACGCGGCTGGATTCGGCCTATGTGTTTTTTGTTTTCCGCCGCAGCGACGATACGCTGATGGGCGGCTGTACCTTGTCCAATGTCCGGCGCGGGGTGACGCAATGCTGCGCCCTGGGCTACTGGATCGGGGCACGCTTTTCGCGCCAGGGCTATATGCGCGATGCACTGCAATCGCTCATTCCTTTTGTCTTCAAGACGCTGGGCATGCACCGCATCGAAGCCGCCTGCGTGCCGGAAAATGAACCCTCCCGCAGCCTGCTGGGAAAGCTGGGCTTCCGCGAGGAAGGACTGGCCAAGCGCTACCTGCTTATCAATGGCGAATGGAGCGACCATATCCAGTTCGCCTTGCTTGAAGACGAAACGCCACGCATCAACGGGGCCGGCGCTGGCTGACGCCGCGCCAGCCCTCAAAAGACAAGACGACATGACATTCAGAATGGCCGCCCTCGCGCTTCTCTGTTGGATGCTTGCCAGCATCGGCGTCGGGTTGGCCGCCGATCCGCCGCGGCCGACCGTGACGCCGCCGCACCAGGTGGATTTCGGCAGCACGGAAAACGTCATCGCCCTGAAATCGGCGCTCACGCCCTATCACGCGCCGGGCGGCGCCGAGAAGGACGGATCGCTCTGGTACATGCTTGCGGTGACCAACGACCAGGTCCGCCCCGTAAGCCGCGTGCTTCTGGCGGGCCAGCCGCCGCGCATGGCGCTGGCCATCCTGCCGCGCTCGACAAGGCCGCAGATCATGGCGGTCGCCAGTTCGGATTCCGGCGTGCTGGTCGAACCCGCACCGGCTTATGGCCATCGCGCCTGGCGTGTCGTCATTCCGCCCGTGACGTCGGTGGGGCTGGCGCTGCAGGTGGGAAGCGCCCAGACGCCACCGGCTCTGTCGGCCTGGACCGAACCGGCGCTGGCCGGGCACAATCGCAGTCTTGCCATTTTCATTACGGCGGTGGGCGCGCTGATCGGCGCTGCCGCCCTGATCACCGGCGGCCTTGCCGTACTGATTGGCCATGCCGCGCCGCGTTGGGTGGCGGTGACGCTGGCCATGCTGCTGTGGAGCTGGCTGGCGGGCACGGGCATGTTCGACGCCAGCCTTGCCACGCATATTGGCGGGCCTTATGGCCTGACCGCTTTTCTTACCGCGCTGGCACTGGCCGCGGGCGCACGCCTGGCCGACGCGATTATTCCCGTGCGCGAAACCTTCCCCGCCCATGAAAAATATTTCCGCCGCGCACTGTATGGCCTGTGCGGCCTTGGCGCGCTGGCCTATCTGGGCGTGCCTGCCGCCACATTGCTGACCGACATGGCCGTGGTCACAGGCAGCACTGTGCTGGCCTGGTATCTCTTCACCTGCGGCCGCAAGGGCATGAAAGCGGCGCAAGTTGTTGCGCCAAGTGCCGTGGCCTTTGCGCTGGTGGCGCTGGCCGCAGCCGCCACGGCCCTGGGCGGATTGGGCGAAAGTCTCACCGGCCCCGCCGCCACCGGCGGCTTTGCTGCCGCCGGCGCGATTTTGCTGGCGCTTTCGGTGATCGCCAGCGAAGAAATCGCCGTGCTGCCCTTCCTGCACGGCAGCTATGCGGCCCGCTTGCTGGAAGCCCAGGCCAACAACAACGCCGATGTGGCGGCGGATCCTGCAACGCCTTTCGCCAATCTGGCGCTGGCGGCGATCGGCTCGGCGCATCAGGGCGTTTTCGCGCTCGACCTGCGCGCGCAATTGCTCACTTTGTCGCCGGAAGCCACCGCCATGCTGGGCTTGGGCGCGCATGAAAGCACCCTGTCGGAAGCGGACTGGTTTGCCCATCTGCATCCCGACGATCGCGCCCTGCTCCGCGACGCGCTGGATCACGCCCGGCCGGGACAGAATTTCCGCCTGGAATTCCGCACCCTGATCGCGGGCTTTGGCGGCAGTTCGGTGACACGCTGGCTGGAGCTGCGCGCCAGCGTCAACCGGCTGGACGACGCCGCCGACTTGCTGGGCCTGCTCAGCGACATCACGGTGCGCAAGGAAGAGGAAGCGCGCAAGGCGGCGCTGCCGCCCACCGACGAGCTGACGGGGCTGGGCAATCGCGTGGCGCTGATGAGCGCGCTGGACGGGCCGCCATTCCCCGGCGGCATCCTGGCATTGCTCGACCTGGATCGCTTCAAATCCATTCATGCCAGCGTGGGGGACGCCGGCGGCGACGTGATCCTGCGTGCCACGGCCGACCGGCTGACCCACCGCTTTGCACAGGAAGCGCAGATTTTCCGCGTCGGCGGCGACGCTTTTGCGCTGCTGTTTGCCAAAAGCCGCCTGTCACCCGAAGCGCTGGGCGAGGCGCTGGTGGCCCAGTGCAGTCCGGCCCATCCCTATGAAGGCCGCAATATTTTCGCGCCTGCCAGCGCCGGCATCGCGCTCAGCGGCGAAGACCCCCTGGCCATGATCAAGAATGCCGAAGTGGCGCTGGGCGCGGCCAAGCGGCGCGGCGGCGACTGCGCCTGCGTCTATGACGCAAATTTGGAGGCCGATGCGCCCCACGATGCCGTGGCGCTGGAGGCCGATCTGCGCCGGGCGCTGGACAATGACGAGATCGCCGTCTTCTACCAGCCGATCATGCGGCTGTCGGACCGCAGCGTGGCGGGATTCGAGGCGCTGCTGCGCTGGCACCATCCCGAGCGCGGCCTGATCGCGCCGGGGGACTTCATCGCCCATTCCGAAGAGACGGGCCTGATCGTGGCGCTGGGCCGTTTTGCGCTCGAGCGCGCCGCCGCCGACCTGTCGCACTGGCAGCGTTATTTCCCGGTCAATCCGCCGCTGTTCGCGGCCGTCAATCTCTCGCGCCGGCAATTGCGTGACAGCGGCTTTGAAGCCCTGTTCGGCCAGGTTTTGAAAAACAACCAGATCGCGCCCGGCAGCCTCAAGCTGGAAATCACGGAAAGCGCCGTGGGCAGCGACACGGAGCTGGCGGGCATGCTGGGCCGGCTGCGCGCCGCCGGGGCAGGGCTTTCGATCGACGATTTCGGCACCGGCGCTTCCACCCTCAGCCGGCTGCGCAGCCTTCCCTTCGACACCATCAAGATAGACCGCAGCTTCCTGGCCCGCCACGCCGGCAGCGAACTGGGCAATGACAGTGCCGTGGTGGTCAGCTCGGTGGTCGCCATGGCCCATGAACTGGGCCGGGCCGTGGTGGTGGAAGGGGTTGAAAGCGAAGGCGATGCCGCCTGGCTGAATTCGCTGGGCTGCGCCTATGGCCAGGGCTATTATTTCTCCACCCCGCTGGCGCCCGCCGAGGCGCTTGCCTTCATCGCAAAGCATTACGACGTCACAGCCGTGACGCCGTCCTGAAGCTTCATCAACCTCCAAGGGAGTTTTTCATGACCATCAAGATTGGCGACAAGGTACCGTCCGGCACATTCATGCAGATGGTGGATGGCAAGCCCACCCCCATCACCACCGAGGAACTGTTCGCCGGCAAGACCGTGGCGCTGTTCGCGCTGCCCGGCGCCTTCACGCCCACCTGCTCGGCCAAGCATGTGCCGGGTTTTGTCCAGAATTCCGACGCCTTCAAGGCCAAGGGCGTGGACCAGATCGCCTGCGTTTCCGTCAACGACGCTTTTGTGATGGGCGCCTGGGGCAAGGACCAGGGCGCGGGCGACAAGGTGATGATGCTGGCCGACGGCAACGGCGATTTCACGCGCGCCCTGGGACTGGAATTCGACGCTTCCAAGTTCGGCATGGGCAAGCGCAGCCAGCGTTATTCCATGATCGTCAAGGATGGCGTGGTCAAGTCGCTGAATGTTGAAGCGCCGGGCGCCTTCGAAGTCTCCAGCGCCGAACATATGCTCAACGCCGGCCACCTCGAAGCGCTTCTCTAGCGCCTATTCTTTTTTCGAATTTGGAATGGCCGACCGCGCAAGCGCGTCGGCCCTTTCGTTTTCGACATGGCCGTCATGGCCGCGCACCCAGACCCATTTGATCTGGTGCCGCGCCATCGCGCCGTCCAGCGCCCGCCACAAATCCTCATTCTTGACCGGCTTCTTGTCAGCGGTCTTCCAACCCCGGGCTTTCCAGTTCTTGAGCCAGGTCGTCGCGCCATCCATCACATAACGCGAATCCGTATGGAGTGTGACGGCGGAAGGGTTCTTCAGCGCATTCAGGGCTTCGATCGCCGCCATCAACTCCATGCGGTTGTTGGTGGTGGCCGGATCGCCTCCGGACAATTCCTTTTCATGGCCGCCCACCCGCAGGATGGCGCCCCAGCCGCCGGGGCCGGGATTGCCGGAGCAGGCGCCATCCGTGAATATTTCAATGGCGCTCAAAATCCGTATTCCCCGGCGCTTTTCACCTGCAGGTTGAAGCGCAATTTTTTCGCATATTCGCGCGGGTCTTTCGGCCGCACCAGGGCGTTGGGGTCGGGATTGAGCCAGTCATACAGGCGTGTCAGCAGGAAGCGCAGGGACGCGCCGCGCATCAGCAGCGGCATGGCGGCGATTTCCGCATCCGTAATGGTGCGCACGCTGCGATAGCCTGCGATCATCGACCTCGCCTTGGTGACGTTGTAGGCGCCGTCGCTTTCAAAGCACCAGCTGCTCAGGGTCACGGCCAGGTCATAGGCCAGCATGTCGTTGCAGGCGAAATAAAAATCGATCACGCCGGAAAGCCGGTCGCCCATGAACAGCACATTGTCGGGAAAAAGGTCGGCGTGAATGATGCCGGTGGGAAGATCGCGCGGCCAATCTTTTTCAAGCTCCGCCAGCGCATCGGCGATGAGCATTCCCAGGCCCCCCTGGACGGCCTCGGCCCGCGGGTTGGTGGCGTCGGCCAGCTCGCGCCAGCCCGCCGGTCCCAGGGCATTGGGCCGTGACAGGGCAAAGCCGTCGCCAGCCGCATGCAGCCGCGCCAGCGCTTCGCCCGCCGCCTGGCAATGATGGTTTTCCGGCCGGCGCAGGGAAATGCCGTTGAGGAAGGACAGGATCGCCCCCGCCCGGCCCTTGACCATCGACCAGTTCTTGCCGGCCTGGTCCCGCACGGGTTGGGGGCAGGCGATACCGCGCGCCGCCAGGTGCTCCATCAGCCCCAGGAAGAAAGGCAGGTCATCCACCTTCACCCGCTTTTCGTACAGCGTCAGGATGAAGGCGCCGCGGTCGGTCTGCAGGTAGAAATTGGAATTTTCCACCCCCTCGGCGATGCCCTTGAAGGACAAGGGCGTGCCAATGTCATAGCCGCGCAGCAGCCCTTCCAGATCCTCGAAGGTGACATCGGTGTAAACTGCCATAATACCCCTGAAATACCCGATTCCCGCCTGCTTGGCTTCACTGGCCCGGCTGGCTACAACAGGGTTCTGAACTCGGCTGACTGCCGCGAAAAGTCAAGAATATCACGGGAATATCCAAGGGATACCGGCCTGCCATGAAGCTTCCTGCCTTTTTCGTCCTCGCGCTTGGCGTAGTGCTGGCGGGCTGCACTGATGACAAGCTGGGGCCGCAATGCCCCAGCGCCTCCGTTCTCAGCGACACGGCGGTGATGACGGTTTTCCGCGCCGGCGCCCCGGCCGACCCCTCGGGCGAGGCCTATACCGCCACCATGGGCGTGGTTCAAACCGAGTGCAGCTACCCCAAGGGCTCCAGCAGCGTGACGTCGAGCCTGGGCTTCACGGTGCGCGCCACCCGCGCGCCCAGCCCTGACGCGGCCAGCTATGTGCTGCCTTACTACATGGCAATCACCCAGGGCGACCGCATCCTCAGCAAGCGCTCGCTCACCCTGCGCATCAATTTTGCCCCGGGCAGCGCCAGCACCAGCGTCGAGGAAAGCCTGCCCGAGGATATCCGCATCAACCTGGAGCCTACTCATCCGCCTACGGATTATCAGCTGCTGCTGGGCTTCCAGCTGACCGATGCCCAGCGCGCCTATAACCAGACCAGGGCGCGTTACACCCCATGACATCGCTGGCGGGCGAACTGTCCGCGATTGCTGGAAAGGCTTTCGTGAGCGAAGGCCTGGCGGAACATTTCGGCCAGGTGATGCTGTCCGACCGGCCGGATCTGTGCCAGTTCCAGTGCAATGGCGCGCTGGCCGCGGCGAAAGCGGCCAAGGCCAATCCGCGCGATATCGCCACGAAAATCGTGGCGCATCTGAAAAACGATGCGCGTTTCGCCAAGGTCGAGATTGCAGGGCCGGGTTTTATCAACCTGGACCTGACGGATGCCGCCCTGACTGCGCTGCTGGCGAATTCGGGCGAGGCGCGGACTGGCACGGGCAAAACCGTGGTGATCGATTTTGGCGGGCCTAATGTCGCCAAGCCCATGCATGTGGGACATCTTCGCTCGTCCATCATCGGCGATTGCCTGCAGCGGCTTTACCGAGCCAATGGCTGGAAAGTGATCAGCGACGTTCATCTGGGCGATTGGGGCCTGCAGATGGGCCAATTGATTTCCGAAGTGGAATTGCGGGAAATCGCGCCGGTCTATTTCGACGCCGCCTTTACAGGTCCGTATCCCGAATTTTCGCCGGTGACGATGGAGGATTTGGAAGAAATGTATCCGGCGGCCTCCGCGGCCTGCAAGGCTGATCCGGCGCGGCTGGACAAGGCGCGCCGCGCCACGGTCGAGCTGCAGGATGGCCGGCCAGGCTATCGCGCCTTGTGGCAGCATTTCGTGAAAGTCTCGGAAGTGGGGCTGGAGCGCGAATTCGCCAGCCTGGGCGTTCGGTTCGATTTGTGGAACGGCGAATCCTCCGTGCATGCCCTGATCGCGCCCATGCTGGACGATCTGAAAAAGCGCGGCCTGGCGGAAACCAGCGAAGGCGCGCTTGTGGTCAATATCGCCACCGACAGTGACAAGAAGCCGATGCCGCCGCTGATCCTGGTGAAATCGGAAGGCGGTGTTTTGTACGGCACCACCGACCTGGCCACGGTGATCGAGCGAGTGCGCGATTACGATCCGGATCTCATTCTCTATGTGGTGGACCACCGCCAGCATGGCCATTTCGAGCAGGTATTCCGCGCTGCGCAAAAGGCGAGATTGCAGGGCCGGGCCGAGCTGGAACATGTCGGCTATGGCACCATGAACGGCGCCGATGGCAAGCCGTTCAAGACCCGCGCCGGCGGCGTGATGAAGCTTTACGACCTGATCGCCATGGCCACGGTGGAAGCCAATACGCGGCTGGCCGAGCAGGGCCTGGGCGCGGATTATACCGCCGAGGAGAAAGCCAATATCGCGCGGCAGGTCGGCATCGCCACCATCAAGTTCGCCGATCTCTCCAACCACCGCACCACGGATTATATTTTCGACCTGGAGCGCTTTTCGAAATTCGAGGGCAAGACCGGACCCTACCTGCAATATGCGGCCGTGCGCATCCAGTCCATCCTGCGCAAGGCGGAAGGCAATGTCGTGGGCGATGCGGCCATCCATTCGCCGGAAGAGCGGGCGCTGGTGCTGCATCTCCTCGCAAAAGCCGATATCCTGATTGCGGCCGAGCTCAAGCGCGCGCCCAATATTCTTTGCGACTATGCTTTTGAGCTGGCCCAGAAGTTCAGCCGCTTTTATGCCGAACACCACATCATGTCGGAACCCGATGCCGCCCTGCGGGCGCAGCGCCTGGGCCTGTGTGCCCGGACTTTGACCGTTTTAAGCGGGATTCTGGCCATTTTGGGCATCGAAGTTCCCGAAAGAATGTGAGTAAGTCAGCCCTTCGGGCGGCTTTCGTTGACTCCCCATTGGTCCCCCCTAAAATGCCAGCAACAGGACAGTCCGCCGGGAGGCGCGCCGCCCTGGCCAACACATGATCCCTCGCGGGAGAGGTCGTTTTCAGTACGGCGCCGAAGGAGCAACCACCCGGAAACTCTCAGGCAAAAGGACCGCGAAGGTGATGACATTCTGGAAAGCGGCGCACGCCTTCATGTTGCGCCCACCGAAGGGGTAACCCCAGTTCTTCAACGGAAGAGCAAGGCGGGGGAAAACTCTCAGGTCCCATGACAGACGGGTTCGCGGTTTTTTGGCCGCGGAATTTTGCACCTGATGGGACAGTTTATGGATAGCTCTGAAACTTTGCGCCGCACGCCGCTTTACGCCCTGCATCTGGAGCTGGGCGGCAAAATGGTGCCTTTCGCCGGCTACGAAATGCCCGTGCAATATCCGGCCGGCATTTTGAAAGAACATCTGCACACCCGCGAAAAAGCAGGCCTGTTCGATGTCTCGCATATGGGCCAGGCGTTTTTGGCGGGCGGCGATCCGTCTGCGGCGCTGGAACGTCTCACCCCCGCCGATGTCGCCGGCTTGAAGGAAGGCATGCAGCGCTATGGCCTGCTGCTGACCCACCAGGGCACCATCAAGGATGATTTCATGTTCTCGCGACTGGCGGGAGAGGCGCCGCTTTACCTGGTGGTCAATGCCGGCTGCAAGGAAGGCGATTTCGAATATATCGCCGCGCAGTTGAAAGGTCTGGCCACGCTGACGCCGCGTCCCGACCGCGCCTTGCTGTCGCTGCAGGGCCCGCTGGCGGCGCAGGCGCTGGCACGTCACACCCGTCCTGATATCTCCAGTCTCACTTTCATGCAGGTGGTTCGCTGTGAGGTGGCCGGCGCCCGCGCCATTGTCAGCCGCACCGGCTATACCGGCGAAGACGGTTTTGAGATTTCCCTGGAAGGCGCCGACGCCGAGCGCGTCGCCCGCGCCCTGCTGGGCGAACCCGAAGTGATGCCGATTGGCCTTGGCGCCCGCGACAGCCTGCGGCTGGAAGCAGGGCTCTGCCTGTATGGCCATGACATGGACGAGACGGTGGATCCCGTGGAAGCCAATCTGGTCTGGTCCATCGGCAAGCGGCGCAAGGCGGAAGGCGGCTTCGCCGGCGCCAATATCGTTCTCGACAAGCTATTGAACGGGGTGGCCAAGAAGCGCGTCGGCATATTGCCGGAAGGCCGCGCCCCCGCGCGCGAAGGCTCGGGAATCGCCGTGGATGGCAAGATCGTGGGCCGCGTCACGTCCGGCGGCTTCGGTCCCAGCCTGAACGGGCCGCTGGCGATGGGCTATGTGGAAAGCCCTTTCGCGGCCCTGGGCACGAAACTGGAATTGATGGTGCGGGGCAAGGCGCTGGCGGCGGTCGTGGCGCCCATGCCTTTCGTGCCCCACGGTTACAAGCGCAATTGAGGAGCAGGATATGAGCGAGACACGTTTTACCGACCAGCATGAATGGGTCACACTGGATGGTGACAACGCCACCGTTGGCATCACCAAATACGCCGCCGAAGCGCTGGGCGATGTGGTGTTCGTGGAATTGCCGCAGAAGGGCCGCAAGGTCGGCGCCGGCGCGGAAGCCGCCGTGGTGGAAAGCGTCAAGGCCGCCAGCGAAGTCTATTCGCCGGTGGGCGGCGAAGTCAGCGAAGCCAATGCCGCGCTGGAAGCCGCTCCCGCCACCGTCAATGACGACCCGGAAGGGTCGGGCTGGTTCTTCAAGCTGAAGGGTGTTTCGGCCGGCGATTTCGCCAAGCTGATGACCAAGGACGCCTATGCCGAGTTTGTGAAGGGATTGTAGAATGCGTTACCTGCCGCTTTCTTCCGATGACCGCAGCGCGATGCTGAAGAAGATCGGCGCACCGGGCATCGACGCGCTGTTCGCTGATGTGCCGCAAGCCGCCGTGGTGCCGCTTTCCGTCTTCAATCTGCCCGACACGCAAGGCGAGCTCGAAGTGGACCGTGCGCTGTCGAAGCTGGCGGCCCGGAATGTGGCGGCGGGGGCGGGGCCGTTTTTCTGCGGCGCCGGCGCCTACAAGCATCATGTGCCCAGCGCGGTCGATCATTTGATCCAGCGTTCGGAATTCCTCACCTCCTACACGCCCTACCAGCCGGAAATCGCCCAGGGCACGCTGCAATATCTGTTCGAATTCCAGACTCAGGTGGCGCTGCTCACCGGCATGGAAGTGGCCAATGCCTCGCTTTATGACGGCTCCACCGCCACCGCCGAAGCCGTGATGATGGCCCAGCGTCTGACACGGCGCGGCAAGGCCATCCTGTCGGGCGGCCTGCATCCCCATTATGCCGAAACCGTGGAAACCGTTGCCGGGCTTCAGGGCGTCATCGCCCGTGCGCCCGTCACGCCGGGCAGCGCCGAAGACCTGATTGCCCTGATCGACGATGAAACCGCCTGTGTCGTGGTGCAGAGCCCCGATGTGTTCGGCCTGATCCGCAATTTGCGCCCCATTGCAGAAGCCGCCCATGCCAAGGGCGCGCTGCTGATCGCGGTGGTGACGGAGATCGTGTCGCTGGGACTTCTGGAATCGCCGGGCGCGCAGGGCGCCGATATCGTGGCGGCAGAGGGCCAGAGCATCGGCAACGGCCTGAATTTCGGCGGCCCTTATGTCGGCCTGTTCGCCACGCGCGAAAAATTCCTGCGCCAGATGCCGGGCCGTCTGACCGGCGAGACCGCGGATATCGAAGGACGCCGCGGCTATGTGCTGACGCTGTCCACCCGCGAGCAGCATATCCGCCGCGAAAAGGCGACCAGCAATATCTGCACCAATTCCGGCCTTTGCACCCTGGCTTTCACCATCCATCTGTCGCTGCTGGGTGAGGAAGGCTTTACCCGCCTGGCGCGGCTGAACCATGCCAAGGCCAGCGCCCTGGCCGACAGGCTTTGCGCCATTGCCGGCGTCGAACTGGTGACGCCGACCTTCTTCAATGAGTTCACGCTCAAATTGCCCAAGCCGGCGGCGCCGTTGGTGGATGCCTTGGCGAACAAGGGCGTGATTGCGGGCGTACCCGCATCGCGCCTGCTGCCGCACGACAAATCCGCGGCCAATCTCCTGATTGTCGCCGCCACCGAAACCTGCACCGACGATGACATCGCCGCTTTCGCGGGCGCCCTGAAGGAGGTGCTGTAATGGATATCGAAGCCAATCGCCGCCGCGTCACCGCGCCGGGCTATCACCCGCCCGAGGAACTGCCCACCATTTCCGGTGACCGGGGCCTGGACCATGAAGAAAAGCTGATCTTCGAGATTGGCCGCGACGGTGTCACCGGCGTGGACCTGCCGCAAACCCAGATTGCCGCGACGCGGTTGGGCGGCCAGAAACGCAAGGGCGCCATCGGCTTGCCGGGCCTCAGCGAGCCGGAAGTGATCCGCCATTATGTGCGGCTGTCGCGCAAGAACTACGCCATCGATGCGGGGCTTTATCCGCTGGGCTCCTGCACCATGAAGCATAATCCGCGGCTGAACGAGAAAATGGCGCGTCTGCCCGGCTTTGGCGATTTGCATCCGCTGGCGCCGCGATCCACCACCCAGGGTGCGCTGGAGCTGATATCCGAACTGATGGGCTGGCTCACCACGCTGACCGGCATGCCGGCCGTTGCCATGTCACCCAAGGCGGGCGCGCATGGCGAATTGTGCGGCCTTCTCGCCATCCGGGCGGCCATCGCCGCCAGAGGCGAAAACCGTCCCCGCATCCTGGTGCCGGAATCGGCCCATGGCACCAATCCCGCCACCGCTGCCTTTGCCGGCTTTACCGTGGACGAAGTGCCCGCCAAGCCCAATGGGCGCGTGGATGCCGAGGCGCTGAAAGCCAAGCTGGGTCCCGATGTGGCGGCGATCATGCTGACCAATCCCAACACTTGCGGGCTGTTCGAAGGCGAAGTGATCGAGATCGCCAAGGCGGTGCACGAAGCGGGCGCTTACTTCTACTGTGACGGCGCGAATTTCAACGCAATCGCGGGCCGGGTACGGCCGGGCGATCTGGGCATCGACGCCATGCATATCAACCTGCACAAGACCTTCTCGACCCCGCATGGCGGCGGTGGTCCGGGCGCGGGTCCGGTGGTGCTTTCGGCGGCGCTGGCGCCTTTCGCGCCCTTGCCCCTGCTGGTGGCGGAGGGCGACGGCTTCAAGCTGGTGGAAGATCGCGACGAACTCCCGGCCGGGGCGCAGCCCTTTGGCCGCATGAGCGCCTTCCATGGCCAGATGGGCATGTTCGTCCGCGCTTTGTCCTACATGCTGTCCCATGGCCGGGACGGCGTGCGCCAGGCCTCGGAAGATGCGGTACTCTCGGCCAATTACATCCTGGCCTCGCTGAAGGACGTGATGAGCGCGCCGTTCGGTGACGGTCCCTGCATGCACGAAGCCTTGTTCGATGACAGCTTCCTGGACGGCACGGGCGTGACCACGCTGGATTTCGCCAAGGCGATGATCGACGAAGGCTATCACCCCATGACCATGTATTTCCCGCTGGTGGTGCATGGCGCCATGCTGATCGAGCCCACGGAAAGCGAAAGCCGGGAGTCGCTGGACCGCTTCATCCATGTGCTGCGGGAAATGGCGCTGGAAGCCAAGGCCGGCAAGACCGCCCGCTTCGATGGCGCGCCGCGCCTGGCGCCGCGCCGACGCCTGGATGAGACGGCAGCAGCCCGCAAGCCGGTGCTGCGCTGGAAACGTCCGGAGCTCCCGCAGGCTGCGGAATAAATGAGTGCAAACCGCGTCGCGACAGCATTTTTTGGGATAGTCCTGATCGCGTTAGTCGCGCAATCATCTCAGCTTGCGGCTCAAGAGGATGCCTATGCCGGTGTCCATACCCTTGGCGTAATCTCAGCATTGGGAAACACGGCCTTCTACCAAAAGCAGGGCATTACCGTTTTTGACACTTATGACAAAAGTTTTGCGTTGGACTGGAATGTTGACGCGAAGGTTTCACAAGCTCTTTCAACTACGCTTGCGGCTCGGTTCGGTATCAAACCTGCTCCGCCGCTTCCCAGCAAAACGAACGATGCTTTTTTACGGATTGGAATTTTCGACAGCGGCCCCGACTTCAAAAAGCTATCTGCTTATCTCAAGCAATTGCCATCCGCCGGGGATGTTGATGCTTTTATGGTTGTTCTCCCCGCTAGAATTAAGGAGGACCTTTATATGGCGCCGCGCACGTTAACGGGCATTGGGCTTTATCGCGAAACAAGCAGGTCGGTTGCCTTAACGAATATCGAAATGTATGCGGCGTTTGGCATCGTGGTCGTTGAAGCCAGAACTGGGAATGTAATTTCTTGGGGGTATGCAGACGCATTTGGCAATGCACGTCACCGACAAGGATATGTCCGTTCGAGCTGTCTTGGTTCATGGCCTACGACAGTCGACGACATCTCTTCTGATCAAAAACAGACAATAAATGCGCAGACGGAAAAACTGGTTTTTCGAGGTGTGGCTGCTGCTTTAAGGGGTATCGGATTGCCCGTTGACCTTGTTCCGAATGAATTACCATCGCAACCTGCTATCATTCAGTGCAGTGAACCGTCTTAAGCTCTGCCGAAAAAAAGAAACCCCGCGGGCGGATCGCCGCGCGGGGTCAGGTCAAGCCCTCAGGGGAAAAGAGAGCTAGCTGCAGACGTGAATCTTGAGGCCCGGCGGCAGCTTGGTCTTGCTGTCGCTGCAGGCGATGTTGAGCTGCGCCTGGGTCAGGCCCTTCACCTTGGACAAGTCGGTGCCCAGGAACGAGGTGATGGAGGTCTTGGCGCCCGTCAGGTCGGCGCCGTCTATCTTGGCGCCCGCCAGATTGGCGCCGGAAAGTTCCGTGCCGCGAAAGCTGGCATTGGTGAAATTGGCGAAGGACATGCACATCAGCGTGGCGTTGGCGCCGTCGAAATTGGCGCCGTGCAGGTCATGGTCCTTGACGCAGGTGTTGGTGAGGTCTGCGCCCTGCAGGTTGCAGCCGACACAGTCCACGATGGCGGCTTGGATTCTTGCCACCGCGGCCTTGTCATATTTGACGGGCGGTGAAGTCATGGCGACCTTGACAGCGGGCGCAGCGAAAGCGGCACCGCCGACGACAACCAGGCCGGCAACGAAAAAGCATCTCAGCAGGGGCAGGATCAGGCGCATGAAGCCAGTGTGGTAGGAAACGGTTAATATCCGGCAAAAGCTGTTGTGACCCGTTTTGGGATGGGAATTGCGCCGTCAAAGGGGAACAGGGGCGGGGTTCCCGGGTTAGCTTACCATGCCCCCCGCAAACGATCCGCGCCCGCGTCAGATGCATGCTTTGGCAGCCCAGTTCCGCGGTTTCGCAACCCAGACGCAATGGCTGGCCTATCGCGCCCGCATGCTCGAGATGGCGAAAGAACTGGATGCCCAGGCAGCGCTGATCGAGCAGCGCAGCAAGCGGGCGGCGGTTTCCTGAGCCTTCAACTCCTGCGCCGGGGAAAACGGCCTTCGATATGCTCGCGAAAAAATGACGCGATGGACTTCGCGAAGATCAGCGAGTCATACACATCCTGCGGTACATTTTCATAGATCACGGTTTCCCCGCTGTCGCGGAACCGCGCCCGCAGCCGGTGGGCGATTTCGTCATAGGCGATGGCTTCGATGGCGTCTGACTGAAGGTGCATGGCAGTTAATGAAACGGCCAGGGCGTTGATTTGCTCCCGCAAAAGAAAAGGCGTGACCGGTGGTCACGCCCTTGCTCATTCCTATCAGGCGGTCCCGTCAGGAACAGCCGCTGGTGGAACCGCAGGTCGTGCATTTCATGCAGGTGCCGTTGCGCACCAAGGTGAAATTGCCGCAAGCGCCGCAATTGTCGCCTTCAAAGCCCTTCATGCGCGCTTCTGCGACACGCTTGGCATGGACGTTGCGGGCGCCTTCCTTCGACGACATGGCCGCCGCGATGCTGGCAACCTGGGCCCCCACCGGGTTGGGCTTGATCACCAATTCGATCCCGGCACGAATTTCGCTGAGATCCAGCAATTCGCTGTCGGGTTCAACAACCTCTTCCTCGGCATGGAAATGGTCGTGGCTCTCTTCCTCATGGGCCACCATCTTGGGGGCCGCGCCGCCCTTGACCATGGCGATCTGGCGGCCGCGCAGGTAACCGCTGGAGGCCAGCTTGCTGATCGCGACATCGCTGCCGACGCCTTGGCCGGAACTATCACCGCCATGGCCGATATCCTCATCGGAGGGCGGCGTGACATGGGCCAGATCGTTGCGGCCCAGGTAGGACACGCCAAGCTCGCGGAAAATATAGTCCAGCACGCTGGTGGCATTCTTGATGGAGTCGTTGCCGATCACCAGGCCCGCGGGTTCGAAGCGGGTAAAGGTGAAGGCTTCCACGAATTCCTCCAGCGGCACGCCATATTGCAGGCCCACCGAGATGGCGATGGCGAAATTGTTCATCAGGCTGCGGAAGGCGGCGCCTTCCTTGTGCATGTCGATGAAGATTTCACCCAGCCGCCCGTCTTCATATTCGCCCGTGTGCAGGTAGACCTTGTGGCCGCCGACAATGGCTTTCTGGGTATAGGATTTGCGGCGATGGGGCAGGCGCTCGCGCTCCGACTTGCGCAGCTTCTCGATCACCTTTTCCACGATGCGCTCGGTCACCACGGGCTGGGAGACGGCGCTCTGGGTTGCCGGGGCGGCGGCACGCGGCGCTTCCGCCACCACCACATCATCCTCTTCATCCTCGATGGCTGCAAAAATCTGGCTCGCCAGGGGCTGGCTGAGCTTGGAGCCATCGCGGTACAGCGCATTGGCCTTGAGACCCAGTTTCCAGGACATCATGTAGGCGTCGCCGCATTCCTTTACGGCCGCGCTGTTGGGCATGTTGATGGTCTTGGAGATGGCGCCCGAAATGAAGGGCTGCACCGCCGCCATCATGCGGATATGGGCTTCCACGCTCAGCGAGCGCTTGCCGATGCGGCCGCAGGGATTGGCGCAGTCGAATACCGGCAAATGCGCGTCTTTCAGGTACGGCGCGCCTTCCAGGGTCATGGCGCCGCAGACATAGAGATTGGCGGCGTCAATATCGGCCCTGGTAAAGCCGATGGCCTTGAGCAGGTCAAAGTCGGCTGCGTCCATCGTGGCCGCATCCAGCTTCAGCACGTCGCGGCAGAATTTGTCGCCCAGCGTCCATTTGTTGAAGACAAAGCGGATGTCGAAGGCCGATTCCAGCGCCGCCTCGACAGCGCCGATCTGCTCTTCGCCAAAGCCCTTGGCGCGCAGCGCATCCAGGCTCAAACGCCCGGTGAAGCTTTCCAGCGAACCATAGCCCACGGCATAGGCGACGATGGCATCGGCCTCGGCATCGGTATAGCCCAGGCTGGCCAGCGCTTCGGGTACGCAGCGATTGATGATCTTGAAATAGCCGCCGCCCGCCAGGGTCTTGAACTTGACCAGGGCAAAGTCCGGCTCCACCCCGGTGGTGTCGCAGTCCATCACCAGGCCGATGGTGCCGGTGGGGGCGATGACGCTGGTCTGGGCGTTGCGGAAACCGAATTCCTTGCCCATGGACAGGGCATCGTCCCAGGCGCGCGCCGCCGCTTCCGCCAGGTCCTTTTGCTTGATGGCGGGAATGTCGAGGGCCACCGGCGCTGTCGCCAGCTTTTCATAGCCGCTGGTTTCGCCTCGCGCCGCGCGGCGATGGTTGCGGATCACCCTCAGCATGGCGTCCTTGTTGGCGGCATATTCGGGGAAGGGGCCCAGTTCGCCCGCCAGCTCGGCGCTGGTGGAATAGGAAACGCCCGTCATCAGGGCGGCGATGGCGCCGGCAATGGCGCGGCCTTCGCGGCTGTCATAGGCCGTGCCCGCGCTCATCAGCAATCCGCCGATATTGGCATAGCCCAGTCCCAGCGTGCGGTAGTCATAGGACAGCTGCGCGATTTCCTTGGAGGGGAACTGCGCCATCAGCACCGAGATTTCCAGCACGATGGTCCATAGGCGCGTGGCATGTTCGAAGCCCGCAACATCAAAGGTCTTGATGCCTTCGCCCTTGCGGAACGCCATCAGGTTCAGCGAAGCCAGGTTGCAGGCCGTGTCGTCCAGGAACATGTATTCGCTGCACGGGTTGGAGGCGCGGATTTCGCCGCCCGCCGGGCAGGTATGCCAGTCATTGATCGAGGTGTGGAACTGGATGCCCGGATCGGCGCTGGCCCAGGCGGCGTAGGAAATCTTGTCCCACAATTCGCGCGCCGGCAGGGTCTTGGCGATCTTGCCCGACCCGCGATTGGTCAGGTTCCAGGGGCGGTCTTCCGCCACCGCCGCCAGGAAGTCATCGGTCACGCGCACGGTGTTGTTGGAATTCTGGCCGGAAACCGAACTATAGGCTTCCGAATCCCAGTCCGTGTCATAGGTCTTGAAGTCGATGTCCTTGAAGCCCTGGCGCGCGAAGGAAATCACTCGCTCGATGTAATTGTCGGGGATCATGGATTTGCGCGCGGCCTTGATCTCGCGGCGCAGGGCCGGATTCTTGGCCGGATCGAAGCAGTCGCCGCCCGAGCCTTCGCAATTGACGCAGGCCTTGAGCACGGCCTTGAGGTGACGCTCGGCCAGCTTGGAGCCGGCAACCATTGCCGCCACCTTCTGTTCCTCGATCACTTTCCATTCGATGAAGTCTTCGACATCGGGATGGTCCACATCCACGATCACCATCTTGGCGGCACGGCGCGTGGTGCCGCCCGACTTGATGGCGCCGGCGGCGCGGTCGCCGATTTTCAGGAAGCTCATCAGCCCGGACGAAGCGCCGCCGCCCGAAAGCTTTTCATCGGCGCTGCGCAGGGTGGAGAAATTGGTGCCGGTGCCGCTGCCATATTTGAACAGCCGCGCTTCGCGGGTCCAAAGGTCCATGATGCCACCTTCATTGACCAGATCGTCCTTGACGCTCTGGATGAAGCAGGCATGCGGTTGGGGATGTTCATAGGCGCTGGTGGATTTGGTCAGCCGCCCGGTCTTGAAGTCGACATAGTAATGGCCCTGGCCGGGGCCATCGACCCCATAGGCCCAGTGCAGGCCGGTGTTGAACCATTGCGGCGAGTTGGGCGCGCATTTCTGCGACGCCAGCATGTGGCAAAGCTCATCATAAAAGGCCTTGGCGTCGGTTTCGGAATCGAAATAGCCGCCCTTCCAGCCCCAATAGGCCCAGGTGCCGGCCAACCGGTCGAAAACCTGCTTGGCGGAATGTTCGCCGCTGGTGTCGCCGCTGGCCGCCGTCTTGCGCCAGAGGAATTCCGGCACGCCTTCTTCCGGCACCGGCTTGAGAACCTTGGGCACGCCCGCCTTGCGGAAATACTTCTGGGCCAGCACGTCACAGGCCACCTGGCTCCAGCTCTCGGGAACCTCGATGCCATCCTGGTGGAAGACAATCGAACCGTCAGGGTTTCGGATCTCGCTGACCGACTGGCGGAAAGCGATGCCTTCGTATGGCGAATGATCCTCGACCGTGAAATGACGGTTGATGCGCATGGCGAATACCCCAAAAAAGCGATGTTGGACGGCCCCAGCCCCGTTCCCGGGACACCGTTTCGGGGACAAAAAGGCATCCGCCGGGAAGGGTTATTCCCGAAGGTGGGCTGCCTGGGGTCGCCAGATTTGGTGTCACAGGAGGTGACTGGCCCTAAATCTGTACCAGTCCGGGGCGAGCATCAAGCCAAAAGTGGTAAACGAAACCTTACCCACCAGATGTGGTAGGCCAAATTTTGGCCGAAAAGCCGCGAGTCAAGCGGGCGGCTCAACCGCGGGCAAAAATATTTTCGCAGCCGATTTCATCACAGTGTCACGGACGGCTTTGGGAGCTTTGGGGATAAGTCAAAAGACCCGACTCTGGCGCAATGCAGCATTGGCGTTGGGGACCCGCACCCGTATATTCGCGCGAATCCCAAAGGCCCGGCCATGTCGCTTTTCAAGATGATCTTTTCCTGGTGGAACTCCGCCACCTGGGGAACGCTGCTGACAATCAAGCTCAATGGTGCCGAAGTGGGCACTGACGAGTTCGGCAATCGCTATTACCAGAACAAGGATGCAACGCGGCGCTGGGTCACCTACAACGGCACGGTGGAAGCCTCGCGCGTGCCGCCTGACTGGCATGGCTGGCTGCATCACACCTATGCCGAGCCGCCCACCAAGGTGCCGTTCAAGACCAAGACCTGGGAAGCCGGTCACCAGCCCAATCTCACCGGTACGCAAGGCGCCTATCGCCCGGAAGGGTCCTTGCAGAAAAGCGGCCAGCGTCCGCCCGCCACGGGCGATTACCAGGCCTGGAGACCCGAATGAGCGCGTCCGGCAAGACCCTCGGCCAGAACAACGTCGCGGAAGTCCTGATCGGCGCCATCGTGATCGCGGTGGCGGTGGTCTTCCTGGCGTTCGCCTATATGCGCACAGGCTCGGGCAGCCTGTCGGGCTATGAAATCCAGGCCAGGCTGGCCAAGGTGGACGGGCTGGGCATCGGCACCGACGTGCGCATTTCCGGCATCAAGGTCGGCAGCATTTCCGACCTGACGCTTGATCCGACCAATTATCTGGTCACCGTGCACATGAACATCCGCGACGACATCAAGATACCCACCGATTCCTCGGTGCTGGTGACTTCGTCGGGCATCCTGGGCAGTTCCTATCTTTCGATTACCCCGGGCGGCGACGAAAAGGTGCTTGGCGACGGCGGCATGATCACCAACGCACAAGGCTCGGTGGATTTGATGGGCCTGGTGGGCCGTTTCATGGGCGGCGGTCCGCAAGGCGGATCGGGTGGTCAGACCGCGCCCAAGCCGCAGGAAGCACCGCCGTCCCCATGAAGCTGGGATTGGCCGCCGCCTTGCTGCTGGCCAGTGCTGCTGCCGCCTTCGGGCAGGGCGCGGCAAAGCCGGCGAATGTTCCGCCGCCCGCAGACCTGCCGCCGGGCGTGACGTTGCCCGTGCAGACCGGCCAGACGCTGATCTTGCGCGGCCTCGACAAGATCACCGGCCGCCCCACCAACATCGTGGCGCCTATCGGCAAGCCGGTGCGTTTCGCCACGCTCACCATCACGGCCCGCTATTGCTATTCCACGCCGCAAAGCGAAACGCCGGAAACCGCCGCCTTTGTGCAGATCCAGGACCATCGCCCCGACCAGAATGAGCGGCGGGTCTTTTCCGGCTGGATGTACGCGTCCAGCCCCGGCCTCAATGCCATGGAGCATCCGCTCTATGACGTGTGGGTGATTACCTGCAATTCCAGCGCGCCGCCGCCGGGCGCGGCGCTCTCCACCGCGCCGGTCAAGGTCGGCTCACCGGATTCCTCCGACAGGCAGCAGGGTGAAGACGAAGCCCTGCCGGCAGAAGCAGGCAAGTAGCCTAGGCCGGCCAGATCGCGTGGCGCCTTATCGCGTCCTGCAACAGCCTTAGATAATCATGCCGGGGAATTTCAATCGCTCCGAACTGTGTCAGGTGACCGGTGAGAAATTGCGTGTCCAGCAGGGTAAACCCGCCCCGGTTCAACATGTCCACCAGCTGCACCAGCGCCATCTTGGACGCATCGCGCGCGCGCGAAAACATGCTTTCGCCGAAAAATGCCGCGCCGAGCTGGACGCCATAAAGCCCACCCACCAGTTTTTCATCCTGCCAGCATTCCACCGAATGGGCATGGCCGCTGGCGAACAGTGCGCCATACAGGCGCAGGATTTCGTCATTGATCCAGCTTTGTTCGCGCCCAGGCCCCGGGGCGGCGCATTCGCGCATCACCTGGCCAAAGGCCGTGTCGGTGGTGATGATGAAACTGGTATTGCGCATGCTGCGGGCCAGGCGCCGCGGGACATGGAATTGCTGCAGCGGAATGATGCCCCGCATGTCGGGACTGACCCAGTAAAGCGAGGGATCGTCGCGCCGCTCGCCCATGGGAAACAGGCCCTGGGCATAGGCGGCCAGCAGCATCTGCGGGGATAAGGCTGGACCGTGCATCCGAAAAGAATAACGCGCCGCGACCGATCCGGCCACGGCGCGTTTTGATTTCAGGCCAGTTCTACTTCTTGTTGATCGCAAACGCGCCCGGCCCGACAGCGGCCAGGACCAGGAAGATAAAGCAGTACAGCACCGCGCCGTCGCCGCCATTCAGCAGCGGGAATGGGCTTCTGGGAAAATGGGCCAGAAAATAGGCGAAAGCCATCTCACCCGAGGCGATGAAAGCGGCCCAGCGGCTGAACAGGCCCAGCACGATCAGGGCGCCGGCAACCAGTTCGATCACGCCCGCAGCGCCGGAGCGTGACATCAGGTCAAAGGCCCGCGGCATAGCATCCGCCGCCAGCGGAAAGCCCAGCACTTTCTGGGTGCCATGCTCCAGGAAACACAGGCCCGCAACGATGCGCGTGATCCCGATAATTTGGGACGTGTACTTGTTCAGGAAATCCATGAAAGTCCTCCCAGCGGTGTTTTGGTGGGGGAACTATAACGGGGCTTGCCGGGGCCCTATAGCGGCGCAAACCCTACAAAACGCCCGCCCTGACCGTTGGCAGCGCGATCAATCTCCCAGTTTTGCCAGGTCTTTCTCCAACCCGCCTCCCATGGCCATAGCGTCAGCGTCGTTTGGCCATGCGGAGGCGAAATCCAAACTCAATGTCCGAGCTTTGCCAGATATTTTTCAAGCCAATGGATGGAGTAATCGCCATTGATGATGTCGGGTTCGCGCACCAGCTTCTGGAACAGGGGAATGGTGGTCTCGATGCCGCCCACCACCAGCTCGTCCAGCGCCCGGCGCAGCCTGAGCAGGCATTCGTTGCGGTTGCGGGCATGGACAATCAGCTTGCCCGCCAGGCTGTCGTAATAAGGCGGAATTTTGTAGCCGGCATAAATCGCGGAATCAAAACGCACGCCCAGTCCGCCCGGGGTGTGGAATTGGGTGATCTGGCCGGGCGAGGGTCGGAAGGTAAAGGCATTTTCCGCGTTGATGCGGCATTCGATGGCATGGCCCTCGAACACCACGTCGCTCTGGTTCATTTCCAGATGGCCGCCGGCGGCGATGCGAATCTGCTCGCGCACAATATCCAGCCCGGTGATGGCCTCGGTCACGGGATGTTCGACCTGCAGGCGCGTATTCATCTCGATGAAATAGAAGCGGCCGTCCTCATAGAGGAATTCGATGGTGCCGGCGCCAAGGTAACCCAGCTGGGTCAGGGCCTTTGTGCAGATGCCGCCGATTTCGTCACGCTCGGTGGAATTGAGCGCCGGGCTGCCGGCTTCTTCCCACACTTTCTGGTGGCGGCGCTGCAGCGAGCAATCGCGTTCGCCCAGGTGAATCACCTTGCCATGGCTGTCGGCCAGGATCTGGATCTCGATATGACGCGGTTTCTGGAGATACTTTTCCATATAGACGGTGTCGTTGCCGAACGCCGCCTTGGCTTCATTGCGCGCGGTGGAGAGCGCAAAGGACAGCTCACCCGCATTCTGCGCCACTTTCATGCCGCGTCCGCCGCCGCCCGCCGTGGCCTTGATCAGCACCGGGTAGCCAATCTCCTCGGCGATTTTTGCGGCATCGCTGTCGCTGACTTCGCCATCCGAACCCGGCACGGTGGGAATGCCAAGCTCCTTGACCGTCTGCTTGGCGGTGATCTTGTCGCCCATCATGCGGATATGGTCGGCCCTGGGGCCGATAAAGGTCAGGCCATGTTCTTCGACAATGTCGGCGAATTTGGCGTTCTCGGACAAAAAGCCATAGCCCGGATGGATGGCCTCTGCGCCGGTGATCTCGCAGGCGGCGATGATGGCGGGAATGTTGAGGTAGGACTGGTTGGCCGCCGGCGGACCGATACAGACGCTTTCATCGGCCAGGCGCACATGCATGGCATCGGCGTCCGCGGTGGAATGGACCGCCACGGTGGCGATCCCCATTTCCTTGCAGGCACGATTGATGCGCAGGGCGATTTCGCCGCGATTGGCGATGAGAATTTTTTCAAACATGAATTAGCCGAGCACCAGCAGCGTCTGGCCGAATTCGACCGGCGCGCCATTTTCGACGCAGATTTCCTTGACCACGCCGGCACGCGGCGAGGGGATGGCATTCATGGTCTTCATCGCTTCGACGATGAACAGCGTATCGCCTTCCTTGACGCTCTGGCCGACCTTGACCAGCGGCGGCTTGCCGGGTTCGGCGGCGTGATACACCGTGCCGACCATAGGCGAGGTGACGGCGCCGGGCGCCGGGCCGCTGGCGGCAGGCGCAGCAGCGGGTGCGGCGTTCGGTACGCTGCCGCTAGCCGAACCAGGCGCGGCGGCGGGGGCCGCGGCCATCACGGCGCCGGTGGCGGCGCGGCTGACGCGGATGCGCGCGCCATTGTTTTCGATCTCGATTTCGGTGAGGCCGGTCTCTTTCAGCAGCGCGGAAAGTTCGCGCACCGCATCGGCATCAATGCCGGATTTTTTGCCGGCTGCATCTTTGCTGCTCATGTCTTTTTGCCCTTGATGATTTGCGCCACCGCATCGATGGCGAGAAGGTAGGAGTTGAGGCCAAAGCCCGCGATAGTGCCGGTGGCGCCCATCGCGACATAGGATTTGTGGCGGAAATCCTCGCGCCGCGCCGGATTGGACAGATGCACTTCGATCACGGGGACCGACAGCATCTTGAGGGCATCCAGCACCGCCACCGAGGTGTGGGTATAGGCAGCGGCGTTGAGGATGACGGCCGAGGCCGTGGTGCGCGCGGCCTGGATCAATTCCACCAGTTCGCCCTCCTTGTTGCTCTGGAGGAACAGGGTGGAAAAGCCATGGCTTTTGGCGCGGGCGGCGGCGGCCTTGCCGATCTGCGCCAACGTCGTCTTGCCGTAAATCTCCGGCTCCCGGCTCCCCAGCAGATTGAGGTTGGGCCCGTTCAAAATATGTATTGGCAAGGTCTTGGATTTATTGGTCTTTTTTGCCATAGACTTTCCGTGACGCGGACGATTCAAGCCTTATAATCGGATCGCCCGCCGAACGGAAACTCTTAAAAGCAAGGCACCATGGCTCTGACTGTCACCCTGAACGGCGAGACCCGCAGCATTGGCACCGGTCTGACGGTCAAAAGCCTGCTGGTCAGCCTGGGCCTGGACCCCGCCAAGATCGCGGTCGAGCGCAACCTGGAGATCGTGCCGCGCTCGACCTATGACAGCGTGGCCGTGGCGGAAGGCGACCGTTTCGAGATCGTGCATTTCATCGGCGGGGGCAATGCAACCGTGGTGCCGCCGGTGGAAGACAAGCCCTTTGTGGTCGCGGGCCGTGAGTACAAGTCCCGCCTGATTGTCGGCACCGGCAAGTACAAGACCTATGCCGAGAATGCCGCGGCCCTGGAAGCCAGCGGCGCGGAAATCGTCACCGTGGCGGTGCGGCGCGTGAACCTCACCGATCCGAACCAGCCGCGCCTGATCGATTTCATTGATCCCAAGAAATACACCTACCTGCCCAACACGGCGGGCTGTTTTACCTCCGACGACGCCCTGCGCACGCTGCGCCTGGCGCGCGAGGCGGGCGGCTGGACCCTGGTGAAGCTGGAAGTTCTGGGCGACCAGAAGACGCTTTATCCCAACATGCCCGAGACCCTGAAAAGCGCCGAGGTGCTGATCAGGGAGGGTTTCCAGGTCATGGTCTATTGCTCCGACGATCCTATCCAGGCCAAGCGGCTTGAGGAAATTGGCTGCTGCGCCATCATGCCTTTGGGTGCGCCGATCGGTTCAGGCCTTGGCGTGCAGAATCCCGTCGGCATCCGGCTGATCGTGGAGCAGGCAAAAGTGCCGGTGATCGTGGACGCCGGCGTGGGCACCGCGTCCGACGCCGCCATTGCGATGGAGCTGGGCTGCGACGGCGTCTTGATGAACACGGCGATTGCCGAAGCCAAGGACCCGGTGAAGATGGCCCAAGCCATGAAACATGCGGTGATCGCGGGGCGCTTGTCGTACCTCGCCGGCCGCATGCCGAAAAAACGCTATGCCGATCCCTCCAGCCCGCTGGCGGGTCTGATATAGTGGCGCGAATCACCCACCCGTAAGGGTCGTCTGGTTCGGGAGTGCTCATGAAAATTCGGATGGTTGCGGCCGTGATCGCATCTGGCGTCATGATGTACGGCTGCGCTTCGGTTGTCGGCGAAGGAAGTACCCAGAACATCTCCGTGGCGACGACGCCCATTGGCGCCTCCTGCACCTTCTTTCGTGAAGGCGAGCCGATCGGGACAATTGCCAGCACGCCGGGCAAGCTCGTGGTAACGCGCCGCAAGCACGACATCGTCATCCGGTGCAACAAACCCGGTTATGGCGAAGCCGCCTATGTCAATCATTCCGGAATGAACAAGATGGTGGCGGCCAATGTCGCGGCGGATTTCGTGCTGACGGCGGGCCTTTCCTCGATCGTGGATTCTTCCACCGGCGCGGACAATGAATATACCAGTGATGTCGTGATCACCCTTCGCGTCACGGGTATGATGCAGGCGCCGGGCAACACCAGGCCCAAGCCGGTTGAGCGGGCGGGACCGGCGATCTGACTGGGTTGCTTATCCCTTGGCGGACCGGGCGAAAGGCGTGAACAGGCCATAATTGTCCATCAGGGATCCGCAGCGCAGGTCGCGAATGGCGTCCACCACCCGGGTCCAGGCCTGGAAGCCGTCGACGTCCCAGGTCAGCAGCATCTGGTCGGCCCTGCGGCGCGCCTGGCTTTCGGCTTCCTCGCCATGCAGCCGCATCATCTCGGCGGCGTTCTGGTCTACGTCAAATCCGTCCATGATCTTGAAATCTCTGTCTCAAATTGGCGCGGTCCGCCGCAGGCCCGTCGTGCGACGGCGTCGGTGGGGGACATGGCCGGCAAACAGACCGCGGGGCGAAGCTAGATCAAACCCCTAAGCAACCCTTTAAAACGGCCCGCGAACGCTGTGTTCCGTATACGGAACAGCGCCGTTCAGCTTTCCTTAGCCATCTGGGCCAGGGTGGCGTCGTCCACCGCGCCGGGATGGATGATGCCATTGACGACGAATGTGGGGGTGCCGTCGATGCCGGCCCGCTTGGCCAGCGCATGGCTGGCGTCAATCGCCGCGTCGATTTCAGGTTTTTCCATGTCGGCCTTGAGCTTGACCAGATCCATGCCAACCTTGCGCGCATTGTCCATCAGGACCTGTGCGTTGACCATGCCGGTCTCGCGCATCAGCGCGAAATGCAGCGCGATGTACTTGTCAGGCTGGTTGCGGGCCGCCAGTGCGACCTTGGCCGCGACGATGGAATCGGGCCCCTTGATGGGAAATTCAATGAAGGAAAAGCGGGTGTCGCCCTTGTGTTCTTCATAGAATTTCTCGACTGCCGGCAGCGAGGCGCGGCAATAGGGGCAGTTATAGTCGTACAATTCCACCACCGTCTTCTGGGCGTTGGCCGGTCCGGTAATGAAGGCAATCTTGGGATCGAAGAAGGCGCTGAGGCCGATCTTCTCCATGGCCAGGGCCGCGTTCTTCTGCTGGTTCTCCTGGTTTTGCGCCGCCAGCCTCTGGTCCATTTCCGCAACCAGGCCGGGATTGGCCAGCAGATATTCGCGGATGGTTTCCCCTGACATCGCGCCGCCCGTGGTGGGCAGCAATCCGTTGCCGGCCGCCGCGAAAATGATCACCACGGCGATCAGGGCGCCGCCAAGGGCGCCTGCGATTATCGTTGTCAGTTCACGCATCGGCTCCCACCTGTCTTGCCTTACCTGTCTTTGCGAGCCTGCGAGGCCGCAGCGCTCATGATGTCGTTGGCCCGTTGCCAGTCCGCCGTGCCCTGCGGAAGGTCGCGGCGGGCGCGGGCGGCAAAAGAGGCCGCCTGCTGCATCGCTCCGGCAGCATAGAAGGATTCGGCCGAGGATAGATTGGCCATCGGCACATTCTTGAGGTTGCTGTAGGCCTGGGCTGTTTCATACCAGGTGAAAACGTCGTCATTCTCTCCCAGGCTGGCCACTTTCAGGTTGGAAAGGGCGGCTTCCGACATCGCGGTATTTTCGGTGGCAAGCTGGGCCACGGCCAGCCCCAGACGCAGCTGCGGCGCCAGGGGCTTGAGATTGACCGCCTTCTGGTAGGCCGGAATCGCCATGCCCGGCTTTGCCATGGAGAGATAGATCTGCCCCCGCACTTCCTGGAAATAGGGGTTGTTGGGCTCCTGCGCGATCAGCGCATCGACTTCGGCCAGCGCCTTGGTGAGCTGGGGCTGGCGCAGGTAAATCATGGTGCGGGCATAGCGCGCCGGCGAGGAGGTATTGCTCTCCGGATACAGCGCCAGCGCGGCGGCGACCGGCATGGTGTAACCGGCGAGCTTGGCCTGCACCATTTCGAAGGTGTGCTGCACCTGGGGACTGTCCTTCACATCCTTGTAAGGTGATGCGTCCACGCCGGCTTGCAGGTCACTCACGCGTTCCTGTCCGACGGGATGGTCCACGGCGAAGCGGTCAATCTTGTAGGCGCTCTGGGCCTGTTCGGATGCGAAACGCACAAAGGTGTTGTAGACGCCCATCGGTGACTGATGCGTCGCCAGCAAAAGCTGCAAGGCAATCTGGTCGGCGCTGGATTCCTGCACCCGCGTGAACTGGGCCATTTGTCCCATCGCCACGCTCTGGCCCAGGCCCATCATGGCAAGGCCGGCTTCGCCCGCGCCCGCCATCATCGCCGCCACGCCCACTACCATGGACAACAGCATGGGGATGGCCGCTTTCTGCGCGCCATAACTGCCGCGGATCAGATGGCCTGCCTTGATGTGCCCCGTCTCATGCGCCATCACCCCGATCAGTTCGTTGGGTGTCTTGCTGGACAGGATGATGCCGCTGAGGATGAACATGTTCTGGCCTTCGGCGACAAAGGCGTTGATCTCGGGCGAACCCACCAGCCACACCCGCACGGCATCGGGATTAAGGCCAGCCGCCCGGGCCAGCGGCTGCTCATAGCTTTTGAGCATCTCTTCGGTTTCGGTGTCGCGCAGCATGCTGATGCCTTGCGCCAGCGCGGGCAGGGGAAGGGCGATCAGGGCGGCGGCAAAGCCCAGGGCGAAAGCCAGCGGGCGTGCGGACAGATTGCAAAATGGCAAGGACAGCCTTCTCCTTCTAATGCCTTTCCCCCAGAACCAAGGGGGACCCCGCCCGGCGCCAAGGGTAAGGGGCCGGGCCCTTAAAAGCAACGAAACGCTATCCTCCGCCACCCGGCTCAGGCATAACGCTGTCCGGTTTCAAGGAATGTTTCGCTGTCATGCGTTATGCCCGTTTTTTAGGCCTGCTGGCCGTGCCGCTGATTGCCGGCTGCTCCACCCTGGACAGCCTTGTGCCCGATATCAGCATGAGCAGCGTGGGGATTGGCGCCCCGGCCATCCAGCCGGCCAAGACCACCGGCCTTGCCGTCAGCGACGAGCCTTTCGCGGCCCAGACCGGAGCCGCGGTCCTGGCGCAGGGTGGCAGTGCTGCTGACGCCGTCAGCGCCATGTTCTTTGCACTGACCGCCACCTACCCTGTTGCGGCGGGGCTGGGCGGCGGCGGCATCTGCATCGTGCGCGATACGGCCGGACGCGCCCACGAATTTGATTTCCTGGCGCGCGCGGCTTCGGGCGGCGGCGGTTATGCCGTGCCCGGCGCGGTGGCGGGTTTTTACGACATGCAGAAGGCCTTTGGCGCGCTGCCCTGGCAGCGCGTTGTCGCGCCCGGTGAAGCCTATGCCGCGACCGGCTTTCCCATCAGTCACGTCCTTTCGCTGCGCCTGGCGCAGGCGCAGAACATCATTCGCCTCGACGCCGGCATGGCGGCGGAATTCCTCGACCAGTCGGGCCAGATCAAACCCGAAGGCGCGGTTGTTTCCAATACCGCCTTGTCCCAGACGCTTGCCGATATCCGCCTGTCCGGCAGCGACGGGTTTTACGGCGGCCGGGTCGGCGGCGCCATCCTGGCCTATTCCGCCGCGCAAGGCGGCGGCATCTCGCAGGCCGATCTTTCCGGTTATCGCAGCTCGCAGGTCGCGGCGCGCATGCTCAATCTGGGTGGCGTCAGCGCGGCCCTTCCCGGTCCGGGAACCGGGTCTGGCGCTTTCATCGCCAGCGTGATGGTCAATGTTGGAAATGGTGATCCGGAAACCGCGACGGTCGCCGCCCTGCGGCGGGCGCTGGACGGGTTCAATATCCAGAATGTGCCCTCCGACCTTGGCTCGACAGGTTTTGCCGCGCTGGATGCCAATGGCCAGGCGGCGGCATGCGCCGTGACCATGAATGGCCCCTTCGGTTCAGGCCATAGCGCAGGGGACACCGGAATTGTGCTGGCGGCAACGCCGACCGTGCCTGCCGGCATCGCCGGCGCGTTCCTCACGCCGCTGATCGCGGCAGATGCCAGTGGCCAGGTCACGCTGGCCGGCGCGGGCGCGGGTGGGCCCAATGGCACCGGCGCCATCGCTTATGCGCTGCTCCGGCTATCCCGCGGCCAGAGCATCAGCCGGCCGGGTGATTTGCGCTCGACCGGCCTGGCGCCTTTTGCCACTGCCAATGCCATCGCCTGCAACAGCGGGTTGTGCGTGGCGCTGCCCGACCCGGGCGGCAATGGACTTGGCGCAACGGTTGGCGAGTCTGTGGCGAAGAATTAGCGCGAACTGGTCGTGGTGCTGTTGGTGCCCGTGACCACGATCGCATTGCCGCCGCCCGTGATGATGGCCGCCGCAGACGTGTCATCCTGCTGCGAGACCAGCAAGGCAAAGCCGGCAATCAGCGCTATTGCGGTGCCTGTCACGGCAACCGCCTGACGATTGATCTGCGCTTCCTTGACGCCGGAGGGTTTGCCGGCAGCGAGCGGCTGCGCCGACGCCGTGCCCAGCAGGCTCGTGGCCAGAAGAACCGCAATCAATAGGCGGGTGCCGATCATTTCCTCACTCGCCGCTGAAGGTTCTTTGCCACCAGCCCTTTTTGGCAGGCTTGTCGCTGTCTTCCTTGGGCGTGGTGTCGGGCACGTCGTCGCGCAACGACCATACCGGTGTTGACGGCGCACCGGCGCCGCCCGGACGGTTGTTGGGCGTGGTGTCGATCTCATCGGGCGCGCTGCCGAAGCGGTCGGCTTCGACGGCAAAGCCGGGCTGTTGCTGCGGGCTGTCCTGCTCGCCCGCCACGCGGTCGCGGCCGCCACGGCGGCCACGGCGGCGGCGCTTGCGGCGGCGCTGCTCGCCTTCGCCCGGGGCCTGTCCTTCCGGCCGGTCCAGCGGCTGGTCGTTCTGCTGGATCTGGAAATTCTCCTCGCCCTCGGCTGTCTCTGCGCCGGCCTGGGCTTCCGCCACCAAGGGTTCGCCGCCGGTATCGGCGCCTTCCGGACGCGGCCCGCGATCGCGATTGCGGCCACGGCCGCCACGGCGCCGGCGCTTGCGGCCGCCTTCGCGGTCGCCGCCACGTGCGCCCTCGCGGTTTTCGCCACGGCCATCAGTGCGGGGCCGGGCTTCTGTTTCGCCTTCGCTCTCGGCCTCACTGCCTTCGGAGAATTCTTCCTCTTCGGATTCGTCTTCCTCTTCGGCAACGAGATCGTCCTCCGGTTCGTCGGACGGCACGAATCCGGCCTCGATGCCGACAGCACCATTGGAACGCGGACGTTCGCCCGGATCCTTCTGGCGGGTACGCTCCAGTTCGAATGTCCCGGCCAGCAGGCCTTCCTTGGGCTCGAAGGAAATTTCCATGCCATATTCGGCTTCGATGCGCGCCAGTTCGCGGCGCTTCTGGTTCAGGGCGTAAAGCGCGATGTCGCTGGCCACCTTCACGGTGACGGCGGAAGCTCTGCTCTTCTCGCCTTCTTCTTCCAGGGCGCGCAGCAGGCGCAGGGTCGTGGATTCCACGGAACGGACAATGCCGGCGCCGCCGCAATGCGGGCAGGTGACGGTCGAACCGGCCAGCACGCCGGCACGCAGGCGCTGGCGCGACATTTCCATCAGGCCGAACTGGGAAATCTTGCCGATCTGGACGCGGGCGCGGTCGTTCTTCACCGCTTCGCGCAACCGCTTCTCGACCTCGCGGTCGTTGCGGCCTTCTTCCATGTCGATGAAGTCGATGACGATCAGGCCGGCCAGGTCGCGCAGGCGCAGCTGGCGGCCCACTTCATCGGCGGCTTCCAGATTGGTCTTGCGCGCCGTTTCCTCGATCGAATGCTCGCGGGTGGCGCGGCCGGAATTGACGTCGATGGAAACCAGCGCCTCGGTCTGGTTGATGACGATGTAGCCGCCCGATTTCAGGGTAACGGTGGGCGAGAACATGGCGTCGAGCTGGGATTCGATGTGCATGCGCTGGTAGAGCGGCACGCTGTCCCGGTATTGATGGACGTTGCGGGCATGCGTGGGCATCAGCATCCGCATGAAGTCCTTGGCGTTGCGATAGCCCTGCTCGCCTTCCACCACCACGTCCTGCACGTCCTTGGTGTACAGGTCGCGTATGACGCGTTTGATCAGGTCGCCTTCTTCATAGACATTGGCGGGCGCGTTGGACGACAGGGTTTTTTCTCGGATCGTGTCCCACAGCCGCATCAGATATTCATAGTCGCGCCGTATCTCGATCTTGGAGCGGTTTTCGCCGGCGGTGCGGATAATCAGGCCCATGCCTTCGGGCAGTTCCAGGCCCTGGGCGGCGCTTTTCAGGCGCTTGCGGTCCACGGCATTGGTGATCTTGCGCGAAATGCCGCCGCCGCGCGGCGTGTTGGGCATCAATACGCAATAACGGCCTGCCAGCGACAGATAGGTGGTGAGCGCGGCGCCCTTGTTGCCGCGTTCTTCCTTGACGACCTGCACCAGGATGATCTGGCGGCGCTTGATGACTTCCTGGATCTTGTAATGCTTGCGGCGGACCCATTTCTGCGGCGGGCGGGAGCTTTGCAGCGCCTGGGCTTCGCCATTCTCGCCATCGCCCGAGACAGGCTCGATGGCGCCTTCATTCTCCTCGGTGTTCATGGCGGCGCTGTCGGCTTCGTCCTGCGGCGCGACCGGCTCGATCTCGCCTTCATTTTCTTCCTCAACGCCCGTTTCGATGGCGTCGTGGTCATGGCCGTAATCGCCTTCATGCACATGGGCGGCTTCGGGCTTGCTCAGTTCCTCGGGGTGGTCCTCGACATCCTGGCGATGGGTGTCTTCCTGGCCGCCATGATTGACGAAAATCTCGTCATGCGGCTCTTCATCACCGCTTTCCTCGGCAGGGGGCGGGATTTCCTCGGCGGCGCTTTCCGCAGCCGGTTCCGGGGCGCCGATGGTGGCGGCGTCCAGGATGGCGCCCTCATCTTCGTCGCCTTCGTCGCCGGAGACATCCTCTTCGGATTCGTCTTCCTCGCTGTCCTCGCGCTTGGCGCCGGAGCTGATCTCGAAGCTTTCGATATCGTCTTCCGAGCGGCGGCGGGCTTCGGCCTCCTGCTCGGCGATCAGCGCCTGGCGGTCGGCGGCGGGGATCTGGTAATAATCGGGATGGATTTCCGAGAAGGCGAGGAACCCCTGGCGGTTGCCGCCATATTCGACAAAGGCGGCCTGCAGCGACGGCTCAACGCGCGTCACCTTGGCAAGATAGATGTTTCCCTTGAGGGGCCGCCGCGAGGCAGCCTCGAAATCAAATTCCTCGACCTTGGATCCGTCGAGAATGACCACGCGGGTTTCTTCCGGGTGGTTGGCGTCGATTAGCATGCGCTTTTTCATGGAATTCTCCGGTGCGCGCGACAGGGCCCGGCTCGCGTTCCTGCGCGAGACATGGGGCGGACTGTGGCGGCGTTGTTGGGGACACGCGAACCCAGACGCGCGCCTGCAATGGCAGGCGGGGAGTGCTGGTTCGCGACATGTCGGTCATCAAAATCACTTAATTCGGGGCCCGCATGGCGGGGAAAGCATGCTGGCTGCGATGGCCCCTGCGCCGGGAAGGTCAGGCCGCTTGCGGCACTGGCTCGGTCGGGTGGCATCGCGCCGTCCGGTCAGGCCCGGTTTGGCGCAGCATGAACTCTTTGTAGGGGCCCTATGCCAGCACGGCAAGGGCGCGGATGGGGTTATCCTTGGGCTTGCAGCCCCTAACGAAACGTAAAGACTTTTGGGGCGAATTTAACGGTCTGCGGTGCTACGGTAGGAAATCTTGTTGCGAATCAGGCTCATAGCTTCATCTCTGGCAGTGTGGACCCTGGTTGGCTGGGCCCTGGCCGGGGTTGCTGACGCCCAGGGGCCGGCGGACGATCCCATCGCCCGCCTGCTGCGAGAGGGCCCGCCCGGGGAAAAGCTGCCCGTTGCCCCGCCACGGCCCGTCCCCAAGCCCCAGACCGCGGGACCATCGCCCGGGGTCGCCCATAACGGTCCCCTGCCGGTGGTGATGAGCGCCCGTATTGGCGAGCATGAAGACCGCACCAGGCTGGTGCTGGAGCTGTCCGATCCGGTCAATTTGCGAACGTTCACCCTGGCCGGTCCCGATCGCGTGGTGGTGGACATGCCCGAAGTCGCCTGGCGGCTGGGCGCGCCGCCGCAGCCCAGCGGCCATGGTTCCATCAAATCCTATCGCTACGGCATGTTCCGCGAAGGCAATTCGCGCATGGTGATTGACCTCAACAAGCCCGTGCGGGTGAGCGATGCCCTGGTGCTGCCGCCATCCGCCGGATTTGGCTACCGGGTGGTGATCGATCTGTTCCCGGCGCAACAGGTCAGCTTCAATTCCAATGCCGGCTGGCCCGCGGACCTCAAGGCGCGCGAGGCCGAGGCGGAAAAACAGGCGATCCTGAACGGGCCGGTGGTGACGGGCGGCAAGAAGATCGTGGTGATCGACCCGGGCCATGGCGGCATCGATTCCGGCACGGTCGGCGTCAACAGGTTGGCGGAAAAGGATCTGGTGCTGGCCGAGGGCCTGCGTCTGTCCCAGGCATTGAAGGCGCGCGGCTATACCGTGCACATGACGCGCGAACGCGACCTGTTCATTCCCCTGCCGCAGCGCGTGGCGCTGGCGCGCAAATGGAAAGCCGACATCCTGATTTCGCTGCATGCCGATTCCAATCCGGATTCCTCCGTCACCGGCTTGTCCATTTATACCCTTTCGGACGGCCGCTCGGACCGCGAGGCGGCGGCGCTGGCCAGGCGCGAAAACCAGTCCGATGTGATCGCGGGCGTGGACCTGTCCGGCGGCAACAATCCCGTGGCGCCCATCCTGATTGACCTGGCCCAGCGCGACACCATCAACAAGTCATCGCGCTTCGCCCAGACGGCGCTGACGCGCCTGGCCAGCGCCACCGACATCCTGCCGCGCAGCCCCCACCGCAGCGCCAGCCTGGCCGTGCTGGTGGCGCCCGATGTGCCGGCGGTGCTGATCGAGCTGGGCTATCTGTCCAACGGTGCGGATGCGGCCCAGATGAACACCGATAGCTGGCGCACCGGCGTGGCCACCGCCATTGCCGATTCGGTGGATAAGCATTTCGCACCCCTGGCCGGATCGGGCGCGGAAGCTGCGGCGAAGTTCCCTCAGTGAGGGCGCTTGTTGCCTCTTTCCTGTCCGCAAATCCGGCTATAATGCCGGCATAAAGGAAATTTGATGTTTCGCCGTTTTCTCGTTTACGCAGGGTTTGGGCTGGCCGCGCTGGCTGCGGTCGGCGTGCTGATCGGCATGTTCTCCATCTATTCCGTCACGCGTGACCTGCCGAGCGTGGAGACGTTGCAGAATTATAACCCGCCGGTCACAACCCGCGTCTATGCCGGTAATGGCACCGTGCTGGGCGAATATGCCCGCGAGCGCCGCATCTTCGTACCCAGCAGTTTCGTGCCCAAGCTGGTGAGCCAGGCCTTCACCAGCGCCGAAGACCGCAATTTCTACAATCATCCCGGCATTGATCCCTCCGGCATCCTGCGCGCCGCGATCAAGGACGTTTACAATGTTCTGAACCACAAGCGACTGGAAGGCGCGTCCACCATCACCCAGCAGGTGGCCAAGAATTTCCTGCTCAATTCGGATGTGAAGTTCAGCCGCAAGATCCGTGAAGCGATCCTGGCCATCCGCATTGATGCGACCTATCCCAAGGATAAGATTCTCGAGCTCTATCTCAACGAGATTTACCTGGGCGAGAATTCCTATGGCGTGGGTTCCGCGGCCCTGAATTATTTCGGCAAGTCGCTGGACGAACTCGATATCGCGGAAGTGGCGTTCCTGGCGGCCCTGCCCAAGGCGCCGTCCAGCTACGATCCGGTGCGCAACAACAAGGGTGCACGCGAGCGGCGCGACTGGGTGATCGGCCAGATGGCCGACAATGGCTACATCACCGATGAGCAGGCTACGGCGGCCCGCGCCGAGCCGCTGGTGACCCAGACCCGTGCGCTGGGCTCCCAGGCGGCCGACGTGGATTACTATGTCGAGGAAGTGCGCCGCCTTCTCTACAAGCAGTTCGGCTCCAAGGCGGTGCTGGATGGCGGCCTCCAGGTGCGTGCTTCGCTTGATACCCGCCTGCAGAATTATGCGGTCAGCGCGCTGCGCTCCGGCCTTGTGCGCTATGACCGCCGCCATGGCTGGCGCGGCGCCAAGTTGCATGTTGATGCGGGTGGCGACTGGAAATCCGAACTGTCGGCGCTGGCCCGCAATCCCGACAACCAGTCGGGCATCGAGACCTGGAAGCTTGCGGTGGCGCTGGGCTATAGCGGAAAAAACATCACCATTGGTTTTCGCGACGGCACCACGGCGACGCTGACTTATAACGGGCTTAAATGGGCGCGGCCGGAACTGCCGGATCAGCGCTGGGGCGCGGTGCCGGACCGGCCGCAGCTTGTCGCCAAGCCTGGCGATGTTTTCTTTGTCGAGCCTTTGACGAAGGAAGAGGGCGGCAAGCCCGGTGAATATGGCCTGCGCCAGATTCCGCAGGTGAACGGCGCCATCGTGGCGATGGATCCGCACACCGGCCGCGTGCTGGCTTTGTCGGGTGGCTTCTCCTACGCCTCGTCGCAATTCGACCGCGCCATGCAGGCGATGCGCCAGCCCGGTTCCGCCTTCAAGCCTTTCGTCTATGTCGCGGCGCTGGACAATGGCTATACGCCCGCCACCAAGGTGCTGGACGCGCCCTTTGTCATGGACATGGGCCCGGGGCAGGGCATCTGGCGGCCGGAAAATTTCGAACATGAATTCCTGGGGGACACCACGCTGCGCCGGGGCATCGAATTGTCGCGCAACGTCATGACGGTGCGGCTGGCGCATGATCTGGGCATGGCCAAGGTCGTGCCCTATCCCATCCGCTTTGGCGTTTATAACAAGCTGCCGCCGCTGATCGCCAATTCGCTGGGCGCCTATGAAACCACGCTGCTGCGCATGGTCACGGGTTATTCGGAATTCGTGAATGGCGGCAAGAAAATCCAGCCCTCGCTGATTGACCGCATCCAGGACCGCAACGGCCGCACCATCTGGCGCCATGACATGCGCAATTGCGAAGGCTGCAACGACGCGTCCTGGCATGGGCAGCAGGAGCCGCTGCTGTCCGATACGCGCGAGCAGATCATCGACTCGCGGACCGCCTACCAGATGGTTTCCATCCTGGAAGGCGTGGTCCAGCGCGGCACCGGCCGTTCGCTGCGCGTGCTGGAAAAGCCGCTGGCCGGCAAGACCGGCACCTCGTCGGATTCCAAGGATACCTGGTTCGTGGGTTTCTCGCCCGACCTTGCTGCTGGCGTCTATGTCGGCTTCGACGATCCGCGCACCTTGGGCAAGGACGCCATCGGCGAAGACGAACAGGGCGCCACCGTGGCCGCGCCCATCTTCCGCGATTTCATGAAGGGTGCGCTGGCCGACCAGCCGCCCATCCCCTTCCGTGTTGCACAAGGCATCGAGGAAATTCCGGTGGACTGGAAAAGCGGCAATCCGGTGCCGGCGGGAACGCCGGGCGCCATCATGGAAGCCTTCAAGGCCGGCACCGCGCCAGGCGAGGCCAATGCCCCGCTTGATGCCGTCATCGGCGCGGGAGATGGCCTGCTCAGCTCCTCCGGCCCGGACGGCGCTGCGGGCAGCGCGCCCGTGACACGTCCGACGCCGGGCGAAGTCGGCGAAGGTATGGGAGGACTCTACTAGTGCGTCCGGAAACTGAACGTCTGATTGCCGACATCCAGCAGGCCATCGCCCTGCTGAGGAGGCATCTTTGACTGGGACAAATCCCTGCGCCGCCTGGATGAACTGAACGCCAAGGCCGAAGACCCGTCCATCTGGAATGACGCCCAGGCCGCGCAGAAACTGATGCGCGAACGCCAGAAGCTCGACACGTCGTTATCCGCCGTGCGGGGGCTTGAGAATGAGCTGGCCGACGCCACCGGCCTGATCGAAATGGCCGAAGCCGAAAATGACGCCGCCATGGTGGCGGATGCGGAAAAGGCCGTGGCCGCCCTGGCCAAACGCGCCGAGCAGCAGCGGCTGCAATCCATGCTCTCGGGCGAAGCGGACGGCTTTGACGCCTATCTGGAAGTCCATGCCGGGGCCGGCGGCACCGAAAGCCAGGACTGGGCCTCGATGCTGTTTCGCATGTACACGCGCTGGGCCGAGAAACATGGCTACAAGCTGCAACTGATCGAGGAAAGCGAAGGCGAGGGCGCGGGCCTGAAATCCGCCACCATCCGGGTCAATGGCGAGAATGCCTATGGCTGGCTGAAATCGGAAGCCGGCGTGCACCGGCTGGTGCGCATCTCGCCCTTCGATTCCAACGCCCGCCGCCACACCTCCTTTTCAAGCGTGACGGTCTATCCGGTGATCGACCAGACCATCAATATCGACATTCCGGAAAAAGACGTGCGCATCGACGTCTATCGCGCATCCGGCGCCGGCGGCCAGCACGTCAACAAGACCGAAAGCGCCGTGCGCATCACGCATATCCCCACCAACATCGCGGTGGCCTGCCAGACCGAGCGCAGCCAGCACCAGAACAAGGCCAATTGCTGGGACATGCTCAAGGCCAAGCTGTATGAAATCGAATTGCAGAAGAAGAAGGACGAGACCGGCGCCTTTGTCGGCGAGAAATCCGAAATGGGCTGGGGCCACCAGATCCGCTCTTATGTGCTGCAGCCCTACCAGCTCGTGAAGGATTTGCGCACCGGCGTGGAAAGCCGCACGCCCTCCGACGTGCTGGACGGCGATCTGGACCCCTTCATGGCGGCTGCATTGGCGCAGGCCGTCGGCGGCAAGCCCAAAGAGAAAATCGAAGACTTGGAATAATTAGAGCGCTGAACCGAATCACGGAGAGTAAAGCATGAAAACGTGCTGCTCATTGTGGAGACCTCTGGCTCTTTCGATATCGCTAGGGCTGTCTGCTTGTGCCAACAGTCCCGTAAGCTTGGACCCAAGTCGATCAGCGCTCATTCATAAAATTGCTATCGTGGGTCCCGAGGAGCCCCGTCAATATTTCGCGATGGATGGAAATCTGCCTATCGCAATGGGCGTTGGCGCAGGCATTGGTGGTGTGGTGGGAGGCTCCATAACAGCTTCCACTCTGGAATCCGCCATTAAGGCTGGCGATTTTGATGCCGAAATGAAGGCACTTGACCCCAAATTTGCGAAAGATTTTCGTATCGGACTAACGCAAGCGCTGGATAAGAGTGGGTACGCTATTACCGAGCAGATCCTCACACATCCTTTTGGAGAGTGGCCCACATACGCCGCGGTAGACAACAGCGCAGACGCCGTTTTGGATGCCAGCATTGTTTTTATATACGAAACAGAAATGTTTTCTTCAGTTTACACCCCGACAGCAATTCTCTCCGCTCGGCTTACGGACAGAACAACGGGAAAGACGCTGTTTCAGAATCTATACGTGTATGGAAAAAAGTCTCCAACGTTTCCGTTTGACGCTTCTCATTCGTTTGCCAGTCGGCAGGATTTGATAAATAATCCGCGTCGCGCCGCTGAATATTTTCAAGCAAGCGTTCCCATTCTCGCTGAGGCGCTCGCTCGCGATCTACGGAAATAGCGATGTTTTGTAGATGGCGTGCTTAAGCGGTCTGTCCCAGCGGCGCCAACCCGGCAAGGCCGGTGCGCGGGGTGTTCTGCGTATCATAGCCCTGCTGTGCCGGGGCAGCGGGCTTGCGCTGTTCATCGCCCAGCGGATTGTCGCTGTGGCGGCAATTGCCTTCAAAGAAGGCGCCCGCTTCCACGGCAAAGGCTTCGTGCAAAATGTCGCCTTCGACATGGGCGGTGGCGGAGAGTTGCACCTTGCGGGCGCGGATGCGGCCGATCACCCGGCCCCGCACCGTCAAATCTTCGGCCAGGATCTCGCCATGGATTTCCGCTTTCTCGCCGATCACCAGTCCAACGCTGCGCACATCGCCCTCCACCACGCCGTCAATCTGGATATCGCCATTGGAAACCAGCGTACCGGTCACGGTGAGGTCTGCGCTGATGATGGAAGGCGCCGTGTTGCGGCCGGGACGCTTGGCGGCGGCCTGTGGGATGGCAGCCATGGGCGCGGGGGCGACAGGGTCCTTGCTTTTAGAGAACATGACGGCCGGCCTCTATGAAGTTATTCGGGTTGCGTACCACATTATCATACCAGATTTCGTAATGGACGTGAGGTCCCGTGCTGCGGCCCGTGGAACCCATGCGGCCCACCTGGGAACCTTTGCCGATCTTGGCGCCCACGGCCACGGTGATCCTGGACAGATGCCCATAGCGGGTGTGCAGGCCAAAGCCGTGATCGATTTCCACCATGTTGCCATAGCCGCCCCGGCTGCCCGCGAAAACAACCTTGCCGGGGGCAGTGGCCAGCACGCTGGCGCCCCAGGGGCCGGCGAAATCCACGCCGGGATGGAAGGAATAACGGCGGGTGAAGGGGTCTACGCGCGAGCCAAAGCCGCTGGACCGGTCGAAGGCGGCGCCGGTCACCGGTGTGGTGAGGGGGATATGTCCCATTTCGGACGAGAGGGTGTTGAGTTCGTCCAGCACCGCACCGGCCCGCAGATAGGCTTGGTCGAATTTCGCGTCCGCCATGCCTTCGATATGCACCTGGTCGAGGGCAATTTCCGGCCCGCCAATGCCATCAGCCGACTGGAACTTGCGCAGGAACTGGTCCGGATTGATGCCGGTGCGTTTCACCGTGGCGCGCAGCAGGCCCACATCCTGGTCCAGCGCGATTTCGGTGCGCGCCATCAACTGGGTCTGTTGCTGGCTCAGTGCCGCCAGCCTTGCAGTCTGTTGCGCCATCGCTTTGAGGGCGGGATGGCTGGCATAGGCGGCGGAAACCTGGATGGGCGAGGGGGCGCGGCGGTCGAACAGGGCCGATGCCAGCTTGCTGACGCGCTTGAAGGCGTCGTCCAGCAGGCTGGCCCTGGTGGCTTTCTGCACGCGCGGTTGCGGCAAGACAGGACCCGGCATCATGACCAGGGAGGAATCCGCTTCGTCGCTATCTGACGGGATCGTGACGCCGGAAAAGCCGACGCTGTCGCTGGCGGCGCCATGGTCAGAGGAGCCCTGTACGGAATTGATGATCGCCGGCGCCTGCGCCGGCGCACGAAACCCGATGGAGGCTTCCACCTGGGCGCGGCGGTTGAGGAAACCGGAAATGGCATTCTGCTTGGATGTCAGCGCATCGGCGGTGGCCTTGAACTTGTCCTCGGCTCCCACCAGCGCACCGTTCAGTTCGTCATAGGAAATCTGCAAATCCGCGAGGCGGTTTTCATAGGCCGACTGCATCTGCTGGAAGCGATGGTCCTTGGCGGCGATGATGCGGTCCTTGAACACCACATTGACCGTGGCGAAGGCCACCCAGCCCAGGAAGATCAGGGCCAGCCCGGCCAGGGTCGCCTGCAGGGACGGGCCAAATGTGAAGAACTGCACCCGGCCATCGCTGCGGATATAGATCTGCAGTTCCGGGAAGGTCTCATGGAGCCAGGCCCAGACGCGTTCGAGCAGTGTCGGCGACGTGTCGTTGCCCTTAGGCGCCCTCATGGCGGAACCCCCATCCGGCATTTCAACCCCACGGCCTTTGCCGATCAAGCCGCGTTGCCAGAAAAAGGATCTTGAGGTTAACCGCGGCCCAAAGGCTTTCATGGGATTGCGCTTTTTCATAGCGTTTTTGCCGCGGCAAGCACGGCTTCGACATGGCCGGGCACCTTCACCTTGTGCCACGCCTGGGCAATCACGCCCTTGGCGTCCACAAGGAAGGTGGCGCGTTCCAGGCCCATATATTTTCGGCCATAAAGGCTTTTCTCCACCCAGACGTCCCAATCCTGCGCCATCTTGATGTCCGGATCGGAGCCCAGCGCGATCTTGAGCTTGTGCTTGGTCTTGAATTTTTGGTGGCTGGCCAGGCTGTCTTTGGATACGCCCAGCACGAAAACCCCCAGTTTTGCGAATTTTTTGGCCGCGGCGGAGAAATCGATCGCTTCCTTGGTGCAGCCGGAGGTGTCGTCCTTGGGGTAGAAATAGACAATGTAAGGCTTGCCCTTGAGGCCCGCCCTGGTGACCGCGCCAGCGTCACTTTCCAGCTTGAAATTCGGGGCTTTATCACCCGCCTGCAACGCCATTTCGCCTATTCCGCAGCCCAGGGGCCAATTTAGGCGGCCCCATGAGACCAAAGCAATGCAAAATTCGTTTGCAAGGTGCTGGACTCTCTGCCCTTTTTAAGTCCAACAGACGCGGTAAAGGTACCGCCCCCACTGGGATAAGCCTGTTTGAAGCTGCCTTTTTCCAATTATGTGAAGGCCCATCACATCAGCCACGCCGCCCTCAGCATGGGCGCGCTGGTTGCTGCGCTGGTGTTTTTTGCGGTCGGGGCGGGCATCCGGCTGCTGGTGGGGCCGGTTTCGCTGGGCCCGCTGCAGGAAAGCCTGGCCGGGGCGATCCAGAGCGCCCTGCCTGGCATCACCCTGCAATATGACAAGGCGGCCATCGAATGGGACCGCGAGCAGAACCGGGTCAATTTGGTGGTCTTGGGCGCGCGCATCCTGGACACCACGGGCAAGGTGGTTGTCGCCGCGCCAAAGGCCGATATTGATCTGGCCGTCGCACCCTTCCTGCATGGTGAAGTCGCGGTCCAGCGCATCACCCTTGTCGGCGTCGCCTTCCGCCTGGTGCACATGAAGGATGGCGGCATCCGGCTGGGCGAGGTCGGCGATCCTGCCAACGACGTTTACGCCCGCCTCAGCGACTTGATTGAGTCCAAGGGGCCGGGCGGGACCTCACTCAAGAGCTTTGCGGTGCGCAATGCCCATCTGACAGTGTTTGACGAAGTGACCGGGCTCAATCTGGTCGCGCCGCGCGCCAACCTGTCGATGACCGCGCGGGGCGACAATATCGCGGCCTTGCTGGACACCGACGTTACAATTTCGGGCAAGTCCGCACATGTGAAGGCCGATCTTCTGTTGCCCTCCAATGACGGCCCGATCAGCGGCAATGCTGCCATCGCGCACCTCGACCTGGCCGCCCTGGGCGCCAATGCGCCCTTGTTCGCGCCGCTGCGCAACATTCCGCTCACCACCGATATATCAACGCAGTTCACGGTCCTGTTTCGCAAGCATATCAGCCAGACCGATTTTGAAATGACGGCATCGGGCGAGATTCCCTTTGCTGCGCTGAAAGGCAAGGCGCTTCATGTGCGCGCGCTGCACCTGGCGGGCCATTATGATGGCGCGCGCAACCACCTGTCGCTGAGCCAGGCCGGTTTGGACGCAAGGGAAGCCAAGGTCCAGTTAAAGGGCGGTGCAGATCTCGGCTTTGATGCCAAGGGCACGATGGACAGCATCGCCGCGACGCTTTCCACCGCCAACGCGGCCCTGGACATGCCGGGCATATTCCCCGGCGCCATCACGCTGCAAAAGGCCGACTTCCGCGGGGTGTGGCACGCGGTAAACCGCAATTTCAGCATCGAGCGCCTGGCCGTCGCCGCGCCCGGCTTTGCCGTCAATGTCTCGGGCGGCATCCAGCTGGGCCAGCCGGGCCAGACACCGGGCTTCATGCTGACCGGCAGCCTGGCGCCGACGGGTGCGCGCACCCTGATGCGCTACTGGCCCCTGCAAGTGGCGCCGGGCGCGCGCGAATGGATCGACGAAAATATCTTCGCCGGCAATGTGGGCACGATCAGTTTCGAGACACGGTTGACGCCGGGCATGTGGGACCAGCCCATCCTGCCGGAAGACTCGCTGCGCATGGCATTCCAGATGTCCGGCGTGGAAGGCAGCTACATCAAGGGCCTGACCCGCCTTACCGGCGTGGCGGGGAGCGCGCTTCTGACAGGCGACACCTTTGCCGCCGATTTCACCACCGGCCGCGTCGGCAATCTTGTCGTTACAAAGGGGCGCGCCCTGATCCCCACCCTGCATGTCACCGGCACGGTGGGCGAGTTCAGCGCCCATGTCGACGGCGCCATGCCCGAAGTGATGACGCTGATCGACATGAAGCCGCTGGGCTACCCCACCCGCTTCGGGGTTGACCCAAAACTGACCACCGGCACGGCCAGCCTGGACCTCATGGTCAAGGTGCCCATGCTGGCGAATTTGAAAGTGGATGATATCGGCATCCTGGTGAAAGCCGGTGTGCAGAATTTCGGCGTCACGCTGGGACGGCTGCAGCTCACCAACGGCAATGTCGAATTTGCCATAGACAACAACACACTTCATCAAACCGGCACCCTCAATCTCGCCGATTCCCGTCTGACCGTGGATTGGGTGGAAGACTTCAAGACCAGCCTGCCCATCACCACCAAACTGAACGTCAAGGGCCAGATCACCGATGCCGGCCGCGCCGCCCTCAAGGTCGGACTGGTCAATATCCTGACCGGTCCGGTGGGCGTGAATGGCACGCTGCTGGGCAATCGCGGGTCGCTCCGCACCGCGGATTTGCAACTGGACCTGACGCCGGCCGCGCTGCTGATCCCCATCGTTCACCTGGGCAAGCCGGCCGGGCAGGCTGCAATGGGCCGCATCAATGTCAATTTCGGCGCCAACGACAATATCGCCGATGAAACCATCCGCGTCACCGGGCCCAATTTGGCGGCCAATGGCACGGCAAATTTTGACCGCAATGGCGTGCTGACCACGCTCAATTTTCCGTCTGTGAAAATGGGCACGCTCAACGACCTCTCCTTCACCCTGGCGCGCACGCCCCAACTGGACAGCTACACGCTGCGCGGCCATTCGATGGATATTTCGCTGGTGGGCCGCGACGGCAACACCAATTCGTCGGGCGCGAATGCCAGCGCGCCGGCCCCGGACGAGACGCCGAACGGCGCCTTTCGCATTGATGCCAGGCTCGACCGGGCGGCGATGCGCGATGGCGTTGTGATTGCGCCTTTCGCTCTGGATTTGAGCGGGGTGGGCAATCGTCCCGGGACGCTGATGCTGTCGGGCACGCTGACCCAGGCGGGCGTCACCCGCACGGGGCCGCTGGCCGCGAACATCGAAGCACTCCCCGCCGGGCGCAAGCTCACTTTGACCGCGGGCGATGCCGGCATGCTGATCCGCGGCATGTTCGCCTTTGACTCGCTGCGCGGCGGCAAGCTTGCCCTGACGGCGACCATGCCTGGCAAGGCGACGGATCCGGAAATCGCAGGGCCGGCGCCCGATTATACCGGCAAGCTCGACATTGACGATTTCACCATGGTCAACCAGCCCTTCCTGACGCGGCTCTTCTCCGCCGGTTCGCTGACCGGCCTGGGCGACCTGATGGGCGGCAGCGGGATCACGGTGGACAGTCTTGACGTGCCCTTCAGTTCCAAAAACAGCGTCATCAGCGTCAAGGACAGCCGCGCCGCGGGGCCCGCCATCGGCGCCTCGGCAGATGGGTATATTGACCGCCCCAAAAACCAGATCGCGCTGAAAGGCTCGCTGGTGCCGGCCTTCGGCCTCAACTCCATGGTCAGCAATATCCCGCTGCTGGGCGATTTGCTGGCGTCCAAAAAAGGCGAAGGCATTTTCGGCGTGACTTATTCCGCCACCGGCAATGCCGACCAGCCCAGCATCAGCGTCAACCCGCTGTCGGCACTGACCCCCGGCATCCTGCGCCGCATTTTTGAAGGTCACATTCCGACGGCGGCCAATGCGCCGTCCAACGCACCCGGCGCGAACGTGACGCCGCCACCGCCGACGCAGGATGCGCAATCCACGCCCCCGCCCAAGCCGTCTGCGAATTAGGCGGGCTTCACCAGCACGTGCTTTTTCTTGCCGCTGGACAGTTTCAGAACACCATCGGCATTCAGGGCGGACGCATCAACCATCAGCTTGGGATCGCTCACGGCCGCATCATTCAGCTTGAGGCCATTGTTGGTGATGAGCTTTCGCGCTTCGGAATTGGACGCGGCCAATCCCGCCGCCACCGCCAGGTTCAAGATACCATCAGGAAGCTTCGCCGTGATGGTCGGCAGGCCTTCCGCCATGGCGCCGTCTTCAAAGGCCCGCCGCGCCGTATCGGCAGCTTTGTCGGCCGCTTCGCTGCCATGCAGGATGGCCGTGGCGGCAGTCGCCAGGATCTTTTTCGCGTCGTTCAGTTCCGCGCCTTGCAGCGATTCCAGCCGCTTGATTTCCGCCAGCGGCATGTCGGTAAACAGGCGCAGGAAGCGGCCGACATCGCCATCTTCGGTGTTGCGCCAGAATTGCCAGTAATCATAGGGCGAGACGCGACCCGCATTCAGCCACACCGCGCCCGCCGCCGTCTTGCCCATCTTGGCGCCCGACGCCGTGGTGATCAGGGGCGTGGTCAGCCCGTAAAACTGGGTACCCACCAGGCGGTGGCCCAAATCGATGCCGGACACGACATTGCCCCACTGGTCGGAGCCGGAGCTTTGCACGCGGCAGCCATAGCGCTTGTAGAGTTCGACAAAGTCATAGGCCTGCATGATGGAATAATTGAATTCCAGGAAGGACAGCGGCTGCTCGCGGTCCAGCCGCAGCTTGACGCTCTCCATCGACAACATGCGGTTGACCGAGAAATGCCGCCCCACTTCGCGCAGGAAGGGAATCCATTCGAGCTTGTCCAGCCATTGCGCATTGTCCACCAGGATAGCGTCGCTGGGGCCGTCGCCGAATTTCAAGAGATGGCGGATGCCCGACAGGATGGACTGCTTGTTGGCTTCGATCTGCTCATTGGTCAAAAGCTGGCGCGTCTCGTCCTTGCCGCTGGGATCGCCCGCCTTGGTGGTGCCGCCGCCCATCAGCAGGATGGGCTTGTGACCCGCCTGCTGCAGCCGGCGCAAGGTCATCAGCTGCACCAGGCTGCCGACATGCAAGGAGTCGGCGGTGCAGTCAAAGCCGATATAGGCAGTGACGCGTTCCTTGGCGAACAGCCCGTCCAGTTCTGCCGGGCCGGAACAGTCATAATAAGCCCCGCGCTCCACGAAGGTGCGGAGGAATTCGGACTGGAATTGGGGCGCGGCGGGCATGCTATAGACTCTGGGTTGCGGCGAAGCGGGCAATAGCACGAATGTCAGAAATCTTGAAAGTCATAGGCCTGATGAGCGGCACCTCCCTGGACGGGGTGGATGCCGCCCTGGTCGAGACCGACGGGGTTGATATCGTCCGTCCCGGCCCCAGCCTGACCATCGCCTATACCCCGCAAACGCGCGCCTTGCTCAGGGCGGCGTTGGACATGGCGCAAAAAGTGGCCGCGGGCGGGCCCGTGCCCCATTCCATCCGCGACGCCGGGCAATATTTGACCCAGGCCCATGCCGAAGCCGTCAAGGCGCTGCTCGCCAAGGCCGGCCTTGCCGCCGCGGATGTGGCCCTGATCGGCTTTCACGGCCAGACCATCCTGCATCGTCCGGCCCAGCGCTGGACCTGGCAGATCGGCGACGGCGCCTTTCTGGCGCGGCTGACGGGAATAGATGTGGTCAATGATTTCCGCAGCGCCGATGTCAAGGCGGGCGGGCAGGGCGCGCCGCTGGCGCCGCTTTATCATGCCGCACTGGCGCGCACGTCCGAACTCACGCCGCCGCTGGTCCTGGTGAATATCGGCGGCGTCGCCAATGTCACTTATATATCAGGTGACCTGGTGCTGGCGTTTGATACCGGTCCGGGCAATGCGCCGATTGACGACTGGATGCACACCCATTCCGGCACGCCCGTCGATGAGGGCGGCGCCTTCGCCGCCACCGGCAAGGTGAATGACGTGGCGCTGGAAAAAATGCTGGCCAACGCATTTTTTGATCGCGTGCCGCCAAAGTCTCTCGACAGGATGGATTTCGGGATTGATGCGGTGAAAAACCTCTCTCCCGCGGATGGCGCAGCCACGCTCACAGCTTTTACCGCCGCTTCCATCGCAAAGGCGCGCGAGCATTTTCCTGATCCTGCCGCAACATGGATCGTGTGCGGCGGCGGGCGCCACAACAAAACGCTGATGGCCATGCTGAAAGCCCGTGTCAATGCGCAGGTTTTGACGGCGGAAGACGCAGGCTGGAACGGCGATGCGCTGGAGGCCGAAGCCTTCGCTTATCTGGCGGCGCGGTCCAAAAAAGGATTGCCGCTGTCCCTGCCGACCACCACAGGCGTGGCGCAGCCCATCACCGGCGGGAAATTCCACAAAAAGACTTAGCGGCCTTCGCGCGGCTTGCTCATCATGTTCGAGACATAGCCCTTCACCGTTTCCACGACATCGGCTTCGCGCTTGTCGAAGAAATGATTGGCGCCTTCGATCTTGTCATAGGTGATCTTGATGCCCTTCTGCGCGGTCAGGCGGTCCACCAGTTTCTGGACGTCGGCTTCCGGCACCACATTGTCCTTGGTGCCATGCACGATCAGGCCCGAGGCCGGGCAGGGCGCCAGGAAGGCGAAGTCATACATGCTGGCAGGCGGGGCGATGGAAACGAAGCCGGTGATTTCCGGCCGGCGCATCAAAAGCTGCATCCCGATCCAGGCGCCGAAGGAGATGCCGCACACCCAGACATTGGACGGATTGGGATAGAGAGTGTTCATCCAGTCCAGCACGGCGGCGGCGTCACTGAGTTCGCCCGAGCCATTGTCGAAGCTGCCCTGGCTGCGGCCCACGCCGCGGAAATTGAAGCGCACCGTGGTGCAGCCCAGCCCGTGGAACATGTGAAACAGGTCATAGACCAGCGGATTGTTCATCGTCCCGCCGAACTGGGGATGGGGATGCAGCACCAGGGCCATGGGCGCGCCGGGGGCTTTTTGGCGCTGGTAACGGGCCTCGATGCGGCCAGCCGAGCCGGGAAGAATGATGTCGGGCATGCCGGATGGTCCTATGGGCTTGGAGGCTGGCGGGTGTGCGATTTTGGCATATCAGGAAAGTCGGACTTTTATCCCAAAAACAACAAATAAAACTGTTGTTTATCAGGTACTTAACTATACACAGATCAGGCCCGTCTGAATACTTGACCGCGTTAGTGGGGAATTCTATACCCAGACCGCTGGAATTACAGGCGTTTTTCCAGGGCAGGCCGCGCTTCTTACACCAAGGGCTCCGGCCACCCCAAGAAAAATCGCTTAGGAGCATCGGCCCCGCGAGTGCGAAGCGGTTCGCGCCAGGCCGTGCGACCATAAGAGAAGAAAAGGAGATCGGCCATGAGGCTGAGCACCAAGGGCCGCTATGCGGTAATGGCGATGGCGGACCTGGCGGGTCATGCGCCGGATTCAAAGCCCGTTGCCCTGGCCGACATTGCGGCGCGCCAGGATATTTCCCTGTCTTACCTCGAACAGCTTTTCGCCAAGCTGCGGCGCGGCGGCCTTGTCACCAGCGTTCGCGGGCCCGGCGGCGGCTATCGCCTGTCGCGCGCCTCTTCGGACCTGCGCATCGCTGACATCATCGTGGCGGTGGATGAACCCATTGCCGCCACCCGCTGCAAGACTGGCAGCGCCAAGGGCTGCACCAAGACTGGCGCACGCTGCGTCACCCACGATTTGTGGGAAGAGCTTGGCCAGCAGATCCATGTATTCCTCTCCTCCGTGTCGCTCGCCGATGTGGTGGAAAAGCGCGTGCTGGGCCGCGCCAAGCCCTGCAACGACGCGGGCCGTCCCGAAGAAACCGTCGCGGCCGAATAAGCCATGCATTATTGCGACCACAATGCGACCTCGCCGCTGCGTCCCGAATGCCGGGATGCGGTGCTGCACGCGCTCACCATTGGCGGCAATCCCGCCTCGGTGCATGCGGCAGGGCGGGCGGCGCATGCGCTGGTCGAGAATGCGCGTGAAGCGGTGGCCAGCCTTGTGGGCGCCAGGCCCGACGAAGTGATTTTCACCAGCGGCGCCACGGAAAGCAATTCCCTGGCGCTGGCAGGCGCCATCGAAGGCGCAATGGTGGAAGGTGAAAAGCCGGTGCGCATTACGCGGCTGTTCGTGTCCGCCATCGAACATAGCTCCGTCCTGAAGGCGGCGCAGCGCCTGGGTGAAAAAGTGCCCGGCCTGCGGCTGGAAATTCTTCCCGTCACCGCCGATGGCGTGCTGGATACAGAAGCTCTGCGGGTGGCCTTGCGCGAAGGCAAGGGCCGCGCCCTGGTGGCGGTCATGGCCGCCAACAATGAAACCGGCGTGGTGCAGCCACTTCCGGAAATATCGCGCCTGGTACGGGAAGCGGGCGCGCTGCTGCTGGTGGACGCGGTAACCGCGGCGGGGAAAACTGAATTGGATTTTTCGCTGTGCGATTACATGACCCTGTCCGGCCACAAGCTGGGCGGACCGCAGGGCGCAGGCGCGCTCATCGTGCGCTCCGGCGCGCCTTTTGCGCCGCAGCTTGTGGGCGGCGGCCAGCAAAAGGGCCTGCGCGCCGGCACGGAAAATCTTTCCGGTATCGCCGGTTTCGGCGCAGCCGCCCGCGCCGTTCAGGGTGATGGCGAGGAACGGGTCCGCGTGGCGCAGCTGCGCGACGATTTCGAGAAAAAGCTGAAAGCCGCAATTCCCGGCGTAACGGTGTTTGGTGACAAAGTGCCCCGCCTGTGCAGTACCTCCAATGTCGCGGTGCCGGGCCTGACGGGCGAGAATATCGTCATCGCGCTCGACCTGGATGGCGTGCTGGTATCGTCGGGCTCCTCCTGCTCCTCGGGCAAGATCACGCCTTCGCATGTGTTGTCGGCCATGGGCGTGGATGAGAATCTCGCCGGCGCGTCCCTGCGCGTCAGCTTTGGCTGGAACTCGACCGCCGCTGACGCGGACGCCGTGGTCGCCTCGCTGCTGCGCCTGAATTCCCGCCTCAAAGAAAGGGCGGCATAACCATGTCCTCCGCTGCCGCCGACACCAAGAATACTGTTGCCGCCATCGGCGAGAAGTACAAATACGGCTTCGTCACCGATATCGAGATGGAGAAGGCGCCCAAGGGCCTGTCGGAAGACACGGTGCGCTTTGTCTCTGCCAAGAAGGGCGAACCGCAATGGATGCTGGATTGGCGCCTGGGCGCCTTCAGGCGCTGGGGCGAAATGAAAGAGCCCAACTGGGCGCGCGTCCACTATCCCAAGATCGATTACCAGAATGCCTATTATTACGCCGCGCCCAAGAACACGCCCTTGAAGCAGTCGCTGGATGAAGTCGACCCCAAGTTGCTGGAAACCTACAAGAAGCTGGGCATCCCGCTGAATGAGCAGATGGCGCTGGCCGGCGTTGCGGTGGACGCGGTGTTCGATTCGGTTTCGGTGGCGACCACCTTCAAGGACAAGCTGAACGAGGTCGGCGTGATCTTCTGCCCGATCAGCGAAGCCATTCGCGATTACCCCGATCTGGTGAAGCAATATCTGGGCACCGTCGTGCCGGTGACCGACAATTTCTTCGCCACCCTGAACGCGGCGGTATTCACCGACGGCACCTTTGTCTATGTCCCCAAGGGCGTGCGCTGCCCGATGGAGCTTTCCACCTATTTCCGCATCAATGCCAGCGAGACGGGCCAGTTCGAACGCACCCTGATCATCGCCGATGAAGGCTCTTACGTCTCCTATCTGGAAGGCTGCACCGCGCCCAAGCGCGATGAAAACCAGCTGCACGCCGCCGTGGTCGAGCTGGTGGCGCTGGAAGGCGCCGAGATCAAATATTCCACGGTGCAGAACTGGTACCCCGGCGACGAAAATGGCTTGGGCGGCATTTATAATTTCGTCACCAAGCGCGGCGATTGCCGCGGCGACCGCTCGAAAATTTCATGGACCCAGGTGGAAACCGGCTCCGCCATCACCTGGAAATATCCCAGTTGCATCCTGCGCGGCGACGGCAGCGTGGGCGAATTCTACTCCATCGCCATCGCCAACCATTACCAGCAGGCCGATACCGGCACCAAGATGATCCATCTGGGCAAGAACACGCGCAGCCGCATCATTTCCAAGGGCATCAGCGCCGGCAAGGCGCAGAACACCTATCGCGGCCAGGTCAGCGTCTATGGCAAGGCGGAAGATGCGCGCAATTTCACCCAGTGCGACTCGCTGCTGATCGGCGGCGATTGCGGCGCCCATACCGTGCCCTATATCGAAAGCCGCAATCCCACCGCCCGCATCGAACATGAGGCGACCACCTCCAAGATCGCCGACGACCAGCTGTTTTATTGCCTGCAACGCGGCCTGGGGCAGGAAGAAGCGGTGGCGCTGATCGTCAACGGGTTTTGCAAGGAAGTGCTGCAGCAGCTGCCGATGGAATTTGCGGTCGAGGCGCAAAAACTGGTTGGAATTTCTCTGGAAGGTTCAGTGGGTTAGTCATGCTTGAGATCAAAAATCTTCATGTCACGGTCGGCGGCAAGGAAATCCTCAAGGGATTGAACCTCAGCATCGCTGCAGGCCAGGTGCACGCCATCATGGGCCCCAACGGCTCGGGCAAGTCCACGCTGTCTTATATCCTGGCGGGCCGCGCCGGTTACGAGATCACCGAAGGCTCCATCACCTATAATGGCGAAGATTTGGGCGCCATGCCGCCGGAGCAGCGCGCCGCCAAGGGCGTGTTCCTGGCGATGCAGTATCCGGTGGAAATTCCTGGTGTCACCACCATGATGTTCCTGAAAAGCGCCCTCAACGCCCAGCGCCGGGGGCGGGGGGAAAAGGAGCTGGATGCCATCGGCGTGCTCAAGACGGTGCGGGCCAAGGCGGCAACGCTGAATGTCTCCGAGGACATGCTCAAGCGCGCCCTCAATGTCGGTTTTTCCGGCGGGGAAAAGAAGCGACTGGAGATTCTCCAGATGTCGCTGTTCGAACCCAAGCTGGCAATTTTGGATGAAACCGATTCCGGCCTCGACATTGACGCCCTGCGCCTGGTGGCGGAAGGCGTCAATGCCTTGCGTGATCCGTCGCGCGCCATGCTGGTGATCACCCATTACCAGCGCCTGCTGGATTACATTGTGCCCGACCGCATCCATGTCCTGGCCAAGGGCCGCATTGTCGCCGAAGGCGGCAAGGAGCTGGCGCTGGAACTGGAAGCCAAGGGCTATGACCAGATCGTGAAGGACGCGGCGTGAGCAATTCGTCTGCCCTCGCTTTGCCGGTGGCGCGCCGCGAACAGGCGGCGTCGCATTACCGTGCCATGGGCGTGCCGCATCGCCGGGTCGAGGAATGGAAATATTCCGACCTGGCGCGGGCGCTGGGCGAAGAAGGTTTCAGCGACGGCACCGCCTGCTGGCATATTGGGCCATTGCCGGCGGGGGTGGAGATTTTCGACCTTGCCGAACCGAACGCGCCGGAATGGGTGCGCAAGCATCTGGGGTCGTTGAAGGAAAGCGTCATGAGCGCGGCATCCCTGGCCTATGCGCAGGGCGGCGTTGCGCTGCATGTCACCAAAGTGGCCGCTGGCCCTCTTGCGCTGGAATTTTCCGGCGCAGGCCATGTGCGGGCCCTGATTGTGATGGATGCCGGTGCGTCCCTCACGCTCCAGGAAAATCTGGCGGGCTGCGATCGCCGCAATATCGGTGTCGAGATTGTCCTGGGCGAGAAGGCGCAGCTGCATCATGTCCGCATCGCGCCGGTTGCCGCGGGCGCGGTGCAGGTGGAAGAAGTGGCGATGACGCTGGCGGCAGGCGCCGGATATCACAGTCATTACGCCAGCTTTGGCGCAAAATTGTCGCGTCTTGAGCTGGATATTGCTTTGGAAGGCGAGGGCGCTGAAGCGAATTTGTCCGGCGTCTCTGTCCTGGGCGAAGACAACCATGCCGATATCACCACCCGCATCAGCCATGCCGTTGGTCTCACCCATTCCACCCAGCTTTTCAAGAAAGTGGCAGGCGGCAATAGCCGCGCCATCTATCAGGGCAAGGTGTCTGTCGAAAAAGGCGCCAATGGCTCCGACAGCCGCCAGACCGCCAAGGCGCTGTTGCTCAGCCGCCAGGCTGAGGCGGATCTCAAGCCCGAGCTGGAAATTTTCGCCGACGATGTCAAATGTGCCCATGGCGCAGCGGTGGGCGACTTGGACGCGGATTCGCTGTTCTATCTGCGCGCCCGGGGCATACCCGAAACCGATGCCCGCGCACTCCTGATCCATGCGTTCCTGGAAGATGCCATGACGGGCATCGCCAACGCGGATCTGCGCGAACAGGTGCGCGGCGCCGTCAACGACGCCTTGGGCCGGGTGTCGGCATGACCGCGCAAGGCAAAATCACCGCCAGCTTCGATGCCGCCGCCGCAAGGGCGGATTTCCCCATCCTGTCACGGCTGGTCCATGGCAAGAAGCTGGTTTATCTCGACAGCGGCGCCTCGGCGCAAAAGCCGCGCCAGGTGCTGGACGCCATGAGCGAATTTGCCGGCACCGACTACGCCAATGTCCATCGCGGCGTGCATTATCTTTCGGGTGCGGCCACGGACGCCTATGAAGCGGCCCGCCGGACCGTGCAGAAATTCCTGGGCGCCGCGCGGGAAGACGAGATCATCTTTACCAAGGGCGGCACGGAAGCCATCAACCTGGTTTCCTATTCCTTCCTGGCGCCGAAAATCCAGCCAGGCGACGAAATCCTTCTGTCGGTGATGGAGCATCATTCCAACATCGTGCCCTGGCATTTCCTGCGCGAACGCCAGGGTGCGGTGCTGAAATGGGTAGATGTCCGTGACGATGGCAGCCTCGATCTCGAGGCGCTGGATGCTGCGATCAATTCCAGGACCAAACTGGTCGCCATCACCCATATGTCCAATGTCCTGGGCACAGTGACGCCGCTCAAGGATATTGTCGCCCGCGCCCATGCCAAGGGCGTGCCGGTTCTGGCCGATGGCTGCCAGGGCGCCGTGCATGAATTGGTGGATGTCCAGGCGCTGGACATCGATTTCTACGCCCTGACCGGCCACAAGCTTTATGGCCCCACCGGCATCGGCGCGCTCTATGCCAGGCGCGCGCACCTGAAAGCCATGCGCCCTTTCAATGGCGGCGGCGAAATGATCCGCGAAGTCACCCGGGACATCGTCACCTATGCTGACGCGCCCGCCCGTTTTGAAGCCGGCACTCCGCCGATCATTGAAACGGTCGGGCTGGCGGCGGCGCTTGATTATCTGTCCGGTTTTGATCGCGCTGCCGTGAAGGCGCACGAGCAGGACCTTTATGCGTATGCCCGTTCCAAAATTGGGGAACTTGGCTGGGCGCGGGTGATCGGCGATGCGCCGGGCAAGGGCGCCATTCTTTCTTTTGAGGCCGAGGGGATGCATGCCCACGACCTCGCCACCATATTGGACAGGGAAGGCGTGGCGGTACGGGCCGGGCATCATTGCGCCCAGGTCCTGATGGAGCGGTTCGGCGTGGGTTCCACCACCCGTGCCAGCTTCGGCTTGTACAACAGCCGCGCCGATGTGGATGTGTTTATCGCGGGCCTGCGCAAGGCACGGGAGATTTTGGGCTAGGCATGGATAATTCGCTGCGCGAACTTTACCAGGAAGTGATCCTCGACCATTCGCGGCATCCGCGGCATTTCGGGGTGCTGGACAATGCCACCCACAAGGCTGAGGGCTACAATCCCTTGTGCGGCGACCGCGTCACCGTGATGCTGGTGCTGGGCGAAGACAGCCGGGTTGCCGACATCAAGTTCCAGGGCAAGGGCTGCGCCATCAGCCAGGCTTCGGCCTCCCTGATGACCGACATGCTGGCGGGCCGCACCCTGGATGAAGCGCAGAAACTGATGGACGGCTTTGTCCATCTGGTGAAAGGCGACGACGCCGGCGAACTGTCCGCCGACGACCGCGAACATCTCGAAGCCATGTCCGGCCTGTCCGAATTTCCCATGCGGGTGAAATGCGCCACTCTGGCCTGGCACACCTTTCACAATGCGGTGGAAGAGGGGGCCGTGACGTGAGCGAGATCGCCGACCAACCCGCGCTCAAGGCAGAAATCACCAGTTCGGCCCTGTCGCCGCAGGAATTGGACGAGTTCACCTCCAAGCTGGTGACCGCCCTCAAGACCGTCTATGACCCGGAAATCCCGGTGGACATTTACGAACTCGGGCTTATCTATAAGGTCGATGTCGCGGACAACAAGGATGTTGCAGTGGACATGACCCTGACCGCGCCCAATTGCCCCGTGGCCGGCGAAATGCCGGGCATGGTCAAGGACGCACTGGAAAAGGTGGAAGGCATTGGCGAGGTCAAGGTCGCCATGACTTTCGATCCGCCCTGGACGCCCGAGCGGATGAGCGAAGAAGCCAAACTCGAATTGAACATGTACTGATGGAAACACAGGTCAAAAAGGCCCGCCGCGAACGCCCCAAGCCGGTCCGCTTGAGCGAAGCCGCCGCGGTGCGCCTGCGCGAAATCATGACGGATGCGCAGGGCAAGTATCTGGGCGTGCGGGTGGGCGTTACCAATGGCGGCTGCGCCGGCATGAGCTACACCATGAATTATGCGGAAGAAACCAGCCCGCATGACGAGGTGATGGAAGACCAGGGCGTGAAGATATTCATCGAGCCCAGCGCCATCCTGTTCCTGATCGGCACCGAACTGGACTTCGAGACCACCAAGCTGGGTTCGCGCTTTACGTTCAAGAATCCGAACCAGACAGCCGCGTGCGGCTGTGGCGAAAGCGTTTCCATAACGCCCGCCGCGATCGGCTGATGGCGAAAGCCGATCCGTCCCGCTTCGACGACCTTTTCAGTGCCTTTGGGAGAATTGCCGTGCGCCGCATGTTTGGCGGCGAGGGTCTGTTCGTGGATGGGCTGATGATCGGGCTGGTGATACAGGACCGCATTTATCTCAAGACCGACGACCAGTCGCGCAAGGCCTATATTGCGGAAAAGTCCAAGCCCTTCACCTATAGCGCCAAGGGCGGCAAGAAAGTCAGCCTGAACTATTACGCGATTCCCGAACGGATCCATGACGATCCGGAGCTGTTTGCGGATTGGGCGCGCGCGGCGCACGCCGTCGCTCGCGCCAAGCCGGTGAAAAAGAAGAAATAGCTATTCGCCCGTGAATTTTGGCGGGCGTTTGTTCCGGAAGGCCGCAACGCCTTCCTGAAAATCCTTGCTTTGTGCCGCCTTCTGCTGCGCCGCTTGCTCCAGCGCCAGCTGATCTTCGTAAGCATTGCCCGGGCTGTCCCACAATAACTTGCGTGTCAGGCGCAAGGACGCCGGTCCCTTTGCCAACCGCTGCGCCAGCGCCAGCGCCTCCGCCATCAAATTCTCGTCCTCGGCCACATAATTGATCAGGCCCCATACCAGCGCCTTTTGGGCCGGCAGGTTTTCAGCCAGCAGCGCCAACTCGCGCGCCCGCGCCAGTCCCACCAGCCGCGGCAACAGCCAGCTGGAGCCGCCATCCGGCACCAGCCCGATGCGCGAGAAGCCCTGCAGGAAATAGGCGCTGCGGGCGGCAATCGTCAGGTCGCCGGACAGTGCGAAGCTCATGCCGATACCGACCGCCGGGCCGTTCACCGCCATCACCAGCGGCATGCGCAAATCGCGCAAGCGACGCTGGAACGGATGATAGACCCGTTCCAGCAGGCGGCTGGCGCCGCCTTCGCCCAACTCCACTTCTGCCAGGTTGGCGCCGGCGCAGAAAGCCTTGCCTTCGCCCGTCAGGACCAGGGCGCGAAACTGCGTGTCCTTTTCAATGAAATCCAGCGCGGCCATCGCCCCGCCGATCATGGCCGGCGAAACGGCATTCATGACCTCGGGTTGGCTGAGTGCCAGGACCGCGACGCTGCCATGCCTCGTCACATGCACATGGTCAAAAGGAATTCGCTCGGCCATGCACGGGAGCATAGCGTCTGACGGGGGAGAGGAAAGAGCCTAATTCAGGCCGCGCTGGGGACCAGCGTTGCGGCGCGGGGGTCGTCCTGGCCCAGCACCATGTTGCGGCCGCTGCGCTTGGCGCCATAAAGGCAGGCATCGGCCCGCCGGATCACGGCTTCGATGGAATCGCCCGGGGCGAACTGGGCCACGCCGATCGAAATGGTGATTGTGCCCAGCACATCGCCCGTGGATTTCTTGACCAGCTTGCGGCCCTGCACCGCCAGGCGAATCTGGTCGGCGACATGAATGGCGTCGGCCAGGCTGGTGCCGCGGAGCAGCACGCCAAATTCCTCGCCGCCATAACGGGCGGCCGTATCGCGGCCCTTGACGTTGTCCGACAGGCAGTTCGCCACCAGGCGCAACACCTGGTCGCCGGTCTGGTGGCCCCAGCTGTCGTTGAATTTCTTGAAATGGTCGATGTCGCACATCATCAGGCAGACATTCTCGCCTTCGCCCAGCGCCAGCATGCCTGTATCCATCGCGGCGTCAAAAGCCTTGCGGTTGGCAATGCCGGTCAAGGGATCAGTGAGGCTTTCCTTGCGCACATCGTCCAGCTTGCCGCGCAGGTCGCTGACCTGCTCCGAGGATTTCTGCAATTCACCCTCAAGTGTCCGGGTCTTCTCTTCCATCGCTTTGGTGGCGGCAATCAGGTCTTCCACCAGCTTGCGCATGTCGTCGGGGGACTGGTTGGCGCCCAGTTCGCCGGTCGCGGCGGACAGCGTGTTGGTATAGTCCTCGGCATGGCGGCCGGCCGATTCCAGCCTGACCAGCACATGGTCAATGACCTGCGTGATGCCGGTGCCGACATTGTCCATGGCGCGCGCGGCGCGGGCGCCTGAGAGGCAGCGCAGCCGCAGGTCGGAGAGAATCTCGGGGGTGAACGGCTTCTTGGCGGCGACCATGGCGCCGATCACCTGCGTCACGCCCGGATTTTCACCGGCGGCGAAGGCATAGAAAAGTTCGAAATTTTCCGGCGCGGGAATGACATTGCATTCCCCCATAAGGGCGATCGCGGTCTTGGCGAGCGCTTGTTCTCTATCCGATCTGAACACGGTCCCATTCCCCACTGACCGCTTACAATTACGCGCGGCAGGGCAAAGCTTCGCGCAATACGCGGTAAAAAAGCGTTAAGCGGGGAACCCAAGCTTTGGTTAATCGGAGCTTTTTTTGCCGGCAAATGCCCGGCCTGACGGCAAATCAGCCCTTGGGGGATTCAGGCTTTTTCACCGGCACGGGCCGGAACAGGAAGGCGGGAAGCTGGCTTTTGTCCACCGCCTCGGACTGGGCGGCGCGTTCATTGTGCTGGCGCTGGCTGCCCCGGTCGCGGTTTTCCTGGCGCGGCCCATCTTGCCTTGGGCCGTCCTGTTTGGGCCTGTCATGGCGCGGCTTGTCGTGATGGCGATGCTCCTGCCGCTTCTGCTCCGGCTTGGGGGCGTCGGCGATGGCGGGCGTGGGCGCGCTGGTTTCGACCTGCGCTTCGCGAATCTGGGTCGGCTCGATGGCGGCCACCTGGTCATGGAATTTTCCGTCCGGCGGACGGCGGTCGCGGTGCTTGCTGTCGCGCTTGCCGCCGCGGTCGCGGCCGCCGCTGCGCGGGCCGTCAAAGCGCGGCTTGCGCTCTTCGCGCACTTCGATGTCCATCATTTCCCGGCGCGCCAGTTTCTGGCCGGTGATCTTTTCGATCGCCTCGATATATTTTCCGTCGCGCGATGACGCCAGCATGAAAGCGGCGCCGCTGCGGCCCGCACGTCCGGTGCGGCCGATGCGATGCACATAGTCGTCGGCATGGATCGGCACGTCGAAATTGAACACATGGCTGACGGCCGGAACGTCCAGCCCGCGCGCCGCGACATCGCTGGCGATCAGGATTTTCAGGTCCCCGGCGCGGAAACGGTCCAGTGTCTTGGTGCGCAGCGACTGGTCCAGATCGCCATGGATGGGAGCGGCATCGAAGCCGTGCTTGACCAGCGACTTGGCCACGACGTCGACATCGCGCTTGCGGTTGCAGAACACGATGGCGTTGTTCAGCGTCGGCTCGGCTTCGCGGATCAGGCGGCGCAGCGCCTCGCGCTTGGCCCAGTCATTGGCGGGGATCATCACCAGTTCCTGGGTGATGTTGGTGGCGGTGGTGGCGGGGCGCGAAACTTCCACCCGCACCGGATTGTGCAGGAACTGGTCGGTCAGGCGCTGGATTTCCGGCGGCATGGTGGCCGAATAAAACAGCGTCTGGCGGGTGAAGGGCAGCTTCTTGCAGATTTCCTCGACATCGGGAATGAAACCCATGTCCAGCATGCGGTCGGCTTCGTCAATCACCAGGATGTTGACCTGGGACAGCAGGATGCGGCCGCGCCCGAAATGGTCCATCAGGCGGCCCGGCGTGGCGATCAGCACGTCAACGCCGCGATCCAGCTTCTTGATCTGTTCGTCCATGGCCGTGCCGCCGATCAGCAGCGCATGGGTAAGCTTGGAATATTTGCTGTAGCGCGTGAAGTTCTCCGACACCTGGTCTGCCAGTTCGCGGGTCGGTTCCAGCACCAGGGCCCGGGGCATGCGCGCCTTGGCGCGTCCCTTGGACAGCATTTCGATCATGGGCAGGGTGAAGCTGGCGGTCTTGCCGGTGCCCGTCTGGGCGATGCCGATCAGGTCGCGCCGCTGCAAGGCATGGGGAATGCCCTGTGCCTGGATCGGCGTGGGGGTGGTGTAGCCGCTGTCGGCCACCGCCTTGAGGATTTCGGGGGAAAGGCCCAGGGCAGCAAAGCCGTTGGGCGCTTCAGTCGAAGCCATTTCTTCCGTGGAAGACTGGGCGTTATCAATAACTTCGCTGGTTCCGGCTTCCGCGCCGGAGATCGTCACTTGGGTCGTAGCACGCTCCTGAAAAGGGGCGCATCTGTCGCGCCCAAGTCTGGCAAAGCCCGTATTGGCCGCCGACTCTTTAAGTGCCCCGAACATAGGAATAAATGCCGGAATGTCAATGTTTTATGTAAGGAGATTGACGCTGGCTGTGGCGCGCGCAAGCGTGGGACATGGCTGCGTTTTTTCGAGTCTGGCTGCTGGGACTGATGGCGGTTGGCGTATGGGTGCTGGCGGCCCATGGCCCGACAACGCGCCCGGTTGCGCAGGGCAGGGAAGCGCCGGCGGGTCAATTCTCCGCAGCCCGGGCACAAGCGACATTGACGCGGCTGCTGGGTCCGCAAAAACCGCATCCGGCCGGGAGTGAAGAAAACGCGGCCCTGCACACAAGGCTGCTGCAGGAACTGACCCAGCTTGGCGCAGGCAGCCAGACACAAACCGGCATGAGCTGCTTCGCCGCCCGGCGCGGCGGCGTCATTCAATGCGCCACGGTGGGCAACATCATCGCCCAGGTGCTGCCCGGTGATGGAAAGGCGATCCTCCTGATGGCACATTTGGACTCGGTGGCCGCCGGTCCCGGGGCAGGGGATGACGCATCGGGCGTCGCCACCATCCTGGAAACCATTCGCGCCCTGAAGGCCGATGCCGGCGCGGCTCGTCATCCCGTCATCGCGCTGTTCACCGATGGCGAGGAGCTTGGCCTGCTGGGCGCGAATTTGTTCCTGCGCGATGCCGCCTGGCGGAACCGTGTCGGGTTGGTGATCAATGCCGAGGCGCGGGGCAACCAGGGCCCCAGCTACCTGTTCCAGACCAGTCCCGGAGACAGCAAGCTGGTTGATCTTTACGCACGGAACACGGCGCACCCCGCCACATCCTCGCTCTATGGCGAAATCTACAAATACCTGCCCAACGATACCGACTTCACGCCGTTCCTGCGCGCCGGCATCGCCGGGTACAATTTTGCCTTCATCGGCAACGCCGCCCAGTACCACACGGCACTGGACCGGATCGAAAATCTCGATCCCCGAACGCTGCAGCATCACGGCGATAATATCCTTGGTCTGACACGCGGGCTCCTGTCCGCCGATATCGCGGCGCTCAAAGGTGGCAACGCGATTTATTTCGATGTGCTGGGCCGCTGGTTGCCGCGACTGCCGCAAAGCTGGGCCCTGCCGCTGGCGCTGCTGATCTTTTTCGCCATTGCGCTGGCGGGATGGCTCAGCCCGCGGCCCCGGTTGCATCGTCCCCTTTTGTCATTCCTGATGCCGCCCTTGTTGCTGGCGGGATGCATCGGTGCGGGCTTTGGCCTGCACAGCCTCGCCGCTCTGGTGTCCGGCAATGCCGATCCGTCCTTTGCCCATCCGCTCGCGCTTCGCGTGGCGCTGGGTTTTGGCGTGTGGACAATGGCGCTGCTCACCATGCGCCGTGCCGGCGCGATTGCGAGCTGGCTGTGGCTGGCAGGGCTGGGCATCACAGCTGCGGTTTTTGCCCCAGGCATCAGTCCCTATTTCCTTTTTCCGTGCCTGATCGCGGCGCCGCTGTTGCTGCTGACGCTGAAGTCCGGGCGGGCGCCAGCCCTGTTTCTCGCGGCACTATGCGCCATGCTGGCCTGGATCGGGCTGGCCGCCGGCAGCGAAGCCATCATGGGGCTTTCGGCGCATTTCCTTTTCACGGTGCCCGTGGCCATGGGGCTGATCGCAGCGCTGCCCTTGCTGTCCTTGCAGAAAATGGGGGAGGGTGCGTGGCGCCTCTGCGTCCTGGCTTCGCTTCTGCTCGCAGTTGGCGCGGCCGTGCTGGCGGGATTCCAGCCGGCCTACAGCATCACACAGCCGCAGCGCCTCAACCTGCGCTATGCCGAGAAGGACGGAAAATCCTTCTGGCTGGCCGACCCGGTGGCGCATCTGCCGGACAGTTTGCGCAAGGCAGCGCGCTTTTCGGCAGCGCCGCAAAATTTCCTGGCATGGCGCGGCTATATCGCCCCCGCCGGAATGATCCAGCTTCCCGCGCCGTCGGCAAGCATTGCGCGGCAGGACAATCGCCTGACCCTGGATTTGCACGGTTCGGACGCTGCCAGCGGCATGTCGCTTCTCATTTCCGGCGGCCTTCAAGCGGTTACCGTGGGCGGCGTTCGCACCCCGGCATCCGCTGGCCAGTTTCTATGGAATTGCGCCACGCCCGATTGCGCCTCGGCGCAGGTGACATTGGACTTTTCCGGGCCGTTGCCCAAGAGCCTTTTGCTGGCGGAACAGCGTTTTGGCTTGCCCGCCAAGGGCGCATCCCTGTTGAAGGCCCGGCCCGATTGGTCGACATCGTCGCAAATGGGCAATGTGTCGGTTGTCGCGACGGATGTTGCGATACCGCCGGTCTAGATATCAACGTCCTTGGCGAAGGCGGCGTTTTCCTGGATGAACTGGAAGCGCAGTTCCGGCTTCTTGCCCATCAATTGCTCGACAAGATCCTCGGTTTCGTCGCCATTGGCGGTTTGTACCTGGATCAGGGTGCGATGGCCGGGCCGCATGGTGGTTTCCTTCAATTGCTGCGGCATCATTTCGCCCAGGCCCTTGAAACGCGATATCTCCACCTTGCCGTTGCTGCGAAATTCACTCTTGAGCAGGCGCTCGCGGTCGGCGTCATCGCGGGAATACAGGGTCTTGGCGCCCTGGCTCATGCGGTAGAGCGGCGGCATGGCCAGGAACAGGTGCCCGCCGGTGATCAGTTCCGGTATTTCGCGGTAGAAAAAAGTCAGCAACAGCGACGCAATATGCGCGCCGTCGACATCGGCGTCGGTCATGACGATGACGCGCTCATAGCGCAAATCCGTTTCGCGGTATTTTGCGCCGGTGCCACAGCCCAGCGCCTGCACCAAATCCGACAATTCCTGGTTCTGCTGCAGCTTGCCCGCGCCGGCGCTGGCCACGTTCAGGATCTTGCCGCGCAAAGGCAGGATGGCCTGGGTATTGCGGTCGCGCGCCTGCTTGGCGCTTCCACCCGCCGAGTCGCCTTCCACCAGGAAAATTTCCGTGCCCTGCGCCGCATCGCGGGTACAGTCCGCCAGCTTGCCAGGCAGGCGCAGCTTGCGCGTGGCCGCCTTGCGTGAAACTTCCTTCTCCTGCCGCTTCTTCAGCCGGTCCTCGGCCTGCTCGATGACAAAATCCAGCAGCCGGTCGGCTTCGGCGGGGCTTTCCGCCAGCCAATGGTCGAAATGGTCACCGACCACCGTTTCCACCAGCTTCTGCGCTTCGGGGCTTGAAAGCTTGTCCTTGGTCTGGCCCTGGAATTCCGGTTCGCGGATAAACACCGAAAGGGCGGCGCAAACGCCGCTCATCACGTCATCGGCGGTGATCAGCGCCGTCTTGCGGTTGCTGGCGCGGTCGCCATGCGCGCGCAATCCCCGGGTCAGGGCGTTGCGCAAACCCTGTTCATGGGTGCCGCCCTGCGCCGTGGGAATGGTGTTGCAATAGGAATGGACGAAAGGGTCCACCATCGGCGTCCAGGCCACCGCCCATTCCACCGAACCGCGCGAGCCATCCTTCTTGTCCGGCGTGCGGCCGGCAAAATCCCTGCTGTTGACGGTGCTGGACTTGCCGATCTCGCTCTTGAGCAGGTCCGCCAATCCGCCAGGAAATTTCAGGACCTCTTCGGCCGGTATGGCCTCGTCCCTGATCAGCGACGGATCGCAGGACCAGCGTATTTCCACGCCGCGGAACAGATAGGCCTTGTTCTTGCACTGGCGGTAAAGCCGGGCCGGGGAAAATTCGATGTCGCCGAAAATCTGCTCGTCGGGCTTGAAGCTGGTAATGGTGCCGCGCCGGTTCACCGCGCCCATGTCCTTCAGCTTGCCGATGGCGTGGCCGCGTTCAAAACGCATCTTGTGCGCCCGCTTGTCGCGCGCCGATTCCACTTCCAGCCATTCCGACAGGGCGTTGACCACCGAGGCGCCCACGCCGTGCAAACCGCCCGAGGTTTCATAGACCTTGCTGTCGAATTTGCCGCCGGCGTGCAGCGTGGTCATGATCACTTCCAGCGCCGACTTGTTCTTGAATTTGGGATGCGGGTCGGTGGGAATGCCGCGGCCATTGTCGCGGATCACCAGCACATTGCCTTTTTGCAGTTCCATTTCGATGCGGCTGGCATGACCGGCCACCGCTTCGTCCATGGAGTTGTCGAGAATTTCGCTGGCCAGGTGATGCAGTGCGTTGGCGTCGGTGCCGCCGATATACATGCCTGGCCGGCGGCGCACCGGCTCAAGGCCTTCCAGCACCTCGATGTCCTTGGCCGAATAGGCCTTCGAGGCACCCGATTGGGTGCTTTCGAACAGGTCGGGGCCCCGCTTTGCCATGTTTTCCTGTCACACCCTTTGTCCCGCGAATCGCGGAAACGCTGGGGAAACTTAGCCAAGCCCCTGTCCTAACGCACGATTTTCCTGCCCGAGAGCCATTTTTAACGCTTGGAGAATAGAATTTCCCGGCAGTTAAACAGGTCATGCGCCGTGGGGCTCACCCAGCGTCTCAGCCTTAATGTCGGCACCGATTCCCGGGTGCTCAAGAGCCAGCTCGAAGCCATCACCGGCCTCGGGAAACTGGCGTGGTTCACCACGCCTTTCTGGGCGCTGACGCTGGCCTGGCTGGGTTCGGCGGCGTGCGGCTGTTTCGGGCATCAAAGCCTGGCGGTGGCGGCGATTTTCCCTGTCATCGTCTGCCTGGTGTCTTTCAGCACCTATCGCCTCTATCAGCTTTACCGGCGTGATGCGGATACCAGTGACAACAAGCTGCAACTTTGGGCCAGCCGCTTCCTTTTCGCCCAGATTGCGATCAGCGCCGCCTGGGGAACCTTTCCCTGGTTGTTGTGGCAGGACGACAGCCTGCTCAACCATGTCTTTATCCTGCTGGCGATGGCCACCACCGTCTCATCCCTGATGATCAGCCGGGTGAGCAACATGGGCATGTTCATGGCTGGCGTGGTGCCGCTTGTCGTCATGACCACCTTGCGCTTTGCCTTGGCGGGAACATGGGAGGATTTGGGTTTTGCTCTGCTCACGCCGCTTTATGCCGCACATATTTTCAGCGATGGCCGCCGCTTCATAAATCGCCTGGAAGGCGACGCCCGGTTGCGCTTCAATGTCGAGGACATGGCCGGCGCGCTGACCCGCGCCCGTGATGAAGCGATCAAGAAGCGCTACGAGGCGGAAAGCGCCAGTGCCTCCAAGACCGCCTTCCTTGCCAACATGAGCCACGAGTTGCGCACCCCGCTCAACGCCATCCTGGGCTTTTCCGACATCATCGCCCACCAGAGCATGGGGCGTGATGAAATAGACCGCTACAGCGACTATGCACGCGACATCCACAGTTCGGGCGCGCACCTGCTGTCCCTGATCAACGATTTGCTGGACGTCGCCAAGATTGAATCCGGCAAGATGGAGATTGATCCCCGGCGGCTGGATCCGCGCGGTATTATCGAAGGCGTGGCGCGCCTTGTCGCGGCCAAGGCCATGGAAAAGAATATCCATGTCAAAACCGAGATCGCGGCGGGCACGCCCCTGGTGATGGCGGATGAGCGGGCGCTCAAGCAGATGCTGCTCAACCTGCTCTCCAATGCCGTCAAATTCACGCCCGAAGGGGGCCATGTCACCATCACATGCCAGGGCGTGCCGGATGGCGGGCTGGAATTGAGCGTCATCGACGATGGCCCGGGCATCGCGCCGGACAAGCTCGCTCGCGTGTTCGAACCCTTCTCCCAGATCGACAATCGCTATGACCGCCAGTCGGGCGGCACCGGGCTTGGCCTGGCCCTGGTCCAGGGATTGACACTCCTGCATGGCGGCCGTGTCTGGCTGGAGAGCAAGCCGGGCGCCGGCGTGCGCGCCACTATTTACCTTCCCGCAAGTATTGCGGCTGGCGCGGTGCGCGCCAGCGCCTGAAAACGGCACAATTGCGCCGCCTTTCGTGAAATGTTTGGCAGCACTTCCTTAACAGGCAAAGCCATAAGATTTGCCAGGGGCCCCATAATGGGTCGTGGACCGGGCAGAGCATCTTGGCTGACTTTTTTCAGATCATGCGAGGCGGCGATACGCGCGTGCTGAAGGTGCAGCTCGATCTGAGCGCGCATGCGGTCCAGGCCACCCGTCTCACATCACCGCTCTGGTCGCTGCTGGTGGCACTTTTGTGCAGCAACGTGACCGGGCTGTTCGGCAATCGCGGCCTGATCGAAGCGCTTTACCTGCCCACGCTTGTCACGCTGATGATCGGCCTGTCGTCCGCCGTCGCGGCGCTTTATCTTCGGCAATCCACCGTCGCGCTGTCCGCGGCGGAGATGCGCAAATGGTCTCTCAGATTCATCCTCGCGCAGATCGGAATTTCGGTGGCCTGGGGTTCCATGGCCTGGCTGCTGTGGGAGACCGGCAACAATCACAATCATCTTTTTCTTGCCGCCTGCAGCCTGGCCATTATTGCCGGACTGGTGGCCAGCCGTGGCAGCAGCGCCACCATGTTTATCGCCAGCCTGGCGCCCATTTCGTTGATGACCGCCGCCCGCTTCGCGCTTGGGGATTCCGGCACCGATTACGCCGTCGCCCTGGCGGCGCCGGCCTTTTCGCTGCAGATGTGGTTCACCGGCCGCACCCTGATGGGCCGCATGCATGAGGACGCGCGCCTGCGCTTTCAGGTTGAGGACATGGCGCGCGAACTGGAAGAAACCCGCGACGACGCGCTGCGCAAGCGCTTCGAGGCGGAAGCCGCCAACGCCTCCAAGACCGCCTTCCTGGCGAATATGAGCCATGAGCTGCGCACGCCGCTCAACGCCATCCTGGGCTTCTCGGAAATCATCTCGCAGGAATGTTTCGGCCCGGTCGGCAATGCCCGCTACAAGGATTATGCCGGCGACATCCACGCCTCCGGCGCGCATTTGCTGTCGCTGATCAATGATTTGCTCGATATCGCCAAGATCGAGGCGGGCCGCATGGAAATTTCCCCCAATCCGCTGGAGGCCCGCCGCACCTTTGAAATTGCGCTCAAGCTGATCGGCTTCAAGGCCAGCGAGAAGCGCCAGCAGCTTGTCATCCATGTCGAGGAAAACGCTCCGCCGCTTTATGCAGACGAGCGTGCCCTCAAGCAGATGTTGATCAACCTGGTGTCCAACGCCGTCAAATTCACCCCGGAAGGCGGGCGCATCGATGTGGTGGCCAGCGCCGCCAAGGGTGGCGGTTTTCAGATCCTGGTGCGCGACAACGGTCCGGGCATTTCGCATGAGAAGCTGGCCAACATCTTCACGCCCTTCAGCCAGGTGGACAACCGCTATGACCGCCAGGCGGGCGGCACCGGCCTTGGCCTGGCGCTGGTGCGCGGTCTTGCCGAGCTGCATGGCGGCCGGGCCTGGCTCGAAAGCGAACAGGGCTCGGGCTGTAACGCCTATATCGTGCTGCCGAACAAGGCGCCTGAAGCCGCCAGCGCCGCGGCCTGACGGCCCCCCTTTGCCCTTGCGTGTTCCCATCCCTCTGCTATATACGGAACCACATGGTTCAGTATTCAAGTTTTCGCGTCGATACAGCGTTTGCCGCGCTCTCGGACCCCACAAGGCGCGGCGTCCTGGAGCAGCTGGGGCGGGCGGACGCTTCGATCACCGACCTTGCCGGCAAGTTCCACATGACCCTGACGGGCATGAAGAAGCATGTCGGCGTCCTGCAGGAGGCCGGGTTCGTCACCACGCAGAAGGTTGGGCGCGTGCGGACCTGCAAGCTGGGCCCACGCGGGCTGGAGGAAGAGGCGGCATGGATCTCGCGGTACCGCCAGCTATGGGCAGCACGCTTCGATGCGCTGGACACCGTGATCGAAGAACTGAAACGCAAGGAGAAGAGCGATGGACGCAGGAAAACAAGGCGGGCGTGACGCCCTGCAAAACCTCACCACGGTAAACCGGGAGTCCGACCGGGAACTGGTCGTGACCCGCCTTTTCAATGCTCCGCCCCGCATCGTGTTCGAGGCCTGGACCAGCCCGGCATTGTTCGTGCGCTGGTGGGTGCCGCAATCGTCCGGTGTGACCCTGCTTTCCAGTGAACTGGATATTCGCACGGGCGGTACCCACCGTCTTGTGTTCGCCCATCCTGTCTCGGGGGAACCCATGGCGTTCTTTGGCCGGTACATCGAAGTGACGCCGCCGTCCCGCCTGGTCTGGACCAATGAGGAAGGCGGCGAAGAGGGGGCCGTAACCACCGTGACCTTCGAGGAACGCGGGACGCAAACCCTGGTCGTCCTGCGCGACCTTTATCCCTCGAAGGCGGCGCTCGATGAAGCCGTCGCTTCGGGCAGCACGGGCGGGTTTGGCGAGCAGTTCGAGCAACTGGACGCGCTTCTGGCGACGTTCTGACGCCGCCGGGATTGCGAAACAAAAAGGCCGGGCTTGCGCCCGGCCTTTTCGCTTTCAATGCCTGACCGAAATCAGACCGAGTAATACATCTTGTACTCGATGGGGTGAGCCGGAAAAGACGAAGGTCCTGTGGACCTTCGTCCCGGCGAACGCCGCAGCGCCGTGCGCATTGCGCACGGCGCGAGGCCGGGACTGCCAAACAAAAAGGCCGGGCTTGCGCCCGGCCTTTTTTCATTCAATACCTGACCGAAATCAGACCGAGTAATACATCTTGTACTCGATGGGATGCGGCGTGTGCTCGAACGCATACACGTCTTCCATCTTGAGCTCGATATAGGATTCGATCATGTCCTCGCTGAACACGCCGCCCTTCATCAGGTAGGCATGGTCGGCCTTGAGGTTTTCCAGGGCTTCGCGCAGCGAGCCGCAAACCTGCGGCACCTTCGCCAGTTCTTCCGGCGGCAAGGCATACAGGTCCTTGTCCATCGGGCCGCCCGGGTGGATCTTGTTCTCGATCCCGTCCAGGCCCGCCATCAGCATCGCCGCATAGGCGAGGTAGGGGTTCGCGCCCGGATCGGGGAAGCGAACCTCGACGCGCTTGCCATTGGGCGAGGGCGAGAAGGGAATGCGGCAGGAGGCCGAGCGGTTGCGGGCGGAATAGGCCAGCAGCACCGGGGCCTCAAAGCCGGGGATCAGGCGCTTGTAGCTGTTGGTCAGCGGGTTGGTGAAGGCGTTCAGCGACTTGGCGTGCTTGATGATGCCGCCGATGTAGAACAGGCACAGTTCCGACAGGTCGGCATAGCCCGAACCGGCGAACAGCGGCTTGCCGCCCTTCCAGATCGACTGGTGCACATGCATGCCCGAACCATTGTCGCCCTTGATGGGCTTGGGCATGAAGGTCGCGGACTTGCCATAGGAATTGGCGACCTGGTGGATCACATACTTGTAGATCTGCATGTAGTCGCCGCACTTGGTCAGCGTGTTGAACTTGAAGCCAAGTTCATGCTGGGCGGTGGCGACTTCGTGATGGTGCTTTTCCGGCTGGATGCCCATGTCGCCCATGATCGCCAGCATTTCGCCGCGCATGTCCTGCTCATGGTCCACCGGGGGCACGGGGAAGTAGCCGCCCTTGACGGCGGGGCGATGGCCCAGATTGCCGCCTTCATATTCGGTGCCGGTGTTGTAGGCGCCTTCCTTGGAATCGACGAAGTAGAAAGCCTTGTTCATCTCGACGCCGAAACGCACATCGTCGAACACGAAGAATTCGGCTTCCGGGCCGAAATAGGTGGTGTCGCCGATGCCCGAGGAATTGACATAGGCCTCGGCAGCCTTGGCGATGGAGCGCGGGCAGCGCGCGTAATTCTGGCCGGTCATCGGCTCCAGCACGTCGCAGATCAGGATCAGCGTGGTCTGGGCGAAGAACGGATCGATCACCGCGGTTTCCAGGTCCGGCTTCAGCAGCATGTCGGACTCGTTGATCGCCTTCCAGCCGGCGATCGAGGAGCCGTCAAACATGGTGCCGTTGTTCAGGAAATCGTCATCCACCATCATCAGGTCGAAAGTGACATGCTGCCACTTGCCCTTGGGGTCGGTGAAACGGATATCGACATACTTGATATCCTTCTCCTTGATGAGTTTCAGGATATCGGCGGCAGTCGTCGCTTTCTTGTCGGCCATTGTTCAGTCTTCCCTTCGACAGTTGATATGGAAATTCGGCTAGGCGGGTTCAGATGGCGTCTGCGCCAGTCTCTCCCGTGCGGATGCGGATGGCTTCCTCGACATTGAGAACGAAAATCTTGCCATCGCCGATGCGGCCCGTGCGCGCAGCCTTCTGGATGGCTTCAACCGAAGCTTCCACCAGGGCTTCCCCGATGACGATCTCGATTTTCACTTTTGGCAGGAAATCCACGACATATTCGGCGCCGCGATAGAGCTCGGTATGGCCCTTCTGACGGCCAAAACCCTTGGCTTCCGTGACGGTTATGCCCTGGACGCCCACTTCCTGCAGGGCCTCTTTCACTTCGTCGAGTTTGAACGGCTTGATGATGGCTTCGATTTTTTTCATGTGCTCCTCCGCCGGCCGGAACGCTCCTTCCCGGTCGTGCTAATTAACGAATTTGCAGGACTTGTGCCGGTTTATCGCGTAAAAACCCACAACAAATTCAATAGCTTGAAAAATATGCCTTTTGCAGGGCTCAGAATATGCACGATAAATAGGCATATTGGCGCTTTTTTAGGCGTACCTGACCAGGGTTTGTCACCGCCAAAGGGCTCTGCGATTGTGCGGGCATCATGAGCGCCAATCCCGTCTTTGCCGGCCTTCCCACCACCATCTTCACGACCATGAGCGCGCTGGCCAACAAGCACCAGGCGGTCAATCTGGGGCAGGGCTTCCCCGACCGGGACGGACCGGAAAGCATGCGCGCTGCAGCGGCCAAGGTCCTGATGGAAGGACCCAACCAATATCCGCCCATGCGCGGGATGCCCCAGTTGCGCCAGGCCATCGCGGCCCATGCCCTGCGACTTCATGGCCTGACCTATGACGCAGAGAGCGAAGTGCTGGTCACCACCGGCGCCACGGAGGCTCTGACCGACACCCTCTTCGCGTTTTTGTCGCCGGGCGACGAGATCGTGTTGATCGAACCGGCCTTTGATGTTTACCGCCCGCTGGCGCTGGCGGCCGGTGCGGTTGTGAAAAGCCTCACCCTGTCGCCGCCGCATTGGCGCCTGACGCCGGAGGCGCTGAAAGCCGCCATCACGCCCAGGACGCGGGTGGTGCTGCTGAACAATCCGAACAATCCGGTCGGGCGCGTCTTCACGCCGGAGGAATTGAATGACCTGGCGGACGCCGTGCGCGCATCCAACGCCGTGGTGATTGCCGATGAAGTGTATGAGCATCTGACCTTCGATGACCGCAAGCATATCTGTTTTTCCTCCCTTCCGGGCATGCGGGAGCGGACGGTGCGGATCGGCTCGGCAGGAAAGATATTTTCCCTCACCGGCTGGCGCGTGGGTTGGGTGATGGGCCCCAAAGCGCTGATGGATGTGGTCACCAACGTCCATCAATTCGTGACCTTCGCCACGCCGCCGGCGCAGCAACTGGGTGTGGCGCATGGGTTGACGCACGAGATGGAATTTCCGCTGCGCCTGTGCCGCGAGCTTCAGGACAATCGCGATTTCCTGGCAGAGGGACTTTCGCGCCTGGGCTTCGATGTCTTGCCGGCCCAGGGCACTTATTTCCTCACGGCCGGCATCGGCAAGCTTGGCGCGGACAAGGACCGCGCCTTTTGCGAGCGCATGGTGGTGGAGGGCGGCGTGGCCGCAATTCCGCTTTCACCCTTCTTCTCTGGCGGCACGCCCGATATTTATGTGCGGTTTGCCTTCTGCAAGCAGCGCGCCGTGCTGGAGGAGGCTCTTGCCCGCCTCAAAGCCTATTTCAACCAGGGCTGAACCGTCATGACAGCCGAGATCCTCACCAATGCCCAGATGGCCGCCGCCGACAATTTCGCGGTGATGGCGGGCACGCCCAGCCTGGCGCTGATGGAAAATGCCGGCCGCGCAGTGGCCGATGCCGTCGCGGCCCGCTTTGCGCCTTGCGTTACGGCCATCCTGTGCGGCCCCGGCAACAATGGCGGGGACGGCTTTGTGGTGGCGCGGCTGCTTGCCGCGCGTGGCTTTGATGTGCGTGTCGCCGCTTTTGATTCCACCAAGGGGGATGCCGCCGCCATGGCGGACAAATGGACCGGCGCGGTGCTGCCCTTGTCCCCCAGGGCGCTGGATGGCGCGGCGCTGGTGGTGGACGCGCTGTTCGGCGCGGGACTGTCGCGTCCGCTGGAAGGGGCGGCGCGTGACGTTGTCGAAGCACTGGCGGAAAAGAAAATTCCCGTGATCGCCATTGATGTGCCCAGCGGCATTTCCGGCGACTCCGGAAGGCCGCTGGACGATGTCGCTGTCCGCGCCAATGTCACGGTGACATTCTTCCGCAAGAAAGTCGCGCATCTGCTTTTGCCAGGCCGCAGCCTTTGCGGCGAAATCATCCTGGCCGATATCGGGATCGCCGATTCCGCGCTGGATCTGGTGCGGCCCACCCTGTTTGAAAACACGCCTTTGCTGTGGGCTGCGGATTATCCCTGGCCGCGCCCGCAGGCGCACAAATATGATCGCGGTCATTGCGTGGTGGTGTCAGGTCCCGCCCATGCCACGGGTGCGGCGCGCCTGGCGGCGCGTGCCGCCTTGCGGGTCGGCGCGGGACTGGTGAGCGTGGCATCGCCGGAAGAAGCGGTGCTGGTCAACGCGATGCAGCTCACCGCCATCATGGTCAAGCCGTTTGCGGGCGCGGACGGATTGTCCGACCTGCTGGTGGACAAGCGCCTGGGCACCGTGGTGATGGGACCGGGGCTTGGGCTTTCCATCGAGACCCGTGAGCTGGTGCAAACGGTGCTGGCCGGACCGCCCTACAAGAAAGTCGTGCTGGATGCCGATGCGCTCAGTGTCTTTGAAGATGACCCCGAGGCCCTGTTCAACCGCCTGCGTCCCGGCGCCAGCATATTGACGCCGCATGCGGGCGAGTTCGAGCGGCTTTTCCCCGGCCTGCTGGACGATAGCGAAAGCAAACTGGAAGCCGTGCGCCTGGCGGCGTCACGCTGCGGCGCCGTGGTCCTGCTCAAGGGCTTTGACACGGTGATCGCCCGCCCGGACGGCTGGGCCGCGATCAACGCCAATGCGCCGCCCAGCCTGGCGACAGCCGGGTCCGGCGATGTGCTGGCCGGACTGGTCGCAGGCCTGTTCGCCCAGGGGATGGAGGCGGGCAAGGCCGCTGCCGCCGCCGCCTGGCTTCATGGGGATGCGGCGGCCCGCTTCGGACCGGGCCTGATTGCCGAGGATTTGCCCGAAATCCTGCCCGAAACCCTTGCGGCGCTGCGGGATAGTTTAGGGCCTAGCCACCCCCCGCCGCACTTGATATAGGCACCACCCAAACACGCGGACATGGCGGAACTGGTAGACGCGCTGGATTTAGGTTCCAGTGATGAAAGTCGTGGGGGTTCAAGTCCCTCTGCCCGCACCATTCCGCAGGAATGCCAAGGGCGCGCCCGCGACAGCGTCTTTGGCGTGACCGCGGCAGGAAAAACACCAGGGGCCCAACATTGGGCACCCGCACATATAAGTAAGGACGTACCCAATGCAGATTACCCAGACGGTTTCCGAAGACCTGCGCCGCCAGTACACGGTGACGGTTCCGGCCAGCGAACTCGACGCCAAGGTCACCAAGCGGCTCGAGGAAATGAAGGGCCGCGTCAACCTCAAGGGTTTCCGTCCCGGCAAGGCGCCTGTCTCCTTCCTCAAGAAGCAGTTCGGCAAGTCCGTGATGGGCGAAGTGGTCCAGCAGGCCGTGGACGAGGGCAGCCAGAAGGCGATCAGCGATAACCAGCTCAAGCCCGCCATCACCCCGCGCATCGAGCCGGTGGGCGATGTCCAGCAGGTGGTGGACGGCAAGGCCGACCTCCAGTTCACCGTCACGGTGGACCTGATGCCGGACTTCCAGACCTCCGATGTCTCCCAGCTCAAGGTTGAGCGCCTGGTGTCGGACGTTCCCGAAAGCGAAGTGGACGAAGCGATTGACCGCATCTCCAAGCAGGTGCGCGGCTTCACCGCGCGTCCCGCCGGTGAAAAGGCCCAGAAGGACGACACAGTCCTGATTGATTTCGTCGGCAGTGTTGACGGCGTCGAATTCGAAGGCGGCAAGGGCAGTGACTTCAACCTGACGCTCGGCTCGGGCCAGTTCATTCCCGGTTTCGAAGACCAGCTGATCGGCGCCACCGCCGGCGACAGCCGCAACGTCAATGTGACGTTCCCCGCCGATTACCAGGCCGCCGACTTGGCCGGCAAGGCCGCGCTCTTTGTCGTGACCGTCAAAGAGGTCAAGGCCCCGGACGAGGTCAAGATTAACGACGAGCTGGCGACCAAGATGGGCATGCCTGATCTTGCCACCCTCAAGGACCGGGTGCGCGAGCAGATCAAGGGCGACTATACCAGCGCCAGCCGCCTGCATTTGAAGCGCCGCATTCTCGATGCGCTGGACACCGCCCATTCCTTCCCGCTGCCGCCCGCCATGGTCGAAAGCGAATTCGCCAATATCTGGGCCCAGGTCGAAGCCGAACTGAAGCGCGAAGGCAAGACCGCCGCCGATGAAGGCGGTACCGAGGAAGATCTGCGCGCCGAATATCGCCGCATCGCCGAGCGCCGCGTGCGCCTTGGCCTGGTGCTGGGCAAGATCGGCGAGCAGAACGGCATCACCGTCGCCGGCGACGAAGTCCAGCGCGCCATCATGCAGCGCGCCCGCCAGTTCCCGGGCCAGGAGCAGCAGGTGTTCGAATTCTACGCCAAGAACAGCCAGGCCCAGGCCGAGATCCGCGCCCCCCTGTTCGAGGACAAGGTGGTGGATTTCATCGCCGAACTGGCCCAGGTCACCGACAAGCCGGTGGACAAGGAAACCCTATTCAACGATCCCGACGATATTCCGGACTCGATCAAGGCCTAGCAGAAGGCATTCGGAACACTATATTAAGCCCGCGCTGGTGTAAGATCGCCGCTGCAGCCTAGTATGCCGTGACTGTCGAATCAGAAGGCGTTTTGCGATGACCAATCCGACCGAATATTACAACAACACCCTGGTGCCGATGGTGGTCGAACAGACCGCGCGCGGCGAACGCGCCTATGACATCTATTCGCGCCTCCTGAAGGAGCGGGTGATCTTCGTCACCGGCCCGATCGAGGATTTTGGCGCCAGCCTCCTGACCGCCCAGCTCCTGTTTCTTGAGGCCGAAAATCCCAAGAAGGAAATTCATATGTACATCAACTCGCCCGGCGGGTTGGTGACGGCGGGCATGGCGATCTATGACACGATGGAATATATCCGCCCGCCGGTTCAGACCTTCTGCATCGGCCAGGCCGCCTCGGCCGCCTCGCTGCTGCTCTGCGCCGGCCGCAAAGGCGAGCGTTTTGCCCTCCCCAACGCCCGCATCATGGTTCACCAGCCCTCGGCTTCTTATTACGGCCAGGCTGCCGATATCGCCCGCCATGCCCAGGAAATCATCAAGCTGAAGAAGCGGCTGAACGAGATTTACGCCAAGCACACCGGCCAGACGGTCGAGGCCATTGAAAAAATGCTCGATCGCGACACCTATATGACTGCGGAAGAAGCCAAGAATTTCGGGCTCTTAGATCAGGTCATGGTGCGCCGTCCGGAAGGCGAAACCGCCCCCTAGGGCGTCCAAAAATCGAAAAGTTCCTTGTTTTTCCGTGGCTTGGTCCAGATTAAACAAATCTTGATCCAGCCGGCGATAACATGGTCGAATGTTGGGTATTGGGGGTGCTTCGCGCCCCCGGGCATGGTGCAAAGCAGCAAAGGCAAAAAGCCCAGGCTGTGGACGGCAATAAACGGTCGGAAAGTGGAATATGAGCAAGGCCAGCGGCGGCGAGTCCAAGAACACGCTCTACTGTTCTTTCTGCGGAAAGAGCCAGCATGAGGTGCGCAAGCTCATTGCCGGACCGACAGTGTTCATCTGCGATGAATGCGTCGAGCTCTGCATGGAAATCATCCGGGAGGAGAACAAGACCTCCTTCATGAAGTCCAAGGAGGGCGTCCCGACCCCCCAGGAAATTTTCAAGGTCCTTGACGACTATGTCGTCGGACAGGCGCACGCCAAGAAGGTGCTGTCGGTCGCCGTTCACAATCATTACAAGCGCATCAATTCGTCAGGCAAGAATGGCGACGTAGAACTCGCCAAGTCCAACATCATGCTGATCGGCCCCACGGGCTGCGGCAAGACGCTGCTCGCGCAGACGCTGGCGCGCATCCTGGACGTTCCCTTCACCATGGCCGACGCCACCACCCTGACCGAAGCCGGCTATGTGGGCGAAGACGTCGAGAACATCATCCTCAAGCTGCTCCAGGCTGCCGACTACAATGTCGAGCGGGCCCAGCGCGGCATCGTCTATATCGACGAGGTCGACAAGATTTCGCGCAAGTCCGACAATCCGTCCATCACCCGCGACGTTTCTGGCGAGGGCGTGCAGCAGGCCCTGCTCAAGATCATGGAAGGCACTGTCGCTTCCGTGCCGCCCCAGGGCGGGCGCAAGCATCCGCAGCAGGAATTCCTGCAGGTGGACACCACCAATATCCTTTTCATCGTCGGCGGCGCGTTCGCCGGCCTGGACAAGATCATCGCGGCGCGGACCCAGGGCACGTCGATGGGCTTTGGCGCCAATGTGAAGGCGCCGGATGAACGCGGCACGGGCGAAATCCTGCGCGAAATCGAGCCGGAAGATTTGCTCAAGTTCGGCCTGATCCCCGAATTCATCGGCCGCCTGCCGGTGCTCGCCACGCTGGGCGATCTCACCGAACCGGCCCTGATCGAAATCCTCACCCGTCCCAAGAACGCGCTGGCCAAGCAGTATCAGCGCATGTTCGAGATGGAGGGCGTCAAGCTGCGCTTCCAGGAAGAAGCGCTGCACTCGATTTCCCGCAAGGCAATCCAGCGCCGTACCGGCGCGCGCGGACTGCGTTCCATCCTGGAAGGCATTCTGCTGGAAACCATGTTTGAACTTCCCACCCTCAACGGGGTGCAGGAAGTTGTCATCACCGCCGATGTGGTCGATGGCAAGGCGCGGCCCCTCTACACCTATTCCGACAAGGGCCAGCCTCGGGAACAGACAGCGTCTTAAGCGTCCTGACGGCATCACTTTGCGCAAAAACGCGGGTTCCGCGCTCTTTTTTGCGTCCGGGCGGGAACTTCCCCGGGGTAAGGCTCTGCACCGTCTTGAAACCTCCGGCAGGGAGCCCCAATTTAACTTGTCTGGAGCTGACTCGGGTGGGCGAGACAGCTCTTTCAACTGCGCCGGGCCTATTCGGGACGGCGTAATCTAGGCGCCGGCGGGCTGGCCGGCAGGAGCGCACCATGGCGGATGACGCCACCAAGACCATTGATCTGACAAAACCCGAAAGCACGCCGGTACTGCCGCTGCGTGACATCGTGGTATTTCCCCACATGATCGTTCCCTTGTTCGTGGGCCGCGAGAAATCCGTGCGCGCCCTCGAAGAAGTGATGAATGATGAAAAGCAGATTTTGCTGCTGACCCAGAAGGTCGCGGCCGAAGACGATCCCACCGCGGACGGCCTGCACACCATCGGCACATTGGCGACCGTCCTGCAGCTGCTCAAGCTGCCGGACCAGACGGTGCGCGTGCTGGTCGAAGGCAAGGGCCGCGCCCGCGTCACCGGCTTCACCGACAAGGCCGAATTCTTCCAGGCCAATATCGAGAAGATTGTCGAGGACGCGCCGCAGCCGCGCGAGACGGAAGCCTTGCTGCGCACCGTCAAGACCAACTTCGAGCAGTATATCAAGCTCAATAAGAAGATCCCGTCCGAAACCCTGGCCGCTGTCGCCCAGATCGAGGAGCCGGCCCGGCTCGCCGACACGGTGGCGGCGCATTTGTCGGTCAAGATTTCCGACCGCCAGGCGTTGCTGGAAACCCTCTCGACCACCGAGCGGCTGGAAAAGGTTCTCCAGCTGATCGAAGCCGAGATCGGCGTGCTGCAGGTCGAGCGCAAGATCCGTTCGCGGGTCAAGCGCCAGATGGAGAAGACCCAGCGCGAATATTATCTCAACGAGCAGCTCAAGGCGATCCAGAAGGAGCTCGGCGAAGGCGAAGAAGGCCGCGACGAGATGAACGAGCTGGAAGAGCGCATCCGCAAGACCAAGCTGTCGAAGGAAGCGCGCGAGAAGGCCACTGCCGAAGTCAAGAAGCTGCGCTCC
>CANJLC010000006.1 GCA_947475445.1 Alphaproteobacteria bacterium
CACCGCCACGGTCTGCGCCCGCTTCGGATTGCCCTGCGTGATCTATATGGGCGAAGTGGATATCGAGCGGCAAAAGCCGAACGTGTTCCGCATGCGCCTGCTGGGCGCGGAAGTGCGCAGCGTCACATCGGGCTCGAAGACGCTGAAAGACGCCATGAATGAAGCGATCCGTGACTGGGTCGCCAATGTCGAGGACACATTCTACATCATCGGCTCTGCCGCGGGCATGCATCCGTATCCCATGATGGTGCGCGATTTCCAGACCGTGATCGGCAACGAAACAAAGAGCCAGATGCGCGAACGCGAAGGCCGCCTGCCGGACCTGGTGGTGGCCTGTGTCGGCGGCGGCTCCAATGCCATCGGCATGTTCCATCCCTTTGTCGACGATCCTTCCGTGGAAATCCATGGCGTGGAGGCGGCGGGTGACGGCGTGAACACGCCGCGCCATGCCGCCACGCTGACCAAGGGCACGCCCGGGGTGCTGCATGGCTCGCGCTCCTATTTGTTGCAGGATGCTGACGGCCAGATCGCCGAAGCCCATTCCATTTCCGCCGGCCTGGATTATCCCGGCGTTGGTCCCGAACATAGCTGGCTGAAGGATAGCGGCCGGGTGAAGTATCACTCCGCCACCGACAAGGAGGCGCTGGATGCCTTCATGCTGCTTTGCAAGCTGGAAGGCATCATCCCGGCGCTGGAATCCGCGCACGCGCTGGCGCATGTCGCCACGGTCGCGCCGCAGATGAAAAAGGACCAGCTGATCGCCGTCTGCCTGTCCGGGCGCGGCGACAAGGATGTCTTCTCCGTCGCCGCGGCGCTGGGAGAGAAATTGTGAGCCGCCTCAAGGCCCGCTTCGGTGAATTGAAGGCCGCGAACCGCAAGGCTTTCGTGCCCTTCATCAGCGCGGGCGATCCGGATTTCGACACCTGCCTCGCCATCCTGGAAAAGCTGCCGGGGGCAGGGGCCGATGTGATCGAGATCGGCATGCCCTTTTCCGATCCCATGGCGGACGGCCCGGCGGTGCAGGCCTCGTCGCTGCGGGCCCTGGAATCCGGCGCCAGCATGGTGCGCACCTTCGAGCTGCTGAAGCGCTTCCGCAAGAATGACAACAAGACCCCCATCGTGCTGATGGGCTATTTCAATCCCATCCATGCCTATGGCACGGCGCGCTTCGCCAAGGATGCCGCCGCCGCCGGCGCTGACGGGTTGATCGTGGTGGATCTGCCGCCCGAAGAAGATGACGTGCTGCGCGTCCCGGCGCAGGCGCAAGGCCTGGACATGATCCGCCTCGCCACGCCCACCTCCGACGATGCGCGCCTCACGAAAATTCTCGATGGCGCTTCCGGTTTTCTCTATTACGTCTCCATCACCGGCGTGACCGGCACCAAGGCGTTCGATTCCACCGCCGTCGCTGCCGCCATCACCCGCATCCGCAAATCCACCACGCTGCCGCTGGCCGTGGGCTTTGGCGTCAGGACGCCCGAACAGGCCCGCGAAATCGCCGGCATCGCCGACGCCGTGGTGGTGGGCAGCGCCATTGTCAGCCGCATCGGCGAGCTGGCCAAGGGCCCCAAACCCGCGCTGGTGGCGGAAATCGTGGAACTCTGCCGGATTTTGGCCGCTTCAACGCATGCCGCTTCCGATGATAAGGTGCGGGCATGAACTGGATCACCAACATCGTCCGCCCCCGCATCAAGAAATTGATGGCCGGAAAGACCGGCGGCGATACGCCGGAAAATCTCTGGAAGAAATGCCCCTCCTGCGGCGAGATGATCTTCCACCGCGACCTGACCGCCGGCATGCAGGTCTGCCCCAAATGCGGCTATCATTTGCGCATCGGCCCGGCGGAACGCTTCGCCTACACTTTCGACGTGCACAGCTTCACCGAATTGCCCCCGGTCAGCGTCAAGGCGGACCCGCTCAATTTCCGCGCCGAAAAGAAATATGCCGACGAGATGAAGGCGGCCAAGGCCAAGACCGGCCGGCCCGAAGCCTTCACCGCGGCGCGCGGCACGCTGGATGGCCTGCCGGTGATCATCGCGGTGCAGCCGTTCGACTTCCTGGCCGGCTCGCTGGGCATGGCGGTGGGCGAGGGCTTTGTCCGCGCCGTGGAAGCGGCCGTGTCGGAACGGCGTCCCTTCATCCTGTTTGTCGCCAGCGGCGGCGCCCGCATGCAGGAAAGCGTGCTGTCGCTGATGCAGATGCCGCGCACCGTCATCGCGGTGCAGATGCTGCGCGAAGCCGGGCTGCCCTATATCTTGGTGATCACCGATCCCACCTATGGCGGCGTCACCGCCTCCTACGCCATGCTGGGTGATATCCAGCTGGCCGAGCCCGCGGCCCAGATCGGGTTCGCCGGCGCCCGCGTCATTGCCCAGACCATCCGCGAGAAATTGCCCGAAGGCTTCCAGCGCGCCGAATATCTGCTGGCCCATGGCATGCTGGACATGGTGGTGCCCCGTTCCGAAATGCGCGCCACCCTGTCGCGTTTGGTCCATTTGCTGATGAAAAAGCCCCGGCCCAAGACCCGCTCCGGCCCGCCGCCCGTCGTGAACGGCAACGGCAAAGCAGCCGCTGCGGAATGAGCCGCAGTGATGTCCTTCTTGAAACCCTGCTTGGCCTGCATCCCAAGAAAATAGACCTGGCGCTGGACCGCATGTTGCGGTTGCTGGATGATCTGGGCAATCCGCAACTGAAACTGCCGCCGGTGATCCATGTCGCGGGCACCAATGGCAAGGGCAGTGCCTGCGCCTTTTCCCGCGCCATGCTGGAGGCGCAGGGCCTCAAGGTCCATGTCCACACTTCGCCCCACCTGGTGCGCTTCCATGAACGCATCCGCATCGCGGGCGAGCTGATCTCCGAAGAGGAATTGTGCGCCATCCTGGAGGAGGTGCAGCGCGTCAACGGCGACAAGCCCATCACCTTTTTCGAAATCACCGGCGCCGCCATGTTCCTGGCCTTCTCGCGCCACCGCGCCGACGCCGTGGTGCTGGAAGTGGGGCTGGGCGGCAAGTATGACGCCACCAATGTGATCCCCAGCCCGGCCATGACCATCATCCAGCCGGTGGGCCTGGACCATCAGGAATTCCTCGGCAACGACCTTGCCGCCATCGCGGGGGAAAAAGCCGGCATCATCAAGCGCGGCGTGCCGGTGGTGATCGGACCGCAGGATGACATCGCCCGCGACGTCATCCTGCGCCAGGCCGACCGCCTCAGCGCCCCGGCTTTGGTGTTCGGGCAGGATTTCCACGCAAGGCAGGAACATGGCCGCATGGTCTATGAAGACGAGATGGGCCTGCTCGATCTGCCGCTGCCCAAATTGATCGGGCGGCACCAGGTGGACAATGCCGGCGTCGCCATCGCTGGGCTGCGCCATGCCGTTAAAGGCTGGGGCGAGGACGCCGCCATTGAAAAAGGCCTGCGCACGGTGGAATGGCCGGCGCGGCTGCAACGCCTCAGCCACGGCCCGCTGGTGGCCGATGCCCCCGACGATGCCGAGATCTGGCTGGATGGCGGCCACAATCCGCACTGCGCCGCCGCCGTGTCGCGCGCCATCGCCGACCTGGAGGAAAAAGTCGACCGCCCGCTCTACCTGATCTGCGGCATGCTGAAGACCAAGGACGCCGTGGGCTTCCTGTCCGCCTTTCGCGGCCTTGCCCGTCATGTGGTGACGGTTTCCATTCCGGGCGAAGCCGCCAGCATGGGCGCCGGCGCTTTGTATGACGCCGCCCGCAGCGCCGGGCTGGACGCGGCCCCCGCCGAAGACCTTGAAGACGCCATGCTGCAATTGCACGCCTGGGCGCGGGCGCATGCGCGCGAAACCCCGCCACGCATTCTCATCTGCGGTTCGCTCTATCTGGCCGGGAAAATTTTGGCCGAGAACTCCTAGCTGGAACTATTCCAGCTTGGCCGGGTTCCAGTTTCATGCCCGCCACCATCGCCCTCACGCCCAAGAAACTTTTGCGTACGGGCCGTTCGGTCTGGGCTGACGCGCCGCATCCCCAACTTTCGACGCACGCCCTGAAGAAATCCATCCGCTGCGACGTGGTGATCGTGGGCGCGGGCATTTCCGGCGGCTTCATGGCCCACGCCCTCAGCCGCCATTATGACGATGTGGTGGTGCTGGATCGCCGCGCCCCCGCCATGGGCAGCACGCATGCCTCCACCGCCATGCTGCAATTCGAGATTGATACGCCGCTGACCCAATTGTCCGGCCAGATCGGGCATCCCAAAGCGGCGCGGGCCTGGAAGCGCTCCTTCCGCTCCACGCAGCAACTGATCGCCATGATCCGCGCCGAAAAAATTCCCTGTTCGCTGGGCGAAAGGGCTGCGCTTTATCTGGCGGGCAATGAGATGGGCGGGCGCGGCCTGAAGGCGGAAGCAAGCTCGCGCAGCCGCGCCGGGCTGGAATGCGAATTCCTGGATGCCCGCACCTTGGCCGCCCGCTATGGCATCGCCCGCACCGGCGCGATCCTGTCCGGCGGCGCGGCGGTGGCCGATCCGGTGGCGCTGGCGCGCGGCCTGCTGCGCAAGGCGCGCGGGCAGGGCGCCCGCCTCTATGCCCCCTGCAACGTCACCGGCGTGATGGCGACGCGCCGGGGCGTGATGCTCAAGGCAGGCGACCATTTCATCGAAGCCAGGCACGCCGTCTTCTGCACCGGCTATGAGGTGATGAAAGGCATGCCGTCCAAAGGCCTGACCATCACCTCCAGCTGGGCGGCGGCCACCGCGCCCCATGCCGATTACCCGCACTGGCTGGACCACACTTTGGTGTGGGAAGCGTCCACGCCGTACCTTTATATGCGCACGGGCGCGCAGAGGCAGCTGATCGTGGGCGGCGAGGATGCGCAACTGGACAGTCCCAGCTATCGCGCGGGAACGCTAACATTGAAGTCAAGAAAGCTGGCGGAAAAAACCCGCCGCCTTCTGCCGGGCTTGCAACCCAGATGGACGCATGTCTGGGCCGGGGCCTTCGGCGAAAGCGATGACGGGTTGCCGGTGATCGACGCCGTACCCGGCATGCCGCATTGCTTCACGGTGATGGGTTTCGGCGGCAACGGCACGATCTATTCGATGATCGCGTCACAGCTGATGCCGGGCCTGCTCAAGGGCAGGCCAGCACGTGATGCAGAGCTTTTCCGTTTTCGGTAAATCCCTAACCGTCATGGCCCGCTTCATGCGGGCCATGACGATGAACGCTAAATCGACGCTTCGATCCACTCTTTGATCTTGGATTTCGGCAGCGCGCCAACCTTGGTAGCGGCAACCTGGCCCTGCGAAAAGATCATCATGGTGGGAATGCCGCGCACGCCATACTTGGTGGGCACATGCGGGTTCTCGTCGATATTGATCTTGGCGATGGTGACCTTGTCGCCCATTTCCGTGGACAGTTCGTCCAGCGCCGGAGCGATCATGCGGCAGGGGCCGCACCATTCCGCCCAGAAATCCACCAAAACCGGCTTTTTGGAATCCAGCACATCGGCCTGGAAGGAAGCGTCGGAAACTTTGATGGGCATGGCGGGCATCCTGGATAAAGGGCTGCACTATATCTAGGAACGGCCACCCTCAGGGTCAAGGCGGGCTGCCATTCCCGCGATCTGCCGGTCCAAAATAGCGTCGGAAAGCCTGAGCAGGCTGGGGCCATCGGTCCAAACCAGTCCACAGACGATTCGCCGCCCCGGGAAAATCCGCGCCGCCCCGGCGCGGTAGAGCGCCATCTGGGCCAGGTAAACCGGGTCCACATCCTCCTCCCGGGAGGGGGGCGGGCGGTTGGTCTTGTAGTCCAGGATCAGCACCTCGCCCTTCGTCACGGCCAGCCGGTCAATACGCCCCGTCACCAGGGCGTTGTCGCCGAATTCCGGCAGCTCCGCCTGGAACGCCACCTCCGCCTGCGAGCCGGGCGCGAAGACCGCCGCGAAATCAGGGTGGCTGATCACCGCCAGAACTTCCTCGGCAAGGCTTTCGTCAAAGCCGTTCGCTTTTGAATAACCGATGGCGGCATCGCGGCGCTTGTCCGGCGCAAGCTCCGGCAGCCGCGCCAGCATGGTGTGGGCGACGGTGCCGCGCCGGAAGCGCTTTGCGCCCTCCAGCGGCGACAGGGACGCGTCCTGCTGCGCCTCCGCCGCATCCGATGGGCGGATCAGGCGGGGACGGACCTGTTCCACAGGCGCGCTGCGTTTGAGCCATGGCGCAACCACGCCTTGCGGCTGCGCGTCTGCCGGGCGCGGCGCGCGGGTTTCCTCGTCCACCGTGCCGAAAGCGCGCACATCGTCTTCGCCCCGCTTGATGGTGCGGCCCAGCTTTTGCGCCGCTTCTTCCGCCAGCCGGTACCAGGAACCGTCGGCGATTCCGCGCTGGTTCTCGAAGCCGCAGACATACAGCCGGTCGCGGGCGCGGGTGAGGGCGACATACAAAAGACGGCGATGCTCGTTCAGCGTCTCCAGCAGTTCGGCTTCCTTGGCCGCCTTTACGGCAGGGGGCGCGATTTTCTCCGCCACGGGAAACAGCACGCTGCCTTCGCCATACAGAAGATGGCCCTTGCGCGAGGGCGGATCGGGCAAGGTGGTGGTGTCGGGCAGGATCACGATATCGGCTTCAAGCCCCTTGGCGCCATGCACCGTCATCACCCGCACTTCATTGCGGCCGCGCTCCATGTCGCGCTTGATCTCGGTGCCGCCCTGCGCAAGCCAGTGAAGGAAAGTCTGCAGCGACGGCGTCTGGCCGCTCTCGTAATTCAGCGACAGCGACAGGAATTCCTCGATGGCGTCGCCGGATTCCGGTCCCAGCCGCGCCAGAAAGGCGCGCTTCTTGTCGCGCGCCGTCAGGGCGTGGCTGTAGAATTCAAAGGGCGGTGCGTAATCGGCCCGCTCCAGCATTTCCGAAAGGAAAATATAAGCGGGCTCGAAGGCCTTTTCCGCCGCATGCGCTTTCAGCGATTGCCAGAGGCCGTCGGCGCGCCCATGGCAAAGAGCGAAAAGTTCTTCTTCCGAAATTCCGCACAAGGGCGAGCGCAGCAGCGCCGCCAGGTTGAGCTCATCGTCCCGCTGCAGCACGAAGCGCCCCAGCGCCATCAAATCCATTACCGCCATCTGTTCGGTGAGGCGCACCCGGTCAGCGCCCGCCACCGCGATGCCGCGCAATTTGAGCTGGCGGATAATCTCGCTGCCGAACGGTTCGCGGCGCGGCAGCAAAATCATGATGTCTTTTGGCGCAATCGCCTGTTCATGGCCGGGCAAGGCGATGTGGCTGTTCAGCCAGTGACGGATGGTGTCGGCGATTTTCTCCGCCAGGCTGAGGACCGGGCTGCCGGGCTGCAGCACGTCCACGGGGCGGTAATGATCCACCTCCGCCGACGGCAACACCGGCAGCGCCGTCCAGAACTCCACCCCGCCCTTGTCGGTGGCGCGGTGGGCGTCATGCTCGATCACTTCGCCATGCGAATTCAGTCCGGCCCGCGCCGCTTCATTCTCGAACACGGTGTCGACGAATTTCAATATTTCCGCCGTGGAGCGGCGCGAGGTGGTGAGCGCCTGGTCCAGGAAAGGATGGCCGAACTGCGCCGCGCGCTCGGCCAGCGCGGTGCGGTTGATGTCGAACTGGGCCGGATCGGCGCCCTGGAAGGAAAAGATGGACTGCTTCTCATCGCCCACCGCGAACAAGGTACGGTTCTTGCCCACCGTGAAGAATTCCTCGGTCAGCAGATTGACGATTTCCCATTGCTCGGGGCTGGTGTCCTGCGCCTCGTCGATCAGCACATGCTCCAGGCCGCCATCCAGCTTGTAGAGCACCCAGGCCGCCGCATCGCTGCGTTTCAACAGGCCCAGCGTGCGCAGGATCAGGTCATCATAGTCCAGCAGCCCGCGCCGCATCTTGGCCGCGGCATATTCCCCGCGCACCGCGGCGATCAGCGTCAGGGCCGCATGCGCCAATCCGGCGGCATAGGCGGCGCGACGACGGTCCTCGGCCTGGCAGAAACGCTGCTGCAGGTTGGTGAGATAATCTAGCAAATCCGGACGGGCCTTGCGCAGGTTTGTCGTCATCAGTCTGCTGCGCGGCTCGCCCTCGCGGGTGTGAAAATAGCTGCGGAGCGCATCAAAGCCTGCGGCAGAAAAATTCGATTGCAGAAAGACGGCCAGCGTTGCGGCATGCCCAGCATCGGTACTGGTGCCGCCCGCCAGCAATGCCTGCGCCTGTTTCAGGATTTCAATGTCATGCTTGAGCTCGGAACAAAAGCTGGCGGGAATGTCTTCGCCTTTCTGCGCGCCATGGCCGCGCCACACCGCGTCGGCAAAATCATCGCTCTCAAGACTGGCAAAAAAGCGGTCCAGCTTGCGCCGGTCATTGCTGAGGGCTGCGTTCAATATGCTGTTCAGCGTGGCTTCGCTGACCTCGCTGGCCAGGTGCGCCACTGCGCTGCCCAGCGCAGGATCGCCGCGTCCCGCCTTTTCCAGCATCACGGCGCGTGCTTGCGCAATCATGGCGCGGGCGGTCTGTTCGTCCATCACCTCGAAGCCCGGCGCCACCCCGGCCTCGATGGGAAAGCGCGACAGCACGATCTGGCAAAAGGCGTGGATGGTAAGGACCTTCAGCCCGCCCGGCGTTTCCAGGGCTTGCGCAAACAAGCGCCGCGCTTTGGGAAGATTGTCCGCCACCGCGCCGATGCCGGTGATTTCCGCCATGAGTTTGTCGTCGGGCAGCATTGACCATTCGCCCAGCTGGCGGAACAGGCGGTCCTGCATTTCCGCCGCCGCCGCCTTGGTGAAGGTCAGGCACAGGATGCGCTGCGGCTTTGCGCCCTGCAGCAATAGCCGCGTGACGCGATTGGCCAGCGTATAGGTCTTGCCGGCGCCGGCATTGGCGGCAACCCAGGCGGATTTGTTGGGATTCGAAGCGGCCTGCGATGGCGAGCTCATGACTCCTCGCTCCACCCCGAAGGCGCCCATTCGCGCACCCGCGCCAGATGGTCGTAATCGCCTTCGCCCTTGGCGCTGAAAGGGCGCACCCGCGAAAGGTAAGGCGTGTTCTTATCGGCAAAAAGCGCCAGCAGGAAATCCAGCCGCTCGACCGCCTTTTGCGCCAGCGACACCGGCTCCTTGACCTGCTGGTCGTCATTGCCGTCCGGCCCGCCCGACAGGCGGATATAGAGAAGTTCCTGCGCGATCAATTTGCCGAGGCCGGGAAAGCCGCCATCCGCCAGCATCGCCGCTTCCAGCGGCAATTGCGGCGTCAGCAGCTGCTCCATCTGCTTGGGCGAGGGCGGCCTGCCGGTCTTGTAGTCGAGGATGGCGGCGCCACCGGATTTCAATATGTCGATGCGGTCGGCAATTCCGGTCAGTTCAAAGTCGCCGAATTTGCGGCTGCCCCGGATTTCCAGATGGGACTTGCTGACAAGGGCACGGCGTTCACGTTCAAAATCCACGAACCACTCCGCCGCGCTTTGGAAACGCGGCCGCCAGATCGCCAGCGCGGCATGCGGCACGCCAAGTTCGGCAAAGACCAGGTCGGCGCGGGCCGTCAATTGCGCGACCGCGTCATCGGGCAGGGCCTCGGGAAAATCCTTCATGAAGATTTCCAGGGCGCGATGCAGGGCTGTGCCGCGTTCCAGCGGCCCCACCTCTTCTTCCAGTTCGTCCAACGGCTTCAGCCGCAATATGTGCTTTGCATAGATCGCGTAGGGATCGCGCAGCCAGGTTTCGATTTCGGTGACGGAGAGTCTTTTGGGCCGCGCGCTGACATCGGGCGTGGGGGCGGGGCGGGGCAGGGGCCTGGCGCGCGGGGTTTCCGACAGGGTGCGGGCCAGCGCGATATAATCCGTAGACGGAGCAAGTCGCGCCTCCAGCTCCAGCCCGTGGGCAAGCTGGGTCAGGCGCTGCAGCCAGCGCGAGGCGATGGCGGGCGTGCCTTCCGACTTGCGGGCGCGGGTGAGCAGCACCTGCGGCCAGGCCGCCAGGGTGGCGAAGTCGTGCGCGGCCAGGCCGATGCGGCGCTCGGGCTGGTCCAGTCCCAGGGCCTTGCGCATGGGGCGAGAAAACCAGGGATCGGCGGGCGGGCTTTGCGGCCAGGTGCCTTCATTCAGGCCGCCCAATATGGTGAGGTCGAAACGCTGCAGCCTTGCTTCCAGCGGGCCCAATATGGCGATGGCGCGGCTGCGCACAAAGGCGGGGCGCACCGGCACCTTCATCGCCAATGTCCGCAGCAAGGCGGGATAGAAGCGCGGGTCGATGGGTGGCAGGTCTTGCGCGGCTTCGGCGAAATTTGCGAACAACTCTGCCGCTGCCGTGCCGTCGGGACCGCGCCACAAGGGACAGTCCTTGCGCGCCTTGCAAGCCAGTTTTTCCGCCACCGCCAGATGCGCCTGGATCAAATCGGCCAGCGCCAATTGCTTTTGCGCGAATGCCTGTTCCAATGGCGACAGGATGGCCGAAATATTGTCCCACCAGGCCGCGAGCTGTTCCAGCGCCTCTGTGGGGTTGCGCTTTTCCGCACGCGCCGCGGCGATGGCTTTGGCCACGCCGTCCAGCCCCGGATCGGGGCGCAGCCCGCGCAAGGCATATTTGTCCAGCAGCCTTGCCTGCGCGCGAAAGGGCGCGGGCTCCTCGCCCAGCGTGGAAAAGGGATGCTTGAGCAGCGCCAGCAGTTTGACCGGGGCGAAACTGGCTTCCGCCGTTTCTGCCACCAGCGCCAGGAATGCGCCGGCGCTGGTATGGGCCAGGGGCCGCCCGGCGGAATCGTCAATCGTGATGTCCCAGCGCGTCAGTTCAGCGGCGACGCGGCGGGCGAGATTTCGGTCCGGCGTCACCAGCGCGGCGGTACGGCCCGGGGTTTCCAGCGTGTGACGCAGCGCCAACGCGATCACCAGCGCTTCCTCGGCGGCATCATTGGCTTCGATCAATGATAGGCCTTCAAGCCCGCGCGCAATTTCATCGCTTCCATTTTCCGCCAATGCGCGCCAGGCGTCGGTGGTGGGGGCGGGGCGCAAGGTCTCGCGCAGCAGGGCTTCGCGCTGGCTGTTGCCATTGTCGCCGTCCCAGTCGGCAACGCCGGCGCGCGCAACCTCCAGCGCCGCCAGCAACTGCTTCATGCCGAACTGGGGATGGCCTTCATCCATCTCCTGCCAGCTTGCTTCATCCAGGTTGCGGTCCAGTCCCGGCAGCACCACCGCGCCATTGGGCAAAGCAGCGATGGCGGCCAGCAGGCGCTGCGTGGCAGGGATCGAGCCGGTGGAGCCTGCCGCGATCACCATGCCTTCCGGTGGGCTGCGCGTGATCCGCTCCGTCAGCAGCGCCAGCGCCTGGTTCTGGCGGACTTGCGGATTGACGGCGTTTTCCTCGGCCAGGATGGCGGGCCAATGATCGGCGATCAGGTCCAGGAAAAATGTCACCTCCTGCCAATGGGCGGCAAGCTGGGGCGGCGCCAATTCCTTCAGCTGGCCAAGGTCCACGCCATGGCGCTCCATTTCGTCCATCAGCCCGGCCAGGCTGTCGGCCAAATGCGAGGCCTGCGCGAATGTCAGCGTGCCGCTGCGGCTTTTTTCGTCCCAATGCTGGATAAGTTTTGCCAGCAGCAACTGGCGGCGGATGGGCGCGATGGCGGGCGCAAGCTCGATGCCCTCGGCGCTGCTGTCGAAACCGTCTTCTTCCTCGCTGTCGCCCAGGGCGCGGAACTGCGGCAACAAGGCAGAGCCGCCCAGTTCCTTCGCAAAGGCTTCGCCAAAGCTGCGCGCGGCGCGGCGGGTGGGGAGAAATATGATACTGCGCGACAATTCTGCGGGCTTGATGCGTGCGATCAATCCCTTGGCAAGTGTTTGCGCGAAATCCGCCCCGGCGGCGATGGTGTAGAGGCCGCTCACGCCTTGGATAGCCGGGCAAGATAGGTTTCGGCCTCGTCGCGCGCCTGCGGCGTGCCGACATGGATCCACACCCCTTCCAGCCGGGTGCCGAACAGGCGTTTTTTGGCGATGGCGCGGTCCCACATGATGTTGGTGGAAAAGGCGCCCGGCGGTGAATCCGCGAACAGGCGGGGATGGGCAATCTGCACGCCGGGATAGGCGAAAGGCGAGGAGGTCAGTTCGGGGACGCGGGAAACATGGCCGATGGTGTCGAGCCGAAAATCGCCGCGCCAGCCTTCATAGCCCATGGCCGTGGTCATGGAGGCCAGCAGCAGCAAGCCGTCCATCGCATCGGGCTGCCACAATCTCTGCATGGCGATGAGCGGTGCGTTGTAACCTTCCACCCAGATGGAATCCGAATTGAGGATGAAAAAGCTTTCGCCGCCGAACAGGGGCAGCGCCTTGGCGACGCCGCCGCCGGTGCCAAGGATTTCGTCCTCCATGGAGTAAAGGATCTCCATGTCCTTGCGGGCCGCCAGATGGTCTTTCACCATCTGGGCGCGGTAATGCAGGTTGATCACCACCCTGGTGACGCCGGCCGCGGCCAGGCGGTCCAGCGCATGGTCGAGCAGGGTGCGGCCACGCACGGTGACAAGCGGTTTGGGGCGATCATCGGTCAAGGGGCGCATGCGGGTGCCGAAACCCGCGCCCATGATCATGGCAGATGTGACCTTGTTCACGCGGGCGCCTCCGGCAGGCGGCGATCCTTGGGAATTGCATGGTCGTACCAGGCCCGCAGATCGGCCAGCACGGGATGGGCGAGGTCGCGTTCCAGATGCGCCCAGACGCGCGGCAGAAGGGCGAGATAACGCGGCTTGCCGTCACGCCTGTAGAGGCGGGCGAAGATGCCCACGATCTTGGCGTTGCGCTGGGCCGCCATCACCGCCATTTCGGCGCGGAATTTTTCCTCGTCTATCGGCGTGGCCAGCGAGGCGAGGTAATGCGCCGTGGCCATTTGCGCGATGGCCGGGGGAACATCGCGGCGGGCATCTTCCAGCAGCGAGACAAGGTCATAGGCGCGCGAGCCCGCCACCGCATCCTGGAAATCAATCAGGCCGACGCGGGCATGGCTGTGGCGATCCGGCATCCAGAGAAGATTCTGGGCATGGTAATCGCGGTGCACCAGCACATGGTCATGGCCGGCAATGCTGTCCAGCGCCTTGCGCCACAGGGCGCGGTGGCTTTCGCGTTCCGCATCGCTGGCGGGGCGGCCCAGCGCCAGCGGCAAGAACCACTCGGTCAGCAGATCTGTTTCCGCCAGCAGGGCGTCTTCGTCGTAAACATGCAGCGGCAGGCCCGACAGCGCGCCCGGCGCGGGCTGGGCATGGAGTTTCGCCAGCACTTCCACGGCAGCCTTGTACAATTCTTCTTCCGGCCCGCCACCCTCCAGCACATCGGCGAACAGGGCGTCGCCGAAATCCTCGATGATGAGATAACCCTGGTCCGGGTCGGCGGCGTAGATTTCCGGCGCGGCAAGGCCGCGGCTGCGCAAATAATCCGACACGGCGATGAAGCGGTTGCAGTCGGCGCCGGCCAGCCTGGCCACCTTGTTGTAGTCGAAGGCGCCGGCCGCGACGCTTTCCGCGCCCTGCGGCTGGTCCATCAGGAGCGCGCGCTTGCCGGCATTGTCCAGCCTGGCATAGCGCCGCGTGGAGGCGTCGCCCGGCAACGGCATTATGGTGGCGCTGCCCCAGCCGCTGCGGCGCAGGAATCCGGTGGCCGCCCGCTCGGGATTTTTCTGGCCGTTCATGTCAGGGCCTGCCAGCGGGCGGGGCCCGACAATGTCGCGCGGCGGCCATAGTCCTGCAGGTTGAGTTCCACGGTGAGGCGGTCGGCAGGAAGCCGTCCCTCCGCCCGCTCGGGCCATTCGATCAGCGCCGCGCCTGTTTCAAGGGCTTCTTCCAGGCCCAGCTCGTCCATCTCGCGCGGGCTTTTCAAACGGTAGAGGTCAAAGTGGCTGATGCTGAGGCGGGGCGTGTCATAGCCCTGCACCAGCGTGAAGGTGGGGCTGGGCACGGCTTCGTCAACGCCCAGGGCAGTGAGGATGGCGCGGGCCAGCGTGGTCTTGCCGGCGCCCAGATCGCCCTGCAGTGCCACCGTGTCGCCCACGCCCAGCTGGGCAGCAATGCGCGCGCCCAGGGCGCTGGTGGCGTCCAGGTCGGGCAGGGGAAAAACCGCTTTATAAAGGGTGGTGAGATCGCCCATATGGGTCTGTTCTAGCCCGGGGTTTGCCCCCTTGGAAGTCCTTGATTGTGCGGCTTTTCGGGCCGTGCTAAACGCCGCGCCGGAGCGACAGATTCACGACATGAGCGAGCGGCTTATCATTGTTGGCGCGGGCCAGGCGGCGGTCCAGGCGGTGCAAAGCCTGCGGGTGGACGGATTCGCCGGGCCCATCACCCTGATCGGCGACGAGGCTTATGGCCCCTACCAGCGGCCGCCCTTGTCCAAGGCCTATCTGCTGGGCAGTTTCGAACGCGAAAGGCTGTTCCTGAAGGCGGATGGCTTTTACCGCGAGTCGGGCTGCGAATTGCGCCTGAACACCAAGGTCACGGCGATTGACCGGCAGACCAAGACTGTCACGCTGGATGACGGCTCCAGCCTGCCTTACGACAAGTTGCTGCTGGCCACCGGCACGCGAGTGCGCAAGCTCACTTGCCCCGGCGCGCAGTTGCCCGGGGTGCATTACCTGCGCGACATCGCCGATGTGGACGGGCTGCAGCAGGAATTCCTTGCCGGCAAGCGCATCGCCATTGTCGGCGGCGGCTATATCGGGCTGGAAGTGGCGGCGGTGGCGGCCAAGCGCGGGCTGGATGTCACCGTGTTCGAGGCGATGGAGCGGCTGATGGCGCGCGCGGTAAGCCGGCCGATGTCGGATTTTTTTGCCGCCGAGCACGCCAAGGCGGGCGTGACAATCAAGTTCAAGACTGGCGTCGAAGCCATTGAAGGCAAAGCACAAGTCGAAGGCGCGCGCGCGGGCGGGCACCTCTATCCCGCCGACATCGTGCTGGTGGGCATCGGCGTGGTGCCCAATGACGAATTGGCGAAAGCGGCGGGGCTTGAGACCAATGACGGCATCGTGGTGGACCGCCATGGCATGACCGCCGACTCCAGCATTTTCGCGGCGGGCGATTGCACGCGCCATGTCGGGCGCGAAGGCCTCTCCATCCGGCTTGAATCGGTGCAGAACGCCATCGACCAGGCCAAGCATTGCGCATTGGCCATGACCGGCAAGGCGAAAATCTACAGCGAAGTGCCCTGGTTCTGGTCGGACCAGTATGACCTGAAGCTGCAGATTGCCGGGCTGGCGCGGCCCACAGACACCACAATTGTGCGCGGCGACCCGGCGACGCGAAAATTCTCCGTGTTTCATTTGCGCGACGGCGTGGTCGCGGCCGTGGAAGCGGTCAATGCAGCGCCCGATTACATGATCGGCAAGAAGCTGGTGGCGGACGGCGTGCGGGTTGCGCCCGAGCGGCTGGCTGATACCGCCATCCCCATCAAGCAGATCGCGGGCTGATGCCAAAAGTCATTTATGTCGGGGCTGACGGCACGGAACATCCGGTGGAAGTGCCGGTTGGCCATAGCGTAATGGAAGGGGCGGTGAAGAACCGCATCGAGGGCATTGACGCCGATTGCGGCGGGGCCTGCGCCTGCGCCACCTGCCATGTCTATGTCGATCCGGCCTGGCTGGCCAAGCTTCCGCCCAAGACCGACATGGAAGACGCCATGCTGGATTTCGCGCTGGTGACAGCGCCCAATTCGCGCCTGTCCTGCCAGCTGCGCGTGACCCCGGAGCTGGACGGGTTGATTGTGCGCATGCCGGTCAGCCAGCATTAAGTTTTTTGCATGCCTGGCTGCCGCCATGGCAGGCCGGAACAATATGAACGCAATTGCGTTGCCCCTCACAGCTGGTACGATCCGCGCCTATTTCCTTCAGGCCATATTTTATCAATTCCCCACAGGAGTGATCATGGGCAACGACATTGACCGTCGCAATCTTTTGGGCGCTGCCACGCTGGCCACAGCCGCTCTTGCGGCAGGCAGTGCCGCCGCGCAGGCGCAGACCCCGGCTCCGGCAGGCAAGGCTGCCACTTTCGCCATCAAGCCGCTGCCTTTCGATCCCAAATCCATCAAGGGCCTGTCGGAGAAAATCCTGGTCAGCCATCACGACAACAATTACGCCGGCGCCGTGAAGCGGCTGAACACGATCGTTGCGCAATTCGCCGCGCTGGATGTCGCCACCGCGCCGGTATTCACCATCAACGGACTGAAGCGCGAAGAGCTGATCGCGATGAATTCCATGATATTGCATGAACTTTATTTCGCAGGCCTGGCCCCCGATGGTGGCGCGCCGGCAGGCGCCCTGGCCTCGGCGCTGGCACGCGATTTCGGCAGCGTGGAGCGTTGGCGGGCCGAGTTTGCGGCCATGGGCAAGGCAGAGGGCGGCGGATCGGGCTGGGTTCTCTTGAGCTGGTCGCCGCATGACCAGCGCCTCGTCAACAGCTGGGCGGCGGACCACACCCACGGCGTGGCCGGCGGCCAGCCGGTCCTGGCGCTCGACATGTATGAGCATGCCTATCACATGGATTATGGCGCCGGCGCGGCGGGCTATGTCGATGCCTATATGCAGGCGATCAACTGGAACAACGTGTCCATGCTGTTCGACAAGGCCGTCAAGGCCTGACCGTCTAAAGGGTGGCCGCTGCGGGCATTGGCCATGCGCAGGTCCTGTGGAAGCACCAGGCTGATCCGACCCGATGACAGGGTTGCGGCGAAAGTGACCCGGGAAGCGGAGCTGGAAGAGCCGGCGCATTGATGGCCTTGGCTTTTCACCGGATGCGGCAGCGCAGCATCGCGGCATAAGGAAATCCATCAAGCCATAACCATCGCGCATTGGACATTGGGGGCGCGGAGCGATTGGATTGCGCCCAAGCAAAAACAATCGCGCGCATGCGCGAGACCCAGGGAGATGCGTGATGGACAGCAGGAACAAGGACGGCGTCGGCGAGACTTCGCGCAGGAGCCTGCTGGCCGCGGCGGCCGGTCTTCCCTTTGCAGGCATGTTCGGGTTGACGGGCCTGCCGGCCCGCGCCGCCACCGGCATGATCGCAGGCCATGATCCCAAGCTGGTGCCGGCGCCTGCCGTGCTGGATGGCTGGCTGAAAACACTGCACACCTTCGGTCCCGTGCGCCACACCGGAACGGCCCCGGCGCGCGCCTTCGAGGAATGGCTGGCGAAGGAATTCGCCAGGCTGGGCTGCACCATCGAGCGCGACCAGTTCAAGCTGACCAGCTGGGAAGCCACGGTGGAGCAGGACTGCGCCATCACGGTGCAGGAAGATGGCGGCGCGACGCGCAAGCTGGAAGTGCTGGCCTATTATCCCTACAGCGGCTCCACAAGGGGCAAGGCGCCAGCCAAGGGGCGCGTGCTGTATGCGGGCACCGGCGACGCCGCGGTCAAGGATTTCTTGGCCAAGACGCCCGCGGCGCAGCTGGCGGAATCCATCGTGGTGATCGACATGCCGATCAAGGATGACGGCGCCCAGCAGGGCACGAAAATCTACGACGAAAGCTTTCCCAGGCCGCTGCCGCCGCTGGTGGGCGAACCACACCCCGCCAACCGGATGATGAACGGCATGGTGGCGATGGCGTCGCTTGAGAAAAAGTGCAAGGGCCTGATCCTTTGCTACACCGACGTGAACCGCGACGCGGTGCGCTACAATTACCTGCCCTTTACCGACAAGCACCGCCAGATTCCCGCGCTGTGGACCGGCAAGCCCGAGTCCGATTACCTGCGGTCGGTTTCCGGCAAGGCGGTGGTCACGGTGCGGCTGGACGCCAAGCTGACGCCCAACGCCCGCGCCGACACCATCCTGGCCACCATGAAGGGCGAGACGGATGAGGTGGTGCTGATGACCACCCAGACCGACGGCCCCAATGAATGCAACGAGAATGGCGCCATCGGCCTGCTGGCCTGCGCGACCTATTTGTCCAAGCTCAAGAACCGCAAGCGCACTTTCGTGTTCAGCCTTCCCACCGGTCACTATGCCTTCGGGCCCGTGGCCGATCCGGTCACAGGGTCTGGCCGCCTGGCCGGGACATTCGCCGTGGTGGCAAAATGGCCAGACGTCATCAAGCGTTCGGTGGCGCAGATCTCGCTGGAGCAGATGGCGGCCAGCGAATGGGCGGCGGTGAATGGCAAGTGGCAGGCGACCGGACGCCCGGCGCAGCAGCACTGGCTGCCGACTCCGTCGGTGGCGGGACTGATCAACCGCATGTTCCTGGCGGCGGCAGCGGGAGAGAGCCCCAAATACATCCGCGCCGACATCATCAAGGATGACAGCTTTGCCGGCGGCGAAGGCAGCGCCCTGCGCATGGACAAGATTCCGGAAAGGCTGCGCCAGATGTCCAAGGGCCTGCTGGGCGACGCCAAGCTGCCGGAGTCCGGTCCCAATATTCCGGGCATCGGGCTGATGGGCTGGCCGCATTATTTCTTCCGGGCCGATCCCAAGGGCGTGATCGACAAGCTGGACCCCAACATCCTGCATGCGCAGGTTTCGCTGGTGACGAAATTGCTGGTGCTGATGGGGCGGCTGACGCCGGCGCAGCTCAAGGGCAAGTCGCCGATCACGGACAAGGACCTGTTCGGGGCCTGAGAAACCGCCCGTTCCCGTTGCGGGGAGCGGCGGGCGCCTTCCTTGTGTTTTGCGCGATAAAGGCGCATAGCCTTGGCGCGACTGCTCCAGAAGAAGCGCCAGTCCTGACCCGCACCGTGCGCGCCTGGCCCCGACACTTCCCGACTTGATGTTTTCGCCTTCCGGGCATTTGCCTGGTTGAAACTTCGCAAGGAAACATCATGACGACTGGTACCGTGAAATTCTTCAATACCTCCAAGGGTTTTGGCTTCATCTCGCCGGAAGGCGGCGCCAAGGACGTGTTCGTGCACGCCACCGCGCTGGAAGCCGCCGGCATGACCTCGCTCTCGGAAGGCCAGAAGGTCACTTTTGACATTCAGCCTGACGCCAAGGGCTCCAAGGCCGTGAACCTGCAGAACGCCTAAATCGTGATTGAGGGCAGGCGGCGGGGACCAAGGTCTTCGCCGCCTGTTTCTTTTTCACCGCAAAGGATCCATCCATGCTTCACAACCGGCGCGCACCGCACCCGACCATCGTGGAAGAACTTGTTGCCGCCTTGGCGCCCCACCCCAAGGGGCTGCGGCGCTGGACGGTCATGCGCGCCATCCGCGCCAACCGCGAGGCCGTGTCGCGCGAGATTCCGCTGAAGCTGGAAGCCGATGTCGAACGCGCCTTCCGCCAGTTCTGCCAGGGTGAGGGCACGCGCGCCGCGGGCACGGCATTGTTCTTCCGGCCTGCCGAAAAGGCCGGCGAAGTGTGGGCGCTGAGCCCGCCACCCGCCAATACCGACGAAACGCCGGTTACAGACGCCGCAGAGGCGGTTTTGACCGTCCCCGACGAAACTCCGCCACAGGAATAGAAGCATGGCGCCCAGACCCCCGAATTATTCGCAGGACCGTTTGCAGCGCGAACGCGCCCAGGCCGCAAAGACGAAAGAAAAGGCGGAGCGCAAGGCCGAGGAAACTGCCCGGCGCAAGGCAGAGCAGGCCAAGCCGACAGAGGACAGCGCCAGCTAGTCCCTTTCAAAAGTAAGTCAGCAGCGCCACGGACAGATACTGCGTATTGCCGTAATGGTTGGCATTGGGCGCGGTGTCCAGGAAGCGGCCCTTGGCGAGCCAGGCCGCATTGAGTTCCGCGCGCAATATCTGCGGCACCACCCACCAGCGCACGCGGCCTTCGAGTTGATGGCCGGCGAAATTGCCGGAACGCCCCGACGGATCAATCACGCCGGAGGTGGAGAAGGCATCGCGCCTGTTGGCCAGCCACATCGGGCGATAGACCAGGAAGGCGTCGATGCTGGGCGGCAGTTCGAATTCGAAACGCAGGGCGGGCGTGGCAATATTGGCGCGGCCGATCTGGGCGTAAATTCCGCCCGGGGCAAAATCCGAGCGGCGCATGCCGAACAGCGTGTCAAAGCGGGCATAGTCCGGACCCGAACCCCCACTGGCATAGTCATATTGCAGCGACAAACGCGGCTTGTTCTCGCCCGCAAACATGTAGCCGGCGCTGAGATGGGCGAACCAGGCCGCGACATCGAGATTCGCAGCGTTGGCGGCGGTTGAGGCCTTGATGGTACCGGTTTGCGCGATGACTTCGGCCTCATAGTCCCATGCGTTCGGCGCCGGATTGCTCAAGAGGTGGGCATCGAAATTCTGCAGGTTGCGATTGCGGGTGGGCCGCCCCGGCGTGTCTCCTTCGGCAAAGCCGTAATAGCCAAGCTCGCCGGTGGCCCCCAGGATGCCGGGCTTGGCGACGATGCCGCCCCAGAGCTGCTGGTCGAAGCCTTCATGGTCGAAGGCGATGGCGTTATCGAGAATGGCGGCGGCTTTGTCGGGCCGCCTTTGCTGGGGCAGGACATAGAAAAGCGTCAGGCCGGTGCCGTCGGCCCAGCGGGCATCGGTCTTGAGGCCGGTATAGCCGTTGGTGGAGTTGCGGTAATCATCCGCCGCGATCAGGCGGCGCGATCCGATATTGAGGGTAAAGCGCCCGGCCTGGAATGCCATGGTGGGGCCATCGCCGAAAGGCTTCAGGCCGTCGGCGACGAAATAGGCCTGCAGCAGTTCCAGCGCATTGACTTCCGCTGTGCCGATGGCGCTGCGGGGCTTGGTGCCGTAACCGCGGCTGTCATACAGCTCGGCGCCGATCTTCCAGCCCCCCTGGCGATATTCGCCCAGCAGCTGGCTGCGGAAACTGGTGATGGTGTCGGAAGCGCCGAAGCCTGCGCGCGACTGGCCTTCCAGCGTTTCGTAGCGGGCCCGGACAAAGCCGGAATAGGTAAAGCCGTCCTTGGCGGTTTGCGCATGGACGGCAGGGGCGATGCCCGCGCAAAGGCAGGCCGCGAGCACAAGGCGGTGAATCACAGATACGCGACCTTCTGGCCGCCTTCCGTGCCTTCTTCGGGGCGCGGCGTGTCGGAGATGCGGCGGGGGATGTGGCAGCGCACCAGTGTGCCGCCGCCATTTGTCGAAGTGGGCGGGCTGCTTTCAATCTCGACCCAGCCGTCATGCAATTCCATGAAACGGTTGACCAGCGCCAGGCCCAGACCGGCGCCGGCGCGGGTGCCGCCGCTGGCGCGTGCGGAGAAGCGCTCGAACACATTGGCCTTCACGTCCTTGGGCAGGCCGGGGCCGTTGTCCTTGACCGATATCTGCACGTCTTCGCCGATGATGCGGCCCGAGAGTATGATCTTGCCGCCGCGCGGCGTGAACTTGAAGGCGTTGGACAGCAGGTTGAACACGATCTGGCGCATGCGGCGCTGGTCGGCCAGGAAGATGCCTTCGCCGGGCTTGCAGTCCAGTTCCAGGGTGAGGTTGAGCTTGGACGCCCATTCACCGGCATGGGAGGCGACATCGGCCAGGAGGCCGTAAAGATCAATGCGCTCCAGCTCCAGCCGCATGGCGCCGGATTCCACCAGCGCCAAATCGAGAATGTCGTTGATCAGTTCCTTCAGCGTGCCCGCGCCGCTGACAATGGCGTCGACATATTCCTTCTGGCGGGGGTTCATGTCGCCCGGCACGCCAGACGCCAGATGCTCGGAGAAGCCCAGGATGGTGTTGAGCGGGGTGCGCAGTTCGTAACTGACATGCTTGATGAAGTCGGATTTGAGCTTGTCGGCGGCTTCCAGCGCGTCGCCGCGGTCGCGCAGGGCGCTTTCGATGCGGAAGCGGTCGCTGACATCGGCGAAGGTCACCAGCGTGGCGCCATCGGGCAGCGGCGAAAGGTTGAGCGCCAGGATGGTGCGGTCGCTGCGTTCGATCTCGCCCATGTCGCGGGCCGAGGCGGCGCCGGAGACGATCTGCTGGATCAGCCGGTCCCACATTTCGCCGTCGCCGAACTTGCGGGTGGCGTTCTGCGCGATGGTGCGGATATGGGGCTCGCCGTCCAACTCATCTTCGCGCATGTCCCAGATGCGGGCGAAAGCGGCATTGTGCAGCTTCATGCGGCCATCGGGGCCGAACACCGCCACGCCTTCCACCAGCGTGTCGAGGGTGGCGGACTGCACCTTGATCAGCGTGTTGTAGCTGGATTCCAGCGCCAGTTTTTCGGTGACGTCTTCATAGAGGAAGGACAGGCCGCCAAAGGGATGGGGCTGCGCCACCACCCGCATCGTCTGGCCGCCGGGAATGTGCCACAGCTCTTCATCGGCCGCGCCGCCCTGGTAGAGCGACAGGCGCGAACGTTTCCAGGCCTGGTAATCGCGCTGTTCCGGCAATTTGCGCATCTCGCGCAGGCGGTCGAGGATTTCACCGTCGGAGGGGTGGCGGTCCAGCCAGGCGTCCGGGAAGCCCCACAGCCGGGCGAAAGCCTTGTTGTAGAAGGTCAGCTTCTGGTCCTTGCCGAAGATGGCGACCGCCGTCTGGAGCTTGTCCAGCGTGTCGGCATGGGCATCGACATGCTGCTGCAGGCGGGCTTCGGCGGCGGCGACATCGGTGACGTCGGTGGCGGTGCCGATGATGCCGGCATCGCCCAGCGGAATTTCGGTGAAGGTGATGGCGCGGCGCTGGCCCGCGATCACGGCGAAGCGCTTGGTCTCCAGCATCACATTCTGGGAACGGGCGCTGGCGGCAAGGTCGCGTTCGGTCTTGTCCAGCGCCGCCTGGTCGCGGCGCGCGGCATCGAGGTCGCTGCTGCCGGTTGCGGAAATATAGGCATGGTTGGCCCAGGTCAGCGCCAGCGCCTTGTCGCGCAGCCATACCGGGATGGGCAGCGCGTCGAGGATGGCGCGGAAATCGGTGGTGGCCATCGCCGCCAGCGGTTCTTCCAGCCACACGGCCGCCATGGAGCCGACGGCGCGGCCGCGGGCCACCAGCTTGCGGCCATGCGCGTCTGCCACCGGGATCTGGAACGTGAGGCCCTTGTCGGAGAGATCGTCGAGCGCCTGGGACAGCGCCAGCGCATCAGGCCCCTTGAGGCAGGAATCCAGCAGCGCATCGCCGCCGCCATAAGAGAAAGGGCCGCTTCCGTCGCGGCCCCACACCACCAGCGCTTCGCGTCCCGCGCCCAGAAGCGCGTCCCGTTCACCGACTGCGGCACGGGTGCGGGCGGCGCTGTTCTTGAGGGTGCGGCGCATGCGCTGGGAACTGCGCTGTTCCGCCAGCGCCCAGAGCGAGGCGGCAACCGCCAGCGCCACGGCGCCCACCGAGAGGGCGGACAGCACCAGCAGGCGGCCATTGTCGAAGCTGGCCTGGGCAGCGGTGGTGGCGGCGAGGCAAGGCAGTGTGGAAGACGACAAGAGGGTGACGCCACCCCCCAGCCGGATCCACTTACCCACAGTCTTGGTCCTGTTGGGACCCATCCCCGCCCGCCTGTTAACCGTGCCGCAAACCGCGAATCACTGTTGAATCAACAAGATAGCTTCGGAGACCGAGTCCGCATAGGGATTGTGGTTAAGAAATTATGAAAATCTATGGGCGGCCCACACCCCTAAATCTGGGGTCTGTGGATAATTAACGATTCAAATCAAGGCGTTAAGAATTCCGAACACGGACAATGGGTTGCCGTAAGGGAGGCCCCGTTTACGGGGGCGCAGCCAGGGCGCTGGCCACGGCGGCCGCGAAAAGCGTCTAGGAGGGGAGCCAGTTTCTGGCATAGGCCCGCGGGGCGTAGCCCAGTTTTGTCATGCAGCCAGCGTAGACCGTGTTGTAGGTCCGGTTGCGTTCATAGCTGGTGCCGCTGATGCCGCGCAGGGTGTAGGAACCATTTTCATCCGCCAGGGTGGCGCAGGCCTGGTTGTCGGCCTCGAAGCGGGCAATGTCGGGACCGGTTTCGAAATAATCGCCATTGTGCCGCACGATGCTGGAGCAGCCGGCAACAAGGATGAGGGGGAGAAGAAAAAGGGCGCGCATACCGCTACGTAGCGCGCCCTGTTCTGTTTCGGCAAGTCTGGATTCCCGCTTGCGCGGGAATGACAGGAAATTAGTACCTGTAGGTATCCGGCTTGTACGGACCGGCCTTCGGAATGGTGATGTAGTCCGACTGCTTGGTGCTGAGTTCGGTCAGCTGCGCGCCGACCTTGGCCAGATGGAGGCGGGCGACCTTTTCGTCCAGCACCTTGGGAAGGACATAGACCTTCTTCTCGTACTTGCCGGTGTTCTGCCACAGTTCGATCTGCGCCAGGGTCTGGTTGGTGAAGCTGGCGCTCATCACGAAGGAGGGGTGGCCCATCGCGTTGCCCAGATTCACCAGGCGGCCTTCCGACAGCATGATGATGCGCTTGCCGTCGGGGAATTCGATTTCATCCACCTGCGGCTTGATGTTGTGCCACTTGAGATTCTTGGTGGCGGCGATCTGAATTTCCGAGTCAAAGTGGCCGATGTTGCAGACGATGGCGCGGTCCTTCATGGCCCGCATGTGATCCAGCGTGATGACATCGACATTGCCGGTGGCGGTGACGAAAATGTCGGCCTTGGGCGCGGCGGTTTCCATGGTGACGACTTCATAGCCTTCCATGGCGGCCTGCAGGGCGCAGATCGGGTCGATTTCCGAAACCATCACGCGGCAGCCGGCATTGCGCAGCGAGGCGGCGGAGCCCTTGCCCACATCGCCAAAGCCCGCGACCATGGCGACCTTGCCGGCCATCATCACGTCGGTGCCGCGGCGGATGCCGTCCACCAGCGATTCCTTGCAGCCGTAGAGATTGTCGAACTTGGACTTGGTGACGCTGTCATTGACGTTGATGGCGGGGAACAGCAGCTTGCCTTCCTTCTCCATCAGGTACAGGCGATGCACGCCGGTGGTGGTTTCTTCCGACACGCCCTTGATGGAGGCGGCGATTTCCGCGAACCAGCCCTTGGGCTTTTCCTTCAGCAGGCGCTTGATCAGGGCGTAGAAGACTTCTTCTTCCTCATTCTCCGGCTTTTCCAGGAAACCGACATCGCCCTTTTCGGCGCGCAGGCCGTGATGCACCAGCATGGTGGCGTCGCCGCCATCGTCCAGGATCATGTTGGGATAGCCGCCGCCATGCCATTCGAACAGCTTGGCGGTGTAGTCCCAGTAATCCTTGAGGCTCTCGCCCTTGACGGCGAAGACGGGGATGCCGGCGGCCGCAATGGCGGCGGCGGCATGGTCCTGGGTCGAATAGATGTTGCACGACACCCAGCGGATATCGGCGCCCAGCGCCTTCAGGGTTTCGATCAGGACGGCAGTCTGGATGGTCATGTGCAGCGAGCCGGCGATGCGCGCGCCCTTCAGTGGCTGGCTCTTGCCATATTCGGCGCGGGTCGCCATCAGGCCGGGCATCTCGATCTCGGCGATGTTGAGTTCCTTGCGGCCCCAATCGGCGAGGGTGATGTCCTTGACGATATAGTCGTTGAAAGCGGCCATGCGCGCGATTCCTTGAATGATGCGCGCTGGCTATAGCAGCGGGCCCGGAAGGCGGCAAGAAGGATATAAAGATATTCGCATATGCTTATGGCATTGCGAATTTATGTCAGCAGACCCAAAGGGTTAGGGTCCCTCGACGGTATAGCCCTTGGCCCTAAGCAGGGCGGGGACGCCGTCGTTGCCCGCCAGATGCGCCGCGCCGACGGTGACAAAGTAACGGCCACCCTCTTTCAGCATGGCGTCGATCTGTTCGGCCCAGTTCCGGTTGCGGTCGGTCAGCAGCCGCTTGCGCGCGTCCGGATAGGGCGCGAAGTCGGAATCCATGATCTCGCCGATGGTTTTGACGTCGCCCTTGCTCCAGGCGGCGACCAGCGGCGTCAGCCGGAAAGTGCGGTCCTGCTGGAAGCGTTTCAGGCTGGCCTGGAATTCGCCCATCTTCATGTCGCCGTCCGGCGGCGCCAGCATGTTGAATTGCTCTTCCACGCTCTCCAGGTAGCGCACTTTCAGGCCACGCTCATTGGCCCAGCTCATCATCACATAATCGACGCCGGCGTCGGGATAGAAGCTGCGGTTCATGCTGGCCGCGATGTTCAATTCCATCGAGGCCAGCCAGGGCTGCTTGCGATCCATCAGGGCAGGCTGCAGGTGGGCTGCGGCCAGGACGGTATCGTAATCGGCCTGGATTTCCGGCGGCAGCATGGCGCGCAGCGACTGGCCTTCGGGCAGGGCGCCGCGCGCGGCCATCAGCGTATCGAGCGTGGTGCGAGAGGTCCTGTCGGTGGGCGCCTCGAAGACAAAGATGTTGGTGCGGCCAAGGGCGTGCAGGATATCGGGCGTCACCCAGTGGAGCGTGGCGGGCAGCACATGGATGGAGCCGAACAAGGTCATCTGCGCCCTGCCGGTCTTGATGTGCCACAGGACGGGCCTGGCCTTCATGTCCTTGGTGATGACGGGGGTGTCCGTGACGTCCGCCAGGGCGGGTGCGCCCGGCAGGGCCAGCAAGGCAAGGAATGCCAGCAGCAATTTCCTGGACATGAGTGCTCCCATTTTCCGTCACGCCCGTATTTTTACGGGTCGTGCCCCTCAGCGGATCATTTTGCGCCGGGAGAGGGCGGGCGGCAAGTATTTACGATGTTCATGCTGCACTGCCGCGCGAAGCTACTCTTCGCCAAACTTGGCCTCGATCAATGCCAGCATGGCCCGCAGGGCCAGGTGGGCGTCGGCGCCTTCCGCTTCCAGGCCCACTTCGCAGCCCTGGCTGGCGGCCAGCATCATCAGGCCCATGATGGAACGGGCATTCACCCGCTGGCCGTCCTTGATGAAAGTGATTTCCGAGTCAAAGCGCGCGGCGGCTTCCACCACCTTGGCGCTGGCCCGCGCATGCAGGCCCCTTTTGTTGGTGATGCGGGCGGTGGCTTCCAGCTTGCCGAACATCCCGCCCGCGCTCCCTATGCCAGGTCGGCGGAACCGGCGCGCATGTATTTGCGCCCCGCGTCGATGGCTTCTTTCACGGCCTGGTCCAGCGGCAGCTTGGCGCGGATATCAATCAGCTTGATCAGGCTGGGCAGGTTGATGCCGGCCAGCACTTCGATCTTGCCGCGCTCCAGCAAGGTGAGCGCCAGGTTGCAGGGCGTGCCGCCGAACATGTCGGTGGCGATCACCACGCCATTGCCCATGTCCACCGATTGGGCCGCCGCCGCGATCTCGCGCTGGCGCCGCTCGATATCATCTTCGGGACCGATGCAGACGGCGCGCAGATGCGTCTGGGGGCCGACCATATGTTCCATGGCGGAGATGAACTCCTGCGCCAGGCGGCCATGTGTTACGAGTACCAAACCGATCATCTGTGTTCCACTTGAAGGCGCGGAAATTAGGGGGGTTCGCGCTGGGGTGAAAGCCTTATGTGGGGATTGCCCCCCACTATTCCAAGTTAAAAGTGTCGCGGAAGGCGCCCCGCGCAAAGGCGTCCAGCGCCGCCCGGATCCGCGCCGGAGCCGAGGGTTCTGCGCCATTGACCATGATCTGGGGCACCGGCTGCATGCCGGACAGGGCTTTTGGCGCGGCATAGAATTCCGGCTCCGGCAGCCTGGGTTGCCGCTTGCGCCCCAGCCGCACCGTCATGGCAATGGCAGCGCTCTGGATATGCGCAACGCGGATGATGCCGATGCCGCGCAATTCCAGCAGGCCGGCAATGGTGCGCGGCGGGCGGGCATGCAGTTTGCCACCCCGCACGAACAGCTCGCAGCGGTCATCCGCCAGAAGCTGTGCCCCGCCGTCCAGCAGGCGCAGCGCCAGGTCGGATTTTCCCGCATGGCTGGGACCGAGCAGCAAGACGCCGCGGCCGCGAATCGCGACGCAGCTGGCATGGACGTTCACCCGGATGCTGGAGCCTGTCATTGCATGGACCTCATGGCAGGACCGGAAGCTCCACCACGAAGCGCGCGCCGCCGCCTTCCCTGTTCTCGGCCCAGATGCGGCCGCCGGCATTCTGGGTGATCTGGCGCGCGATGGAGAGGCCAAGGCCCGAATTGTTGCCGAAATGTGCCGCGGGCCGCTCGGTGTAGAAGCGCTCGAAAATCGATTCCAGGTTTTCCGCCGGAATGCCGGGGCCCTGGTCTTCCACCGTGACACGCGCCACCAGGTGATGTTTTCGCGCCGTCACGGTGATGACACCATGCTCGGGGCTGAAGGAGATGGCGTTGTCGATCAGGTTGCGGAAAACCTGGCCCAGCCTTTCGTCATTGCCCAGCACGCGGATGCCGGGCGGCAATTCATCCTTCAGCGTGACGGTCTGTGTCTTGGAGATTTCGGTGAAATCGTAAATTTCCACAATCACCTTGAGCAGGTGGGACAATTCGATGGCGCCGCGCGCCTCGCGCGACAATTCGGCGTCCAGCCGCGAGGCGTCGGAAATATCGGTGATCAGCCGGTCGATGCGCTTCACGTCGGCGCGCACCAGCGCCATCAGCTTGTCGCGCGAGGCTTCATCGGGCGCGCGCACCAGAATTTCCATGGCGCTGGCCAGCGAGGTGAGGGGGTTTTTCAGTTCATGCGCCACGTCGGCGGCAAAGGTTTCAATGGCGCCGATGCGGTCATACATGGCCGCGGTCATTTCTTTCAGCGAATCCGCCAGGTCGCCGATCTCGTCGTTGCGGTCGGGCAGGCCGGGAATGGCGTCGCGCCCGCCAAGGCCCTGGCGCACCCGGTCGGCCGCCGCCGCCAGCTTGCGCACCGGCTCGGCAATGGTGCCCGCAAGATACAGCGAAGACAGCAGCATCACGGCAAAGGCCACGAGACAGACTTCGATCAGCGTGAAACGTTCCTGGCGCAAGATGTCGTCAATGTCGCCGCCCTCGGTGGAGACGAACAGCACGCCATAGATGGCGCGGAAGCGCTGGATCGGCACCGCCACCGACAGCACCAGCTTGTTCTGGTCGTCCACCCGCTCGCCGCTGGCCGTCTGGCCGGTGAGGGCGACATTCACTTCCTCATAGATGCGTCCGTCATTACCGCCTTCGGAATAGGGCGCCAGCTTGACGAAGGGCCGCACGCCCATCACGCCGTCATAGATGCGGTTGCTCCATTCCTTGAAGCGCGTCCAGCTGTCCAGCGCCGGCAAATCCGCCACCTGCACCATGTTGCGCGGCAGCAGCAGGCGGGTATCCACCACCAGCTTGCCGTCGGGCAGGTAGAGCCGCGCCCGCAGGCGCGAGGGCGCGATGAGCTGGCCCAGCAGCGGCTCGGCATTTTTCACATTCAGCTTGTGGGTGCTGGGTTCGGTGGCATATTCGGCCAGCGTGCCGGCCACGATGGCGGCCTGTTCCTGCACCCCGGTCAGCCGTTCCGCCACCAGGCCGCGGCCGGAGGATTGCACCGTGATCACGCCCACCGTCAGCACCAAGAGGGCAATGGTGTTGAAGGCGATGATGCGCCAGGTGAGCGTGGAGAAGTGCGGGAAGATGGACGCTACTCCTTGTAGCGGTAGCCCACGCCATACAGCGTTTCGATGGCGTCGAAATCGTCGGCCACCACCTTGAATTTCTTGCGCAGCCGCTTGATGTGGCTGTCGATGGTGCGGTCATCGACATAGACCTGGTCGTCATAGGCCGCGTCCATCAAACTGTCGCGGCTCTTGACGAAGCCCGGACGCTGCGCCAGCGCCTGGAGGATCAGGAATTCCGTTACGGTGAGGCGCACCGGCTTGCCGTCCCAGGTGCATTCATGGCGCAGCGGGTCGAGCGCCAGCTTGCCGCGCGTCAGTGCTTCCTTTTTCTGTTCGCCGGGCGCGAGCGATGCGCCCTTGCCCTCGGCGCGGCGCAAGACGGCGCGCACCCGTTCCAGCAGCAGGCGCTGGGAGAAGGGCTTGCGGATATAATCATCGGCCCCGGCATTGAGGCCCATCAGCTCGTCAATCTCCTCGTCCTTGGAGGTGAGGAAGATCACGGGCAGGTCGGCGTTGCTCTGGCGCAACCGGCGCAGGAGTTCGAGCCCGTCCATGCGCGGCATCTTGATGTCCAGCACCGCCAGATCGGGCGGGGTGGCGGTCAGCGCGGTCAAGGCGGCGGCGGGATCGGAAAAGCTTTTGACGCTATAGCCTTCCTGCTCCAGCAGCATCGTCACCGATGCGAGAATGTTCTTATCGTCGTCAACAAGGGCGATTATGGCCATTCTTTTCCTGTCCCGGGCGGCTTGGCGCCAGTATAAGGCCCTGCCCAGCAAAGCAAAGCCTTGGAAAAACATGACCCAGAATCAGGCCTATGAGCCGGGACGCTTCAAGGGCACGGTGCCTTTCTATGAGCGTTACCGCCTGGCCTATCCCCAAAGGCTGGTTGACCGGGTGGCGGGGCTTGCGGGCCTGACGCCCGGCGACGCCGTGCTGGATCTGGGAACCGGGCCCGGCTTCCTGGCGGTGCCCTTTGCCCGGGCGGGGATGGCGGTGACGGCCGCCGACCCCGAGCCGTCGATGCTGGAGGCGGCGGGTGAAGCCGCCAAGGCGGCGGGTGTGGATATCACGCTGTGGCAGGGCGGCTCCTATGAACTCACGCCGCAGATGGGACCGTTTCGCATGGTCACCATCGGGCGGGCCTTTCACTGGATGGACCGCGCCGCCACGCTGGACATGCTGGACAGGATCATCAGCAAAGGCGGGGCGGTGGCGCTGTTCCATGACGCCCATCCCGATGTGGTGGAGAACCGCTGGTTCAAGACGCTGCGCGCGGTGAGCGACCGCTACAAGGACGATGCGGTTCGCAAGGTGCATGCCCACAAGCGCTATGAACCTTTCCTGTTCGAAAGCGCCTTCACGGTGGTGGAAGGCCTGAGCCTCACCACGCGAAGCCAGATCGGGTTGGACGATATCATCGGGCGGGCCTATTCCATGTCCCCATTCACTGCGGATAGACTGGGCGGGCGCAGGGACGAATTCAAGTCGGAATTGCGCGCCGCGCTGCTTGCCCATGCGGTGGACGGAAAATTCATTGAGATCGCGGAGATGGTGGCAGTGGTGGCGCGGCGGCAGGAATGACGGACGGAAAGAAATTCACCCAGACCAAGGCATTCGACCTGCTGATGGGCGTGCCGCTGATCATCTGGTTCGGCTATGTCGAAGGCGTTCGCCTGCGCCCGGCTTTGGCGGCGACCGCGCGCGCCGTGCTGGCGGAGCCGAACCTGCTGCACAACCTGCAATTCTTCGGCCTGTTCGCGGCGGTGGCGTTCAATTTCCTGGCGGTCTACCTGATCGTGATGCGCGACAGCCCAGTCAAGCGGCCCAGGGGCGTGCTGCCTTACCTTGCCGGTTTCGTCGGCACCTTTATCGGCGTGGGCATCCAGTTTCTAAAGCCGGTGACATTGCCGCTGGGCCTGCAGCTTGTTTCCTCGACGCTGAGCTGCCTGGGATTTGTGGCCTGCTGCATCGTGCTGGCCAAGCTGGGCAAGAGTTTTTCCATCGTGCCGGAGGCCCGCGCGCTGTTGACAGGCGGTCCCTACAGCCTGGCGCGGCATCCCCTCTATGTCATGGAGATCGTGGCGATTGTGGGCGTGTCGCTGCAATTCCAGCAGCCCTGGTCGACGCTGTTCTCGCTGGCGGTGATCGTGATGCTGGTGGTGCGCACGCATTTCGAGGAACAGATTCTGACTGAAGCGTTTCCGGAATACGTGGAATACCGCAAGCGCGTGAAGCGGTTCGGGTTTGTCTAGCCCCAACCGTCATGGCCCGGCTTGTCCGGGCCATCCATACGGTCCGCGACAGAGGCCCTAATCCGACACCGTATGGATGGCCCGCATAAAGCGGGCCATGACGATCAGGGGTGAATGGCGAGTAGTGGCTCTTAGACGAACTCGACCTTGAGGATTTCGTACGACCGCGCGCCGCCGGGGGCGGCGACTTCGACCGTGTCACCCTTGGACTTGCCGATCAGGGCGCGGGCGATGGGCGAGGAGAGCGAGATGCGGCCCTGCTTGGCGTCGGATTCCACGTCGCCCACGATCTGGTATTTGCGCTTTTCGTCGGTGTCTTCATCCACCAGCGTGACGGTGGCGCCGAACTTGATGCTGGTGCCGGACAGCTTGGAAATATCAATCACTTCGGCGCGGCCGATCTGGTCTTCCAGTTCCATGACGCGGCCTTCGATGAAGCTCTGCTTCTCCTTGGCGGCGTGATACTCGGCATTTTCCGACAGGTCGCCATGGGCGCGCGCTTCCGCGATCGCCTTGATGATCTCGTGGCGGTCCACATTCTTCAGCTGGTTCAATTCCACTTCGAGGTTCTTGTACCCGGAAGCGGTCATGGGAATTTTTTCCATCGCCGTATCGTCCTGCAAAGGGCAAAAGACCTTCGTCCGGCAAAGAGGGGCCGGATTGCGGTCACGTGCCTTGGGTAACTGTTTGTTCCTGTTGGGCTTTTATAAAACGGCCCGAAACTCCAGCTTCAAGAGTAAGACTGCAGGGGTGCGACTTCAAGGGTTGAGGAGCGGTTCGCCAAAGGCGCTTGAAACGGTCCAGCGGACCGTTTCAAGCGCCGAAAGCCGCGAGCTTGGGCGAGCGGCCGGGCGAGCTAAACGGCGGCGTAACTCTGAAGCGGCGCGACCTCAAGCGAGCCGGTCTTGAGAGCGGCGATGGCCTCGGTGGCGGCCTTGGCGCCCGCCATGGTGGTGTAATAGGGAACCTTCAGCGTCAGCGCCGCCCGGCGGATGGACGAGCTATCCGTCAGCGCCTGGGCGCCGTCGGTGGTGTTGAACACCAGGTGGATTTCACCGTTCTTGAGCGCGTCCACCACATGGGGGCGGCCTTCCAGCACCTTGTTGATGCGCGCCACGGTCAGGCCGGCTGCTTCCAGGATGCGGGCGGTGCCGCTGGTGGCGATCAGCGAGAAACCCTGCGCCACCAATTGCCGCGCCGGTTCGACCACCAGGTCCTTGTCGCCATCCTTGACGGAGAAGAACACGGTGCCGCTGGTGGGCAGGCGGGTGCCGGCGCCGATCTGGCTCTTGGCGAAGGCGCGGGCGAAACTGCTGTCCACGCCCATGACTTCGCCGGTGGAACGCATTTCCGGGCCCAGTATCGTGTCCACGCCGGGGAAGCGGGCGAAAGGCAGCACCGCTTCCTTCACCGAGATGTGCCCCCCTGGCTTCATGGTGTGCGCCGGCTTTTTCAGATTGAAGGATTTGAGCGTCTCGCCCGCCATGACGCGGCTGGCGATGGCGGCGACGGGAAGGCCGATTGCCTTGGCGACAAAGGGCACGGTGCGGCTGGCGCGGGGATTGACCTCGAGCACGTAGATCTCGCTGCCCTGGATGGCAAATTGCACATTCATCAGGCCGCGCACATTGAGTGCGATGGCCATCGCCCTGGTCTGGCGCTCGATCTCGGCGATGATGTCGGGCTTGAGGGTATGGGGCGGCAGGGAGCAGGCGCTGTCGCCCGAATGCACGCCGGCTTCCTCGATATGCTCCATGATGCCGGCGATGAAGACATCACTGTCCTTGTCGCAGATGGCGTCCACATCCACTTCCGTGGCGCGGTTGAGGAAGCCGTCGATCAGCACCGGATTGTCGCCGGAAATGCGGAACAGTTCGCCGGAGCTGACTTCAGCCTTCAGCGCGGCTTCATCGGCCACCACCACCATGCCGCGCCCGCCCAAAACATAGGAGGGGCGCAGGATCACGGGATAGCCCACCTTGCGCGCCGCGATCACGGCTTCTTCGGCGGTCATCACGGTGGCGTTTGGGGGCTGCTTGAGATGGAGATCTTCCAGCAGCTTCTGGAAACGCTTGCGGTCCTCCGCCAGGTCGATGGCGTCGGCGCTGGTGCCCAGGATGGGCACGCCGGCATCGCGCAGCGTGTTGGCCAGCTTGAGCGGCGTCTGGCCGCCGAACTGCACGATCACGCCGGCCAGTGTGCCCTTGCTCTGTTCCTTGGCGACGATTTCCAGAACGTCTTCGGCGGTGAGGGGTTCGAAATAGAGCCGGTCCGATGTGTCGTAATCGGTGGAGACGGTTTCGGGATTGCAGTTGACCATGATGGTTTCATAGCCCTGCCTGGAGAGCGAGAAAGCGGCATGGCAGCAGCAATAGTCGAACTCGATGCCCTGGCCGATGCGGTTGGGGCCGCCGCCCAGGATGATGATCTTCTTCTTGTCGCTGGGATCGGCTTCGCAGGCGGTATCGCCGCCAATCGGGTTTTCGTAGGTGGAATACATGTAGGGCGTCAGCGCCGCGAATTCGGCGGCGCAGCTGTCGATCCGCTTGTAGCAGGGCCGCACATTCAGCTTGTGACGGGCGGCGCGGACGTCGGCGTCCCTGCTGCCGGTCAGCTTGGCCAGCCGGGCGTCGGAAAAGCCCATGCCCTTGAGGCGGCGCATGGCCTTGGCGTCCTTGGGCAGACCGGATTTCTTGATGTCCGATTCCGTATCGATGATCGTCTTGATCTCGCCCAGGAACCAGGGGTCATAGCCGGTGATCTTCTGGATCTCGTCCAGCGGGAATCCGTGGCGCATGGCCTGTGCGGTGTTGAGAAGGCGGTCCGGCGTGGCGCGGGCCAGGGCGGCGCGGATGGCGGTCTTGTCATCGGCAAGCGCGGTGTCGTCAAAGCCGGTGAGGCCGGTTTCCAGGCTGCGCAGCGCCTTCTGGATGGATTCGCCAAAGGTGCGGCCGATGGCCATGGCTTCGCCCACCGATTTCATGGCGGTGGTCAGCAGCGGCTCGGCGCCGGGAAATTTCTCGAAGGCGAAGCGCGGTATCTTGGTGACGACATAATCGATGGTGGGCTCGAAGCTGGCGGGCGTCACCTTGGTGATGTCGTTCTTCAGTTCGTCCAGCGTGTATCCGATGGCCAGCTTGGCCGCGATCTTGGCGATGGGAAAGCCGGTGGCCTTGGAGGCCAGCGCGGATGAGCGCGACACGCGCGGGTTCATTTCGATCACCACCATGCGCCCGTCCTTCGGGTTCACGGCGAATTGCACATTGGAGCCGCCGGTTTCCACGCCGATTTCGCGCAGCACCGCGATGCTGGCGGACCGCATGCGCTGATATTCCTTGTCGGTGAGCGTCAGCGCCGGGGCGATGGTGATGCTGTCGCCGGTATGCACGCCCATGGCGTCGATATTCTCGATGGAGCAGATGATGATGGCGTTGTCGGCCTTGTCGCGCACCACCTCCATCTCGAATTCCTTCCAGCCCAGCACCGACTCTTCGATCAGCACTTCGCGGGTGGGGCTGGCTTCCATGCCGCCTTCCACGATGGCGAAGAATTCCTCGCGGTTATAGGCGATGCCGCCGCCGGTGCCGCCCATGGTGAAGCTGGGGCGGATGACGGCGGGCAGGCCGACCATGTCCAGGATCGCCAGCGCCTTGGAAAAGCTTTCCGGCGCCAGTTCGGTCTGGGCGTTGCCGCTGCCGTCGTAAATGGTGTTGCCGGCGCTGTCGCGCTTTTCGCGCAGCTGGCCTTTCAGCGTGACGCCCTTGGGCACTTCCAGTCCGATCGACAGCATGGCCTGCTTGAAGCGCTCGCGGTCTTCAGCCTTGTCGATGGCGTCGGCGGTGGCGCCGATCAGTTCGACATTGTGGCGTTCCAGCGCGCCGATCTTGCGAAGGGAGAGGGCTGTATTGAGCGCCGTCTGGCCGCCCATGGTGGGCAGCAGGGCGAAAACCATGCCCGGCGGCACATTGGGGCGTTCGCGGATGATCACTTTTTCCACGAATTCGGGCGTGATGGGTTCGATATAGGTGGCGTCCGCCATGTCCGGGTCGGTCATGATGGTGGCGGGGTTCGAATTGATCAGGACGACGCGATAGCCTTCCTCGCGCAGCGCCTTGCAGGCCTGGGCGCCGGAATAGTCGAATTCGCAGGCCTGGCCGATGACAATAGGCCCCGCACCGATGATCAGGACTGTGTGGATATCGGTGCGTTTGGGCATGCCAACTTTACTCATGTTTGTCCGGGCCTGTCGGCCCGGTGGTCGCGCGCAAAGGCCCCCGCGCGGTGAGGCGCTTCGGACCTGTCAGACTGTAGGTTAAGGGGACCGTCTAGAGGGTCCGGCAGCCCGCCGCAACCCCAATTTTCAGCTGCGCCAGCGCAGGGTCCGTTCTTGCACAGGATTGGTGAATTCCGTGCCGTTTTCGACCGATTCCGCCCAGGCTTTCTTGACCCGGTGGTACCAGATGGCGGGCATGTCGGAATCCTGGATCAGCATCAGATTCGGGGAGAATTTCAGGCCCTCGCGCTGCAGTTCCACGATCTTGCGGTCATCGGCCATGAAGGTGCGGCCCACGGCCCAGAAAAACGGATAGATGAAGTTCAGCCAGGCCGGCCAGTAGAGGATTCCCATCACGTCGGTATGGCTTTCGTCGCGCGGGGTGCAGACGGTCAGCGCCACGACCTTGAAGGTCCTGCCGAACAATCTGCCTTCCACGATCTCGAATCGGGTTGAGGGCAGCTCGAACGTGATTTCCGTGGTCGCTTCGCCCAGCAGGCCATAGGCCGGCTTGCTCGGCTTGTGCTTGGTCATCACGAAACCGGTTGGCAGCGGCGCGTAATGCTTGTCCTTCGGCCTGGGCGTGCGTTTCCACCACCAATGGTCATGGACATAGGCGGCATGCACCGGGTCCATCAATCCGATCACGGCATGGTCGATATCGCAGGGAAAATTTTGAACTTCCGTCCATTTGGGCTTGTTGTAGGCCACGCCCACGGCGGGCGGGCGGGTTTTTGGCGGCGTGCCGGGCTTGTCGGCGACATAGACCCAAAGCAGCCCGTCCTGTTCGATGACGGGATAATTCCGTACACGGATTTTCGTGGGGTCCATCTCCTGGCCGTCCACCAGAGAGGGGATGGCGCTGCACACCCCGTCCTTGCGGAAGCGCCAGCCATGATAGGGGCACTCGACCGTGTTCTCGGATGTAATTTTTCCCGCCGACAGCGGCACGCCGCGATGGGGGCAGATGTCGCGCATGGCAAACGCCGCGCCGTCCTGCATGCGGCCCAGCAGCACCGGCTCGCCCAGCAGCATTTCGCGGCGCATCTGTCCGGGCTTCAGCGTGTTGGAAAGGGCAGGCATGTACCAGAGGTCGCGCAAATAAAGCGCGTCACCGCTCACGGCGTTATGCCCCGGGCGGCCAATCCCTGGAGGTCCTGGGCGGACATGCCTTCGAAGGGGCTGGCGGCGGGCGCGGCGGTCATCACACGCGCCAGGTCGCTGGTCAGGGCGCGGCCCTTGTCGGTGGGCAATTTAAACGCCCAGCCGGCGTTGCGGGTGTTGATGTCCTCGGCTTCCTTGACGGTTTGCGGGCTGGCGCCGGGCGCGGTGGACGCCGTGAGCTTTGCCCAGACATCTTCGCCCTGTTCGGTGAGATCGAATGTCACCAGCAGGCCTTCAAAGGTGCGGGCGATGACACGGCTGGACTTGCTGAAATCCACCGAGGCCGCGGGTTTGACATCCACGATGCTGAAATTGGTCACGGCATAGGGAATGACATTGACGAATTGCGAATTGGGCGTGCCGTTCCTGGGCGGATTGAGCAGGCTATAGACCTGGATGCCGGGGCTGGGGCGGCTCACCGTGAAGGCCGGCCCGCTGGCGGGCGTCACGGCGACTTCTTCCAGCCGCGCCGCGCCGATATCCAGCACCTGCGCCTTCAGCCAGGCCGTGATGTTGCCATGGGGCACGAAGACCGCGCGGGCCAGCCAGGTCTGGTTCTCGCCGGGACGGCGCACGAACAGGCCGGAAGTGCCGCCGGGATCGCCCAGCGGCTGCATGTTGCCTGCGATCAAATCGGCCAGCACGGCACCCTTGGCGTCTTTGACAATGATGGACACGCCGGGTCCCTTGGGAGGGGTTTCCAGTCCCAGATAACGCAGCCAGTCGGGGCGGGCGGTCTTGGGCCCCAGTGTTTCCAGCGTGGCAATCCCGATCAGCGTGTGGCGCACTTCGTCGAAATCGGCGGGATAATTGCCGCGATCCGGCAGCAGCCAGCCCTTGCCCTCGCTGAACACGACATCGAAGGCGCCTTCACTGCCCACGATATGGATGCTGGCGGCGTTCTTCACGTTGGCGGCGAAGCCCGGCAGGAATTCGGTGGGGGTGAATTGCGGCGTGCCCTGCCTGGCGCGCTGGTACAGCACCAGGCCCGACAGCGCCACGCTCACAAAAGCGGCCGCGCCCAGGATCACAAGCGTCTTGCGGCGAAAATCCATCATGACGCCTCCACTTTGCGAAGGGGGGCATGTCTGGCGCGGCCGCGGCGCATGACGCCGAAGACAATGGCGAAGGCGGCGACGAGCAACGGCATCGCCAATATGTTAAGGAAGGCCAGGAAGGTGCCCAGCCGGTCGATATCGCCGCTGAGCTGGCGCTGGGTATCGCGCAGCTGGATGCGGGTGACGGCGATTTCACGCCGGGCGGCGTCGATCCTTGCCTGTTGCTCCGGCGACAGGGATGTGGCGTTGCCGCCGCGTCCGCCCTGCTGCAACTGGGCGATTTCCTGCTGGGCGGCCGTCAGCTTGGCTTCCAGCCCATCCAGGGTCTCGCGGAATTTGAGGTCGGCCTGCGCCTGCATGGCGCGCACGCGCGTGAAGGGACGGTCGGTGGGGCCGCGCGTGCGCAGCGAGCTCAGGTCATTCGAGCCGCTGAGATTTTCCACGGCGTTCAATATCAGATTGGCGTTGTCGGCAAACGCCTGGGGCGGGCTGCCGGGGCGCAGCCAGAAGCGGTCGTCGAACACGTCGCTGTCGGCCACCAGCACGACATTGAGGTTTGCGCCCGTGATGCGCGCCGCAATGGTGAAAGGCTTGCCGGTGGGCTTGACCTGGCTCATCAGCTCGCCCGGATCGCGCATCGCCATCACAAGCCGGCCGGCGAACAGCGAGGCCTGGGTGGAGGAGGAGATCAGCGGCTCGAAATGCGTCCTGGCGCCGGCGGCGGGCGACAGCGATCCCACGCTGGCGAGATTGAGGCCCTGCAAATTTGCCGTGACGGGATCGCGCGGCGCGAAATTTTCCGCCGTCAGGTGAATCCAGAGCGGGAAGCTGACGCTGGCCTGGCGCGACTCCGGGCCGGCCTGGACGCGCTGGGCCAGGGCGCGGTCCAGCACCACCATCTGCGGCGTGTAGCTGACGCCCCAATCCTTCAGGAGCGGCGCAAGGTCGGAGAAAGGCGGCGTGCCCTGCGGCGCGCTCTGGCGGGCCAGTTCCGACAGCGGATCGAGGAAAATCACGGCCTTGCCGCCGCGCGCGGTGTAGCTGCGGATCTGCTGGATCTGCGCCTCGCTGACATTCTGCGGATGGGCGATCAGCAGCACATCCACCGGCGGAATGGTGAGGAAGTCCGGCGCCAGCATGGTGACGGCATAATCGCGCTGCAGCTGGGCGTAGGTGGCCAGCGGCTGGCCCTGCGCTTCCGGCGTGCCGGCCAGCGGCAGCGAAGACAGGATGGCAAGCTTGCGCTTCTCCGGATGCGACAGCTGGTAGACCAGGGAGGTCAGGTCATATTCCAGATAGGGTTCGCGCTCGACGGCGAAATAGGGAATGACCTGCTTGCCGTCGATGCTGTTGCTGCCTTCCAGGCCGAAATAGACGGACTCGCCGGTGGGCGTGGCGGCGGCCCTGATGCCGGCGGCGTTCGCCATGTCTTCCTCGGGCGTGAAGGCCTCAGGGGCGACATCTTCCAGAACGATCTTGCCCCTGGACAGGCTGGCATAGGTGCCAAGCAGGTCGCGCACCCGCTTGGCATAGGCGGCGGTCACGGGATATTGCGCGGCATTCTTCTTGGAGAAATAGAAACGCAGCGTCACCGGCTCGGGCAGCTTGGCGATCACCGCGCGGGTGCCATCGGACAGGGTGTATTGCCCGCTCTGGGTGAGGTCGAGGCGGGTGTCGGTGAAGAAATTGTTGGCGAAGATGTTCACGCCGAAGAACAGCAGCGTGGCAAGGGCCAGGGCAGACCAGACATAGGTGCGGCGGGGCATCATGGTCAGCCGCTCTTGCCCAGGTCGATGATCAATACATTGGCGAACAGGAACAACGAGATCAGCGAGAAGAAATAGACGAGGTCGCGCAGGTCAATCACGCCTGCCGCGATGGCGGTGAAATGCGCCAGGAAGCTGAAGGAGGAAATCGTTTCCACCAGCGGCAGCGGCGCCCAGCCCTGGAATATTTCCAGCACCAGCGGCGCGCCCGCCACGGTGAAAAGGAAGCACACCACCACGGCGATCACGAACGCGATCACCTGGTTGCTGGTGGCGGCCGAAATGCAGGCGCCAATGGCAAGATAGGCGCCCGCCATCAGCGCGCTGCCGACATAGGAAGCCGCGATCACGCCATTGTCGGGAGAGCCCAGGTAATTGACGGTAATCCAGATGGGGAAGGTGAGGGCCAGCGCGAGGACGGCAAAGGCCCAGGCGGCGAGGAATTTTCCCAGCACGGTTTCCCACACCGGTATCGGCAAGGTGAGGATCAGTTCGATGCTGCCGCTGCGCTTTTCCTCCGCCCAGAGCCGCATCGCCAGCGCCGGCATCAGGAACAGGTAAAGCCAGGGATGGAAGGCGAAGAACTGCATCAGGTCGGCGGTGCCGGTGTCGAAGAAATGCCCGACATAGAATGTGAACACGCCCATCGCGAACAGGAAGATGATGAGGAAGACAAAGGCGATGGGGGTGGCGAAGTAGGAGGCGAATTCCCGCCGGAAAACTGCAATCATGCCGCGGCCTCCGCGCTGGTGAGCTGGCGGAAGACATCGTCCAGCTTGCCGCTGGCGGCGCGGGCGGCCAGGGCGGCCGGCGTGCCGTCGGCCACCAGCCGGCCTCGGTCGATGATCACGGCGCGGCTGCACACCGCTTCGACTTCCTCCAGCACATGGGTGGAGATGATGATGGTCTTTTTCGCGGCGATGTCGCGGATCAGCGCGCGCACGGCATGTTTCTGGTTGGGATCAAGCCCGTCGGTGGGCTCGTCCAGGATCAGGACCTCGGGATCATGCAGGATGGCCTGCGCCAGGCCCACGCGGCGGCGGAAACCCTTGGAGAGATTTTCGATGGGCCGGTCGATCACCGCTTCCAGCCCGGTGCGCGCCACGGCCATGTCGCGCGCCAGGCCGGCGGCGGCGCCGTGAAGGCCGCGCACCCGGGCGATGAAGTTGAGAAATTCGCGTGGCGTCATTTCGCCATAGGCCGGCGCGCCTTCCGGCAGATAGCCGATGCGCATCTGGGCAGCCCTGGTGTCGCTGACAATGTCATGGCCGCAAATGCGCGCCGTGCCGCCATCGGGTGCAAGAAAACCGGTGACCATTTTCATGGTGGTGGTCTTGCCCGCGCCGTTGGGGCCCAGGAACCCCAGCACCTCGCCCTGTCCAACGGACAAGGACAGGCCCGCCACGGCCGTGACGGCGCCAAAATGCTTGGTGAGGTTTTCGATTTCGAGCATAGTCCCGGGAGCGCCGAACGACGCTGGTTCGTTTAAAGAAAGCGGCGGGAACCCGCAAGCTGGGCCCGGAGGACTAACCTTGATTGACGTGAAAATTTTGCGCCGCGCGATGCTGGTCGGCGTGATTTTCGAACTTTTGCTCGTGGCGCTGGGGCATGTCCGCCCCTGGTTCAAGCCGAATTTCGCCCTGTTTGGCTGCATGCTGATCGCCGGGACGGCGGGTCTGCTCTATGCCAAGGACCTTGCGCGCGGCTATGGCCTGGGCGGGCTGGGCGGGGCGGTGATCGGGGCGGTGTGCGGGCTTGCAGCGGTGGGATCTGCCACGCTGCTGGGCGACCGGCCCGACCTTTATATTCCCTATGGCGTGATCGTCGCGACCCTGACGGGCGGCATCGGCGGGTTGTTCGGCCAGTTCGATGCGCAGTTTCGCACCTTCATGAAGGGGCTTACGGGAAAGTAGGCGCGAAAGTGGGGGAATTGCCGGTTGGCCACGCGGTCAACCCGGAAAGGGCTGGGGGGCTTGAAATTCCGGGTCGACTCAAAGGCGCGACCAACCGACCAGGAGATGATCGTTTCCGAAAACGGCCCCGAAATGGTTCAATCGTGACCATTTAAAGGCAGAGGATGACAGATGGGTCATATGGTTGAGCCCAGCGCGGACGTGCTGGAATATCTGGCGAAATTCGGTGCGCGCGAAAGTGCGGTGCAGCAAAATTGCCGCCGCGAAACCTCTGCCCGTTCTGACGCCAATATGCAGATCGCCCCGGAACAGGGCGGTTTCCTGGGCTTGCTGGTGCGCATGCTTGGCGCCAGGCGAATTGTCGAAGTGGGCAGCTTCACCGGCTACAGCGCGCTCAGCATGGCTGCGGCCTTGCCGCAGGATGGCCAGTTGGTTGCACTGGATGTCAGCAAGGAATTCACCGACATCGCGCAGCGCTTCTGGAAAGAGGGCGGCGTGGCGGACAAGATCGAATTGCGGCTCGCGCCCGCGCAGGTCTCGCTGGATGCGATGATCGCGGGCGGCGAGGGGCCTTTCGACCTGGTGTTCATTGACGCCGACAAGCCCGGCTATGACGGCTATTACGAAGCGGCGCTGAAACTTTTGCGGCAAGGCGGCGTGGTGGCGCTGGACAATATGCTGTGGTCGGGCCGCGTCGCCGACGCCCATCCCGAAGGCAGCGCCGCCCTGCTGGCGGCGCTGAATGCGAAGATACACGGCGACCAGCGCGTGGACATGGCGCTGGCTTCCATTGGCGACGGACTGATGCTGGCAAGAAAGCGCTAGCGTGGGCCTTTCCCCGTCCCACGGCATTTCCCTGCGCGAAGCGTCCTGGACCTGGGCGCGGGTGGCGATGCTCAGTTTCGGCGGCCCGGCCGGCCAGATCGCACTGATGCATCGCATCCTGGTGGAGGAAAAGCGCTGGATCGGCGAAGCGCGATTCCTTCACGCCCTCAATTACTGCATGCTGCTTCCGGGACCCGAAGCGCACCAGCTGGCGGTTTATATCGGCTGGCTGCTGCACAAGACGCGCGGCGGCATCATCGCCGGAACCCTGTTCATCCTGCCGGGCCTTGTGTCGCTGGGCGTGCTCAGCGCCGTTTATGCTGCCTTCGGCAATGTCGGCTGGGTGGAGGGCCTGTTCTTTGGCCTGAAGGCCGCCGTGCTGGCGCTGGTGCTGGAGGCCGTGATGCGGGTGGGCAAGCGCGCGCTGAAAACCCGCGCCGGCTTCGTTGTGGCGGGACTTGCCTTTGCGGCGCTGTTTTTGTTTGCCCTGCCTTTTCCCCTGGTGATAGCGGCGGCGGCGCTGGCGGGATTTTGCACCCAGGCGATGCGCTTGCCCTGGTTCCAGGGAGGCGGTCATGGCGGCGCATCTGCAGAAGTGGAAAACCTTGCCCGCATCGATGCCGCCTTTGCGCGCGAAATTCCCGCCCATGTCAGGCCCGACTTTTCCCGCTTTGCCCTGGTCCTCGCTGCCGGCCTGGTGATCTGGTTCGCGCCGCTGGTGATGGTGTTGGTGGCAAGGCTGGACACTTTCCTCGCCATCGCCGCTTTCAATGCCAAGATGTCGGTCGTGACCTTTGGCGGCGCCTATGCCGTCTTGTCCTACATGGCGCAGCAGGCGGTGGAGCATTTTCACTGGCTGAAGCCCGACGAGATGCTGGTGGGGCTGGGCTTTGCGGAAACCACGCCGGGGCCGTTGATCAGCGTGGTGCAGTTTACCGGCTTCTTGGCCGCGTTCCGCGATCCGGGAGCCCTCAATCCCTTCCTTGCCGGAACGCTGGGCGGCGTGCTGGCGATGTGGATGACCTTTGTGCCGTCCTTCCTGTGGATATTCCTGGGCGGGCCTTACGTGGAATCGCTGCGGGCCAACAAGCGCCTGGGCGCGGCGCTCACCGCCATCACCGCCGCCGTGGTGGGCGTGATCGCGAATTTGGCGCTGTGGTTCGCGTTGCACACGTTTTTTCATGAGATCAGCGTGCAGCATTTTGGGCCTGTCACGCTGGCGATCCCGAACTGGCGAAGCCTTGACCTGCCGGCGCTGGTGCTGGGCCTGCTGGCGATGCTGGCGATCTTCCGTTTGCGCCTGGGAATGTTTGTTACCCTCGCGGGCGCTTCGCTGTTGGGCGCGGCCTATTTCATTTTGGCCGGCCACATTTAAGCGGGTGGCACGGCAAGGGGCTTGCGCGATACCGATTCCGCGCCCATCATTGAATCACATGGTGGAAGAACCCATAGCGTTTCACCGCGCCGCTCTTTTCCTTGAAGAGGGCGCGCGGAGCCTGAACGAAAAGCCGGTCCCGCTGACCCGCTTCGACCGGACCGAACTCAACCGCATCCTCACCATTTATGGCCGCATGGTCGCCGCCGGGGAATGGCGCGACTATGCCATCGATTTTTCGCAGGAGGCGGCGGTGTTCTCCATTTTCCGCCGTACCAGCGAAATGGCGCTGTTCAAGGTGGAAAAGCGTCCGCGCCTGCGCCTGAAACAGGGCCAGTATGCCGTGATCGCGGCAGGTGGGCTGGTGCTCAAGCGCGGTCCCGAACTGGCCCAGGTGCTGAGGGTGTTCGACAAGAAACTGCTCAAGGCCCTGGGCGGCTGAGGGAGGTTCCGCGCGCCCGCGCACTGTGGCGGCACTATGCCGTGTTGCGCTGAACCTGGCAGCCAGCATCGCGTTCGCTTGGTGGAAGCAGCAAGCCATTTATGCGCGGAGCTTTTTCGCTTTCGCGCGTGCAAGCAAAAAAGGCCCGGTGTTTCCACCGGGCCTTTCATGAAAGTCGCTCGCCTTAGCGGCGGTCGCCCATGAACCGCAGCAGGAACAGGAACAGGTTGATGAAGTCGAGATAGAGGCGCAGCGCGCCCATGATCGCCTTCTTGCCCACGGCTTCACTGTCGTCGCCGGCGAAATACAGGTTCTTGATGTTCTGGCTGTCATAGGCGGTAAGGCCCGTGAAGATCAGCACACCGATCACAGAGACCACGAATTGCAGCTGGCTGGACTGGAAGAACATGTTGGCCAGCGACGCCAGGATCAGGCCGATCAGGCCCATGAACAGGAAGGAACCGAGCCCGGTCAGGTCGCGCTTGGTGGTGTAGCCATACAGGCTCATGGCGCCGAAGGTGGCGGCCGTGACGAAGAAGGTCAGCGCGATGCTGGTGCCGGTATAGATGATCAGCACGGTGGTGAGCGATACGCCCATCAGCGCCGCATAGGCCCAGAAGGTCATCTGCGCCGTGGCGAAGCTCATCTTCTGGATACGGAACGACAGGAACAGCACCATGGCGATGGGCGCCACGATGGCGACCCAGCCCAGGATGTTCGGCTGGATGGCGATGCCGCCCGCCGTCTGCACCTGGGTGAAGAACATGCCGAGCAGCGGCGTGTTGGCGGTGAGATACGCCACCACCCCGGTCAGGCCCAAGCCGACCAGCATGTAATTGTAGACGCGCAGCATATAGGTGCGCAGACCGGCATCCAGATCGGCCGCCGGAACGGCGGGGCCACGGGCAAGCCAGGGATTCGGATTGGACATTTGGGTACTCCTTTGCGCCAACAATATATCGTGATTTGCGCCCGGCGTATCAAGGGCTTGCAAAATGGCGGAAATCAGGCGTTCCGCAGCCGCGCCGCCGGGCGCGCCCGCAACGCCGCCAGGGCGCCCAACAGGCCGAAAAACAGGGTTGCGCCGCCGCCGCCTGCCACCGTCATTAACGCCGCAAAGGCGTCAAACTTGAAGTTGATGTTCAGGATCTGCTCGGCGGCGATGGCAGCGGCCAGGCTTCCCGCCCCCAGCGCGATGATGCCGGTGGTCACACCCAAAAGCCCATATTCGGCGATATAGACCAGCGCGATCTGCAGCCGCGTGGCGCCCACCACCTTCAGCACCGTGGCGTCATACAATCTTGTCCGCGCGCCCGCGGCGATGGTTCCCGCCAGCACCAGAAGGCCCGCCAGGATGGTGACCAGGCTGGCGGCGCCGATGCCTTGCGCCAGCTGCTGCACCAGGCCGGTCACCTGCGCGATGGCGTCCTTCACCCGCACCGTCGAGATGTTGGGATATTTGTCGGTGACGGCGGTGTACATGCGGTTTTCATCGGCCCCGTCCACCCGCACCGTGGCAAGGAAGGAATGGGGCGCCTTGTCGATCACGCCCGGCGACAGCACCAGCACGAAATTCTGCCCGCCCGCCGTGAAGTCCACCTTGCGCAGGCTGGCGATGCGGCCCTCGATTTCGCGGCCCAGGACATTGAGCTTGAGGCTGTTGCCGATCTTCAGGCCTGCGCCGTCGGCCACTTCCTGGTCGAGCGAGATGAGGGTGGGGCCGGAATAATTTTCCGGCCACCATTCACCCCTGGTGATCACGGTGCCGGGCGGCGGGGTGGTGGAATAGGTGATGCCGCGATCGCCATTCACCGCCCATTTGACGTTGCCCGCGATCTTGGCGTCCGCCGCCTTGACCCCGTTCAGCTCGGTAATCCGTCCACGGATCATTGGGGTGCGCTGGTAATCGGCGGCGCTGGCAAAGCTCTTGATGGTGCGGTCGAAATCCGCCACCTGGGCAGGCTGGATGTCGACAAAGAAAAAGCTGGGGGCGCGGGCAGGCAGCGCGTCCTGCACTTCGCCGGTGATGGAACGATCCAGCAGGATGACGGTGGCCAGCAATGTCAGGCCCAGCCCCAGCGCCGTGATGACGCCGGCGGTGGCGGCGCCGGGCCTGGTCAAATCGCCCAGCGCCAGCCGCAGCAAGGGCGAGCGCGGACGCGGCAGCTTGTGCAAACCGCGTGTTACTCCTGCCGCCAGCAGGCGCAGCAGCAGCAGAACCGCGGCCGCGCCGCCCAAAAATTCCGCAGCAAACAGGGGCGAGGGCGCCAGCAGAAGCATCAGCGCCGCGATCACGAAAGCGGCAAGCCCGGCGGCGATCAGGTAGATGGCGGGTGATCGCGTGGCGGTGGGCGCCACAGTCTCGCGCAGCAGGCTGGCGGGCGGGATCGCCTGGGCCCGGCCCAGCGGCGGCACGGAAAAAAGAATGGCCGAGAGCAGGCCAAAGCCAGCCGCCAGCAGCAGCGGCGCGGGATAGATGCCCAGCTGCGGCGGCATGGGCAAACTGTCCTTGTAGAAATAGGCCACGGCGAATGGCGCCACCGCGCCGATCAGCGCCCCGATCACGACGGCGGCAAGTGCAATCGCCATCACCTGCAGGAAAAAGACGAGAAAGACGGTCTGGCCGTCCGCGCCCAATGTCTTGAGGATGGCGATGTCGAAACGCTTGCGGTCGAGAAAGGCGCTCACCGCCTCGCTGGCGCCGACCCCGCCCACACCCAGCGCCGTCAACCCGACCAGCGTGAGGAACATGGCAACCTGTTCGACAAAGCGGCGGATGCCCGGCGCGGCATCGGTGCGGTCTCGGATCTGCCAGCCGGAATCGGGGAAGGCGCGTGCCGCATCCGCCTTGAAGCCTTCAATGGTCGTCGCGCCCTTGAAGGCGATGCGGTAATTGTAATTGATCAGGGAGTCCGCCCGCATCAATCCGGTGCCGGCCAGCGCCTTGTCCGACACCAGCACGTGCGGGCCCAGCGAAAAGCCGCTGGCAATGCGGTCAGGCTCGCTGGCGATCAGGCCCATGACGCGCATGGTGGCGTCGCCGATGCGGATCAAATCGCCGCGCGTCACATGCAGCCGGTCCAGCATGGTCTGTTCCACCGCCACGCCGCACACGCCGTCATCCTCGCAGGCCAGCACATCGGTGCGTTTCTGCTCCGGCGTGAAGCTGGGCTGGCCGAACAAAGGCCAGGCGCTGTCCACCGCCTTCAATTCCACCAGCTGGCGCTGCGCCTGTTTGCCCTCGCGCAGGGCATAGGCCATGGCGCGCATCGAAACGCTGTTGGAGACGCGGCCATGGGATTGGAAAAAGTCCATTTCCTTTTGGCTGGCCGGGCGATGCACCAGCTGCACCGAGACGTCGCCGCCCAGGAAAGTCTGGCCCTGGTCGCGCAAACCCGAGAGGAAGGATTCGCTCAGGGATTCCACGCTGGCGATGGAGGCCGTGCCCAGGAGCAGGCAGAGGAAGAAAATGCGAAAGCCCTTGATGCCGCCGCGGAGTTCGCGGCGCGCGAAAAGCCAGGCGCGGCGGACCTGCTTAAGCAAGATTGTCCGACACAATTCTGCCGCTCCCGATCCGCACGATGCGCTGGCACCGCTTGGCCAGGCTTTCCTCATGCGTCACCAGGAACAGGGTTGCGCCGCGTTCGCCGTTCAGGCCGAACAGCAGGTCGGCGATAGCCGCGCCATTGGCGCTGTCCAGGTTGCCGGTGGGTTCATCGGCGAACAGCACTTCGGGGCGCGGCGCCATGGCGCGGGCCAGCGCCACGCGCTGCTGCTCGCCGCCGGACAATTGGCCGGGATAATGCGTGGCGCGATCCGCCAACCCCACGGCCTTCAATTCCGCCGCCGCCCGGTCCCAGGCATCGTCCATGCCGGACAATTCCAGCGGCACGGCGACATTTTCCAGCGCCGTCATGGTGGGGATCAGGTGGAAAGACTGAAAGACGATGCCGATCCGGCCGCGGCGGAAACGCGCCGCCGCATCTTCGCCCATGTTGGTAATGTCGGTGCCCGCCACCATGATGCGCCCGCTGGTGGGCCGTTCCAGGCCGGACGCCACCATCAAAAGCGAGGATTTGCCCGAGCCGGACGGACCGGTCAGCGCGATGGTCTGCCCTGCCGGCACGGTGAGGCTGACATCATTGAGGATGTCCACCGGCCCGGCGCTGCTGGCCAGCCTGAGATGGACTTCTGATAGAGTAATGGCGGGCTGAAGATTCTGCATCGGCTTTTGTTTAGCTCAAGAAACCAGAACTGGCGATCATGAGGCAGTGTTTCAAGCTTTTGCTGGCCCTTTTGCTGATGGGGGCGGCCCCCGTGACGGCAAAGCCGGTACGTATCCTTGCGCTGGGCACCAGCCTGACACAAGGCTATGGCCTGCCGCCGGGGACCGAATTCACCGTCCAGCTCCAGGCAGCCCTGAAGGCCGGGGGTGTGGATGCGGTGGTGGAAAATGCGGGGGTGTCGGGCGATACCTCGGCGGGCGGGCTGTCGCGGCTGGACTGGTCGCTGGCCAGCCATCCGGATGCCGCCATCATCGAGCTGGGCAGCAACGACATGCTGCGCGGCACGCCGCCGGCCGAAACGGAAAAAAATCTGCGCGCCATCCTGACAAGGCTGCAAAAGGAGCATGTCGCGGTGCTTCTGACGGGAATGCGCGCCCAGCGCAACCTGGGGCCGGATTATGTCAGGCAGTTCGATGCCATCTATCCGAAGCTGGCGAAGGATTATAAAGTCACTTTCTATCCCTTCATGCTGGATGGCGTGGCGCTCAATCCCAAACTCAACCAGGCCGACGGCATGCATCCCAACCCGGCCGGGGTGAAGGTTCTTGTCGCGCGCATCCTGCCCTTCGTGAAAAAGACATTGGCGGGAGTGAAACCGTAATGTGGCGGCGGCTGCTTTCGGTGGGCGGCTTCACGCTGGCCTCGCGCGTCACCGGCTTTGTCCGCGACACGCTGCTGGCCTGGACGCTGGGCAGCGGCATCCAGTCGGACGCTTTCTTTGTCGCGTTCCTGTTTCCCAATTATTTCCGCGCCATTTTCGGGGAGGGCACCATCAACCCCGCTTTCCTGCCGCGCTATGCCGCCCTGCATGCCAGGGGCGAGCATCAGGCCGCGGCGCGATTTGCCGATGCGGTGTTCGCCTGGCAGATGGCGGCGCAGATCGTGCTGCTGGTGCTGGCGATGATTTTCATGCCGGGCATCATCCATCTGCTGGCGCCGGGCTTTGCCGCCGATCCGGCGCAGTTCGACCTGACCGTGTCGCTGGCCCGGGTGACATTTCCGTACCTGATTTTGACTTTGGTGGCGGTGCAGCTTTCCGCCATGTTGAACGCGGTGGAAAAATTCTGGGCCGCGGCGGCCTGGTCGAACCTGCTCAACCTTTCCATGATCGCCACGCTGGTGGCGTGGCGCTGGTTTCCCGACGCGGCCTATGCGGCAGCCTGGGGCGTGCTGCTGGGCGGCGTGGCGCAGCTGGTCTTCATCCTGCGGGCGGGCGCGCGCGAAGGCCTGTGGCTGAAACTCTCCTGGCCGCGCTGGACGCCGCAGATAAAGGAATTCTTCATCGCATTCGGCGCGGTGACTTTCGGCGCCGCCAGCGTGGTGATCGCGCCTTTCATCGACACCATCCTGGCCAGCTATCTCGCCAGCGGCAGCCGTACCGCGCTCTATTATGCCGACCGCATCAACCAGTTGCCGCTGGGCGTGCTGGGCATTGCCCTGGGCACGGTGCTGCTGCCGCAAATGTCCACATTGCTGGCCAAGGGTGATCATGCCGGATCGCATGCGGCGCAGAACAAGGCGGCGGCGGCCAGCCTGTTACTGACCTTGCCTTTCGCCGCCGTGTTCATCGTCATTCCCGGCACCATCATGCGCGCCGTGTTTGCGCATGGCGCCTTCGATGTCGAGGCCGCGACCTTGGCGGCCACGGCGCTGGCGGCCTATGGCTTTGGCCTTCCCGCCATGGCGCTGGTGCGCATCGTCGCTTCCACCTTTTACGCCCGGCACGACACCGCCACCCCGGCCTGGGCCACGGTGATCGCCATTGTTTCCAACATCGTGCTGAAAATGATTTTTGTCTGGGGCTTTGGCTGGGGCCTGGCGGGTATCGCGCTGGGCACGGCGCTGGGAGCCTGGATCAATGTCGGCATCCTCACCTGGATGGGGCGCAGCCGCGCCCTGCTGGCGATTGAACGCGCCTTTGTTGGCGCGCTGCCGCCGGTGCTGGCGGCGGCCATCGCGGCTGGCGGCGGCGCCTGGGCCGGGGCAACGCTGGCCGCGCCGCTGATGGTGGGGCCAATGTCCGATGTCGCGGCGCTGCTGGGCGCGATGGTTGTCAGCATCGCCGCCTATGGCGCGGTGGTGGTGATGTTTCGCGGGAAGCTGCCGCTTCTGTCCCGATGAGGCTGTTCGCCGCCCTGGCGCTGCCCGACGCGGTGGCGCAAAGCCTGTTGCTGATCCAGGGCGGCGTGCCGGGGGCGCGCTGGCAGACGCGCGAGCAACTCCATTTGACCTTGCGTTTCATCGGCGAGGTGGATGGCGCAACCGCTGCGGCGCTGGACGACGCGCTGGCGGGCATCCGGGCGCCGGCATTCGAAATGCAGCTGCATGCGGTGGGACAGTTCGGCAACAAGCAGCCGCACAGCCTGTGGGCGGCGGCGCGCCCCAACCAAGCGCTGGATCATCTGCAGCGCAAGGTGGACGCCGCCATACGCCGGGTGGGCCAACCCCAGGACCAGCACAAATTCCTGCCCCATGTGACGCTGGCGCGGCTGCGCCATCCCGACACGGAAAAAGTTACGGACTGGCTCAGCTATCATGCGCTTTATACCAGCGCCGAATTCACCGTCGGCGCGTTTCATCTGTATTCCAGCCGCCTGACCAGCGATGGCAGCGTCTATGCCATAGAGCAGGATTACCCCTTGGAGGGCTATTATGAAGAAGCTGACGATTGAAGAACTCAAATCCGCCCTGAAGCGGCTGCCGGACTGGCATCTGGCCAAGGACCGCGAGGCCATCGCGCGCAAATTCCAGTTCGTGGATTTTGACGCCGCCTTCGCCTTCATGACGCGCTGCGCCCTGCTGGCGGCCAAGATGGATCACCATCCCGAATGGTTTAACGTCTACAATAAGGTGGATGTGACCCTGTCCACGCATGATGCGGGAGGCGTGACGCAGAAAGATATCGATCTCGCTACCGCCATGGATGGATATGCGGCGATGATGGGAAATCGTTCCGCGTGATTACTTCTTCGCGTTCCTGATCAGGTCTTCCACCACGCTGGGATCGGCCAGGGTGGTGATGTCACCCAGGCTTGATGTATCGCCCTCGGCGATCTTGCGCAGGATGCGGCGCATGATCTTGCCCGAGCGCGTCTTGGGCAGGCCGGGCGCGAACTGGATCACATCCGGCTTGGCGATGGGGCCGATTTCCTTTCCGACAAACTGTTTCAGCTCCGCTGCCAGCGCATCGTTGGCCGCCACGCCATTCTTGAGCGTGACATAGGCATAGATGCCCTGGCCCTTGATGTCGTGCGGGAATCCGACCACGGCTGCTTCCGCCACGTCATGGTGTTCCACCAGCGCGCTTTCAACTTCGGCGGTGCCCATGCGGTGGCCCGAGACATTGATGACATCATCCACCCGGCCGGTGATCCAGTAATAGCCGTCTTCGTCGCGGCGGCAGCCATCGCCGGTGAAATACTTGCCGGGATAGGTCTTGAAATAGGTTTCGATGAAGCGCGCATGGTCGCCATAGACGCTGCGCATCTGCCCCGGCCAGCTTTTGGCGATCACCAGGTTGCCGCTGACAGCGCCCTCCAGCACTTTTCCATCGGCGTCCATGATTTGCGGCACGATGCCGGGCAGGGGCAAGGTGGCCGAGCCGGGCTTGAGGGCGGTGGCGCCGGGCAGCGGCGAGATCAGATGCCCGCCGGTTTCAGTCTGCCACCAGGTGTCCATGATGGGGCAGCGGCCGTCGCCGATGACAGTGTGATACCAGTTCCAGGCTTCCGGGTTGATCGGCTCGCCCACGCTGCCCAGCAGGCGCAACGATGCGCGGCTGGTTTTCTTCACCGGCGCATCGCCTTCGCGCATCAATGCGCGGATGGCGGTGGGGGCGGTATAGAAAGTGTTGACCTTGTGCTTGTCGATCACCTCCCAGAAGCGCGAGGAGCTGGGATAATTGGGCACGCCCTCGAACATCAGCGTGGTCGCCCCGTTCGCCAGCGGGCCATAGAGAATATAGGAATGACCCGTGACCCAGCCGACATCGGCGGTGCACCAGTAGATCTCGCCCTCGTGGTAATCGAACACATGGTAATGCGTCCACGCCGCCCAAAGCAGGTACCCGGCCGTAGTATGCAGCACGCCCTTGGGCTTTCCGGTCGAGCCTGAGGTGTAGAGAATGAACAGCGGGTCTTCCGCGTTCATCGGCTCGGCGGGGCAGTCGGCGGAGACTTTCGCGGTCTCTTCGTGATACCAGCGGTCACGGCCTTCCTGCATGTCGATTTTGCCGCCGGTACGGCGGACCACGATCACGTCTGTCACGCCGGGGCATCCATACAGGGCCTCGTCCGCGTTCTGCTTCAGGGGAATGGCTTTGCCGCCGCGCACCCCTTCGTCCGCGGTGACGACAATGGTGGAATCGCAATCCTGGATGCGGCCCGCCAGGCTGTCGGGCGAAAAGCCGCCGAACACCACCGAATGCACCGCCCCGATGCGGGCGCAGGCCAGCATGGCATAGGCCGCCTCAACGATCATGGGCATGTAGATGGTGACGCGGTCGCCCTTCTTCACGCCGCGCGCCTTCAGCACATTGGCGAAGCGGCAGACCTCTTCGTGAAGCTGGCGATAGGAAATGTGCTTGCTGTCATTGGGGTCGTCGCCTTCCCAGATGATGGCGGTCTGGTCCCCGCGCGTGGCGAGGTGCCGGTCAATGCAGTTGGCGGCGGCATTCAGCGCGCCGTCCTCGAACCATTTGATGTGGAAATTGTCCGGGTCGAAGGACCAGTTGCCCACCTTGGTGAAAGGCTTGATCCAGGTCAGGCGCGCGGCCTGCTCGCGCCAATAGGCATCCGGATCGGCCAGCGACGCCTTGGTGGTGGCGTCATACTGCGCCTTGATCATGTGGGCGCGCGCCTGCCATTCGGGCGGAACGGGGACCAGGGCGTCTGACATGGCAGCTCTCTTAAGATTGGGGTGGGAATGGTGCTATGGTCGGGGCGGCATAATCAAGAGTTCCGCCCGTCATGCAGCTGCAGCTTTCCACCTGGCCCGAGGTCGAAGCCTATCTGGCCAAATCGAAGGCAATATTGATCCCCATCGGCTCAACCGAGCAGCACGGACCCAACGGTCTGTTGGGTACGGACGCCCTGTGCCCGGAGATTATTTCGCGCCGGGCAGGGGATGAGGCCGGAATATTGGTCGGTCCCACCTTCAATGTCGGACAGGCGCAGCATCACATGGGCTTTGCCGGGACCATCACCCTGCGGCCCTCCACCATCATCGCGGCGATGATGGACTGGGCCCAGAGCCTGACCCATCACGGTTTCGAGCGCATCTACTGGCTGAACGGCCATGGCGGCAACATCGCCACCATCACGGCGGCTTTTTCCGAGATGTATCACGGCGTCAGTTTTGCCGGGGCGGGGGACAACAAGCCGCCGCTGCGCAATCATTTGCGCAACTGGTGGGAATTGGCGGGCGTGATGGATTTGTGCCGGTCGCTTTTTCCCGTGGGCGAGGGCAGCCATGCCACGCCCTCGGAAGTGTCGGTGACCTGGGCCGGCTATCCGCAAGTGGCAAGCAGCGTGGCGATGAGCCCCAAGATCGCGCCCACCGGCCCCATCCTGGATGCCGCGGATTATCGACGCCGCTTTCCCGATGGCCGCATCGGCTCCGATCCGTCCCAGGCCAGCGTGGAAGCTGGGGAAAAGATCGTGGCGGCAGCCGTGAAGGGCGTTATCGCCGAGTTCCAGAGCTTTGCGGCCAGTTGAGAATTGATTGCGCCTACGCCGAGGGAGCTTATAATGCCCCTTTCCCAGGGGTGGCCCCGCAAGGCCTGAGATCGCAATCCCGCGAATCCCTTTGAACCTGATCCGGCCCCCCTTCACCTTGAAGAAGACCGGCGTAGGGAGAGGCAGAATGAACAAACCCATCCTCAATACCCGCAATGTCCAGATCACGCGCGGCGCGTTGCCCGGTTCGCGCAAGCTGATGCTGGATGGCGTGCCCTTCCGCGAAGTGGCGCTGTCGGGCGGCGAACCGCCGGTTCGCCTCTACGACACATCCGGTCCGTACACGGATGATAGCGTGGCGATTGATATCGAAAAGGGCCTTGCCGCCAGGCGCCGCGAATGGATTCTGGCGCGCGGTGACGTGGAAGAATATGAAGGCCGCGCCCGCAAGCCGGAAGATGACGGGCTGCGCAGGGGCGAATTGCTGTCGGTGCCGCAGTTCCAGCGCAGCGGCGTCAAGCTGCTGCGCGCCAAGCCGGGCAAAAATGTTTCCCAGCTGCATTATGCCCGCCAGGGCCTGATCACCGAGGAAATGAAATATATCGCGGCCCGGGAAAATCTGGGCCGCTCGCTTCTGGCGGACGGCAACAGCTTTGGCGCCTCCATTCCCGACCTGATCACGCCGGAATTCGTGCGGGGCGAGATCGCCCGCGGCCGCGCCATCATCCCGGCCAACATCAACCATCCCGAAACCGAGCCGATGATCATCGGCCGCAACTTTCTCACCAAGGTCAATGCCAATATCGGCAACAGCGCCGTGACCTCGGGCGTGGCCGAGGAAGTGGAAAAGCTGGTCTGGTCGATCCGCTGGGGCGCCGATACCGTGATGGACCTGTCCACCGGCCGCCATATCCACACCATCCGCGAATGGATCATCCGCAATTCCCCGGTGCCCATCGGCACCGTGCCGATCTACCAGGCGCTGGAAAAAGTGGGCGGCGTGGCCGAGGAACTGACCTGGGACATTTACCGCGACACGCTGATCGAGCAGTGCGAGCAGGGGGTGGATTATTTCACCGTCCATGCCGGGGTGCGGCTGGCGCATATTCCGCTGACGGCGGAGCGCGTCACCGGCATTGTCTCGCGCGGCGGCTCCATCCTGGCCAAATGGTGCCTGGCGCATCACAAGGAAAATTTCCTCTACACCCATTTCGAGGACATCTGCGAAATCCTCAAGGCGTATGACGTGTCCTTCTCATTGGGCGACGGCTTGCGTCCCGGCTCCACCGCCGACGCCAATGACGATGCCCAGTTCGCCGAGCTCGATACGCTGGGCGAGCTCAACAAGGTGGCGCAGAAGCACGATATCCAGGTGATGATCGAAGGCCCCGGCCATGTGCCCATGCACAAGATCAAGGAAAACATGGACCGTCAGCTCAAGGTCTGCGACGAGGCGCCCTTCTATACACTGGGCCCGCTGACCACCGATGTGGCGCCGGGCTATGACCACATCACCTCTGCCATCGGCGCGGCCATGATTGGCTGGTTCGGCACCGCCATGCTTTGCTATGTGACCCCAAAGGAACATCTGGGCCTGCCGGACCGCGACGATGTGAAGGCCGGCGTGATCGCCTACCGCATTGCCGCCCATGCCGCCGACCTGGCCAAGGGCCATCCGTCAGCCCGCATCTGGGATGACGCCATGAGCAAGGCGCGGTTCGAGTTTCGCTGGCGCGACCAGTTCGCGCTGGCGCTCGATCCAGAAACCGCCCAGCTCTATCACGACGAGACGCTGCCGGCCGACGGCGCCAAGGTGGCGCATTTCTGCTCCATGTGCGGGCCGAAATTCTGCTCGATGAAGATTTCGCAGGAAGTGCGTGACGCCGCCAAGGGCAACAATGACACGATGAGCACCGCCGAAATCCGCGCCGCCATGGCGAAGAAGTCGGAAGAGTTCAAGCAGGGCGGCGGTGAGATCTATCTCCAGACGCCAGCGGCAGAGTGAGAATAGTCCTGCTCATGGCGTTGCTGCTGGCGGCAACCCCTGCCGCAGCCCAATTGCAATCGGATTGCCGTGGCACCGGCAGCATCGGCAATGCCGTGATGGCGGCAGACGGAACCATCACGCTGTCGGTCCAGGGGCGCGACGGCACGATGGGCGCTTTCGCTTACAGGAAAAACGATTCGCAATATGCCCGCATCCTGTCCCATATTGGCGGCATGCGGCCCGGCGAGCACAAGAAAGTCCCGCCTTTCTGCTGAGACCTGTTGAAATCGGCTCGCAATGTGCGTCTTCGCACGGTTCCCGTGGAACCAATTGCCGGGTTCCCGGTTCTATGCTCGGAAGAACATGGAGAGTTTTTATGAACAAGATAGCTATTGGACTGATTGGTGCTTCGGCCCTCATTTTGGCGGGTTGCGGTTCAACTCCCGGTGAACGCGGCCTTTCCGGTGCGGCAGTTGGTGCTGCCGGCGGTGCGGTTATCGGCGCGATGGCCGGTAATCCGGGCATGGGCGCTGCGGCCGGCGCCGTTGCCGGTGGCGTGGTGGGTGCTGCCACCAGCCCCTGCGACGTCAACCTGGATGGCGGCCGTGGTTGCCGCGACCAGCGCAACGGCCGCTAACAGCGGCTCGGTGCTTGAAACAGGAACGGCGGGTGCAGCGATGCACCCGCCGTTTTTTATTGGCATTACTTATTGAAAGAGCCGGTGGGGTCCCGTCAGGTCGCTGATGAACATCAGCTTGACGGCCAGGTCGGTGGCCCCCTTCGACAGGCCAAAGCCCACACCCGTTTCCACCGAGATGGGAAGGCCACTGTAATCGACCACCGCCCAGAGGCTGTGGGATTGCTGGTCTTGCGGCAGGAAGCCGCGCAGCTGGCCGAAATCGGAATAGGTTTCCGCCGCGATGGTCCAGGTCGGATTGATCGCATAATCGAGCCGCGCCGCCGGCACGAACTCAAGGCCGCCAATGCCGCCCTTGTAGGTGTTGTCGATGATGGGATTGAGGGTGAAGCTGACGCCATTGTCCCAGCGATAGCCGATGATGGGACGGATCTCGCCGGTATTGACCTGGGTGTCCCAGCTTTTCTCGTTCCAGCTGAATTCGAAATTCACGCCGTAATAGAAATGCTTTTCCTCGTTATGCGGCTGCACGAACAGGGCGCGCAGCTTGAAGCCGTTGAAGCTCCAGCCAAGGTTCGAGGAGTTGGAGTAAAGCGGCAGGTACAGCCCAGCCTCGAACCAGTCATTCACGCCCAGCGCCCATTCGATCACGCTGCTGTAGGATCCGTCATCCAGCACGGCGCCGGGATAGTCCGGGGTCTTGAAGCCGTTGACGGAATAGGAATTGTGCCAGGTCAGCCCGATCTCGCCGGGCGCCACGACCTCGCCCGTATAAACCTGGATTTCATCGGTGACGGCAAAGGCGGCGCTGCCGGACGCCAGCAACAGCGCCGCGGCTAGAGCGAGTTTCATTCGCATCGTGAGGTTCCCCAGTTTTGCTATGTGTAGCGCGGCTTGCCGCCAACTACACGCCCCAAGATTGCGGATGATAACGATTCGCATTTGATCTGGCGCAACAGGCGATCATTACAAATAGTTATGTTTCACGGGACCGGCGACTCCAGTTCATTGTGCCGGCTAGAGTCGGGCTTCACGCCCCAATATTGCGGAGAAACTCATGGCACTCACCAAGGCGCCCGGATACGGCATGACTGCCAAAGTGCTGCATTGGGGGATATTTGCCCTGCTCGCGATCCAGTACGCGATCGGCTCCTTCATGCCCCATATCGGGCGGCGCACCCTGGATGAAGGCCTGGTCGCCTGGCATTTCGTGGTGGGCGGCATCATCCTGTTTGTCATCGTCATCCGCCTGGTCTGGCGCCTGCTTCATCCCGTCCCGTACTTGCCGACCATGGCGCCATGGGAGCGCGTGGCTTCCGGCATCACCCATTGGAGCCTGTATGGCCTGGTCATCGCCATGACGCTGCTGGGTTGGGCGGCGACCAACGCCCGTGGATGGGAAGTGCCCCTGTTTGGCCTGGTCAATCTTCCGCATATCGCCCCCAACGGCTCCGAATGGGGCCACGAGGCCGGGGACATCCATAATTTTCTTGTCTATGTCCTGCTGGCCTTCGTTGCGCTGCATGTCGCCGGCGCGCTCTATCACTATTTCGTGAAGCGGGACGGGGTTGTGGCGCGCATGCTGTTCGCGCCCCCGCCGGATTGATCCTTCACCGGGTCCTGCCGCTGATGGCGTGATAGGTGTACAGCACCAGCACAGCCCCGATCACCGCCACGAACATCGACACGAAGAAATTCGCGTCGCCATACTCAAATCCGGTGAGATGGCGGAAAATGAATCCGCCCACCAGCGCGCCTGCCAGGCCCAGCGCGGTGTTGACCATGCAGCCTTCGCCACGCCGGGTGACGATCTTGCTGGCAAGCCAGCCGGTCAGCGCCCCGAAAATGATCCAGCCCAGAATATCCATCGTTTCTATCCTATGTGAGCATCACAATGATCATGGTGATGGCTGCCGCCGCCATCACGGCGGTGGACAGCCAGCCCAGCCCGCCCAGCACAAATCCGACGCGGAAATTGCCCATCTTCTTCTTGTGCCCGGCCACGATCATCATCGCCGCCATCATGGGGACGGCGATGACCCCGTTCAGCACCGCGCTCCAGTACAGCGCCTTGATGGGGTCAATCGGCGAGTAGTCAATGCCCACGCCCAGCAGCACAGATGCCCCGATCACGGCGTAAAAGCCGCGCGCTTTCCAGGGCATGTGGTCGAGCCCGGATTTCCAGCCGCGCGATTCCGCTATGGCATAGCCGGCCGATCCCGCCAGCACCGGCACCGCCAGCAGGCCGGTGCCGATGATGCCCAGGCTGAACAGGGCGAAGGCGAAATGGCCCGCCACCGGCTCCAGCGCCTTGGCGGCCTGGGCGGCGGTATCAATCTGGGTGACGCCCGTCTGGTGCAGCGTCGCGCCGGTTGCGATCATGATGGCCAGGGCGATCAGGTTGGACGCCAGCATGCCGCTGATCGTGTCGATGCGGATGCGGGAAATGGCGGCGGGCGCTTCGTTGGGCCGCTGCGTCAGGGGATGCAGTTCCGCCTTCTGGTCCACTTCCTCCACTTCCTGGGCGCTCTGCCAGAAAAACAGATAGGGGCTGATGGTGGTGCCGAAGATCGCCACGATGGTGGTGGCGGCGCCATCGGTGAGGTTGGGATGCAGCCCGATCAGGCCGGCCCCGATGGCGGGCCAGTCCAGCTTCAGCATGAACAGCAGCGCGACATAGGCGAACAGGCTGAAGGTCAGCACCGTCAGCAGCCGGGCATATTTGCGGTAGGGGATGAAGAATTGCAGCCCCAGCGACAGCAGCGCGAAGCCGATGGTGAATGCATGGCTGCTGAGACCCGAGACAAGATTGGCCGCTTCGCCCATTGCGGCCAGGTCCGCCCCGATATTGATGGTGTTGGCGAAGAACAGCAGGCCCACCAGAACGCTCACCAGCCAGCCTGGAAAAATCTCGCCCATATTCTTGGCCAGCCCGCTGCCGGTGACGCGCCCGATCAACGCACTGACCATCTGGATCGCCACCATCAGCGGAAAAGTAAGCAGCAGCGTCCATAAAAGATGGAAACCGAATTGCGCGCCTGCCTGGCTGTAGGTGGCGATGCCGCTGGGATCGTCATCCGCCGCGCCGGTGATCAATCCGGGCCCAAGCTGGTTGAGGAAGCCGGAATTCTTCAGCCGCTCTGGAAAAGGCCTCAGCGTCGAGGGCGGGGGAGCGGGAGTTTGTGTCATCCCTGCCTTTATCGGTGCAAAAGGGGCGGATATCCAGTATTCTCCTGCGTGTACGGAACCGCATAAATCGGATTTCAGGATCCGAACGCCCGGCAGGCGCGTATAACAGTCATGGGAAGGGCACCCGCTATGGAGGTTCACATGAGATATTTTGTTCCCGCCGCTGCTGCCGCCCTCTTGATGGCGGGCGCCGCGCTGACCGCTTCGCCGGCCGCCGCGCAACCGCGCCAGCAAATGTGCTTGCAGCAGAACATGGTCAATGGCTGGAAAGTCATCAACGACCAGACCCTGATCGTCACGGACCGCGTCAATCGCCAGTATCAGGTCAACCTGATGCGCGGCTGCCGCGACCTGAAATGGCCCATGCGGCTGGGCTTCCAGTCCGGTACCGGCTTTGGCATTGGCTGCATCCAGCGCCATGACTTTGTCTATGTCCCGCCGGGCGGCGGGCAGATTGCGCAGCGCTGCCTGATCGAAAGCGTGCAGCCCCTGGGCAAGCCCACGCCCACCGATTACAATTCGGGCTATCGCCGCCGCTAGGGGCGTTCCGTCCCTGACAAAACCCGTCCGCCCCCAGGCGGGCGGTGCGCCGCTCGAAATGGTCCCAGACCATTTCGCCCGACTTCGTCGGTCGCGGCTCACTGTGCTAGATAAACCCGACTCGAAAACGGAGCAGGGCGTGAGGGGCTATTTCGGCGTCGGGGTGGACGGCATCTCCAAGCCGATGAATCTCGGCAACCTTGTGCGCATCGCCAACGCCTTCGAGGCCAGTTTCTTTTTCTCCATCGCGCCGCGCCTGAAATTGTCGGATGTGGCCCAGAGCGACACCAGCCGGGCGCAGGGCGCCATGCCGTTCTTCTCCTATGACGAGGCGGGCGAACTGCGCCTGCCTGTGGGCTGCCGCCTGGTGGGGGTGGAGATCACCGATGATGCGGTGGAGCTGCCGCGCTTCCGCCATCCCCAGCGCGCCGCCTATGTCTTCGGGGCGGAGCGTTACTCCCTGTCGCCCAAGATGCTGAAGGCCTGCGAGTTCGTGGTGAAAATCCCCACCCGCTTTTCCATCAATGTCGGCATGGCGGGGGCGATCGTGCTGTATGACCGGCTGATCCAGATGGGCGGCTATCCGGCGCGCCCGCTCAAGCCCGGCGGGGCCGCCCCATTGCCGCCCCTTCACAAATGGGGTGCGCCCCTGGCCAGACCAAGGGCCGAGTGAGCAAAAAATTCCAAATAACAAAGTGGCGCGGCCCTGCCGCCCATGTTAGTTGAGCCGCCATGACTCCCGCCCTTTCCATCTCCCATTTGCGCAAGGTCTATCGCCGCGGCACCGTCGCGGTTGAGGACATTTCCCTCTCCATCCCGGAAGGCGAGTTTTTCGGTTTCCTGGGCCCCAATGGCGCGGGCAAATCCACCACCATCCATTGCGTCACCGGCATCGCGGAACCCACCTCCGGCAAGATCGAAATTTTCGGCATTGATGCGGTGAAGGATTACCGCGAGGCGCGCCGGCTGATCGGGCTGTGCCCGCAGGAATTCAACGTGGACATCTTCGCCACGCCGCGCCAGATCGTGGACTGGATGGGCGGCTATTTCGGCATGCGCGCCGCCCTGCGCAAGGAGCGCACCGACATGCTGCTGGAGCGGTTCGACCTCATCCCGCACCAGAAAAAATCCTTCCGCGAATTGTCGGGTGGCCTCAAGCGCCGCGTCGTGCTGGCTCGCGCCCTGATCCATGACCCCAAGCTCATCATCCTGGACGAACCCACCGCCGGCGTGGATGTCGAACTGCGCCGGGTGCTGTGGAAGTACCTGCAGGAAATCAACGCTGATGGCCGCACCATTCTGCTGACCTCGCACTATTTGGAAGAGGTTGAGCGGCTGTGCCGCCAGGTCGCCATCGTGAACAAGGGCCGCGTGGTGCGCGAAGGCACCAAGGACGAAATGGCCGGCGGCCCCGGCGGGCTGGAGAATGCCTACCTGGTCGCCACGGGCGCCGAGCCCGACCATGTCCCGGGGGCGGCGTGATGGGTATCAACTGGATCGGTCTTTACACCATCATCCGGCGCGAGGTTTCGCGCATGTGGCGCGTGCCGGTGCAGGCCTTTGTCGCGCCCTGGATATCGGCGCTGCTGTTCATCTTCATTTTCGGTTCCGTGGTGGGCGGGCGCATTGCCACCATCGGCGGCCATCGCTACCTGGAATTCGTGCTGCCGGGCATCTTGATGATGAACATCGTCAACGCCGCCTTCCTGCAATCCTCCTCCGCCATCTATTTCTCGCGCTTTGTGCGCTTCGTGGAAGAAATCCTGGTCGCGCCCTTGTCCTATGCGGAAATGATCGCCGGCAGCCTGTCGGTGGTGGTGCTGCGCGCCAGCGTCACCGGCGTCGGTATCCTCCTGATGGGCATCGCTTTTGGCGCCAGCTCCATCGAATCCTGGCCGCTGTTCATTTTCTGGATTGTCAGCGTTTCCACCGTGTTCGGGCTTTTGGGCATCATCGTGGGCCTGTGGTCCAAGAATTTCGAACAGCTGAACATGCCAGTGGTGTTCTTCCTCACCCCGCTCTCCATGGTGGGCGGCGTCTTCAACACGGTGGCGATGCTGCCGGAGTGGCTGCGCTGGATCGCCTGGGCCAATCCCTTCTTCTATTTCATCAACGGCGTGCGCGGCGCCATGATCGGCGTGGACGAAACCCCGCCCGGCCTGGGCGAGGGCCTGACGCTGCTGCTGCTGGTGGTGCTGGGCGGAACCGTGTGGCGCATGTATTCCAAGGGCTATGGCCTCAGGGAGTGAAAGCACGCACGGCGCGTTGTTAAGGTTTGAGGTCTTCGCCGCGAACCGTTATCCTTCTGCTTCGACACCACAGAAACGCCCGATTTGCTTGCAAAAACGGTGCGGCCTGCAGCTTGGAGATTTCATGATTCGCACTCTTGTCCTGGGTTCCCTGATTGCCCTTTGCGCAGCGTCTCCCGCATTGGCGGATTCGGCCACCCTGCTGGGCGTCTTCAAGAACTGGACCGCCTACCAGACCGGCAGCGGAAGTTCCCTGACCTGCTATGCCATGTCCCAGCCGCGCGCCATGCAGCCCAGGGGAGCCAAGCGCGGCCCCATCTACCTGATGGTGTCCGACTGGCCGTCGCGCCGGATCAAATCCGAGCCGCAGATCGTGCCGGGTTATGGCTACAAGCCGGGCGGCGTGGTCACGCTGGGCATTGGCGGAGACCGTTTCAATTTCTTCTCCCGCAATGAAGGCACGGTCGGTTCCGCCTGGCTGCAGAATTTGAACGACACCAAGGCGCTGATGGATGCCATGAGTTCGGGCGTGTCGGCGGTTGCCATCGGCACCTCGCAGCGCGGCACCCGCACCGTGGACACCTATTCCCTGGCCGGCTTCATTGACGCCACCGCCAAGATCCATTCCGCCTGCAACATGTGATGGCGGATAAGGTATCCCTGATCGGCCTGGACAGGTCCGCACTCGGCGCGGCGCTTGTGACCGCGGGATTCCCGGAAAAAGCCGTCAAGATGCGCGTGGGCCAGTTGTGGAACTGGATTTACGTGCATGGCGCGCGCGATTTCGGCCAGATGAGCAATTTGGCCAAGGGTTTCCGCGACACGATGGAGGCGCATTTCACGCTGGCGCGGCCCGAAATCGTCACCGAACAGATTTCCAATGACGGCACCCGCAAATGGCTGCTGCGCACCGGCCCCGGCATCGAGTTTGAAACCGTCTATATCCCGGAAAAGGATCGCGGCACGCTGTGCGTTTCCAGCCAGGTCGGCTGCACGCTGACCTGCCGCTTCTGCCATACCGGCACCCAGAAGCTGGTGCGCAACCTGACCCCGGCGGAAATATTGGGGCAGGTGCTGATCGCCAAGGATGCGCTGGATGACTGGCCCTCGACGGCGCCGGGCCGCAGCGTCACGAATGTGGTGATGATGGGCATGGGCGAGCCGCTGTACAATTTCGACAATGTGAAGGCCGCGCTCAAGATCGTCACCGACGGCGACGCGCTGGCTTTGTCCAAGCGCCGCGTCACCCTGTCCACCGCCGGCGTGGTGCCGATGATTGAAAAAGCGGGGACCGAGATCGGTTCCGGCCTGGCCATTTCGCTGCATGCCGTGCGCGACGAACTGCGCGACCAGATCGTGCCCATCAACAAGAAATACCCCATCAAGGAATTGCTCGACGCCTGCCGCGCCTATCCCGGCGCTTCCAACGCGCGGCGCATCACGTTTGAATATGTGATGCTGAAGGATGTGAATGACAGCCTCGCCGATGCCCGCGCTTTGGTGAAATTGCTGGCGGGCATTCCCGCCAAGATCAACCTGATCCCGTTCAATGCCTGGCCCGGCGCGCCCTATGAATGCTCGGACTGGGCGCAGATCGAGAAATTCGCCGAGATCGTCAACAAGGCCGGCTACGCCAGCCCCGTGCGTACCCCGCGCGGACGCGACATCATGGCGGCCTGCGGCCAGCTCAAATCCGAAAGTGTGAAAGAGCGTGCCAGCACGCGGCTCGCCGCAGAAAAACTGGCAGACATGCAGTCGGGCCAACTCGCCCGGATGCCGCACTGATGCAGAAATTGCTCATTCTTGGCGGGCTGGCGTTGGTGGTGGCTGGGCTGTGCTGGCCCATGCTGTCGCGGCTGGGGCTGGGCCGGCTGCCGGGCGACATCTCCATCCAGGGCGAGAATGGCGGCTTTTACTTCCCCATCATGACCTGCATTGTGGTTTCGGTGGTGCTGTCCCTCATTTTCTGGCTGGCCGGGCGCTTCTGACCGGCTGGATTTTCAGCCTCAAATCCCTATAGTCCCGGCGATTTTGAGGGGTACGGGCCTTGGCCAACAAAGACATCAAAAAGGTCGTTCTCGCTTATTCCGGCGGGCTGGATACCTCTGTCATCCTGAAATGGCTGCAGACCGAATATAATGCCGAGGTGGTGACCTTCACCGCTGACCTGGGGCAGGGCGAGGAGATCGAGCCCGCGCGGCAGAAGGCGATCAACCTTGGCATCAAGCCCGAGAACATCTTCATCGAAGACGTGCGCGAGGAATTCGTGCGCGATTACGTCTTCCCCATGTTCCGCGCCAATGCGGTCTATGAAGGCGTCTATCTGCTGGGCACTTCCATCGCCCGGCCGCTGATCGCCAAGAAGCAGATCGAGATCGCGCAGAAGGTGGGCGCCGACGCCGTGGCCCATGGCGCCACCGGCAAGGGCAACGACCAGGTGCGCTTCGAGCTGGGCTATTACGCGCTTGCCCCCGGCATCAAGGTGATCGCGCCCTGGCGCGAATGGGACCTGACCAGCCGCACCAGGCTGCTGGAGTTCGCCGAACAGCACCAGATCCCGATTGCCAAGGACAAGCGCGGCGAAGCCCCTTTCTCGGTGGACGCCAACCTGTTGCACTCCTCTTCCGAGGGCAAGGTACTGGAAGACCCGTCGAAAGAAGCCGACAGCGCCGTCTATATGCGCACCATTTCTCCGGAAGAAGCGCCGGACAAGGCGACCTATATCGAGATCGGCTTCGAGAAAGGCGACGCGGTCAGCATTGACGGCAAGCCGCTGTCGCCCGCCAGCCTGCTGACGGCGCTGAATGCGCTGGGCAAGGCCAATGGCATTGGCCGGCTCGACCTGGTGGAAAACCGCTTTGTCGGCATGAAGTCGCGCGGCGTCTATGAGACGCCCGGCGGCACCATCCTGCTGGCCGCCCATCGCGGCATCGAAAGCCTGACGCTGGACCGGGGCGCGGCCCATTTGAAGGACGACATCATGCCCCGCTATGCGGCGCTGATTTACAACGGCTTCTGGTTCAGCCCGGAGCGCGAAATGCTGCAGGCCTTGATCGACAAGAGCCAGGAATTTGTCGCCGGCACAGTGCGGCTGAAGCTCTACAAGGGCAATGTCGCCGTGGTGGGGCGCTCCTCGCCATATTCGCTTTACAGCGAGAGCCTGGTGACCTTCGAGGATGACCAGGGCGCCTATGACCAGAAGGACGCGGCGGGCTTCATCAAGCTGAACGCCCTGCGCCTGCGCACCCTGGCGATGCGCAAACGCCAGACCAAAGGCTAGGCCTGGCCATGAGCGCCAACGAAGACCAGATCAAATACTGGAACGAGGGCGCCGGCGAGAACTGGACACAACTTCAGGCCACCATGGACCGCAATCTGTCGGCGATCCATGCGGTGCTGATGGACTTCGCCGCGCCCGCGCCAGGCATGGCGGTGCTCGATATCGGTTGCGGCACCGGCACCACCACTCTGGCACTGGCCGATCGCGTCGGCCCGGAAGGAAAGGTCACGGGGCTGGATATCTCGTCCCCCATGCTGGGTCTGGCAAAGCAGCGCGCCCAAGGCCAGCCGGCCGTAGATTTTGTCCTGGCGGATGCCTCGGCCGCGCAATTCCGTGGAGATTATGACCTGCTGTTTTCCCGCTTCGGGGTGATGTTCTTTGACGATCCGGTGGGCGCCTTCCGCAACCTGCGCGGCGCCTTGAAGCCGGGTGGCCGGCTGGCCTTTGTCTGCTGGCGCACGCCGCCCGAAAACGCCTGGGCCTCGGCGCCCTTGAAGGCCGCCAAGCCCTTCCTGCCAGAAGTCCCGCCGCCCGATCCGCTGGCGCCCGGCCCTTTTGCCTTCGCCGATCCCGAACGCATCCGGGCCATTCTGGGCGAGGCCGGCTTTGCGGCCGTCCATATCGAAAAATTCGACGGCATCATGCCCATGGGCAATGACTTGGAATTGGCTTCCGCCCAGACCCTGCAGATCGGTCCCCTGTCCCGCCGGATCGGCGAGGCCGATGAGGCGGCGCGGGAGCACATCGTGAAAGCGGTGAGGGCCGCCCTTGGCGGGTTCATCGCGCCGGGCGGCGAGATCGCGCCACCGGTCGCCTGCTGGCTGGTGGCCGCTAAGGCGTAGGCGGCGGATCCATTCCCAGTACTGAAGCCCGCATGTAACCGGTCAAGTTCCCATCGGTGACGGAAGCCCAGCCGTCGGCATCGATAGCCGTGACAGTGACCTTGGCCCCCTTCGACTCCTTCTTGAGAGTCTTGGCAGAAGCCTTTGCTTCGGCGCGTAAAACCGATCCTGCCCGCCGCACATAGCGTGGTCCCGGCAGGGTGCCTTCATCGGCATGGCGCACGGCCGGGCGCTCGGCGGGGGTGGTGATGTTGGCAGGTGTCTTGATTGCCTGCGCAGCGGGTGCGGCCTGGCTTTGAACCACCGGCTGGGGCACAGCAGGGGCGATGAATTTCTGGATGTCGGCGCGGTGGCCATACGCCCACCAGCCGATGCCCGCCACCACCATCAGGATGCCGGTGACGCTGCCCTTGCCGCCCAGCTTCTGCCGCCAGGACAGGCCGGTGCCGGGGATACCCGCATTGGTGGTGATGCCGTGCCGGCCGATATTCAGGTCGGCGCCCTTCGGCCCCACGCTGAGGGATGGCGTGGATTTGGACAGGTTGACCCGCACCCCCGGCAGCAGACGCAGCACCCGGTGGAAGCGCAGGCCCATTACCTTGGGTCGCGCGGCCGGACGGAAAACCGGTTCGCTGCGCTCCCACTTTTCCTGGCCGCCGCTCCCATGGCTTTAAATGTCCACGGACGCCGACAGGGCGTTGTCCTGGATGAATTCGCGGCGCGGCTCGACCACATCGCCCATCAGCTTGGCGAACAGCTCGCCCGCCTCGTCGGCATGCTGCACCTTGACCACCAGCAGGGAACGGGCGTTCTCGTCCAGCGTGGTTTCCCACAGCTGTTCGGGGTTCATCTCGCCCAGTCCCTTGTAGCGCTGCAGGGAAAGGCCCTTGCGGCCCCATTCGAACACCGCATCCAGCAATTCGGACGGGGAGCGCACTTCGCGCGTCTCGTCCTTGCGCTTGAGGGTGCCGGATTTGAGGTAGGTTTCCTGCAGCTCCTCGGCCATGCGGTCCAGCTTGCGGGCGTCGGCCGAGGCGATCAGGGCTCCGTCAATCGCCACCGCCTCGCGCACCCCGCGCACGTCGCGCCAGAATTTCAGGCCGCCATCGGAGGTGGGCTCGCCATGCCAGCCGCGCTCATATTCCTCGGACAGGCTGTCCAGGCGCTGGGCGATATAGCGGGCGGCTTCCGATGCCTTGGCCGGGTCGGACAGGACTTCGGGATTCATCGCGCCGCTGATGGCCGCCTGTTCCAGCACAAAGCGCGGATAGTGGCGCGGGAAGCCGGACAAGGCCGCCACCGCCTGGCGGGCATTGGTCACCAGCTGGGTCAGATCCGCCCCGGTGATGGTCTCACCCGTGTGCAGCGTCAGGCTGGCCCCGGCGGTGCCTTCCTCGACCAGGTGGTTCTGCAGGGATTCCTCGTCCTTCAAATACCGCTCGGACTTGCCGCGCGCCGCTTTGTAGAGCGGCGGCTGGGCGATGAAGATATGGCCGCGGTCAATCAGTTCGGGCATCTGGCGATAGAAGAACGTCAGCAGCAGGGTGCGGATATGGGCGCCGTCCACGTCGGCGTCGGTCATGATGATGATCTTGTGGTAGCGCAGCTTGTCGGGATTGAATTCCTCGCGCCCGATGCCGGTGCCCAGCGCCGTGATCAGCGAGACGATAGAGTCGCTGGACAGCATCTTGTCGAAGCGGGCGCGCTCGATGTTCAGGATCTTGCCGCGCAGGGGCAGCACGGCCTGGTTGGCGCGGTTGCGCGCCTGCTTGGCGCTGCCACCGGCGCTGTCGCCCTCGACGATGAAGATTTCGCATTTGCTGGGATCGCGTTCCTGGCAATCGGCCAGCTTGCCGGGCAATGACGCGCCATCCAGCACGCCCTTGCGGCGGGTCAGTTCGCGCGCCTTGCGGGCGGCTTCGCGGGCGGCGGCGGCTTCCACCACCTTGCCCACCACCATCTTGGCTTCGGCGGGATGGGTTTCGAACCAGGCGCCCAGCTGGTCGATGATGGCGCTTTCCACGATGGGGCGCACTTCCGACGAGACCAGCTTGTCCTTGGTCTGGGAGGAGAATTTGGGATCGGGCACTTTTACCGACAGCACGCAGGTCAGGCCTTCGCGGCAATCATCGCCGGTCAGCGCCGTCTTGTCCTTCTTGGCGCCCGCCATGTCGTCGGCATACTTGGTGACGATGCGGGTGAGGCCGGCGCGAAAGCCTGCCAAATGCGTGCCGCCGTCGCGCTGGGGAATGTTGTTGGTAAAGACCAGCGTGCTTTCATGGTAGCTGTCATTCCAGGTCATCGCCACTTCCACGGTGATGCCGTCGCGTTCCGACACGATCATGATGGGTGCGGGGATCAGCTGGTTCTTGGCGCGGTCGAGATATTCCACGAAAGCCTTCAGGCCGCCTTCGTAATGCAGCGAGACTTCCTTGGGCTCGACGCCGCGCTTGTCGGCCAGGATGATGACCACGCCGGAATTGAGGAAGGCCAGCTCGCGCAGGCGGTGCTCCAGCGTGGCGAAGTCGAATTCGGTCTTGGTGAAGGTGGCGGGCGAGGGCAGGAAAGTGATTTCGGTGCCCTTCTGGCCGGGCGTGTTCTCGTTGACGATCTTGAGCGGCGCCACCGGATCACCCATGCGGAACTGCATGTAATGTTCCTTGCCGTCGCGCCAGATGCGCAAATCGAGGAACTCCGACAAGGCGTTGACCACCGACACGCCCACGCCATGCAACCCGCCGGAGACCTTGTAGGCATTCTCGTCGAACTTGCCGCCGGCATGCAGCTGGGTCATGATGACCTCGGCAGCCGAAACGCCTTCTTCCTTGTGGATGCCGGTGGGAATGCCGCGGCCATTGTCGCGCACGGTGCAGGAACCGTCCGGGTTCAATATCACGTCGATGCGGTTGGCATGGCCCGCCAGGGCTTCGTCCACGGCATTGTCCACCACTTCATAGACCATGTGGTGCAGGCCCGAGCCGTCATCGGTGTCGCCGATATACATGCCGGGGCGCTTGCGCACAGCGTCCAGGCCCTTGAGGACCTTGATGCTGTCGGCGCCATATTCATTCATGTTGGGTTCGGACATTTTCTAATCCTGACGGGTAAACTTATTTTTGTAGGAAGAACTGGCCGTTCTCGACCAGTAAGATTTCGGCGCGGGCGCCGGTGAAAAGCGATAGATCGGTGCCGGTCATCCAGGCCTGCGCGCCCAGATCGGCGATCTCCTCGAACAGGGCGGCGCGGCGCACCACATCCAGATGCGCGGCGATTTCATCCAGCAGCAGCAGCGGCGCCATGCCGTCACGGGCGTCGGCCAGTTCGCGGGCCTCGGCCAGCATGATGGAGATGAGAAGCGCCTTCTGCTCGCCGGTGGAACAGTCGCGCGCATCGGTGCGCTTGGCCGTGTGGCGGGCGGCCAGATCGGTGACATGCGGGCCCACGAGCGTGCGGCCGGCTTCGGCATCACGGATGCGGCTGGCGGCAAGGGCGCTGCGCAGGGCATCGGCGTTGTCGAATGTGTCGCCAGTCAGGGACAGGGATGCGGAGGGGAAGGCGCCCGCTTCACCGCGCGCGGTCAAGGCGCGGTTGAGGCGTTCCACCGTGGCAACGCGGCCCGCCGCCAGCACGATTCCGGCTTCCGCCATTTCATTCTCAAGCCCGTCCAGCCAGGCCGGGTCGCGCGGGCCATATTTCAGCAGCCTTGCGCGTTCGCGCATGGCGGTTTCATAGCGCGTGGCGGCGCGGGCATGGCCACTGTCAAAGCCCAGCACCAGCCGGTCGAGGAAGCGGCGGCGTCCACTGGCGCTTTCAATGAACAGCCGGTCCATGGCCGGCGTCAGCCAGATCATCTGCACGATATCGCCCAGGTCGGCGGAGCCCTTGGCTTCCACGCCATTGAGGCGCACATGGCGGCGCTCGCCGCCGCCGGGGCCGACCGTCAGCCCGGTGCCGATTTCGTAAGGCGTGTCGCCGCGCGTGACCGTGGCGGCCACGGCCCAGAGCGCATCGTTCTGCGAGATCGGGCCCTTGCGCACATGCTCGCCCAGTTTGGAACCGCGCAGGCCTCGTCCGGGCGCCAGCAGCGAAATGGCGTCCAGGATATTGGTCTTGCCCGCGCCATTGGGGCCCGCCAGCACCACGGGCGCCCCGGCAATGGCCAGCTCGCCCACGGCATAGGAGCGGAAATTGGTCAGCCGCAGCCGCGTCACCGCCAGTTTTGCAATGGCGGATGGTTCCCCGGAGGGGCGCGTTTGCGGCGAGGACGCCAAACTCAAACCCGGAGCGGCATGAGGACGTAGAGGGTCCGGGGATCCTCGGCGTCTTCGATGATGGCGGGCGATCCCGCATCCGACAGCAGGAAGCGCACTTCCTTGCCCTCGATCTGGCCGGTGATGTCCAGCAAATAGCGGGCGTTGAAACCGATCTCGATGGGCGTGGCGCGATAGGTCGCCCCCACATCTTCCGTGGCGGTGCCGCTTTCCGGGTTCACCACCGACAGCGTGACCTTGTCCTTGCCGATGTTGAGTTTCACGGCGCGGGTCTTGTCGGCGCTGATGGTGGAAACGCGGTCCACGCTTTGCGAGAATTCGCGCGCTTCCAGCGCCAGCGACTTGTCGTTGCCGGAGGGAATGACCCGTTCATAGGGCGGGAAATTGCCGTCAATCAGCTTGGAGGTCAGTTCCACGCCGTTGAAGCCGAACTGGATCTTGGTGTCCGAGAGCGAGATTTCGATGGCGCCTTCCGCATCGTCCAGCAGCTTGCGCAGTTCGCCCACCGTCTTCCTGGGAATGATCACGCCGGGCATCTGTTCGGCCCCGGCGGGAAGCTCCAGTTCGTAACGTGCCAGGCGGTGGCCGTCGGTGGCCACGGCCCGCATCACCGGCGGCTTGGAATCCTTGGCGGCATGGACATAGATGCCGTTGAGGTAATAGCGGGTTTCTTCCGTCGAGATGGCGAAGCGCGTCTTGTCGATGATGCGCTTGAGGTCGTCTGCCGCCAGCCGGAAACGGTGGGGCAGGGCGCCCGCCGCCATGGCGGGGAAATCATCCTTGGGCAGGCAGGCCAGCTCGAAGCGCGAGGAGCCGGCGCTGACGGCCAGGCGGCCGCCTTCGCTGGACAGGAGTTCGACCTGCACCTGGGCGCCGTCCGGCAGCTTGCGGACAATGTCGTAAAGCATGTGGGCGGGCGCGGTGGCGAAGCCGCCCCGCAGGACATCGGAGGGAATGGACTCCACGATCTCGATGTCCAGGTCGGTGGCGGTGAGCTTCAGCGCGCTCTTGCCGGCTTCCAGCATCACATTGGACAGGATGGGGATGGTGTTGCGGCGTTCGACAACACTCTGCACATGGGAAAGCGCCTTCAGGAAAGCGCCGCGTTCAACATTGATCTTCATCGCTATGATGCCGTTCTGTTGCTGCCAAAACCCGGTTTCCAGGCCACGGCCCCTTCTTTTTTGACAAAGAAGGCGCGCCCGAAAACGCCCCATTTTCTTGTGTTTTGGAATGGCCTTTCGGGATGCGAAACCGGCCCCAAGACTCAAGTGAAGGACCATACCAAAAGGGGCCGCAAAGGGCAAAAAAAACGCGGCCGGAGCCGCGTTTTTCTGTCCCAATTTCAGGCCGGAATCCGGGCTTTCTGGAACCCCTAAAGCTCACCCCGCCTTTGGAGCATCTGGCTGAGGAAATCGACCTCCTGGCGGAACAGGGGGTCTCCTTCGATCAGGGACTCGATGCGGCGGCAGGCATGCAGCACGGTGGTGTGGTCGCGGCCACCGAAACGCCGGCCGATTTCCGGCAGGGAGCGGCTGGTCAGCTTCCTCGACAGGTACATGGCCACCTGGCGGGGGCGGGCGACGCGGCGGGCGCGCTGGGGCGAATGGAAGTCCTTCACGTCCAGCTTGTAGAATTCGGCCGTCTTCCTCTGGATGTCCTCGATCGAGGTCTTGGCGCCGGGGCTGGTGCGCAGGCCCACCGCTTCCTCGGCGGTTTCCAGCGTCACCGGCTTCTTGGTGAGGTCGGCATAGGTCGCCAGCTTGGTGAAAACGCCGATCAGCTCGCGCGGGGAGGCGTCGTCCAGGTCGGCGATGCGTTCCAGCACATTTTCCGGCAGCACCACTTCGGGCTTGTGGCGGGTGAATTCCGTGGCCCGCGCCCGCACGATGGCCAGGCGCGTTTCGCGGTCCGGCTTGTCCAGGCCGATGCAAAGACCGCCTGCCAGGCGCGATTTGACGTCGGCGCCAAGGCCTTCCAGCGCTTGCGGCGCGCGGTCGGCGGCAATCACCACCCGGCGGCGCAGGTCGGCAAAGGCGTTGACGGTGTAGAGGAATTCCGACGCCGTGGCGGTGGAGCGGCAGATATGCTGCAAATCGTCGATAATCAGCACTTCGGCGGTGCGCAGCTCTTCCTTGAAGGCCAGCGTGTCCTTGCGATAGAGCGCGCCCAGGAAATGGCGCATGAAATCCTCGGCCCGCAGGAACAGCGTGCGCTTGCCGCGCTTGCGGAATTCCAGCGCCGCGGCATTCAAAAGATGGGTCTTGCCGAATCCGAATCCGCCATGGATGTAGAGCAGGGGAATGTCGCTCTGCTGGCCTTCGGCGAAGGCGCGTGCCGCGCCATGGCCAAATTCATTGGCCGGGCCGGGAATGAAGCTGTCAAAGGTCTGCTGCGGATGCAGCATGCGCGTCCAGAGGCCCTTGGCGCTGTCTTCCTCGCCGGTTCCGGCGCGCGGCGGCAGGTAGGAAACATTGCTGGCAGGCATGTCGGCGGGCGGGATATCGCGCAGCGCGTTGCCGCCGATGCTGGGCGGGGTGGCGGCCATCACGATGGACAGCGAGACCGGCTCGGCGCCTTCGGCGCGGAAGGCGCGTTCGATGCGGGCGACATAATGGTTGGCGACCCAGTTGCGCACGAAAGGCTTGGTGGCGCCGATCTTCAGCTCGTCCCTGTCGCTGGATTCCAGGCTCAGCGGCCCGATCCAGGCCTCGAATACCGGATCTCCCAGCTCGCGCCGCAGCCGGTCCCGTACCGCAACCCATGCTGCCGGCCAGTCAGGCCGGTTCGGTTTGCCCGTCAAATGTCCCATTCTATTACCCATATGTCGCGGCCCGAATTCGGCGCCGTTGTTTGCTCGTCGGCGCGCTATTGCGCGTCCGTATGTCTTTTTGGCCGTGTCAGCCGTTAGGCTTTCCTCGTCGCATGCAAATTCCTCTCACGATTGTTTCCAGGGAAGGCCTTGCGCCTTCCAGCCATTGTTGCCGCCGCGGTGGCGTTCGCCGTCAAGGTCGCCCTCGAAGCCGCCCGCAATATTGAAAGCCTTTTCAAAACCCGCCCGCGTCATGGCGATGGCGGCGGCGCGCGAACGCGCGCCCGAGCGGCAAAGGAACAGGACGGGCGAGCCCGCGCCGCCTTCGCCCAGCGCCGCCGCCGTCTCGCCGACAAAGTCGGGATTGGGCGCCATGGAGGGAAAGCCCTGCCATTCGATGCAGTGCGTCTTGCGCCCCAGCTCGCTCAGATCCGGCAGGCCGACGAAATTCCACTCCGCCATGGTGCGCACATCCACCAGCTGCGCCTTGGGATCGCTTTTCAGCATGTCCCAGGCCTCGGCGGGATCGATATCGCCGGCGTAATCGCGAGGGGGAGTGAAAGGAGACATTGCGGAGCCCGGCAGACAATTCATCCCTGCCGGGTTTTCACCCAGCATGAAGCGTCCATTTGAAAGGATTTAAGTGGTTAAAGTCTTATCGAACAGGCCCAAAATCCGTAAGCGACCGCCGAATACTGTGCTATTACTGCATCTTATCTTCGGCATTGCTTAGGACCTACCCCCGTCGTTGGTTAAGATACGATCAAGCCGAGTCGCGGCACAAGAGAACAAATGCTGATTCGCGAGATTTTTTCGCTTTTGTGACCAGCGCTAAGCGATTGTACAGTATACGGAAAATAGGGGTTTTGCAGCTCTTTCCGGCGAATCAGTGGCTTAGCGGCGGTTCCTGCTCACGTTGCAGTGCGAAAACGTCATAATCAGCAAAATCAGCATACGGACAATAAAAAAGGCCCGGATTTTGCCTCCGGGCCCATTCTATTCTTGAATCCACCAAAGGATTCAGCGTGTTCGGCTATTTTGCCAGTTTTGCGACGCGCTTGGTGAGGCGCGAGACTTTCCGCGAGCCGGTGTTCTTGTGCAGGATGCCCTTGGACACGCCGCGCATGATTTCCGGCTCGGCGGCCTTCAGGGCGGCCAGGGCGGCAGCCTTGTCACCCTTGGTGATGGCTTCTTCCACCTTGCGGATAAAGCCGCGAACGCGGGTTTTGCGCGAAACATTGATGGCGGTGCGCTTGGCCGTGGTGCGGACGCGCTTGCGGGAAGAGGCGATATTCGGCATGGGCAACCTTCAGGTTTTTCGGCGTTTTTGGGCGGAAAAGAGGGCGGCATATACCCCTTGGCCCCCCCAAGGTCAATAAAGCGGGCCAAAGGCGCTGATGGACGGTTTCCGGGATGCGGGAAAAGCCGGGTCCGGGCTTTGACAGGGCCCAAGGCCCCACCCATCCTGCCAAGGCCGGGCTGGAACACGGCGGACAAATAATCGGGAGAGAGACGATGAAATTCACCACCGCCCTGTTGCTGGCTTCCGGGCTCGGCCTTGCCGCCGTGCAGGCCGCCACCATCGACGACCATGTCTTCGCCGCCCACAAGGCCGCCGGCCTGGACTATCCCGGCACCTTCGCCCGCGTCTGCATCCAGCCGCCCAATAGCGGTGATGCGCTGGCTTCCGCGCGCCGCACGGCCGGCGCAGCCGCCGCGCCCCAGCCGCCGCGCCCGACCCCCGCGCGTGATGCCTGGTATGCCGAGCCGGGCCATCCCTTCGACAATCTTTATTGGCTGGGCAGCAAGGTCCACAACAGCTGGGCGCTGAAGACCAGCGCCGGCATCGTCATCATCGACACGCTCTACAATTACGCCTCCGAAACCGAGATCGTGGGCGGCATGAAGAAGCTGGGGCTCAATCCTGCCGACATCAATTATGTCATCGTTACCCACGGACATGGCGACCATGACGAAGGCGCCAGGCTGCTGCAGGACAAGTTCGGCGCCCATGTCGTGATGGGCACGGCCGACTGGGACGCCATCGCCAAGGCCGGCAACATGCCGGGCGGCGTTCCCAAGCGCGACATCGCGGTATCTGCGGACCAGAAGCTGACAGTGGGCGATACCACCATCTCCATCATCACGACCCCCGGCCATACGCCCGGCACCTTGTCAATGATCTTCCCGGTCAAGGATCACGGCAAGACCATCACCGTGGCCTATAATGGCGGCACCGCCTTCAACTTCCCGCGCACCCCGGCGAATTTCGACATCTATATCGCCTCGCAGAAGAAATTCGCGGCGGCGGCCAAGGCGGCCGGCGCCGTCGCGCTGATCTCCAACCATACCGAGTTCGACGGCGCCTTTTACAAGGCGCGCATCGCACGCGCCGCGGGCGACACCAGCCCCTTCGTGGTGGGAAGCGATACCGTGCAGCGCTATTTCACCGTCACCAGCGAGTGCGCCGAGGCCGCCAAGATGCGGCTCAAGGGTTCGTAATCACTTTTGGCAGGCGGGGCAGTAGAAGGTCGAACGTCCCGCCTGCACGATGCGCTTGATGGTGCCCTTGCAGGACTTGCAGCTTTTTCCTTCGCGGCCATAGACCAGGAAGCGGTGCTGGAAATTTCCGGGATCGCCGGTGGCCTGGGCATGGTCGCGCAAGGTTGAGCCGCCCGCCGCGATGGCGTCTTTCAGGACTTTCTTGATGGCGCGGGCCAAAAGCGCGATCTGTTCTTTCTTCAAGCTGCCCGCCAGCCGCTTGGGCGAGATGCGGCTGATGAACAGCGCCTCGCAGACATAGATATTGCCCAGCCCCGCAATCAGGCGCTGGTCCAGCAGCGCCGACTTGATGGGTGTCTTCTTGCCGTCCAGGGCCTGGGCCAGATACGCGGCGGTGAATTTCCCCGACAGCGGTTCCACGCCGATCTCCCTGAACAGCTTGTCCTGCTCCAGCGTATCGGTGGGCACCAATGCCATCAGCCCGAAGCGGCGATGATCGTTGAAGACAATGCGGGCAGGGGCGTCCGTTTCCAGCACGACATGGTCATGCTTGCCTTCGCCTGCGCTGGGCGGCGCGACGTCATAGACGTAATTGCCCAGTTTTTTGCGCTTTCCTTGCGCATACACGCTCATGCGCCCGGACATGCCCAGGTGGATCACCAGCGTCTCGCCGCTGTCCAATGCTGCCAGGATATATTTGGCACGCCGTGTCAGGGCCTTTACCTTGCGGCCCGTCAGCCGTTCGGCGAAGCGGGGTGGAAAGGGGACGCGCAAATCGCCGCGCCGGACGATGGCCCTGGTGATGGTGCGGCCTTCCAGCGCGGGCTGAAGGCCAAGGCGAACCGTCTCTACTTCGGGCAATTCGGGCATGATCTTCTTTAATGGTCGCGCGGCCGAACGGCGAACCACGAGGCCGCACTTCGCCTGGCCGCCGCTCTACCTAGCCGATTGCGGCCTGACGGGCTATGATTGCCGCATGAGCGAACAGAAAACCGCCAGCTTCGGTTTCCGCGACGTGCCGGAGGCCGAAAAGGAAGGCCTTGTGCGCGAGGTCTTTTCCTCGGTTGCGGCGCGCTATGACCTGATGAATGACCTGATGAGCGCCGGCGTCCACCGCATCTGGAAGGATGCCATGGTGGAATGGCTGAACCCCAGGCCGGGCTGGAAATGCCTGGACGTGGCAGGCGGCACCGGCGACATCGCCTTCCGCATCGCCCAGATGGCGCGCAGCAGGGGCGGCGAGGCCGACATCACGGTTTGCGACATCAATGCCCAGATGCTGGGCGAAGGTGTGCGCCGGGCGGCGGAAAAAAGCGAGACAGCCATCCAGTGGGTGTGCGGCGACGCTGAGAAACTGCCGGTGCCTGACAGCAGCTTCGACGCCTACACCATCGCTTTTGGCATCCGCAACGTCACGCATATCGACCAGGCCCTGCGCGAAGCGCGGCGGGTCCTGAAACCGGGCGGGCGTTTTATCTGCCTGGAATTCTCCAAGGTGGAAGTTCCGGGCCTCGACACGCTGTATGACGCCTATTCCTTCAAGCTGATGCCCAAGATGGGCGGGCTGGTGGCAGGCGACGCGGAGTCCTATCGCTATCTGGCGGAAAGCATCCGCCGCTTCCCGCCCCAGGCGGAATTCGCACGCATGATCACCGATGCCGGCCTGTCGCGCGTCACTATCCGCAATCTTTCCGGCGGCATCGCCGCCATGCACAGCGCCTGGCGTATCTGATGAATTCGCTTTCCAGCCTTATGCGCCTGTTGCCAGCCGCCTGCGTGGTGTGGACAGGCTGGCGCGTGCGCAAGGGGGCGCTGCCGCCCTCCCGCCTGGCGCAGAAACTGGAAAAGGCGGGGCCCGCCTATATCAAGCTGGGCCAGATGCTGGCGACCCGCCCCGATATCGTGGGCGAGGATGTGGCGCGCGCCATGGAACATTTGCAGGACCGGCTGCCGCCCTTCGCCGGCGCCAAGGCCCGTGCCGTGATCGAACGCGAATTCGCCCGGCCGCTGACAACCCTGTTCTCGCGTTTCGACGCGCCGGTGGCCGCCGCCTCCATCGCCCAGGTCCACCGTGCCGCCACAACCGGGAATGTCGAAGTGGCGGTAAAGGTTTTGCGTCCCGGCATCGAGGCGCAGTTCGCCCGCGACCTGGACGCGCTATTCCTGTTCGCGCGCATCGCCGAGAAATTTTCCGCCGAAGCCCGCCGGCTGCGCTTTATCGCGCTGGTCCAGACCCTGGCCGCCTCCGTGGCGCTGGAACTGGATTTGCGCATGGAAGCCGCCGCCGCTTCCGAGCTTTACGACCGCACCAGCGCGGATGCCGAATTCCGCGTGCCGCATGTGGACTGGGCCCGCACCAGCGGACGCGTGCTGACCAGCGAATGGATAGACGGCACGCCCATCCGCGATCCGGCGGCGTTGCGCGCGGCCGGCCATGATCCCAGGAAGATCGCCCTCACATTGGTGCGCTCTTTCCTCACCCAGGCGCTGCGCGACGGCTTTTTCCATGCCGACATGCATCCGGGAAACCTGTTCGTGGATTCCGCCGGGCGGCTGGTGGCGGTGGATTTCGGCATCATGGGGCGGCTCGACGCTCCGATGCGCCGCTTCATGGCGGGCACGCTGGCGGGGTTCCTCACCCGCGACTACCGCAAGATCGCCCAGCTTCATTACGACGTGGCCTTTGTTTCGCCCCACCATGACATGGAGACCTTCGCCCAGGCGCTGCGCGCCATCGGCGAGCCGATCTTCGGCAAAAGCGCCCGCGAAGTTTCCATGGCGCGGCTGCTGGGCCAGTTGTTCGAGACCACCCGGCGCTTCGACATGCAGGCCCAGCCGCAGCTGGTCCTGCTGCAAAAGACCATGGTGGTGGTGGAAGGCGTGGCGCGCGGGCTCGATCCGGATTTCGACATCTGGGAAGCCTCGCGCCCGGTGGCAGAGCGCTGGGTTTCGGAAAATCTGGGACCCGAAGCGCATCTGGCCCGCGCTGCCGAAGGTTTCAGCGCGCTGGGCAAGCTGGCGCAGGATCTGCCGCAGCTTGTCCGCAACGCTGAGGAATTGTCCCAGATGGTGGCCGAAGGCGGGGTGCGCCTGCATCCCGACACGGCGCGCCAGATCGCGCGCGAACAGGACCGCCGCACCAGGCCGCTGTGGCTTGCGCTGTTCGCGCTGGCCATCGTGATGGCGCTGGCGGGGTTACTGCGAAGCTACGGCGCGTTTTGACAGCAGTGCAAAGCGCGTGGTGAGCAAGATCGCCGCCACGAACAGTCCGGCGGCAAGGCCCAGCCAGACGCCAAAGCCTTCCAATCCAAACGTGAATCCCAGCAGCAGGCAGGTGGGTGCGCCCACCAGCCAATAGGACGCGCCCGCCAGCCACATCGGCATGCTGGCGTCCTTGAGGCCCCGCAGGCTGAGCGCCGCCGTCACCTGCAAGCCGTCGGCAAGCTGGAAGGCGGCGGCGACAAACAGGAACCGAACCGCCAGCGCCAGCACTTGCGCATTCTGCGCCACATCCGGCAGCCACAGGGTGGCGATGGCGCGCGGCCACAGCAGCAGCGCAATGGCGGTGGCGCACATGAACAGGGCGCCCATGGCGATGGCGGTGAAACCGGCCCGGCGCGCCGCTGCGGCATCGCCCGCACCCGCCGCCATGCCCACCCGCACCGTGGCGGCCAGGCCGATGCCCAGCGGCACCATGAAGGTAAGGGAAGGGATAGTGATGGCGATCTGGTGCGCCGCGATGGAGGCGACGCCGAAATAGCCCATTGCCAGGGTCGCGCCGTTGAACAGCGAGACTTCGAACACCATGGTGATGCCGATGGGCAGGCCCAGCTTGAACAGTTCCGCCAGCACGCCCCAATGCGGCTGCATCAGCCGGTGCAGGATTCGGTATTGCCTGAGGGCCGGCATGGCCAGGCAGATGAGCAGCATCACGGCGAAGGCAAAAATGTTGGAGGCGGCGCTGGCCAGGCCCGAGCCGAACAGGCCCAGCCGCGGCAAGCCGAAATGGCCGAAGATCAGGGCATAGTCGCCGGCAGCGTTGAACAGCACCGCCAGCGCCATCACCACCAGCGGCGGCACGGCGCGCGACAGGGCGGTGGAGAAGCTCCGCAGCACCTGGAACGCCATGGCGAAGGGCAGGCCCCAGGCAAGGCCCGACATGAAATGCGCCGCCTGCTGCGCCAGGGCGGGGTCTTCGCCGCACAGGATCAGGATATCCCTGGTGTAGAACAGGAAAAGCAGCAGCGGCGGCGTCGACAGCAGCACCGACCACAGGCCCATGCGCACCGCGATGCGCACATCGCGGCCGTCGCGCGCCTTGATGTCGGCGCTCTGTTCGCCCTGGATATGGGCGATGATGGGCGAGACGGCGAAGGGCAACCCGCTGCCGAAAAGCCAGGCCAGGATAAACATGGTATTGCCCAGCGCGGCCGCCGCCAGCGCATCCTGGCTGTAATGCCCCAGCATCATGGTGTCGGTGGCCAGGATGATCATCTGCGCCAGCTGGGTGGCCGCCATCGGCACCGCCAGCTTTGCCAGCTCGCGCGCTTCCACCGTCCAGGGGTTTTGACCGCTCATGCCGGGGCGTTAAACCCGCTGGCGCCTCAGGTCAATCGCGGGACCGTCATGTCCTGCTGGCAGTGCAACCCCGACTCCGTCTAGGTTCGCCATCGTGGGGAAAACGCTCAACATTGCGCATCGCGGCGGCGCCGGGCTGAAGCCGGAAAACACGCTGGCGGCTTTTTCGAACGCCATTGCGCGCGGCTATGACGGCGCGGAACTGGATGTGCAGCTTTCCGCCGATGGGGTGGCGGTGGTGCATCATGATTTTCGCCTCAATCCGGTGCTGGCCCGCCATGCCGGGGGCTGGCTGACGGGCGAGACGCCCCGCATCCGCGACCTCAGTTACGCGGCGCTCCAGGTTTTTGATGTCGGCCGCCCCGATCCGCACAGCGACTATGCAAGGGCACACCCCAAATTGACGGCGGCGGAAGGCGAGCGCATCCCCACGCTGGAAGCCGTGCTGGCGCGGGCCGTGGCGGCGAAAAATCCCTTCACTTTGTTCGTGGAATTGAAAAGCTCCAATGATCCGGACTCCGGCGACGCCATTGCGCTGGCGGAAGAAACCTTGTCCGTGGTTGAAGACGCGCTGGACCGCATAATTTTCGTGGGTTTCGACTGGCGCGGTTTGCTCAGGGTCAAGGAACTGGAACCCAGGGCGCGCTGCTGGTTCAGCAGCGACAAGCTGCAGGGAGACCTGAAGCCCACTCTCGACGGCATCAAGGCCAGCAAGGCCGATGGCTGGTTTCCACACTATGCCAACATCACTGAGGAGACGGTGGCTTATGCACGCCAGCTGGGCCTGAAAGTCGGGGCCTGGACCGTCAACGATCCGAACGAGATGAAGAAACTCCTGGCGCTTGACCTCGACGCCCTCTGCACCGACCGGCCGGACTTGCTACAGGCCCTCAAATAACGCCGTGGAAAGATAGCGTTCCGCGAAAGACGGAATGATCGCCACGATGGTCTTGCCGGCATTCTCCGGCCGGGCGCCCACTTCCAGCGCTGCGGCGATGGCCGCGCCGGAGGAAATACCCACCGGAATCCCTTCTAGCCGGGCCGCCTTGCGCGCGGTTTCCAGCGCCGTCTCGTTGGAGATGGTGATGATCTCGTCAATCACCTTGCGGTCCAGGTTGGTGGGGACGAAGCCCGCGCCAATGCCCTGGATCTTGTGCGGGCCCGCCTGGCCGCCCGACAGAACCGGGCTGTCTTCCGGCTCCAGCGCGATCATCTTCACGCTGGGCTTTCTTGCCTTCAGCACCTGGCCCACGCCGGTGATGGTGCCGCCGGTGCCCACGCCGGAGATCACGATATCCACCTTGCCTTCGGTATCATTCCATATTTCTTCCGCCGTGGTGCGGCGTTGCACCTCCGGATTGGCGGGATTTTCGAATTGCTGCGGGATCACCGCGTCGGGGATTGAAGCCACCAGCTCATGGGCGCGGGCGATGGCGCCCTTCATGCCCTTGGCGGCTTCCGTCAGTTCCAGCTGCGCGCCCAGGATCAGCAGCATCTTGCGCCGCTCCAGCGACATGGATTCGGGCATTACCAAAATCAGCTTGTAGCCCTTGGAGGCGGCGACGAAGGCCAGCGCGATGCCGGTGTTGCCGCTGGTCGGTTCGACCAAAGTGGATTTGCCCGGCGTGATGATGCCTTCCTTCTCCAGCGCCTCGATCATGGCCACGCCGATGCGGTCCTTGACCGAGGAGAGGGGATTGAAGAATTCCAGCTTGAGGAGAATGTCGGCCTTGACGCCTGCTTCCTGGGGCATGCGCTTCATCCGCACCAAAGGCGTGTCGCCGATGGTTTCGGTGATGCAGTCGTAAATCCGTCCGCGTCCCGGCTTTTTGCTCATGGCATCCTCAAATGGTGAAATCGGCGCTGACACCAGTGTCGGCATCCACGCCCTGGGAACGGGCACGCTGGCACAAATCCTCGATGGTCACCGAATCCAGCCGCACCATCACGTCATCCTGCAAAGTCTGGATCAGCGGTGCGACAATGCGAAGACCAAGGTCGGAACGGGGGCGGATTTTCTCCTCCTCGGCATCCTCGATGCTTTCGGCCACCCGCACCACATCGCCCACCGAAATGCGGCGGCGTTCGCGCGCCAGGCGGTAGCCGCCGCGCGGCCCGCGCACCCCCTTGAGAATTCCGGCGCGCACCAATTGCTGCATCACCTGTTCCAGGTAACGCTGGGGCACACCCTGGCGGGCCGTGATTTCCTTGGCCTGCACCGGCTCCGGCCGCGCATTGAAGGCGATGTCGATCACCGCCTCCAGCGCCAGCAGGGTCTTGCGGGACAGGCGCAGCATCATGACTTCACCATGCCCGTGGAGCCGAAGCCGCCGGCGCCGCGCGCGCTGTCGGAAAGCGAGTCCGTTTCGACAAGTTCCGCCTGCTCGTGGCGGGCGATCACCATCTGGGCGATCTTGGTGCCGCGCGTGATGCGGAAGGGCTGCTGGCCGTGGTTGATCAGGATGGCCTTGATCTCGCCGCGATAATCGCTGTCGATGGTGCCCGGCGCGTTCAAACAGGTAATGCCGTGATTGAGCGCCAGGCCGGAACGGGGACGGATCTGCGCCTCCACGCCGGGCGGCAATTCAATGGCGATGCCGCAGGGCACGGCCATGCGCGCGCCCGGCAGCAGGTCAATCTCGGTTTCCACCGCCGCCAGAAGATCGAGCCCCGCCGCTCCGGCCGTGGCATAGAAAGGCAGCGCCAGGTCGCGGGCATGCTCCAGTTTCTTGATACCGACTTTCATGCTGCCCCTTTGAGCTTGTCCGCGATGCGCAGCGCCAGCCGTGACCCCACTTCGGATTTGGAAAGTTCGGGCCAGTCTTCCGTGCCGGTTTCGCTGATCAGGTGAATGCGGTTCTTCTCGCCGCCCATCACCGATTCTCCATCAAGATTGGCGGAAACGTCATTGGCGATGATCCAGTCGGCGCCCTTGCGGGCGCGCTTGGCGACGGCATTTTCCACCACATCGTCGGTTTCGGCGGCGAAGCCGATCACCAGCCGGGGGCGCTGCGGCCCATGCGCCAGCGTGTGCAGGATATCGGGATTTTCCACCAGCTTGATCAGCGGCACGATGCGGTCGGTGCTTTTCTTGATCTTGCTGTTGGCGGCGATGTCAGGCCGCCAGTCGGCCACCGCCGCTGCCATCACCAGCACATCGGCGGGCAGGGCGCTTTCGCAGGCTGCCAGCATTTCGCGCGCCGTGGTGACACGCATCAGCTTTACGCCGGTTGGCGGCGCCAGCGACACCGGCCCGGAAATCAGCGTCGTGTCCGCGCCGGCACGCGCCAGCGCATCGGCAATGGCATAGCCCTGCTTGCCGGAGGAATGATTTGCCAAAAAACGCACCGGGTCTACCGGCTCGCGCGTCGGGCCCGCCGTCACCAGCGCCCGGACCCCGGCCAGCGGCCCTTCGATCTTCAGGGCGCGCTCGATGGCGGCGACAATCTCCAGCGGTTCGGCCATGCGGCCCGGGCCAAATTCGCCGCAGGCCATTTCGCCGTCATTGGGGCCCACAAACAGCACGCCGTCTTTTTTCAATTGCTCGACGCTGCGGCGCACGGAGGGGCTTTCCCACATCCGCACATTCATGGCCGGGGCCATCAGGATCGGTTTGTCGGTGGCGAGCAGGGCAGTTGACGCCAGGTCATTGGCCAATCCGCCCGCCAGCTTGCCCATCAGGTCCGCGGTGGCCGGGGCGACCACGACAAGATCGGCGCTGCGTGACAATTCGATATGACCCATCTCAGCCTCATCGGTCAGCGAGAACAGGTCGGAGAAAACTTTCTCACCCGCCAGTGACGATACCGACAAAGGCGTGACGAATTCCGCGCCGGCCTTTGTCAGGATGGCGCGGGTCTTTACGCCCCGCTCGGACAGGCGGCGGATCAGCTCCAGCGATTTGTAGGCCGCGATGCCGCCGCCGATAATCAGAAGAATGCTCTTGCCGTGCATGGATTGAATTCCTGGGGCCGAAAAATACGGCGCTTGGGGCGGGAATATAGCAAACCACGAAGGCGAAGTGTAGTTCCATGCAAGCTGTTGATGTAGCGAAAGTATTTACAAGTTCCGTGAGTTAATCCTTCGCTAATCTTGTGGTGGTCCAATAGCCGTGTCGAAGAAGGCGTCTGCCCTTGGCTGCGACCAGAACCCACCTGACCACCAGCGACATGTATCGCCTTGCTTCCGATTTTGCGGAAGAGCATGGCGACAATGCCTGCGACTATGCCTATCGCGCGGTGGTGAGCTTCGAAGCCGAAGGCGCAGGCGACCGGGCCTATTTCTGGTTCCTGCTGCTGGTGATGCTGGGCGATATCGCCAGCCACCGCATTGTTCCGGGCGCCACCATCACCATCCACTAACTCGCCTTGTCCCGCATGATGCGTTAGCGTGCATACAGCGCGCTTCTGCAGGACCGTCATGCCCCTCGATCCCCAGGTCAAAGCCTTTCTCGACCAGATGACGGCCATGCCGCGCCTGAAAATGTCGGACATGCCGCTGTCGCTGTCGCGCCAGAGCTTCGCCCAGATGATGGCGATGATGGGTCCGCATGACGTGCCGGTGGGCAAGGTGCAGAACATCACCCTTGCGGGACCTGCGGGAGAAATCCGCGCGCGTGTTTATTCCCCCATCGCGGCGGGCGGCGAGGCGCTTCCGGCGCTGGTCTATTTCCATGGCGGCGGCTTCGTGACGGGCGACCTGGAAACCCATGACGGATTGTGCCGCCTGATCGCGCATGAAGGCGGTTTCCTGGTGGTGGCGGTGGATTACCGCCTGGCCCCCGAACACAAATGGCCGGCGCAGATTGACGACGCCTTTGCCGCCACGCGCTGGGTCTTCGCCAACGCCCCGTCGCTGGGCATCGATGCCGGGCGCATTGCCATCGGCGGCGACAGCGCGGGCGGGCATTTGGCTGCCTGCGTCACCCAGATGGTCAAGGCGCATGGCGGACTGAAAATCGCCTTCCAGCTCCTGATGTTTCCCGGCACCGAATTCACCACCGACACCGGCTCGATGCAGCGTTTCGCGGTGGGCTACATGATGGAAAAGCAGACCATCGAATGGTTCTACAGCCAGGTGCTGCCGGACGGCACCGACCGCGCCAGCGCCAAGATCTCGCCGCTGCTGGCCAAGGATTTTTCGGGGTTGCCGCCGGCCTATATCATGCTGGGTGGCTATGACCCGTTGCATGACGAGGGCCTGGCCTACGCGCAAAAGCTGGAAGCGGCGGGCGTGAAGGTCACGGTCGCCGACTACGCCGACATGGTGCATTGCTTTATCTATTTGCAGAGCGTGCTGCCCCAGGCGCATGACGCCGTCGCCAAGGCCGCCGAAGCGGTGGCGCAGGCGCTGGACCAGGCTTAGACCGGAATCAACTTTCCCGGATTGAGGATATTTTCCGGGTCGAGCGCCTGTTTCAAGCCGCGCAACGCCTTCAATCCCAGCGCGCCTTTCTCCTGTTCCATCCAGGGAAGAAGCTCTTCGCCCACGCCCTGATGGGAAAGGCTGCCACCATGTGCGGCGATGGCGTCACGCGCCGCCTTGGCGATCGCTTGCGCCTGGACAAATTCATTGTTCAGCACCCGCGCAAAGATCGCCGTGATGCACAGCGTCGCGCCGCCGGGATTGCCATCGGTTATTTGCGCCAGCACCAGTCCATGCGCGCCTGGGCGGGGCGAATGACTTTGCATCGCCATCTCCAGCGCCCGCACCACCGACGTATAAATCAAGGGCAACTTCGACCAGTTGGCCCGGGTTTCGAAAATCGCCATGGCTGCGCCGTGATCCAGCATGGCGCCCTGCCGGTCAAGGATCATGGTGTTCACCGCGCGGGTGGAAAAACCGCCCAGCTTGCGGACAAGCGAGTCCATGCGTTTGGCGTCGGCGGCATTGGCGAAGTCGATGTCCAGCAGGCAGGGGTGGGTGTCAAAGCGGCGCCAGAGCAGGGCGATGTCACCGCGCCAGTCGCGGCGCTTTCTTTCCTGGCGGGCAAAACGGGTTTGCGCGCCGTCCGACAGGGCCAGGCGCAGATGCGGTGGCGCGGCCCGGATGGCGGCGATGCCGCTGGCGATGTCGCGCAGGAAATAGGCGCGATGAATTTCCGCAGCGATTGGGCGGATGCGCAAAGTCGCCTGGGTAATAACACCCAGCGTGCCTTCCGATCCCAGCACCAGGGATTTGATATCGGATTGCGGCGTATCGAACGCCAGCACGCCATGGGCGCCGGCCATGCGTGCGCCATACAGCCCGTCATCACCCTGGCGGCTTTGTGCGATCCAGCCGCCCAATGTCCCGTTCAGCGCGATGCCCAAAGTCATGCCGCGCGCCGCCACGGCTTTTTCCAGTGCGACAAGGGTTATGCCCGCTTCGGCAGTGACAGAGGCTGCCAGCATGTCGATGGCCAGGACCCGGTCCATGCCCGCAAGGTCCAGGCTGATGCGGCCCGGCGCCGCTGTCACGCCACCCGCCATGCCACCGCCGCCGCCAAAGGCCACCACGCCGATGGTGCGGCTTGCGCAGTATTTCAGGACCGCCAGCACATCGGCTTCGCCGAGCGGGAACAGCACGGCATCGGGCGCGGTGGAATAATCCCCGGCATGGGCCGCGAGCAAGTCGGCAAGGCTGCGGCTGCGGGCGTGGGCCGTGCGCGTGGGAACATCCTGGCGCACCCGGTCGGGGCCGATCAGGGCGCACAATTCCTTGATGATTTCCGGCGACAGCGCCCGCGCGGGCAGGGTGACGCTGTCGGCGGCGCGCGGCGGCGTCGCCAGCAGCGACGGCATGCCAAGTTCGCGGGCGAGAAAGTGCCAGGCATCGTCACGCCGCAGGATGAAATCCGGCAATGGCCAATAAGGGCGCGACTCGGCAATGCTCATGCGCCAGCCTAACCCATATGGACGGGATCAGCCTGAAGTCTTGAAAATGGGCGCAAGGCTGTCCATTTCGCGCCAGCGGCGGCTTTCGTCCCAGCCCAGCGCCGCGCCCATCGTGTCGGCCACCTTGGCCAGGTTGCGCGGTGGCCCGAACTGGCCCAGCGACGTGCGCCGCATCACCACATCTTCCAGCGTCAGCGCCATTTCATGGCGGATGGCGAAATGAACCTGCGCCATGGTATCGCCGCTTTGGCCCAGCTCGGCCAGATCGGCGACCTTGGCGTCTTTCAATACCAGCGGCAGCCGCGCGCCAAACATGTGCACCAGGTGGTGCATGGTGGAAATTCCGGGATAGGTTTTCTCGAACCCCTTCACCAGCGGCTTGAAGCGGTCAAAGCGTCCACCGGGCAGGGGCGTATTGTCCGTGAAACAGTAACGCGCCTTGACGCCCAACTTCTTCACCACCTTGTCGGTGATGATTTCCGCCAGGTTGCGCGAGGTGGTCCATTTTCCGCCCAGCGCCGAAAGCAACCCGTCAATGCCGTCGGCATGGTGATCCACCAGTTCGGAGCGGCGGCTGGCGTTGTAAGTCTGCCCCGATCCATCATCCACCAGCGGCCGCAGCCCGGCATAAAAATGCTCCACCGCCGCGCGCGTCAGCTTTGCGGCGGGCAGGTAATTGTTCACCAGCCCAAGGAAATCGCCGATGTCCTTTTCGCTGACGGCAACCGTGGCGGGATCGCCGCGAAACTCGGTATCGGTGGTGCCCAGCAAGGTATGGCCGCGCCAGGGCAGGACGAAAAAATGGCCCTTGCCCGCTTCCATGGTCAGCGCGGATTTGGTGATTTGCGGGAGCAGGAGATGAATGCCCTTGGAGCGCAGCAATTTGTGCTGCGCCGGTTTGCCGGGGGCATGTTCCAGGAAAAGATCAGCCCAGGGGCCGGCAGCCACCAGCGTCAGTTTCGCCTGGATGTCGAAAGCCTCGCCGCTCAGGCCGTCGCGCATGCTGGCGCCGATCACGCGCTTGCCCTGCATCAACAGCCTGTCGGCGGCCACATGATTGGCGACAGCCGCACCATGGGCGTCCGCGTCGATCACGCATTCCAGCGCGATGCGCTCGGGGGAATACATCTGGGCGTCGTGATATTCGTAGGCGCCGGCAAAGCCGTCGCCTTCCAGCACCGGCTCGCGCGCCAGCGCCTCGCTTGTGGAGATAAAGCGGTGCCCGGGCATTTTTTGCGCCGGATCGTCCAGATGGTTGCGGTCAAAGGACAGCAGGTCATACAGCGTCAACCCGATGCCCAGCTTCGTGCGCTCGACAAAGCCGGTGTTGTAAAGTGGCAGCAGGAAGGGCAGGGGCCGCACCAGGTGGGGCGCGATGCGCTGCAGGTAGCGCCGCTCGCGCAAACTCTCGCGCACCAGCCCGATTTCCATGTTGCGCAAATAGCGAAGTCCACCATGCACCAGCTTGGAATTGTGCGCCGAGGTGGCGGAGGCGAAATCATTGGCTTCGACCAGCGCCACTTTCAGGCCGCGCATCGCCGCATCGCGGGCGGTGAAACAGCCGGTGGCGCCGCCGCCGATGATCAGCAGGTCGAATTGTTCGGATGAAAGCCGGGAAAGGGCGCGCTGCATGCGCGCGAAGGCTAGGCCCTAGTCAAAGCGGCGATCAAGGACTTACTTGATCTTGCCTTCCTTGAAGGTGACATGCTTGCGCAGGACCGGGTCGTACTTCTTGATCGTGAACTTCTCGGTCATGGTGCGCGTGTTCTTGCGGGTGACATAGAAAAAGCCGCTATCGCCTTCGCTGTTGAGGCGAATTTTGGCGGTGGTCGGTTTGGCCATGGCATTGCTCCGAAAAGAACGATTTGAGGGGCGGGTAATGAAGCAGCCGCCCCCTCCTGTCAAGCGTATCGCGCCAAGTTGCTGGAATTTATCGCTTTTTTGCCTTGAAACGACGCTGTGGCTTGCCCCGATGCGGCTTGGACGGGGCGCGTCCCGGGCGGCCCGATGATCCGCCGGAGACCCCGCCTTCGGCCAATTCGAAGCGCAGTCCCCCGGTGACCGGGGCGGCTTCCACCAGCTTGACCGTCACGATGTCACCCATGCCATAGGAGGTTCCGGTGCGGTCCCCGATCATGGCCTGGCGGCGCTCATCATGGCGGAAGAATTCGGTGCCCAGGTTGCGGGCCGGCAGCAGGCCTTCGGCGCCAGATTCCTTCAACCGCACGAACAGCGCGAATTTGGTGACGCCGGTGATGCGCGCCTCGAACACCGCGCCCAGGTGCGCCTGCATGTAGGCGGCGACATAGCGGTCGGTGGAATCGCGTTCCGCCATCATGGCGCGGCGCTCGGTCATGGAAATTGTCTGGGCGATTTCCGGCAGATGCTTGATCTCGCGGTCCGTCAGTCCGTCATCGCCGCCCAGATTGAGGCCGCGGATCAGGGCCCGATGCACAATCAGATCGGCATAGCGGCGGATGGGGGAGGTGAAATGGGCGTACTTGGCCAGGTTCAGGCCGAAATGGCCGATATTGCCGGGGTCATAGATCGCCTGGGCCTGGCTCCTCAGCACCACGTCATTCATCACCGCCTCATGCACGGTGCCCTTGGCCCCGGCCAGGATGCGGTTGAAGGTACCGGGCTGCACCACCTGGCCCTTGGCGAAATTGATGTTCAGGGTGCGCAGGAAATCGGAAAAGGCGAACAGTTTCTCCTTCGACGGCGTGTCATGGATGCGGTAGATCAGGGGCGTCTTGGACGCTTCCAGGCTTTCCGCGGCCGCAACATTGGCCAGCACCATGCACTCTTCGATCAGCTTCATCGATTCCAGCCGCTCGCGATAGGCGATGGAGGCGACCTTGCCATCCTCGCCCAGCACGATGCGCCGTTCCGGCAAATCGAGATCGAGGGGGCTGCGCTTTTCGCGCGCGATGATCAGGGTTTTGTAGGCCGTCCACAGATCAGCCAGCGTCTTTTTCACGGTGGCGTTCAGGGAAGGATCGGGATTGCCGTCGAATGCGGCCTGCGCCTTGGCATAGGTCAGCCGCGCCGCCGAGCGCATCACGCCGCGCATGAAGGCATGGCCGGTCTTGCGGCCATGGGCGTCGAACACCATGCGCACCGCCAGGCAGGGTCGGTCCACGCCTTCCTTCAGCGAACACAGATCGGCGGACAGTTCTTCCGGCAGCATGGGCACCACGCGGTCGGGGAAATAGGTGCTGTTGCCGCGCTTCAGGGCTTCTTTATCAAGTGCTGAACCCGGCGTGACATAATGGGCAACATCGGCAATGGCGACCAGCACGGCCCAGCCATCGCCTTCCGGTCCCGCCCAGACGGCATCGTCATGGTCGCGGGCATCTTCCGGGTCAATCGTGACCAGCGGGATGTCGCGCAAATCCTTGCGCCCCTTTGGCGTGATGGGCTGCGCCGCCTTGGCCTCATCCAGCACGCTTTGCGGGAAGGCGGTGGGAATGCCATGGGCGTGAATGGCGATCAGGCTGATGGTGCGGGGGCTGTCCATGCTGCCAATGCGTTCGACGACCCGAACCTTGGGGAAGCCCACCGCTTTCTGGCCGGTTGGTTCACATTGCACCAGCTCGTTGTGCCGGGCGTCCCTGGCGTCTCGCTTGTCCAGGACATATTCGCCCCGTTCTTTGCGGTTCACCGGCATGACGCGAAAGCCATGCTCGGTTTCGCGCAGCACGCCCAATATGCGTTCCGGCCCGGCTTCGGCTTCCAGCCGGCGGATGACCTTGGCCTCATAACTGTCGCCGCGCTTTTCGAGCCGCGCCAGCACCCGCGCCCCGGCCGCAAGCGCCTTGCCCTCCTTGGGCGGCGTCACATAGATGGTTGGCGGTTCCTCGCTGCTGTCCCAGTTCAGCGGCGTGGCCAGCAATTCGCCATCGCTGTCGACGCCGCTGATTTCCAGCAGCGTCACATCGGGCAATTCGCCATGCTTGGTGAAGCCGCGCTTTGACTTGCCGTCAATGACGCCTTCGGCCTCAAGTTCCTTCAGCAGCCGCTTGAGCAGGATGCGGTCCGAACCCTTGAGGTTGGTCAGCCGCGCCAGGTCGCGCTTGGTCGCGCCGGGATTTTCGGCCAGCAGGGTGAGGAGGCGTGCCTTGTCGAGCTTGGGAGCGTTTGTGCGCGCCAATTATTCGCCCGCCACCGGTTCCGGTTTTTTCTTGGGCGCGGCCTTCTTCTTGGCCACGGCTTTCTTGGCAGGCTTCTTCTCGGCCTTTTCCGCCTTGGGCTTGGCTTCGGCCTTCGCCTTGGGCGCCGCCTTCTTTTTCTGCTTCTTGCCACCGCCCTTGGCAATGCGTTCGGCAATCAACGCAAGTGCTTGTTCCATCGTCACGCTTTCGGGCTCGGTGCCTTCGGGCAGGGTGGCATTGATGTCGCCATCGCTGACATAAGGTCCAAACTTGCCCTTTTGCACCTTGATAGCGCGTCCGTCGGCGGCCGCACCCAGGTCTTTCAGCACCTGTGCGCCCCGGCGGCCCGGGCCTTTGGCCTTCTTCTCGGCGATGAGCGTGACGGCATGGTTCAAGCCGATGTCGAACACATCCTCGGCGGAGGGCAGAGAGGCGTAGATATTGTCGTGCTTCACATATGGCCCAAAGCGGCCGAAATTCGCCGTGATCTTTTTTCCGTCTTCCGGGTGCAGGCCGACTTCGCGCGGAAGGGCCAGCAGTTTAAGCGCCAATTCCATGTCCACGTCCGACTTGTCGGTGCCCTGTGGCAGGCCACTGCGTTTGGGCTTGTCACCGTCGCCGCGCTGAACGTAAGGGCCGTAACGGCCGGTGCGCAGCGTGATCTTCTCGCCGGTTTCGGGATCCTCGCCGATATCTTGCGGGCCAGCGTCGCCTTCGCTGGCGCCCAACTGCTTGGTGAAACGGCATTCCGGATAGTTGGTGCAGCCGACAAAGGCGCCAAACTTGCCAAGCTTGAGGCTCAAGCGGCCATCGGCGCAGGAGGGGCATTTGCGCGGATCGGTACCGGGCTCGCCGGCCGGGAAGATGTAGGAACCCAGCACGGAATCCAGTTCGTCGATCACCTGACGGATCTTGAGGTCCTTGGTCCCGGCGACAGCCTCGGAGAAGCCCTTCCAGAAATCGGCCAGCAGGGTCTTGTAGTTCAGCGTGCCCGCCGAAACCTCGTCCAGCTTTTCTTCCAGGTCTGCCGTGAAATCATATTCGACATAGCGCTTGAAGAAGCTCTGCAGGAAAGTGGTGACCAGCCTTCCCTTGTCTTCGGGATAGAAACGGCCGCGATCCTGGCGCACATAGGCGCGGTCGCGCAGGGTCGAAAGTATGGTGGCGTAGGTGGAGGGGCGGCCGATGCCCAGCTCTTCCAGCTTTTTCACAAGGCTGGCTTCGGAATAGCGCGGCGGCGGCTCGGTGAAATGCTGCGCCGAATTCACGTTCTGCGGCTTGGCGGCGTCGCCGGCCACGACCTTGGGCAGCTTGGAGCCTTCCTCGTCGGCGGCGTCATCATCGCCTTCGAGATACAGAGTCAAAAAGCCGTCGAACAAGGTGACCGTGCCGGTGGCGCGCAAGGTGATCTTCTTGTCGGCGGAAATCACATCCACCGTGGTGCGTTCCTGCTCGGCGCTTTCCATCTGGCTGGCGACGGCGCGCTTCCAGATCAGTTCATACAGCTTGGCGGCGTCGCCATCGAGATAGCGCGCAACTTCTTCCGGGGTGCGGGCGAAGCTGGTGGGACGCACCGCTTCATGCGCTTCCTGGGCGTTCTTGGCCTTGGAGGTATAGACGCGCGGGGCGGCGGGCACATAACGCTTGCCATATTTGTCGCCGATCACGCTGCGCGCTTCGGCAATGGCTTCCGGCACCATGATGACGCCGTCGGTACGCATATAGGTGATCAGGCCGGTGGTATCGCCGCCGATTTCCACGCCTTCATAAAGACCCTGCGCCACCTGCATGGTGCGCTTGGCATTGAAACCCAGCTTGCGCGAGGCTTCCTGCTGCAAGGTCGAGGTAATGAAGGGCGGCGAGGGGTTGCGCCTGACCGGCTTGGCCTCAACGCTGCCGATGGAAAATGTCTGCGCCTTGATGGCGTTCACGGCGCGGGTGGCGTCGGCTTCGTTGCCCAGCGACAGCTTTTCCAGCTTCTTGCCGTCCAGCTGGATCAGGCGGGCCGGGAAAGTGCCGGCGCTGGCTTCGACGTCCGCGTCGATGCTCCAATATTCCTGGGCCTTGAAGGCCTCGATCTCGGTTTCGCGTTCCACCACCAGGCGCAGCGCCACGGACTGGACGCGGCCGGCCGAACGGGCGCCGGGCAATTTGCGCCACAGCACGGGGGACAGCGTAAAGCCGACCAGGTAGTCCAGGGCGCGGCGGGCGAGATAGGCATCCACCAGTTCCTGGTTGATCTGGCGGGGGTGGGCGATGGCCTCGAGAATGGCCGACTTGGTGACGGCGTTGAACACCACCCGCTCCACCGGCATTTTCAGGGCATGCTTCTGCTGCAGCACTTCCAGGATGTGCCAGCTGATGGCTTCGCCTTCGCGGTCCGGGTCGGTGGCCAGGATCAGCTTGTCGGCGCCTTTCACAGCGGCGGCGATGTCCTTCATCTTGGACTGGGCGCGGGCATCCACTTCCCAGACCATGGAAAAATCGTCGTCCGGCTTCACCGACCCATCCTTGGAGGGCAGGTCGCGGATATGGCCAAAGCTGGCCAGCACTTTGTAGCCGGGGCCCAGATACTTATTGATGGTCTTGGCCTTGGCGGGCGATTCAACGACGAGGACGTTCATGCCGGGTTATGAATACCTTGGGTTTTTGAAGGGCTTATCTGGGGCTGTTGAAGTCCTGCGACAAGACCATGGCGGAAAAGGCGGGTTTTTCCGGCAAGGCGGGCGGGACACTGATAGAAGCGGAACACGCCTGTCAACGCCGGACTTGAAACCGCAAGTTGTACTCCGGGTGGATTTTGTTCCGCCGTAACCGCAAGTGGCAGGCAAAAGAACGGAAAATCGGCAAAGGACGGGTTCCCGGGTTTTTTATGCCCAGCCCACCAGATTGCCCGGCTGGCGGCGGCAACGCCCGGACAGCTCCAGCTCCAACAGAACCGTCAGCACCACGGACGCCGGGGCGCCGGTCTGGCGAATGAGCTCGTCCACCGCCACCGGGGGAGGGCCCAATGCTTCCTCCACCGCCTGCCGGATGCGGTCGGCTTCAGCTTCCAGCATCTTGCTGTCCGGCGCGAGACGGGGGCCTTCCGGTTCTGCAAAACCATGGCCAAGGATGGGCCGCAGCACATCCAGTATGTCCTGCGCATTTTCCGTCAGGGTGGCGCCGTCGCGTATAAGCCGGTTGGCGCCCTTGGCACGCGGATCGAGCGGCGAGCCCGGCACGGCAAATATCTCGCGCCCCTCTTCCAGCGCATAAGTGGCGGTGATGAGCGAGCCGGAGCGTTCCGCCGCTTCCACCACCACCACGCCGCGCGACAGGCCGGAGATCAGCCGGTTGCGCCGGGGAAAGTGGCGCGCCTGGGGCTGCTCGCCCAGCCGCATCTCGGAAATGATGGCGCCCTGCAGTTTGATCGCCTCATAGAGTTTTTCATTCTCGGGCGGATAAATCACATCCACGCCGCCTGCCACCACGGCAACCGTGCCGCCTGCCAGCGCCCCGTCATGGGCGGCGGTATCAATCCCGCGCGCCAGGCCGGAAGCCACCACCAGTCCGGCAGCCGCAAGGTCCTGCGCCAGTTGCTGCGCGAATTTGCGCGACAGGGCCGAGGCGTTGCGCGCGCCCACGATCGCCACCATCTCGCGCTTCAGCAGCGCTGCCTGTCCCAGCACCGCGATGATGGGCGGGCGCGGTTCCAGGGCGGCAAGCCCTTGCGGAAAATCATCCTCGCAGGCGGCGATGAAACGCCCGCCCAGCCGGGCCAGGGCCTCGATCTCGCGCTGCGCATCTTCCTTGGGAGTCAGGATAAACTTCTTCGCGCCGCCGCGCGCCGCAAGCCGCGGCAACTCATCCAGCGCCGCGCCGGCATTTCCAAAGCGTGCAATCAGGTTTGCGAATGTGACAGGGCCGACATTCTCGGTGCGCGCCAGCCTCAGCCAGTCACAGCGCGCGCCCGGTTCAAGCATTCTTCTTGACGGTTTTTTGAGCGCCGATGCGCGGCTCCTGTCCGCGCAGCAGCCGCTCGATGTTTTCGCGGTGCATGAATATGACCAGGGCGGCCAAAATTACCGACAGCGACACGTAATCGCGCTGGCCCCAGGCAAAAAAGGAAATGGGTGACAGGGCGATGGCGACCAGCGCCGAAAGCGAGGAATAGCGCCACACCGCCGCGACCAGCAGCCAGGTTATCATCGCCAGCACGCCCACCGGCCAGAACAGGGCGGTGCAGATGCCCAGATAGGTGGCGACGCCCTTGCCGCCCCTGAATCCCAGCCAGAGCGGAAAGACATGCCCGATCACGGCCGCCAGCGCGGCGAAGATTTCCGCGCCGGGCGCCAGCCAGTAGCGGGCGATCAGCACCGCCACCGCGCCTTTTGCGCCGTCGCTCAGCAATGTCGCTGCCGCCGCCCATTTCTTGCCGGTGCGCAGCACATTGGTGGCGCCGATATTGCCCGAGCCGATCTTGCGCACATCGCCCGCGCCAGAAACATGCGCGAAGAAAAGGCCGAACGGGATGGCGCCCAGGAAATATCCCAGGACCAGGGCGGCGATGGCGGCGGTTAGGGGCAGCGTCATGGCGGCGGGACGATGCCAGTCTTTTAGCTGCGTGAGAAGACGCGTTCGCCGCCGACAAAGGTCATTTTGGCGCGGCCCTGGAATTTGCGGCCTTCGAAGGCGGTATTGTGCGCGCGCGAATGCAGCGCTTTTTCATCCAGGACAAAGGGTTCGCCTTCGTCGAACAGCACCAGATCGGCGGGCGCGCCCTTGGCCAGCGTGCCGGCATTCAGGCCCAGTATTGCGGCCGGCGCTGATGTCAGGGTCTTGAGGATATGGCTGATCCCGGCATGGCCATTGTGGTGCAGGCTCAGCGCTGCGGGCAGCAGCGTTTCCAGCCCCACGCTTCCGAAGGCGGCGGCGGCGAAAGGCTGGCGCTTGGTGTCGGCGCCCTGCGGTTCATGGCTGGAAACAATCACATCAATTACGCCGCTGGCGACACCTTCCACCATGGCGGCGCGGTCGGCTTCGGCGCGCAGCGGCGGGTTGACCTTGCGGAATGTGTAGTAAGAGCCGACATCCAGCTCATTGAGCATTAAGTGATGGGCGCTGACGCCGCAGGTAATGGGAAGGCCGCGCGACTTGGCGGCTGCGATGGCGTCCAGGCTGGCGCGGGTGGAAATCTGGCCGAAGTGATAACGCGCGCCGGTCAGCTCGACCAGGCGTATGTCGCGCTCCACGATCAGCACTTCGGCAAGGGCCGGGGCGGCAGGCAATCCCATGCGGGTGGCGAATTCGCTTTCGGTTGAGGCGGTGCCTTGCGTCAATTCCGGGTCTTCGGCATGGCCGATCACCAGCGCATTGAAGGTTGCGGCATAAGACAGCGCCCGGCGCATCACCCGCGCGCTGGCGACGGTGCGGTCGCCATCGCTGAAGGCCACGGCGCCAGCTTCCTGCAGCAGGCCCATTTCCGTCATGGTTTCACCCGCAAGGCCGCGCGTCAGCGCCGCCATCGGCGCAACGCGTACCTTGGCGGTGGCGGCGGCGCGGCGCTTGATGAAATCCACCAGGGACGGCTCGTCGATCACCGGGTCGGTGTTGGGCATGGTGACAATGGTGGTGACGCCGCCGGCGGCGGCGGCCTCGCTGGCCGAGGCCAGGCTTTCGCGATGTTCCGCGCCGGGCTCGCCGGTGAAGACGCGGCAGTCGATCAGGCCGGGGCTCAGGATCATGCCGCGGCAGTCAATGATCTCGGGATCGTTGCGGTCGGCATCATTGAACAAGCGCGGCCCGACATCGGCAATCTTGCCATTCTCCACCAGCAATCCGCCCTTGGCGTCCAGGCCGGAAGCCGGATCGATCAGGCGGGCGTTGCGAAAGGCGATGCGGTTCGTACTCATGTCATCCCCCGCGACAGGGCATCCAGCACCGCCATGCGGATGGCGACGCCCATCTCGACCTGTTCGGAGATCAGGCTGACATCCACATCGTCGGCGATGTCGGAGGCGATTTCCACGCCCCGGTTCATCGGGCCCGGATGCATGACCAGCGCGCCGGGCTTGGCATAGCTGAGCTTTTCGCGGTCCAGCCCATAAAAGCGGAAATATTCGCGCGCCGAGGGCACCAGGGCGCCCGTCATGCGCTCCAGCTGCAGGCGCAGCATCATCACGATATCGCACCCGGCCAGCCCGGCCTTCATGTCGGTGAAAACCTTTACGCCGAAGCGCTCGACATCGCAGGGCAGCAGGGTGCGCGGCGCCACCAGCCGCACCTGCGCCCCCATCATGGACAGCAGGCGGATATTGGAACGGGCGACCCGCGAATGCGCGATGTCGCCGCAGATCGCCACGGTGAGGTTTTCAAAAGAACCGCGATGTCGGCGGATGGTCAGGGCGTCGAGCAGCGCCTGGGTGGGATGTTCATGCTGGCCGTCGCCGGCATTGACCACGCTGCAATCCAGCTTGCGCGAGAGCAGTTCGGCCGCGCCGCTGTCCTGGTGGCGCACCACCAATATGTCGGGGCGCATGGCATGGAGGGTGGCGGCGGTATCGATCAGCGTCTCCCCCTTGGAAACGGACGAGGTCTTGACGCTCATGTTCAGGACGTCTGCGCCCATGCGCTTGCCCGCCAGCTCGAAGGACGACTGGGTACGGGTGGAGGCTTCGAAGAACAGGTTGATCAGGGTGCGGCCCTTGAGCAGGGCGGTCTTTTTTTCCGCGCCCCGGTTGAGGGTGGCATAGGTCTCGGCCAGATCGAGCAGGGCCACCACTTCGGGTGCGGAAATTCCTTCGATCCCAAGCAAATGGCTTGATTTCAGGATCGGTGCGGGCTTCGCGGATGTCATTAAAGTGGGCCTTATAGACAGCAAATCGGCTTCCGGCAAGGAGACATTCCTGAACCGGTTAAGCAGTCATTTCCTCAAGCGTTTTGCCTGCCGGTTCGGGCAGGAAACATATGGCGATCAAGGTAATGGGGATAGAGCAGAGCAGCAGCTGAACAGCGGGGCCATGGGCCTGGAAATGGTCATACAGCCGCCCCTCCAGCCCCAAGGCCACCGCGCCCATGCCGATCTCCACCAGATAGCGCAGGCCGGACACGGTGGCGCGGTAATTGGTGGGCACAATCTCCAGGGCAAAGCCTGCGATCAGGGCGTCGCCGGAGAAAAAGCCGAAGAAGGAGATGATCCACAATATCGGCAGCCAGACGCCGCCAATGCCCGAATAGAAAAGCGCAAAGGCGCAGCCTGCCAGCGTCACGATGGCAAATGTCAGCTTCTTGCGTCCTATGCGGTCGGACAGTTTGCCTGACGCAATCGCCAGCCCCAGCCCGACAAAGCCGCCGGGGATCACAGTCAGGTTTACGTCCAGCGGTGAGTAATGAAACACGCTTTGCAGATATTTGGACTGCAGAACGGACGCCGACGACATGGCAAAGCCGAAGGCGCCTGCCGCCACCAGGATGGTGAAAAGCCGTGCGGGATATTGGTGCACCAGATCGTGCAGCAACGCTTTAGTCTCGCGCAGTTTGGATCTGGCTTTGCTGACACTCTCCTTCGCCACGAAGGCTTGTGTCTCGGGCAATCTGCGCCGCAGATAGGCGACCAGCAGCAGCGGCGCCGTACCGATGATGTACAAGGCCCGCCAATCATAAGGCAGGAAGCTGATCATGCCGAACATCAGCGAGGCGATGCCGGCGCCCAGATAATAGAGCGCGCTGATGGTGCCGTTGGCCCAGCCGCGCGAACTTTGCGAAACCTCCTCGGCGATCACCACGAAGCACAGCATTTCCTCGGCATAGCCAAAGACGCGCGTCAGGCCTTGCGCCCACACGAAGCTGGCGTAATCGGGGGCAAAGGCGGTGGCGAAGGTAAAAAGGCCCTGGCCGCAGATGGTGATCAGCAGCAGGCGCCGCCGTCCCACCAGATCGGCACTGGCGGCCAACAGCATGGCGACTATCGCCGCCAGGCGGAAATAGGAAACCGTCAGGCCCAGCTCATTTTCGGGAATGTGCAGGCTGGCTTGTATTTGCGGCGCGGCGAAACCGAACACATTCTGGTCATACCCGGCAAAGAACGCCGCCGCCCCGACCAGGAGAAACACCCGCTCCTGCCGCCATACCATTTTTTCAGGCGGGCGCAGGCCGGGTGGCAGCCAGCGGAATTTTGCGGGAGTGTTGTCTGCGCTCATCGCGCCCTCAGCCGGTCGAGCGCCAGCTGCAAAATGTAAGCGGCGGCCATCTTGTCCACCACTTCCGCCCGCTTTTTGCGCGAGGTATCGGCTTCCAGCAGGGTGCGGGTCACGGCGCTGGTCGAAAGCCGTTCGTCCTGGAACATGAGGGGTAGGGGGGAGTGCTTTTCCCAGTTGCGGCCAAAGGCCCGGGCCGACTGGGCCGAGGGGCCGTCCGTCCCGTCCATGTTCAGGGGCAGGCCCACCACCAGCCCGCCAACGCCCTGCTCACTTATTATAATGTCCAGCCGGGCGGCATCGGCGGCGAATTTGCCCCTTTTCAGGGTCTGCATGGGGGTGGCGACGCTCAAGGTGGTGTCGGAAAGGGCCAATCCGATGGTCTTTTCGCCCAAATCCAGGCCCAAAAGGCGCTGTCCGGGGCCCAAGACCAAAGCGGCTATGTCCGTCACCGCCATCAATCGCGCCCTTTTCCTTGCCAGTGCCGCCCCTGATTGCTAGCAAAGTCCCGTACCTTCTAACAGGTCAGGAAGCCCAATGTCCGTAGATAAGGACACCGTGCAGCGCATCGCCAAACTGGCCCGGCTCGCCGTGCCGCAGGAGAATCTTGCGCCCATGGCCGATGCCCTGAACGGCATCTTCAACTGGGTCGAAATGCTCAATGAAGTGAATGTCGACGGCGTCCCGGCCATGACTTCCGTGGTGGCCCAGAAACTGAAATGGCGCGAAGACGTGGTCACGGATGGCGGCGTGGCCGAAGCGCTGATGAAGAATGCGCCGGAATCCGAAGGCACATTCTTCGTCGTGCCCAAGGTGGTGGAATAATGTCGCCCACCGCATTCACCCTGGCCGGGGCGCGTGACGCGCTGAAGGCCAAGAAGATCTCCTCGACCGAGCTGACCCAGGCGTTCCTGAAAGCCATGGAAAGTGCGCGGGGCCTGAACGCCTATGTCACCGAGACGCCGGAAAAGGCGCTGGCGATGGCGGCGGCGTCCGACAAGAGACGGGGCGAGGGCATCGGCGGCGCGCTGGAAGGCATGCCGCTGGCGATCAAGGATTTGTTTGCTACCCGGGGCGTGCGCACCACGGCAGGCAGCAACATTCTTTCCAATTTCGTGCCGCCTTACGAATCCACCGTGACGCAAAACCTGTGGGATGCCGGCGCGGTGATGCTGGGCAAGACCAACATGGATGAATTCGCCATGGGCTCGTCGAACGAGACCAGCGCGCATGGGCCGGTGTTCAATCCCTGGCGCGCCAAGAATTCCAACGCCAATCTGGTCCCCGGCGGTTCGTCGGGCGGCTCCTCCGCTGCTGTCGCCGCCGATCTGTGCCTGGCCGCCACCGGCACCGATACCGGCGGCTCGATCCGCCAGCCTGCCGCCGTCACCGGCACGGTCGGCATCAAGCCGACCTATGGCCGCTGCTCGCGCTGGGGCATTGTCGCCTTCGCCTCGTCGCTGGACCAGGCCGGTCCCATGACCAAGACCGTGCGTGACGCCGCCATCCTGCTGGGCAGCATGGCCAGTCCCGATCCGCGCGACTCCACCAGCGTCAATGTCCATGTCCCCGATTATGAAAAGCAGCTGGAAGGCGGCATCAAGGGCCTCAAAGTCGGCATCCCCAAGGAATACCGCATGGACGGCGCGCCGCCGGAAATCGCGGCGCTGTGGGACAAGGGCGCGCTATGGCTGAAAGAACAGGGCGCGGAGATTGTCGAAGTCTCGCTGCCCCACACCAAATATGCGCTGCCGACCTATTATATCGTCGCGCCTGCCGAAGCCTCCTCCAACCTGGCGCGCTATGACGGCGTGCGCTTTGGCCATCGCGCCAAGGGTGCGCGCGACATCACCGATCTCTATGAGAGAAGCCGCGCCGAAGGGTTCGGCGCCGAAGTGCAGCGCCGCATCCTGATCGGCACCTATGTCTTGTCGGCGGGTTATTACGACGCCTATTACGCCAGGGCGCAGAAACTGCGCACGCTGATCTCGCGCGATTTCACGCAAGCCTATGCCAAGTGCGACGTGCTGCTGACGCCGGCCACGCCGGGTCCCGCCTTCGCGGTGGGCGACAAGAGCGATGACCCCGTCGCCATGTATCTCAATGACGTCTTCACCGTGACGGTGAATCTGGCCGGGTTGCCGGGCCTGTCGGTTCCGGCCGGGCTGACCGCCAACGGTCTGCCGCTGGGGCTGCAGCTGATCGGAAAAGCCTTTGATGAAGGCACCGTTTTGCGCGCCGGCCTTGCCATCGAGCAGGCGGCTAATTTCACCCACAAGCCTGCCAACTGGTGGAGCAAATAATGAACGCTCCCGCGAAACAGACCATCAAGGGCGAAACCGGCGACTGGGAAATCGTCATCGGCATGGAAGTCCATGCCCAGGTGACCTCGAAATCCAAGCTGTTTTCCGGCGCCTCGACCGAATTCGGGGCCGAGCCCAACAGCCAGGTCAGCTTCGTGGATGCCGGCCTGCCCGGCATGCTGCCCGTCATCAACGAGAAATGCGTCGAGCAGGCGGTGCGCACCGGCCTTGGCCTGAAGGCCCAGATCAACCTGCGCTCGCTGTTCGACCGCAAGAACTATTTCTACCCCGACCTGCCCCAGGGCTATCAGATCAGCCAGTTCAAGGACCCCATCGTGGGCGAGGGCGAGGTCATGCTGGACCTCAAGGACGGCAGCACCATCAAGGTGGGCATCGAAAGGCTGCATCTGGAGCAGGATGCCGGCAAAAGCCTGCACGACCAGAGCCCGGATTCCTCCTATGTCGACCTGAACCGCTCGGGCATCGCCCTGATGGAGATCGTCACCAAGCCGCATATGCGCACCTCCGAGGAAGCGGCGGCCTTCTTGAAGAAATTGCGGGCGATTGTGCGGTACCTGGGCACCTGCGACGGCAATATGGACGAAGGCTCCATGCGCGCCGACGTCAATGTCTCGGTCTGCCGGGTGGGGGGCTATGACAAGTTCCGCGCCGATGGCAGTTTCAAGCATCTGGGCACGCGCTGCGAGATCAAGAATGTCAATTCCATGCGCTTCGTCGCCATGGCGGTCGAGTATGAAGCCCGCCGCCAGGTCGAGATCCTCGAGGGCGGCGGCACCATCAAACAGGAAACCCGCCTGTTCGACAGCAAGCTGAACGAGACCCGCTCCATGCGCTCCAAGGAAGAGGCGCATGATTACCGCTATTTCCCCGACCCCGACCTGCTGCCGCTGGTGCTGGAGGAGGCCTGGGTCGAGTCCATCAGGAAATCCCTGCCCGAACTGCCCGATGAAAAGCGCGCCCGCTTCGTGGCGGCCGGCCTTTCGCCCTATGACGCCTCGGTCCTGGTCGCCGAGCGCGAGCTGGCCGACTATTACGAGGCACTGGCCAAGGGGGTGGACGCCAAGGCGGCGGCCAACTGGCTGAACAATGAGGTGCTGGGCCGCCTGAACCGCGATGGCCTGTCCATCACTGACGTTCCGGTGAGTGCGGCTGCGAACAACGCCATCGTGGCGATGATCGCGGACAACACCATCTCCGGGAAGATCGCCAAGGACCTGCTCGACATCATCTGGACCGAGGGCGGCGACCCGCGCGCCCTGGTCGAGAGCCGCGGCTTGCGCCAGGTGACCGACACCGGCGCCATCGATGCGGCCATCGAGGCGGTCATCGCGGCGAACCCCGACAAGGTGGAAGAGGTGAAGGCCAAGCCGAAGCTCGCCGCCTGGTTCGTCGGCCAGGTGATGAAGCAGACCGGCGGAAAAGCAAACCCGGGTGCCGTGAACGCTGCCCTCAAAAAGCGACTCAATCTCCCCGAAGAGGGGTGATTCGTACAAAATGCGCAAAATGGGCCGGGACCGGCCACAAAAACGGACTTTTCGTCCGTGTACGGAATAGCGAATATAACCCTTTAGAAATCGGGCTTATACGCATTTTCGTGAAATCGCTGATTTTCGAATGTCAAGGAAGACTTGCACAACCAAATGCAAGTCTTTCATATTCATCATGTTTTGGGGGGTGACCTGAGTCGCCTCAGACCAAACAAACGATAGAGGAGTTGATCATGGCTGCCAAGAAAAAGGCCAAGAAGGTTGCGAAGAAGAAGACTGCCAAGAAGAAGAAGAAGAAGTAGTCTCTTCTTCCTGGTTGACTTTACGTCAACCTGACGCTCACGGTTACCCCTGACATTCAGGATGTATCCGATGAACAAGGCAAAGGCCGCGGTCATCCGAAAGGGTACCGCGGCCAAGCCCGTTTTAGCCCTCGGCGGCAAGCGGGCAGGGGCGCCCCCGATCGCGCTCTACTACTGGCCCACCCCCAACGGCCACAAGATCACCATAGCCTTGGAAGAGATGAAGCTGGCCTATGTCCTTAAGGCCGTGAATATCGGCAAGGGCGAGCAGTTCGCCCCCGCCTTCCTCAAGATATCCCCCAATAATCGCATGCCGGCCATCACCGACCCCAGGGGGCCGGGCGGCAAGCCCATCTCGATCTTCGAGTCTGGGGCCATTCTGCAATATCTGGGGCGCAAGACCGGCCAATTCTATCCCCAGGACCCGCGCCAGCGCGCGGCGGTAGAGGAGTGGCTGTTCTGGCAGGTCGGCGGCCTGGGCCCCATGGCGGGTCAGGCCAACCACTTCCTCAAATATTCGGGGGAGGACCTTCCCTATCCCAGGAAGCGCTACACCGACGAAGTCCACCGCCTGTTCGGTGTGATGAATTCAAGGCTGGCGAGGCGCAAATACCTGGCCGGCAGCTATTCCATCGCCGACATGGCCTGCATCAGCTGGGTCCGGTCGGCCACCAGCTACCAGTCGCTGGACGAATTTCCCCATCTTTCGGCCTGGGTTGACCGGCTGTTGAAACGCCCCGCGGTGAAGCGCGGATTGGCGGCAGGCGCGGATTTGCGCAAGCCCGTCATGACGGAAGAAGAGAAGAAAATTCTTTTCGGCCAACGGGCCCGCTAGCGCCCGTTTTCCTGGATGCGCGCATCCCTGCGCGGATTTCCGCCCTTGCGCGCGCCGGCGCTAAGACTTTGTTCACCACGCCTAACGGGTTTTAGCATTTAAGGCTAACGCGCATTTACCGCGTCTTAGTTTCTCAGGCTTCAACATGCCCCTGCACATTGGAAGGGATTAGTGTCGTGGCGTGTATCGATATGGATTCACTGGCGCAGTATGAAAGCGAGGCCAAGCTTGGCCGCGCCGATGCGCTTTACAATCTTGGCCTTGCCTATTCGACGGGCCAGGGCGTGGCGCAGGACTATGTTGCCGCCCACAAATGGTTCAACCTCGCGGCCCAGCGCGGCAGCGACATTGCCAAGAACTGGCGCAACTCGATTGCCGAAGAGATGAATGCCGGCCAGATCGCACAAGCCCAGAAGCTTGCCCGCGAATGGCTCACCATCTTCAAGTAGTCACCGCGCTTTTACGGGTGCCGCCGTCACCGGCGCGTTCAGCACCACCGTCACCGGCGCCGCCGGCGCGTACAGATCGCCCATGATCTGCAGCGGCAGGTCCTTCCCTGCCAGCCGCGTCCGGTAGACCTCGGTATTTTCCAACACACGCTGCACATAATCGCGGGTCTCGCCGAACGGGATCTGCTCGATCCAGTCTACCGGGTCCACCGTGCCCGTCCTGGGATCGCCATAGGCGGCGATCCAGCGCCGCGCATTGGTCGGCCCCGCATTGTAGGCGCTGGCCGCCAGGACCAGCGATCCGTTCCAGTTCGACAGGTGCCCGGCATATTCGATCATGCCCAGCTGGATGTTGTAGTCCCGGTCCGTGAGAAGATCATTGGGCCGATAGGGCAGGCCGCCCTGCTGCGCCGCCTTCTTGGCGGAAGCCGGCATCATCTGCATCAGACCCTTGGCCCCCGCCGAACTGATGGCAAAGGGATCAAACTCCGTCTCCTGCCGGATCAGGCCATGCACCAGCGCCGGCTCCGGCGCCGTGCCGGGGCCCTTGTAGGCCGGCAGGGCGATCACCGGATGGGTGTAGTCCAGCATGGTTGCGCCGGCATAGGACGCGTTCTTGGCCAGCCGCACGGAAATCTCGGGATAGCCCCACTCCGTCAGCGCCTGCATGAAGGCCTTGATGTGTCGGGGCGAGGAATAGACTTCGGCGTCGGCCGCCGCGAACAGGCGCAGATCCCCCGCCTGGCCCAGATCGGCCAGCACCCGGATCTGCGGCATCAGCCGGTCGTTTTCAATCTCGGCCCGCGCTGCAGCCACCACCGGCGTGTCAGCCACATGCAGCAACGGGGCTGCGTCGGTGCGCGCCTGCGCCAGCTGGCCATAAAAAGTTTCCGGGAAGGCGGCGGCCAGCTTGTAATGGGCGATGGCGCCCGCATTGTCGCCCAGGGCCTCATAGGCGCGGGCCTGCCAATATTCGCCACGCGACTTGCTGATGGGGCGGCTGACGGCGGCGGTAAGGCGCTGGAAATAGGGCAGCGCCGCCTTTGCGTCCTTCAGGAAGCGCAGGGCGATGAAGCCGCCCAGGAATTGCTGGTCGGCATACTGGTCGGATGCCGGCAGCATGGCATGGTCCACCATCGCCAGCGCCGCCTTGGGATTGCCATCCTTGAGAAGATCGCGGGCCTGCACGCTGATCTCGTTCCACCAGCGTGCGGTGTGATCCTTCGCCAGCGTGGCAGGCGCGGCGCGCATCAGCCGCCGGTGTGCTTCCGCGTCCTTCTTCTCAAGCCGCAGCGCCCGCGACCAGTCCAGCAGCAGGGCAGGGTCGCTGGTGCCCTCAAGCCCCTTCAGCGCGGTCCGCGCCGCCCTGGTGCCGCCATCCAGGGCAATGCGGGCGCGTGCGATGGTGGCGGTTGGTGCGTCCACCCGCGCCAGCTGCCGCCTTGCCGCGCCGGTCTCGTCGCGCCAGACAAGATTGTCCAGCCGCGCCTTGTCGTTGGCGGCGGAGATATAGGCGGCATCCTGTTGGAGGATGGCGGCTTCCGTGGCTTCGTCGAAACTGCCTTCGACCCAGCCGCGCGCGATCAGCGGCGCGCCCTTGGCGATCTGTCCGGCGGCGACCAGGGCTTCGCCATAACGGATGCGCCCGATGCTGGAATTGGGGTCATGCGCGGCGAACCAGGCAATGGTCTGCTCCGGCGTCATCGCGGAAGGCTGGCTTGGGTCGGGCTGGATCGCGGCTTCGGCGCGGGCCTGCAAGGTGCCCTTGAGCGGCCAGCTGGCGGCGAACTTCATCACCGCGTCTATTTCCGTGAAAGTGGCGCCGGACTCGCCGTCCAGCGCATAGCGCCATTGCAGCAGCTGGCGCGCCACGCTGTCCTTGCCCTGGTTGGCCAGCGCCATGGCGCCGGCCCAGTCGTGGCTGGCCCCGGCGGCGTAGGCGCGCAGGTACAAATCCCGGTCGGCGGCGGACAAAACCCGGATGGTGCTGGGCCGGGCCCCGCTGATGCCGGAATCGCCGCTGGCCAGGGGCTGGACGGGCGGCATCATCACCACAGCCGCGCTCTGGGCCAGCGCCGCCACGGGCGCCAGCAGCAATATGAACAGGGCGTTATGCCTGGCGGCCATGGCAGTCAAATACTTGTTGAATCTTCCAGATCAGCTTAGACGGAGGCCGCCCGGTAAGGCCATAATGCATGGCCTTCAATTCCGGCCCATTTAAGGACGAAACGATCATGAGTTCCGTTGCGGCGCGCCTTTCGGGTTCCATGCCCGCCCTCATCACGCCCATGAAGGGCGGCAAGGTGGATGAGGCCGCATTCCGCAAATTCGTCTCCTGGCAGATCGAGCAGGGCAGCCACGGCCTGGTTCCCTGCGGCACCACCGGCGAATCGCCCACCCTCAGCCATGACGAGCATATGAAAGTGGTGCAGATCTGCGTCGAGGAAACCGCCGGCCGCGTCCCCGTGATTGCCGGCGCGGGTTCCAATTCCACCGACGAGGCCATCGGGCTCACGCGCCACGCCAAGGAGGTGGGCGCCGACGCCGTGCTGCATGTCACGGGCTACTACAACAAGCCTTCGCAGGAAGGCATGTACCGCCATTTCATGGCCATCGCCGATGCGGTGGACATTCCCATCGTCCTCTACAACATCCCCGCCCGCGCGATTGTCGAGATTTCGGTGGAGACCATGGCGCGCCTGGCCAAGCATCCCAATATTATCGGGGTGAAGGACGCCACGGCCAACCTGATGCGCCCGACGCGCGAGCGCAACGCCTGCGGCAAGAACTGGCGGCTGATCTCGGGCGAGGACGGCACGGCGCTGGGTTACATGGCCCATGGCGGCCATGGCTGCATTTCCGTCACTGCCAATGTCGCCCCCAAGCTGTGCGCCGAGTTCCAGGACGCCTGCCTGCGCGGCGCCTTCGACCGCGCCCGCGAGCTGCAGGACAAGCTGATGCCGCTGCACGACGCCATGTTCTGCGAGCCGTCGCCCGCGCCCGCCAAATATGCGGTGTCGCTGCTGGGCATGTGCACACCCGATGTGCGCCTGCCGCTGACTGAGCTGACCGAGGCGGGCCGCACCCGTGTGCGCGAGGCCATGCAGGGCTGCGGCTTCAAGGTCTGATGTCGAAGAAAAAAGAAGACAGCTTCAAGATCATCGCCGACAACCGCAAGGCGCGTTACGCCTATGCCATCGGCGAGACGCTGGAGGTGGGCATCATGCTGATGGGCTCAGAGGTCAAGTCGCTGCGCAGCGGCAAGACCACCATCGGTGAAAGCTATGCCCATGCCAAGGATGGCGAGCTGTGGCTGGTCAATTGCTATATCCCCGAATACACCCAGGCCAGCCGCTTCAATCACGAGCCCAAGCGCACCCGCAAATTGCTGGTGCACAAGCGCGAGGCGCAGCGCCTGTCGGCGGCGATCCAGCGCGAAGGCATGACGCTGATCCCGCTCAAGCTCTATTTCAACGCCAAGGGCCGGGCGAAGCTGGAACTGGGCGTCGCCAAGGGCAAGAAGCTGCACGACAAGCGCGAAACGGAAAAACAGCGCGACTGGCAGCGCGACAAGGCGCGGTTGATGAGGGATAAGGGGTGAGGAGCGGTTTGCCGTAAGGCAAACGAAATGGTCCAGTGGACCATTTCGAGCGACAAACGCACGAGCGTAAGCGAGGGCCGGGGAGAGCGGTGTACCATGCCAAATCGAAATTTGACCAACGAGGAATTGCTGTCCGCGAATGATTTGCTCTCGACAATCAGGGCGCGGCTCGAGACTTTGGCGGGCGGTGACAAAAATCCGCTCTTTGCTTATCGCCGAAAAATCGTCAAGGAGCTTGGATACGACGAAAGAAGCAAGCCAGGCGTTCGTGGCAAACTAAAAGCCTTGAAATGGGGTCTGCAAAACAGGCTTTGTGCGCACTGCCAAAAGGAAATGCCCTTGAAGTATTCCGAGTTGGATCGGAAGAACGCGGCAGACGGCTATACCGAAGAAAACACCGAGCTTGTACACGCTCAGTGTCATCACGAGCGGCAAGCCGCGAAGCGGTATACTTAAATCCCCGCCAACCCCTTCGCCTGCGCCACGACATGCTCGAACATCTCGGTCGTCAGCCGCCGCGTATTGGTGTTGTAGCGCGAGCAGTGATAGCTCGAAATCAGTGTGAACTTCCCAATCGTATAGACGCTGCCATGCGCAAAGGGGTGCTTGCCGATCTTCGCGTCCAGCGTGGTCAGCACGCTGTCATGGGCAATCTTGCCCAGCGCCAATATGACTTTCACATTCGGCAGCGTCTCAAGCTCGCTGATCAGGAACTGGCGGCAGGTCCGGATTTCGCTCGGCTCGGGCTTGTTCTGCGGCGGCACGCAGCGCACCGAATTGGCGATGCGGCAATCGACCAGCTCCAGCGTGTCGTCGATGCGCTCGTCGTAAACGCCTTTCGCCAATCCCAGCTTCAGAAGCGTGGCGTAGAGAAGGTCACCCGCCCAGTCGCCGGTGAATGGCCGCCCGGTCCTGTTGGCGCCCTGCAGTCCCGGCGCCAGGCCCGCGATCACGATCCGCGCCGTCAACGGGCCGAAGCTGGGCACCGGTCCATTGAACCATTCCGGATGCTTTTTGCGGTTGTCATGGCGAAATGCCGCCAGCCGGGGACAGAGCGGACAATCATGCGGCGGGGAAGCGGGTTCTTTCACCCGCCCCGATTAACAAGATTCATCCCGCCGGGGCAAATTGCGGCGACGAGGCCTTGCCGCCTTCGCGGGAAATCTGCCCCTTGATCTCGTCCAGCTCGATGAAATTGTCGGCCTGGCGGCGCAGCTCGTCGGCGACCATGGGCGGGGAGGTGCGGATGGTGGACACCACGCTGACCCGCCTTCCCCTGCGCTGCACCGCTTCCACCAGGCGGCGGAAATCGCCATCGCCCGAGAATATCACCACATGGTCCACGCAACTGGCCATTTCCATCACGTCGATGGCCAGTTCGATATCCATGTTGCCCTTGACGCGGCGGCGGCCCTGCGCGTCCGTGAATTCCTTGAGCGGCTTGGTCACAACCGAGAAGCCGTTATAATCCAGCCAGTCCACCAGCGGCCGCAGGGGCGAGAATTCCTGGTCCTCGGCCACGGCGGTATAATAGAAGGCGCGCACCAGATTGCCCTTGCGGGCAAACAGTTCCAGAAGCCGCTTATAGTCTATGTCGAACTGCAGGCCCTTGGCCGCGCCATAGAGGTTGGCGCCATCAATAAAGAGCGCGAGCTTCTCAGTCGGATAAAAAAGCATATGACCTCCAATAACGATGCACCAATTCCGACTTCTCAGGTTTTAATCAGCCTTGGGGCCAATATTCCGTCCCATGCCGGTCATCCTGCCCAAACCCTGAAAGCGGCGCTGGCGGCGCTCTGCCGCGCCGGGGTCGAGGTAATTGCCGTTTCGCCCTTCTACGAGACACAGGCCTGGCCCGATCCTTCCGACCCTCCATTCACCAATGCGGTTGCCGCCGTCAAAACCCGGCTTCAACCCCTTGCGCTGCTGACACTTTTGCATGAAGTCGAAACGGCTTTCGGCCGTAAGCGTTCCGTTCCCAATTCTCCGCGCAGCCTGGATCTTGATCTGCTGGACTTTGGCGGCCAGGTTCAGGACGGTCCCGTCATCCTGCCGCATCCGCGCATCGCGGCCCGGCGCTTTGTCCTTGAACCCATCAGGGATATAGCGCCCGGCTGGCGTCACCCGGTCTCCGGGGAGGCTGTGGAGGCCTTGCTAACGGCCCTGTAACGGGCCGTTTCCTTGACCCGCCTGTAAAACCCATGCTATCGGCGTGACGCGTCCATGCCGAATAAACAGAGCATTTGCAGCAAAAAAGGACGCGGGGAGGAATTCCAGTGATGTTCCGTCAACGCACGCATTATGTTCTGATCGCAGGTCTGGTGTCCCTTCTTGCTGCGCCGGCTTTCGCCGCCGACGTCCAGTATTCGACGCCGCTCGATCCGGTCGCTTTCGACAATTCCACGGTCAAGAACAATGTCGGCACCGGCGAGATCACCGCGACGCTGTCGGGCAAGACCCTGACCGTCACCGGCAAATATTCCGGCCTGTCGTCCGCCGCCACAAAGGCCGAGGTCAAGATCGGCCCGGTCATGGGTGTGCCCGGACCGGTGGTCGGCGAGCTGAAAATCCCCGGCGGCATGAGCGGCGACATTTCCGGAAGCATCACGCTGACCTCTGCCCAGCTGGCGTCCCTCAACAAGGGCGGCGTCAGCGTTGTGATCAACAGCGAAAAAGCGCCAAACGGCAATCTCTGGGGCTGGCTCCAGACTGCCGCCCAATAAGCGCCACAAGCACAGAATTTTGAAAAGGATGCGTTCGATGAATCGCAACGGAAAAATGATCGGTTTCGCCGTCATTGCCGCCTCGCTCGGCGGCGCCTATGCCCTGGCGCAAGGCGCCACCGGCCCCATGACGCAGGCCCAGGTGACCGCGGGCCGCGCCGACTACATTGCCAATTGCGCGGGCTGCCATGCCCCAGGCCTGACCGGTGCGGGCGATGCGCCCGCCCTGACCGGCGCCACCTTCAACAGCGCCTGGGCCGACAAGAGCACCAAGGAAATGCACCAGTTCATCTCGACCTCCATGCCCTATGGCAATGCGGGCCAGCTCAGCCCCGCCACCTACACCAACATCGTCTCTTATATTTTGGCCGCCAACGGCGCCAAGCCTGGCGACAAGCCTTTCACCAAGGATACAGACGTCAAGGTCAGCACCATTGCAGACGGCAAGATCGTGGCCGCCGTGTTGGCCGGCACTGTTCCGGCCGCTGCGCCGCGTCCCGCGGCCGGCGCTGCCCGTCCTGCGGGCGGTGACGGCGATGGCGGCGGCCGCGGCGCCCCCGCTTTCAACCTAGGCCATACCGTCCAGGGCACGGTGAAGAATTATAGCGACGTTACCGACGACAATCTCAAAAAGCCCGCCGATGGCGACTGGCTGATGTTCCGCCGCAATTACCAGGGCTGGAGCTACAGCCCGCTCAACCAGATCACGCCGGACAACGTCAAGAATTTGCAGCTGAAATGGTCCTGGGCGATGGTCGGCGGCGGCGCGGTGGAAGTCACCCCGATCGTCCATGACGGCATCATGTTCCTGTCCAACAGCAACAACACGGTGCAGGCGCTGGACGCCAAGACGGGTGAGCTGATCTGGGAAAACCGCCTTGGTCCGGTTCAGACCTCGGCCTATGGCGCCACCCGTTCGCTGGGCCTGTACAAGAACAAGGTGTTCGTCGCCACCACCGACGCCAAGATCCATGGGCTGGACGCGCGCACCGGCAAGGAGCTTTGGTCCACCACCATCGACACGCCGCCCAAGAGCGAAACCGGCGGCGTCATGGTCATCAACGGCAAGGTGCTGACCGGCCTGATGGGCTGCGACCAATACTCCGTCACGGGCTGCTATATCAGCGCCTATGACACCGAGACCGGCAAGCAGCTGTGGAAGTTCCAGACCAACGCCCGCACCGGCACGCCGGGCGGCGACACCTGGAACGGCTTGCCCGACGAACTGCGCGGCGGCACCGACACCTGGATCGCCGGTACCTATGATCCGGAACTGAACACGACCTATTGGGGCACGGCCCAGGCCAAGCCCTGGCTGCGCGCCAGCCGCGGCACCGCCGACAAGGCGGCGCTCTTTTCGACCTCGACGCTGGCGCTCGATCCCGATACCGGCAAGCTGAAATGGTATTTCCAGCACATCCCCGGCGAGTCGCTGGACCTGGATGAAGTCTATGAGCGCGTGCTGATCGACCATGGCGCCAGCAAGGAAGTCTTCACCATCGGCAAGACCGGCTTCCTGTGGAAGCTGGACCGCGTCACCGGCAAGTTCCTGGGCATCAAGCCGACCGTGTTCCAGAACGTCTTCGCCAAGGTGGACGAGAAGACCGGCGCGCTGGAATACCGCAAGGACATCCTGGAGCAGAAGACGAACCAGTATTATTCGTCCTGCCCCGGTCCGGAAGGCGGCCATGACTGGCAGGCGACCTCCTATCACCAGCCCACGGACAACCTGATCATTCCGCTCAGCCAGAGCTGCGTGATGATCGCGGGCCGCGACGTGGACAAGAAGATCGGCAGCGGCGGCACCGCCGCCACCCAGCTGTTCTTCTTCATGCCGGGCACCAACCAGAATATGGGCCGTCTGACGGCGGTGAATACCGCCACGATGGCCACCACCTGGACCTGGCAGCAGCGTTCGCCCTTCCTGACCAGCGTGATCTCGACCGGCGGCGGCGTGGCCTTCATTGGCGACTTCGACCGCAACTTCAAGGCGGTGGATGCCAAGACCGGCAAGATCGTGTGGCAGACCCGCCTCGGCCAGATGGTGGAAGGCTATCCGTCCACCTTCGCCATTGACGGCAAGCAGTATCTGGCCGTGACCGCCGGTACCGGCGGCGGCAGCCCGTTCCAGAAGCCTTCGACGCTCCTGACCGATGTGCACCGCCCCCTGAATGGCACGGGCCACGAAGTCTATGTCTTCGGCCTGCCGGACTGATCGGGCTGTTTCTTGAAACAGGGGCGGCTGGGGCCACCAGCCGCCCTTTTCATTTTTATTGCCCGAATCCAGGAATTTCTGTTATTCGGGCCTTCAATTCACCGCATCGCCCTGCCTTTCACCTGAAGGGTTGGCCGTAACTACCTGATCCGAAAAGGACTTCCATGGCTCGCGTCACTGTCGAAGATTGCGTAGACAAGATCCCGAACCGCTTTGACCTGGTGCTGGCCGCCGGTTTCCGCGCCCGCCAGCTCTCCGGCGGGGCCGAGCCCATGCTGGAACGGGACCGTGACAAGAACCCCGTCGTGGCCCTGCGCGAGATCGCGGCCAAGGCCCTCAAGCCCGACGAAGTGAAGGAAGAATATATCCGCTCGCTGCAGAAGCATGCCGAAGTGGACGAGCCGGAAGAAGCCCGCCCTGAGGCCGATGACCGCGAGGATCCCTCGCATCGCCAGGTCACCGAGGAAGAGCTGCTTCGCGCCCTGACCACGGAAGCCCAGCGCCGCGCCGAGCCGCAGCCTGAGCCTGAGGCCGACTACGAAGAGTAGTCTGTTGGACTGATATTTCTCGAAAAGCCCGGCCAAAAGCCGGGCTTTTTGCTTTCCGTGGTTTCTGTTTTTTCGCATTTCGCGCCTATATTTGGGCATGACCCCGCCGACCCCGGTCCAGACTGTCGAAAAAGACCCGGCCAAGCCGCTGCCGGCCCCGCCGCGCGGCCGCCGCCGCCTGATGCGCCAGACCGACCTGGTGGAGCGCGTCCAGGCCTATGACCCCGATGCCGACGAGTCGCTGCTCAACAAGGCGTACGTCTACGCCATGACGGCGCATGGCAAGCAGTTCCGCGCCTCGGGCGATCCCTATTTCGCCCATCCGCTGGAAGTGGCCGCCATCCTCACCGAGCTCAAGCTCGATGTCCCCACCATCGTCACCGCGCTGCTGCACGACACCATCGAGGACACGCTGGTCACCTATGAGGATGTCGAAAAGAATTTCGGCAGTGAAATCGCCGGCCTGGTTGATGGCGTCACCAAGCTGTCCCAGCTGGAGGTTTTTTCCGAGCGCACCAAGCAGGCGGAAAATTTCCGCAAGCTGATGCTGGCCATCACCGGCGACATCCGCGTTCTGCTGGTGAAGCTTGCCGACCGGCTGCACAATATGCGCACGCTCGGCTACATCGAGAAGCCCGAGAAGCGCCAAAGCATCGCCCGCGAGACGGTGGACATCTACGCCCCGCTGGCCGGGCGCATCGGCATGCAGAACATGCGCGAGGAGCTGGAGGATCTGGCCTTCGCGGAACTGGACCCCGAGGCGCGCAACTCCATCGTCACCCATTTCGCCCGCCTCGACATGGTGGGCGGTGACCGGGTGGGCCGCATCGCCGACCAGATCAAGCGCAAGCTGGCCGAACATGACATGGAGGCCTGGGTCTATGGCCGGGGCAAGCGTCCTTTCTCCATCTGGCGCAAGCTGCAGACCAAGAAGCTGAACTTCGAGCAGCTTTCCGACATTTTCGGCTTTCGCGTCATCGTCAAGACCACGGAAGACTGCTACCGCGCCCTGGGCATCATCCACACCAGCTGGCAGATGGTGCCCGAGCGCTTCAAGGATTTCATCTCCACGCCCAAATCGAACGGCTACCGCTCCATCCACACCACGGTGATGGGCCCGGAAAAGCAGCGCGTCGAAATCCAGATCCGCACCCAGGACATGCACGACATCGCCGAGCGCGGCGTTGCCGCCCATTGGCGCTACCGCGAGCATGTGCCGGAGAAGGACGGCAAGGACAGCGTCACCTATGGCTGGCTGCGCGACATGGTGGATTTGCTGGAGCGCGGCGACAGCCCGGAAGAGGTGCTGGAGAATTCACGCCTGTCCATGTACCAGGACCAGGTTTTCTGCTTCACGCCCAAGGGCAGCCTGATTTCCCTGCCGCGCGGCGCCACCCCCATCGACTTCGCCTATGCCGTGCATACCGACCTCGGCAACACGGCGGTTGGCGTCAAGGTCAATGGCGGCCATGTACCGTTGCATACGCCGCTCAAGAATGGCGACCAGGTGGAAATCATCATCACCAAGGATTCCACGCCGTCGCCGCTATGGGAGCAGTTCGTCGTCACGGGGCGGGCGCGGGCGGAAATCCGCCGCTATCTGCGCCATGCCCAGCGCGGCGAACATGTGAAATTCGGCCAGAAAATCCTTGAGAAAACTTTTGCCGACCAGGGCGCGGAGCTGACGGAAAAAGCCATCGGCGAAGTGGCCAAGAAACTGCGCCTGTCCAAGGCCGAAGATGTCTATGCCGATGTGGGGCGCGGGACGCTGCGTGGCACCGAAGTGCTGCAGGCGGTTTATCCCGAACTGGGGCGCGGCCGCGTCACCACCAAGGGACCGGAGGCGCAGGGTTCGCGCGTCGTGCGGCAGATATCCATCCGCGGCCTCACCGAAGGCATTTCCTACAAGCTGGGGCAATGCTGCCACCCGCTGCCGGGCGACCGCATTGTCGGCATCCTGACGCCAGGCGAGGGCATCATCGTTCACACCATTGACTGCGCCGAGCTGGACAAGGCGCAGAACATGAATGACTGGCTGGATGTGGGCTGGGGCGCCGGCGCCGGCGATCAATTGTCGGTGGCCCGCGTGCTGGTGCGCGTCAAGAACGAGCCGGGCTCCCTAGCCGCCGTCATGACGGTGATCGCGGCCAATGGCGGCAACATCTTCAACATGAAGGTTCTGGAACGTAACCCGCTTTTCTTCGAATTCATGGTGGATATCGAGGTGCGCGACGTGGCGCATTTGCAGAATATCGTGGGTGCGCTACGGGTGAACAACGCGGTCGAATCGGTTGACCGCATGCGGGAAGCGGAAGCAGCGCCGATAAACTAACCTCCATGGCCGGGTTCGGCCCGGCCATCCAACTTACGAGAGAGCATCGAGGAAAATGAAAGTCGAACAAGTCCTTGCCGAATTCAAGAAGTCCGGCGCGTTGCTGGAAGGCCATTTCATTTTGTCCTCCGGCCTGCACTCCGACAAATTCCTGCAAAAGGCGCTGGTGTTCCAGGACGCCAAGCGCACCGCCAAGCTGTGCAAGGCGCTGGCTGCCAAGGTGAAGAAGGAAGTGAAGGACGAGATCACAGCCATTGTTTCACCGGCGGTGGGCGGCATCGTTCCCGGCTACGAAATGGGCCGCCAGATGGGCCTGCCTGCCATGTATGTTGAACGCGTGGATGGCGAATTCCAGCTGCGCCGCAACTTCACCCTCAAGAAGGGCCAGAAAGTCCTGATGGTGGAAGACATTGTCTCCACCGGCGTCTCGTCGCGCGAATGCATCGCCGCCATCAAGAAGACCGGCGCCAAGGTTGTCGCCGCCTGCTGCCTGATCGACCGCTCCGGCGGCAAGGCCAAGGTCGGCGTGCCCCTGATCGCGCTGGCGGAATGGAAAGTGAAGGCCTGGGAGGCCAGCAACCTGCCGCCGCACCTGCGCAACATTCCCGCTGTGAAGCCGGGGTCGCGAGGATTGGCGTGAGCAGGCTGCGCCTCGGCGTCAACATTGATCATGTGGCGACGGTGCGCAACGCGCGCGGTGGTGCCTTTCCCGATCCGGTGCGCGCGGCCCTGCTGGCGGAACAATCAGGCGCCGACGGCATCACGGCGCATTTGCGCGAAGACCGCCGCCATATCCGCGATGAGGATATCGTCGCTCTCAAGCGCGACCTGAAAATTCCCCTCAATCTTGAGATGGCCGCCACGGACGAGATGCTGGCCATCGCGCTGCGCCACAAGCCGCATGCCGCCTGCATCGTTCCGGAAAAGCGCGAAGAGCGCACCACCGAAGGCGGCATTGACTGCATCGGCCAGCACAACCGGCTCCGGCCCATCGTGGCGGCGCTGGTGGAAGCGGGCATCCGCGTTTCCATGTTCATCGAGCCGGACCGCAAGCAGCTGGATGCCGCCCGCGCCCTGGGCGCCCCGGTGGTGGAACTGCATACCGGCGCCTATGCCAACGCAAGTGGCGAGGCACAGGCCAAACTTCTCAAGCACATCCACAATGCCGCCGAATTCGGCGCTGATCTGGGACTGGAAGTTCATGCCGGACACGGCCTGACCTATGACAACGTCAAGCCCATTGCCGCCATGCCCCATATCCGCGAACTCAATATCGGCCATTTCCTGGTGGGGGAGGCGATCTTTGCGGGCCTGGCAGAATCGATCCAGAAGATGCGAACGCTTATGGATGAGGCGCGTCAGTGATCCTGGGACTCGGCAGCGACCTCTGCGATATCCGCCGCATCGAAAAGGTGCTGGCCGACCATGGCGAACGCTTCATTGCCCGAATCTTTACCGACATTGAGCGCGCCAAGTCCGAGAAGCGCGCCGCCTCCTATGCCAAGCGTTTTGCCGCCAAGGAGGCCTGCGCCAAGGCGCTCGGCACGGGCCTGCATCACGGGGTTTTCTGGCGCGACATGGGGGTGGTGAACCTTCCCGGCGGCAAGCCCACCATGGCGCTGACCGGCGGCGCGCTGGCCCGGCTGGAGGCGATCACCCCGCCCGGATACCGCGCCCAGATTGATCTTTCCATCACGGACGAGTTTCCGCTGGCCCAGGCGATCGTCATAATCTCCGCCACTTTAATCCCGTAAGTGGGGCAGGATTAACAAGTATATCCTTGACAGAAAGGGGGCTTACCCGGTTTCTGTCGCCCGCACCGCACCCGCAAGGCCCCATGTCGGATATCAAGACCAATAGCAGCACGCAGGGCGAATCCTGGACCGAGCTTGCCAAGACCGTCATTTATGCCGGCCTGATCGCGGTGGTGATCCGCACCTTCCTGTTCCAGCCCTTCAACATTCCCTCCGCGTCCATGGAAGCGACGCTGCTGGTGGGCGATTACCTGTTCGTGGAAAAATTCGCTTACGGCTACAGCCGCTACACTTTCCCGTTCGGCGGCTGGCCCGTGGGCAAGGCCATGCATGGCCGCTTCTTGTCCCGCACGCCGCATCGCGGCGACGTCATCGTCTTCAAGACGCCGCAGGACAACAGCACCGATTACATCAAGCGGCTGATCGGCATGCCGGGCGACCATATCCAGATGCGTGACGGCACCGTCATCCTCAACGGCAAGGCCATTATCCGCACGCGCGTGGATGACTATATCGAGAAAATTGACGGCCAGGAGCGTCATGTCGCGCAGTACCGCGAAACCATGCCCGAGGGCGTGAGCTACCTGACCCTGGACCGCGATCCCGAAGGCATGATGGACAATACCGGCATCTATGTCGTGCCGGCGGATCATTATTTCATGATGGGCGACAACCGCGACAATTCCAACGACAGCCGCATGGATGTCGGTTACGTCCCGGCGGAGAATTTGGAAGGCAAGGCGGAATTCCGCTTCTTCTCGATTGATGAAAGCGCCCGCTTCTGGGAAATCTGGAAATGGCCGATGGCGATCCGCTATTCGCGCCTGCTGACGCCGATTGACTGATTTGGACGCGCTCGAAACCAAGCTCGGCCACAAATTTTCCGACCCCGGACTTTTGCAGCGCGCGCTCACCCATGCCGGCGCCAATGCCGAACATTCCAACGAGCGGCTGGAATTCTTCGGCGACCGGGTGCTGGCCCTGATCGTGGCGGAAAAACTCTTCACCCTTTATCCCGGTTTTGCCGAAGGCGAGTTGACGCGCCGCGTCCATGCCCTGGTGCGCTGGGAATATTGCGCCAAGGTGGGCGAGGCGTTCGGGCTGTGGGACCATCTGGTGCTGACCCGGGCCGATGCGGCCAGCGGCGGCGGCCGCTCCAGGGGCCCCATCGTGGGCAGCGCCTGCGAGGCGGTGATCGCCGCGCTGTATTTCGACGGCGGGCTGGCGGTGGCAAAGGCCTTCGTCGAACGTTATTGGCGCTTTGACGATTTCCAGGACGATATGCGTGACGCCAAGACGCGGCTGCAGGAATGGGCCCAGGCGCCTGGCCGAGGCGGCGCCGCGCCGGTCTACTCCATGATCGGGCGCGAAGGTCCGGACCATGCGCCGCGTTTTGTGGTCGAGGCCAGCGTCGCTGGCCATGAACCGGCGCGGGGCGAGGGCGGCTCCAAGCGTGAAGCCGAACAGAATGCAGCAGCCAGCTTGCTGGCGAAAGTCGAGAACACATGACCAATTGCGGCGTCTGCGCCATCATCGGTGCGCCCAACGCGGGCAAATCCACGCTGACCAACGCGCTGGTCGGCACCAAGGTCGCCATCGTGACCCCAAAGGTCCAGACCACGCGCATGAATGTGCTGGGCGTGGCCATCCGGGGCGAAACCCAGATCGTGTTCGTCGATACGCCGGGCATCTTCAAGCCCAAGAGGCGGCTGGACCGCGCCATGGTGGGCGCAGCCTGGGCGGGGGCGGAAGATTCTGACGCCATCCTGCTGATCGTGGATGCTGCCGATCTCACCGCAAATCCGCGCAGCCATGCCGCCAATGACACCCACGCCATCCTGGAAGGGCTGAAGGCCGGCAGCAAAAAGAAGATCGCCCTGGTGCTGAACAAGATCGACGGCATGAAGCGCACCGACCTGCTGCCGCTGGTGGAGAAATTCCATGCCGAGGGTGTGTTCGAGGATGTCTTCCTGGTTTCCGCCCTGAAAGGCGAAGGCATTGGCGATGTCGGCGCCTGGGTCCAGGCGCGCATGCCGCCCGGCCCCTGGCTTTACCCGGAAGACCAGGCTGCCGACATTCCCTCGCGCCTGCTGGCTGCGGAAGTCACGCGCGAGAAAATCTACCTGCGCCTGCATGACGAGCTGCCCTATGCCAGCGCCGTGGAAACGGAAAAATGGGAAGAGCGCGACGACGGCTCGGTCAAGATAGACCAGGTGATCTTCGTCCAGCGCGAGGGCCAGAAAGCGATTGCCCTGGGCAAGGGCGGCCAGACCATCAAGACCATCGGCGAGCTGGCGCGCAAGGAAATGGAAGAAATCTTTGGCCGCCGCGTGCATCTTTTTCTATTCGTGAAGGTGCGCGAGGACTGGGCGGAAAACCGCGAGCATTATCGTGAGATAGGGCTCGATTTTCCCAAAGATTAGCGCGTTTCCAATTCCCTGACCTGCGCCGCCTTGGACTTCTTGTCGTACAGGCACAGCCACTGGCTGGGAAAATTCGCGGTCTTTCCCACCATCAGCAACCCGTAATACTGGTCGCCATTGCCGCCGATGCCGGAAATGCGCCCAGTGATTTTCTGGATTTTCGCCTTGGAGGCCATCTTGACGGTGGCCTTGGTGCAGGAGGCTTGCGCCGCCTTGTCCAGCGCGTCCCATGCGGAGGGCGTGCTGGCAAGGGCAGGGCTGCAGACCAGAAAGAGCAGGCAGATCAAGGTGCGCATAGCGCTATAATCCGCCCACGCACTTTGGGTTGCAACACGTGCGCGAAACGGTCAGGAAAGCGCATGGAATGGACCGACGCAGGCATCGTGCTGTCCGCCCGCCCGCATGGCGAGAGCGGCACCATCCTTGACGTCCTGACCCGCGAGCATGGCCGTCATGCCGGCCTGGTGCGCGGCTCCAGGAACCGCGCCTTGCTGCAACCGGGCAACGGGCTGGCCATTCACTGGCGTGCGCGCCTGCCCGAACATCTTGGCAGCTTCACCCTGGAACTGGCCCAGGCCCGCGCCGGCGCCCTGATGGAATCGCGCCAGACGCTGGCCGGGCTCAATGCCTTTGCCGCCATTGCCGGCGCAGCGCTGCCCGAACGCATGCCCTATCCGGCGGTGTTCGAAGCGGCGGAGATTTTGCTGGACGCCATGATGGACCAGGATTTCTCCCATTGGGGTCCGCTCTATGTGCGCTGGGAAGCCGGCTTGCTGGAGGCGCTGGGCTTCGGCCTGGACCTGTCGCAATGCGCCGCCACAGGGTCCACCGCCGATCTGGTCTATGTTTCGCCCCGCACCGGCCGGGCGGTATCGCGCGAGGCCGGGGCGGAATATGCGGGACGGCTTCTGGCGCTGCCGGGATTCCTGCAAGCTACAACCGTCATGCCAGACCGCGCCGCCACCCGCGCGGGGCTCGCCCTGACCGGACATTTCCTGGCCGAACGCATTTTCAAGCCCAATGGACGCGAATTGCCCCCGGCAAGATTGAGACTGGACGCACTGTCAGGCGAATCAGAATAAAAGCGCCGGGATGGGCGCCGTCGCAAAACCTGAAGAGTTCCGTTCCGAAAAGCTGGCCAAGGCATTGGCCGAGCGCTACCTCGCCTATGCCCTCTCGACCATTACCCAGCGCGCCTTGCCCGATGTGCGAGATGGCCTCAAGCCCGTGCATCGCCGCCTGATGCACGCCATGCGCCTGCTGGGGCTCAACCCGGCGGCGGGCTTCAAGAAATGCGCCCGCGTGGTGGGCGACGTCATCGGCAAATATCATCCCCATGGCGATATCGCGATCTACGAAGCGCTGGTGCGCCTGGCCCAGGATTTTGCCCTGCGCTACCCCCTGATCGAGGGTCAGGGCAATTTCGGCAATGTCGACGGCGATAACGCTGCCGCCATGCGCTACACCGAAAGCCGCCTCACCGAAATCGCCCAGGCCCTGCTCGAGGGATTGGACGAAGACGCGGTGGATTTCCGCGCCACCTATGACGGCGAAGACGAAGAGCCGGTGGTACTGCCCGCCGCCATTCCCAACCTGCTCGCCAATGGTTCTTCCGGCATCGCTGTGGGCATGGCCACCTCCATTCCGCCCCACAATCTGGGCGAGCTGTGCGGCGCGCTGGTGGCGCTGATTGAAAATCCGGGCCTGCAGGACCGCAGCCTGCTGAAATTCGTCAAGGGTCCGGATTTTCCCACCGGCGGCATCGTGGTGGAAGACCAGGCCTCCATGGCCGAGGCCTACAAGACCGGGCGCGGCGGCTTTCGCCTGCGGGCACGCTGGGAAAAGGAAGAAGGCGCGCGAGGCGTCTACCAGATCGTCATCACCGAAATTCCCTACCAGGTGCAGAAGGCCAAGCTGATCGAGCGCATCGCCGAACTGCTGGAGCAGAAGAAGCTGCCGCTGCTCGACGATATCCATGACGAAAGCGCCGAGGATATCCGCATTATTCTCTCGCCCAAGAACCGCACCATCGATCCGGCGCTGCTGATGGAACAGCTGTTCCGCCAGACCGACCTGGAAATCCGCTTTTCGATGAACATGAATGTGCTCAACCATGTCCAGGTGCCGGGCGTGATGAGCCTGAAGGAAGTGCTGCAGGCCTTCGTGGACCACCGCCGCGTGGTGCTGGAGCGGCGCTCCAGGTTCCGCCTGGAAAAAATCCGCACCCGGCTGGAAGTGCTGGAAGGCTATCTCGCCGTCTTCCTCAACCTGGACAAGGTCATCAAGATCATCCGCACCGAGGATGAGCCAAAATCCAAGCTGATGAAGGCGTTCGGCCTCAACGACAACCAGGCCGAGGCAATCCTCAACATGCGCCTGCGCGCCTTGCGCAAGCTGGAGGAAATGGAAATCCGCGGCGAGCATGCGACCCTGACCAGGGAACAGAAGGAACTGGCGAAACTGCTGGGCTCCGACAAGCTCAAATCCGAGCGCCTGATCGAGGAGGTCAAGGCGATGGACGCCAAGTTCGGGGCCAAGACCAAATTGGGCAAGCGCCGCACCGAAATCGCCGGCGCCAAGGATGTCGAAACCCTCTCGGCCCTTGCCGAGGAAGCGGTCGAACTGGCGACGGCGGTGGAAAAGGAGCCCATCACCATCGTCCTGTCCGACAAATTGTGGTTGCGTTCACTCAAGGGGCACCAGGAACAGAGTGACGCCATCAAGTATCGCGAAGGCGACAAGGCCCGCTTCTGGGTCCATGCCCAGACCACCGACAGCCTGATGATGCTGGGCACCGATGGGCGCTTCTTCACCCTGGACTGCTCAAAGCTGCCGGGCGGGCGCGGCAATGGCGAGGCCATCCGCACTTATATCGACCTGCCGCCGGAAGCCGATATCGCCACCGCCTTCGTGCATGTGCCGGGCCGCAAGCTGCTGCTGGCCGCCACGTCGGGCCACGGCTTCATCACCAATGAAGACGACGCCATCGCCATGACCAAGAAGGGCAAGCAGGTCATGAACGTGAAGCCCGGCATCGAGGCGGCGGTCGCGCGGCCGCTGGAAGGCGACCAGGTTGCCGTGGTGGGCGACAACCGCAAGCTGCTGATTTTCCCCGTTACCGAATTGCCCGAGATGGCGCGCGGGCAGGGCGTCTATATGCAGAAATACAAGGATGGCGGCCTGACCGACGCCACCTCCTTTGTCTGGAAGGAAGGCCTGAAGGACGAAAATGGCCGGCTGTTCGGTCCCGGCGATCTCAAGGACTGGCGCGGCGAGCGCGCCCAGGCCGGGCGAATTGTGCCTAACGGGTGGGCAAGATCGCGGAAGTTCGCCCCTTAATCACAGGATTAACCATGGAAATTTTGATCTGTCCCGAAACGAGACAGGTCAAAAGGCGTTCGGTATAGTTACGGGGCTCATTTTTTGCCGGCGGCCATGTCATCCTTGCGCGCATTGGGGTTGTCTTATCTTGCGACGGCGTCGCTGTTTTCGCTCGCCATCGCCTTTTCCGACCATGCCGCCTTGCGCCTGGTGACGCAGGAAAGCCTGCGCGCCTTGTCGGACAATTTCCAGGCGCGGGTGGTGGGTCCGGTGATGCAATTCGCCCGCATCCAGGATGAACGCATCTTCGATCCGCAGGTCGTGGTGCCCCTGTCGCCGCCAGGCCCCAATGATGCCCGCCCGCTTGATACACGCACCACGGCGCATGTGGACATGCCGTCCATGCCGCAACACGCCATCGTCGCACCGCAGATCACCATTCCTGAACCCGTGATCATCGCGCCCGACCTGCCCGACATGGGAACGTCGGAGATGGGTGCGGGCTATGGCGGCTCAGCGCCGCCGCCTTTGCCAAAATTTGTCGAGCCGCAGACATCGCAGCTCGCCATGCCTGTCATCCCGATGCAAAAGCTGGCGCCGCCGCCCAAGGGGCCTGATGCCAGCGCGCTCTCGCCTGCCGAGCGCGCCGCGGTCACGGCGCGCCTGGAAGAAACCCTCAGCCCCGAAATGAAGGCGAATTTCGATCTCGTTCTTTATGTCAGCAAGTCGAAAAAAGGCCCGCTGGCCCAGCGTCTTTATGTCTTCAAGAAAGACAGCAAGGGCGCGCTCAACTTGGCCCATGACTGGGCCGCGTCCACGGGGCGCGAGGAATACGAAGTCTCGCCGCGCGGCGCCCATACCCGCACCAACACGCCGGCCGGCTTCTACCAGCTGGATCCCGTCCGCATGTATCGCAAGTATCATTCTTACTCATGGGACCAGCCCATGCCCTACGCCATTTTCTTCAACTGGGAGAGCGAGGGCAACCAGACGGGCCTGGCGATTCATTCCGCCACCGGCGACGACATCCCAAAGCTTGGCCAGCGCGCCAGCGCCGGCTGCGTCCACATCGCGCCGGATAACGCCCGGCAGCTCTATGAAATGATCCGCGCCGACTACAAGGGTGCGGCGCCGCGCTTTGCCTATGACACGCGTACCCAGACCATGCACAAGGACGGCCAGCTGATGCGCGATCCAAAGGGCAATCTGGTGATGGCGCAGGGCTACAAGGTGCTGGTGGATATCGAGGATTTCAGCGGCGCCAACATGCTGGCCACGCTGGATTGAAAAAAAAGGCCCGCCGTGAGGCGGGCCTTTTCGTTCAGGCATGTCCGCTGAAAAACCAGATCAGCAGAATGATCGGCAGGGGAATGCCGATAGCCCAGAGCAGTATGGAGCGCATGTCTCTCTCCCGTTGACGTTGCACAGATAACCGCAACGTCAGGAAGAAGTTCCACGGTTCAATTCATACAGGGCCACGGCGGCCGCATTTGAGACATTCAGGCTTTCCACCGTCCGGGCGATGGGAATGAAGGCGGACGCCTCGCAATGCTCCCGCACCAGCCGCCGGATGCCGTCGCCTTCGCTGCCCAGGACCAGCGCCACATCGCCCACCGGGATCACATCGGTCAGGGGCGCGGCGCCGTCGCCGGCCAGCGCGATGCGCCAGAAGCCATGGTCGGACAATTGCTGCAGGGCGCGGGTGATATTGACCACCTCGACGTAGGGAACGATTTCCAGCGCGCCGGACGCCGCCTTGGCCAGCGCGCCCGATTGCGGCGGGGCATGGCGGTCCTGCACGATCACGGCGGTGACGCCGAAGGCCGCCGCGGTGCGCAAAATGGCCCCGACATTGTGCGGATCGGAGAGTTGATCGAGCACCAGCACCACCCGGCGCTTGCCCGTCCCGGCCTGTTCCAGGACGGTGTCGAGGTCGCGGGCGGGCAGGGGGAAGACTTCCAGTGCCGCGCCCTGGTGCACGGCCCCGGCAGGGACCAGCCGGGAAATGGCCTCGGCTTCGGCGATTTCGACCCGGACCCGGCCCAGAAGCTCTTTTCCGATGGTTTCGGCGGCCCGGGGGCTCAGGACAGCCCGGCCCAGCTTGCGGTCGGGATTGGCCAGGGCGGCCTGGACGGCGTGCAGGCCGTAAAGCCAGTTTTCGCCCCCTGAGCGTGCCCGCGGATCGCGCCGGACGGGCCGGTCTTCCTTGTGGCCGCCCTTTTCCCCCGGTTTCCCGGCGGGTTTGGGATAAAAATGGCGGCGGTCCTTTTGGGCTCCCTTGTGAGGAGACCGGCTTTTGGAGGGGGGCTTTGATCGCATGGAGGGGGCTTATAAAGGAGTGGGGGCGGGGGTAAAGCCGCCCCGGCCCCGACCAGGGGCCAAGTGCCGGTAATTTCCCGGCTTTTCCGCCGAAAAGGACTATTGACACCTAACGGCCAATGACCAATAACCCGCGATCCGCAGCCCTTGTTTGGAGGCTTAATTTCGCTCGCCCGGTACTACCGGCGAGGCTTGTGCGCCGACCGGAGATATGGGTTAACCCGTTGTACCAGTTGGAGAATTACCCAGTTTTGTGGAGGGGTGCCCGAGTGGTTAAAGGGGACGGACTGTAAATCCGTTGGCTACGCCTACGTTGGTTCGAAACCAACCCCCTCCACCATAGCAACGGCGCAAGCGACGGACGGCAGAAGGTAATGCGGGTGTAGCTCAATGGTAGAGCAACAGCCTTCCAAGCTGATGACGAGGGTTCGATTCCCTTCACCCGCTCCAGGATTTTGGAGCTCCGGTTTGAACCGGACAGGAAAAAGAGACGAAGGAATAGGTTATGGGTAAAGCCAAGTTTGAACGTAACAAGCCGCACTGCAACATCGGCACGATTGGCCATGTTGACCACGGCAAGACCTCGCTGACTGCAGCGATCACCAAGGTGCTTGCCGAAACCGGCGG
>CANJLC010000007.1 GCA_947475445.1 Alphaproteobacteria bacterium
AGATCCCCACCGACAAGATCCGCGACGTGATCGGCACCGGCGGCAAGGTGATCCGCGAGATCGTGGAAAAGACCGGCGCCAAGATCAACATCGAGGACGACGGCACCGTGAAGATCGCCTCCGCCGACGGCGAGTCGATCAAGGCGGCGCTGAAGTGGATTCGCTCGCTCACCGCGGAACCGGAGATTGGCGAAATCTATGACGGCAAGATCGTCAAGGTGATGGATTTCGGCGCTTTCGTGAATTTCTTCGGCCCCAAGGACGGCCTTGTCCATGTCAGCGAGCTGTCGCGCGAACGCGTCGCCAAGCCGTCCGACGTGGTCAAGGAAGGCCAGGCCGTGAAGGTCAAGCTGCTCGGCTTTGACGATCGCGGCAAGGTGCGCCTGTCGATGAAGCAGGTTGACCAGACCTCGGGCGAAGACCTGTCGAAGAAGCAGGCTGCGGACGCACCGCAGGCCTAGCCTGCAATTCTCGCAATTGTGAAACACCGCCCGTCAGGCCTAGGCTTGGCGGGCGGTTTTCATTTGGGGATTGCAGTGCCGAAGATTGATATCGCCAGCATCACGCCACGCATGGGCTCGGGCTATCCCGCGCCGTTCTTTGAATCCGCCAAGGACCGCGCCAAGCGCCCGCTGGGCGACGCCGGGGGTTTGAGCGATTTTGGCGTCAACCTGGTCACCCTGCCGCCGGGCAACTGGTCCAGCCAGCGCCACTGGCACCTGCTGGAAGATGAATTCGTCTATGTCCTGTCGGGCGAGCTGGTCCTGATCACCAATGCCGGCGAGACCTTGGTGAAAGCGGGCGAATGCGCCGCCTTTCCCAAGAATGTTGCTGACGGCCATCATTTCATCAACCGCTCGGACAAGGATGCGGTCTATCTGGAAGTGGGAACCCGCACCGGCCGCGACACCGCCACCTATCCCGATATCGACCTGCATCTGGTGATGGGCGACGGCCTGTGGCGGCACAAGGATGGAACCGCCTATCCGCCGCGTGAGCGTGGTTAACAGCCATTCTTGTTTTGGCCTTGATGCCGCGATAGCGTGACGCCATGGCCGTATTGATGCGTCTTGTCAGCCTTGTCCTGATCGTCTCAGCCTTGATGCTGCTGGGTGCGGACGCCGTCACCTCGCTGGAAAAAGGCGGCGAGATCACGGTGCGCAGCCTGGAAACGGTGTGGGGCATCATCAGCCTTTATGGCCTGAATATCTTCAAAAGCTGGGTGCAACATTATTTGCCCTTCATCGCGCAGGGGGTTTATTCCGCCCTGGCGTTGCCGGGCTGGGCGGTCACGGGCGTCATTGGCGTGATTTTGGCCTTTATCTTCGGCCGCAAGCTGGGGCCGGAATAGTGAGCTGCGTTTCGCGTAGCGAACGAAATGGTCCGGTGGACCATTTCGAGCAGCGAACGCCGCGAGCTTGGGCGAGCGGCCGCGGATAAACCTCCACTACCTATTCTCTCCTGGCACCCAGAGAACATCGCCCATGCCGCCGTCATTCGCAGACCGCGCCATCACGAAGAGATGATCCGACAGCCGGTTGGCGTAATGCAGTGCCGCGGTGTTGAGGGTCTCCTTTGACGCCAGCTCCACGATGAGTGTTTCTGCGCGCCTTGCGATGGCGCGGGCCAGGTGCAGGTGCGCCGCCAGCGCCGTGCCGCCGGGCAGGACAAAGGATTTGAGCGGAGCAAGGTGCTTGTTCATGGCGTCAATCTCGCGCTCCAGCCTTTCGACCTGCACCGGGGCAATGCGCAAGCGGCCTTTCTTCCCGTCTTCCGGCGCGCTCAAATCCGCGCCCAGGTCGAACAGGTCATTCTGGATGCGCGACAGCATGGCATCCATGTCGCCGCTGGTTTCCAGCCTGGCAATGCCGATGGCGCTGTTGGTTTCGTCCACCGCCCCCATGGCCGCCACCCGCAATGCATATTTGGGCAGGCGCGAGCCATCGCTAAGACCGGTTTCGCCGGAATCGCCGGTTTTGGTATAGATTTTCGACAATGTGACCATGGCGATTTCCACTCTTGCCCGGCAAATCTTAGCTTGTATGATCCCCGCCGTTCCACCTTTTCCGAGAGTTTCCATGCCCGTCGAAGCCCCCGAAATCATTGAAGTCGAGACCAGCCGGGTCTCCTGCGAAGGCATTGGCGGCGCCCTGGGCCATCCGCGCGTCTATCTGGAAATGGGCGACGAAAGGTCAGTGGAGTGCCCCTATTGCGACCGCCGTTTTGTCCTTAAGGACGGCGCGGGCCACCATTGAGCGCTCTGAAAAAGGGCGATCATCTCTATCTGATTGACGGCTCCGGCTATCTCTTCCGGGCCTATCACGCCCTGCCGCCGCTCACCCGCAAAAGTGACGGCCTGCCGACGGGCGCCGTCTCCGGCTACTGCAACATGCTGTGGAAGTTGCTGGAGGACATGAAGTCCGATGCGCCCACCCACCTGGCGGTGATTTTCGACGCCAGCGAAAAGACCTTCCGCAACGAGCTTTACAAGGAATACAAGGCGCACCGCCCGCCGGCGCCGGAGGATTTGATTCCGCAATTTCCGCTGGTGCGCGAGGCCACCCGGGCCTTTGGCGTTTCCTGCGTCGAGATGAAAGGCTTTGAGGCCGATGATCTGATCGCCACCTATGCGCGGCTGGCGCGCGAATCCGGCGCGCGGTGCACCATCATCTCCTCGGACAAGGACCTGATGCAGCTGGTGGTGGACGGCAAGGTGGAATTGCTGGACACGATGAAGAACAAGCGCATCGCCAGCGCCGAAGTGATGGAGAAGTTCGGCGTCGGGCCGGACAAGGTGATCCATGTCCAGGCGCTGGCCGGCGACAGCAGCGACAATATCCCCGGCGTGCGCGGCATCGGCATCAAGACGGCGGCCGAGCTGATCAACGAATATGGCGATGTCGAAAACCTCCTGAAGAATGCGCAACAGATCAAGCAGAACAAGCGCCGCGAAACCCTGATCGAGAATGCGGAAAATGCCCGCATTTCGCTCAGGCTGGTAACGCTGGAAGACAAGGTGCCGCTCAAGGAAAAGCCGGACGAGTTCGCCGTCCATGAGCCAAACCCGCAGGACCTGATCGCCTTCCTCAAAGCCATGGAATTCGGCAGCATCACCAAGCGGGTGGCGGCGCATTTCAAGATTGATGACCCGGACACTATTTCCCCCGCCGCCAGCGTGGCGCATGCGCCCCGGCTGGATTTGTCGGCGCCCGTTAAAAGTGGTGAAGCGCCGGCGGAAGATGCGCGCTTGCGCGCGCCCATCAATCGCGATGCCTATGTCACGGTGACGACCGCCAAGGATCTGGAAAACTGGGTAGCGCGGGCTTTCGCGCTGGGCATGGTCTGCGTCGACACCGAAACCACCTCCCTGGACCCGCAACAGGCGGGATTGTGCGGGGTATCCCTTGCGCTGGCGCCGGGAGAGGCCTGTTACATTCCCTGCGGCCATCGGCGCGGCGACGGTCTGACGCTGGACCTGGCGCAGGATGCCGCCGCCGGCGACATCGTCCAGATGCGCGAAGCCGATGTGCTTTCCCGCCTCAAGCCGCTGCTGGAAGACAGCGCGGTTTTGAAGGTGGGGCAGAATCTCAAATATGACGCGGCCATCTTCCTGGAGCGCGGCATCCGGCTTGATCCCATCGACGATACCATGCTGATTTCCTATGTGCTGGAAGGCGGGTTGCACGGCCATGGCATGGACGAACTGTCCGAGCTGCATCTGTCGCACACGCCCATCACTTTCAGCGAAGTCACCGGCAAGGGCAAAGACAAGCTGACGTTCGATTGCGTGCCGGTTGCCGAAGCCACCAGATATTCCGCCGAAGACGCGGACGTGACGTTGCGCCTGCACATGCTGCTCAAGCCCAAACTGGCGCAGGCCCGCAAGCTGGCGGTTTATGAAACGCTGGAACGGCCCTTGGTGATGGTGCTGGCCGACATGGAGCGGGCGGGCATCACCATTGACCCGGAACTGCTGCGCCGCCTCTCCAATGATTTTGGCAAGATCCAGCGCGGGCTGGAAACCGAGATCCACAAGCTGGCGGGGCAGGACTTCAATATCGGCTCGCCCAAGCAATTGGGCGAAATCCTGTTCGACAAGATGGGGCTCACAGGCGGGCGCAAGACCAAGACCGGCGCCTGGTCCACGGATGTGGATGTGCTGGAAGAAGTGGCCGCCGAAGGTCATCCCATTGCCAAGAAGGTTCTGGAGTGGCGCGGCCTCGCCAAGCTGCGCGGCACCTATACCGACGCGCTGCCGTCCTACATCAATCCCAAGACAGGCCGGGTGCATACGTCCTATGCGATGGCCTCCACCACCACGGGACGGCTGGCCTCCACCGATCCGAACCTGCAGAATATTCCCGTGCGCACCGAGGAAGGCCGCCGCATCCGCCAGGCTTTCATCGCCGCCAAGGGCATGAAACTGATCAGCGCCGATTACAGCCAGATTGAACTGCGCCTTCTGGCGCATATTGCCGATATCCCGGAACTGAAAAAAGCCTTTGCCGACAATGTCGATATTCACGCCCTGACCGCGTCGGAGATTTTCGGCGTGCCGGTCAAGGACATGCCCGCCGATATCCGCCGCAAGGCCAAGGCGATCAATTTCGGCATTGTCTATGGCATTTCCGGTTTTGGCCTGGCCAACCAGCTGGGCATCTCCCAGAGCGAGGCCAGCGATTACATCAAGAAATATTTCACCCGCTTCCCCGGCATCCGCGATTACATGGAAGACACCAAGGCCTTCGCCCGCACCCACGGCTTTGTCGAAACCCTGTTCGGGCGGCGCATCCATATCCGCGAGATCAATTCCAAGATCCAGGGCTTCCGTGGCGGGGCGGAACGCGCCGCCATCAATGCGCCCATCCAGGGCGCCGCCGCCGACATTATACGTAGAGCGATGATCCGCCTTCCTGGCGCGCTGGCCGACAACAAGCTGTCAGCCCGCATGCTGCTGCAGGTGCATGACGAACTGATCTTCGAAGTGCCGGATAAAGAGGCCGCCGCGACCTGCAAGCTGGTGTCATCGGTGATGGAAAAGGCGGCGCTGCCGGCGGTGGAAATCTCGGTGCCCCTGGTCGTCGAAGCCCGCGCGGCCGACAATTGGGATGCGGCGCATTAAGCCGCGATAGACTTCAGCCCCGTCTCGGCCGTGATGCCCGCCTTGCCCAGGTCAGCCATCAGCACTGTCATGGCGGACTCGGTATCGCCCGGCTTGGCAGCGAAGTAGCCGGCCAAAAAGCCCGGCATGGCGAGGTACCCCAGGATCATTTCCCGCGCCTTGCCGGAAAGGGCCCCTTCGGTGAAACAGCCGCCCAGCGCCAGCTTCAGGAGCGTCTGGGCTTTTTCCACATGATTGGGGGAGCGGGCCTCGATGCTCTCGAACAGCCTGGCGGCGCCAGCGGCACCCACGGCAATGCGGTCCATCTTGTCGGAGATTTCCAGGCGCTGTTCCTCGATGAAATTGGAGCGGCGCACCTTGCCCTGCAGGAAAGCCAGGCGCTGCAAGCGCTGCATCACCGGCAATTTGGGGTTGCTGAAATGATTCTCGAAAGGCGCGGAATTGACCACGGGCAGGACAAAGCCGGCCAGCTGGCGCTTGTTCTCGGCGCCGATGACGTTTTCCTCCACGAACAGCAGGCGCTCGATCTTCTCGTCCGGCTGCGCGCCGTCGATGTGCGAAGAAAGCGTCTCCTGCGTCACCAGCCGCTTGGAACGCAGGGTGAAGGCTGCCACCAGGTCTTCGTGGCTGAGATACTTGCCAACGCCCAGCACCACCTTGTTGGCGAGGCGGCGCAGGGCCTTGAGTTCTTCCACCAGCGAATCGGGCACCAGCCGCTTGGTGCTTTTGAATTCCGCCACGATGCGTTCCGCCACGGCGGTGCGCGCTTCGGGCAGATCGTCCTTGGCGAAATGATGGGTGAGCATGGCAAGGCCGCCCTTGGCATCCTTGGGCGCCTGGCCGAGGAAAAGTTCGATCAGCTTGCCCAGCGAGTCCGCCAATATTTCGGCCGGCCCCATCAATTCGGTCAATGCGGCGCTGCCGCCCATGGCTTCGGCCAGGATGGCGTCGATGGAGGACAGCACCAGCTTGCGCGGCGCGTCTTCGGCGGGCGCGCTTTCCATGATGGTCAGCAGCAACTGGACTTTTTCGTCCCAGCCCCTGGCATCCTTCAAATGGTTGGAAAGCGCGGCGTTGAATATATAGGACGCATCGCCCTGGGGCGCGAGCTTCTTCGCAAGTTCGGCGAATTGCCCCGCAGCCGGGCTGGGAAACAGGCCCTTCTTCTGGTCGCGATAGACGCGCTGGATGGCCTGGTTGGTCAGCTCGTTGAGGCTCTTGACGATCTGCTGCACCGATGTGGTGGTGGAGGCGGCCTGGGCCACGGCGACTTTCTGCACGGCATGCTGGAACAGCGTGCCGGTGGCCTCGAGCTTTTCCAGCATGTCGGCGCGGTGGATCAGCTCGGTGACAGTGATCTTGTTGCGCGCCAGGAAATCGGGCATCAGCCGGCGGATGGTGGCGCGGGCGTGATAGGAATAAAGATCTTCGGGCTTGAAGCAGGGCAGGGCGTGTGGGGTTTCTTCCTGCGCCGCGGGTACCGCGACCTGGTTATGGCCCTCTTCGAAAATCTTCAAGGTGAGATAGTCGCCGGTATCGTCGTTGTAGGTTTCCTTGACGACCTTGACGCCGGTGGCCTTCTCCGCGGCCATCAATCCCCTGGCAAGTTCGATGGCGCTGTCGCGGCCGTCGCGCACGTCATGCAGCGTCCAGGCGCCCTTGGCGCCGCTGCGGCGAAAAATCTCGTAATGGATTTGCCGGCCCACGTCTGGATCCCTTTGAGGAGCCAAGTTTGCACGGAACGCACTTAAACCGGGGTTAACCGCGTTATTGGCCCTTGCCGCAGAGCGAACAGGCCGGATCGGGCCTGAGGGCAAGGGTGCGCACCCTTGCTGAAAGCGCTTCGTAAATCAGCAGCTTCCCGGCCAGGCTCTCCCCCATGCCGGTGATTTCTTTGAGGACCTCCAGCGCCGCCAGGCTGCCCATGACGCCGGCTGCCGCCCCGATCACCCCGGTCTCCGAGCAGCCCGGCACCGTGCCCGGCGGGGGCGGCTCGGGGAACAGGCAGCGATAGCAGGGCCGGCCCTTGAAGGTGGCCAGCTGGCCTTCGAATTCCGTCACCGCCGCGAAGACCAGGGTCTTATTCAGTGCAAAACAGGTGTCATTGATAAGAAAGCGGGTCTCGAAATTGTCAGAGCCGTCCAGCACGATGTCATAGGGCGCAATCAGGCTGGCCGCATTGTCCGCGGTAAGCCGGATTTTGTGGGGTTCCAGCGTCACCCCGGGATTAAGGGCGGCCAGCGTCTTGGCCGCGGCATCGCTCTTGGCCTCGCCCACATCGGGGGTCCGGAACAGGATCTGGCGCTGCAGATTGGACAGGGACACCGTGTCATCATCCACGATCCCGAGCCGCCCCACCCCGGCGGCTGCCAGGTAAAGGCCAGCCGGACTGCCCAATCCTCCAGCCCCCACCACCAGCACGCTGGCGGCGCGAATCTTGGCCTGGCCAGGGCCGCCAAGCTGGCGCAGCACCAGGTGACGGGCGTAACGGTCCAGCTCTTCGTCGCTCAGGCTCATGGCTTAAATCTATGTTTTATATGGGAATTCAGCAAGCGCAGGGCGTTTATGCTGTAGTTTATGCTGCACCCCATGCTGCAGCATAAACTGCAGCATAAAATAGGGATGCTGCGCAGCATGGCTGCAGCAAAACTAGTACTTCCGGTAAGCCCAGACCCGGGCGGGCGGGATATTCGCCCAGATCAGGGCGGTGCGGACCACGCCAAAGCCGGGCGGCGGCGGCGCGGGCGGCAAGGTGCCATAGGAAAACTGGATCAGTGGCGCACCCGGCGCCAGCCGCGCACCCAGCCCCGCCATGAAAGCCTGGCGCTGCGCCATGGGGAAATTGAGCAGCGGGATGCTGGAAATGATGGCGCCAAACGCCATATCGGCCACGGCCCCCAGGGTGCGGTGCAATTCGAAGGCATCGCCCTGGATCACCTGGACGCCCGCAAAATGCTGCGCCAGATGCGCCGCCATGTGCGGGTCATATTCCACGATGGTCAGGCGGGACGGGGCCACGCCATGCTCCAGCAGGGCCTGAGTCACCACGCCGGTGCCCGGACCCAGCTCCAGCACGCAGGCCGCCGGATCAATCTGGCGGGCAATGGCGCGCGCCAAGGTCCGGCTTGAGGGCACGATGGCGCCGATATTCTTGGGCCGCGCCATCAGGGCGCGCAGGAACCGCAGGTTGCCGGCAAGGGCGTGGGTGGGTGCGGTCACGTGGTACAGGCCTTTGGGGGTGGATCCAGCTTAGGCCGGATCGCCGCCGTTCCAAAATTCTTTCAGCCGGGCCAGGAACCCTTCCGCTTCCGGATGGGTCCCGGCCTGGCTGGCGCCCTCGAATTCGCGCAGCAATTCCTTCTGGCGCTTGGTCAGCTTGACCGGCGTCTCGACCGCCACTTCGATATAGAGATCGCCGCGCTGGGCGCTGCGCAGCACCGGCATGCCCTTGGCCTTGAGGCGGAATTGCCGTCCGCCCTGGGTGCCTTCGGGGATCACGACCTTGGCCCGGCCGCCATCCAGCGTGGGCACTTCGATCGTGCCGCCCAGTGCCGCCGTTACAAAAGACACCGGCGCGCGGCAGTGCAGATTATGGCCATCGCGCTGGAAGATCGCATGCTCGGTTACAGACAGGAAAATATACAGATCGCCATTGGGCCCGCCGCCCAGGCCCGCCGCGCCTTCACCGGACAGGCGGATGCGGGTGCCTTCTTCCACGCCCGGCGGCACATCCACGCTCAAGGTGCGGTCCTTCTGCACCACGCCGGCGCCGCGGCAGGTCTTGCAGGGATGGCGAATGATTTTTCCGCTGCCGCGGCAAGAAGCGCAGCTGCGCTCGATGGTGAAGAAGCCCTGGGTGGCGCGCACCTTGCCGTGCCCGGCGCAGGTGGGACAGGTCTCGGCGCTGTGGCCCGCTTCCGCGCCCGTGCCCTTGCAGACATCGCAGGCCACGGCGCTGGGCACCTGGATTTCGGCAGTGCGGCCGCGGAAGGCTTCTTCCAGCGTAATTTCCAGATTGTAGCGCAAATCCTGGCCGCGATTGCCTCGCCTTGCCTTGCGCCCGCCCATCAGGTCGCCGAAGAAATCCTCGAACACGTCCGAAAAACTTCCGGCGAAATCAAACGGGTTGCCGCCGCCCGCGCCGGCAGCGCCCGTGCCGCCCTGGAAAGCGGCATGGCCGAAACGGTCATAGGCGGCGCGCTTCTGGTCGTCCTTCAGGACGTCATAGGCCTCGCTGATTTCCTTGAATTTCACTTCGGCGCTGGCGTCGCCCGGATTCTTGTCGGGATGAAACTGCATCGCCAGCTTGCGATAGGAGGATTTGAGAACCTCGACCGTCGCACCCTTCTGGCATTCCAGGGTCTCGTAATAACAGCGCTTGCTCATTGCAGACATTCTTTAAGCTGCCCCGGACATAAAAACAAAAGGCCCCCACCCGTGTCCGGATGAGGGCCTGATTTTGATATTAGGCCTTCTTGTCTTCGTCGACTTCCTCGAAGTCGGCGTCCACGACATTGTCGTCCTTGGGCGCTGCGCCGTCGGCCGCGGCGTCTGCCGCCGCTTCGCCGGTCTGCTGCGCCTTGTACATCGCCTCGCCCAGCTTCATGGAAGCCTGGGCCAGGGTGTTGGTCTTGGCCTTGATGTCTTCGGCGTCATCGGTCTTCAGCGCGTCCTTCAGCGCGGCGATGCCGGCGTCGATCGCGGTCTTGTCGGCAGGGTCGACCTTGTCGCCATGCTCGCCCATCGCCTTTTCGGTGGAGTGAATCAGCGCTTCGCCCTGGTTCCTGGCTTCCACGATCTCGCGCTTTTTCTTGTCTTCCGCCGCGTTGGCTTCGGCATCCTTGACCATCTTCTGGATATCGGCGTCCGACAGGCCGCCCGAGGCCTGGATGCGGATCTGCTGTTCCTTGTTGGTGGCCTTGTCCTTGGCGGTGACGCTCACAATGCCGTTGGCGTCGATGTCGAAGGTGACCTCGATCTGCGGTACGCCGCGCGGCGCAGGCGGAATGCCCTGCAGGTCGAAGCGGCCCAGCGACTTGTTGTCTGCCGCCATTTCGCGCTCGCCCTGGAACACGTTGATGGTGACGGCGCCCTGATTGTCTTCGGCGGTGGAGAAGATATTGCTCTTCTTGGTCGGGATGGTGGTGTTGCGGTCGATCAGGCGGGTGAAGACGCCGCCCAGCGTCTCGATGCCCAGCGACAGCGGGGTGACGTCGAGCAGCAGCACGTCCTTGACTTCGCCCTTGAGCACGCCGCCCTGGATGGCGGCGCCGATGGCGACAACTTCATCGGGATTGACGCCCTTGTGCGGTTCCTTGTTGAACAGGGCCTTCACGGCTTCCTGCACCTTGGGCATGCGGGTCATGCCGCCGACCAAAATCACTTCATCGATCTGGCTGGCGGTGACGCCGGCATCCTTCAGCGCCTGCTTCACCGGGCCGATGGTCTTCTGGATCAAATCGTCAACCAGCGCTTCCAGCTTGGAGCGGGTGATCTTGATGGTCAGATGCTTGGGGCCCGAGGCGTCCGCCGTGATGAAGGGCAGGTTAACTTCGGTCTGCTGCGCCGAGGACAATTCGATCTTGGCCTTTTCGGCGGCGTCCTTCAGGCGTTGCAGCGCCAGGCGGTCGCTGCGCAGGTCGATGCCGTTTTCCTTTTTGAATTCATCGGCCAGGAAATTGACGATGCGGATGTCGAAATCTTCGCCGCCCAGGAAAGTGTCGCCATTGGTGGACTTGACCTCGAACACGCCGTCGCCGATTTCCAGCACGGAAACGTCGAAGGTGCCGCCGCCAAGGTCATAGACCGCGATGGTGCCGGACTGCTTCTTGTCCAGGCCATAGGCGAGCGCGGCCGCGGTGGGCTCGTTGATGATGCGCAGCACTTCCAGGCCCGCGATCTTGCCGGCATCCTTGGTTGCCTGGCGCTGGGCATCGTTGAAATAGGCCGGAACGGTGATGACCGCCTGGGTGACTTTTTCGCCCAGATGCGCTTCGGCGGTTTCCTTCATCTTCTGCAGGATGAAGCCGGAAACTTCAGAAGGGCTGAATTTCTTGTTCTCGCGGCCGGCAACCCAGGCATCGCCATTGTCGGCGGCCACGATGGTATAGGGCACCATGCCCATGTCCTTCTTGGTCATGGGATCGTCGAAGCGGCGGCCGATCAGGCGCTTGATGGCGAAGAACGTGAATTCGGGATTGGTCACGCCCTGGCGCTTGGCGGGCTGGCCGACCAGGCGTTCGCCATCCGGGGCGAAGCCCACGATGGACGGGGTGGTGCGGGCGCCTTCCGCATTCTCGATCACTTTGGGGGCCGAGCCCTCCATCACCGCCACGCAGGAATTGGTGGTGCCCAGATCGATGCCAATCACTTTAGCCATTGTCTTTTCCTCTTATCGGGCATGGCGTCCTGACCCTTGCGGCGTCCCGACGTCATCCCATTGAATTCTTTGACAAAACCAGCCTTTGGGGCAAAGCCCATGCTGACCCTGAGGGGTATATAGGGAGGGGGGGAGGCCCAAGCAAGACCTGCGGAATGGCTGATTTTCCGCCAGTGGGCGGTTTTAGGGATTCAGCGTCCAGAAGGCGTGGTTGAGGGCGGCGGCGAAGGAAACCCAGCCCAGATAGGGCAGCAACAACAGCGCCGCCAGCCTGTCGTGGCGGGCAAATTGCAGCGTGGTCACCAGGATGGCCAGCCACATCAGCGCAATCTCCAGCAGCGCCAGGCCGATCTGGTGCAGGCCGAAAAACAATGCGCTCCAGGCGAAATTCAATGCCAGTTGCACGCCCCAGGCCGCCATCGGGAAAGACCGTGTGCCGGTGATGCGCCACACCCGCCAGGCCGCCACCGCCATCATCACATAGAGCGTGGTCCAGACCGGGGCGAACACCCAGTTGGGCGGCGCGAAAGTGGGCTGGCGCAGGCCGGCATACCAGGTGGCGATATTGGGCTCGGTGAAGATGCTGCCCGCCGCCCCCACCACCAGGGTGAGCGCAACAAAGGCCAGCAGCGCCCGGCGCTGGGCGGGTTTGGGATCGTCAGTGGCGGAATCCAGAAAAGTCATTGCAGCTCCAGCGCAAAACGCAGTGATAGCAGTGTTGCCTGCCTCCATCCACAATAACGGCGGCAGTGGAGGTCGCGTTCCGTCCGGGGCCTCTGGTAGGGTCCGGCCCATGAATGAACAGCCAAATTTCAGCCTGGGAGATGAAAAAGCCCAAGCCGATACCACGCCCATGATGGCGCAGTATCTGGCGCTCAAATCCGCGCATGACGGCTATCTGCTGTTCTATCGCATGGGGGATTTTTACGAACTGTTCTTCGACGATGCGGTGGCGGCGTCCGAGGCGCTGGACATTGCGCTGACCAAGCGCGGCAAGCACCAGGGCGACGACATTCCCATGTGCGGCGTGCCGGTGCATGCCGCCGAAGCCTATCTGGAAAAGCTGATCCGCAAGGGCCATCGCGTGGCCGTGTGCGAACAGACCGAAGACCCGCTTGAGGCCAAAAAGCGCGGCAGCAAGTCCGTGGTGCGGCGCGATGTGGTACGGCTGGTGACGCCCGGCACCCTGACGGAAGAGGCGCTGCTGGAGCCGCGCAGCGCCAATATGCTGGCGGCGCTGGGGCGCGCCGGCAATGACTACGCGCTGGCCAGCGCCGACATGTCCACCGGCGCGTTCGAAGTTTCCAGTTTCAAGGAAAGCGAAATCGCCGCCGAACTGGCGCGCGTCGCTCCGCGCGAACTTTTGGCTCCTGATGGCCTTCTCGCGCATGAGACGCTGGCGCCGCTTTTGAAAGCGCTGGGCCCGGCGCTGACGCCGCTTCCCACTTCGCGTTTTGATTCCGCCAGCGGCGAGCGGGCGCTGCTCGCGCATTACAATCTGATGGCGCTGGACGGGCTGGGCAGTTTTTCCCGCGCCGAACTTTCGGCAGCGGGCGCGCTGGTCGCCTATCTGGAACTGACGCAAAAAGGCAAGCGCGTGGCGCTGGCGCGGCTGGCCAAGGTCAGCCCGAAAAACTTCATGGCGATTGACGCGGCGACGCGGCGCAACCTGGAACTGACCGAGACCTTGTCGGGCGGGCGCAGCGGCAGCCTGCTTTCGGTCCTGGACCGCACTGTCACGGCGGCGGGCGCGCGCGCCCTGGCGTCCCGCCTGGCCGCGCCGCTGACAGACGTGAAAATCATCAATGCCCGCCACGACGCGGTGGAGATGTTTTTCAAGGACAGTGAACTGCGCCGTGTTTTGCGCGAAGCCCTGCGCGCCGCGCCGGACCTGTCACGCGCGCTGGGACGACTGTCTGTGCAGCGCGGCGGCCCGCGCGACCTTGGCAATGTGCGCGATGCCATCAAGGCGGCGCGCGCCTTGCGCGATCATTTGGTCAAGCTGAGCCTGGCGGGCGAAGCGGTGGGCGCGGCGGATGCGATCACGCAGGGCGTTGCCGCCGTGTCGCGTTTGTCCGACCGGCTGGACCAGCTGCTGGTGGACGAGCCGCCTTACCTGGTGCGCGATGGCGGCTTTGTCCGCGCCGGCGTGCATGCACCATTGGACGAAGTGCGCGCCCTCACCCAGGAATCGCGCCGTGTCATTGCCTCTCTGGAAAGCAAATATCGCAGCGCCAGCGGCGTGGCGGCGCTGAAGATCAAGCATAATGGCGTGTTGGGCTATTTCATCGAAGTGACCCAGCAACATGCCGACAAGCTGATGGCGGACAAGGATTTGTTCCGCCATCGCCAGACCATGGCGGGGGCGGTGCGTTTTTCCACCGATGAACTGGCGTCGCTGGCCAGCCGTATTGCGCAGGCCGCCGAGCAGTCGCTGGCCATCGAAAAATCCCTGTTCGACGAAATGGTGGCGCTGACGCTGGAAAATGCGCAAGCCCTGGCCGGCATTGCCGCGGCGCTGGCTACGATAGACGTCTGCGTGGCGCTGGCGGAACTGGCGGTGGCGGCGCGGCATGTGCGCCCGACATTGGACAATGGCTCGGGCTTCAAGATCACCAAGGGCCGCCATCCCGTGGTGGAAGCGTCGCTGGCCGCACTGTCTGCGCGCTCTTTCGTGCCCAATGATTGTGATCTTTCGCCGGCCGCAAAGGGGCGGCTGTGGCTGGTGACCGGCCCCAACATGGCGGGCAAATCCACCTTCCTGCGCCAGAATGCCCTGATCGCCATCATGGCCCAGAGCGGCTGTTTCGTGCCGGCGGACAGCGCCCATATCGGCATAGTCGACCGGCTCTTCAGCCGTGTTGGCGCGGGCGACGATCTGGCGGCGGGACGTTCCACTTTCATGGTCGAGATGGTGGAGACCGCCGCCATTTTGAACCAGGCGACCGAAAAGAGCCTTGTCATTCTCGACGAGATCGGCCGCGGCACCGCCACCTATGATGGTCTGGCCATCGCCTGGGCGGCGGCCGAGCATCTGCATGAGACCAACAAGAGCCGCGCCTTGTTCGCCACCCATTATCACGAGATGGTGGCGCTGGCCGAAAGGCTGACCTCCATGGCTTGCGTCACCATGAAGGTGCGCGAATGGAATGACACGATTGTCTTCCTGCATGAGGTGACCGCGGGCACTGCCGACCGATCCTATGGCATCCATGTCGCCAAGCTGGCGGGGCTTCCCGATGCCGTGATCCGCCGCGCCGAGGAAGTTCTGGCGGCGCTGGAAGAGGGGCGCGAGGGACATACGCCGCTGGCCCATATTGATGAATTGCCGCTGTTCGGGGCCACGGCGCCAAAGTCCAAGACCGATGTTCTGCGCGAGGCGCTGGAGGCGGTTGATCCCGATGCCCTGACGCCCAAGGAAGCGCTGGAAGTCCTTTATGACTTGAAGCGCAAACTGGTCTAATATCAGGGCGAAATGGCCGAGCGTATCCGCAAATTCCTGGTGGTGATCGACAAGACGCCCGAATGTCAGGTGGCGCTGCGCTTCGCCACGCGCCGGGCCCAGCATACCGGCGGGCGGGTGACATTGATGTGCGCCGCCACGCCGGGTGAATTCCAGCAATGGCGCGGCGTGGAAGAAATCATGAAGGACGAAGCCCATGCCGAGGCTGAAGCCTTGCTGCATCATGCCGCCAAGACAGTGAATGACCTGTCGGGCATCTTGCCCGAACTGGTGATCCCTTATGGCAGCGTCACGGAAGCCTTGAGCAAATTGCTGAAAGAGGACAAGGATATTTCCATCCTGGTGCTGGCCTCGGCCGCGGCAAAGGAAGGGCCGGGTCCGCTGGTCGCCATGTTCGGCAGCGCGGTGCAGGCCATCCCGGTTACCATCGTTCCTGGAACCTTTACGGACGCGCAGGTCGACGCGCTGGCTTAGGAAGAAAGACGGACCATGCTCATAGGCAAGACCCTTGTCGCCATCGCCATCTTCATTGTCTTCGCCGTCTTGTGCGCCGGCCTCTACACCCTGTTCCGGGGCGGGGCGGTGGCGGCGAGCTGGTCCAACAAGCTGATGCGCATCCGGGTGCTGGCCCAGTTCATCGCCATCCTGATCATCCTGGCGGTGCTGTATTTCAGCCAAAATCCCTGAAATAGCTGGATTGCGCGGGATAACGTTGAAGAGTCCGCCCTCACCTTATATGTAAGCCCCTCGCGAACCCTCTTCGCGTAACTTTATTGCGGGCACGACATGAGCAAGACGCTGTACGACAAGATCTGGGATGCGCATCTGGTGGAGGCCCGCCCCGGCGAAACCCCGCTCATTTATATCGACCGCCACCTGATCCATGAAGTCACCAGCCCCCAGGCCTTTGAAGGCCTGCGCACGGCGGGCCGCACCGTGCGCCGCCCGGAACTGACCCTGGCCGTGGCCGATCACAATGTTCCCACCAAGGACCGCGACAAGGGCATCACCGATCCGGAAAGCCGCGACCAGATCGCGGCGCTGGCCAAGAACACCAAGGATTTCGGCATCGAGTATTTCACGATGGACGATATCCGGGCCGGCATCGTGCATATCATCGGCCCGGAACAGGGCTGGACCTTGCCCGGCACCACCATTGTCTGCGGCGACAGCCACACCTCGACGCATGGTGCATTTGGTTCGCTGGCCTTTGGCATCGGCACGTCCGATGTCGAGCATGTGCTGGCGACCCAGACGCTGCTGATGCCCAAGTCGAAAAACATGCGCGTCACCGTCAGCGGCAAGCTGCCGGACGGCGTCACCGCCAAGGACATCGCGCTGGCCGTGATCGCCAAGATCGGCACCGCCGGCGGCACCGGCTATGTCATCGAATATGCCGGTGATGCGGTGCGCGCCCTCTCCATGGAAGGGCGCATGACATTGTGCAACCTGACGATTGAAGGCGGCGCCCGCGCCGGCCTGATCGCGGCAGACGAAACCACCATCAATTACATCAAGGGCCGCCCCCGCGCGCCCAAGGGCGGCAATTTCGAAGCCGCCGCCCATTACTGGCGCACGCTCCAGTCCGATCCGGACGCCAAGTTCGACGCCGAGATCACGCTCGACGCCCGCGACATCGTGCCGATGGTCACTTGGGGCACCTCGCCGGAACAGGCGCTGCCGGTGACCGGCAATGTGCCGGACCCGTCCAAGATGGAAGAACATAAGCGCGCCGCCGCCGAGCGGGCGCTCGATTACATGGGCCTGACCGCCGGCATGAAGCTCACCGACATCAAGGTGGATCATGTTTTCATCGGCTCCTGCACCAATGGCCGCATCGAGGATTTGCGCGCTGCCGCCGTCATTGCGCGCGGCAAGAAGGTGGCCGCCGGCGTCAACGCCATTGTCGTGCCCGGTTCGGGGCTGGTGAAGGAACAGGCGGAAGAAGAAGGCCTGGACAAGATTTTCCTGGAGGCCGGCTTTGAATGGCGCAATCCGGGCTGCTCCATGTGCCTGGCGATGAATGCCGACAAGCTGAAGGACGGCGAACGCTGCGCCTCCACTTCCAACCGCAATTTCGAAGGCCGCCAGGGCCGCGGTGGACGCACGCATCTGGTCTCCCCCGCCATGGCCGCTGCTGCGGCGGTGACCGGGCACCTCACGGATGTACGCACGCTTTAAAAGAAGCTGACCGGGTCCACATCGACCGCCACGCGGATAGCGGCGGGGATTTTCACCGCCGCCAGCCAGGCGCGCATGTAAGCCTGCATATCAACGCCTTTTGCCGCTTGCACCAGCAGCCGCTCGCGCGTCTGGCCGCGCAGCAGGGCATAAAAAGCCGGTGTCGGGCCCCAGACTTTCACATCCTTCGCCGATGGCGCGAATTTGCCCAATTGCCGCGCAATTTCGCGCACCGTATCGCCGTCATAGCCCGAGACAATCACGGCAGCCAGGCGGCCATAGGGCGGGGCGCCGGCGCGGGAACGAAATTCCGCTTCCTGGGCATAGAAGGCATCGCGGTCGCCTGACGCCAGCGCCGCCATCACGGCGTCATCGGGGTTGCGGGTCTGCAATAACACAAGCCCCGGCTTTTCGGCGCGGCCGGCGCGTCCTGAAACCTGGTGCAGCAACTGGAAGGTGCGCTCGCGGGCGCGCAGATCGCCGTCGCTGCCGCCAAGGTCGGCGTCAATCACCCCCACCAATGTCAGCTGCGGAAAATGATGGCCCTTGGCCACGATCTGGGTGCCGATCAAGACATCGATCTCGCCCTTGGCCATGGCGCGTATCGCGCCTTGTGTTTCCGCCGGGCCATGCATGGTGTCGGAGGAGGCGATGGCATAGCGCGCATCCGAGAAAAAATGCGCCAGTTCTTCCGCCACCCGTTCCACGCCGGGTCCGCAGGCGATCAGCGTGCCCTCGGCCTTGCATTCCGGGCAGGCGCTGGGCGCGGCGATTTCATAACCGCATTGGTGGCAGGCCAGGCGTTTCTTGTAGCGATGCTCCACCAGCCAGGAGGAGCAATTGGGGCAGGTGAGCTTGTGGCCGCAGGCTTCGCACAATGTCAGGGGCGCATAGCCGCGGCGGTTGAGGAACAGAATCGCCTGTTCGCCCGCCGCCAGGGTTTCGCCCAGCGCCGCGCGCAGCGGCGCGGACAGCCATTTGGCAACATCATCGGGATTATGCTCGCGCCGCAGATCCACGATCTTGACGCATGGCATTTGCGCCACGCCATGACGGGCATGCAGCTTCAGGTGGGAATAGCGCCCTGTCTGCGCATTGATGAAAGTTTCCAGCGACGGCGTGGCGCTGGACAGGATCAGCGGGCAGGCTGCAAAGCGCGCCCGCACCACCGCCATGTCGCGGGCATGGTAGATGGCGCCGTCCTGCTGCTTGAAGGCCTGCTCATGTTCCTCATCCACGATGATGAGCCCAAGTTCGTCAAACGGCAGGAACAGTGAGGAGCGCGCACCCACCACCACACGCGCATCGCCGCGCATCACGGCGCGAAATGTCCGGCGGCGTTCCTTCTGCGACAGGTCACTGTGCCATTCGGCAGGACGCACACCGAAGCGGGCGGCAAAGCGGTCCAGGAACTGCACGGTCAGCGCAATTTCCGGCAGCAGGATCAGAACCTGCCTGTCCTGGCGCAGCGCCTGCGCAATCGCCTCGAAATAGACCTCGGTCTTGCCCGAGCCTGTCACGCCATCGAGCAGATGGGCGGAGAATTTCTGGTCGGCGACCGCCTGGCGCAGATGGGCCGCGGCCCCGGCCTGTTCGTCATTCAGCCTTGGCGCGGTGAAATCCGCCTTGGGCAGCGCGAAGGGAGCAAATTCCGGCAAGGAGGTTGGCTTGAGCGCTCCGGCGGCAATCAGGCCGCGGATCACGGCGGGGGTAACATTGGCGTCTTCCGCCAGCCCCGACACGCTGCGCGCCAGTCCGTCATCGGCCACGGCCAGGGCACGCTTGCGGGCTTCGGACAGTTTGGCGGGCAGCGCATCGCCCTTCACATAGGCGGTGCGCAGGTTTTCCGGCTCGAAGGCAGTGCGGGAGCGCAGCGCCATCGCCAGGATCGCACCCGGCGGGTTGACGGTATAGTCGGCCACCCAGTCGATGAAATCGCACAGGCTCTCGGGCAGGCGGGGCGCGCCATCCAGCGGCTGCGCTATCTTCAGCCGGTTGTCGCCGACCGTGCCTTCCGCCGGACCCCAGACCACGCCCAGTGTTTCGCGGTTTCCCAGCGGGGCCATGACCACGGCGCCGCGGGGCGCATCCACCCCGCGCGGCAGCTTGTAATCATAGGCCCCGGCCAGGGGCAACGGCAGCAAAATGCCGGCCCGCTCCAGGGGGGCCAATTCCACCGTTTCGGGCTTTAGGGGGGACCGTCTCATGGGCTACCATTCGACCCACGAGCGCCAAGCCGTCAACAAAAAGGTCTGTGAAGCCGATGAAAATTTTTCTCGATACCGCCGATGTGGCCGAAATCCGCGAATATGCCGCCAGCGGCCTGGTCGACGGCGTCACCACCAATCCGTCCCTGGCCGCAAAAACCGGCCGCGACTATGGCGAGTCGCTGAAGGAAATCTGCGCCATCATTCCAGGCTCGGTCAGCGCCGAGGTGCTGGCCACCGATTTCGACGGCATGATGAAGGAAGGCAAGGCGGTCTCCAAGATCGGCAAGCAGATCACCATCAAGGTGCCGCTGACCTGGGACGGGCTGAAAGCCTGCAAGGCGTTCAGCAGCGAAGGGCTGCAGGTCAATGTCACGCTCTGTTTCTCGCCGGTGCAGGCGATGATGGCGGCCAAGGCGGGCGCGACGTTCATTTCGCCATTCATCGGGCGGGTGGATGATATCGGAGAAGACGGCATGGGACTGATCCGCGATATTCGCGCCATCTATGACAATTACGGGTTCAAGACGGAAATCCTGGCCGCCTCGGTGCGCCATGTGCAGCATGTGCGCGAGGCTGCCTTGGCGGGCGCCGACGTCTCCACCATTCCGGTTTCGGTTTTCAAGCAGCTGCTCAGCCACCCGTTGACCGACAAGGGCCTGGCCGCCTTCGTCGCCGATGCCAAAAAGGGCAACGTCACGATCAAGACCTAGCAATGATGCGCAGCGCGGAAGCCTTGCAGAAGGACTGGGTTGGCTGGCTCCAGCATGAGCGCCGCGCCAGTCCCAACACGCTTCGCGCCTATGGCGACGACCTGACACGCTTTATCGCGTTCCAGCACAGCCATCTGGGAACGGCTGTGACGGAAAAATCCCTCAGTAGCCTCAAGACCGCCGATATCCGCTCTTTCATCGCCTTTCGCCGGTCGGAAGGATTGGGCGGTGGCGGCATCCAGCGGGCGCTTGCGGCGGTGCGCAGTTTCTATCGTTACCTGGCCCGCGAAGGCATCCTGGAAAATGCCGCCCCGCGCGCCATCCGCACGCCGCGCCTCAAGCGCCGCCTGCCGCGGCCCCTGAGCGAGGAAGACGCGGCACGCACCATCGCAGAAGCCGGCACGCACAAGGTTGAATGGCTTGGCGCGCGCGATGCGGCGCTGCTCACATTATTGTATGGCGCGGGGCTGCGCATTTCCGAGGCGCTGTCGCTGAAACGCGGCGACGTGCCGCTGGGGGAGACGCTCACCATCCTGGGCAAGGGCCGCAAGGAACGCATCGTGCCGGTGTTGCCGCTGCTGCGTGACGCGATCAGCGCATACGCAAAGGAGATTCCGTTCAGCGGCGCACCCGGCAGTGCGTTGTTCCTGTCGCGGCGCGGCAAGCCCATGAGCCCCCGCGAGGCGCAGGGCCTGATGCAGCGCCTGCGCGGCAGCCTGGGACTGTCCGACCGCGCCACGCCGCACGCCCTTCGCCATTCCTTCGCCACGCATATTCTCCAGGGCGGCGGCGACCTGCGCGCGGTGCAGGAATTGCTGGGCCATGCCTCGCTCTCCACCACCCAGACCTATACCGCGATCGAGATGCGGCAGTTGATGGCAACCTACGAAGCCGCCCATCCGCGCGCCAAACGGGGCTGAATCAGCCCAAAACCGGCAAAAGTTTCGCTCTTTCTCAATGTTTCCCTGTTGCAGTAGGGGGGCGGGATGCGTAGTTTCCCGGCCACCGGAGGCCGCCTTAGCTCAGTCGGTAGAGCACATCATTCGTAATGATGGGGTCGCGTGTTCGAGTCACGCAGGCGGCACCATTGCCCGGAATGGGCCATAGCGTCAGCGTAGGGCCCCGGGCAATCCCGACGAGCCTGCAGGCGAGAAGGTTGCCACCGCTGTAACGCGTCAGTGCGGCTCTACGCTGCCGCTAGCCGCTGGAAAGCGCAGCGCCGGGCGAAACGCCATCCACCTACTTCTTCCCGAATTCCGGATTCAGCATCGGGATGAGAATTTTCAGGAAGGCCTGCTGGTCGGGCGCGTCTGCCGTGATGTGCGCGACACGTTTCAATACCGCCTCGGCGTCGCGTTCGGCCCATACCAGGCGGCGAAATTCGTTCCATACCAGATCCGGTCCGGCGGCGGATATCTGGATCTGGGACTGGTCCCCCAGCGCCGACAAGGTGGTGGCGAAGGGAAATAGCGCAAAGCCCCTCAAGGTCTTTTCATAGATCAGCTTGCGCAGATACAGGTCGTAGGGAATGTCGAAAGAGGCGGCCGCCGCCAGCTGGGACGCCAGCCTCTCCCTGCTATTCTTGTTGACGATATAGGCGGTGGCGCCGGCAAAAGGCAGTCCCGCAAGGTTGATCAGCTCATAGGGATAGTTCTGGGAGAATTTTCCGCGCAGGCGGAAAAGGTCCAGCATGAAGGCCGTGCTGGAAACGCAGATGTCGGTATAGACCAGATCCCAGCCTTGTTCGGGAATGCGCGCCAGGGCGCTTTCGATCATGGCGGCGGAATTGCGGCCCAGGAAAATATCATCCTCGGCGATCAGGACATGACCAGGCGCAGATTTCGCGGCCGCCAGCGCGGCGACATGACCCAGAAAGCAGCCTTTTTCCCTGTCGGTCAGGGGGCCTGGCCGCGCGGCGGCCTCCTGGGCGGGCACGCCATCAACGCGGTGCAGCCGCCATTGCGCCGGGGCGCAGTCGGCGAAATTGCTTTCCACCGCGTCGCGCCGGTCCTGCCGGTCCGCCAGATTGACGAAGAAAATATCCATGGCGGCGCACCTTAAAGGGCGGGCAGACGGGACGCCACCGGTCCTTTCCACCCATGCGGCAAGATTGCTAGGCTCGCGCCATGGCGCAAAACACCATCTATTATGCCTTCTCCCTGCCGCCCGTGACAGGCGGGGATTTTGTTTCCCTGGACCATATTGCGGGGCTGCGCCGCCTGGGGTTCGACGCCAAGGCCTTTTATGGCGCGTCCGATGACGGCTATGCGCAATTTTCCGTTCCCGTGGCGCGGCTGGGCATTTCCTTCCGGCCTGGCGATATTGTGGTGCTGGGCGAAAATCATGATTTTGAAAAACTGCGGGCCTTGTCCTGCGGCAAGGTCATGCACAACCAGAATCCCTACATGACGGGCCTTGGCCTTCCCAGCGTGGCGGCGCTGAATGCCTATCCCCTGGCGGGCATCCTTGCGCCCAGCGATTTTGCCGCCACCCGCCTGGCGCAGATGGGCGTGACCCAGCCGGTATTCCGGGTGCGCCCGGCCCTGCCGGATTATTTTGCGCCCAAAGCCAAGCAGCTCGCCATCGCCTATGCGCCGGGCAAGCGCGAAATCGAAGCCAATTTCCTGAAATTCTATTTTCGCGGGGCGGCGCCGGAATTTGCCGATGTGCCCTGGATCAAATTATCCGGCATGAGCCGGCAGGCTTGCGCCGACGCCATGGCCGGGGCCGCCGTTTATGCCGGCTTTGCCTTCCTGGAAAGCCTGGGACTGATGAACCTGGAAGCCATGGCGTCGGGTTTTCATGTCGTGGGCTATACCGGCCATGGTGGGGCGGAATATGCCACGCCGGAAAATGGTGACTGGATTGCCGAAGGCGACCATGACGGCTTTGTTGCCGCTTTGCGGGCGGCGTGCCGGGCGCAGACCAAAGGCGAAGCGGCGCGCGTCACGGCAGGGCTGTTCAACCGGGCACGCTTCACAGCTGAGCTGGAGCAGGCCTGGGCCACCATGCTGGGTGACAGAGCGGGGCTTTACCGGCTCTGAGCCTTGCGGCGAAAGCCGGCATAGAGGCTCAAGCCCGACAGCGCATAAAGCGGGTATTGCACCCAATCATTAATGTCCGCCGGCAATACAAAAGACGCGATGCCGAAACACAGCGATGCCGTCAGCGCCAGCAGCTTTATGGGAAAGCGTGATCCGCGCGCCTTCTTCCATTCCTGCAATTCGTCATCCACCGCCAGCACCGGAGCAATGGCGGCGGGCGCCGGACGCGAAAATTTCCTCATCACGGGCGGGCGCTGGTCCATGGCCTAGACCGCAACCGAATCGTCCAGGCGCAGGCAGCGCTGGGGCGGCAATACCGGGGCACCAAAGTTGAAAATATTGCGCAGCTTCGTGCCGGGAGCTGCCCGTGAAATCTTGTCCTGGAAGCTGGTCATCGGTGCTTGGTTTTCGTGCTTTTGCGTAAGGCGAAAAATATCCGCTTCGCTGTTAGGGATTGGTGAAGAGCGCGCGTGGAACTCCGGTAAGCTTCCCTTAAGCAAAATCATCCCGCGCGCAGGCATTCCTCGACACGGCGAATTTCCGCTTTGATACCAGGGAAAAATCGCCGGGGAAGAATGTGGTCCAGAAATTCAGCCAGGCCGGCACCTTCGAAGCGCGCTGCCATATCCATCCCAAGATGAAGCTGGTGGCTCAGGTCAAGTAAGCCCGTCCAGCCAGCGGCGCAGAACTGCGGCGCCTTTTTCAGACGCCAAGGCGCCATGGCGGCGCATCTGTTCGCGCAAGTCCGGCACCGTAACGCCGGGGGTGGCGTCGATTTCGCAGACATGGCCGATCAGCCAGCGTTCAAAGCCGGTTTCCTGCGCCTCGGGGTGAAACTGAAAACCCAGGGCGTGGCCAGCCACAGCAAAGGCCTGCTGGTCGCAATCGCCTGTCGCCGCCAGGTGGACCGCACCCGCCGGCAGGTCGAATGTGTCGCCGTGCCAGTGCAGCACCGGGACATCCCGCAATGGCTCCAGCAGGGAATTGTTCTGCGTCAGGACCAGGGGCGCAAAACCGATTTCCTTGGCGCGTCCGGGATAGACCTTCGATCCCAGCGCCCGCGCCATCAATTGCGCGCCAAGGCAGATGCCCAAGGTCGGCCGGCCCGCCCTCAGCCGCGCCGCGATGACGGCGGTTTCTTCCTTCAACCAGGGATAAAGATCGTCCTGATATGCCCCGATCGGTCCGCCCAGAATCACCAGCAGGTCGGCATCGTCCTTGGGCGCATCCACGCCCATTTCCGAATATCGGATGGCATAGCCGCGTTCCGCCAGGACGCCGGCAAAGCCGCCAAGGTCTTCAAATGCCAGATGCCGGAAAACCCGCGCTGTCTTCACCTGGCTTTCAGCTCCGCTAACAGCGCCTGGTTGCCATAGATATTCTTCAGCGCTTCGGTGATGGCGGCGGTGGACACCGAGACGGCGCGATTGACCCGCCTGTCAAAACCGAATGCGCCGCCCAGGCTGTCGATGTTGCCGTCAAAGATTGCACCCACCACTTCGCCCTTGGCATTGATGACGGGCGAGCCGGAATTGCCGCCGATGATGTCGTTGTCGCTGACGAAATCATACACGGTGTCGCCATTGACCTTGGCCTCCGCCTCCTGCCAGCGCGGCATCAGGTTGAACGGAAACTGGCCGGTGGCCCGCGCCCACAGCCCCTTGTAATAGGTGAAGGCCGGCACGGCGACATCGCCATTCTGCCAGCCGCCCACCTTGCCGTAGGTCAGGCGCAGCGAAAACGTCGCGTCGGGATAGACATTGGTGCCATAGACGGCAAAGCGGGCCTGGGCGATTTTCTGTGCTGCACGGTCCACCGGGCCGGTGACGCGCTCTTCATATTCCTTGCGGATGGCCCGGCTGGCGGCGTCTGTCGCCAGCACGAATTTTATCATGGGATCGTCGGAAGCCTGGATGGCGGCCATGCCGCCATCCCACAGCGCCTTGCGCACCTCCGGATCGCCCAGTTTGGACTGGGCCAGGCGTGCCGAGAGAGTTTCAGGCGAATCCTTGCCCAGGAAAATACGGGTGCCGTCTGCGTCGGCGGTGAGGTTTTCACGCAGCTTGGACAGCCAGAATTCCAGCGCCAGCTGCTCGACCTCGGGATAGACGGGCTTGGGATCGAGGATGGTCTTGGAAAGGCTCTGCAGGCGGCTGTCGGTAAAGTCTGGCAATCGCTCGCTATTGGGTTTGGCATTTTCCGCCGCCGCCCGCACCAGCTGGCGCGCATAGCGGAACAAGTCGGAGCCGATACCGGCGCGCGATTCCATGAAGCCATAACGATAATAAAGCGCCCGGATGTGGGCCTGGGCGTTGGCGATTTCGCTCCAGGGATCGCCGGTATTGGCCAGAAGGGCCGCATCGTCTTCCAGGTTTGCCTTGAGCCGTGCATCGGTCTTGCGTGCCGCCAAGATCAGGGCCGGGTCCACCAGCGCCTTCAGCTCGCCGCGATAGGCCTTGTAGCTGTTCTCGACGCCGAACAGCAGGTCATTGGCGATGCGGGCATGCTCGGCGCTTTCCGAAGCGAAACGGATCAGCCTTCCGCGCAATTCCGAAAATAGCAGCATGATCTCGGGCAGATTGACGTCGCGCAGCGTTTCCAGCTGTTCCGCCGTAAGCAGGCGCTGGGTCGAGCCGGGATTGCCGGCGATGAAGACCGGCTCGCCATCCTTCGGGGGCGCGGTGCTCCAGGCCAGGTGACCGGGCGTTTTGACCGGCTTGCCGTTTTCATAAAGCCGCACAAAGGAGCAGTCCAGGTCGTAGCGGGGAAAATTGAAATTGTCGGGATCGCCGCCGAAAAAAGCGGTCTGTCCTTCCACCGCGAAGACCAGCCGGACATCGGAATAGCGGCGATAGGTGTAAAGCTGGTACTGGCCGCCCTGGTACAAGGTGATGACCTGGCAGTGAAACCTGTCTTCCTTGCCCTTGCAGCTGTCTTTTTCCACCGCGGCGATTTCGCCATCACGAGCCTTGACGAAATCCTGGCCGGTCTTGCCCGCCGCCGCGCCCGTGATGCGGGCCGTGACGTCGGAAATGGTGGTGAGGATTTCCGCCTGCAGGCCGGGGCAGAGCTTTTCCTCTTCGCGCCGCGCGGCGGAAAAACCATCGGTGGCATAATCCGCCTTGGCGCTCGACAGGCTCTGGGCGCAGTCGCGCACGCAGTGATGATTGGTCAATACCAGACCGGCGCTGCTGACCAGCGAGGCGGAGCAGCCGGACGACAGGCGCACGGCAGCGCCCTGGACATGATCCAGCCAGGGCTGGTCGACCGTGACGCCATATTTTGCCTTGACCGCCGCACTGGGGAAATTGTCGAAGGTCCACATGCCTTCATCGGCCCGGGCGTCGGCCGCCAGCAACATCAGGGCGATGGCGGGCACGAGGATTTTTTTCATGGCTCTGTCCGGCAAAATGCATTTCTATCATCGCGAGGTCCCTTTTGTGATGCAAGGAGTTCCCATGCCCAGTGCCGTCCGCTCAGGCACCTTTCGTATCGGCGGCGCCATTGCCGTCAACCGCCTGGGATTTGGCGCCATGCGCGTTACAGGTGCGGGTGTCTGGGGTCCGCCACAGGACCGCGCGGGATGCCTCTCCACCCTGAAACGGCTTCCGCAACTTGACGTCAATTTCATCGACACGGCCGATGCCTATGGCCCGGAGATCTCCGAGAAGCTGATTCGCGAAGCGCTCCATCCCTATGACGGGCTCTTGATCGCCACCAAGGGCGGGTTGACGCGTTCGGGCCCGGACCGCTGGACGCCCAACGGCAATCCCGATTACCTGGTGGCGGCCGCGCAGCAAAGCCGCGAAAGGCTGGGCGTGGAGCAAATCGCGCTTTGGCAATTGCACCGCATCGATCCCAAGGTGCCGCGCGGCGAGCAGTTCGCCGCCGTCAAATCGCTGCTGGACAGCGGCGTCATCGCCCATGCCGGTCTTAGCGAAGTCTCGGTGGCGGACATCGAAGCGGCGCGCAAAGTGTTTCCCGTCGCAACGGTACAGAACCGCTACAATCTGGTGGAGCGCCAGAGCGAGGCAGTCCTGAATTATTGCGAGCAGCAGGGCATTGGCTTTATTCCCTGGTACCCGCTGGCGGCGGGCGAGCTGGCCCGGCCCGGCAGCGTGCTGGACGCCATCGCCAAAAGACACCAGGCCCCCGCCTCCGCCATCGCGCTGGCCTGGGTGCTGAAACGCAGCCCGGTGATGCTGCCGATCCCCGGCACGTCAAAGGTCAATCATCTGGAAGAAAATGTTGCGGCGGCGGATATCCAGCTGTCGCAGGAGGAATTCCTCATGCTGGATCGCGCCGCGCGCTAGCGCGCCCTCACATCGCCAGCTGGATTACGCCAAACAGCAGCAAACCGCCGGCGAGCGTGGCGGCGGCGGCCTGGGTTTTGGGTCCCAGGCGCTGGCTTTCGGGCAGCAGGTCCACGCCGCCGATATAAAGGAAAAAGCCGGCAAAGACAGCCAGCAGCAGCGCCAGCACATTGGCGGGCACGGCGATGAACAGGCTGATGCCCGCGCCCAGCAGCGGCGCCAGCGCATCGGTGGCAAGCCAGCTGAGTGCCTGGCGGCGCGATCCGCCATGCTTCACCACCACATTGACGGTGTTGAGGCCATCGGCGAAATCATGCGCCAGTACGGCGACGGCCACCACCAGCCCCACGCCTTGTCCGGCCTGGAACGCCAGGCCAATGCCCAATCCGTCGAGCATGGAATGAACCGAAAAACTGCCCGCACCGATCAGGCCGCGGCGCGGATCAGGGCCGCAGGTGGGCCGGTCATGCCGCGTCACCAGCCGGTCGAACAATCCATAAAGGCAAAAGCCCGTGACCGCGGCGGCGATAATGCCGCCCATGCCAAAATCATGCATCCCCAAGATAAAGGCTTGCGGCAGCAGATCGAACATCGCCACGCCCAGCACCGCGCCGGCGCTGAAGCCCAGGACCAGGCCGATGCGGCGCCCAAATGACAGTGCCAGAAATCCGCCCAGCATGGTGGAAATGCAGGTCGCAATCGCGACCCCAAGCACCCATACGGAGATCATGGCGCGCTGGCGGGAATCACGTCCACGCCGACCTCGATGACGTGATCATGGCCGCCCAGTATGATGCCGTTCAGCGGCGAGTTTTGCCGCCCGCAGCGCCGCGGTGCGCGGATGATGGACATAGACCGCCACCGGAATGCTCAGCACGTAAATCGCCAGCGCAGCACTGAGCGTGGCCCAGGGCCAGACCACCAGCAGCGCCACCAGGAGGCCGCCGCAAAAGCCCGCCGCGACGCGATGCTCGCGCTGTAGGCGCATATATTTGATGGAGGGCGTCGGCAGGCGGCTGACCATCAGCACAGAGGTGAGGGCCACCATGATCAGCGCCACCCAGGGCTGGTGGACGATTTCGCCATTCCACTGGAAGCTGGCCAGCAGCGGCAGCAGCATCATGCAGGCCGCGGCAGGGGTGGGCAGGCCGGTGAAAAAAGGATCGGCCTTTGTAGCGCCTTCGTCGCGCACGCTTTGCACATTAAAGCGTGCCAGGCGTATGGCGCTGGCGGCGATGAAAATAAGCGTCGCGATCCAGCCCGCAGTCCCCATCTGGTTGAGGCTCCAATTGTACATGATGATGCCGGGCGCCATGCCGAAGCTCACCAGGTCGGCCAAACTGTCGAGCTGGGCGCCAAAGCGCGTATCGGCTCCCAGCAGGCGGGCGGCGCGGCCATCCAGCATGTCGAAAATCATGGCGAAGACCACGGCCATCACGGCGGAATTCCAGTCGCCCTGCAGGGCAAAGCGGATGCCGGTGCAGCCGCTGCACAGCCCCAGCAATGTCAGCGTGCTTGGCACCAGCTTGCTGATGGAAAGGTCTTCGAGCTTCTCAAGGCGCGCGGCGACGATCTGGCGCGCCTTGGCCCGGCGGGTGCGCTTGGGCTTGTCGTCCAGATTATCGTCCAGGCTCATCCGAACCTCGCCAATATGGTTTGTCCTGCCCGCACCATGGTGCCGGGCTCGGCCAGAACGGTGCAGCCGGGCGGCAAATAGACATCCACGCGGCTGCCAAAGCGGATAATGCCAAATCTGCCGCCGCGTTGCACGCCCTCTCCCTGGCCGACATCGCAAATGATGCGGCGCGCCACCAGGCCGGCAATCTGCACCACGGCCAGATCGCGCGCATCGGAGGTTTGGCCTTGCGGGCGCAGCCTGAGCGACATGCGCTCATTGTGGATGCTGGCCTTGTCAAAGGACGCATCGAAGAATTTTCCCGGCCGGTAGGATTTGGCGATGATCGTGCCCGTCACGGGATTGCGGTTCACATGGACATTGAAGACATTCATGAACACCGAAAGGCGCGGACGCGGCGCAGGCCCCAGGCCCAGTTCCTCCGGCGGCACGGCATCCACCAGCGGCAACAGCTTGCCATCTGCGGGGCAGATGATCAGGCCCTCGCCATCTGGCGTGCTGCGCTCGGGATCGCGGAAAAAAGCGATGCACCAGATGGTGAGGGGCAGCAGCAGCCAACCCAGCGAGGGGGCCAGCAGGAATGCCAAAAGATTGACGCAGGCGAAGAGCGCTATGAACGGCCAGCCTTCGCGGTGAATGGGCATGCTGCTTCCTCAAAAAGGCAAAGGGGCAGCGCGATGCCGCCCCCTGCGCAAACTGTTTCCTGGTCTCAGGCCCTTGATCCGCTGAAGGGGAAGGACCCGAAGGCGCCGGCCTTGACGCTGCCCTTGATGGTATCGCCTTCCACATTGCCGGAAAACTCCAGTGTCATGGGCAAGGGCGAAGTGATGTTGGCCGACCAGCTGACATTGCTGCCATCGATCTTGCCATTGGCGACCGGCTGGGAGGAGCCTTGCGCCTGCTGGGTGCCGGTGAGCGCGCCATCCTTGGCGGTGAGTTCCAGCTTGGCTTTCTGCGCACCCATTGGCGAATTGATGGTGATTTCCCAATTGCCGTCGATGGCCATGACTTGTTCTCCTAGCTGTTGCTGCATCTAAATAGCGCGCCCGTGTGATGACAAGTGTGGCAAGGCGCAACATGCCGCCACCCGTGTAATTTTACCTCTTGTATTCAATGGGTTAGGTACTTCCTGGTTCCCGCCTTGCGGGGCAAATTGGCTATAATTTCACGCAGGGGCCCGCAGCGATGGCGCCGCGCCAGGATTGTCCGGCGCAATTTCCACCGCGCCGTGCTAACGCGTGGCCATGAGCAAACGCCCCACCATCACGCTTCGTCCCCGCGAAGGCCGCAAGGCCCGCAACGGCGCCCCCTGGATCTTCTCCAACGAGATCGTGATGGACGAGCCCGCCAAGGCGCTGGCTTCCGGCACGCTGGTGCATGTCAAAGGCGATGACGGCCAGGATTTCGGCACCGGCTATTTCAATTCCAAAAGCCTGATCGCGGTTCGCCTGCTGGCGCGCGAGAATGGCGCCCATGTGGATGCGGCTTTTTTTGCCACGCGCCTGACACGGGCGCTGGCGTTGCGTGAAGCGCTGTATGCCAAACCATTCTATCGCCTGGTGCATGCCGAGGGCGACAGCTTGCCGGGGCTGACGATTGACCGCTTCGGCGGCACGCTGGTGCTGCAGGTTTCGACTGCCGGCATGGAAGCCTTGCTAAAGCCGCTGGTCATGGCGCTGGAGCAGGTGCTGGCGCCGGACACGATCATTCTTCGCAACGACACGCCGGCCCGCGCCCTGGAAGGGCTGGAGCTTTATGTCCGTGCCGAAAAAGGCGAGATGGGCCGCATCGCGGTGGAAGAAAATGGCGCGCGCTATTTTGCCGACCTGGGGCAAGGCCAGAAGACCGGCTGGTACTATGACCAGCGCGACAATCGCGCTTTCATCGCCGCCCTGGCAAAAGGCAAATCGGTGCTGGACGCCTATTCCTATAGCGGCGGCTTCGGCATCCTGGCCGCAAAAGCGGGCGCCAGCGAAACGCTGTGCCTGGACAGTTCCGCGCCCGCGCTGGCGCTGGCCGAGGATAGCGCCGCCGCCAACCAGGTTTCCATCCGCGCCATAAAGTGTGACGTGTTCGAGGAAATAGAAAGGCTGGCAGCGCAAAAGGAAGTGTTCGACATTGTGGTGGCCGATCCGCCGCCTTTTGTGAAATCCAAAAAGGACCTGGAGCCGGGCGCCAAGGCCTACCGCAAACTGGCGCGGCTGGCTGCCAGCGTTACCGCGCCGGGCGGCACGCTGCTGCTGGCATCCTGCTCCCACAATATTGCCGTCGAGCGTTTTGCCGCCGAATGTGCCGCCGGCATCTTGCGCACCGGCCGCAAGGCAACGCTGATCCGCAGCGCGGGCGCGGGGCCGGATCATCCCGTTCACCCGATGCTGCCGGAATCAGCCTATTTGAAAGCCCTGGTCTACGCGCTCGATTAGATCGAAACTTGCGTTCCCAGCTCCACCACGCGTCCTGGCGGCAGGTGGTAGTAGCGCGCCGGGCTGAGCGCATTGGATGCCAGCCACATATAGAGCGCCACCCGCCAACGCGGCAGGCTGGGATTGTCGCCCGGCACCAGAGTTTCGCGGCCCAGGAAGAACGTGGAACTGTCCAGTTCCAGCGCCAATCCATGCGCTCTTGCCAGCGCGAAATCCTCGGGAATATTCGGGATTTCAAAAAATCCGTAGACAAAACGAACCGAGAAAAAGCCCTTGCCCAGCTTTTCCACCACCACACGCCGCGCCACCGGCACAAAGGGCGTGTCGGCGACGCTCACCGTCGCCAGCACCATGCGCTCATGCAGAACCTTGTAGTGCTTGAGGCTGTGCAGCATGGCGTTGGGCGCAATGTCGCTGCGCGGGCTCATGAAGACGGCAGTGCCTGACACGCGCTGGTTGTATTTGTCGGCCCGCTCCAGGAACAGGTCCAGCGCCAGCGAATTGTCCCGCATCTTGTCCAGGTGCAGCCGCCGCCCCACCCGCCATGTGTCCATCACCACGAACACGCCGGCCGCCACCGCCAGCGGCAGCCAGCCGCCTTCCGCGATCTTGAGGCTGTTGGAGGCCAGAAAGGCAAGGTCTATCAGCCCCAGCACGCCGAACAGGGCATAAACGGCAAACCGGTTCCATTTCCAGCGATAGATCGCCACCGTGCCGACCAGGACGGTGGAAATCACCATCACGCCGGTCACCGCGATGCCATAGGCGGTGGCCAGCGCATCGGAAGACTTGAAGATCAGCACGATCAGCACCACGCCGACGCACAGCATGGCGTTTATGCGGGGAACAAAAATCTGTCCCTGCTCGGTGGCGGAGGTGTGGCGGATTTCCATGCGCGGCAACTGGCCCAGCTGTACCGCCTGGCGGCTGATGGAAAAGACGCCACTGATCACGGCCTGGCTGGCAATGATGGTGGCGATGGTGGCCAGCGCTATCATGGGATAATGCGCCCATCCCGGCACCATGGCGTAAAACAGGATTGCGGCATCCTGTGGCCGTGACAGCAGCAACGCCCCCTGGCCGAAATAATTCAGCAGCAGCGCCGGCAAGGCGAAGTATAGCCAGGCCCAGCGAATGGCGCGGGCGCCGAAATGGCCCATATCGGCATAGAGCGCTTCGCAGCCGGTCACCGCCAGCACCACAGATCCCAGCGCAACAAAGGCCGTCCATGGCTCATGGGCGAACAGCGCGATGCCATACATCGGATTTGCAGCGTGCAGGATTTGCGGCGCTTTCAGGATCTGCACAGCGCCCAGCACCGCCAGCACCAGGAACCACAGCACCATCACCGGCCCGAACAGCTTGCCGATCTTGTCGGTGCCACGGCTTTGCATGACGAACAGACCGACCAGGATGACCAGGGTGAGCGGCACGACAAAGGGCGTGAAGCTGGCATTGGCGACGCCAATGCCTTCCAGCGCCGACAGCACGGAAATGGCCGGGGTCAGCATGCCGTCACCATAAAACAGCGCCAGGCCCAGCAGGGCGGCGATGCCGATGGCGGTCTTGAGCTTGCGGGACACAGGCGAGCGGTGCGCCAGCGCGGCCAGCGCCATCACCCCGCCTTCGCCATTGTTGTCGGCGCGCATGATGAAGAAGACATATTTGACCGTCACCACCACGATCAGGGCCCAGAAGATCAGCGACAGCACGCCGTAAACGGCGAAAGCCTGTGGCAGGGCGCCGCCGGCGGCCTGCGCGCTGGCCCGCATGGCATAAAGCGGCGAGGTGCCAATATCGCCATAGACCACGCCAAGCGCGCCCAGCGCGAGCCAGAGCTCCCGTTTCAGGGAATTGTTTTTATGCGGTTCGTCAGTCGAAACAGGATTGTGGACAGGTACAGCAACGCTCATGGCGTCCTCGCTTTCGGTTCATCCTTTGAGGGACGATCCCAAACGTCTTCTCCCGACAGTTTTTTGTTCTAGATAGTAACCTGTGTTCCAAGTTCGACGACCCGGTTGGGTGGCAAATGATAGAAACGCGCCGGTGACAGCGCATTGCTGGCGATCTTGCGGTAAAGCCAGTTGCGCCAGCTGCCCAGCTCGGATTGTTCGGCGGGCACCAGCGTCTCGCGGCCAATGAAAAATGTGGCGGTGGCGACATCGAGCGCCAACCCGAAGCGGCGGGCATCTTCCATCGCCTGGGGCACGTCGGGAGTCTCGAAGAAGCCGTGATGGATGCGCACGGCATAGAATCCCTTGCCCAGCTTTTCGACCTCGATGCGCTCATGCGCCGGCACCAGGGGCGTGTCTTCCACCACCACGGTGGCGATCACCACCCGCTCATGCAGCACCTTGTTGTGCTTGAGATTGTGCAGCAGCGCGCCCGGCACCACATCGGTGCGCGAGGCCAGGAACACGCCCAGGCCCGCCACGCGCTGGGCGCTTTTGTCGGCGCGCTCCAGGAACAGGCTGAGAGGCAGGGATTCGGAGCGCACCTTTTCCATATGCACGCGCCGGCCGCGCCGCCAGGTGTCCATGCCGACAAAGACGGCGAAGGCGATCAGCAGCGGCAGCCAGCCGCCTTCGGGAATCTTCAGGGAATTGGAAACAAAGAAGATCATGTCGCTGACGCCCATGGCGCCGAACAGCAGCAGCACCAGGGTGGCGTTCCAGCGCCATTGCCGCTTGGCCACGATGGAAGCGTTGAAAGTGTCGATCACCATGACGCCGGTCACCGCAATGCCATAGGCGGCGGCCAGGGCGCCGGACGATTTGAAGATCAGCACGATCAGAACCACGCCGATCGCCAGCAAGGCGTTCATGCGCGGCACATAGATCTGGCCATAGTCGGTGGCGGAGGTGTGGCGGATTTCCATGCGCGGCAACTGGCCCAGCTGCACCGCCTGCTGGGTCATGGAAAAGACGCCGGTGATCACAGCCTGGGATGCGATAATGGCGGCCAGTGTCGCCAGCAACACCATGGGCAGGTGCGCCCAGTGCGGGATGACGGAGAAGAAAGCGATATTGGCGTCAGCGGGAACGCGCAGCAGCGCTGCGCCCTGGCCGAAATAGTTCAGCAACAGGGCGGGCAGGGCGACGAACAGCCAGGCATACTGGATGGGGCGTTTGCCGAAATGGCCCATGTCCGCATAGAGGGCTTCGCAGCCGGTGACGGCCAGCACCACCGCGCCCAGGGAAACAAACGCCACCCAGGGCGCGTGCAGGAACATCTGCAGCGCATACCAGGGATTGAAGGCCGCCAGGATGGCAGGCGTGCGCACCAACGATGTCAGGCCAAATCCGGCCAGCGCCAGGAACCACACCACCATCACGGGACCGAACAATTTGCCCAGCCGGTGCGTGCCGCGGCTTTGAATGGCGAACAAGCCCACCAGGATTGCCACCACCAGCGGCAACACCAGCGGCGCGAAATGCGGCGCATCCACGGTCAGGCCTTCGACGGCGGAAAGCACGGTAATGGCCGGCGTCAGCATGCCATCGCCAAAGAACAGGGCCAGTCCGACAATGGCGCCGATGCCGATGGTGGCCTTGATGCGGCGCGACATGCCGGGCGAGCGATGCGCCAGCGCCGCCAGCGCCAGGGTGCCGCCTTCGCCATTATTGTCGGCGCGCATGATGATCAGGACATATTTGATCGTCACCACCAGGATCAGCGCCCAGAAAATCATCGAGAGCGAGCCCATAACGGCGACGTGATTGGGAAGGCCGCCTTCGGTGGCCAGCACCGTTTGGCGCAGCGCGTAAAGCGGGCTGGTGCCGATATCGCCGAACACCACGCCCATCGCCCCCAGCATCAAGCCGCCCATGTTGCGACGGTCATTGGCGGGATGATGCGGATCGCCCGCCGCGCCGCCGGACAGGCGCGGCGGCGCACCCGCCAGCGGATCGGGCGTCAGGGCAGTCTCGATTGGATGAGGGGTCACGTGTGAGTGGGGCTTTGCATCAGAAGAAAACGCAGCAGGTGCGTCCTGTTTGCCTCATGTCGCGGCGGGGTCTGCCGCGAAGGTGCGGGACGATATTCCTCCCCGCCGCCCACGCAAGAGGGGGAGGCCAAATAGCGCACAGCAGGGCAAGTCCATGATATTACTGGATATATGACGGAATATCGGCCCGCGCGACCAGGTCCTCGGGGGTCAGCGTATCTTGCGAGGGGCCGTCGGGCGCCTCGGCGGGGACCGCTCCCGGGCTTGTTTGCGGTGCCGGTGCGGCCGGCGCCGGCGGCGCAGAGCCCGGCGGCGAAGACAGGATGAAGCCTTTCACCGGATAGATTTTGCTGCCCCAGGCATTGGACTGGATGTTGAAGACCTTCACCGCGCTCCAGTCATTATCGTCGCTGACATCCAGCACCGGGTCGTTGAGGTAGACAGAGCCGTCATTCAGCCAATTGGCATGATCGACGCGGATCTCGCGCGCTCCGATGATTTTTTGCACCACGGCCAGATGGCCATGATCGGGACCGGCATAGTCGGCAAGAACCAATATGGCGCCGCTGGACGGCGCCTGCGCGCGGGCGAATTTTCCCGCCGCCTTGTCCCACCAGGTCCAGGCATCGCCGAAGATTTTCACCTTGGAATGATCGCGCGCGAAAGGAACACATTGCAGCGGCGCCTGGCCGGTATCCGCCACCATCGAGTGGCCGGTCATGCCGGGCATCTGGGAATAGTAGGCTTGCTCGCCATCAAACAGGCTGCCGCAGCCCGCCAGCAGGGGCGCTGCAATCACCAACACGGCCCAGATATTCCTGCGCATGCCAAACCCACCAGCGAACATGACGGGAAAATAGGCCCGTCACTGCAAGTATGGGGTTAAGGAGCGTGGTAAAGTGTTTGTGAAGATTTGACCGGCGCAGCCAGTCAGGCCGCACTACTCGGCCAGTGTAATGCGCTGGCGCGCGGGCTGCGGCATGCCGGAGGTGGCGCCCATGGCGCCGATCGAAACCAGGCCCGAGACGGCAAATACAAAAAACAGGGCGCTCCAGTTGGCGGATTCCGCCAGGGCAACGGCGGCGACGAAAACACCGACCATCAGCTCGGGCGCGCCGCGCCAGCCGCCGGCATGGATTTCGCCGGCGCGCAAAGTGCGCGTGAAATCCATGCGGGTGCTGAAGAAGGCCTCGAAGGTGGCGCGGGTGTTCGCCAGAATGAGGCCCGAGGGAAACACCACCGCCAGCACCAGCGCACGGTACAATTTCCTGGCGCCTTCCTGGCCCAGCATGCGCTGGCCCAGCCACAGATAGCCGACCGAGCAGGACAGGCCCAGGAACGTCACGATCAGGCCCAGTATGGCGACGGCGGGATAGGGCGGAAGACCCACGGACATCATGAAAAGAGAGATCGCCGCGCTGGTGAAAGCCAGGGTGTAAAAGGCGAACTGGCACATTTGCAACGTCATCGCCGTCTTGGTCCAGAAGGGCAGGGCGCTGTTCCAAACCATCGGCAGCAATTTGCGGGCGCATTGCGCGTGGCCCTTGGTCCAGCGCGCCTGTTGCGCCCGCCACGCGGCGGCGTTGGGGGGAAGTTCGCCGGGCACCACCAGGTCGGAAATCATGGCGGCGCGCCAGCCCTTCATCACGCAGCGCATGGAAAGGTCGAGGTCTTCCGTCAAAGTATCGCCGGTCCAGCCGCCGCCATTCTCGATTGCGGCACGGCTCCAGACGCCGGCAGTGCCATTGAAGCTCATCGGCAGACCGGCGCGGAAACGCGCTTCCTGTTCCACCGCGAAATGCGAATCCAGCAGCAGGCCCTGCACCCGCGTCAGCCAGTTCAGGTTGCGGTTGTTGTGGCCCCAGCGCGCCTGGACAAAGGCCAGGCCGTTGTCGGCGACCAGCGCCGGCACGGTGCGGCGCAGGAAATCGGATGAAGGGACAAAATCGGCGTCGAAGATGGCGACATAGGGCGCATCGCTATGCGCCAGGCCAAAGGCCAGGTTGCCCGCCTTGAACCCCTTGCGGTCGCCACGGCGCAGCAGCTGAAGCGAGACGCCTTCCGGCGCCAGGCCAACAAGGCCGGCAGCCAGCGCGGCATGGTTTTCCGCCGTGCCGTCATCCAGAAGCTGGATGGTGAGGCGGTCCCTGGGCCAGTCCAGCGCGCAGGCCGCCGCCGCGACACGCAGCGCGAGATAGCCTTCGTTGCAGACCGGCAATTGCACCAGCACATGCGGCAATTCGGAATCGGAAAGCTGCGCCATCGGCACCTTGGGCGCGCTACGGAAAACCCGCACCCAGGCCAGCACCGCCAGCTGCACCGACAAGGTCGACACAGCGATCAGAATGACGGCCAGGCAGAAGGACAGGATATATCCGAGCATGGCGAAGGTTCAGGCCCCCAAGGCTTTTTTTACCGGATGTCACGCCGTCCAACCCGGACAAGCGCCTTCCGGCACGTGTTCTGGCCCGCCAGCGGACCGTGCTGCAACGCACGCTCAGACCATCTTATGCCCGGCCATTATTAGCAAGGGGGCTTGATTGGAAAGAGAAAAACCCCACCCACGGAACCCGGAAATAGTGGGAAACTTGAAAGGCTTGCCGGTGGTTACCATATCTGAAGTGAACCGGTGGAGTGCCCCTTGTTGAAGACCAAAACCGCCTTGAAAACCGCCGCTGCCCTGGCCCTTGCGGCCTTCGTCGCCGGCTGCGCCCAGCCCGCGCCCTATGCCCCCCGGGGTCCGGGGCAGGCCACCGGCTATACCGACCGGCAATTGGGCGCCAATCGCTGGCGGGTCACCTTCACGGGCAATTCCGCCACCCCGCGCGAGCAGGTTGAGGACAGCCTGCTGCTGCGCGCCGCCGAAGTGACAAGGGCGGCAGGAGCCAGCCATTTCATTTTCGACAGCCGCGACACAAAGGCCCAGACCAAGGTCACCGCTTTTCCCAATTATTCGCCCGACCCTTTCTGGGGCTATGGCTGGGGTTTTCGTCCCCGCTGGGGCTATGACCCCTTCGGGCCCAATGTGGATATCGTCACCACCACCCGCTACCAGGCCTATGCCGAGATCGTCACGCTGACGGATAGCGAAGCGCAACGTGAGCCGCGCGCCGTGGACGCTTTGGCGGTGATCGATCATCTGACGCCGCCGCCCCCGCCACCGCGGGGCTAGTCTTTGCGCCGGATGCGGAAAATGGCGCGGCCTTCTTGCCGCGTCACGCTTTCCACGCTGTGGCCTTCCTCGGCGCACATATGGGGAATATCCACCACCGAAAGCGGATCGCTGGCCGTCACGATGAGCAGCGCGCCGCTTTCCAGCCGCGCCAACGCCCGCCGCGTCATCAGGGCGGGCAGCGGGCATTTCAGGCCCATAAGGTCCAGCGTGTCGTCCATGACGGCTGTTTAAGCCGCTCTCTTGCGCGGCGCAAATTGGCGGACCAAGCTGGTGTCAGGGCCGATAAAAGAGATAAGGCGCCATGAGCCTGACCGCCGCGATACGGCGCGAATATATTTATGTCACCAGCATCCTTCGCACGGTGCTGATGCTGCGGCGGCTGAAGCCGGACGCAAGGCGCACCATCGTTGACATCGTCGAAGACTGGGCAAGGCGCACGCCCGATGCGCCCGCCTTATATTATCTCGAGCAGGTGATGACGTATGGCGCGCTGGAAGCGCGCGCCAACGCCTATGCGAACTGGGCGCTGTCCCTGAGCCTGAAGCAGGGCGACTGTGTGGCCCTTTTGATGGAGAACCGGCCGGATTTCATCTGCGCCTGGCTGGGAATGTTCAAGGCGGGCCTCTGCGTGGCGATGATCAACACCAACCAGCGCGGCGCGGCCCTGGCCCATTCCATCGAGATTGCCGGCGCCGCCCATGTCATTGTCGGCAGCGAGCTTGCGGCCGTCCTGCCGGAAGCCGAACCCTTTTTTACCGTCAAGCCGCAGCTGTGGATTGAAGGCGCCGCACTCGGCCCGGCGAACGCCTCCGGCGATCCATCAAACCGCAATCTGGACGCCGCGCTCACCGACACAAGATCGCCAGGCCCCGGTCCGCGCGCCGGCGTGCGGCTAAAGGATCGCGCATTTTTCATTTACACCTCCGGCACCACCGGCCTGCCCAAGGCCGCCAATTTCAGCCATATGCGCATGCTCTTTATGATCTCGGGCTTCCTGGGCGGGCTGGAGCCCAACCGGCACGACCGCATCTACAACGCCCTGCCGCTCTATCATGCCACCGGCGGCATCTGCACCGCGGGCATGGCGCTGGCGCGGGGCGGCGCCATGATCCTGAAAAAGAAATTCTCGGTCAGCGAATTCTGGAGCGACATCCACAAATATGACGCCACCATGTTCACCTATATCGGCGAGCTTTGCCGCTATCTGCTGAACGCGCCGCCCGGCCCGCACGAGCGCGACCACCATGTGCGCGCCATCACCGGCAACGGCCTGCGCCCCGAAATCTGGCGGCAGTTTCAGAAGCGGTTCGCCATTCCCCGCATCGTGGAATTTTACGGCGCCACCGAAGGCAATGTCTCCATGCTGAATTATGACGGCACGGTGGGCGCGGTTGGGCGGGTGCCCGACTATATCCAGCCCATGCTGCCAACCCGGGTGGTGCGCTTCGACGTGGAAAAGGAAATGCCGGTGCGCGGCCCCGACGGGCTTTGCATCGAATGCGAACCCACCGAAGTGGGCGAGGCGATCGGCGGCATCTCGCAGCGGGCCGGGCGCAATTTCGAGGGCTATACCAAGGCGGCCGAGACGGAAAAGAAAATACTGCGCGATGTCTTCAAAAAGGGCGACGCCTGGTTTCGCACCGGCGATTTGATGCGGCGCGACGAACATGGCTATTTCTTTTTTGTCGACCGCATCGGCGACACGTTCCGCTGGAAGGGCGAGAATGTCGCCACCAGCGAAGTCACCCAGGCGCTCTCCACCGTGCCGGGCATATTGGAAGTCAATGTCTATGGCGTGACGGTGCCGGGCATGGATGGCCGCGCCGGCATGGCGGCGCTGGTGGTGGATGGCAGTTTTGATATTGCCGGCCTGGCGCCGCGGCTGGCCGGACGCCTGGCGCATTATGAGCGTCCGGTGTTCCTCAGGCTGCAGCCGCAGATCGCCGTCACCGCCACCTTCAAGCAGCGCAAGATCGAGCTGGTAAAGGAAGGCTTTGACCCCGCGGCCATAGCCGATCGGGTCTACTGGCTCAACCCGGCGACGCAGGCCTATGAGCCTCTGACTGCGGCGCTCCATGCGCTGATCGTGGAAGACCGCATCAAGATTTAAGTGAAATCCTTCGCCAGCGCGGCCTTGGTGTCGTCGCCCAGCACGGCCATATGGCCGTAATTGCTGTGCGCCACGCCGATAATGACGCGTTCGCTCCTGAAGCGCGCAATCTGTTCCTTGTTCAGCTTGAAACGCAGCCAATGCACCGATGAGGTCTTGCCGTCGGGCGTGGTGCGGTCGTCATATTCGGTCGGCGTGGCGGCAATTCTGTCGGGGCCGATTTCCATGAAGATGGCTTCTTCGATGCCGCCCAATGTCAGAAGGGTGTTGTGGCGGCGGGTTGCGTCTTCGATTTCCAGCATCATGGTGGCGATCAGCTCCTCGCCCTGCGGGATCAGGGGATTGTAGGCTTCCAGCTCGCCCGCCAGCTGCTCCTCGCCGCCTTTTTCGATGCGCAGCATTTCCTGCACCTGCAGCCACATGGTGGCGTAATTCTCGAAATAGAAAGTGGCGAAGGGACCCACTTCCACCCGGCGCAGTTTTTTCAGGGGAAGCAAATTCTTCTTCAGCGCATCACGCTGCTGGTCATATTCGGCTGCCGGAAGGATGTCGGCGCTGGTGATCTTGCGGGCGGTCTGTGGCATCTAATCCTCGATCAATCCATAAGCCCGCGCCATGATCTGGATGGGGTGTTCGGGTTCACGCGCCGGCGTTTCCGTGTGATGAAAAATATGCTGTGCCGCCAGCGGGCAGTCCGACACGATATGGCCGCGCTGTTGCGTGTTGGCCGCCTTGAATACGGGCCGCCCCACTTTCACTGCCAGGTCGTGGGTGGGCCTCACCACGCCGAAAGTGCCGCCATGGCCGGAGCAACGCTCAATCACATCGACGGGGGTGTCGGGAATGAGCCTGAGCATTTCCGCAGCCTTGGGTCCCATATTCTGGGCGCGGGCATGGCAGGCCAGGTGCACCGTGACGCCTTCGGGCAAGGGTTTCAGGCCATGCGGCAGGCCCTCATTCTTGGCGACATCCACCACATATTCGTCAATGTCATACGTGGCTTCGGCCACGCGCTTGACGTCTGCATTGTCCGGGCAGACCAGGGCCCATTCGAATTTCAGCATCAAGCCGCAGGAGGCGGTGAGCGCGACAATGTCGAAGCCATCGTCAATCAGCTTGACCAGTTCCTTGGAAACCTTCGCGGCATTCTCAGCCACGCGCGACAGTTCCGCCTGCTCCAGGAAGGGCATGCCGCAACAGCCGGGGTATGCGGTTTTGGTTTCAACACCGATATGGTTGAGCACATCGCGCGCTGCCAGGCCGGTGACCGGCTTGTTGTAATTGACAAAGCAGGTGGCATAGAGCGCCGCCTTGCGCTTGCCATAGGCAGGCGCGGACGGATTCGGCGTGGCGGGATCGGCCTTGTCCGCCGAAACGAAAGTGCGGCTGTGGAATTTCGGCAGGTCCGCCCTGGCGTCGATGCCGGCGATTTTCTCCATCACGGCCCGCACCGGCCTGTTGGATTTGTCGGAGGCCCAGTTGATGACGGGGGATGCGACACGCGCCAGCGTGCCGTTGCGGTCCATTTCCGCCAGCTGGCTCTGCGTGAAAGAGGTCTTGCCCTGCTTGGTTTCGACAAAACGGTGCCGCAGCATCAGGTGGGGAAAATCGAGCTGGAAAGGATGCGGCGGCACATAAGGGCACTTTGTCATAAAGCACATGTCGCAAAGCGTGCAGGCTTCCACGACAGGCTGAAAATCGTCCGATTTCACATCGGACAGTTCCTCATTCGGGCTGGTGTCGATCAGGTCGAACAGGCGCGGGAAGGAGTCGCAAAGATTGAAACAGCGGCGGCAGCCATGACAGATGTCGAAGACCCGGCGCATTTCCTCGTCCAGTTTCGCCGCATCGGCAAAATCCGGATTCTGCCAGTCGATGATGTGGCGGGTCGGGGCGCCGAGGCTGCCTTCACCAGTCATGGATGATCCATTCCAGAAAAATAATGGCTGCGCAGAAAATTCCGCGCAGCCATCATCACATGCGCAGGCCCCTCGCCTTAACTCGGGGCATTCGACGCTCGAAATGGTCCACCGGACCATTTCGCCCGCTTTGCGGGACGCGCCTCATTACTTGCCGAGTGAATCAAGGGCTTTCTGAAAGCGGCCGGCATGACTCTTTTCCGCCTTGGCCAGGGTCTCGAACCAGTCGGCGATTTCGTCAAAGCCTTCGCCGCGCGCGGTCTTGGCCATGCCCGGATACATGTCGGTATATTCGTGGGTCTCGCCCGCGATGGAAGCCTTGAGGTTGGCGTCGGTGGCGCCGATCGGTTCGCCCGTGGCCGGATCGCCCACTTCTTCCAGATATTCCAGATGGCCATGCGCATGGCCGGTCTCGCCTTCGGCGGTGGAGCGGAACACGGCGGCGACGTCATTGAAGCCTTCGACATCGGCCTTCTGCGCGAAATACAGATAGCGGCGATTGGCCTGGCTTTCGCCGGCAAACGCCTCTTTGAGGTTTTCCCAGGTCTTGGTGTCTTTGAGGGCGGGCATGGCAATCTCCTTGAGGCTGAACGGGGGCAAGCTTGGGCGCGTGCAGCGGCCCTGTCAAGTAGTTTAGAATAATTCTAAGTCGAGAATCGCTCTCAGGACCGCCTGATTCGGACAACCACATCCACCCGGTCCACCGTCATGCCGGGGGGGGCGGTGGGAACCCCGGCCACGGTGATGGTTTCGCCGGGAATGTCGATCAGCATGCCTTCATCTTCCAGGAAGAAATGCTGGTGATCGCCGGTGTTGGTGTCGAAATAGCCGCGCGCCGCATCGACGATGACCTGGCGCAAAAGCCCCGCCTGGGTGAACTGGTGCAGGGTGTTGTAGACCGTGGCCAGCGACACTTTGATGCCCGCTTCCACCACTTCGTCGTGCAGGCTTTCCGCCGTGACATGCCGGTCCGGGCCGCCAAACAAATGGCTGGCCAGCTCCAGGCGCTGGCGGGTGGGACGAAGGCCGGCCAGGCGCAGCTTTTCCGCGGCAAAGGGCGCCGCCACGGCATTTTCATGCATCGTTTTGCCCATCAGGTTCTCCTGTCAGGCGGCTGCCAAAGCCTCCTGATCCCTGCTAGAGTTGAGCAGCCTAAACGTTAGAACGTCTCTAAGCAAGAAACGGCACAAAAGCCGGTTGGTACGGTGGTTCAGGCCGCCCATTTCTTGTATTTGCCGCAGCATCGCCGTCTTCAATTAAGGACAGGACATTGGACAAGCCGCTCAGGAAATCGAGTTTTGACAAGGACGGACTTCTGGCCTGCGCGCGCGGCGAGTTGTTCGGACCCGGTAACGCCCAATTGCCGATGCCGCCGATGCTGATGTTCGACCGCATTACCTCCATTACCGAAGATGGCGGCGAAGACGGCAAGGGCCAGGTGATCGCCGAGCTGGATGTGAATCCCAATCTCTGGTTTTTCAAATGCCATTTCGAAGGTGATCCCGTGATGCCCGGCTGCCTGGGGCTTGATGCGCTTTGGCAGATGGTGGGTTTCTTCCTGGGCTGGATGGGCGGCATTGGCCGCGGCCGTGCGCTCGGCGTGGACGAAGTGAAATTCACCGGCATGGTTTTGCCGGACGCCAAGCGGGTTACCTATATCGTCAACCTCAAGCGCGTGATCATGCGCCGCCTGGTGCTGGGCATCGCCGATGGCGTGATGAAGGTTGACGGCAAGGTCATTTATGAGGCCAAGGGTCTGCGCGTTGGTCTGTTCACGGATGCGGCGGCGGCATTGGCCCAGAATTCAAGCGCGCCTGCTTCGGTCTAGGCCGATTTCGAGGTTTTCATGAAAAGAGTGGTCGTCACGGGCCTGGGCATTGTTTCGTCCATTGGCAACAATGCCGATGAAGTCACGCAGTCGCTGCGTGATGCCAAATCCGGCATTGTCGCGGCGGAGGATTATATCCGCCTGGGTTTTCGCAGCCAGGTGCATGGCTCCCTCAAGATCAATCTCGACGAAGTGGTGGACCGCCGTGCCCGCCGTTTCCAGGGCGATGGCGCCGGCTATTGCTGGGTGGCGATGAATCAGGCGATTGCTGATGCCGGCCTCACCGAAGCCGATATTTCCAATCCGCGCACCGGATTGATCGTGGGCTCCGGCGGGCCTTCGACAAAAGCCATTGTCACCGCCGCCGACACCACGCGCGAAAACAAAAGCCCCAAACGCATCGGGCCTTTCGCGGTGCCCAAGGCGATGTCGTCCACCTGTTCGGCCAATCTTTCCACCTGGTTCAAGACCAAGGGCGTGAATTATTCCATTTCCTCCGCCTGCTCGACCTCGGCCAACTGCATCGGCAACGCCTTTGAAATGATCCAGTGGGGCAAGCAGGACATGATGTTCGCTGGCGGCGGCGAAGAGCTGGACTGGACGCTTTCCGAATTGTTCGACGCCATGGGCGCCATGTCGTCCAAGTTCAACGACACGCCGCAAAAGGCCTCCCGCGCCTATGACAAGAACCGCGACGGCTTTGTGATTTCCGGCGGCGGCGGCATCCTGGTTCTGGAAGAGCTGGAACATGCCAAGGCGCGCGGCGCCAAGATCTATGCTGAACTGGTGGGTTATGGCGCCACGGCTGACGGCGCCGACATGGTGGCCCCCTCAGGCGAAGGCGCGGTGCGCTGCATGCAGATGGCGCTGGCGAATGTGAAGGGGCCGGTGGACTACATCAATCCGCACGCCACCTCGACCCCGGTGGGCGATATTCCCGAGATCAACGCCATCAAAATCGTGTTCGGCGACAAGATCCCGCCCATCAGCGCCACCAAGTCGCTGACCGGCCATGCGCAAGGCGCGGCCGGCGTGCATGAGGCGATCTATACGCTCCTGATGATGCAGGCCGGCTTCATCTGCGAAAGCGCCAATATCGAGGAACTCGATCCCGCCGTGGAAGGCGCCAATATCGTGCGCCAGCGCATCGACAACGCCGTGATCAATACCGCCTTGTCCAACAGTTTCGGCTTCGGCGGCACCAATGCCTCGCTGGTCTTTCAGCGCTATCAGAAGTGATGTCCCAAAATGGAACAGAAAACCCCACGCGAGGACATGATGCCTGAAGCCAAAACGGGACTGATGGCGGGCAAGCGTGGCCTGATCATGGGGGTCGCAAACGACCATTCCATCGCCTGGGGCATCGCCCAGATGCTGGCCGGGCAGGGCGCCGAGCTGGCCTTTACCTACCAGGGTGACGCCCAGGCCAAGCGGCTGAAGCCGCTGGCGGCTTCCATTGGCGCGTCCATCATCCTTCCCGCCGATGTCGAGAATGACGACCAGATCGACAGCGTCTTCGCCGCCCTGGAAAAACAATGGGGCAGCATCGACTTCCTGGTGCACGCCATCGCTTTCTCCGACCGCGAGGAATTGAAGGGCCGCTATGTCGACACGACGCGCCAGAACTTCCTGAAAACCCTTGATATCAGCTGTTATTCCTTCACCGCCGTGGCGCGCCGGGCCGCCGCCATGATGAACAAGGGCGGCGCCATGGTGACGCTGACTTACCTTGGCGCCCAGCGCGTCATGCCCAACTACAATGTGATGGGCGTGGCCAAGGCGGCCCTCGAAGCCTCTGTGCGCTATCTCGCGGCGGACCTGGGTCAGGATGACATTCGCGTCAACGCGATTTCCGCCGGCCCCATGCGCACCCTTGCGGGCAGCGCGGTGGGCGACGCGCGCATGGTGTTCAAGTGGAACAAGAGCCATGCCCCCCTCAAGCGCTCCGTGGAACTTAACCATGTCGGCGGGGCGGCACTGTACTTGCTTAGTGGCCTATCGGGCGGTGTTACCGGCGAAGTGCATTTCGTCGACGCCGGCTTCAACGTTGTCGGCATGCCGCCGACCGCGGATTTGAAGGGCTGGACGCCCCCGGAGAATGGTCATGACGAAACAGGTGCTTCATAAGAGTATTCTTGGTCTTGCCGCGCTCGCGGCGCTGACGGGAAGCGCAAGCGCAGGCTGGCGCGAAAATATCACCGATTATGATTCCGGCCGCCTTACCAGCCTGGAACAATCGCGCTCCGATGCCATTCAACAGGCGCAGACCCGCGGCGGCAGCGGCGATTTCTCGGCCATCAAGCAGACATTCGAGCCCGAAGCCCATGGCGTGCCGGAACGCGCGCTGTATGGCACCTGGCGTTGCCGCCAGATGAAACTGGGCGGCATGACCGGCTATGCCGTGTTCAGCTGGTTCCCCTGCCGCATTTCGAAAGTGAATGGCGGCGTGTGGTTCGAGAAACAGGGCACCCAGCGCATGGCGGGCTGGCTCTATCCCGAAAATGGCGGGCTGTGGGTTTATCTCGGCGCCCAGAGCGCGCGCGGCGAACCGCTGCATCGTTATTCCGGCCGCTACCCTTCGGTGGGCGCGACCACCACGCCGGACGACCAGGTGGGCGCACTGGTGGGCATTGGTCCCAACATGCTGCGCATAGATTTGCCCGCGCCGGCGACACAGGAATCGGATTTCGACTCCATTCAGCTGGTGCGATAACGCTTAACGATGCTGCGGGGACAGTGTGATTTTGGCCGTCAGGTAAACCACCTGGCGGCCAAATTCTTTCAGGCCCTCTTCTTCGCCGCGTCAGCGAAGCGGTCGAACAGATAGTGCGAATCCATCGGACCCGGCGAGGCTTCGGGGTGGTACTGCACGCTGAAGACATCGGCGCCTTCCAGGCGCAGGCCGCAATTGCTGCCGTCAAACAGCGAGACATGGGTTTCCTTGACGCCGGATGGCAGCGTCTCGGTATCCACGGTGAAGCCGTGATTCATGGAGACGATCTCGACCTTGCCGGTCTCCAGGTCTTTCACCGGATGATTGGCGCCGTGATGGCCTTGCGCCATTTTCTTGGTCTTGCCCCCAAGCGCCAGGCCCAGCATCTGATGGCCCAGGCAGATGCCGAACAGGGGAATCTTCTTGTCCACGATGCCGCGGATGGTGGGAATGGCATATTCGCCCGTGGCAGCGGGATCGCCCGGGCCGTTGGACAGCAGCACGCCATGGGGTTCATGGCGCATCACGTCATCAAGCGTGGCATTGGCGGGCAGCACGGTGATGTCGGCGCCCTTGCCGGCCAGCAATCTTAAAATGTTGCGCTTGACGCCATAGTCCAGCACCACGGCGCGGAAGGTCGGCTTTTCTTCCTGGGCGTAGCCCTTGTTCCAGGCCCAGGGCATTTCCTTCCAGCGATACATCTGGCGCGAGGAAACCTCCTTGGCGAGGTCGAGGCCTTCAAGTCCCGGAAAGCTCCTGGCCTGTTTCAGCAAGGCGTCGCGGTCGATGGCGCCATCGCCCAGATTGGCGATCACGCCATGCGGCATGCCTTTTTCGCGGATCAGGCTGGTGAGGGCGCGGGTGTCGATGCCGGCCACGGCGGGAATGCTATGCGCCTTCAGCCAGCGGTCCAGCGCGGCAAGGCTGCGGTAATTGGACGGATGCTCGGCATCGGCGCGCACGATCAAGCCGCGCACTGCCGGGGTGATGGTTTCGATGTCTTCGTCATTGGTGCCCACCACGCCGATATGGGGAAAGGTGAAAGCCACGATCTGGCCGGCATAGGAGGGATCGGAGAGAATTTCCTGGTAACCGGTCATGGCGGTGTTGAAGCAAACTTCGCCCACCGCGCTGCCCACCGCGCCAAAGCCGAAGCCTTCGAACAGCGTGCCGTCGGCGAGCATCACGGCCCCGCGCGACAGGGCAGGGGCGGTCAGGGCGTCAGGCATGGGGAATGTCCTTGGATTTGCGCGAAAATAGGGATGCGCTCCTGCCGGGTCAACATGAGTCTTTCCCTGCATTTTCAATGCGTTGAACTTATCCCCCGATTCGCATAGGTTGCTTTCTTTCCGGAAGGGCGAATTTGCATGGCTTTGCGCGAGCAACTCACTGACGCGATGAAAGAGGCGATGAAGGCCAAGGACGCCAAGCGCCTGGCCACGGTGCGCCTGATCCTGGCGGCGCTGAAGGACCGTGACATCGCCGCCCGCTCCGAGACCAGCCGTGATCTTCTGGGCGATGACGAGATCCTTGGCCTGATGGGCAAGATGATCAAGCAGCGCGAGGAATCCGCCACCGCCTTTGACGCCGGCAAGCGCCCGGAACTGGCGGCAGGCGAACGCGAGGAAATCGCCATCATCCGCTCCTTCATGCCCGTCCAGATGGACGAGGCCGGCGTAAGGGCGGCGGTACAGGCCGTGATCGCAGAAACCGGCGCCAGTTCCATCAAGGACATGGGCAAGGTAATGGGCGCGATGAAAGAGCGTTATGCCGGCCAGATGGATTTCGGCCGGGCCTCAGCCTTGATCAAGGAAGCCCTTTCCGGCCCGAAATAGCTGTTTTTGCCGGGATTCACAGGAATCCGCGCGCAAAAAGGGGCTTTTTGGCCCTAGAACGCTTACATTAAATCCCATGCGCTATGGCGACGCCCTGCTCGAGGAAATCCGGCGGCGGACGGACCTTGTTCAGATGGTCGGCCGCCGGGTGAAGCTTGTCCGCAAGGGCAAGACCATGTGGGGCTGCTGCCCCTTCCATGCCGAGAAATCGCCCAGCTTCAAAGTCGAGAATGAGCGCCATGCCTATAAATGTTTTGGCTGCGGCGCCGGCGGCGACGCCTTCAAATGGCTGATCGAAACCGAGGGCCTGAGTTTTCCCGAAGCGGTGCAGAAACTGGCGGGGGAGGCCGGCGTGGCGCTGCCGCAATATTCGCCCGAGGATGAACAGCGCGAGACGCGCAAGAAAACGCTTTACGAGATTGTCGACCTGGCCTGCGGCTTTTACGAAAGCCAGTTGCGCGAAACGCCGGGGCGCGAGGCGCGCGACTATCTCAAGGGGCGCGGGCTTGACGGCGCGGCGGCAAAACAATTCCGCCTGGGCTATGCGCCCGGCGGTGGCCAGCACCTGATTGAATTTCTGAAATCAAAAAACGTCACCCAGGACGACATGATCGCCGCCGGCCTGGTTCGCGTGTCCGAAGACAATCGCCCCATGCGCGATTTCTTTTTCGACCGGCTGATGTTTCCCATCGCCGATGCGCGCGGGCGCATTATTGCCTTTGGCGGCCGCGGATTGTCGCCCGATGCCAAGCCCAAATACATCAATAGCGGCGAAAACACGCTGTTTTCAAAGGGTTTCAACCTCTACAATTTCCATGTTGCCCGCGCTGCCGCGGTCAAGGCGGGAACGGTTATCCTGGCCGAAGGCTATATGGATGTGATCGCGCTGGTGCGCGCAGGCTTTGCCCATGCCGTGGCGCCGCTGGGCACCGCGCTTACCGACGACCAGTTGCAGCTTCTCTGGCGTACCGCGCCCGAACCAATCCTGGCGTTCGATGGCGACGCTGCCGGACTGAAAGCGGCGCATCGTGCCGCACATCTGGCGCTGCCGCATCTGAAGGCCGGATACAGCCTGCGCTTTGCTTTCCTGCCGGCAGGCGAAGACCCCGACACGCTGATCAGGAAATCCGGCGCCATGGCGATGGGAAAAATTCTCGACGCCGCGCTGCCCTTGTCCGAAGTGTTGTGGAAGGCCGAAACCGAAACCCATGATTTTTCAACGCCCGAGCGCCGGGCCGGACTGGAAGCGTCCTTGCGCGAAATCGTCAGCCAGATTGGCGACAGCAAGATCGCCGATTACTACCGCCGCGATTTTGATGAGAAGGTTTTCAAGAGCTTCAAGGAGCGCAAACCCCGAACCTATGCGGGCCGCCCCCGCACCGCCTATGCGGACAGGAACAAGCCGGCCTATGCCACGGCCGGGGTCTCCGCCGCTCTGAAACAGAGCCTGCTGGCCCGTGCCGCCCATGCCGGGACCGGCAAGGAGGCCGCCCGCAAGGTCAAGGAGACGGAATTGGCCAGCCTGCTGCTCCACCACCCCGAACTGGCCCTTTCCCAGGGGGAATTGGTCGCCAGCCTGCCTTTCCAGGACCCTTCGCTTGACAGGCTGCGCCATGAACTTTTAAACCTCGCCGCCTCCGGCTCCAGCCTTGAAAAACCGCCGGTTTTGACCCATTTCACACGTCTGGGCATGGGAGAATTGCTCACCCGTCTTGGCCAGGCCCAGGACAACCCTTCACAGGACCCCCTAGCCGCCCCGGAAACCGAAGCCCGCTTCCTGCGCGCCGCAGGCGATTTGCGGGAAATGGCGGAATGGGAACCCGAACGGGCCCGCGCCTTCGAGCGCCTGGGGCATGAGGCCAGCGAGGAAAGCTGGCAGGACGCAAGGCGCCTCTTGCGCTCCCCCGGCGAGTAGGTCGCCAAAAACACGTTTAAGTCCCTCTCTATAGGGGACAACAGGAATGAATATTGGTGACCAAAGCGACCCTGCCTAAAAAAGCGCCAGCCAAGGCGGCCAAACCGGCCGCCAAAAAGCCGTCTGCCAAGCCTGCGGCTTCGAAGGCGGCTCCCGTGCGCAAATCCGCCGGCTACGCCAAGGTTGCGGCCAAGAAGGCCGAGGCCGCCAAGGCATCGACCAAGCCCGCCAAATCCCGGCCCCTGACCAAGGCGGAACTCAAGAAGCTGGAAGCCGCCAAGCTGGCCAAGCCGGTCAAGGGCGCGAAGGCCGAACCGGAACTGAAAAAGGGCAAGGCCGCCGCCGCCAAGGCGCTGGCCGATGCCAAGAAGGCGCCTCCCGCCCCGCTGGTGAAGCCGGGCGCCAAGATCCCGCCCAAGAAGCCCGGCGAGAACGAGACCCCCGGCGACGCCGACAGCCCGCTGCTGGACATGTCGGATGTGGGCGTCCGCAAGATGATCGCCCGCGCCAAGCAGCGCGGCTATGTCACCTATGACGAACTGAACAAGGTGCTGCCCTCCGACAAGACCTCGTCGGAGCAGATCGAAGATACGATGGCGATGCTCAACGAGATGGGCATCAACGTCATTGAAAGCGAAGAAGCCGAGGAAAGCGAAGAAGGCGGCGCCGTGGTTGCTGCCGAGGGCAGCAAGGCGCTGGCCACCACCGCAAAGTCGGGCGAGCAATATGACCGCACCGACGATCCGGTGCGCATGTATCTGCGCGAGATGGGCAGCGTCGAGCTTCTGTCGCGCGAAGGCGAAATCGCCATCGCCAAGCGCATCGAGGCCGGCCGCGAGCTGATGATCGGCGCGCTGTGCGAATCGCCGCTGACCTTTGAAGCGCTCACCGTGTGGCGCGACGAACTGAACGAAGGCAAGGTGCTGCTGCGGGACATTATCGACCTGGAAGCCATGTATGGCGCCGGGCCCGATGGCCAGCCCGCGCCCGTGCCGCCGCCGGTGGGACCCGATGGCCAGCCGCTCAATTCGCCCGCCAGCATCAATGCGCAGCTTCCCGAATTCAAGAAGCCGGCGCCGCCGCCCCCGCCCAAGCCGGTCGTGCCCAAGGTGGAAGGCGAGGAAGGCGACGATGCCGCCGCTGCCGCTGCCGCCGCGGCGCAGGAAGAAGCCGATGATTTCGACGATGAAGGCAATCTGCCTCTGTCGGCGATGGAAGCCTCCCTCAAGCCGCAGGTGCTGGAATCGCTCGACGCAATCGCCGGCCTCTACAAGAAGCTGGGAAAGCTGCAGGACGCTTCCGTCGAAGCAGCCCTGGCCAGCGACGAGCTGTCCACGGGGCAGGAGCGCCGTTTCAAGAAGCTGCGCAACGAGACCATGGACCTGGTCAAGTCGCTCAAGCTCAACAACAACCGCATCGAAGCCCTGGTCGACCAGATGTACGGCATCAATCGCCGTCTTGTGTCGCTGGAAGGCAAGCTGCTGCGCTTGGCCGAGGCCCATGGCGTGGACCGCGCCGAATTCCTCAAGCAGTATTTCGGCAACGAGCTTGATCCCAACTGGGCCCGCCGCGTTGGCCGCCTGACGGGCATTGGCTGGCATGATTTCGTCACCGAGGAACGTGACAAGGTCAAGGTGCTGCGCGAGGACATCCAGTCCCTTGCCCAGGAAACCCGCCAGTCGGTTTCGGAATTCCGCCGCAACGTCCAGACGGTGCAGAAGGGCGAGCGCGAAAGCGGCGTCGCCAAGAAGGAAATGATCGAGGCCAATTTGCGCCTCGTGATCTCCATCGCCAAGAAATACACCAATCGCGGCCTGCAGTTCCTGGACCTGATCCAGGAAGGCAATATCGGCCTGATGAAGGCGGTCGACAAATTCGAATATCGCCGCGGCTACAAATTCTCGACCTATGCGACCTGGTGGATTCGCCAGGCCATTACCCGCTCCATCGCGGACCAGGCGCGCACCATCCGCATTCCGGTGCACATGATCGAGACCATCAACAAGCTGGTGCGCACCTCGCGCCAGATGCTGCATGAGATCGGCCGCGAGCCCACCCCCGAAGAGCTGGCCGAGCGCCTGGCCATGCCGCTGGAAAAGGTCCGCAAGGTCCTCAAGATCGCCAAGGAGCCCATCAGCCTTGAGACGCCCATCGGCGACGAGGAAGATTCGCATCTGGGCGATTTCATCCAGGACCCCAATGTGGTGCTGCCGATCGACGCCGCCATCCAGGCCAATCTGCGCGAAACTACCACCCGCGTGCTGGCGACCCTCACCCCGCGCGAGGAACGTGTGCTGCGCATGCGCTTTGGCATCGGCATGAACACCGATCACACGCTGGAAGAAGTCGGCCAGCAATTCAGCGTCACCCGCGAGCGTATCCGCCAGATCGAAGCCAAGGCGCTGCGCAAGCTCAAGCACCCCTCCCGTTCCCGCAAACTGCGTTCCTTCCTGGACAATTAAGAGACCTCATGGCCCGCCGCGACGATTCGAAATTCTCCACCCGGATGGAAGACGCCGCCAAGGCGCGCACCGAAATGCTGGCCAAGGCCAAGGCCCGCGCCGAAGCCGCCAAGGCCGGCTTTGAAGACCGCACCAAGGAACGCCAGGCCATCGCCGCCGAGCGTGAGAAGCGCCAGAAGGAACGCGCCGCCGAAAAAGCCAAGGCCGCCGCGGAAGCCGAAAAGAACAAGGCCGCCCTCGAAGCCGCCCGCAAGCGCGAAGAGGAAGAAGCCAGGATCGCTGCCGAAAAGCAGAAGGAGGCCGACCTCCAGGCCATGATGGCGGCGCAGGTCGAGCAAAAGGCAGCGCGCGATGCGCGCTACGCCGCCCGCAAAGAGCGCGGCAAGAAGAAACGCTAGGCGCTGGGCTTTTGTGTCGTGCGTGCGTCGCGCGTGCTCATGTGCTCACGCACACTCCGCGCGACGCTCCTGCTCACGCCACAAAATCCTGCGCGCCGATCTTCAGCTATAGTTAAAACTGATGGAGATGCGCTGGCCTTTGGCGCGGTTCGGCTCCACGCCATGGCGCAGCCAGCTTTCCCATAACAGCAGCGTGCCGGCTTTGGGCGCGATATCGACGAAAGTGCGGTTTTCTAGGCGCGCATTCCTTTTCTTGACCGGCGCGGCCATCAGCATCGCCAAACGCGGGTCCTCGAAACGGATCGCGCCTGATCCCGGCGGGACGGTGACATAGTAGGTGCCACTGATCACCGAATGGGGATGCAGATGCGGTGCATGCACCGCGCCCTTGTCCATCACATTGATCCAGAGGCTGTCGAGTTTCAGCTTGTGTCCGCCCAGATCGAACTGCGCCTTGCGGGCAAACAGCGCGACATGCCTGGCGATGGATTTTTCGAGCGTCTCAAAAACCGTCGCGCGCCGGGTGAGATCATTCAGCGAGGCATAAGAAGTATAGCCGCCATAGCCATTGTCCCTGGCCCAGCGCTGTCCCGCCCTGTCTTCGTCCGCGATACCAAGGCAGGTCCGGGCGAGGTTGCGATCCACTGCAAGCCGTGCCTGGTACAATTGGGTGGCGAAAAGGCTCGAAAAAGCTGGCATTTGTGGCCTGCGGCTTGGGTGTTACGATTGCTTGACCAATTGCATAGCAAAATACGGGTCTGTCAAAGGGATATGTCCATGCGCGCCGTCCTCATCGCTTCCGCTATCGTCACCCTGGCTCTCAGCCTCAGCGGCTGCGTCGCCTATACCGTGGCGTCCACGGTGGTTGGAGCCGCTGGCACGGCGGTCAGCGTCACGGGCGATATCATCACCGCGCCGTTCGGCGGCTCCGATGATGACGACAAGGACAATTAATACGAGTCCTTGCGGTTTCTGATCTCGCCGAACACTTCGGTATCGCCGGCGCTTTGCATCCCCAGGCTTTCGCGAATTTCCCGGCTGTCCACCCGCAGGAACGGGTTGGTGGCTTTTTCCAATGCCATGTCTGACGGCATGGTCATGGCCGGCAGGTCCTTCATCCGGGCCTGAAGCGCCGCATTGCCCGGCTCCAGCGTCAGGGCGAAGCGGCCATTGTTCTTGGTATATTCATGGCCGCAGTAAATTTTCGTGGCATCGGGCAAGGCCATCAGCTTGCGCAGACTGGCCCACATCATCGCCGCGTCGCCTTCGAACAACCGCCCGCAGCCCAGCGCAAATAGCGTGTCGCCGGTAAAAGCATTGCCGCCCATGACAAAGGCAATGGCGCCCCTGGTATGGGCCGGCACTTCCAGAACCTGGACCTTGTGGCCCGAAAATTCCCAACCGCAATTTTCGTCCACGCCGATATCGATACCCGGAATGCGCGCGGCATCCTTGCCGGGCCCAACCACCTTCGCACCGAACTGCGCCTTCAGGGCAAGATTGCCGCCGGTGTGATCGAGATGATGATGGGTATTGAGGATGTGGCTGAGCTGCCAGCTCCGTGCCGCAAGGGCCGCCGCGACCGGCCCCGCTTCCGACGGGTCCACCACGGCGCAGGAATCGCCGCTCTTCACCAGGTAAGCGTAATTGTCGCTCAGGCAGGGCACGGTTACGACTTCAACAGGCATGGGAACTCCGCAAAGCGAACGTTGAACCGGGGCGCGTCTGGCGCTACCCATTGTAGCCATGCAATTGGCCGTTCGCGAGCTAGCCGGATTTTACGACACGCATCTGGGAGCGGTGGCGCGGCGCATCCTGCTGCGCCGCCTGCGCCTGGCCTGGCCCAATGTCGAGGGCCAGCGCGTGCTGGGATATGGCTATGCCATTCCCTATCTGCGCCCCTTCCTGGTAGAGGGCGAGCGCGGCGTGGCCGCGATGCCGGCACATATGGGCGTTACCAGCTGGACGGACCGCGGCAAATGCCTGACCAGCCTGGTGGAAGAAGACCAGCTTCCTTTTCCCGACGCGTTTTTCGACCGGGTCCTGGTGGTGCACGGGCTGGAAGGCGCCGAAAGCCTGCGGCCCTTGCTGCGCCAGCTCTGGCGCGTGCTGGCGCCCGAAGGAAAGCTGCTGCTGGTCGCGCCCAACCGCGCCAGCCTCTGGGCGCAGGTGGACTGGTCGCCTTTCGGCCAGGGCCGCCCCTTTTCCCGCCGTGAGCTGGAAGCGCTTTTGCAGAGCGGCATGTTCGAGGTGACGGGCTGGGACCATGCGCTGTTCCCCCCGCCCTTCAATGCCAAGCCATTGATCGGCACCGGCGCAGGCTGGGAGCGTTTTGGCCGGCGCGTTTTTCCGGGCCTGGGCGGCGTGCATGTGGTGGAAGCGACCAAGTCGCTTTATGCGCCGGTGGGTCCCACGCCGCTGCCGCGCGGCGCGCAGCCGGCCCGCCTCACGCCGGCCAGCTCCGAATAAAGCGGCCGGAAAACCAAGCTTTTTTAAGCAGGAAGATCGCGCCCGGCGCCGGAGGCGCCAATCAAACAACCGGGCGCGATGGACTGGGTCTGCGCAATCAAGCCTTCTTTAGAAGAAATATCGCGCCCGGCGCGGTCAGGTTGGGTCCGCCCCAGCGTTCCTTGCTGATGGCGTTCGGGCTGATGCGCCGCGTCTCGCCTCTTTCATTCAAGGCATGCGCTTCCACCACCTTGGCGCCGCAGATCTGCGTCAGGTCCAGGAAATCCGACAAGGTGCAAAGATGGATATTGGGCGTGTCGAACCAGGAATAATCCAGATTCTTCGTGCGCGGCATGCGGCCGGTGGCGGCCAGCGCGGCGCGCACTTTCCAATAGCCGAAATTGGGCAGCGATACCGCAGTGCGGCGGCCGATGCGCAAAAGATGGTCCAGCACCACGCGCGGCTTTTCCGTGGCCTGGATGGTGTTGGACAGGATCACCGCGTCAAAGGCGCCGCTGGGATATTCGTTGAGATCTGTGTCGGCATCGCCCTGCATCACCGAAAGGCCGCGCGTCACACAGGCATTCACATTCTGCTGAGACAATTCGATGCCGCGGCCATCCACGCCCTTGGTGCGCACCAGATGTTCCAGCAGCGCGCCATCGCCGCAGCCCACATCCAGGATGCGGGTGCCAGGGCGGATCATCGCGGCAATGGCGGCCAGGTCGGGACGCAGGGCGCTCATGAGTCCGCCACCGCATTCAGAAAGCCGCGCACCGTGCCGAACATTTCCGGCTCGTCCAGCAGGAAGGCATCATGGCCCTTGTCGGTCTTGATCTCGACAAAGCTGACATTGGCGGCCACAGCGTTCAGGGCATGCGCCACGCGCTTGTTCTCGGCGGTGGGAAACAGCCAGTCCGAGGTGAAGGAGATGATGCAAAAGCGCGGCGCATCGGCGCCAAAGGCGCTGGCGAGATGGCCGTCATAATCCGCCGCCAGGTCGAAATAATCCATGGCGCGGGTGATGTAGAGATAGGAATTGGCGTCGAAGCGGTCGACGAAGGACAGCCCCTGGTAATGCAAATAGGATTCGATCTGGAAATCTGGCGCGAACTGGAACGACAGCGCCTCGCGATTCTGCAAGGAGCGGCCGAATTTTCGCTGCAGCGCTTCTTCTGAAACGTAAGTGATGTGCGCCGCCATGCGCGCCACCGCCAAGCCTTTCGACGGCGTGGTGCCCTGCTGCTGGTATTCGCCATTCTTCCAGTCGGGATCGGCCATGATCGCCTGGCGGCCCACTTCGTGGAACGCGATGTTCTGGGCGCTGTGGCGCGCGGCGCAGGCAATCGGCATTACGGCACGCACCCGCTCGGGATAGGACGCGGCCCATTGCAGCGCCTGCATGCCGCCCATCGAGCCGCCCACCACCGCCAGCAATTGGGAAATTCCCAGATGCTCGACCAACATGGCCTGGGCCCGCACCATGTCGCGGATGGTGACCAGCGGAAAAGCCAGGCCATAGGGCTTGCCGGTTTCCGGATCATTTTCCGCCGGTCCCGTGGACCCCATGCAGCCGCCAATGACATTGGAGCAGATGACAAAGAACCGGTCGGTATCAATCGGCTTGCCCGGCCCCACCATGATGGTCCACCAGCCCGGCTTGCCAGTGACGGGATGATCGGAGGCCACGAACTGGTCACCCGTCAGGGCATGGCAGATCAGGATGGCGTTGCTTTTGTCGGCATTCAGCACGCCATAGGTCTTGTAGGCGACGGTGACGGGAAAAAGGTTGCGGCCGCAATCAAGCGTCAGCGGCCGTTCGAAAGTCACGGCCAGGCCGACATCCGCGGCGGGCGCGGTGACGGGACGCAGGAATTTCGGCGCTTCAGCCATGCGGGTTAATCCTTCAGGATCAGTAGCTAAGCAGGGCCAGCCCCCCTGTCAACGAATGCCAGCTCTGCTTTGCTTTTGGCCCCCCCAGCCTCTATCAATACCGCGCTTTTTCACGGGCCCGCCTAACATTGGCGGTCCGGCGTTTCTGGAGCCTTTATGACGGTCGAGCCCCGCCCCGGCATCCTGGACATCGAGCTTTATGTCGGTGGCCGTTCCGCCGTGCCCGGCGTGGAGAAGGTCTACAAGCTTTCCTCCAACGAAAGCCCGCTCGGCCCCAGCCCCAAGGCGGTGGCGGCGCTGGCCGGCGCCGCGCATGACCTGGCGCTTTATCCGGACGGCTCCTCTGTGGCGTTGCGCGAGGCTATCGGCGCGGCCGAGACCATCGACCCCGCCCGCATTGTGGTGGGCGGCGAAGGCTCCGGCCCGCTTTTGACCATGCTGGCCAATGCCTATCTGCAGCCCGGCGACGAAGTGATCTTCAGCCGCCATGCCTTCCTGCTCTATGACATCGCCACCCGCGCCAACAGCGCCCGCCCGGTGATGGTGCCGGAAAAACACGGCAATACTGGAATCCGCATTGATGTGGATGCCATGCTGGCCGCTGTCACACCGCGCACCCGCATCGTCTATATCGCCAATCCCAACAATCCCACCGGCTCCTATCTCACACGCGATGAAATGGCGCGCCTGCATGCCGGCCTGCCAAGGCAAGTGCTGCTGGTGATTGACGCGGCCTATGGCGAATTCGTCGACGCGCCCGATTACGACACCGGCATTGAACTGGCCCGCACCAACGACAATGTTGTGGTGACGCGCACTTTCTCGAAAATCCACGGGCTGGCGGCGCTGCGCCTGGGCTGGGCCTATGTGCCTGGGGCCGTGGCCGATATCCTCAACCGCATTCGCGGGCCTTTCCCGACCTCGCCGCTGCAGCAGCAGGCGGGCGCTGCGGCCATTGCCGACAAGGACCATGTGGCCAGGGTGGCAGCCTTCAACAAGCAATGGCGCGGCTGGCTGACGCAGGAAATTCGGCGGCTGGGCCTGCGCGTCGATGACAGTGCCGCCAATTTCGTGCTGGTGCATTTTGCGCCGGGTGCCAAAGACGCCAAGGCCGCCGATGCCTTCCTGACTTCGCGCGGGGTCATCCTGCGCGCGGTGGCGGCCTATGGCCTGCCGGATGCGCTGCGCCTGACCATCGGTACCGAAGAGGCCAATCGCGCGGTGGTGGCCGCGCTCAAGGATTTCGTGGCGTGACAACTATAACCTTTGGCAAACTTGCCATCATCGGTCTGGGTTTGATTGGGTCTTCGCTGGGCCATGCCGCCAAGCGCAAGAACCTGGTCAAGGTGATTGCCGGCTTTGATGCGGATGCCGATGTGCGGGCCCGTGCCGCAAAACTCGGATTTACGGACACAGTAACCGAAACGCTGGAAGCGGCCGTCAAGGACGCCGATCTGGTGATCCTCTGCACCCCTGTCGGCGCCTACAAATCCGTGGCGCAAGCCATCGCGCCGCATCTCAAGCCCGGTGCAATTCTTTCCGATGTCGGTTCGGTCAAGGGCGCAGTGGCGCGTGACGTGGGGCCTTTCGTGCCTGCCGGCGTGCATTTCATTCCCGCCCATCCCATCGCCGGCACGGAATTCTCAGGCCCCGAGGCAGGCTTTGCGAGCCTGTTTGACGGGCGCTGGACCATCCTGACGCCGGTGCCCGGATCAGACGAGGGCGCGGTCGCTGCGCTCAAGGCATTCTGGGAAGGCTGCGGCGCGCAAGTGGATGTGATGGAAATCGCCCATCATGATCTGGTGCTGGCCATGACGTCCCATGTGCCGCATTTGATCGCCTATAACATAGTCGGCACGGCGCATGAGCTGGAACAGGTGACCGAAGGCGAAGTGATCAAATATTCCGCCAGCGGCTTTCGCGATTTCACCCGCATCGCCGCCTCCGACCCCACCATGTGGCGCGACGTCTTTTTGAACAATCGCGAGGCGGTGCTGGAAGTGCTGGGCCGTTTCAATGAGGATCTCAGCCGCCTGCAGCGCTGGGTGCGCGACGGCAATGGCGAGGCGCTGTTCGACCTCTTCACCCGCACCCGCGCCATCCGCCGCAGCATCATCAGCGCGGGCCAGGACACCGCAGCCCCCAATTTCGGCCGCGACAAGCCCAAAGCCTAGTAAAAAGGCTCCAGCAGGTCGCGCAGGTCATTGTCGCTGTCGGCGAAATCCTTGGCCTGCAACGTCACGCCGGCTGATTGCACATTCACCGAAGTGATCTTTGTTTCGCCGCCGGCGGCGCGCCAGGCCGCCGCCCTCTCGCTCCAATTTGCCTTGCCTGCCAGCAGCGGCGCGAAGACCTTGCCATGGGTCAGCGTGGCGTAAAGCTCCAGCGTCTTGATCTGGTCGCCGAACAGGCTGGCGATGGCACCCTCGCTTTTGATGCCTTCGCCTTTCACCATCACGTCCAGCGCGTCGCCCGCCGGATCGCGGCGCATATGCCATTGCACATGGGCGGCGGTGAAGCGCCTGCCGCGGCCATCGCTGCCGCCGGCTTCAATCATGTCCAGGTCGAAACGCAGCAGCCCTTTTGCATCGGTGATGGCGCTGGCATGCAGCGCGCCGGGCAGGAATTTCAGGCTGTGACTGCCACCGCCATCGCTCCAGCTCAAAACCTGGTTGCCCGCCGCTTCATAGATGTCCTGGGCGCGGCCATAGGTCAGCCGGTGCAGCGCGAATTTCTCGCTTGTCCAGCGCAAGGGGCCATGCGCGCCCTGTCCCGCCACGGCAAAGCCGGTGAAGACGATATTGATGTTGAAGGGAAAGCCCGAGATGGCCTTGGTGGCGAAAGACACGGTGATACCGGGGGCGGCTTCATGGCCGTTGAGCGCGTCCAGCTTTTTGTCCAGCGCGCCCGCCAGGTTCCACCATTGCGCCATGACCACAAGGGCGACGGCGGCCAGCAGCGCCAGCGGCGCGAACAGCCAGAAGCGCGAGGAATAGTTCAACCGCATTTGGAATAGCCGCAGGACAGGCAGGAATCGCAGCCCTCAATATGCACAAAGCTGGCCTCGCCGCAGCGGGGGCAGAAATGGGCGGGCGCGCCCTCGCGCGGCATGGCGGCTGGCTGGGGCGACGGCGCGCGCATCCCCATGAACCCGATCTCGATCATGTGCCGTTCGATCACCTCGCCGATGGCCGCCAGCAGGGACGGGACATAGCGCCCGCCCATCCATTGGCCGCCGCGCGGATCGAAAATGGCTTTCAGCTCGTCCACCACAAAGGAGACGTCGCCGCCGCGCCGGAACACCGCCGAGATCATGCGGGTCAGCGCCAGGGCCCAGGCATAGGCCTCCATGTTCTTGGAATTGATGAAGACCTCGAAAGGACGGCGGCGGCCGTCTTTCTCGATATCGTTGATGGTGATGTAGAAAGCATGGTCGCTTTCCAGCCATTTGATCTTGTAGGTGCGGCCCAGCAGGGCGTCCGGGCGATCCAGCGGCTTTGTCATGTAGACAATATCGCCGCGAACTTCTCGCGGCGCCGGCAAGGGCAGCGGCAGTTCCGGCTCGTCCGTGGCGGCAATGGCCGCGTCGGCGGACACGGCGTCCCTGGGCTCGACAAAGTCGGCCGATGCCAGCACCGACCCCGTCACGTCATTGGGGCGATAGGTGGTGCAGCCTTTGCAGCCGCTGGCATAGGCCCTGCGATAGACATTCTCGAATTCGCCAAAGGAAATGCCTGCCGGCACATTGATGGTCTTGGAGATGGCGGAATCAACAAAGGGCTGCGCCGCCGCCTGCACCGCCAGATGGTCCGCGGGCGACAAGGTCTGGGCGGTGACGAAATAATCGGGCAAGGACGCCCCTTCGCCAAAGCGCACCTTGAATTTGCGCAGGGCGTAATCCTCGACCATTTCCTCGGTCTTGCTGCCATCGGGCTGCAGCACCTTGCGGCTGTAGGATAGGGCGAAGACCGGCTCCACCCCGCTCGATACATTGTCGGCGAACAGCGAAATCGTGCCCGTGGGCGCGATGGAGGTCAGCAGCGCATTGCGAATGCCGTGGCTTGCGATGGCCTGGAAGATGTCGGGCGGAAGCGCCTGGATATGCGGCCGCGCCAGATAGGCATCCTTGTCGAACAGCGGGAAAGCGCCTTTCTCGCGCGCCAGCTGCGCACTTGCGCGATAGGCGGCGTTGCTCAAGGCGGACAGCCACTGCCGGATCAGGGCCACGCTTTCACCCGAACCATACCGCACGCGGCAGAAGATCAGGGCATCGGCCAAGCCGGTGACGCCCAGCCCGATGCGGCGCTTGGCGAAGGCTTCCTGCCGCTGCGCATCCAGTGGAAAGCGCGACACGCCAATCGCATTGTCCAGCATGCGCACCGCGATGTGTGTGAGGCGTTCCAGTTCCTCAAGGTCCAGCCGCGCATCCTCCTCAAAGGCATTGCGCACCAGCTTGGCCAGGTTGATCGAGCCCAGCAGGCAGGCGCCATAGGGCGGCAAGGGCTGTTCGCCGCAAGGATTGGTGGCGCTGATGGTTTCGCAATAGGCCAGGTTGTTCTGCTTGTTAATGCGATCAATGAAGATCACGCCGGGTTCGGCATAGTCATAGGTGGACCGCATGATGCGATCCCAAAGTGTGCGCGCTTTCAGCGTGCGATAATGCTTGCCGCCGAATTTCAGGTCCCAGTTGGCGTCGCTTTCCACCGCCGCCATGAAGGCATCCGACACCAGCACGGAAAGATTGAAATTGGAAAGCCGCCCGCTTGTGCGCTTGGCGTCAATGAAATCCTCGATGTCGGGATGGTCGATTGCCAGCGTCGCCATCATGGCGCCGCGCCGCGAGCCGGCGCTCATGATGGTGCGGCACATGGCGTCCCACACTTCCATGAAGGAAACGGGACCGGAGGCATCAGCGCCCACGCCCTTGACGGCGGCGCCCCTGGGACGGAGCGTGGAGAAATCATAGCCGATGCCGCCGCCCTGTTGCAGCGTCAGGGCCGCTTCGCGCAGCCCCGAAAAGATTCCGTCCATGGAATCGGTGATGGTCCCCATGACGAAACAGTTGAACAGGGTGACGGCGCGGCCCGTGCCGGCCCCGGCCAGAATGCGCCCCGCAGGCAGGAATTTGTGGCCCACCAAAGCGCTGGCAAAATCGCGCGCATGGGCAAGCCGCTCCGCCGGCTTCTCTGCCAGGCTCAGGGCACAGGCCACGCGCGCCCAGCTGCCGGCGACATCCTTGTCACCCCCAGTTTCCGCCTTGAAGCGGTATTTCATGTCCCAGATCTGGCGGGAAATTTCGCTCATCAATCCCGTACCAATCACATTGCAAAGCGTTCCGCCAGAGAAGGCGGCATACCGCCCTAATATGGCGATTGTTCCTGAAATGTTCCAGTGGGGATTTTGGGTCGTGACGCATTATGAATTTTGAGCCTATTAGCCAGAATCAAAGGGTTGGCCGGGGGGTGACAAAGCGCCCCTCCACTGGCACATTTCGCCCATGCCTGACCGCTCAAGGAACCGCCCAAAAGATGCTAACCAGCTTGGGAAACTCATTGCCGCCCTCTCAGTTGGTGAAGTTGAGGATGTGGCAGACTCGGGCAAGAACCCCGCAGCCGTCGCCTTGGGAAGGCTTGGCGGCAAAAAAGGGGGCATCGCCCGGGCGAAGAGTCTTTCCGCCAGTAAGCGCAAGAAGATTGCTAAAGCCGCAGCAGCCGCGCGATGGTATAAACCTAAGAAATAGCGAATCGTGCTGGGGGCAAATGACCGCCGAAGTCGCAGTTTTGAACAAACTTGGCGTCGCGCTGGCGGCGGACAGCACTGTTTCCATCGGTGATAAAACATATGATTCTGCAAACAAGCTGTTTGCATTATCAAAACATCACCCAGTGGGCATTCTTGTTTACAACACCATGGAGATGACAACCGTCCCCATGGAGATTTTGATAAAATCCTATCGAGAAAGACTCAAGTCAAAAAGCCACAAACGGCTTGAGGACTATTCGCTTGAATTTCAAAAGCACATAAGCGAGAGAACGCCGTTTGATAAGGATGAGGAAAAAGACAATGTGTTGGGCATAGTCCGGAATTTTTGTCGGAAGTTGCACACATTTACAACCGACAAGTGCGATGAGTCTGGGCTCGATCTTGAGGCGATTGGCGACGGTGCTGATATAAAGAAAATCCTCAATGAGGAGCTCGACAGATTAGACGCTGGTGCAACAAAGACCGGACGGTTTTGCGTTACGCCTCTTCAGAGAGCTTCGGAGAGCCGTAGTCTGACGGCGATCCGGCGGTAGCGCGACCAGCAAGGCGCTTAGCGAGCCGCTGCTGCTGCTCAGCCTCGCTACTCAGAACCCTAATCAGTGACTGCGCAATTTGCACGCCGTCACCGCCTGCGGCGATGGTGGCAAGGAGCGTGTTGCCGCCGGAAAGTTTGCGCGCCAATGTCATCGGCGTAATCGGAACGCCGGCTTCTGCAATGGTCCGCGCAGCGGCTTTGAGGTGGTTTAGCTTGTCCAAATTGACTTGCTTGATATTTCGGCCAGCTTTCCAGTCATAAATCGCCTGTCGAGAGACGCCCAAACAGTCTGCCAACTGCTGTACTGACAACTTTAGCGCAGAGCGAATACCTCAGCGATCACCCCGAACTCTGGGACCGCGCGCCGTCCTTTGTGCTTGAGGGAGCCCTAAAGTCAGCATACCCGTGCAAATAGTTTCAAACTGCGTCACTACCGGATTTTGCGCCAAAACGACGCTTAACGCAGGGCGTTTTCCGTCATATTGCCGTCGGCATCCAACAGCCCTGTGCGCTTGGCTTCCAGGTGCAGATTGTAGATATGCAGCAGCATCTTTGTGACACCCGGCATGTTGCCTGCCGCCACTAGGTCCTTGAGGAAATCATTGATCAGGGTCTTGAGGCTGTCGGCTGACAGGAACACCGCGACGTCATGGGAGACAAGCTGGGCGATATATTCGCTGACGCCTGGCCGCATGATTGCCGCTTCGCCGCCCAGAATGACGAAGTTAAACCCTGTCGCGGCGCCGGTATATTGGGCGGGATGATCCGGCACTACCAGGATCAGGATTCCGCTGCGATCAGGACGCCAGTCCTCGCCAAAGCCCTTGATCATGCGCCAGCCGCAATAAAAGCCGCGGCAGACTTGCGGCCTTGTCTGATAAATGCCGCAGCCGCCGCCAGTGCAATGCTGGCACAACACGCCGCTTTTTTTTGTGATCTGCGGCGTATTGATGTTGAGGGCTTCGCAGCACACCACGCAGCTGCCGCAACTGCCGGGCGGGGTGAATTCTTCCTGGCTCATGGCGCCTGTTCCAGAAGCCGGGCGGTGGCCGTCTCGATGCGTTGTTCCAGCAGCGGCATAAAGTCATGACGCTTCAGTCCCGGCGGGATCACCTCCAGGAATTCCACGCTGACGGCGCCGGGATTCTTCCAGAAACCGTTCCAGTAGACGCCCGAATCCAGCGCCGCCGGGACGCAGGGAATTTTCAGCAACCCGTAAAGTCCCGCCACGCCGGGCTTGTAGTCGGGCTGCGCGCCGGGTTTCTTGCGCGTGCCTTCGGGAAAAATCAGGATGGGACGTCCCGCCGCCAGCGCCTTTTGCGCGGCATGGATCATGCGGCGCATGGCGTCGGCGCCGGCGCTGCGATCAATGGGGATAGCTGCCGCCTTCCACAGATACCAGCCGAAGAAAGGAATATAGAGCAGCTCGCGCTTGAGCACGATGCCCGGATCATCCAGCAGCAGGTAAAGTCCCAGCGTGTCCCACATGCTCATATGCTTGGAGGCGACCAGAACGCCGCCGTGCGGCCGCGCGCCGATCACCCGCATGCCGGTGCCGCAGACAAGTTTGAGGCTGGACAGCGTCACCGTCGCCCATAGCCGCGCCATCCACACCGTGGCTTTGCGCGGCAGGACAAGCAGTGGCAGGAAGACCAGGGCCATGACCAGGGTGACAGCCACGAACCAGGCCATGAACAGCGCCGAACGCAGGAAGATCATTGCGCCGCCAGGTTCGTGGTCACAAGGCTGGCGAGGTATTTCAGGAATTCGCGGTGCAGCAGCAAAATGGTGGGCGGGCGCCGCCACCAGCCGGAAAGGTCGATGGAATCCTGGTCCACCGGATAGGACAGCAGCGTCACATCCGGCAAGGCGCGGCGAAATTCGCGCATGGCGCGCGGCATGTGATAGCGCGCGGTGACCACGATGATGCTGCGATATTGATGGGCATGGGCCCATTCTGCGGCCTCCACGGCGTTGCCATGGGTGTCTTCGGCGGCATAGCCGATATCGGCGCAGCATTCGAAACGTTCGCCGCCGTCCGACCTGGATTTCAGGGTTGCCTTGGTGGTGGCAAGGCTGACGCCGCTGATCAGCAACCTTTTTCCAACGCCTTTTTCGAACAGCGCCACGGCCGTATCCAAACGGGCGCCGCCGCCGGTCAGTTCAACAATGGCGTCGGCCTGCGGCGTGATTTGCGGGGTTGTGGGCAGCAGCGAGACCCAAAGGAAAAAAGCCAGGCCATAGGCCAGTGCCACCAGAATCACGGCAGTGCGGAATTTTCTTATCATTGGAGCCGAAGTCTAATAGATGGCCTTGACCACCGAAAGCACCGATATGCGGGCCGTGGCCCAGGCGATGGCCGCGGTTGCGGCAGGAACAGCCAGAAGCCAGGGAATTTCCGTCCATTTCAGCGACAAAGGCGGCAGGAAAGGCACCGCCTCGACGCCGAAGCTTTCCAGCCCACTGGCGCCCAGGAACAGGACCGCCGCCACCAGGGTGCCGGCAAGGGCCGCCATCAGGGCGGAAATGAAATAATGCCATTCCACGGTTCGGGCGATGAAGCTGGGCAGCGCGCCCATCTGGTGCAGCAGCTCGACCATTTCATGATGCGCGCTGAGGCCCGCCCGCGTGGCGAAGGAAACAGCGGCGGCGGTGGCGCCGGCGATCAGCAGCAAGATGGCATAGGCGCTGTAACGCACCGCGCCCGCCAATGCGCCCAGCCGTCCGATCCAGCGGCTGTGATCATCCACCAGGGCGGAAGGCGCCGCCTGTTTTAGCTTTTGCGTCAGGGCGGCAACATCGACTTCTTCGCCGGGCACGATGGTGGCGTCGATCAGCCGGGGCAGGGGAATTTCCGAGACAAGGTTGTTCTTGCCGATCCAGGGCTCGACCAGCGCTTGCGTGTCGGTATCGGAAATCAGTTCGGCATGGGCGATGCCCGGCGTGGCGTTCAGCACATCCAGCGCGGCCTGGATCTGCGCCTGCAATCCGGCATTGGCGTCGCCGGTCTCCGGCGGCAGCACCTGCACCGTCAGCTTGGCGGCAAGGCCCGATTGCCAGCCGGCAGCAGCGCGGTCGGCGATCAGCGATGCGCCCAGCGCCAGCGCAGCGAGAAACGCCATCACCGCAATAACAAAATCGAGCGGGGCGGCGCCCTTGTCGCGGGGCAGGACATGGGCGCTGTTGTTCATCATGCGGCGCTGGCCCGCAGTTCCACCAGCCGGCCGTCCACCAGCCGCATCTCGCGGGCGCGGGCGGTTTCAATCAGGGTGCGATCATGGGTGGCGATCAGCACCGTGGTGCCAAGCCGGTTCAATTCGCTGAACAGGCGGATCAGCCTGGCGCCCATTTCCGGATCGACGTTGCCGGTGGGCTCATCGGCGATCAGAAGGTCGGGCCGCGCCACCACGGCTCTTGCAATGGCGACGCGCTGCTGCTCGCCGCCCGAAAGGGTGGGCGGCGCCGAATTCATGCGGTCGCCCAGTCCCACCCAGGAGAGCAGTTCTTCCACATCGCGGGCATAATCGCTGACACGCTTTCCCGCCAGGCGCAGCGGCAGCGCGACATTGTCGAAGGCGGAAAGATGGTCGAGCAGGCGGAAATCCTGGAACACCACGCCGATGCGGCGGCGCAGGGCCGGCAGCGCGGTGCGCTTGGCGGTGGCCAGGTCGCGGCCGAACAGGGTGATAAGGCCCCGCGAGGGCGGTTCGGCCAGGTAAATCAGTTTCAGCAGGGTGGTCTTGCCCGCCCCGGAAAGCCCGGTGAGGAAGGTGAAAGAGCCCGCCTCCAGCACAAAGGTGACATCGCGCAGCACTTCGGGGCCCGCGTCATAGCGCATGCCGACATTTTCAAAGCGAACCATGGCGCGACCATAGCCGCAGGACGCCTTGCGGTCATCGGTGTTGACCCCTATTTTCGTGAGGAAAGCCCGAAATCCCAGCATGATTCTCACCTGCCCCGCCTGCGCCACGCGCTACCAGACCGACGAGGCGAAATTCCCGCCTGACGGGCGGCAGGTTCGCTGCGCCAAATGCGGCCATGTCTGGCACCAGCCGGGCCCCGTGCCGGAAACCATTGCCCTGCCGGACCCCGAGCCGCAGCCTGTTGCGGTGGCGGAAACCGCTCCGGCGGGTCCGGTCGCCGAGGAGGAAGTCCCGCGTCCCCGGCCCGCCGCTGTTTCCGCGCCCGCCCCGTCCCGGCCACGCCGGCCCTTGCTGCCGCTTCTGGGCGTGGTGCTGGGCTGGATCGGCCTGATTGCCGTGGTGCTGCTGATTGGCCTGTCGGCGGTGCGCTATCGCCAGGAGATCACGGTGATCTGGCCGCAATCGGCCGGCGTCTATTCCAGCCTGGGCATGAAAGTGAATGTGAGCGGCATTGATTTCGCCCGCGTGGATTATCACCGCGAAAATGAGGACGGCCAGGTGGTGCTGGCGGTCACGGGACAGATCGTCAACAACGGCACGCGCGAATTGCCGGTCCCCCAAAGCGTGCGCGTGACGCTGAGCGATAACGCCAACCACGAACTCTATCACTGGAATTTCACGCCTTCGGCGCAGAGTCTTAAGCCGGGCAAATCCATTCCCTTCCTGACGCGGCTGTCCAGCCCGCCCGCCGCGGCGCGGCACCTGGAAGTGCGTTTCGCCAAGGACGAGAAATGACCCATACCGTCCTGCACAGCGAAGAAGCGATTGCGGCACGGGTGGGCGAACTTGCAAAACAGATCGCCCGCGCGCCCCTGCTGCCGGACATCGCCATGCCGGTGCTGGTGGGCGGATTTATTTTTGCCGCCGACCTGGTGCGGGCGCTGGCGCGCGAAGGCGTCGAGCTGGAAATCGAAATGCTCTGGCTGCGCTCCTATGGCGACAAGCGCGTCGCCAGCGCCATCTCGATGATTGCGGGGCCCTCGGAACAGATCGCCGGGCGCCATGTGCTGGTGATTGACGGGGTTCTGGATTTCGGCCGCACCATCCGAAAAGCCGTATCGCTGATCGAGGCGGCGGGCGCGGCCAGCGTGCAGGTGGCGGTGGCGCTGGACAAGAAACGCCCCGATGCCGTCGCCAAGGCCGATTATGTCGCGTTCGAGGCCGGCAATGATTTTGTCATCGGCTATGGCATGGATGATTCCGGCAAGCACCGTGCGCTGCCTTATATTAGTCGCGTGGTCTGACCCGAACCGCTACCAACGTCGGGGGACCACGCTCCCCATCAGCAAAGTCATCCAGGAGGCACTCATGCCGGACAATAGCAACATCAGGGCCAGCGCCTTCATCCTGGGCTTGCTGGTCGCGGCGGGCCTGGCGCTGGCGGGTTATTTCGTCAGCAACACCATTTACAACGGCAAGCTTGCTTCCAACACCGTCACGGTGAAAGGCTTTGCCGAGCAGGATGTCAAAGCCGACCTGGCCTTGTGGCAGATCAGCTATTCCATCACCGGCGGCAATCTGGCTTCGCTGTACAACCAGTCCAGTGCCAGCGAAAAAACCATTACCAGTTTCCTGGTGCAGAAAGGCTTCAAGGCCGACGAGGTCAAGTCCGGTCCGCTGGAGGTCAACGACCTCATGGCCAACCAGTATCGCTCCAATACGATCACGCCGGACCAGCGCTACATCATCAAGAAGACCATCACGGTGCGGTCCACCAATGTCACGCTGGTGGATGCCACCACCAACACGCTCAATGACCTGACCCAGCAGGGCATCGTGCTGACCAGCAACAGCGCGGATTTCCAGTTCACCAAGCTCAACGACATCAAGGCGCCGATGCTGCGCGCCGCCACCCAGAATGCGCGCGATGCCGCCCAGCAATTCGCCAATGACGCGGGCAGCCGCGTGGGCTCCATCCAGTCCGCCAACCAGGGCTTTTTCTCGGTAGGATCGCGCGACAGCGCGGCGGCGCAGACTTCGGGCGAGGGCGGTTACACCCCGCCCCAGGCCAGCACCATCGACAAGAAAGTGCGCGTGGTGGTGACGCTGACCTATTATCTGGAACGCTAAAATTCTTTGAGAAGCCGGTCGTAATAATCCAGCTCCTGCTGCGGCCGGCCGCGCTCACCCGCCCGCTTGCGCAACTCCTGCAAAATCTCTCTCGCGCGCGCCAGATCGCCCGCGCCCGGAACCTTGGTGGCGTTGCTGGCGCCGCCCTTGGAGCGGCCCAGCGGATCATTGTCGCTGTCGCCGCGCTGGCCGTTCTGCCCGGATTGCGCTTCTTTCGCCAGCGCCTCGGCGCCTTGGCGCAGCGCGTCCAGCACTTTCTTTTCTTCGTTGCTGGCATTGTCGAGATTCTTTTCGGAGAGCGCCTTTTGCGCCCGCTGCATCGCCTCGCCAGCCGGACCCAGCTTGCTGCCGAGCTTTTTGTCCAGCCCCTTGGTGGCGTCATCCAGCTGCTTTTTCAGCGCCTGCTGCTGCTGCGCCAGGCCCTGTGCCCCGCCGTCCTTGGGATCGCCATTGCCATTCTTCTGGCGCATGGTCTTGTCCATCAGGGCGCGTTCCTTGCCCATCAAATCGCCGAATTTCTGGATGGCGTCATTCACCGCCTTGTTCTGCTCGCCTGCGCCATTGCCTTGCGTCACGCGCATGTTTTCCATCAGGCTTTGCAGCATGGCCATCATCTGCGCCGCCTGCTCGCGGTTGCCCGCCGCCGACATCTGCTGAATCGCTTTCAGCAAATCCTGGATGTCCTTTTCGGTCAGGGTCTTGGTTTCGCCCTGTTGCTGTCCCGGCGGCTGCGGGGGCGAAGGATTGTTGGCCAGCGCCTGCATGTAGCGCCGCATGGCTTCCTGGTACTTGTTGAGCAGCTGGTCGATCACATCCTGCGGCGCATGCATCGCCAGCGCCTGGGTGATTTCCTGCTGCAAGCGGCGCAGTTCATTGGCGGCATCCAGCAATCCGCGCTGCTCCAGGCTCATCGCCATCTGCCACAGCAGGTCCTCGACATGGGTGATGTCGGACGGCGCCCGCGCCGCACGGATGCCCCAATAGGCGGCGCGGATGCCCATATAGAGACCGCTCTTGCCCTCGTAGAATTTGTCCGGCGCGAAAGTCAGCGCGTCGAGCGTGCGCATCACCAGCCTGCGGCCCGCCGCATCGCTGGCCGCCAGGTTCTGGTGCTGTTCGATCAGCGCCCGCGCCAGCGGATCGGTGAAGACCCGCGCCGGCAGGCGAAAGCGGATGGTGGGGCTTTTGCCGGCCTGGCCTGCGCCATCCCTTGCTTCCAGATGGCCCTCGACCATCAACCCGGCATAGGGATGGGCGGTGAGGTCGATATAATTTGTCTGGGTCACGCTTTTGCCCGGCGCCATGGGCAGATCCACGCCCAGCGGCGCGCCCGGGCGCCCCTGCGGCGTCACAACAAGCCTGGCGCCCGTCACGCCATAATCGTCGCGGGCGCGGAAGGAAATTTTCATCGCCTGGCGTTCCGTGGGACCGGGTGTGCCGTCGAACAGGATCACCGGCACCGCGTCCGCAACGGCATGGATGCGCCAATTGCCGATGACATGGCCGCTGGCGCGCACCCGCAGATGGGTATCGTACTCAAGCCGCGCCGTGCCGGAATATTCGCCATTGCCGCCGGTGAAGCGCGGGTTTGACCCGGCGCTGCCCAGCGACAGTCCCGGCGCATGGGCGGCATTGTGGGCGCGCAAGTTCAGGGTCGAACCCACCGGCGCGGAAATCACATTGGTCTCGCCCGGCGCCAGGTAAACCGGCGGCAATCCGGTATAGGGCGGCGGATCAATCCAGGCGTCGATGCTGGTGGCAAGTCCGGCGCCGCTGTCAAGGCCGCGCATAAGTCTTTCACGCCAGCTCGCACCCGCCAGCACCAGTCCGCCGGCCAGAAGCAACAGCACGCCATAGCGCAGATAGCGCGGATCACGCGCCGACAAATCCGGCGCTGGAAACGGCACGCGCAATTTTCCCAGGGAAAGATTGCGCGCCTGGTGCAGCCGCCACAATTCCACGGCGAAGGGATCGTCACCGATCAGCCTGTCCTGGCTTTCGGAAATCGGGCGATGGGTGAGCCCGCTGCCGTCTTCGAGCCGCCGTGCCCCATCCCACCATTTGGGCCAGGCGAAATTCTCAAAGCCCGCCTCCAGCGCCAGCAGGCTGGCGGTGATGGTGGCGGCCAGCAGCAGCGCCTGCAGCGGCCAGGGAATGAAAGCGAAAAGTCCGGTGAGGGACAGGGCGATATAAAGACCGGAAAATCCGAAAGCCGGCCACAGCGCCGGAACAATGCGCTCGGCCAAAAGGCTTGCCCGCGCCAGACGGATCAGGCGCGTCAGCCGCCTGTCAGTCGCGAAGCCAGATGGGGATACTGTCCTGGGCGATAAGGTCGTCATGATCCTGTCTCGCCCGTACAATGCCCCACTCATCGCCCGCCACCAAGACCTCTGGCGCGGGGGGCCGGGCGTTATAGGCCGATGACATGACCGCGCCATAGGCGCCGGCCGAAAGGATGGCCACCAGGTCTCCGGATTTCAGGGCAGGCAGGGGGCGATTTGCCGCAAAAAGGTCGGAGGTTTCGCACACCGGCCCCACCACGTCATAGTTTATGCGTGCCGCCCCGACCCCGGGTTCCCGGACCGGGACAATCTCGTGATGGGAATCGTACAAGGCCGGGCGGATCAGGTCATTCATGCCCGCATCGATGATGGCGAAGGTCTTGGCATCGCCGTGCTTGACGTAAATCACTTCCGACACCAGCACACCGGCATTGGCGGCGATCAGCCGGCCCGGCTCGAAGATCAGCCGGCAGCCCAGCGCAGCAGTGGCGCGCGCCACCACCTGGCCATAGGCGGCAGGATCGGGCGGCGGATCATTGTCATGTTCATATGGAACGCCCAGCCCGCCACCCAGGTCGAGGCGGGTGATGGCGTGGCCGTCGGCGCGCAGATCCTTCACCAAACCGGCGATGCGGTTGAAGGCCGCTTCAAAGGGTTCCATATCGGTGATCTGGCTGCCGATATGCACATCCACGCCGACAATCTCGATGCCTTTCATGCTGGCGGCTTTTTTGTAAGCCTCGCGCGCATGGACGAAGGGAATGCCGAACTTGGTTTCCGCCGTGCCGGTGGTGATCTTGGCATGGGTCTTGGCGTCCACATCGGGATTGATGCGCAAAGTCACGGGGGCCAGCCGGTTCATTTCCAGCGCCACGCCGTTCAGCGCTTCCAGCTCCGGCTCGCTCTCGACATTGAATTGATAGATGCCCTCGCTCAAGGCGAGGCGCATTTCCGCCCGCGTCTTGCCGACACCGGAAAAAACAATTTTGCCGGCTTCGATACCAGCCGCGCGCGCTTTTTTCAGTTCGCCGCCCGACACCACATCGGCGCCCGCGCCCAGCTTGGCCAGGGTTTTGAGCACGCCAAGATTGCCATTGGCCTTGACCGAAAAGGCGACCAGCGCATCCTTCGGCAGCGCCGCGGCGAACACCTTGTAATGGCGTTCCAGCGTGGCGCTGGAATAGCAGTAAAAAGGCGTGCCGACTTCGCGCGCCAATGTTTCCAGCGAAACGCCTTCGGCGCTCAGCACGCCGTTCTTGTAAGCGAAATAATTCATCGCCCGACCGGGAAGGGGGGCTTGGAAGGATCGGGCTCATCCTTGGGCGTGGTGGTGCCGTTGGGACGGGTGAGGTCGTTCTTCACGCCGCAAGAGGCTGTCACAAGGCTGAGGACAAGGAGGATGAGAAGAGCCTTGCTTTTCATTTCAGCAATCCCTTCCAGTAGGCGATCTGTTCCTTCACCCGCGCCGGCGCAGTGCCGCCAAGGCTCATGCGCGAATTGACGGAGGATTCCAGCGACAGCACCGCCAGGACTTCCTTTGTAATGGCAGGCTCAATGCCCTGCATCTCGGCAAGCGGCACCTGGTCCAGGGCCACCCCTTTTGTTTCCGCCAGCTTGACGATGCTGCCGGCAATATGATGCGCCTCGCGGAAAGGCTTTTTCAGCACCCGCACCACCCAGTCCGCCAGGTCGGTGGCGGTGGGATAGCCGGGCTCGGCCGCGGCGCGCATCTTGTCGGGCTGCGCCGTCAGGTCGGCAATCATCGCCGCCATGGCCGCCAGGCAAAGCTCCACCGTGTCGGCAGCGTCGAACACCCGCTCCTTGTCTTCCTGCATGTCGGTGCCATAGGTCAGCACCAAGCCCTTGATCACGGTGGCCAGCGCCACGAAATCGCCCAGCACGCGCCCGGTCTTGCCGCGCACCAGTTCGGCGGCATCGGGATTGCGCTTTTGCGGCATGATGGAAGAGCCGGTGGTGAAGGCATCGGACAATTTCACAAAGCCGAAAGCCGGCGTGGACCATTGCACCAGCTCGCCCGCCAGCCGCGACAGGTTGGTGGCGGTGATGACGCAAGCTGCCAGATACTCCAGCGCAAAATCACGCGCCGAAATCGCGTCCATGGAATTGCGCATCGGCCGGGCAAAGCCCAGCGTCTTGGCGGTGTTGTCCCGGTCGATGGGAAAGGATGTGCCGGCCAGGGCGGCCGCACCCAGGGGCGATTCATTCAGCCGCTTCCTGGCATCCTCGAAGCGTCCCCGGTCGCGGGCGAACATTTCGACATAGGCCATCATGTGATGGCCGAAGGTCACCGGCTGCGCCACCTGCATATGGGTAAAGCCCGGCATGATGGTGGCGACATGTTTCTCGGCCTGCGCGAACAGGGCCCGCTGCAATGCCAGCAATCCGCCATCGGCGCGCTCGCAGGCGCTGCGCACCCAAAGGCGGAAATCGGTGACCACCTGGTCGTTGCGCGAGCGCGCGGTGTGCAGCCGTCCGGCCGCCGGGCCGATGATCTCGGCCAGCCGCGCCTCGATGTTCAAATGGATGTCTTCCAGCTCCCGCTTGAAGACCAAGCTGCCGTCCGCGATCTCTTTTTCGATCTGCTCCAGGCCGCGCAGGATGGCCTGGCCGTCATCCTTGGAGATGATGCCTTCCACCGCCAGCATGCGCACATGCGCTTTCGAACCCGCCAGGTCTTCTCCCGCCAGCCGCTTGTCGAAATCGATGGAGGGGGTAATCTCCCCCATGATCGCCGCGGGGCCGCTATCAAACCGCCCGCCCCACATTTTGTTAGAACTCATCGTCTGTGCCGCCGCAGGAAATTGTCATGAACCGCAAAATGCTTGCTCTCAGCCTGGGTGCCGTGTTGGTCCTGGCCGCTGCCGTTCTATATGGGATCGGGCATAAGCCTGTCCATGACAAGGCTGCTCTGCCCAAACAGCTTGCCGCCCTGGCGCCCCAAAACCCCGCCAAAGCCGCGCCGGCTGTGGCGTTTAGCGATGCCGGCGGCGCCCGCCACGCCCTTTCCGACTATAAAGGAAAATATGTGCTGCTGAATCTCTGGGCCACCTGGTGCGCGCCTTGCGTGGCGGAACTGCCGGCCCTGGCCAGGGTGTCAGGCGCGGTCCCTGGCCTTCAGGTGCTGGCGGTGAACATGGACAAGACCCCGGTGGACGCCGTGGCTTTCCTGAAGAGTCACAATGCCGGGATTCTGGGTTCGCTCAAGGACAGCGACGTTGTCCTGATGCGCAGCTTCCAGGTGGTGGGCATGCCGACCACGGTGCTGATTGATCCCACCGGCAAGGTCGTCGCAAAAGCCGAAGGCCCGGCCGAATGGGATGCGCCGGAATCCATCGAATACTTTAAGAGCCTGACGAGCAGCTAGCGCGTCGGGACCGGATGCTCTCCGCGATAGTCGTAAAATCCGCGGCCGGTCTTCTTTCCCAGCCATCCGGCTTCCACATATTTCACCATCAGCGGGCAGGGGCGGTATTTGGAATCCGCCAGGCCTTCATACAGCACCTGCATAACGGCCAAACAGGTATCGAGGCCGATGAAATCGGCAAGCTGCAGCGGCCCCATGGGATGATTGGCGCCCAGCCGCATGGCGGTATCGATGGCGTCCACGTTTCCGACGCCTTCATACAGAGTGTAAACCGCCTCGTTGATCATCGGCATGATGATGCGGTTGACGATAAAGGCGGGAAAATCCTCGGCATAGGCGGCGGTCTTGCCCACCCGGCGGACAATCTCCAGCGCCGCCTGGAAGGTGGCGTCATCGGTGGCGATGCCGCGGATCACTTCCACCAGCTGCATCAACGGCACCGGATTCATGAAATGCAATCCGATGAAGCGCTCAGGGCGGTCGGTGGCGGCGGCCAATCGCGTGACCGAAATGGACGATGTGTTGGTGGCCACCATCGCCTTGTCGTTCAGGCGCGGTGACAGCTCCTGGAAGATTTTCTTCTTGATGGCTTCGTCTTCCGTTGCCGCCTCGATCACCAGTTCGCGGTCCTTGAGGTCATCCATGGAGCTGGTGGTGCGGATGCGCGCCAGCGCGGGCGCAATGGCATCCTCGCCGATCACGCCCTTGGCGGCCTGGCGCTGCATGTTCTTTTCGATGCGGTCCAGCGCCTTGCCCAGCGCGTCCTTGTTCACATCATCAAGCACCACGTCATAGCCAGCCAGCGCCAGCACATGGGCAATGCCGGTGCCCATCTGACCCGCGCCAATAATGCCGATACGTTCAAGTGCCATGATGCAAACCCTTTACTCTTGATCTCTTAATAGCCGCGCTTGGCCAGTTCCTGGTCCATTTCGGGCAAGGCCTGAAACAGATCGGCAACCAGGCCATAGTCGGCGACCTGGAAAATCGGTGCTTCTTCATCCTTGTTGATCGCCGCGATCACCTTGGAATCCTTCATGCCCGCCAAATGCTGGATGGCCCCGGAAATGCCCACTGCCAGGTACAGCTCCGGCGCCACCATCTTGCCGGTCTGGCCCACCTGGTAATCATTGGGCACGTAACCCGCATCCACGGCGGCGCGCGACGCGCCCACGGCGGCATGCAGCCGGTCGGCGATCTTGTCAATCAGGGCGAAATTCTCGCCCGAACCCAGGCCTCGTCCGCCGGAAATCACGATCCTGGCGGAGGTCAGTTCCGGGCGTTCGGATTTGGACAAGGCCTCGCTGTCGAATTTGGACAGGCCTGGATCGGCTGCTGCCGCCAGATTTTCGATCGCTGCGTTGCCGCCGTCGCCCGCCGGCTTGAAGGTGGTGGTGCGCACCGTGATGATCTTTTTTCCCGCCGCCGCCTGCACAGTCGCGATGGCGTTGCCGGCATAGATCGGCCGCTCGAACGTATCGGCGCTGACCACTTTGAGGATTTCGGAAATCTGCGGCACATCCAGCCTGGCGGCGACGCGCGGCAGGAAATTCTTTGCGCTGGTGGTGGCGGGCGCCAGGATGGCGTCATATTTGTCCGCCACCGACAAGATCAGCGCTTCCATCGCTTCGGCGATCGCCTTCGCATACAGCGCATTGTCGGCCAGCAGCACTTTTTCCACGCCGGCGATCTTGGCGGCTTCATCGGCAACCGCTTTGCAATTTTCCCCGGCCACCAGCACATGCACCGGCGTGGAGATTTGCGCCGCCGCCGTCACTGTCTTGGCGGTGGCATCATTGAGCGTCTTGTTGTCGTGTTCGGCAATGACAAGGGCGGCCATCAGATCGCACCGGCTTCTTTGAGCTTGTCGAGCAACTCGCCCACGCTCTTGACCTTGACGCCGGCGCCGCGCCTGGGCGGCTCGCTGACCTTCAGTATTTTCAGGCGAGGCGCAACGTCCACGCCGTAATCGGCGGGCGCTTTTTCCTCGATGGTTTTTTTCTTGGCCTTCATGATGTTGGGCAGCGAGGCATAACGCGGCTCGTTCAGCCGCAAATCGGTGGTCATCACGGCGGGCAATTTCACTTCGACGGTCTGGAGCCCGCCATCAATCTCTCGCGCGATTTTCGCGGAAGCCTCGGAAAGCTCCAGGCTGTGGGCGAAGGTGCCCTGGCCCCAGCCCAGCAGCGCCGCCAGCATCTGGCCGGTCTGGTTGGAATCATCGTCAATCGCCTGCTTGCCGGTGATCACCAGCATGGGCTTTTCGGCCTCGCAAATGGCCTTGAGGATTTTCGCTATCCCCAGCGGCTCCACCTCGCCCTCCACTTTCACCAGGATGCCGCGATCGGCGCCCATCGCCAAAGCGGTGCGCAGCGTTTCGCTGGCTTGCGCCGGCCCGATGGATACGGCGATGATTTCGCTGGCCTTGCCCTTTTCCTTCAGGCGCACCGCTTCCTCGACGGCGATTTCGTCAAAGGGGTTCATGGACATCTTGACGTTGGCGAGGTCCACGCCGCTGCCATCCGACTTCACCCGGACCTTCACGTTGTAGTCGACCACCCGCTTGACGGGCACCAGGACTTTCATCGCGTTATCGGATCCCAAAAAGGACGGCCTTCTGACCGCCGGATGAACCGGCTTGTGGTTGGCGCCGTGCTGTTGTGCGGCGCAAAAATTAGGCGCCGGTCTTGTCCGCTGTCAACGAAGGGGCAGGGGTGGCAGGCATGCCAAGGCTACAGGATTTGCTGCGTTGCAGCAAATCCTGATGCGGCATTCTGCCACGTAAAGGAATGCTTATTTCAGGCTGCCCAGATAGGAGATGACGTCCTGGATCTGGTCCTTGCTGCTGATGCCCGGGAAGGCCATTTTGTTGCCCGGAACCAGCTTGGCGGGACCGGCGATCCATTTCGCCAGCGTTTCCTTGTTCCAGGTGATCCCGGAACTTTTCAGGGGACCCGAATATTGGAAGTCCGGCAGGGCGGCTGCCTTGCGGCCCACCACGCCAAACAGGTTGGGGCCCAGGCCATTGCCGGCGCCCTTGTCCACCTTGTGGCAGATGGCGCAGCGCTGGAATACGGCCTTGCCCTCTTCGATCTCGGTCTGGGCGTAGGCGCTGGAAAACCCGCTGCAAGCCAGCATGGCGACCGTGGCGAAAACAAGTTTTTTCATTATCCGAATTCCGCTCGAAAGATTATGCCCCTGAAGGCCCACATATTCGCATGGCCTCAATTGGCTTCGCAACAGGACATAGGGCCGCAAATCCACCACAATTGGCTCCCGCTGCATTGGAACGCCACAATGAAGCATGCATTATGAACGCAGCCTGAAGGCCCCATCCGACAATTCACGAGGAACTATGCGCTCCCGCCTTTTGGGCCTGAAATCGGCCGTGCCCCCATTCGTCATCGCCCAGGACGAGGCTGAAAACTACGCCCACAAGCTGTTCGGCGGCGTGCGGGATATTTCACGCATGATCCCCGTCTTCCAGAATACCGGCATCGAACGGCGTTATTCCTGCGTGCCGATCGACTGGTACCTTGAGGAACATGGCTGGGTGGACCGCACCGCGCTCTATGTTTCCAATGCGGTGGACCTCCTGGCCGAGGTCACCGAAAAATTGCTGCAAGAAACCGGCATCAAGAAAGACGAGTTGGACGCCATCGTGATGGTGTCTACCACCGGCGTCGCCACCCCAAGCCTCGATGCGCTGCTGGTCGAGCGCATGGGCCTGCGCCGTGACATCCAGCGCCTGCCGATTTTCGGCCTGGGCTGTGCCGGCGGCGTGATCGGGTTGGCGCGGGCGGCGCAGATGGCGCGCTCCGAACCGGGCAGCAAGGTGCTTTTCCTGGCGGTGGAATTGTGCGCGCTCACCTTCCGCAAGAATGATTTTTCCAAGAGCAATATCGTGGCCTCGGCCTTGTTCGGCGACGGCGCGGCGGGCGCAATCCTGTCCACCGACGGCGATGGGCCGCAGGTGGGTGCGGCGGGCGAATATACCTGGCCGGATTCGCTCGATGTGATGGGTTGGGACATGGCGGAAGACGGCTTGCAGGCGCGCTTCGCCAAATCCATCCCCGCCCTGGTCGCCGACGATTTCCGCAAATTGCTGGACGGCTTTCTGGGCAAGAACGGCATCATGCTGGACGAGATTGACGGTTTCGCCTGCCATCCCGGCGGCGCCAAGGTGCTGGATGCCCTCGAAGATGCGATGGACATGCAGCGCGGCGATTTGAAGGAAAGCCGCGCGGTGCTCAGGGACTATGGCAACATGTCGGCGGTAACGGCGCTGTTTGTCGCCGAGCGGATGAAACTGATGGGGCAGCAGACCTTGCTCACGGCGCTCGGTCCCGGCTTTAGCGCAACCTTCCTGATGCTGGACGGACGATGAATCCCACCACCATCGCGTACATCATCCTGGCGCTGGTGGTGGTGCAGCGGCAGTTTGAGCTGGGCCTGGCCCAGCACAATACAAAAGCCTTGCTGGAGCGCGGCGCGGTGGAAATCGGCGCCCGCCATTATCCGCTGATCATCGCCCTGCATACGCTTTGGCTGCTGGCAATCCTGTGGTTCCTGCCCCGCCCCACTGTGATTTCCTGGCCGCTGCTGGGCATCTTTATCGTGCTTCAGGGTTTGCGCATCTGGGTGCTGGCGACGCTGGGTCCCTATTGGACCACGCGCATCATTTCGCTTTCTGATGCGCCTTTGATCACCGGCGGACCTTATCGCTTTGTGCGTCATCCCAATTACATGGTGGTGGCGGGCGAGATTGCGGTGCTGCCGCTGGCGTTCGGGGAAGTGACGGTGGCGATCATATTTTCCATCGCCAATGCGGCACTGCTGTACTGGCGCATCCGGCAGGAAGAAACCGGCCTGGCAGGCCGCCGCACAGCATGATCCGCCTCTGGCTCGGCTTTATCGCCATGTGCCTGGGCCTGTTCATGGCGGTGCTTGATATCCAGGTCGTGGCCAGCGCGCTGACCACCATCGGCGCGCATTTTCATATCGCCCCGGAACGGCTGGGCTGGATCCAGACCGGCTATCTGATGGCCGAGGTGATCGCCATTCCCCTGACCGGGATCCTCACCCGCGCCTTGTCGCTGCGCTGGATGTTCGTGTCCGCGACACTGGGCTTCACTTTGGCCAGCGGGGCTTGCGCCTTCTCCACTTCGCTCGAAATGCTGATTGCGCTGCGGGTCATCCAGGGCTTTTGCGGCGGCATGCTGATCCCGGCCGTCTTCACCTCCATCTTCGTGATGATGCCCAAAGAGCGACAGGTGCTGGCCACGGTGCTGGCGGGCCTCTTCGCCATGATCGCGCCCACCATCGGTCCGCTGGTCGGCGGCTATTTCACGCAAAACTTTTCCTGGGCCTGGATTTTCCTGATCAACATCCCGTTCGGATTGCTGGTCTGCCTGGTGGTGGGACTGTGCGTGCGCACCGGCAAGGCGGAATTGTCGGTGCTGAAAACCATCGACTATCTCACATTGACCCTGGCGGCGATTTTCCTGGGCACCCTTCAACTGCTGCTCAATGAAGCGCCGTCACGCCACTGGCAAGGACTGTATGTCGTCACCCTGGCCGCCATCTGTGTTGCCTCGGGCGTGATTGGCGTGTGGCGTGCCCTGTCCCATGCCATGCCCTTTGTGGATTTGCGCCGTTTTCGCCATCGCAGTTTTTCGCTGGGCTGCGGCCTTTCCTTTGTCTTCGGCACCGGCCTGTATGGCTCGGTCTATATGCTGGCGCTTTTCCTGGGGCTGGTGCGCGGCCACACCCCCCTGGTGATTGGCGAGATCATGATGGTTTCCGGTATCGCCCAGCTTGCCATGGCGCCGGTGGCGGCCATGCTGGAAACACGCATGGATGGCCGCTATCTCACGGCAATCGGCTTTGTCCTGTTCGGGCTGGGGCTCTTGAGCAATGGGCTGGTGACGCCGCAAAGCGATTTCTGGGATTTGTTCTGGCCGCAGATTTTGCGCGGGCTGGCGGTGATGCTGTGCATCCTGCCGGTCACGCGCCTGGCGCTTGAGGGCTGGGCGGAAAAAGACGTGGCCGACGCCAGCGGACTTTTCAACCTCAGCCGCAATCTGGGCGGCGCCATCGGCATTGCCCTGATTGATACGCTGCTGCAATCGCGTACTGCCGGCCATGTTTCGGCGCTGGTGGCGCGCCTTCAGGGCGGCGACGCCGCCACGGCGAAACTGGTGGGATTGCCCACGGCCATGTTCCATGGCCAGGCGATGGGACCGGTGGATGCCATGACCAGGGCAATTATCGCACCCTTGGTCCAGCGCGCGGCGCTGACCCAGGCGCTGAATGAAGGGTGGCTGGCGCTGGCGGCGCTTTTCGCCGCCTCGCTGGCGCTGGTGTTCCTGATACGCCCGCTTAAGCGTTGACCAGTTCGACCTGCACCACGTCGGTGCGCGAGACGTTGAAGGCCGCGGCACAGATCCCCAGGTAGAATTGCCAGTTGCGCAGGAAGCGCTCGTCATGGCCGAGCGCCGCGATCTCGCTGCTTTTTTCCTGCATCTTGTCCGACCAGGCACGCAGGGTGCGGGCATAATCCTTGCCGAAGGCGAAGGCGCCGGCGAATTTCAATCCAGCCTTTTCCGCCTCGCCGCGGAAGCGCGCCAGCGACGGCAGCATGCCGCCGGGGAAAACATAATGGCGCACGAAATCCGAGCGGGTGCGGTAGCCGTCGAACAGCTCATCGCGGATGGTGATGGTCTGGATCACGGCCCGGCCGCCCCGCTTCAGCCGCTCTGCCACCGTGGCAAAATATTGCGGCCAGTAATGCTCGCCCACCGCCTCGAACATCTCGATCGAAACGATATTGTCGAACTTGCCTTTGCAGAGGCGGTAATCCTCCAGCCTGATGTCCGCCGCGCCGCTGAGGCGCTGGGTGGCGAAAGCATGCTGGGCCGGGGAGATGGTCAGGCCCGTGACATTGTAGTTGTCCTGGCTGGCCCGTTCGGCAAAACCGCCCCAGCCGCAGCCGATTTCCAGCACTGACGCGCGTGGCGTGTCGAACTTGGACAGGATGCGCTCATACTTGTTCTGCTGGGCGCGATAAAGTTCGTCGGTGCCGTCATACAGCGCCGAGGAATAGGTCATGCTGGGGTCCAGCCACAGCCGGTAGAAATCGTTGCCAACATCGTAATGGTCCTTGATGTTGCGCGCCGAGCCGGCGATGGAATTGCGCCGCACCAGGGCGTTGTGGATCACAAAGCCCAGGCGGTTGATGAAATTGCCGTCGGAAAAATTTTCCAGCTTGTCGAGGTTGAGCAGGAAAAGGCTGATAAGGTTCTCGACATTGTCGGTCTGCCAGCTTCCGGCGATATATTCCTCGCCAAGCCCGATATCGCCGCGCGCCATGATCCGGCGCAGCACATCCCAGCTGTGAATCTGGAACAGGGCCTGCGGGCCCGGCTTGTCGCCAACCACCTTGGTCACTTCCCCGTCGGGGGCGATTAAGGTCAGGCTGCCGGTATCAATACGCGCAATCGCGGCGCGCCATTTGGCGGCAATGAAGGACGCTGGAATAAGGCTCATGGGTTTTTTGCCTCCCGGGCAGGATTATAGCGCGGTGCGACGACAGTTTCTATTCAGCCGCCAGCGCCGGGACCCGGATTTGCTGCGCTGCATCGTCTGACCAGGGAATGCGGCTGCCCAGCCGGCGGGCGACATGGACGGCGCTGGAAAGCCCGTCCTCATGGAAGCCGTGGCGCAGATGGGCGCCGCAAAACCAGGTGCTGCGGGTGCCCTGCAGGTCCCTGATCTGGCCCTGGGCCGCCAGCGCGGCATGATCGAACACGGGATGGTCAAATTCGGCCTCGTCGAAAATCCTGTCCGCCGCAATGGGCTTGCTGGGATTGAGACTGACAAACAAGGGGCAGCTTTCATCGATTCCCTGCAGCTGGTTCATCCAGTAGCTGACGGTGATGTTGGGATGCGCCCGGTCGCCGTCGGAATGATAGACCCAGCTTGCCCAGCAGCGCCTGCGCCTGGGCATGACACTGGTATCGCGGTGAAGCACGGCCCGGTTCTTCTGGTAGCGGAACGCGCCCAGCGCGGTGCGCTCGGCGGTGCTGGCGTCCTTCAGAAGCGCCAGTGCTTCGTTGCCGTGACAGGCCAGCACCAATTCGTCATAGGTTTCGCTCTGCCCCGTGGCGTCCTTGACCTGCACCTTGCCGTCATGGCGCGTGATCGCCACCGCGCCGCAATTGGTGCGTATGCGATGTTCAAACGGCTTGGCCAGCCGCCGCACATATTCCTGCGAGCCGCCCGTCACCGTGTACCATTGCGGCTGGCCGCTGACGGACAGCAAATGATGGTTGGCGAAAAACCGCACCAGGCTCTGGGCCGGAAAGTCCATCATCTGGGTGGTGGGGCAGCTCCAGATCGCGCCCGCCATGGGCAGGAGATAATAGTGCCGGAACCAGTCGCCGAGCCCCATGTGGATGATCAGTTCATCCAGGGTCAAATGCGGGTGCTCCTGCACCGTGCGTTCGGCGTCGCGGTTGAAGGCAAGGACATCTCGCACCAGCATGGCGAAACGCGGGCGCAGCAAATTGCGGCGCTGGCCGATCACGGCATTGAGGTCGGCCGCGCCCCATTCCAGCCAGCCATCGCGGATGGTGGCGGCGAAGGTCATGTCGCTTTTGTGTGACGCAACCCCAAGCTCCTCGAAAAGCCCCGTCAGGTTGGGATAGTTGGGCCTGTTGAAGACGATAAAGCCGGTGTCGACAGGGATGGCGCGCCCGTCATAATCCACCGTCACGGTGCGGCTATGGCCGCCGATGCGTTGGCCTTTCTCATAAACGGTGATGTCATGATCGGGATTGAGCAAATACGCCGCGCCCAGTCCTGAAATTCCCGTGCCGACAATAGCGATGCGCGCCATGAAATCCCCGTTTTGGTCCTTATTTTACGCAGCTGGGCCGGCGGCGGATCACTGATCCAAAGCCTCGCCCCCCTCGTAGAAGGACCATGCGTGAAAGCATTGTCGCCTATCTGGCCGCCGCCATCGTCATGGCAGGGCTGGATTTTGTCTGGCTGAAGCTGTCCGCCGAGCCCCTTTATCACCGGGCGCTCGGCACGGTGATGGCGGACAAGCCCAACATGCTTGCCGCTGTGGCCTTCTATCTCGTCTATCTGGTGGGCGTGGTGGTATTCGCGGTCCGGCCCGCCCTGGAAAGCGGCGACTGGCAATCGGCCTTGTGGCGCGGCGCGCTGCTGGGCTTTATCGCCTACGCCACCTATGACCTGACCAACCTGGCGACGCTGCGGGTCTGGACGCTCAAGATATCCTTGATCGACATGGCCTGGGGTGCGGCGCTGACCGCCATCGCCGCCAGCGCCAGCGCCGCCATCACATTGATGCTTGCGGCCAGGCCTTAGCCGGGCGATCTGGGCTGCAGCGTGATCTGCTCGGCTTCAAGCGAGGATGTCAGGACATTGTGGCCCTGGTCGTAATTGAACTTGTCCGCCCCCACCATCACGACAGCCGTGGAGCCCATCAGGGCCACAGCCACGCTCAGCGGCGCACCATTCTCATCCATCACGACTTTTTGCACCGCGCCGACATGGATGCCCCTGGCATCCACCACCATGGCTGTCGCCAGGGTCGCGGGCGGGTTGGGGAGGGAGTTGAGCGCAATCAGGCCGCTGCTCTGGCCAAAGGCGTCGGGGGCGGCGCTGGCGCCGCCTGCCAGAAGCAGCAGGACTGTGGCGCAAAGCGTGCTATTGCAGATCGTGTTCATGGGCATAACTCCGTTTTTCACCACAGGGTAAAAACGGCCAGCCATGGCCGGCCGTTCCGGCGGAACCCCTGCGCTTCTGGCGGGTTCCATATGCAACGTTCAGGAAGGACATTTTCATGGGAACTATTTTAATCATCATCCTGCTGCTGCTGCTTTTGGGCGCCTTTCCGGCTTGGCCGCACAGCCGCAATTGGGGCTATTACCCCTCCGGCGGGTTGGGCCTGATCCTGGTGATCGTGCTGGTTTTGGCACTGTTGGGCCGCATCTAGCCCGGGCGCCCCTCATGGCAAAGAAGAAATTGCTGGAAGACATCAAGAATCGCCCCGACAGGTTCTACCGCCTGCCCGGTGACGTCATGCGCGATCGCCGCTTCAATGATGGCGAGCGCTCCGAGATCCTGCATGCCTGGCTTGACCAGGCCGATGACGTGGTGCGCCCGCATATCGAAAGCGCGCTGGAAGAACTGCAAAGCCGAATTCAGGCCCAGGCGCCCGATCACGCGGCGGAATAGGAGAAACGACATGTCGAGCATTGACCCGATTGACCACCACGTGGACATCAGCGCCGAAGAGGCGCGCGGCGGCAAAGAACTGGGCAGCGTGCGCTGGGTCCTGCGCGTCAGCCTGGGACTGGCGGTCCTGGCGGGCGTGGTGATCTATTTCAGCTACGCCAATTTCTTCCATCCGGGCTAAGTCCCTCTTGACGGGGCCCTCCCGGCCCGTCACCTAGGGAGCCTCGGCCAGGGGTTCCTTCACGGTGCGCAGCGCCCAGCTTTCCATCATCGTGCCCACCTATAAAGAGAGGGGCAATGTCGCCGAACTTGTGCGGCGGTTGGACCTTGCCTTGTCGGGCATCGCCTGGGAGGCGATTTTCGTCGACGACAATTCCCCCGACGGCACCGCCGAAGCGGTAAAGGCCATCGGCGAAGATGACTTGCGGGTGCGCTGCATCCGGCGTGTCGGGCGTCGCGGCCTGGCCGGCGCCTGCATCGAAGGCATGTTGTCCTCCTCGGCGCCCTATGTGGCGGTGATAGATGCCGACCTCCAGCATGATGAAACCGTGTTGCCGGCCATGCTGGCCAGGCTGGAAAGCGGCAGCGCCGACCTGGTAGCCGCCACGCGTTACGTCGAAGGCGGCAGCGCCGTCAGCTTCTCGCAAAAGCGCGGCACCATCTCGCGGCTTGCCACCAGGCTCACCCACCGGCTGGTGGGCACCAACCTCAGCGATCCCATGTCGGGATTTTTCATGATGCGCCGCGACCGGCTTGACGCCATCGCGCCGCGCCTGTCGCCGGTCGGCTTCAAGATCCTGCTGGATATCGCCGCCACCGCGGGCGAGGGCCTGCGCATCGCCGAGCAGCCCTACAAGTTCGGCGAGCGCTTCGACGGCGAGTCCAAATTCAATGCCCAGATCGGCGTGGAATTCCTGGGATTGCTGCTGGCCAAGATGACCGGCGACCTGGTGGACCCGCGTTTTATCTTCTTCGCCATTGTCGGCACGCTGGGCCTTGCGGTGCACCTGATCGCGCTGAAGCTGAGCCTGGCGTTCCTGCCCGCCCAGCCTGACCTGTTCCGCCTGGCCCAGGTGATTGCCACCGGCGTGGCGATGACCAGCAATTTCCTGCTCAACAATGAACTGACCTATCGCGACCGCCGCCTCAAGGGCTTTGGCGCGCTGCGCGGCTTTGTCCTGTTCTGCCTGATCGGTTCGGTGGGGGCGCTTGCCAATGTGGACCTTGCGTCCTGGCTTTATACCAACCGCGAAGTGTGGTGGCTGGCGGGGGCCGCAGGCGCGCTGATGGGCGCCTTGTGGAATTACGCCATGTCCACGCTGTTTGTCTGGCGCGCGCGTTGAAGGCCGCGCGCATCGCCACCCATGTCCTGATCCTTGCCCGCGCCGTGATGGCCGGCCTGCTGCCACTCACGGCCGATGAAGCCTATTACTGGCTCTGGTCCAAGCATCTCGATGCCGGTTACATGGACCATCCGCCCGCCATTGCATGGCTGATCAAGGCCGGCACGCTTTTGTTCGGCGACACGCCCTTCGGCATCCGCGCTGCAGGAATAATATTGTCCGGCCTGGCGACGGTCTTTGTCTGGGAAAGCGCCCGCACGCTTTTGAAAAGCGACGTGGGGGCCAAAAGCGAAGCGCGCGCCTTCATGGCGGCCCTGTTGTTCAACCTCACCTTGATGACCAGCGTGGAAATGCTGGCGGCGACCCCCGACATGCCATCGGTCGCCACGGCGGCGGCGTTTCTTTTCTGCCTGGTCAAGCTGCAGGACAGCGGCAATGGGAAATGGTGGCTGGCGGCGGGCGTGGCGGCCGGCCTTGGCCTGCTGTCGAAATATTCCGCGCTCTTCCTGATTGCCGGGGCCTTTCTCTGGCTTGTTCTTTCGCCGCCCGCACGGCGCTGGCTGAAAACGCCCTGGCCATGGAGCGGCGCTGCCCTGGCGCTGCTGGTGTTTGCGCCCAATCTTGTGTGGCAGAGCCAGCATCACTGGGACACTTTTGTCTTCCAGTTCAGCCGTGTCGCCGGCCATCAATGGACGGCGCGCTATATATTTGAATTTCTCGGTGCCCAGATCGGCCTGGCTTCGCCTTTCATTTTCATCCTGGGGGTTATCGGACTGGCGCAGGTGCGGCGCGACCATGTCCTGTTCCTCCCCGCCATGCTGCTTTGGCCCGCCATTGGCTATTTCTTCGTCCATGCCTTGCATGACCGGGTGCAAGGCAACTGGCCCTGTTTCCTCTATCCGGCCTTCACCATCCTGGCCGTCTCAGCCTTTGGCGATACCGGCTGGCGCAAATATTGTGCCTGGGCGGCGGCACCCGTGGCGGCGCTGCTGTTGCTGCTGGTCTATGTCCAGGCGCTGACGGGGATAATCCCGCTGGGTGCGCGCGATCCCCTGGCCCGGCTGCTGGGCGCAGGCTTCAAGCCGGTTGCCGCCAGCCTGGCGCGCGCCGCGCGCGGCGGCACGGTGCTGACCACCGATTATGAATCCACCGCCTGGCTGCGTTTCTACCAGCCGGGGCTGACGGTGATGCAGCTGGGCGAATTGAACCGCTACCCGAACGCGCCGCTCAAGGATGTCAGCGCCATGCGCGAGCCGCTGCTATATTTTGTGGAACACAAGCGCGACCGCAGCACGGATCTGCGCCGGCAATTTTCCAACTTGACGCTGGCCACGGAACTTGGCCTCAAGCGCGCCGGTGCGGAACTTTCGCGCTACGAAATTTACCTCGCGCAAACGCCCAAAGCCCCTGTTCCTGGGCGTATTCCTTGATTTTTGGGGAAGAGAGCGGACACCCGAAGCGGGCTGTCGAAGGGGCTGGGGGCGTTCCGGATCGGACGTCCGCTCGGGGGTAATAACCGCGGGGATAAAACTTCGTTCCCCGGCCCCCGAATTATTTTCACATTTTTTGGCCGATGGCCTGGGGGGTGCCGGAAATCGCGGCAGCGCGCGGCTCCGGGCCGGCAGAGACAAACAAAAGCGCTGCCAGCAGCAGGCCGGCGATGGCGCTTTCAACGGGATGTTCCAGAATGGGAGCGGGCAAGCGCATGATCACCACCTTCTAGACTGGGGGCCGTCCACGCAGCGCACCGGAAAAGGCGCTGACGATCAACAGGATCACAAAAACGATCAACAGCAGTTTGGCGATGGTGGCGGCCAGCCCGGCCAGGCCGAAGAAGCCCATGTAACCGGCGACAAGCGCCAGAATTAAAAAGGTAAGTGCCCAACCAAGCATGATTTTTCCTCCGTACGGGAGGAGAAACGGCCCTGTGCTGCAGAAGTTTCCTTCTGCAGTGCAGCGCCAGCTATTTTTTGTTTTTGTTGCGGTTGAGGAACAGGTTGGCCACGCCGACAAGACCCGCACCCACCACGGCCACCCAGGGCGTTTCACGCGCCAGCGCCGTGAAAAGCGAGTTCATCAGCTCGCGCCCGCCGTTGTTTTCAACAGCGGGTCGGGCCGGACGGGTGAAGGAAACCAGCAGCGCCCAGATCAGCGGCGGCAGAAGCAGGATCGCACCCGCCACGGCATAAGCGCCTTCGGGCGGCAGCGCTGTCAGCAGAAGGTTCGCCAGCGCCAGCCCCAAAAGGCCCACGCCAAAGAACACCAGCGCGATCACCACGCTTGCGAAAACCAGTTTGGCGCTTATTCGCGCGAACATGAAAATCCCTCGGACTTGATCCGCTTATATATCAGTCCAAACGGGCTAATTATCAACGGCGCAGAAAAATAGCACCCAGGAAGGCGCCAATACCGCCGGCGATCAAAAGCGAGGTGATGGGCTGGTCCCGCACCTGCACGCGCAGGGTCTCGGCATTTTCCTGGGCCCATTCTTCGGCTTCTTCCTTGAATTCGCCAGCCGCCACCTTGGCCTCGCGCGCGGCTTCCTCAGCCAGGCGCATGGCGCGGTCGGCCACATCCTCCGCGCCGCGAAGCGCGAGCTGGGCTTTCTCGGAAGCGATGGAGCCGACATCGCCGGCCAGCCCCTTCATGTCATCCTGCAGCGCCTCGAAATCGCGGCGCAGGGCGCTCAAACGGCTCTCAACAGTGGAAACGGATTTTTTCTTGGCGGCCATGACAATCTCCAGCTCTATTTAGATCAACAAATTCAGGCTAGGCAGCCACTTTGGCGGCCGGATGGAAGAACAGCGCCTGCCCCACCGTAGCTTGCACGGTTTCCGGCAGGAAGGGCTTGGCGATCAGGTAGGTGGGCTCGGGGCGTTCGCCGGTGAGAAGCTTTTCCGGATAGGCGGTGATGAAGATCACCGGAATATCGAAGGCGGCGAGAATTTCGCTGACGGCATCGATGCCCGATCCGCCTTCGCCCAAATTGATGTCGGCCAGAACCAGGCCCGGACGTTCGGAATGGGCCTTGGCCACCGCTTCGTCCTTGGTCGAGGCCACGGCGACAACCTTGTGGCCCAGCTCCGTGACCAGGTTTTCAAGGTCCATGGCGATGATGGGCTCGTCTTCGATGATCAGCACCCGGCTGGCCAGCTGGCTGTCGATGGTCTTCTGGGCGTCCAGGATAGCCTTTTCGACCTCCTCGGGGCTCTCATCAATGATGAAGGCCGCTTCTTCCGGGCTGAAAGCCTCCACGGCGGTCAGCAGCAGGGCCGCACGGCGCGAAGCCGACAGGGCGCCAAGGCGGTTTTCCGGGCTTTTCGCGGCAAGGGCGGTGGCCTCGTCATAATGCTCCGCACCGCTCTGCCAGATGGCATGAAACAGCCGGTAGAGCCCGACCCGGGGGGGTACCCCCTCCGTGAGGGCCTCCTCGCCGGCCAAAAGCGCCTGCAAGGCGGCGCGCACATGGGCGTCGCCAGAGGACTGGGAGCCGGTTAAGGCCCTGGCATACCTGCGCAAATAGGGCAAATGGGGCGCAAGGGTCTGCGTCATGCTCATGGCAATGCTCCTTGGAAATAGGAAAGCGTGAAATGGGAACTGACGCCAGCCCCAAAAGTTCCCTAACCTTGGGAACCTTTCTTTTAGGGGGACGTTTGGGTCTTGAGGGCGTGAATTCGGGGCGGGCGAGAGTTTTTTAAAGGGCGGGTTTCTCCGCAAAAACCGCAATGGATCAGGGCTCGACAGGCATGACACAGCAATGGGAAACGACCGTGTCGAAGGACGAAAAACCAACTGAGAAGGCACGCGCCATCCGGGCCCGCCAGCGGGCTATCGGACGCGAGCTGCGCCGCATGTTTGACGATGTGGCGCAAGAGCCCGTTCCCGACGATTTCATGGATCTGCTTCGCCAGATCGATGATGCCGAGGACGCCAAGGGCGGGAAGAAGGTGTCGTGATGCCAACAACCGCTCCCTCCATGACCAACCGCGCTCCCGACCGTCCCGAAGACGGTGACTTCAAGACCGAGCTGCTGGCGCTGATCCCGTTCTTGCGCGCCTTTGCCCGTTCGCTGACGGGCAACCAGGAAGGCGCGGACGATCTCGCCCAGGAGACCCTGGTCAAGGCCTGGCAGAGCCGCGCCACATTCATTCCCGGCACCAATCTCAAGGCCTGGCTTTTCACCATTCTGCGCAACCAGTTTTATTCGGATCGCCGTCGCGCCTGGCGCCAGGCGCCGTGGGACCAGGAAGCCGCCGAACGCATTCCTGGCGGTGGCGAAGACCAGTATTTCTCGGCCCAGCTTTCCGACACGGCGCGTGCCTTGCGCTGCCTTTCCGACGAACAGCGCGAAGCGCTGATCCTGGTGGGCGCAGGCGGATTTTCCTACGAAGACGCTGCCGGCATCTGCAAATGCGCTGTTGGCACCGTCAAGAGCCGTGTCGCGCGGGCGCGCAAGGCGCTCATGGAAATACTGGACGGCGATGATACGCTCGGAGATACGCAACGCCCGGCCGGAGGGGAGGCCGCACGTGAAATCATGGCGCAATTGGACAGGCTTTCCACGCCCGACCTCGGGGCACAGGTTGGAAAACGCCGCCCGAAATAACGCGCCTGAACTTGCCGCAACGCCTGATGCCCTGACGCGTGGATGGACGACGCTGCGCCGGCGTCTTTTGCTGACCGTCACCATCGCGCTTTTGCCAATCGCCGTGGTCAGTATCTTCCAGGGCCTTGGCCGCGTCCAGCGTGACGCAAATGATGTGCGCGCCCAGCTGATCCAGTCTGCCCGCGCTTCGGGCGACGAATTTCAAAGCGTACTCAGTTCGGGCGAGCAGATTTTGCGCGCCATGGGCAGCCTGTCGGATGTGCGCGCCATGAGCGGCAATTGCGACGGCATCCTGGCCGACGCGATGGTCGGGGTTTCCTACTTCACCAACCTGTCGCGCATCGACGCCGGCGGTACGCTGGTCTGCTCGGCCCAGGCTGTCTCCAAGGGCGTCAATATCAAGGACAACATCACGTTCCTCCAGGCCCAGAAAACCGATGGACTGGTGGTCAGCCCGCTTTTGACCAGCGTCGCCACGGGACAAAAGGTGGTGGGCTCGCAAATTGCGCTGCACCGGCCGGATGGCGGGTTCGACGGCACGCTGGGCATCACGCTCGATCTGCACTGGTTTGATTACCTGCTGCGCCGGCACCCGGTCGCTGCGGGCGCGGCAGTCACGGTGTTCGACCGCAATGGCATGATCCTGGCCAGCAATGAAGAGTCCATCGCGCCTGCCATCGCCAAATCAGCGTTGCTGGCCGGCGCGCCGGATGGCGGTTTGCTCAAGGCAAGCGGTCCTGACGGCACGGTCTGGGATTTCGGCCTCTCCGCCCTGACCGGCAACAATATCTTCGTCGCCTATGGCATGCGCGAAAGCCGGCTGTTCGGCCAGACCTATCTGCATGTGGCGATTGATTTCCTGCTGCCGATTTTCATGATCCTGTTTGCCTGGGTGGCGATCTGGATCGCCACCGACCGCCAGGTGACGCACTGGATCACCTATCTGCGCCGCATCGCGGCGGCCTATCGCGCCGGCCACTACGCCATCCGGCCGGACCTGGTGAATGCCCCCGCCGAATTCCAGTCGCTGGGCGACGCCATGAGCGAGATGGCAGCCAATATCCAGGACCGCGACCGGCGCCTGCGCGAAGCCGTCAATCTCAAGACCACGCTGATCAAGGAAATCCATCACCGGGTGAAGAACAACCTTCAGATCGTGATGAGCCTGCTTTCCATCCAGGCCAACCAGGTGAAAGACGCCGGCGCGCGCGATGCCCTGATCCAGGCCCAGACGCGCATCAATGCCCTGGCGCTGGTGCACCGCATCCTCAACGAACTGGAAGACCAGAGCACGCTCGACCTCAGGCAGCTGCTGGAGGAGTTGTCGCGCCAGATCGCCGAAGGCATGGGCGACATAGATCATGTCCGGATCGAGGTGGACGTGCCCTCCATGGTGGTGTCCAGCGGCGTGGCGGTGGCCCTGGCGCTGTTCACGGTGGAAGCCCTGACCAACATCTTCAAATATGCCTATCCCATGAAATCCAAGGGCGTGATCCGCGTCAGTCTCAAGCGCGAAGAGCCGGGCAAGCTGCGCCTGGCCATCGCCGATGACGGGGTGGGTTTCCACATGGACGAGACGGGCAAATCGGTGGGCTCGCGCCTGATACGCACCTTTGGCGCCCAGCTTGGCGGCGTCGCCTCCGTCACCTCCGGGCAGGGCCAGGGCACGGTGGTGGCTTTGTCCTTCCCTGATCCGGCGCTCAAAGCCGAGCAACCCGCATAAGGCCCACAAAAAAGCGGGCCTGATCCGGCCAAAATGCATGGTTTTCTTAGGGGAGCTTCCTATATGGTCCGGCCCGGTATTTGAGGGCACAGGGCGACATGGCGGATACATTTGATGCAGTGGTAATCGGCGGCGGCCCGGGCGGCTACAACACCGCCATCCGGCTGGGCCAGCTCGGCCTTTCTGCCGCCTGCATAGACAAGCGCGGCGCCTTTGGCGGTACCTGCCTGAATGTCGGCTGCATTCCCTCCAAGGCGCTGCTGCATGCGTCCGAGCGCTTCCACGAAGCGCAGACGGAATTCGCCAAGCTGGGTATCAAGACCAAGGTCGAGCTCGACCTTCCCGCCATGATGGCGCAGAAGACCAAGGTGGTGGGCGAACTCACCAAGGGCGTGGAATATCTTCTGAAGAAGAACAAGGCCGAAGCCATTGTCGGCGAGGCCAGGATCATTGCTCCCGGCAAGATCGAAGTGAAAGGCGCGGACGGCAAGACCCGCACTCTCGCCGCCAAGAATATCATCATTGCCACCGGCTCGGATGTGGCGCCGCTGCCGGGCGTCGAGATTGACGAAAAGCAGATTGTTTCCTCCACCGGCGCCATCGCGCTCACCTCCGTTCCCAAGAGGCTGCTGGTGGTGGGCGCCGGCGTGATCGGGCTGGAACTGGGTTCGGTGTGGAAGCGCCTGGGCAGCGACGTGACCGTGGTGGAATTCCTCGACCGCGTCACCCCGGGCATGGATTTGGAAGTCTCCAAGGCCTTCCAGCGCATCCTCACCAAGCAGGGCTTTGCCTTCCAGCTTTCCACCAAGGTCACCGGCGTGGAGAAAAAGAAAAATGGTTTGGCCGTGACGGTCGAGCCGGCGGCAGGCGGCGAGAAAAGCGTGATCGAGGCCGATGTCATGCTGGTCGCCATTGGGCGGCGGCCCTTCACGGGTAATCTCGGTCTCGAAACTGTCGGCGTGGCGCTCGACAAGCGCGGCCGGGTTATCACCGACAATCATTACCGCACCAATGTGGCTGGCATCTATGCCGTGGGCGATTGCCGCGAAGGCCCCATGCTGGCGCACAAGGCCGAGGATGAAGGCGTTGCCGTGGCTGAAATCATCGCCGGCAAGGCCGGCCATGTGAATTACGACACCATTCCCTCGGTGGTCTACACGTTCCCGGAAGTCGCCACGGTCGGCAAGTCGGAGGAAGAATTGAAGGCAGCGAACATTGCCTACAAGGTCGGCAAGTTTCCCTTCACCGCCAATGCCCGTGCCAAGACCATTGTCGCCACCGACGGCTTTGTGAAAATCCTGGCCGACGCCAAGACTGACAAGGTGCTGGGCTGCGCCATCATCGGCCCGGAAGCCGGCAATCTGATTGCGGAAGTTGTATTGGCGATGGAATTCGGCGCCTCGTCGGAAGACATCGCCCGCACCTGCCATTCGCATCCCACGCTCACGGAAGCTGTCAGGCAAGCCGCGATGGGTGTCGAAGGCTGGACGATGCAGATGTGACATCGCGCCAAAGCGCGATGTCATCCCCGGCGAGCCGCGTCCAACGGCGAGGGAAGGGGATCCAGGATTTACTTTCTTCCCAGCCGTACATGCTCCGGCCGAGGCCCCATCCCCACAAAGCGCGCCGGGATTCGGCGCAGCACCGCATAGCGGTCAGCCAGTTTCAGGAACCAGGGCGGGTTGGGCGTGCGGTCCGATTGCAGGATGGTCGGCGCCAAAAACCGGTTCTGCACCAGAAGCTGGAATCCCTGGATCACCTTGGTGGGAAAGTCGCGGCGGCGCTGCACTTTCTTGAGGTCTGAGAATTTCGGCACGCCTTTCTGCAGCACCGGCCCCAAGATGTTCGCCGCCGCCACCGCGTCCTGCACCGCCAGGTTGATACCCACCCCGCCCACCGGCGACATGGCGTGCGCGGCATCGCCGATGCACAACAGTCCCGGCCGCGCCCATTGTTCCAGCCGGTTGACCGTCACGGTCAAAAGCTTGACCTGGTCGAAATCGGTGATGGCCTCGTCCACCCGGTCCGCGGCAAAGCCGGCGATGGATTTCAGGCGGGCGCGGAATTTGGACAGGCCGGCGGCCCGGATGGCGTCATTGCCGCCCTTGGGAATCACCAGCGCGCATTGCCAGTAATCGCCGCGATACAGCATCACGAACAATTGTCCCGCCTGCAGCCGCCCCACCATATCCACCGGATCACCCGGCTTGAAGGGAAGGCGAAGCCACAGCACGTCGAAGGGCGCGCCCAGATCCTTCACGGTGAGGCCTGACTTGTCGCGCAGCACGGAGCGGCGGCCATCGGCGGCCACGGTCAATCCGGCGCGAATCTGGATATGTCCGCCCGGTCCCGTCGCCACCAGCCCCGCGATCCTGTCACCCTGGGCGATCAGGTCCTTGGCTTCCGTGTTCATCAGCAGCCGGAAATTGGGAAAGGCTTTTGCCTTGCCCGCCAGGAAGTCGAGAAAATCCCATTGCGGCATCATGGCGATGAATTTGCAGGCGGTGGGAAGATGGCTGAGGTCGGCGAACTGGAATTGCTGGTCACCGATATCAATGCCGACGCGGGAAATGCGCGCATGCGGCAATTTCAGGAATTCGTCCAGGTAACCCAGTTCGTGCATCACCTGCAGGGTCGAGGGATGCACCGTGTCGCCGCGGAAATCGCGCAGGAAGTCCTGGTGCTTTTCCAGCACCGTCACGTCCACACCGGCCCGGGCCAGCAGCAGGCCCAGCATCATGCCGGCGGGGCCACCCCCGGCTATGACGCATGTGGTGGACAGGGTTTCCATAAATTCATCATCCGGGAGCCCGCGCCTCTTATCAAGCACGGCGACGCACCCTATATTGACCGGGCAACAATTTCTGAAAAGGAGGTGATCCAGTGTCTCATTGTCATTTAGCCGAGGGTGCCCAGACACGGATTCTCAACTTCCGCGGGGTCCGCGCCTAGGGTCACCCTTAGGACAGACAATGCGAAAGGCCGGGCGCAAGCCCGGCCTTTCTTTTTTGGCTTATCTAAAAAGTGCGGAAGAAGTGGTGGCCCCGGCTGGACTCGAACCAGCACGTCCCTTTCGGAACAACGGATTTTAAGTCCGGTGCGTCTACCAGTTCCGCCACGGGGCCTGTTGCCTGATTAGCGTAATCGCATGGCAAATGCCTAACCCGGCCTTACGGTCATCAGGAACAGCAGCGACAGGACGGCCAGCGCGCTGAGGGCCGATGCGATGCGGTGGCTGGGGGCAGCCAGCGCCGCGTCAAGCTCCGGCCCGGGCGCTGCCGCAATGACCTTTGCATGCCAGGGGGCGTGCATCAGAAAGCCGGCAAGGATCAGGACCGCGAAAGCGCCATAGGACATCAGCAGCCAGGGCGCCGTCATGTCCAGGCCCGAGGCGCCGGCCAGCGCGCCGCCGGACAGCGCCGTCAGGATCCAGCCAATGCCGCCGGTGATGGACAGCGGCTGTGCCGCGCGGAAGGCCGCCTGGATCGCTTTCGCATCTTTGCCGGCGGCGAGCTTACCCAGCAGGATGCTGATGCCCGCCGTGAAGGCGAAGGAAAAGACGAACAGCAGGATGTGGAAAAACAGCAGCAATGCGGTCATGGCGCCTCCAGGGCGAAATTGGGCACTGTCAGGATTTTATCAGGGTTGTCCTGAGGGCTGCTTGGCAGCGCCGTCACAGAGCACGGTGGAGATTTGGCAATAGGACGTGCGGTCCGCGCCGGCGCTGGACCGGCATGTCGCCATCGCCTGGTCCCGCGCCAGGGATTGGGTGTCGGCAATGCCCCATCCCCATCCCGGTGTGCCGGCCTTGGGATCAATGGCCACCGAAAAACAGCGGTTGTCGAAATGTTCAACCACCTTGCACAGGGCGTGCACGGCCTCGTTGGAATTCTTGTTGGCGCGGCATTTCTCAAGGGCACCCGCTTCCGCCTCTTCGTGCGTGGCGAAGTTGCCTGTCCAGCCAATCGCGACACCCTGATCTGCGACATCATCGGGAATGCCCGCGGCGAAGGCGGATTTCGCCTGCGTCGGGGACAACGGAAAGGAAATCAGGGCAGAGGCGCACGTAAGCGCGAAAATGGCGATGATGCGTCCAACCATATCACCCCCCTGTGCATTGCCGCGGAGTCACCGTCAGCAGGGCCTGCAAACCAGTTTATGGTTAGACAATACCAGTACCAAAGCACGGCAACAAATGCCATAACCATTTGATATATATGTAGTCTATAGTGATCGCTCAGCTACAAGTTGCAGCCATTTGACATAGGAGCGCCGCTGCGTATGGTGCGCGACCTTTTACGGCCAGCCGGCCGGCAATTTCGTGATCCGAGGACCAATGAGCAAGCGCCAGAACTCCAAGTACAAATTAGACCGCCGCATGGGCGAGAATATCTGGGGCCGTCCCAAGAGCCCGGTCAACAAGCGCTCCTATGGTCCGGGCCAGCACGGCCAGCGCCGCGCCAAGAAGCTTTCCGACTATGGCACCCAGCTTCAGGCCAAGCAGAAGCTCAAGGGCTATTACGGCAACATCACCGAGCGCCAGTTCCGCAAATATTACACCGACGCCTCGCGCCGTCCCGGCGACACCGGCGAGAACATGATCGGCCTGCTCGAGACCCGTCTCGACACCGTTGTCTATCGCAGCAAGTTCGTCCCCACGCCGTTTGCCGCCCGCCAGCTGGTCAGCCATGGCCATGTGCGCGTCAATGGCCGCAAGGTGACGATCGCCTCCTATCACGTCACCGCCAAGGACTCGATCGAACTGGGCCCCAAGGCCAAGGACATGGCGCTGGTGCTGGAAGCCAGCAAGAGCGCCGAACGCGACGTGGCTGACTTCCTGGAAGTCGATCACGGCAAGATGACCGCCAAGCTGCTGCGCGTGCCCAAGCTGGCCGACGTGCCCTATGCCGTGCGCATGGAGCCGCATCTGATCGTCGAATTCTACTCGCGCTGATCAGTGCCGCCTGAAACAAAAAAGCCCGCTCGAAAGAGCGGGCTTTTTTTTATGCCTTGCGGCAATATCAGGCGTTGGCCAGCGCCACGCCTTTTTCCTGCAGGAAGGGCTTGAGTTCATCGCCCTCGAACATTTCGCGCAGGATGTCGGCGCCGCCGACAAACTCGCCCTTGACGTAAAGCTGGGGAATGGTCGGCCAGTTGGAGAATTGCTTGATGCCTTCACGCACTTCCGGGTCGGCCAGCACGTCGATTGCCTTGAACTGGACCCCCAGCTTGGAAAGGATCTGCACCGCCATGGACGAGAACCCGCATTGCGGGAAGACCGGCGTGCCCTTCATATAGAGCAGCACATCGTTGTTTTTCACATCTTCGGCGATGCGGGCCTGGACGTCGGACATGAGGTACCTTTGGCTTTTGTCTGGGCCTGATCTAAGCATGCGGTCCCCCAGGGTCAAGGATGTGGTCAAGGTGAGCCCGTGAATCCCGCTTTTCCGCCCGCCCTGGCCGGATTGATCGCACAAATGCTGGAAGGCGTGTCGCGCAAGGAGCTTGCGGCGCGCGCCCAGCAGCTATCTGCGGCCTACCGGGCCGGACAGGCCTCGCATGGCATGGAACAAGGCGATGTGCTGGCCTACCTGCTGGCCCGGGCGCCGGCCACCTTCGCGGCCATCAGCGCCGTGCTGGCGCGGGTGAAAGAGGTGGCGCCCGATTTCGCGCCGCAAAGCCTTCTGGACGTGGGCGCCGGTCCCGGCACGGCAAGCTGGGCGGCGCAGGCGGCATTCGCCTCGCTGTCGTCCGTCACCATGCTGGAAGCCAACGGGGCCTTTCGCCTGCTCGCGGCAAAGCTGGTGCCCGGCGCACACATGATCGCGGGCGATGTCAGCAGGTCCAAGCCCAAATCCGATCTTGTCATTGCAGCCTATCTGCTGGCCGAGCTGCCGGAAAAATCCGTGGCCATGGTGGCGCGCGATGTGTGGGCGTCAGCGGCGCAGATGCTGGTGCTGGTCGAGCCGGGCACGCCGCAAGGCTTCGCCCGCATCCGTGCCGCCCGCGCCGCCTTGATCGAAGCGGGCGCGCATGTCGCGGCCCCCTGCACCCACGACAATGCCTGTCCCATGTCAGGGGCGGACTGGTGCCATTTCAGCCAGCGCCTGCAGCGCTCGCGCGACCACATGCACCTGAAAGACGCCAGCGTGCCCTTCGAGGACGAACGTTATTCCTATGTCGTGGCGATGTGCGAGAAGCTTTCCAGCGGAGCCCGGATCATCAAGCCCGTGCTGGAGGGCAAACCCGGCCTCACCCTGCCACTGTGCGATGAAACGGGCCTGCGCAATGAATTCGTTGCCAGCCGGGACAAGCAGGCCTATCGCGCGGCGCGCAAGCTGGGATGGGGCGACTTATTCTTTGGCTGACGTGGTGAGCTGGAGCGCATGCAGCACGCCGCCCATATTGCCCTTGAGCGCGGCATAGACCATCTGGTGTTGCGCCACGCGGCTTTTGCCCTGGAAGGCGGCGGATTTCACCGTTGCGGCCCAATGATTGTCATCACCGGCCAGGTCGCGGATTTCGATCTCCGCGTCGGGAAAGGCGTCCTTGATGAATTTCTCGATTTCGGCGGCCTTCATCCCCATGGCTAGTTCCTCACCGGGATTTCTTCGCCCGCCATGAAGCGCGGGAACCAGCCTTCATGGGCGGCAGAAAGCTTGGACACCGCCACGCTGTCCGAGTCGTCCAGCGCCAGGGTATCGCCGCCGGTCTTTCCCAGCTCGGCCACGAAGATATTGGCGGCGCGGGCCTCGGCCACGATTTTCTCGGCTTCGGCAAACGGCGCGGCGATGACATAGCGCGCCTGGTCTTCGCCGAACCAGAAGGAAATACCGTCGGCAAGTCCGGCCTGGCCGATGCTGGCGCCGATCTTGCCCGCCATCGCCATTTCCGCAATTGCCACCAGCACGCCGCCATCGGATGCGTCATGCGCCGTGTCCACCCGGCCCGACGCGATCAGGCCGCGCACGAAATCGCCATTCTTCTTTTCCACGGCCAGGTCCACCGGCGGCACGGCGCCTTCTTCCCTGCCCTCGATCTCGCGCAGGTAAATCGACTGGCCCAGATGGCCGCGTGTCTCACCGATCAGGATCACCACATCGCCCGCGCGCTTGAAGGCCAGGGTGGCCATTTTGGTGACGTCCTTCAACAGGCCGACGCCGCCAATGGCAGGGGTCGGCAGAATGCCTTCGCCATTCGTCTCGTTATAGAGCGAGCAGTTGCCGCCGATCACGGGAAAGTCCAGCGCCCGGCAGGCTTCGCCGATGCCGTCGATGCCGGCCACGATTTCCCACATGATTTCGGGCTTTTGCGGATTGCCGTAATTGAGATTGTCGGTGACGGCCAGCGGCGTTGCGCCCACGGCGGTCAGATTGCGCCAGGCTTCGGCCACCGCCTGCTTGCCACCTTCAAAGGGATCGGGGCGGCAATAGCGCGGGCTGACATCGGTGGTGATGGCCAGCGCCTTTTGCGTTCCATGCACCCGCACCACGGCGGCGTCGCCGCCCGGATGCTGGATGGTGTCGTTCATCACGCTGTTGTCATACTGCTCCCACACCCAGCGGCGCGAGGCCATGTCCGGGGCCGCCAGGATTTTCTCCAGCGACGCCAGCACAGGCTTGGCCTTGTCATAAGCCGGTGCCCCGGTCATGGGCGCGCGCTTGGTGAAGGGCCGCTCATAGATGGGGGCGGCGTCCGACAAGGCGGTGATGGGCATGTCGGCTTCGACCTTGCCCTTGTGCTTGATGACAAGCCGGTTGGTGTCCGTGGTGATGCCGATGACGGCGAAATCCAGTTCCCACTTTTCAAATATCTTGCGCGCCTGGTCTTCGCGGCCGGGCTTGAGCACGGCCAGCATGCGCTCCTGGCTTTCCGACAGCATCATTTCATAGGCCGTCATGTTTTCTTCGCGCTGTGGCACCATGTCGAGATTGAGTTCGATGCCGCTGCCGCCCTTGTCGCCCATTTCGGCGGAAGACGATGTCAGGCCCGCAGCCCCCATGTCCTGGATGGCGATGATGGCGTCCGTCGCCATCAGTTCCAGGCAGGCTTCCAGCAGCAGCTTTTCCGTGAAGGGATCGCCCACCTGCACCGTGGGGCGCTTTTCCTCGGACGCATCGTCGAATTCCGCGCTCGCCATGGTGGCGCCATGAATGCCGTCGCGCCCCGTCTTGGAGCCGACATAGACCACCGGATTGCCCGCGCCCTTGGCGGCCGAGAGGAATATCTTGTCCTGCCGCGCCAGGCCCACGCACATGGCGTTGACCAATATGTTGCCGTTATAGCTTTTGTGGAAATTGACTTCGCCGCCCACCGTGGGCACGCCCATGCAATTGCCATAGCCGCCAATGCCCGACACCACGCCCGACACCAGATGGCGCGTCTTGGGGTGCGACGGCTCGCCAAAGCGCAGCGCATTCATCATGGCGATGGGGCGCGCGCCCATGGTGAAGACATCGCGCATGATGCCGCCCACGCCGGTGGCCGCCCCCTGGTAAGGCTCGATGAAGCTGGGATGGTTGTGGCTTTCCATCTTGAAGATGCAGGCATCGCCATCGCCGATGTCGATCACGCCGGCATTCTCGCCCGGGCCCTGGATCACCCAGGGCGCCTTGGTCGGCAGCTTCTTCAAATGCACGCGCGTGGATTTATAAGAGCAATGCTCGCTCCACATCACGCTGAAAATGCCAAGCTCGACAAAGCTGGGCTCGCGGCCCAGCAGCTTCAGCACGGTGGCATATTCGGAATCCGAAAGCCCGTGCTCGCGGACCATCTCGGGCGTGATCTTGGTCATGACAGGCTTTCGATCAGGCCCTGGAACAGGGCGCGGCCATCGGTGCCGCCATTCAGCGGATCCACCACGCGCTCGGGATGGGGCATCAGGCCCAGAACATTGCGCTTTTCGTTGAGGATGCCGGCAATGTCGCGGGCCGAGCCGTTGGGATTGTCCCGGTAGCGGAACATCACCCGGCCTTCGCCTTCCAGGCGGTCCAGGGTTTCAGTATCCGCATAATAATTGCCTTCGCCATGCGCGACGGGAAACGTCACGCTCGCGCCCTTGTCATATTTGCGCGTGAAGGAGGACTGGGTTTCCTCGACGCTGAGGCTGACAGGCTTGCAGACGAATTTCAGGCCGGCATTGCGCATCAAGGCGCCGGGCAGCAGGCCCGATTCCGTCAGCACCTGGAAACCGTTGCAGATGCCCAGCACTGCGCCGCCCTTGGCGGCATGGGCCTTGATGGCGCCCATGATCTTGCTCTGGTTGGCCATGGCGCCGCAGCGCAAATAATCGCCATAGGAAAACCCGCCCGGAAGCACGACAAGATCGACATCGGGAAGCACGCTGTCCTGGTGCCAGACCATGGCGGCTTTTTTTCCGGTCATCTGCTCCAGGGCGGTGGCCGCATCGCGGTCGCAATTGGAAGCGGGAAAAACGATGACCGCGGATTTCATTACTTGATCTCGATTTCGTATTTCTCGATCACGGTGTTGGCGAGCAGCTTCTCGCACATATCCTTCAGGCTCGCCTTGGCCTTGGCGGGATCGCTCTCCGACAATTCCAGGTCGATCACCTTGCCCTGGCGCACCTCGCCGACGCTGCCAAAGCCAAGCCCGTTCAGGGCATGGCCGATGGCCTTGCCCTGGGGATCGAGAACGCCATTTTTCAGGGTAACGAAGACGCGCGCTTTCACGGCTGGCAACTCACTTAACGAGGACGGGACCTTTATTCTCGCCTTGCACCGATTCGGGCATGATTCCCAAGCGCCTTGCGACTTCGCTATAGGCCTCGATCACGCCGCCCATGTCGCGGCGGAAACGGTCCTTGTCCAGCTTCTCCGAGGTGGTGGCATCCCACAGCCGGCAATTGTCGGGGCTGATCTCGTCGGCCAGCACGATGCGCATGAAATCATTTTCCCACAGCCGGCCGAATTCCAGCTTGAAATCCACCAGCTTGATGCCGGCGCCCAGGAACAGGCCGGAGAGGAAATCATTGATGCGGATGGTCAGGTTCACCATGTCGTCCAGGTCTTGCGGCGAAGCCCAGCCGAAGGCGGTGATATGTTCTTCGCTGACCCACGGATCGTTCAGGCTGTCATTCTTGTAGTAATATTCGATGATGGAACGGGGCAGGGCGGTGCCTTCCTCGATTCCCAGCCGCTTGGACATGGAGCCGGCGGCGATATTGCGCACCACCACTTCCAGCGGGATGATTTCCACTTCCTTGATCAGCTGCTCGCGCATGTTCAGGCGGCGCACGAAATGGGTGGGCACGCCGATGGCGGCCAGCTGGGTCATCAGATATTCGCTGATGCGGTTGTTGAGGACGCCCTTGCCCTCGATCGTGTCCTTCTTGGCGCCATTGCCGGCGGTGGCGTCATCCTTGAAATACTGGATGACGGTGCCCGGCTCGGTGCCCTCGTAAAGGATCTTGGCTTTGCCTTCGTAGATGACGCGGCGGCGTTTCATGGCGATCTGTCCCTGGACACGCCTGAATAAATCCCGGCGAGGCCTGAATTTAGGGATGCGGGCACCCCCCTGCAATGATGCTATGGCCGCAGCGCGGGCATAACAGGTTCCCGTCCACAGGATTGTTTTAAATCAATGGCTTAGGAGATGGTCCGGGCGGTGACGCCCAGCCCAGGAAGCGCCTGGTCCTCCCAGTCGGCGCGCGTGAAAACCTGCGCCTTGGTGCGGGTGGCTTTCAGCGCGGCAAAATCCAGATCCGCCATCACCCAGCCGGGCTGGTTGATTTCGCCTTTTGCCAGCGTCCCGTCGTCGGGAAAGCCCCGATCCGGCGCGCTGTAGGCGGCGGCCCAGCCGATATTCACGTCGATGGTGGGATTCCAATCAACATTGCCCACCAGCGGCGCCAGTCCGACATGGATCTGGCTTTCCAGCGCCCGCGCCCGCGCCCCGACATGGACGCGGTTGGCCCCCGCCAATGTGTCGGTGCAGCTGGGCGCCAGGATCAGGTCGGCACCTGCGCTCGCCATGGCCTGCGCGATCAGGGGAAATTCGATGTCGTAACAGATGGCGATGCCGATTTTGGTTTCGCCGATATCGAAGATCTTCAGCGGTGTGCCGCCGTCAATGCCCCACGCCTCCTTCTCGAAGCGGGTCATCTGGCGCTTGTCCTGGTAATCGCTTTTGCCTGATGGCGACAGCAGCCAGGCGCGGTTGCGCACCTTGCCTTCATCATGCGCCAGGATGCTGGGCGCCACGATGAAGACCCCATGCTTGCGGGCCAGCGCGGCATAGGTGGCGACGAAATCATCCTGGAATTTTTGCACCGCCGCGATCTGGCCGTGCAAATCCTGCTGCAGTTTTTCCGGCAGCAGCGAGGTCAGTTCCATGCCGCCATACTCGGGAAAGCACAAAAGCGTGGCGCCGTCCAAGACGGCGCGTGACACCCAGTCCGCGGCATTGGCCTGCCACTGGGCGAATCCGGCAAAATATCCAATCGGATATTGCGCCAGCGCCAGCTTCACAGCGTTTTCATCCAGTAAATCATGGGCTTTTCGCTCTCGTCGCGCTCGCCAATATCGCGCCAGGAGAATTTGGCCACCAGGTCGGGGCGTTTGGTATAGCCGCGCTTTTTCCAGAACTCGTCCAGCGGCACGTAATCCTTTGGCCGCGCCGGATGATCCAGCGGTCGCTCCACGGCGCAAAAGGCGGCGTATTTGTAGCCATGGGCGCGGGCGGCGGCTTCGCGCGCCTTGAAGAATTCCACGCCAAGGCCAAGGCCGCGATATTCGGGCAGCAGCACGGACTCGCCGAAATAGAAAATCTCGTCCAGCTTCATGCCGGCATCGATGAAGGGCTTTTGGATATAATCATCCTCTTCATCCAGCCCCAGCGCCGTGGAGGCGCCGACGATGCGGTCCACGGTTTCCGCCACGATCATGGTGCCGGTTTTGCCTTCCGCATAACGCGGCAGATATTCGCGCTCATAGGCGATGTTGCCTTTGTAGAGATAGGGCCAGGAGCGGAAAATCTCGATGCGCAGCCTGGCCAGGTCGTCCAGCTTTTCGCGCAAGGCTTCGCCGGTGAGCTTTCTTGTCGCGACCGTCACGCTTTGACCTGCTTGAGCCAGTCTTCGAGGTTATAATAGTTGGAAATGCGGGCGATCTTTCCGTCACGCACCACAAAGAAGGCGCCCGCCGCCAGGCGATAAGGCTGGCCGCTGGCCTTGGGCAGGCCCTCATCGGTCTTGAGATACTTGCCCAATACCGTGAATTCGCAGGCAGCCCGGCTGCCATCGTCATTGGTCAGGATCATCAGGTCGACGATCTGTTCCTCGTAGGACCTGTTCATCCGTTCCAGGAAGGCGGCAAAGGCTTTTTTGCCTTTCTCCCGCGCGCCCTGGTTGATGTCGTGCAGCACATTCTCGTCCAGCAATTCGAGGAAGCCTTCCACGTCGCCGGCATTGAAGGCGGTGTAATAATCCTTGATCAGGGCCTTGGTGGCGTCGCGGCTCATTTGCCGAACACGCGGGCGAAGATCGTGTCCACCTGTTTGAGGTGATAGCCAAGGTCGAACATGGCTTCCAGTTTTTCGGGCGGCACCTTGCCCGCCACTTCCGGATCGGCTTTCAGCAAATCCAGCAGCGGTCCTTCGCCATTCCAGGTGCGCATGGCATTCCTCTGCACCAGGCGATAGCTGTCCTCGCGGGCGATGCCCGCCTGGGTCAGCGCCAGCAGCACGCGCTGGCTGTGGACCAGGCCCTGCGTCTTGTCGAGATTTTCCTGCATGCGCTTGGGGTACACCACAAGCTTGTCGATAACGCCTGTCATGCGCGCCAGCGCGAAATCCAAAGTGATGGTGGCGTCGGGGCCGATATAGCGTTCGACCGAGGAGTGCGAGATATCGCGCTCATGCCACAGCGCCACATTCTCCATGGCGGGCAGGGCGTAGGCGCGCACCATGCGGGCCAGGCCGGTGACATTTTCCGTCAGCACGGGATTGCGCTTGTGCGGCATGGCGGAGGAGCCTTTCTGCCCCGGCGAGAAATACTCTTCCGCTTCCAGCACCTCGGTGCGCTGCAAATGGCGGATTTCCACCGCCAGCCTTTCCAGCGAAGACGCCACCACGCCCAGCGCCGCGAAATAGGCGGCATGGCGGTCGCGCGGGATCACCTGGGTGGAAACCGGCTCGACGCTCAAATTCATCTTCTGCGCCACATACTCTTCCACGCGCGGATCGATATTGGCGAAGGTGCCCACCGCGCCGGAAATGGCGCAGGTGGCGATTTCTTCGCGCGCCGTCACCAGCCGCGCCCGGGCGCGGGCGAACTCGGCATAGAAGCCCGCCAGCTTGACGCCGAAAGTTGTGGGCTCGGCATGGATGCCATGGCTGCGCCCGATGGTGGGGGTCAATTTATGTTCCAGCGCCCGCTTCTTCAGCGCTGCCAGCAAGGCGTCGGTGTCCGCGATCAGAAGATCGGCGGCGCGCGCCAGCTGCACATTCAAACAGGTGTCCAGCACATCCGAACTGGTCATGCCCTGGTGCACGAAACGCGCTTCGGGTCCCACGATCTCGGACAAATGGGTGAGGAAGGCGATCACGTCATGCTTGACCTCGCGCTCGATCTCGTCGATCCGCGCCACGTCGAATTTCGCGTTTTTTCCTTTTTCCCAGATTTTCGCGGTGGCCTCTTTGGGCACCACGCCCAGCTCGGCCAGCTTGTCGGTGGCATGGGCCTCGATCTCGAACCAGATGCGGAACTTGGTTTCCGGCGACCAGATATCGGTCATTTCGGCACGGGCATAACGGGGGATCATTTTGTCACCATTTTCATGCGGTTGCTTCTAGCAAGCCCGCGTCCAAAGGCCAAGTAATTGACAAGGCGCGCATGGTGTTTGAGGCTTTGGCAGGGCTGGTATGCATCAGGAAAAGGAAAAACCATGTCCAGAGTCTCCCCTTTCCTCTGGTTCGAAAAGGACGCCGAGGAAGCCGCCCGTTTCTATGTCTCCCTCCTGCCCAATTCACGGGTGGATCGCGTTTCGGCCTTGCAGGCGGATTCCCCCAGCGGACCCGCCGGCAGCGTCCAGGTGGTGGAATTCACCCTGAACGGCCAATCCTGGCGGGCCATGGCGGCCGGCAAGCTTGATCCCTTCAACCACGCTGTCTCGTTCATGATCGAGGCCAGGGACCAGGCGGAGATCGACCGCATCTGGGACGCCATTTTGAAAAATGGCGGCAAGGAACAGCAATGCGGCTGGATCCGCGACCGCTGGGGTGTGTGCTGGCAGGTCTTTTTCGAAGGCTATTTCGAGATGATGGCCACTCCCGACCAAGCGGCTGCGAAACGCGTCGCCGATGCGATGCTCAAGATGGTCAAGATTGACAAGGCCGCCCTGGAAAAAGTCTTTCGCGGCTAGAGCAGTCCCAGCGACTTGAAGCTGGCATGGCCGCCGCGGCCGATCACCAGATGATCATGCACCGTGATCTTCAGGGCCTTTGCCGCCGCCGCGATCTCGCGCGTCATGTCGATGTCCTGGCGTGATGGCGTGGGATCGCCCGACGGATGATTGTGCACCAGGATCAGGGCGCTCGCGCCATGCTCCAGGGCGCGCTTGACGATCTCGCGCGGATAGACCGGGGCATGGTCGACGGTGCCTTTGCTTTGCACTTCATCGGCCACCAGCACATTCTTGCGGTCCAGGAACAGCACTCGGAATTCCTCGGTCTGGCTGCGCGCCATCGCCGCCATGCAATAATCCAGCAGCGCCGTCCAGGATGACAGCGCTGGCCGCCCGATCACCTTGCCCTTGGCCAGACGCTGGGCCGCGGCTTCCACGATCTTGAGTTGGCTGACAACCGCCTCGCCGCAGCCGGGAATTTCCAGCAACCTTTCGCGTTTTGCCGCGACCACTTCGGCGAAGGAGCCGAAACGCGCGATTAGGGCTTTGGCCAAGGGCTTGGTGTCACGGCGCGGCACGGCGGCGAACAGCACCAGCTCCAGCATTTCATAATCGGGCAGCGCGTCCGCGCCGCCTTTGACAAAGCGGGCCCGCAAACGTTCCCGGTGCCCGGAATGTTCAGAGACCGGCTTCGGGTCAGAGATAAGGAGGTTTGTCCCAGCCCTTGGGCGACTGGGTGAAGATTTCGACGCCATTGTCCGTGACACCCACCGAATGTTCGAACTGTGCCGACAAGGAGCGGTCACGCGTCACCGCCGTCCAGCCGTCATTGAGGACCTTCACGCCATAATTGCCCAAATTGATCATGGGCTCGATGGTGAAAAACATGCCCTTGGCAAGCTGCGTGCCATGCCCCGGCTTGCCGTAATGGACCACATTGGGCAAGGCGTGGAAAATCCGCCCCAGCCCATGACCGCAGAAATCGCGCACCACGGCGCAGCGTTCCTGCTCTTCGGCATAGGACTGGATGGCGTGGCCGATATCGCCGGTGGTGGCGCCGGGCCTTACGACCTGGATGCCGCGCATCATGGATTCATAAGTGATGTCGATCAGGCGCTGGGACTTCAGCTTGATCTCGCCCACCGGATACATGCGGCTGGTGTCGCCATGCCAGCCATCGACGATCGCAGTGACGTCGATATTGACGATATCGCCTTCGCGCAGGGGTTTGTCGCTCGGAATGCCGTGGCACACGACATGATTGATCGAGGTGCAGACGGTGTGGCGATAGCCGCGATAGCCCAGGCAGGCCGGAATGGCGCCGTGGCTGGTGACATAGTCATAGGCGACCTTGTCCAGCGCCTCGGTGGTGACGCCGGGCTTCACCAGCGGAACCATCAAATCCAGAACCTCGGCGGCCAGGCGGCCTGCCTTGCGCATGCCCGCAAAGGCGGCATCGTCATGCACCGTCACGGCAAAATGGGCCTTGCGGGCGGCTTCGAAGCTCTGGGCGTCAGGGATCAGGGTCATTGGCCCAAACTTAAGCAAATTTCGCCACTTTTCCAGTCCCGTGTAACATGAGGCTGGTTTCAGGACGAAAGCAGGATGCTAGGCGACAACAAGACGGCAGCGGTCATGGTGATCGGCGACGAAATCCTGTCCGGGCGCACCCAGGACAGCAATTCCCACTATATCGCCCGCTTCCTCGGTTCCCTGGGCATTGACCTCAAGGAAGTGCGGGTGGTGTCCGACGATGAAGCTGAGATCGTCGCCGGGCTGAATGCCCTGCGGGCCCGCTATGACATGGTTTTCACCACCGGTGGCATCGGCCCCACCCATGACGACATCACCGCCGACGCTGTGGCGAAGGCGTTTGATGTGGGCATTGGTTACCACCCCGAGGCCTATGCCCTGCTGGAGGCGCGCTATCCGCTGGGCGAATTCAACGAGATGAGAAAGCGCATGGCCCGCATTCCCCATGGCGCGGCGCTGATCAAGAATTCCGCCTCGGTGGCGCCGGGATTCCATATCGGAAATGTTTTTGTCATGGCGGGGGTGCCCGCCGTGATGCGCGCCATGCTGGAAGCGATTGCACCGGGGTTGCCGCGCGGCGTCGAAGTGACTTCGGTGACGGTGTCGGTGGACGTGCCGGAAGGGCGCATTGCGGCGGGGCTTTCGGATGTCCAGAAAGCCAATGCCGGTGTTTCCATCGGCTCCTACCCCTTTTATCAAGAGAGCGGTCCCGGCACCCAACTGGTCACGCGCGGACGCGATGCCGGTGCGGTTGAAGTTGCGGCGCTGGCCATAGAGGCGATGCTGAAGGAACTGGGCGTGGCAAGCACCAGGCTCTAATTGAGCTTCAGTTCCTTGGCTTCCTGTTCCAGCTCGCCCATGACCTGGGTGTCGTTTGCGAAAGTCTTGCGCGCCGTGGCAAGCGCCGCCTTGGCGTCTGCAGGCTGGCCCAGCACGGTATAGGCGTGGATCAGGCGCTGCCAGCCGCCGGCATCATTGGGATTGGTCTTCAGCCGCGCCGCCAGATTGGCCACCATCACGCGTGGATCGGGCGCGGGACCGCCGCCGGCGCGCAGCATGGCGATGCGGTCGGTCAAGGTCTTGTATAGTGGCTGATTGGGCGGAATGTCGTCGCGCAATCCCAGCCAATATTCCAGCGCGGCTTTCTTGTCGCCCCGCTCGGCACGCGCCTGGCCCAGGAAATAGCGCGCCGGCGGATTGCGCGGATCCAGTTTCAGGGCGGCGGAAAAAGCGCTGACGGCCTCGTCACTGACACTGCCGCCGCTGTCCGCAATCAGCGCCTCGCCATAGATCGCATACAGGCCGGGGGTTTCATGTTTCTCAAGACGCGCCACGGTGACTGCGCGGCCATAGGCCTTGGCGGCGTCGGTGATATCGCCCACCGTCATGTAGGCGCGGCCGAGGTAAATCCAGGCCTGCAAATCATCGGGCTGCTTGCGCACCCGCGCGATCAGGAAATTGACCAGCCCCTTGACGTCGCGCGTGGCAAGTCCCTGCGCGTCGCGCGCGGCCAGCGACGGGCGGCCCAGCATCCAGTAGGTGCCGCCGCCCACGCCCAGGAGAAACAGCGCGATGGCCGCCGCCAGCACCACGCCGCCTTTCACCGTGTGCCGCCACAGGGTGAAGGTGGCGAAGCCGATCGCCAGCAAGGCGACCGCGGCGAAGCCGATAAAGGGAACAGCAATCACTCTTTTCTTTCCCCGCGATACTTGTTCTTCACCAGCGCCACGATCATGCCGCGAATGGTGCGCACTTCATGGTCGTTGAGCCCCGAGCGCGAAATCATCGCCCGCAGATGGCGTACCATGGCCCCCTTCTTGACGGCGGGAAAGAAAAACCCGCCGGCATCCAGCTCGCGCTCCAGATGCTCGAACAGCCCGTTCAATTCCTGGCGCGTGGCGGGCACCGCCAGGGTTTGGCGCACGCGCATGGGCGGCGTGGTATCGCCGGATTTCAGCCATTCATAGCCCAGCAGCAGCACCGCCTGGCCCAGGTTGAGGGAGGAGAACTCCGCCGTGGGAATGGTGATCAGCCCTTCGGCCAGCGACAATTCGTCGTTGTCCAGGCCTGCCCGCTCGCTGCCGAACAGGATAGCGCCGCTGATCTCCCGGAGGGACGCCGCCCGCAGCCGCTGGGCGGCCTCCTGGGGGGTGAGGACGGGCCGGACAATATCGCGGTCCCGCGCCGTGGTCGCCAGCACCAGCCGGATGTCGGCCAGGGCAGATGCTGTATCGGGATACACCGTTGCTCCCGCCAGTATGTCGCCCGCCCCGGAAGCCAGGACCATGGCCCGTTCATTGGGCCATTCGCATTGCGGCGCGATCAGGCGCAGGTCGGTCAGGCCGAAATTCTTCATCGCCCGGGCCGTGGCGCCGATATTTTCCCCGATCTGGGGGCGGGACAAGACGATGGCTGGGCTGATCATTTACAACCTTTGACGGGGTGTCCCTGACGGGCTATTTGGGGCCCCGCTATAGCCGCTCCAGCCACAATATTCGAGGGAAAGTCATGGACAAGATCAAGGTCGCCAACCCGGTCGTTGAACTCGATGGCGATGAAATGACCCGCATTATCTGGGATCTTATCAAGAAGAAGCTCATCCTGCCCTATCTTGATATCGACCTGCATTACTATGATCTGGGCATCGAGTATCGCGACAAGACCGACGACAAGGTCACGGTCGATAGCGCCGAAGCGATCAAGAAATTCGGCGTGGGCGTCAAATGCGCCACCATCACCCCGGACGAAGCCCGGGTCGAGGAATTCAAGCTCAAGAAGATGTGGAAGTCGCCCAATGGCACCATCCGTAACATCCTGGGCGGCGTGATTTTCCGCGAGCCCATCATCTGCTCCAACGTGCCGCGCCTGGTGCCGGGCTGGACCCAGCCTATCGTCATCGGCCGTCACGCGTTCGGCGACCAGTACAAGGCCACCGATTTCACCTTCCCCAGCGCCGGCACGCTCACCATCAAGTTTGTCGGTGCGGACGGAAAGGTGATCGAGCATGAAGTGTTCAAGGCGCCCAGCAGCGGCGTCGCCATGGCGATGTACAATCTGGATGACAGCATCCGCGATTTCGCCCGCGCCTCGATGAATTACGGCCTCAACCGCAAATACCCTGTCTACCTGTCCACCAAGAACACCATCCTCAAGGCCTATGACGGCCGCTTCAAGGACCTTTTCCAGGAAGTGTACGAGGCGGAATTCGCCGCCAGGTTCAAGGATGCCGGCATTACCTATGAACACCGACTGATCGACGACATGGTGGCATCCGCGCTCAAGTGGAGCGGCGGCTATGTCTGGGCCTGCAAGAACTATGACGGCGACGTGCAGTCCGACACGGTGGCGCAGGGCTTCGGCAGCCTTGGCCTCATGACCTCCGTGCTGATGACCCCCGATGGCAAGATCGTGGAATCCGAAGCGGCGCATGGCACGGTGACGCGCCATTACCGCGAGCATCAGAAGGGAAAATCCACCTCCACCAACTCCATTGCCTCCATCTTCGCCTGGACGCGGGGCCTGGCCCATCGCGCCAAGCTGGACGACAATGAAAAGCTGAAGAAGTTTTCCCTGGCCCTGGAAAAGGTCTGCGTCGACACCGTCGAGCAGGGCTTCATGACCAAGGACCTGGCGCTTCTCGTCGGCCCCGACCAGAAGTGGCTCACCACCGAAGGTTTCCTCGACAAGGTTGACGAGAACCTTCAGAAGGCGATGTCGTAATCACGGCGTGCCGTAAACAGAAAAGGCCGGGTCGCAAGACCCGGCCTTTTTCTTTTTCATATTTCTCCATGGCCGGGCTTGACCCGGCCATCCATGGATCACCGGCTCAAGGCCGGTGATGGAGATTTGTGTTACTCCGCCAGGCGGCCGGCTTTCTTCTGCGCATACATGGCCTCGTCGGCGCGCGCCATGGCGAGGTCGGCATTGTCGCCCGGCTTTAACTCGAACGCGCCATAGGAAAAGCTCACGGGAATTTCCTTGCCATTGTAGCTCGGCGGCGAGGAGTGCAGCGCCTCGGCCAGCACATCGGCCTTTTTCAATGCCTGCTCCTGGCCCGCATGGGTCAGCAGCACGCCAAATTCGTCGCCGCCCAGCCGTCCCACGCAATCGCTGTCGCGCACATGGTTCAGCAGCGTTTCTGCGAAATGGCGCAGCGCCGCGTCGCCGCCGGCATGGCCATAGGTGTCGTTGATCATCTTGAAGTGATTGAGGTCGAAATAGATCAGCGAGGCCGGCGTGTTGTAACGGCCGCTGAAGGCGATATAGCGCGTCAGCTCGCGCACAAAGGCGCGGCGGTTGAGCAGGGGCAGCAGCTGGTCCTGGTCGGCGGTTTTTTCCACTTCGTCCAGCCGCACCCGCGTGGCGGTCAATTCGCGGCGCAGAGAGTCCACTTCGCTCATCAATCCCATGATGGCGTCGCGCACCCGGGGGGTGAATTCGGCTTCGGGAATGCCCAGCACGGAAGCAGGCACCGGTTCCACCGGGTCAATGATGGACGCGGCTTCCACGCGCTTGGCGTAGGCGGCGGCGCCCACGGCCCTGGTGGCCGGCGTGCCGCTGGTGCGTTCGATCTTCATGGCCGGCTTTTGCCCTTTAAAGGCCGCCAATGGGGCGGATATGGCCTTAAATCTGTGTTCAGGAATGCCAAGAAAAGGTTAACGAGGCCCTAAACATGCCCAAAAGGCCCCTTTCCACGGGGGTTTTGCTGCCTATACTGCGCCGCTTCTTGAACGTCCCCGCAAAAGGCGATTCGAAGCATGGCCTCCAAGGTTTTTGTCGGCATCATCATGGGCAGCCAGTCCGACTGGCCCACCATGAAAGCGGCGGCCGACCTGCTGGACGTTTTGGGCGTGGGCCATGAGGTCCGCATCGTCTCGGCCCACCGCACCCCCGGCCGCATGGTGGACTATGCCAGGACCGCCACATCGCGCGGCATCAAGGTGATCATCGCGGGCGCCGGCGGCGCCGCGCATCTGCCGGGCATGGTCGCCAGCATGACAACCCTGCCGGTGCTGGGCGTGCCGGTGCAATCCAAGGCCCTCAAGGGCCTCGACTCCCTTCTGTCCATCGCCCAGATGCCGGGCGGCGTGCCCGTGGCAACCTTCGCCATCGGCGAAGCCGGCGCGAAAAATGCCGGCCTGCATGCTGCTGCGATCCTGGCCTTGTCGGATGCCGGTTTGAAAAAGCGCCTTGATGCCTGGCGCGACAAGCAAACCAAGTCTGTCGCCAAGAAGCCAAAATGAAGACGTTGGACAAGCCCGTTCCTCCGGGCGGCGTGATCGGCATTATCGGCGGCGGGCAGCTGGGGCGCATGCTGGCACTGGCGGCGGCGCGGCTGGGCCTGAAGACCTGCATCTACAATGACGAGAACCATGCGCCGGCGTTCCAGGTGACGCCGATGCAAATCGCGGCCCCCTATGATGACCGCGCCATGCTGCAGGGCTTTGCTGAAATCTGCGACGTCATCACCTACGAGTTTGAAAATCTTCCGGCGGATTCGCTGTCCTACCTGGCGGACTTGAAGCCGCTGCAGCCCGGCGTCGCGGCGCTGGAAATTCTCCAGGATCGTTATACTGAAAAAAGCTTCGTGGAATCGCTGGGGCTGCGCGTGGCGCCATTTGCCCAAGTGAACAGTGACACGCAAGCGCGCGCGGCTTTCGAAAAAATCGGCGGGCCCGGCATCATCAAGACGCGGCGTTTTGGTTACGACGGCAAGGGCCAGGCCAAGGTTGCAACCGTTGACGCCGCCGCCACCGCCATGACGGCGTTCAAGGGCGCGCCCTGCATCCTGGAAGGGTTTGTGGATTTTGCCTTTGAGGCTTCGGTGGTGGCGGCACGCAGCGCGGACGGCTCCTTCGCCGCCTATGACCCGCCGGAAAATATCCACGAGAACCATATCCTGCGCCGCTCGATCGTGCCGGGCCGCCTGACCAGGGCGCAAAACGACGAAGCCAAGGCCATCGCCAAGGCCATTGCCGACAGGCTGAATTATGTCGGCGTGCTGGCGGTGGAACTGTTCGTGCTGAAGGACGGATCGCTCCTGGTCAATGAAATCGCGCCCCGCGTGCACAATAGCGGCCACTGGACCATAGAGGCCTGCGCCTGCTCCCAGTTCGAACAGCATGTCCGCGCCATTGCCGGCTGGCCGCTGGGCGACCCCACGCGCCATGCCGATGCCGTGATGGAAAATATCATCGGCGCGGAAGTGAATGCCTGGGAAGATCTGGCCCGCGGCGGCGCCCTGCATCTTTACGGAAAGAAAGACGCCAAGCTGGGCCGCAAGATGGGCCACGTCACAAGGCTTAGGCTGAAGAGCTAGTGTCATTCCCGCGCAAGCGGAAACCAGACTTACTTTTCCTTCGGCTTCGCCCAGTCGCCAAAGGCCGGAAAGTTCGCCAGCGCCTTCTTGGCCTGCGCCTTGAACTTCTCGAACTGCATGACGTTTTCGATCCGCGCCGCCAAGAATTCCGTGGTGGCGCTTTCATCCTCGCTGGCGTCATTGAACCAGCGCACCAGTGTCGAACCATAAACACCCGCCAGGATGCCGCGCTTGGTGTAGAAATTGAAATCGGTCGAGGTGTCGCCCACCGCCCGCCACATGGCATCGACGCTGCGGTACATCAGCCTGGCTCCCAGCGCCGCATGGGTTGGCAGCGACAAGGTGGCGCCGGCGCGCCGCGCCGCTTCCTTGTGCGGTTTCAGAACGGAGAGCCGCGCCAGCACCGCCGCCGAAATGCGGCTGCGGATTTTCATCGCCGCCAGGTCTATCTGCGCCAGGCGCGCTTCCATCTCTTCGTCCGCTTGCACGGAATAATACTCAATCAGCGACAGCGGTCCGTCGGGAAACAGGCGCGTCAACTCCGCCTGGTCCAGTCCCGCACTCTTGCCGGCCTTGGCCAGCAGCGCATCCGTAAAGCCGTCAAACACTGCATCGGGCAGGGCGGCGGCCAGCACGGCAGCTTTCAGGCTCGCATCATCGGTGGCGGCTTTTGTGTCGGTCATGGGCTTTTCTTCGCCGCCAGATGATGGATTTCGCTTTCAAAGATCAGCTTGGACAGATCGCCCATGCGGCTGGGATATAGCCGGCCATCCAGGTGATCCACCTCATGCTGCACCACCCGGGCATGAAAGCCGCGCGCGGTGCGCTCGATCAGTTTTCCGTCCAGCCCCAGGCCGCGATAGCGGATATGGGCCGGGCGCTCGACATAGCCGCGCAGGCCCGGCACCGACAGGCAGCCCTCCCAGCCGCCCTCGCTGGCCGGATCCATCACCATGATTTCGGGATTGATCAGGCAGGTCAGGGGGGCGGTGTGGTCAAATTGTTCGCCTTCCGACAGGTCCGGCTCGCCTCGCTCGCCCGGGGCCTGGAAAATCACCAGCCTGAGCGGCACATGCACCTGGGGGGCGGCCAGCCCGGCGCCATTGGCATCCGCCATCGTTTCCACCATGTCATTGACAAGATTACGGATTTCCAGCGCGGTGGGGTCTTCCACGGGGCGGGCAATCTGGGCCAGGACGGGATGGCCCATGCGGGCGATTTTCAGGATAGCCATAGGCGGAATATGGGGCTGGGGGCGGAACGGGAAAAGCCCAAAAAGCTTAAAACCCGCAGGTGGACAGGGGAAATGCCTTCTGTTATCTACCCCGGCCTTCAGAAAACTAATCGGAGCCGTCTTTGCAGATCATCGTCCGCGACAACAATATCGACCAGGCGCTCAAGGCCCTGAAGAAGAAGATGCAGCGTGAAGGCATCTTCCGCGAGATGAAGTTGCGCGGCGCCTATGAAAAGCCCTCCGAAAAGCGCGCCCGTGAGCGCGCCGAAGCGGTCCGCCGCTATCGCAAGCTGCAGCGCAAGCGCGCCCAGCGCGAAGGCCTGATCCCGCGCTAGTCTGCTGGAACACCGAATTGAAAACAGGTCGCTTCGGCGGCCTTTTTCTTTGCGCCGGAACATCGCGCCCGCGAAGCTGAAGACTTCGCGTCAGCGCGTGCGGCCATGAATCACGTGCAGTCGGCGCAAACGGCCACTTCCACCGTCACATGGCTGAGGTCGGGATAGCGCTGGCGCAAGGCCGCCTTGATCTGCTCGGCGCTGGTGGCATCGGGCGACACCAGCGACACGATCAGCCCTTCATGCCCCGGGCCCAGCCGCCACAGATGCAGGTCCGCCACCCGCGAACCCATTTCCTGTTCGATCATGTTCTTGATGGCGCTGGAGCGCTTGGGATTTGAATCGGCATCCAGCAGCACCATGGCGCTGTCGCGGATCAGGCCAAAGGCCCAGGCGCCGATCACCACCGCTCCGACCAGCCCGCACAAGGGGTCCAGCAGGCCAAGGCCATAATAATAATAACCTGCGCCCAGCGCGATGATCGCCAGCACGCTGGTGGCCGCATCCGCCAGGACATGCACATAGGCGGCGCGCATATTGTTGTCATGGCCATGGCTATGGCCGTGCTTGTGATCGTGGTCATGCGCGTGACCATGATCGTGGCCATGGTCGCCTTTCAGGACCAGGGCGGTGATGAGATTGACGGCCAGGCCGATCGCCGCGATCAAAAGCGCGTCGCCATACGCCACGGACTGCGGCGTCAACAACCGCACCGCCGACTCCCACGCCACGGCCAGCGCCGTCAGGCCCAATATGATGGCGCTGGCAAAGGCCGCCAGATCACCGAATTTTCCGGAGCCAAAGGTGAAACGCGTATTGCCGGCATGGCGGCGGGCCAGCCAGTAGGCGCCTGCGGCCAGGCCCAGCGCCCCCACATGCGTCGCCATATGCACGCCGTCGGCCAGCAGCGCCATGGAATGATAGGCAAGGCCGCAGACGATCTCGACCACCATGAACACAGCGGTAATCAGCGCAGCCAGCCTGGCGCGGCTTTCGGCGCGGCCATGGCCGGCGCCCAGGAACACATGGTCCTTGGTCCACGTGCCATGGTCGTGGACGGAAGGCGTTTGTGCGTGTGCGTGATCGTGTGCCATGCCGCCATCTTAGGGCAAAGGCAGGCGCAAGCCTAGCTTGGCGGCGGGCCGTGCATGTAGGATTCCACCAGCGAGCCGGCGATGAGACGCCAGCCATCCACCAGCACGAAAAAGATCAGCTTGAAGGGCAGGGAGATGATCACCGGCGGCAGCATCATCATGCCCATGCTCATCAGGATCGAGGCGACCGCCATGTCGATGATCAGGAACGGCACAAAGATCAAAAAGCCGATTTCAAAGGCGCGCTTCAGCTCCGACAGCATGAAGGCGGGGGCCAGCGTGGTCAGCGCCACATCGGTGGGATTGGCCGGCGGCTTGGCCTTGCTCATGTCCAGGAACAGCTTCAAATCGGCCTGGCGCACATGGCCGGTCATGAATTTCTTCATCGGCACCATGGCCGCGTTGAATCCGACCTCGGTGGTGACGGTATTTTCCATCATTGGCTTGATGCCCTGGTTATAGGCATCGGTCAGTGTCGGCGTCATCACAAACAGCGTCAGGAACATGGCCAGCGAAACCAGCACGCTGTTGGGCGGGCTTTGCTGCAATCCCAGCGCCGTTCGCAGCAGTGACAGCACCACCACGATGCGCACAAAGCTGGTCATCATGATCAGGATGGACGGCGCAATCGAAAGCACCGTGATCAGGGCGATGATCTGCATCATACGGTCGGTGAAAAGTCCCGAACCGGAGAAATCGATCGAAAGCCCGCCATCGGCGGCGGGCGTGGTGGCGGAAATGATCGGCCCCCATTAGGTGGTCCGGGTTGAATGTTAGTGCATTGCTTCCTCCTTGGCCATTGCCGACTGGAGGTGGAGCGTAGCGGAACCGGAAGGCGGCAATGGCGGCGTCGCGGTCCAGCTGGCGCCCGGGGCCCATATCATCTCGGCTTCGACCGATGCCGGCAAGCTGGTGCTGCATGTGACCACGCCCTCGGGCAGCGAAGTGGATGTTTTCGACCTCGCCACCGGCCAACTGACGTCACAGGTGAAAGACAGCCCTTGAAGCTGATCCTGACCTTAGGCCTCTAGGCGCAGATCAAGGCAGAAGCGAAATCCACTTTCCCGCGCGAATGCTGTGGCCTGATCGAAGGCGTGGTTTGCGGTGATGTGTTTGTGGCGCGGGCGCTCCATCCCGCCCGCAATGACGCAGAGGCGGCAGACCGTTTCGCCATCGCCCCGGAAGATCACCTCAAGGCGTCGCGCCTGGCGCGCGCCAACGGTCATCGTCTGATCGGTTGCTATCACTCCCATCCCAAGGGCGCGGCCGAGCCGTCGCGGCACGATTTGAACGGCGCTGGGGAAGAAAATTTTCTCTGGCTGATCGCCGGCGGGGCGGATTGCGGATTGCGCGCTTTTATCTACCGCGCAGCCGGTTTTGAAGGATTGCCATTCGGCGCCGACTTGGTGACGTCATCGCTGAACGAGCGCAACTGACCTTCCTTGAACAACGCGTCCTGTGCGCTGACCACGACCAACACCACGCCGTCGGTCCCACTGATTTCGATCAGGCGGTTGTTGAGTGAGCCGCCATGCAGCAGGCTCTCGCCCAACATCTCACGGCTGGCATTGATCGCCTCGCGCCGCGCCGCCACCAGGTCGGGAAACTCCTGACCTTCGGTGCCGCGGCTTACATCATCGCCGCCGTCGCGCACATGAAAAAAGAACCGGGCCATTTTGCCGAACCATTTGTCCTGTCTGGTAAAAAGCAACGGCGCAAACGGGCTGCCGTTCCGGTCCCGATTTTGATTTTGCTGTTTCCCTACCGGAACTTGCGGGGAGCCGGGCCTGCACCGTATAAGCGGCTTCGCTTGTTCCCATCGTCTAGCGGTTAGGACGCAGCCCTCTCAAGGCTGAAACTGGGGTTCAATTCCCCGTGGGAGCACCAATAAAATCAAGTGAATGGACATGCAACCACCGCATCGTCTCACTGGGGTAGACGATATAAAGCGCGATCAAAATGCTAATCATGGCCCGGAATAAAGTGCCCATCAGCCCTATCATGGCCATTCACTGAAAAATGATACATTTGGCGGAGCCCAAACGATACGCCATATATATACAAACGCGGTGCCATAGATGGTTGGCCACGGCACGGCACAGCTTGAAGATGGGTGCACAGTCATATTTGTCGACGTGCTTCGCGCGTATCCAAACGAATGATAAGTTGTTCGAGAAGATCGCGGACCCCGCGCTCTAGTTCGCCAATGGTCTTTGCCAATATCCAGCTGGGTGTCTGCTTGATCGAAGTCATCGACCAATCATCCCAGGAAGCGTCATCGAAAAACCATCCGGGATGAATGTTCAGCGCTTCCGCGATTTGAGCGATTGCAACGCCATCAATCGCAAGCAGACCGTTTTCGATTTCCCATAGGCGCCGTGGCGGTATGCCAAGTCTTTGCGCCAATGTCTCTCGTGTTAGATTGGCTATATTAGCTTCATTCCGGCCCTCGGATTCCTCGCGCGCAAGATGAATGCGACGTCCTATCTTGCATTTCCAATAGACGCCCGGACGCGCACCCGCACGGGTTCTTCCAAAGATTGGAGTGGATTTTTCGGGTATGGGGGATGACGTAGGCATCACGCGCTCCAGAAGTATCGAGCTTGGATACATCAGAAGTAGTTTATAGAAAGTTTATGAAGGCGGCATAATCTACCACTCCCCGGCACAGTGTGTGTAAAAGAATGGCCTTTTAAGAAAAACCACAGCGATGCTGTGATTATATTCTTAACTCAATCGTAAATTCAAAAGTTGGCACTATTAAGGAATTCCATTCATAGCGGCCCCCGAAATGATCTTCATTACTTGTAGATCGCTATAGGATCAATGACTTATGCGAGGGTGCCCGAGCATCGCCATTCGAACGGGGTCTTGGTCATGCACACAATAGTAAATTAATGCGCTGTGGCACGATCCTCAATCCAGAAACGTTTTGTCAACCTTTTACGCAGATGGTCGGTTTCGAGACAGTGTGGGAAACGTTCGCAATGGCCGATCGTTCGTGCAAATTTATATGTGTGATGCTTGCGCTGCTACTCCCAGTTCTGAGCGGTTGCATGCCACCGACACCTGAGACCGCGCTAGACTGGGGCGTGACCGACGCATTGTCTTCAGTCGGAGGACACGGACGCATCATCCCTAGTAAAGCGCGCACCTATGTCTATCGCGGCGACAATACGAATGGCGCGGATGTTACACCCACGCAACGCCCGGTTTCACCGCAAGACACTCCCTATGTCCATACTGAACCGACTGTGTTGAGGTCCATGAGGTTCGAATGGCCAGTTTCTGGGCGCATTATTTCCAGGTTCGGCAGCGATGAGAGCGGCGCGCGCAATGATGGCATCAATATCGCTGCTAAATTCGGAGAACCGATACATGCCGCGGCGAGTGGCAGCGTCCTCTATGTGGGCAGTGAACTCGCGAGTTATGGTAATCTTATTCTCATCAAGCACACTGATGGCTATGTCACTGCCTATGCCCATGCAGAGCGGATTCTGGTGGATCTCGGCGACCCCATTACGAAAGGGCAAGTGATAGGCTATGCGGGTAAAACGGGCGACGTGACCTCACCCCAGCTTCATTTCGAGATTCGTCACGACGCCAAACCGGTTGATCCGCGCCCGCTGCTCGTCGCATCTCACTAATAGTCTGACATTTTGCTCTATATTCCCCGATAGATACCGAATAGATTGCCCAATGACTCGGCCGCGTCAGGGCCTCTTGCCCGGGCGGCTCCAGCTGACCGGCCCCCATTAGGTGGTCCGGGTTGAATGTTGGTGCATTGCTTCCTCCTTGGCCATTGCCGACTGGAGGTGGAGCGTAGCGGAACCGGAAGGCGGCAATGGCGGCGTCGCGGTTTCTGGGGCCGGTGGTCGGTAGCCGAGGCTGCTGTGCGGGCGGATCGTGTTGTAATGCCGCCGCCAGGCCTAGATCAGCACTTTGGCTTCGGCCAGACTGTAAAAGATCTCGCCATTTAGAAGTTCGTCACGCAGCGACCCATTGAAGCTTTCGTTATAGCCATTCTCCCAGGGCGATGCCGGCGCGATGTAGAGCGTCTTCACGTCGACCTGAGCCAACCATTTTTGAACTGCAGTCGCGATAAACTCCGGTCCATTGTCAGACCTGATATTTGCTGGCCGCCCGCGAGCGATGAACAGCTCCGCCAGGGCTGCCAGAACACCCTCGTGACGGAACCGACGCGCAACGACGAGTGCCAGGCATTCTCGGCTGGCCTCGTCGATGATCGTCAGGATCCGGAACTTTCGACCGTCATGGGTGCGACCCTCGACGAAGTCATAAGCCCAGACATGCCCCGGATACTCTGGCCGCAGCCGGATGCACGACCCGTCGTTCAGCCATAGCCGCCCCCGCCGGGGTTGCTTTTGCGGCACCTTCAGGCCCTCGCGCCGCCAGATCCGCTCGACCCGCTTGCGGTTCACCGTCCACCCGGCATCCCGTAGCAACGCCGCAACCCGGCGATAGCCGTAGCGGCCATATTGCCGTGCCAAGGCGATGATGTCATCGCTCAAGGCCTGCTCGTCTTCTGCCCCACTCGGCACCTTGCGCTGCGTCGATCGATGCTGGCCCAGTACCCGGC
>CANJLC010000008.1 GCA_947475445.1 Alphaproteobacteria bacterium
AAAGCACAATCTCCGCCTCCCGCAGCTTGCCAATAACTTCCTCAGGCTGATGCCTGCGTCCCATTTCAAATCTCCCTCCAAGGTTCCAATATGATAGTCCCTGGACCACTTGGAAGGGGGCAGATCAGCCTTTCGCTGGCCTCGCTGCTGAAGCAGTCGCTGCAATTGCGCCAGCCGGTATGCCTGTCTTCCATCGCCGCCACCGCCGACAATGGCATGGTCGAGCTGGAGACAATCCTCACCCCGGTCAGTTTCAATGGCGGTGAGCCCAAGCGCTTCTTCGGCCTGGTGCAGATGCTTTCGGATCCCACGCCGCTGCTGGGCCGCGCCATCGCCTATGAAAGGCTGATCGCCTCGCAGCTCATCCAGGAAGATGAGCCCATGCCCCATTACGACCAGAACCTCCCGCCGCCTCCGCCGCCCCCGCCGCCCAGCATGCTCAGGGCGCATCCCAAGGCGCCGTATCTGCGCCTGGTGATCAACCAGGATCACCCCAACCTTTCGGCGTTTGGCTCCGGCGATCTCTTGCAGAAAATGTTTGATGCGTTCAGCCGCCTGCGGGGTGCGGCAAACAGCCAGGAAATCAGCAGGTTTTCCTGACGCCGGTTACGGCCGCGGCGTGCGCGGATCGATGGTCTGCGAACGCTGCTCGTGCAGCGGCTGGGGCTCGCGCACGGAGGGATTGTCTACCGGATCCTTGTGCAGGATGTTGCGGTCCAGCGCGATCTCATTCTGCTTCTGCTGCAGATAGGGCACTTCGTAGCGCTCGATGGCGCTGCGCCATTTGTTGAATTCCAGTTCGTCAGCGGCCAAACGCTTGTCGCAGCGCTCCGGCGCCAAATGCTGCTGTTCCTGGCACCACAGGTCGAAATTCATGGTTTTGACGGCGTAATTGGCGCCCTGCGCCAGCGCCCAGGTTGAACAAAAGGCAGGCAAAAGCGCCACAAGGCCTGCAAACCTGATTGTGCGCAAAACATCCATCCTTGCCATGACGTCCAGCCTAGAAGGTTCGTTGCCGGGAAGGAAGGCCGCGTTATGGGCAAAAGCAAAACACCCGCCCCTTGCGGGAGCGGGTGTCTTTTGCGTCATGGCGTGAAGATTACGGCGCCAGGCCAATCACCGCGCGGCGGTTCTTGGCTTCCTTGGTGTCGTCAGGCGTCTGGACGGCAAGATCGTTCTCGCCGACGCCCGAAGCCTGGATGGCGGCGCGGCGCGCCCCCATGTCCACCAGCGCCTCGACCACCACATTGGCGCGGTGCACGGAGAGCGCCTGGTTATAGGCGTTTGAGCCTGAGGTATCGGTGTGGCCCACGACGCTGATATGCGCCTGGCCGCCGCTGCGCGCCGTGTTGATCACATTGGTCAAGACGGTCAGGTCCTCGGCGGTCAGGGTCCAGGAGTCGAAGTCGAAATAGACCGTGAAATCGCTGGCCGGAGCCGGGGCCGCGACGGGCGCGGGCGGCGGCGGCGGAGCAACCGGAACGGGCGGCGGCGCCGGGCGGGCGGCATTTTCCAGCGCCAGCAGCGAACCATCGAGCGCGGTTTTGCAGGCCTGGGCGGCGCCCGTCATGCTGGCGACGGTGCCATCCAGCACCCAGCAGTCATAATCGGCCTGGGCGCGGGCGGCCTGTTCGGGGAAACGGTCCCTGCCGGCGGCAACCGCGCGCACCAGCCGGTCATGCATGGTCTGGGCGGTCGGATCGGCGGGGGCCGCTTCGGGGGCGGGTTCCTGGCCTGTGCGGGCCAGTTCGGCCTTGGCGGTAAAGGCCTGGACCAGCAGGTCATTGGGACCGGCGGAACTGCCAAAAATGTCCATCACGCCAAAGGGATTGGAGAAAAACCCGTCCTCTTCGGCTTCCGGCGCCGGCGCGGCGGCCGTCTGGGTGGCCAGGTCGGTGTAGTTGCGGAACAGCGCCTGGGAGAAAGGCGAGCCGGCCGGAACCTCCTCATCGCTGGCGCAACCGGCCAGGACAAGGGCTAAAAAGCCAGCCGCAACAAAGGCTAGCGGGCGCGCAGCAGAGTAGCGGGCAGTCAGGGACATGGCCAAAATCACTCCAGGAAGGGCTAAGCGGTTCGGGCCCCAGCCCTGCCGCCACTGAAATTGAGAGTTCCATATAGCCTGCCCCTGCCGCTCCGTTAAGCCCGGGATGGCGGAAAAGGTGAATATCGGGGACGGGCGGTAACCTTGTGTTGACCCTCATCGGGCTAAAAAGGCGCGAGAATCCTAAGTGAAAGCCCAGCCATGGCGCTGTCCATCAAGGACGCCGAGCCGATCGTTGCCAAGGCGAAAGCCGAGCGCCGGCGCTTTCGGCGCGTGCGTGTCGACCTGTCGGGGCGCCTTTTTACCCCCGGCGACGGCAAGGAAGCGCGCTGCACCATCCTGAATTTGTCGCCCGGCGGCGCCGCCATCGATTGTGACATCATTCCCGACCACGGCACCCCGGTGGTGCTTTACGTCGACGGCTTTGGCCGCTTTGAAGGCACGGTGGCGCGCCGCGACGGTCATGGCTTTGGCGTGTCTTTCGTCTGCACCGCCGCCAAGCGCGAACGCACCGCCGAACAGCTCACGCTGTTCCTCAACAAGGCGCTGGTGGACGAGACCGTGCTGCGCCGCCATGAGCGCACCCACCAGAAGGGTTTTGCCAAATTCACCCGCGCCGACGGCCAGATCGTCAATTGCGAAGTGATGGATATTTCCGTCGGCGGCGTCTCGCTCAAGAGCGAAGTGCGCCCGCCGCTGGGCGAATTCGTGCTGATCGCCGGCATGGCGGGCCGCGTGGCGCGCCACCATGAACATGGCATCGGCATCGAATTTGTCGGCCAGGACAAGCATGCGCCGGCAACGCATGCCGAACCGGCGCACAAGCTCAACCTGGTTCGCTCGTAAACTAGACTTCTGAAAGCTTGTGAATCTGGCTGTTCGCCAGGGTCAGCTTGGCGATGGACAGCTCGCCCGAGGTTTCCAGCGCCGCCAGGAAGCTTCTCGTCCGCTCCAGCACCGCTTCATGCTTCTCCGCCCATTGCACCAGCGCCCGCGCGGCATCGCTGGGACGTGCATCCTTGGCAAGGCCGCCAAGCAGGCTTTGCGCCAACGCGCGCTGGGCGGCGAAAAGGTCATCCACGATGCGGCGGATCGCCATGCGGTCCCAGTGTTCGGCCGCGGCGATGCGCGAGGCCAGCAGCCGCAGGCGATCAAGTCCCAGCAATCCGCCCGCCCCGAAATACAGCTTGGCCACGGTGCCGAGGGCATGGCCGCTGCTCTGGGTCAGTTGGGCGATTTCCGGCGCCACCGCCAGGCGGCGCAGCAGCGCCCAGTCGCGCGCCAGCTCTGCCGGCAAATGCTTGCTCAATGATTCAATGCGCGCCTTGTCTTCTTCGTAAGGCTCGATGCTGGGGCGCAGCGCTTCCACGCCCGCGCGGTACAGCGCCACTGTCTGCGCCAGATCACCATCGGCGGGGACATTGCCCAGGAACCAGGGCGTTACCCGCCGCAGCTGCTCGGCGATCCCGGCATAGAGCTGAAGCTGCAGCCCCGCATCCATCGTGCCGTCCAGGGCGTCTATGCGCTGTTTCAGGGCCTCCAGCCCGAACGCGCCCTCGGCGATGACAAAGGCGCGCGCCACTTCGGCGCCGCTGCAGCCGGAAATTTCCTTCATCCGCGCGGCAAACACCGGCCCGGCCAGGTTGACGATGCGGTTGGCCAGGCTGGTGGAAATGATTTCGCGCTTCAGGCGATGCTGCGGCAGTTCGGCGGCGAACTGGCTGGCGGCGGCCTTGGGGAAATAGGCGGCCAGCATGGGCGCCAGCGCCGGATCATCGGGCAGGGCACTGGCCAGGATTTCTTCATCCAGGTCCAGCTTCGCATAGGCCAGCAGCACCGCCAGCTCGGGCCGCGTCAGGCCCTTGTGATCATGCGCCAGGGTGGCGATCTCGGCATCGGCTGGCAAAAATTCGATGGCGCGGTCCAGGCGTCCACGGCTTTCCAGGTCGCGAATGAAGCGCGCATCGGCATCCAGTTCGCGCGGCGCGCCGCTTTCCGCCACCGACAGCGCCAATGTCTGGTCGTAATTGTCGGCCAGCACCAGATGCGCCACCTCATCGGTCATCGCCGCCAGCAGCGTGTCGCGCTTGGCCGCGTCGATCTCGCCCCGGCGATAGGGACCGGAGAGCAGGATTTTCAAATTCACTTCGTGGTCGGAGGTGTCCACACCGGCGGAATTGTCCACCGCGTCGGTGTCGATATGTCCCCCGCTGCGCGCATATTCGATGCGGCCCAATTGCGTTACGCCCAGATTGGCGCCTTCGCCCACCACCAGCGCCTTGACCTCCTTGCCGTTCACCCGCAGCGCGTCATTGGCGCGGTCGCCGGCATCCATCTGGCTCTGGCTGGAAGCCTTGATATAGGTGCCGATGCCGCCGAACCACAGCAGGTCGGTTTTGGCTTTCAGCAGCGCGTTGATCAGCGCTGCCGGCGACAGGCTCTTGGCGTCGCTGCCGATCAGGGCCTGGACTTCGGGGGTGAGGGGGATTTCCTTCAGGGTGCGGGCAAAGACGCCGCCGCCCGCCCCGATCAGCGACTTGTTGTAATCGTCCCAGCTCGAGCGGGGCAGGGCAAACAGCCGCTCGCGCTCCTTGAAACTGGCGGCCGCATCCGCATTCGGATCGAGGAAAATGTGGCGGTGATCGAATGCCGCCACCAGCCTGATATGCTGCGACAACAGCATGCCGTTGCCAAACACGTCGCCCGACATGTCGCCCACGCCGATGACGGTGAAATCTTCTTTCTGGATGTCACGGCCAAGTTCGCGGAAATGGCGCTTGACCGCTTCCCAGGCGCCGCGCGCCGTGATGCCCATCTTCTTGTGGTCATAGCCATGGCTGCCGCCGCTGGCGAAGGCGTCGCCCAGCCAGAAATCGCGTCCCTCCGCGATGCCATTGGCGATATCGGAGAATGTCGCGGTGCCCTTGTCGGCCGCCACCACCAGATAGGGATCATCGCCGTCATGGCGCCGCACATTGGGCGGCGGCACGATGCTCCCGTCCGGTTTCAGATTGTCGGTGATATCCAGCAGGGCGTTGATCAGCATCTTGTAGGCGGCAATCCCCGCCGCCATCACCTCCTCGCGGGTGCCGCCCACCGGCATCAGCTTGGGAAAGAAGCCGCCCTTGGCGCCCACCGGCACGATTACGGCGTTCTTGACCTGCTGCGCCTTCACCAGGCCCAATATTTCGGTGCGGAAATCCTCGCGCCGGTCGCTCCAGCGTATGCCGCCGCGCGCCACCTTGCCGAAGCGCAAATGCACGCCCTCCATGGCCGGCGCATAAACGAATATTTCGCGCCACGGCCTGGGCGCGGGCAATTCCTCAAGTTTCTGCGAGTCCAGCTTGAAAGCCAGCGCCGGATGGCCTTCCTGCCAGAAATTGGTGCGCAGGATATTCTCGATCACGTTGCGGAAGCGCCGCAGGATGCGGTCGTCGTCCAGGCTGGGAACGTCGCGCAGCGCCGCCTCGAAGCGCGCCGTCACAGTCTTCGCCGCCTCGTCATCGCCGTCGGCGGGATGATTGCGCGCGACAAACAGCTCCACCAGCATCCCCGCAATGGCGGAGTTGCGGTTCAGCGCCTGCTCCATATAGTCCTGGCTGAAGGGGATGGCGGCCTGGCGCAGGAATTTCGCCACCGCTCGCAGGATTGTGACGTTGCGCCAGTTCAGTCCCGCTCCCATCACCAGGCGGTTGAAATTGTCGCTTTCCACCTGGCCGCGGATCACGGCGTGGAATACGTCTTCCAGGGGTGCGCGGATTTCGTCTAGCCGGACGGGCTGGCCATCGGCCCGCTCCATCAGGAAGTCCAAAATCACCGCTTCGCTGCTCCAGCCATCGTCGCGCTTGAAGCTGAGCGGATAGTGATCTTCCGCGATGACCTTCAGGCCCAGATTCTCGAACACCGGCAGGGTGGCGCTGAGCGGCAGGATGTCGCCCAGCAAATGCAGCTTCAGGCGCAGCACCGGGGCGGCGTCGCCTGATCTGCGCCAGGCGCTGGCCGAAACCTTCACCGGATCGGGACTGGCCGCCAGCATCTCCAATATTTCCAGGTCGCGCGCCGCGTCATGGGCGGGAAACTGGCCCTGGTAGCCGGGCGAAAATTTCGCCTGCCGCGCCGCGGCGATGCGCGCGCCTTCGCCGCGGCCGTGGCGGGCACACATCGCGTCCAGGTAGGCATCGTCCCAGGTCTTGAGCGAGTCCGCGATCTCCTGCTGCAGCGCCGCCATGTCCAGCTTGGGCCGCGGCCCCGGATTGCGCCCGATGATATAGTGAATGCGCACCAGCGGCGTTTCATCAATCGCCACGTCGGATGCCGAAGTGCGCCCGTTCAGGGCACGCGCCAGGATATCGTGAATGCGCCCGCGCGCCTCTGCCGTCATATTGTCACGCGGCGCAAACACCAGCGCGGAAACAAAGCGGTCGAAGCGGTCGAAACGCAGGAAGAGCCGCACCTTGGGCCTGCCGCCCAGCCGCATGATGCCCATGGCGATGGTGAAAAGTTCATCATCCGAAATCTGGAACAATTCGTCGCGCGGAAAGGTGTCCAGGATATGGGCCAGCGCCTTGCCGTCATGGCTGGCCGGCGCCAATCCGGCGCGCGCCGTCACTGCCGCAATCTTGCGGCGCAGCAGCGGAATCTGGCGGGGATTGCGGCTATAGGCGCCGGACGTGAACAGGCCGACAAAGCGATGCTCGCCGGTGAGGCCCTTGTCGTCGAAAATCTTGACGCCGATATAATCCATGTGCACGCGCCGGTGCACCAGGCTCATGCTGCTGGATTTGGTGACGATCAGCGGTTCGGGCTGCGCCAGATAGTCCAGCACCTCGCGCGACAATGCGGCGGGGTCCGACGCTTTGCGCAGCACGCGCGCATCGGCATCCGACAAGATGCCCAGTCCGGTTTCATCCAGCGGCGCCAGGCTTGTGCCTTCACCGTCCTGCGCCAGCCGGTAGTCGCGCGCGCCCAGGAAGGTGAAGTGGTTGTCGCCAAGCCAGTCGAGAAAGGCGAGGTCTTCGCTGACATCGATGCCTTTTGGGGGGTGGGCGGCCAGTTCGTCGCGCGCTTTCTTCAGCCGCGCCTGCATGGGCTGCCAGTCGCGCACCGCAAGCTGGCCTTGCGCGAAGGTGCGCTGCATGCCGTCAACCAGCTTGTCCTTGTCGGCCACCACGTCCAGCATCAGGACAATCACGCTGACCCGCGCGCCGCCATGCGTGACGATGGGATGAAAGGCGGCGCGGATGCGCGCGCCATGCGCGGCGGCGGCGCGCAGCGCGGAATCAAACAGGAAGGGCCGGTCGTAATTGATCGCGATCAGCATGTCTTCCGGTTCGCTGGCGTCGGGGCCCGGCAGGATGCGCACATCGATCTGGCTGGATTTGTGGCGGTCCAGTTCGCCTTTTGCGGCGGCGGCGATCTTCGCCAGCGCGGCGGCATCCCACATCATTATGTCGTCGGCATCCGCGCCGTCGAACAACGCGCCCAGGAATGGGGCCAGCGTGGCGCCGTCCGGCGCCGCGGCCGCGATGCGCCGCGCCTCGTCAAGGCGTTGGGCGGCCAGATCCTGGGTGTTGCTGCCGGTCATGGACTCGGGAAACGTTTGGCCGCCGGGAAAGGAGCCGGTTCTTGTTCTACTTAAAGATTAGCGTATTGACAGCGTCAGCGTAATGACAGGCCGGCAGGCAAGCCTTCGTGCGTCCGGCCCGGCATCATCAGGCCCGCCGCGATGCTGCCCTGCACAACCAGCAGCAGGGTCAGCGCCACGGCATAATTGCCCCAGGGCTGCAGGATGATGGCGCTCGCGGTAAGCAGTGTCAGCGGCGCAACAAAAGCCAGGCAGGCGGTGCGGTCCCGCATCAGCAGGACCAGCACGATGGTGGGCAGCACGGCAAAGCCCAGGCCGATAATGGGGACCGGATTGTCGCCCAGCAGCAGGAAGGCGCCCGCCCCCCAGGCAAAGCCGCAATAAAAGAGAATGGCCCGCAAATCCTTGGCGGCCTCGCGCAATGGCGCCCGGTCGAAACCCTGCGCCACCGACCGTATATAAGAGCGCAGCATCGCGCCCTCGCCGGCCAGCACCAGAGCGCCCCAGGCGAATTCCTGTTTCAGGCTTGCGCCGCCCACGAAAATCACCGCCAGCGCGCCCATCAACATCAGGGCTGCGCCGGTGCGCACGGCGGAATGGAGGAAGCGGGCAAGGCCGGCCGCCTCGGAGGTCTCGGCGTGTATCTGCGGAAGCCGGGCCAGCGCCTGCAGGGCCGTGGGGCTGATGCCGGCCGGCAACGCCTCGCGCGCGCCGGCGGCGGGACGATACGGTTCATTGCTGTCTGTCAGCGCCATGGTGGGACCTGCTTCAAAGCGGGGTCAGGCTCGGCGTAATGTCATTAACAAGTGCTTAATGTTGCATCCGTAGAGTGATTCGCGTGCCCATGACAGTTATGCGACCCCAGGATCGATGAAGTCCTCGCCCACCATCACCGTGTTCGATCTCGAATTCACGGCCTGGGAATGCTCGATGGCCAGCCATTGGCTGCGTCCGGGCGAATACAAGGAAGTGGTGCAGATCGGCGCGGTCAAGCTGGACGCCACCACCTTTGAGGCACTGAGCGAATTCGATATTCTGGTCCGGCCCCGCATCAACGCCGTCCTGTCGCCCTATTTCGAAAATCTCACCGGCATCACCAATGATGCCGTGGCGGCCCGCGGCGTGGATTTCGAACACGCCTATGAGCGCTTTCTCGAATTCGCGGGCGACGGCCCGATCTGCGCCTTCGGCCATGACGAATGGGTGCTGGAGGAAAATATCCGCCTCTACGGCCTGAAGGGCCTGCGCCGGCTGCCGGTGTTCCAGGATTTGCGCGCCTGGTTCGCCGAACACCAGGTGGACCCGCGCGGGCTGCATTCCTGTGACATTGGTCCCAGCCTGGGTGCGCCTTTTGTCGGCCGCGCCCACAACGCCCTTGATGACGCCCGCTCGGTCGCCGCCGGCATGGAAATCATCGCGGCCCGCAGCGCCGCGTGAGCGAGGCCGATACCCTTATCCAGCGCCTGGATCTGGCGCCGCATCCCGAAGGCGGGCATTTCCGCGAAACGTTTCGGGATTCCAATTCCGGCCGGGCGAGCTCCACCGCGATCTATTTCCTGCTCAAGGCCGGCGAGGCGTCACGCTGGCACCGGGTGGACGCCGCCGAGGTCTGGCATTTCTACCGCGGCGCGCCGCTGGAATTGAAGATCGGCAAGGACATTCACATCCTGGGACCGGATATCGCCGCAGGCCAGCAGCCGCAGCTGGTGGTGCCGCCGGGCGCATGGCAGGCGGCGCGTTCCCTGGGCGATTACACGCTGGTGGGTTGCACCGTGGCACCCGGATTCGAGTTTTCGAAATTCGAATTGGCGCCGGCCGGCTTCACGCCGTAAGCGCACTCAGCGCGCTTCGGCCACTTGCAGCATCTTGCTCAATTGCAATGCGATTTCGCGCGAGGAGGCACGCCCCGCCGCACCGGCGCCGGGCGCATAGGCCACCACCATGGTCTTGCCCGAAACACTCACGCCGGGCTTGTCGCCCTGCACGATGCGCACGGAATCAAATTTGTGGGCCAGCGCCGCCCGGCCGCCCGGCATCGCCAGCAGCCTTTCAATCCCGGCCTCGGCGCTGATCAGCGCGTCAAAGGCCAGGCCTTCATCGCCGCCCGCCAGCACGGCGGGATCGGCGGAAAAGCGCATCTGCAATTGCTGGGTATAGGCCAGGTGCTTTTCTTCATCCGCCATGGCGGCGATGAAATCCGTGCGGCTGACGGCGGGCCGGGGCGGCGCGTCATTGTCGCCGGTGCGCGTCGCGGGCAAGCCGCCCGGCGCGCTGCCGGTATAGAGGGTCATGCCGCCCCAGACCGAAACGCGCAGCGCAATCACGCCGGTGTCATAGCGCAGGATGCGCCCGCCCAGCACCACGCGCTCTTCGCTCAGGACATAGGCTTCGGGCGAATCGTCAAAGCGCAGCAGGTATTTGTCGCCATAGGGGTCCAGCACGAAGCTCAGCTTTTCGCCCGCGCTGAACTGGCCGGTCTCGACATCGCCGACCTTTTCCGCCGACAGCTTGGCGCTCATGGGATCGCCCGGCGCGGCAGCGCCCTGCGCACGTGCCGAGCCGCAGAAGGCCGGGCCGGTGACGGCGGCAAGCAGCAAAGCAGCGAAAATCATGCGCAGCATTGTCAAAACTTTTGTTGGCCCCATCCTGCGGCGCCTCCTGCTGGAGGCTGACGCATGAATCCTTGCGCATATCATGACCGGCGAATTTGGCCTTTTTTAGCCGGTAAGGCCGGGTCCGCAAAAGCTCCGGGGGGGGCTTTTGCCCGGCCGAACCCGGTCCGCCAGGCCGGCCGGATGGGCCAGCACGGCCCCGCGACGCCAAAATAGCTATCTTTTAGTGCGGTTTTTGACTAAATCGCCCGGGACCGCAGACCCCTTCAAAAGGCGCTCCCCGTGACCACCAGCCTCGACAGTTTCAAGTCCCGCCGCATCCTCAAGGTGGGCAGCAAAAGCTACGTTTATTACAGCCTGCTGGCTGCGGAAAAGAACGGTCTGAAGGGGGCGTCGAAACTGCCCTATTCCATGAAGGTGCTGCTGGAAAACCTGCTGCGCCACGAAGACGGCAATTCGGTCACCAAGGGCGACATCGAGGCCGTCGTGGCCTGGCAGAAGACCCGCACCTCCGACCGCGAAATTGCCTTCCGCCCGGCCCGCGTGCTGATGCAGGACCTGACCGGCGTGCCTGCCGTGGTGGATTTGGCCGCCATGCGCGACGCCATGAAGACTCTCGGCGGCAATCCCGAGAAGATCAATCCGCTGGCGGAAGTCGACCTGGTGATCGACCACAGCGTGATGATCGACAATTTCGGTCATCGGGATTCCTTCAAGAAGAATGTCGCAATCGAATATGAGCGCAACCAGGAACGCTACCAGTTCCTGCGCTGGGGCCAGCAGGCCTTCGCGAATTTCCGCGTTGTGCCGCCGGGCACGGGCATCTGCCACCAGGTCAATCTAGAGTATCTGGCCGAGACCATCTGGGTGCGCAAACAAAAAGAAGGCAAGAAGTCCGTCGAGGTCGCCTTCCCCGATACGGTTGTCGGCACCGACAGCCACACCACCATGATCAACGGCCTGGCGGTGCTGGGCTGGGGCGTTGGCGGCATCGAGGCGGAAGCGGCCATGCTGGGCCAGCCCATCTCCATGCTCATTCCCGAAATCATCGGCTTCAAGCTTACCGGCAAGCTGCGCGAAGGCGTCACCGCCACTGACCTGGTGCTGACCGTGACGCAGATGCTGCGCAAGAAGGGCGTGGTGGGCAAGTTTGTCGAATATTATGGTCCCGGCCTGGACGAGCTGACGCTGGAAGACCGCGCCACCCTGGCCAACATGGCGCCGGAATATGGCGCCACCTGCGGCTTCTTCCCGGTGGACGCCGAAACGGTCCGCTTCCTCAAGAATACGGCCCGCAAGCCCGCCCGCGTCGCGCTGGTGGAAAAATATTCCAAGGCGCAGGGCCTGTTCCGCACCGCCAAGAGCGAAGATCCCGTCTTCACCGACACGCTGTCGCTGGACATGACGAGCGTCGAGCCGTCCATGGCCGGCCCGATGCGTCCCCAGGACCGCGTGGCGCTGTCCTCCATCGCCTCGAATTTTGCCGAACATTTGATGACCACCTTCAAGAAGGAAGATGCCGCCAACAAGCGCAGCGCGCTGGAAGGTTCGCAGCATTCCATCGGCCATGGTGACGTGGTGATCGCGGCGATCACCTCCTGCACCAATACCTCCAACCCGTCCGTGATGATGGGCGCCGGTCTTCTGGCGGCCAAGGCCGTCAAGCGCGGCCTCAAGACCCGTCCCTGGGTCAAGACCTCGCTGGCGCCCGGCTCACAGGTCGTCACCGACTATCTTAAGAAGGCCGGCGTGGACAAGGCGCTGGACAAGCTTGGCTTCACCCTTGCCGGCTATGGCTGCACCACCTGCATCGGCAATTCCGGTCCGCTGCCGGACAATGTCGCCAAGGCCGTGACCGATGCCGACCTGGTTGCCGCCGCCGTGATTTCCGGCAACCGCAATTTCGAGGGCCGCGTCCATCCGCAGGTGCGCGCCAACTACCTGGCTTCGCCCATGCTGGTGGTGGCCTATGCCCTGGCCGGTTCGATCAACATGGACCTGACCAAGGAGCCGGTCGGCTATGACAAGAACAATGATCCGGTCTATCTCAAGGACATCTGGCCCAGCTCCAAGGAAATCGCCAACGCCATCCGCAAGGCGGTGAAGGCTTCGTCCTTCAAGAAGCGCTACGGCAATGTCTTTGCCGGAGACGCCAACTGGAAGAAGGTCAAGCTGATCAAGGGCCAGACCTATCAATGGCAGATGGGCTCCACCTATGTGCAGAACCCGCCTTATTTCGAGGGCATGAAGATCCAGCCCGCGCCCGTGAAAGAAGTGAAGGCGGCGCGCGTCCTGGCCCTGTTTGGCGATTCCATCACCACCGACCACATTTCACCGGCCGGCAACATCAAGCCGACGGCCCCGGGCGGCATCTATCTGACCGAGCACCAGATCGCGCAGAAGGATTTCAATTCCTACGGCTCGCGCCGCGGCAACCATGAAGTGATGGAACGCGGCACCTTCGCCAATATCCGCATCCGCAACGAAATGATGGGCGGCAAGGAAGGCGGCAACACCGTTTATTATTCCGATGTGACGGGTGAGGGCGAGGTGATGTCGATCTTCGATGCCGCCCAGCGCTACAAGCGCGACGGCCTCGACACGGTGGTGATCGGCGGCAAGGAATATGGCACCGGCTCGTCGCGCGACTGGGCCGCCAAGGGTCCCAAGCTCTTGGGCGTGCGCGCCGTCATCACCGAAAGCTTCGAGCGCATCCACCGCTCGAATTTGATCGGCATGGGCGTGGCGCCGTTCTGTTTTGAGGCCGGCAAGACCCGCAAGGACTACAACCTCACCGGCCGCGAGATCATTGATATCCCCGGCCTGTCGGGCGACCTCAAGCCCCGCATGAAGGTCAACGCCACCATCCATTACGCCGATGGCAAGACGGCAACCCTGCCGCTGGTGCTGATGATCATGACGGCCGACGAAGTCTCTTATTACAAGAATGGCGGCATTCTGCCCTATGTTCTGAGAAACCTGCTCGCCGCATAGGCGCGGGGGATATTGATTGCACAAAGGCCATGCGCGAATAATCGCGCATGGCCTTTTTGTTTGATTCGCTTGCCGGCCTCGCCCTCTTTGCCGCTTGCGTGGCGGCATGGCTGCTGTCGTCGCGCGCCCGGGTAGGGGTGCGGGTCAATCTGCGCTTTGCCGCCATGCTGCTGGCCTCCCTGGCCGTGGCGCGTTTGCTGGGACTGGCCCTGCCGCAATTTTCTGCCGTGACCCCTGCCGTGGCGCTGATCGCCTCCAGCCTCGCGGCGACGGCCCTGGCGCTTGGATTGTTTGCAACGCTGGGGCTGCCTGTTGCGACCGTGGCAGCGACGCTGGCGCTGGCATTGGGGCTTGGCGCAGGGCTTGGCGCTGCGCTCGCAGCGGCGCCCGCCTATGCGTTTGGCTGCCAGCTTTTGTGCGTCGCGCTTGTGCTGGCGGCAAGCATCGGCCATTTGCCGTCGCATGGCCGGCGGGCCGGCCTGTCGTTGCTGGCAGGGCTGTGCCTGTTGTGCGGCGGCCTGGCCTTGATGGATGGAGCGCTGGACCTGGCGCTGGTATTTTTTGCGGGCAGTCTGATCTGCACCTGCCGCGCGTCACAGAAGCTGGTCGAAACCCAGGGGCAGGTTCAACGGCTCGCGGCGGTAGGCTGGTGGTGAAGCGCGTTCCGGATTGGGCAGGATCTGTCCCAGCAGCTGCGCCGTAAAAGCGGCTGTCAGTCGCGGCGCGTGCCGGAATGGCACAGGCTCGTCCGTCCCGCTCTGGGCCATCGCCGCCGCCCCATCCTTGCGCCTGCGGAACGGCATTTCGTGCGGCTGGTCGTGGAATTCACCACGCAAATCTGCGGCTTTGCTGGGTTTTTGCAACGCACGGGCCCGCCACGCCGCGTTCTGCGCGGCGGCCTGGAAAGCAAGGTTTGCGTCACCAATGGGCTTCATGGGCAAGGAGCAACGCAAGCCCCAGGCCGCGTGGCGCCTTCTGCGACAGGCCGGGCGGGTTACAGGTTCTTAAAGCGTATCAGGGCATTATCGCCACCGGGGGCCGGAGAAACTGGCCGGGGATGGTGATGTGCTGACGCAAGTGCTTCCAAAGGAGCGTGCAGAGACGAGCGCCGATATCGGCGCCGTGCACGAGAATGCGCGTCTGCGACTTGCCGCCCAGGCGGCCGGCGCCCTGGTGTTCGACTGGGACGTGGTGGATGGAAGCATCACATGGGATGGCGCCTTGCAGGTCCTGCCGCTGCATTTCGGCAACCGCGCCCAGATCCTGATCGACAGCATCCCGCAGGAAAAACGCGCAGCGCTGCAGAATATCCTCGACACCCGTTCGCTCTATGCCACCTCCTTCTCGATCGATATCGAGATTGCCTCGGCGATGGGCGCCCTGAATTTCACCATGATGGGCTCGCGCGTTCCCGGCGAGGGCGGCCGCACCGAAAGGCTGATCGGCATCCTGCGCGAAACCACCGAGCGCGCCCGCGAATATCAGCGCCTGACCTACCTGGCCAATCGCGACGAACTCACCGGCCATCTCAACCGCAACGCGCTGCGCGCCGAGCTGGCCCAGGCCATCGACAAGGCCAAGGACGAAAACCGCCACTGCGCCTTCATCGTCGCCTCGGTGGACCGCCTGGCCATGATCAATGACGGTTTCGGCTTCGATGTCGGCGAGGAGGTCATTGTCGGGGTGGGCGAGCGCCTGGCCCGCTCGCTGCGCGGCAGCGACATCATCGGCCGCACCGCCGGCAACAAGTTCGGCGTGATCCTGAAGAATTGCAACGAACGCGAGATCGAAGTGGTCTCCGGCCGTTTGCGCGCCGCCGTGCGCGACCATGTCATTGAAACACGCGGCGGCCAGGTTTCCGCCACCTCTTCGGTCGGCGCGGTGTGGCTGCCGGGCGCCGCCTCCAACAGCCAGGAAGCCATGCTGCGCGCCGAAGAAGCGCTGGACAAGGCGCGCGAGCGCGGCCGTGACGGCTTTGCGGTCTATGAACATTCGCCCCAGCGCGAAAGCGGCCGGTTGCGGCAGATGTCTATCGCCGACGAGATCCTGGCGGCGCTCAAGGACAATCGCCTGAAGCTGGCCTACCAGCCCATCATCGGCGCCAAGTCACGGCGCGCCAGCCATTATGAATCCCTGCTGCGCATGATCCGCCCGGACGGCCAGGTGGTCACGGCGGGCTATTTCGTGCCGGCCGCCGAGCAGATGGGCATTGTCCATCTGATCGACCGCTTCGCCCTGGAGACCGTGGTCGCCAAGCTCAAGGCGCACAAGACCGTGACCCTGGCGGTCAATGTTTCGGGCACGGCGGCGGATGATCCGGCCTGGCTGCAGACCTTCATCGAATATATCCGCGAGAATTCCGACATCGCCAGCCGGCTGATCGTCGAACTGACGGAAACCGCGGCCCTGCATCATTTCGAGGAAAATGCCCGCTTCATCACCCAGCTCAAGGATCTGGGCGTGCGCGTGGCGATTGACGATTTCGGCGCCGGTTTCACCTCGTTCCGCAATTTGCAGATGCTGCATGTGGATACGGTGAAAATCGACGGCTCCTATGTGAAGAATCTTGCCGGAAGTCCCGAGAACCAGGTCTTTGTGCGCACGCTTGTGGGACTGGCCAAAAATCTGGGCCTCAAGACCGTGGCGGAATGGGTCGGCTCCGACGCCGATGCCGGCCTGTTGCAAAGTTTCGGCGTGGATTATTTCCAGGGCTTCCATTTCGGCGAGCCAGTGATTGATCCTGACTGGACTTGATAATGGTCGCGCGGCCTGCGGAAAACCGCGAGGCCACCCTTTTCCGGGCCGACGCTCCGATTGAACTTGCACCTAGCGAAGCTGGTTCTTGTCCCAGACGCTGACATTGGCGGCGCCGCCGCGGTCCACCGCCACGGTGTAAATCCCGCCCGGCGCATCAAAATCCACCATCCAGCGATTTTTCAGTTTCTGCGCCCGCATCAGCTTCACCGCGCCGCAGGGGCTCTGGGCGCAAAAGCTGCGCAAGGAGCGATTGGCTCTGGCGATGGCTTCGCGCTGGCTCATGGGCGCGGCGCAGGCGGCAAGCGCCAGCAGGCAAAGAAGACTGGCAGCAACCCGCAGGCGGCGGATCACTTACGCTGGCTCAATTCCGAGAGCTGGCGGCGCATGGCTTCCATCTCTTTCTTGAGCGAATCCACTTCGCTGCCGCCGGTTTCGGCAGCACCACCTTCGGCCTTGCGCGGCGCGCCGCTGAAAGGCGTGAACATCTGCATGGCGCGTTCGAACAAGGCCAGGTTCTGGCGGGTGAGATTTTCCACCATCTGGTTGCCGCCGCCCAGGGCTTCGGCAATGCGGTCGCGCATGGCGCCCTGGTTCTTGGTGAAACTGTCCATGCTCATGTCCAGATAGCCCGGCACGAAGGCCTGCAGGCTGTCGCCATAGAAGCGGATCAGCTGGCGCAGGAACTTGATGGGCAGCAAATTCTGGCCCTTCGCTTCTTCTTCGAAAATTATCTGGGTCAGGACCGAGCGGGTAATGTCCTCGCCGCTGCGCGCATCCTGCACCTCGAACTCGGTGCCTTCCTTGACCATCAAGGCCAGGTGGTCGAGCGTCACATAGCTCGATGTCTGGGTATTGTAGAGACGCCGGTTGGCGTACTTCTTGATGATGACCGGGCCTTCGCCCTTGGTTTTTTCTTCTGACACAGTTTCCCACCCGATTCTGCAGGGCCCCCAGACCCTCGCAATCGCAACACAACATCACTCTTTCACCGCCGTCCAGCGTCATTTTAGCACCCGCAGCAAAAAAATGCTGCGCAGCATTTCTATAAGTCATTGTTTTAAAACGCGTAATATTGTTGCGGTGACGGGCCTCGCATTCGCGGCAATTTGCGATACATAGCGTTGCCATAACGGCTTGGGAGGTTTTGGTGGAAGACATCGTGATCGTTTCGGCGGCGCGGACCCCGGTTGGGTCCTTCAGCGGCGCCTTTGCAACCCTGCCTGCCCACAAGCTTGGCGAAGTCGCTGTCCGCGCCGCGCTGGAGCGCGCCAAGGTTGACGGCAACGATGTCAGTGAAGTGATTTTGGGCCAGGTGCTCACTGCCGCCCAGGGCCAGAACCCCGCCCGCCAGGCCTCCATTGCCGCCGGCCTTCCCATTGGCACGCCCGCCTGGGGCATCAACATGGTTTGCGGCTCGGGCCTTCGTGCCGTGGCGCTGGGCGCCCAGGCCATCCGCAACGGCGACAGCCGCATTGTGGTCGCCGGCGGCCAGGAATCCATGAGCATGTCCACCCACGCCGCCTACCTGCGCGCCGGCCAGAAGATGGGCGATCTCAGCATGATCGACACCATGATCCGCGACGGCCTGTGGGACGCCTTCAACGGCTATCACATGGGCACCACCGCCGAGAATGTCGCCAAGGAATTCCAGATCACCCGCGAAGACCAGGACCGTTTCGCCGTCGCCTCGCAGAACAAGGCCGAAGCCGCCCGCAAGGCCGGCAAGTTCAAGGACGAAATCGCCGCCGTGACCGTCAAGACCCGCAAGGGCGACATCGTGGTGGATACCGATGAATATATCCGCGACGGATCGACCATCGAGGCGATGAGCGGCCTCAAGCCCGCCTTCGCCAAGGATGGCACCGTCACCGCCGGCAATGCCTCGGGCCTCAATGACGGCGCCGCCGCCCTGGTGCTGATGAGCGCCAAGGATGCCGCCGCCCGCGGCCTGGTCCCGCTGGCCCGCATTGCCAGCTGGGCCCAGGCCGGCGTCGACCCCAAGGTGATGGGCACCGGCCCCATCCCCGCCTCGAAGCTGGCGCTGCAGAAAGCCGGCTGGAAAGCCGCCGATCTGGATCTGGTGGAAGCCAATGAAGCCTTTGCCGCGCAGGCCTGCGCCGTGAACAAGGAACTTGGCTGGGATACCGCCAAGGTCAACGTCAATGGCGGCGCCATCGCCATCGGCCACCCCATCGGCGCCTCGGGCGCGCGGGTCCTGACCACGCTGTTGTTCGAAATGGCCAAGCGCGACGCCAAAAAGGGCCTGGCGACCCTTTGCATCGGCGGCGGCATGGGCATCGCGCTTACTGTCGAGCGCTGAACAGTTTTTAGGCGATCAATTTAGCGCAGTGCAGCATTGTTTCCGTTTGAAACGCGAGCCTTTTGCTGCCTTATTCGTTGCCAGAACAAAAGCGGGAAAAACACATGGCTCGGGTAGCAGTGGTTACAGGCGGAACGCGCGGCATCGGCGAAGCGATTTCCGTGGCGCTCAAGAATGCCGGCTACATCGTGGCGGCGAATTATGCCGGCAATGACGAACGCGCCAAGGCCTTCGAAGCCGCAACCGGCATCAGGACCTTCAAATGGGACGTATCGTCGTTCGACGATTGCGCCGCCGGCATGAAAAAGGTCGAGGCGGAACTGGGTCCGGTTGACGTGATCGTCAACAATGCCGGCATCACCCGCGACGCCACCATGAAGAAAATGAGCCGCACCGCCTGGGATGAAGTGATCGATACCAATCTTGGCGGCTGCTACAACATGTGCAAGGCGGCCTGGGACGGCATGCTGGCGCGCGGCTTTGGCCGCATCGTCAATATCGGCTCCATCAACGGACAGGCCGGCCAGTATGGCCAGGTCAATTACGCCGCCGCCAAATCCGGCATCCATGGCTTCACCAAGGCGCTGGGCCAGGAAGGCGCCTCCAAGGGCATTACCGTCAACGCCATTGCGCCCGGTTACATCGATACGGACATGGTGGCCGCGGTCCCCCCCGAAGTGCTTGCAAAGATCGTGGCGCGCATTCCCGTGGGGCGCCTGGGCAAGGCGGATGAAATCGCCCGCGGTGTGTTGTTCCTGGTGGCGGACGAGGGCGGATTCATCACCGGCTCGACCATGTCCATCAATGGCGGTCAGCACATGTATTGAAAGTGCTCACCATGGCCGGGCTTGACCCGGCCATCGAGCACTTCAATAACAGCGCGCATGGTTCTGGATGGGCGGCTCAAGGCCGCCCATGGTGGTTGGAAGAATGATTACGTCCCTCACCGCTGAAAAACTTGCCTGCGCGCGCGGGGATCGCATCCTGTTCGAAGGCCTGTCGTTTCGCGTAGAGGCAGGGCAGGCGCTGGCCGTGGAAGGGGCCAATGGCGCGGGCAAGACTTCGCTGCTGCGCCTGATCGCAGGTTTCCTCAGCCCCCGTGAAGGCCGCCTGCTTCTCAAGACGCCGGAAGGCGAAAGCAGCGACAGCGATGAGCGCGCCCAGGCCATCGGCTGGCTGGGCCATCATGATGGCCTCAAGCCGCAATTGACGGTTGGCGAGCAGCTAAAATCTTTTGCGCAGCTTTATCGCAGCACCCGCGATACCGATGCGGTGCTGGAGGAATTGGGCCTGGCGCGGCAAAAGGATTTCCCCTGCCGCTTTCTCTCGGCCGGCCAGAGGCGCCGCCTGGCGCTGGCGCGGCTGCTGGTCAGCGGCCGTCCCCTCTGGCTGCTCGACGAACCCTTCGCCGCCCTCGACAAGGACGGCCAGGCGCTGGTGGCGCGGCTGATGGCGCTGCATTGCGGCCAGGGCGGCCTTGTCATCGCCGCCACCCATGAGCCGCTGGGCCTGTCCAACGCGAGCATCCGGCTATGAGCGCCTTCCGGGCCCTTCTGGGACGTGACCTGCGCCTGGCCGCACGCAGCGGCGGTGGTGCGGCCCTGGCGCTGGGCTTTTTTGCGCTGGTGGCGACGCTGGTGCCGCTGGGCATCGGACCGGATGTGAAAATTCTTGCCCGCATCGCGGGCGGCATCCTGTGGGTTGCCGCTGTGCTGGCCGGTCTGCTGTCGCTGGACCGGCTGTTCCAGGGCGACTTCGAGGATGGCAGCCTCGATGTCATCGCGCTCTCGCCCCTTTCGCTGGAAAGCGTGGCGCTGGCGAAAATCCTGGCCCACTGGTTTTCGACCGGCCTGCCGCTAACCCTGATTTCGCCCCTGCTGGCCATTTTGTTCAACCTGCCGCCGGGCCCCACGCTGGTGCTGTTCATCTCCCTGCTGATCGGCACGCCTTCCGTCAGCGCGGTGGGCGCCATCGGCGCCAGCCTGACCCTGTCGCTCAAGCGCGGCGGCCTGATCCTGCCCCTGATCATCCTGCCGCTGCTCACCCCGGCGGTGATTTTCGGGGCTGGCTCGGTTGCCGCCCTGATGGACGGGATGCAACCGGGCGGCGGCCTGATCTTGCTGGCGGCTTTTGCCGCGGCCGCCTGCCTGCTAAGTCCTTTTGCCGCCGCCGCCGCCGTGCGGCTCAATCTGGGAGGCTAGGGTGCAGTTGCTGTTTCGCTATGCCAATCCCCACGCCTTCATGCGCCTGTCTGGCGCGCTTCTGCCCTTTACCGCCGCAGCCACCATTCTGCTGATCGCCATTGGCCTCTATTTAGGTTTCACGGTGCCGCCCGACTATCAGCAGGGCATGACCGTCACCATGATGTTCGTGCATGTGCCGGCCGCCACCATGGCCGAGCTGGCCTATGGCGTGATCGCGGTGGCGTCCTTTTTCTCCCTTGTGTGGCGCCATCCTTTGTCCGATGTCGCGGCCCGCGCCGCGGCGCCCTATGGCGCGCTGTTCACGGCGCTGGGTCTCATCACCGGATCGCTGTGGGGCCGGCCCATGTGGGGCACCTGGTGGCAATGGGATGGCCGTCTCACCAGCTTCCTGCTGCTGCTGTTTGTCTATCTGGGCTACATGGCCTTGTGGAACGCGATCGAGGATGAAACCCGCGCCGCGCGCGCCGCAGCCATCCTGGGCCTGGTCGGCGCGGTCAACATTCCCATCATCAAATTCTCCGTCGACTGGTGGACGACGCTGCACCAGGGCGAAAGCATCATCAGCGGCAAGCTTGCGCCGGTCTTCCTGTGGCCGCTGCTGGTGATGATGGCCGGATATGCGTTCCTCTTCGTCACGCTCTGGATGATCGCCATCCGCACGGAAATCCTCAGCCGCAAGGCGCGCACATTGATGCTGGGGGGCCCATGAATTTCTGGGACATGGGTGGCTATGCGGCCTATGTCTGGCCCGCCTATGGCGTCTCGGCGCTGGGCCTTGGCCTGGCCGTGCTTTGGACGCTGAAAGCCTATGGCGCCGCCAAGGCGCGGCTGAAGGCGCTGGAAGAGAGAAAGACATGAAGCGCCTGGTCTATGCCCTGCCGGTGGCGGCGTTCCTGGTGCTGGCCTTTTTCCTCTTCCGCAGCCTTGTCCTGCCGCCGCCCAGCGTTTTGCCGTCGGCCCTGATCGACAAGCCGGCCCCCGCCATCACCATCGCAGCCATGGATGACGCCACGCCCGGCTTTACCAGCGCGGACCTGAAAAGCGGCCATGTCACGATTGTCAATTTCTTCTCCTCCTGGTGCGTGCCTTGCCGCATGGAGAATTTGCAATTGATGGTGCTGTCGAAAATGCCCGGCATGCACGTCTATGGCGTTGACTATGAAGAGCGCCAGGAAGGCGCGGGCCGCGCTTTCCTGAACGAGATGGGAAATCCCTTCAGCCATATTGTCGCCGACCCCCAGGGGGATGAGGGCCGCGAATGGGGCGTCTATGGCGTGCCGGAAACCTATGTCGTGGACGGCAATGGCATTGTGCGTTTCAAGCTGGTCGGGGAACTGACCGCCCAGGCGATGAAAAACCAGCTCCTGCCGGCCATCGAAAAGGCCAAAAAGGCCTCTTCTTAAGCCTTTGCTAACCCTGTTTTGCAAGGGTGGGCCCATGCAGGTCAACGCCACACTTATTGCCGCCCAGCAGGCCGCCCGCGAGGCTCAGGCCCGCTTCCAGGCCGCCCATGTCGCTCCCAAAGCGCCTGCGGCCAGCTTCGCTGCTGCCCTGGACGATCTTTCTGCTCCGGCTGCGCCCAAACCCGCTGCTCCGGCGGCCAGGACGGCAACACAGAACCCCGCCCCGGCATCGCGCCTGGGTGCACTCCTCGACATCACGATCTAGATCAGGCGCGCTTGCCGCGCCGCGCGGCTTTCGCCGGCTTTGCCCCGCCATTGGCGGCGAAGCCTTCGCCGGCCTGCGCGATCTGCGCCAGCGAGCGGATGAATTTCTGGCGGTCCGGCATGGGCAGGGCTTCCAGCAGCGCCCGCTCCGCCCGGTCCGAGGCATTGCGCGCCGAGCGCAGCGCCTTGCGGCCCGAGGGCGAGATCGCCACCGCATTGGCGCGCTGGTCTTCCTCGGTGCGCTCGCGCGAGAGCAGTCCCTTTTCCAGCATCCGGCGCACCATTTCCGCCAGGGTGGAGCGGTCGATGCCGGTGATGTCCACCAGCACGGTCTGGCTGGCACCGTCATTATGTTCCAGCGCCGAGAGTAATGTGTATTGCTGCTTGGTCAGCTCGCGCGAACCGGATTCACGCGCATAGAGGTCGCCATAGAATTGCTGGCAGCGGCGAATAAGGTGTGACGGCGCTTCGGAGAGTTCAAACTCTCCATTGCTTTTCCGCCCCGCCTTGCTCATTCACCACCCCCAAATTTCCGGACGCGACATCCGGTGCGCAAAAAGCAAGACGGAAAAATCTTGTCCGGTTTTTCCGGACAGGGTCGCCACTAAACAGCAACCTTGGCCCCTGCGCCAGTCTTAAACGAGTTTTCCGCGCACAAGTCCATACGCAATAATGCGATACGCAATCCGTTCGCAACCGATCCCGTTCCTGCAATTTTTTTTTTGCAATTGCGCATCTGTGTCGGAAAGACACAACGTGTTGTATGCGCGCACGCTCCGCACATATCTGTTGCGGTTCAAGATGTTCCGTGGACAGAGGGTAGGGGCGGCCTGCCGAAAATTTCGTCAGTCGGCGGGTTTTTCCGGCTCGCTGTGATGTTTCATCACAAAAGGCGTTTGCGCCAAAGCGAACAGGAATATCAACGGGATGATGCCCCACACCTTGAAATAGACCCAGCTGTCGAATGAGACATTGCGCCACACGCCCTCGTTGAGGACCGCAAGCGCGAGAAAGAAAATACCCCAGCGCCAGGTCAGTTGCCGCCAGGCGCCATCGGCCATGTTGAAGGCCTCACCGAAAATAACCTTGATGTAGAGGCGCTTGAAGGCCAGCCCGCCCAGCAGCACGGCGCTGAAGAAACCGTAGAGCAGCGTGACCTTGATTTTCAGGAAGGACTGGTCGCGAAGATAAAGCGTCAGGCCGCCGAAAATCAGCACCATTGCCGCTGTGAAAAGCGACATCGCCGACAGGCGCTTTTCCAGCACGTAAGTCAGCGAGAGTGAACCCACCACTGCAACCATCAGGACGGTGGTCGCGGCATAAACATTCAAAAGCTTGTAGGTGGCAAAAAACAGGACCAGCGGCCCCAAATCCAGCAACAGGCGGCGAAGTTGCGGGGTCATGCCGCACCCGCCCCGGATTCCACGCCCGTAAGCGCTTTGGCGAAATTTTCGGCATTGAACGGCATCAGATCATCCTCACCTTCGCCCACCCCGATAAAGTGGACGGGCAGTCCCGATTTCGCCGCCAGCGCCACCAATATGCCGCCCTTGGCGGTGCCGTCGAGCTTGGTCATGATCAGCCCGGTGAGCGGAACCGAGGCGCCAAAGGCTTCGACCTGTGAAATGGCGTTCTGGCCGGTGGTGGCGTCCAGTACCAGCAGCACCGCATGGGGGCTGCTTGCGTCCAGTTTCTTGATCACCCGGGCGATCTTCTCCAGTTCCGCCATCAGGTCACTCTTGTTCTGCAGCCGTCCGGCAGTGTCGATCAAAAGAACGTCGCTGCCGGCAAGGCGCGCCTTTTCCAGTGCCTCGAAGGCCAGCCCTGCGGCATCGCCGCCCGGCCTGGTGGCGACAAAATCGGCGCCGGCCCGCTTGGCCCACACGCCCAATTGCTCAATCGCGGCGGCGCGGAAGGTATCGCCCGCCGCCAGCATGACCTTGTGGCCCTCCAGTCCCAACCGGCGGGCCAGCTTGCCGATGGTGGTGGTCTTGCCGGTGCCGTTGACGCCGGCCACCAGGATGACAAAGGGCTTCTTGCCGCCGTCAATCAGCAGCGGCTTTTCAATCTTGCGCAGCTGCGCTGCGATTTCGCCTGCCAGCAGGGCGCGCAATTCGCCGCCCTCTATTTCCGCGTCATAGCGGTTCCTGGCCACCGCCTGCGCCAGGGCATGGGCCTGGGCTGATCCCATGTCGCTGCGGATCAGGGTTTCCTCCAGCTCGGCGATGGTGGCGGCGTCCAGCTTTTTCTTGGTGAAAAAACCCGACAGCCCGGACGCGGACTTGGCCAAACCGCTTTTCAGGCGCGTGAACAGGCCCGGCTTGTCTTCACTCATGGCGCGCCTACCAGATGGTCTACCGTGACCGCGGTGATGCGCACCGGGATGATGCTGCCGCGCAAGGGCCCAGCGCCGACACGGACCGGGGCAAAGCAGGGGGTGTGGCCCTTGCCGCCTTTTTCCACCAGCACCTGCTGGATGCTGCCCGACAGTGATTGCAGATGCGCCGCCCGCACGGCCTCACCCTTGGCCCGCAGGCGCGCCGCGCGTTCCCTGGCCAGGGCGCGGCCTTGCTGCGGCATGCGCGCCGCGGGGGTGCCGGCGCGCGGCGAAAAGGGAAAGACATGCAGGCTGGAAAAGCCCGCCTCATCCACCAGCGCAACGCTATTTTCGAACATGGCCTCGCTTTCGGTGGGAAAGCCGGTGATGAAATCGGCGCTGAACGCCGCACCGGGCCGCAAGCGGCGGACGCTTTCACAAAATGCGATCGTATCGGCGCGCGAATGGCGGCGCTTCATGCGCTTCAGGATGAGGTCATCGCCCGACTGGGCCGACAGGTGGAAATGCGGCATCAGCCTTTCTTCTTCGGCAATGGCGGCCAGCAGCGCCGCATCCGGCACGATGGAATCCAGCGAGGACAATCGCAATCTTTTGACCCCAGGCACCAGCTTTAAGATCTTCCGCACCAGCGCGCCCAGCGACGGCGCGCCGGGAAGGTCCTTGCCATAGGAAGAAATATCAACGCCCGTCAGCACAATCTCGGCAAAGCCTTTTTCGCTCAGACGCCGCGCCTCGGCGACAATTTCCCCCATGCCGACGCTGCGCGAATTTCCCCGGCCATAGGGAATGATGCAGAACGTGCAGCGATGGTCGCAGCCATTCTGGATCTGCAGGAAGGCGCGGGTCTGGCCGTCGAAATGCTCCACCATCTGGGCGGCGGTTTCGCGCAAGGCCATGATGTCATTGACGCGCACCCGCTCGGACATGCCAAATGCGCCATAGCTTTCCGCCTTCAGCTTTTCCGCATTGCCCAGCACCTGGTCCACTTCCGGCATGGCGGCGTAAGTCTGCGGCTCACTTTGCGCGGCGCAGCCGGTGACGATGATGCGCAAGCCCGGGCGCGTCCGCCTGAGCCTGCGAATGGCCTGGCGCGATTGGCGAACCGCTTCGGCCGTCACGGCGCAGGTATTGACCACCACGGCCCCTTGCAGCTGCGCCTCGCCGGCGCGGGCCTTGATGGCTTCGCTCTCATAGGCATTGAGGCGGCAGCCGAAGGTCACAACTTCAACATTTTGGATGGTCGCATCGCCGGACGGAAAACCGGCGGCCGTTCGCACACTGTCGCTACGAACTCCTGGCGATGCTCCAGTCATAATTTTTCCAGGTCAACTTCGCCGGTAAAGCTGGTGACGCCCGGCCCCGTCATCAGCACATGGCCGTCTTCCTCGCGCCATTCCAGTGTCAGGGGACCGCCATCCAGGATCAATTCCACCTTGCGCTCCACCAACCCCTTGCGGATGGCGGCCACGGCCGTGGCGGCGGCGCCGGTGCCGCAGGCCAGCGTAATGCCCACGCCGCGCTCCCACACCCGCATGCGGATGCGGCTGCGGTCCAGCACCTGGGCGAATTCGACATTGACCCGCTGCGGGAACAAGGGATGCTTTTCGATCAGGGGCCCGATATGGGCCACGGGCGCGCGCCCCGCATCGCCCACGAACAGAATGCAGTGCGGATTGCCCATGGAGGCGGCGCTGGCGGTGATGCTGCGGCCTTCCAGGTCGAACTGGAACTGGGTTGTATCCTTGTGCTCGGCCAGCGGCACGTCCTTCCAGTCCAGCCCCGGCGCGTCCATATCCACCATGACCAGCCCCTTGCCGGCGTCGCTGCACACCAGCGACCCGGCATTGCTGGCCAGCCGCACGCGGCCAAGGCCGCGCTCATCCATCAAGAGCCGGGCGACACAGCGTGTGGCGTTGCCGCAGGCGCTCACTTCGCTGCCATCGGCATTGAAGAAGCGCAAAAGGGCGTCGGCGCTGGTGCCGCCGGGCAGGATCAGCACCACCGTGTCGCAGCCAATGCCGAAATGCCGGTCCGCCACCCGCTTGGCGCAATCGGGCGTCAGCGAAATGGCCTGCGTCCGCGCGTCAAAGACGGCGAAATCATTGCCCAGGCCTTGCATTTTGCGGAACGGAACCATGCCGGGCCTTATATGGTGTTGTGGCGGGATTTGCCATTGCCAGCTTATGCCAAATTCGCGCAAAGCTGCCCTTCCGTCTTGTCATGCTCGCCTTTTTGAGGAGCCTTCGCCGTGACCCTTGATGATCCCCATGCCTGGCTGGAAGACGTCCATGGGCAAAAGCCCCTGGCCTGGGTGGCGCAGCAGAACAAAAAAGCGCTGGACATCCTGAAGGCCGATCCGCGCTACCAGGAATATTACGACAGCATCCTGTCGGTGCTGGACGCCACGGATCGCATTCCCTTCGGCCGCCTGGATCACGGCCATGTCTATAATTTCTGGCAGGACGCGCAACATCCCAAGGGCCTGTGGCGGCGCGCAAGCACGGCCGAATACCAGAAGGCTGCGCCCGGCTGGGAAGTTCTGCTGGACATCGATGCGCTGGCGAAAGCGGAAAACGAGAATTGGGTTTTTTCGGGCGCCGAGCGCAGTCCCGGTGAAACGCGCTGCCTGCTGCGCCTGTCGCGCGGCGGCACCGATGCGGTGGTGATCCGCGAATATGATCTCGGCATGAAAAAATTCCTCGCCGATGGCTTTGCCCTGCCGGACGCCAAGTCGGACGCCACCTACCTGGACGACGACACGGTGCTGTTCGCCACTGCCGCCGACGGCGCCACCACATCTTCCTATGCCCGCATCGTGCGGCAATGGAGGCGCGGCACGCCTGTTTCATCGGCCGCCATGGTTTATGAAGGCGAAGTGTCGGATGTCGGCTCTTCCGCCGCGGTGTTTCACGCCAGAGAAGGCAATTATGCCGTCATCATCCGGTCTGTCAGTTTTTTCGAGGCGGATTATTTCGCGCTGGAAAATGGCGCGGCGCGGAAATTGCCGCTGCCGCGTTCCGCCGACTTGAAGGCGTGGCTGGTAGGGTCGCTGATCGTCACCCTGCGTGAGGACTACACGGACCCCGGCAGCGGCAAGATTTTCGCCAAGGGCGCGCTGGTGGCATTTCGCGAAGGCCAGGCGCCGCAGATCGTCTATCAGCCCGGCCCGCGCGGCAGTGTCGAAAGCGTGGCTTCGGGCCAGGGCAAGCTCTATGCCGCCATCACCGACAATGTGATCGGCGCGGTGCATGTTTTCACGCCCGGTGCCGATGGATGGGACAGCGTCGTGCTGCCGCTGCCCGGTGCCGGCTCGGCGGATATCGTCTCCACCAATGATTTCGGGCCCCAGGTGCTGCTCCGGTTCGAAAATTATCTCACGCCCGCCACGCTGTATTTCGAGGATGGCAGCGGCGCCCCCCGGCCGATCAAGTCGTTGCCGGCGCGGTTCGATGCCTCCGGCCTTGTCACCGGGCAATTCGAGGCGACGTCAAAGGACGGCACGAAAATCCCCTATTTCGTGACGCGCCCGAAAAACCTGGCCGGCCCCGCGCCTGCCGTGCTGTACGGCTATGGCGGCTTCGAGGTTTCGCTCACGCCGGGCTATTCCGCCAATTTCGGGCGGCTGTGGCTCAGCAAGTGCGGCATCTATGTGGTGGCGAATATCCGGGGCGGCGGCGAGTTCGGTCCTGCCTGGCATGATGCGGCGCTGAAAATGAACCGCCAGCGCGCCTTTGACGATTTCGCCGCCGTGGCGGCGGACCTGCAAAGCCGCGGCCTGACCACGCCGGCGCAGCTGGGCATCATGGGCGGCTCCAATGGCGGGCTGCTGGTCTCCACCGTGATGACGCAGATACCGGAAAAACTTGGCGCGGTGGTCTGCCAGGTGCCGCTGATCGACATGATCGCCTACACCCATATCGGCGCCGGCACTTCCTGGGTGGGCGAATATGGCGATCCGGCCGATCCGAAAATGCGCGACTATATTCTCACCTATTCGCCGTACCAGAATGTGAAAAAGGGCGTGAAATACCCGCCGGTGTTTTTCGTCACCGCCACCTCCGACGACCGGGTTTCCCCGGTGCATGCCCGCAAGATGGCGGCGCGGATGGAGAGCCAGGGCCATGAGGTGCTGTTCTACGAAAACACCGATGGCGGCCACGCCGCCGCCGCCGACCACAAGCAAAACGCGGAAATGTGGGCCCTCAGCTTCGTCTATCTGGCGCAAAAACTCGGTTTAAAGCCGTAAATTTGACTTTTCCGGCTCCAAAAGCCTAAAACCCGGCCATTCCGGAAAGACCAAAGGCCTTTCCGGTCCCCCGCCTGGCGCGGGGGATCGACCCCAGGCAGCGCAGGTGCGCCCCCTGGGGCGAAGTGCGTTGGCCGTAGGCCACGAAATGGTCCGGTGGACCATTTCGAGCAATGAGCGCTGCGAGCTTGGGCGAGCAGCAGGGTGTTTTTTTGGAGTTTGTGGTTGTTCGAGAATCTTCAATCCCGCCTCGGCGGCGTATTCGACAAGCTTCGCGGGCGCGGCGCGCTCAGCGAGGCTGATGTCGATTCCGCCCTGGCCGAAGTGCGCACCGCCCTGATCGACGCCGACGTGTCGCTGCCGGTGGTGAAGGATTTCATCGACAAGGTTCGCCCCCGCGCCATCGGCGAAAATGTCATCCGCTCGGTCAGCCCGGGCCAGCAGGTCATCAAGATCGTCCATGACGTGCTGGTGGAAACCCTGGGCAGCGACAATGCCGCCCTCAATCTGGGCTCGCCCCCCGCGCCCATCCTGATGGTCGGCCTGCAGGGCTCGGGCAAGACCACCACCAGCGCCAAGCTCGGCCTGCTGCTGCAGACAAAGGAAAAAAAGCGCGTGCTGATGGCCTCGCTGGACGTCAATCGTCCCGCCGCCATGGAACAGCTGCGCGTGCTGGGCGAACAGGCCGGCATTGCCACCCTTCCCATTGTTGCGGGCCAGGACCCCGTCGCCATCGCCAAGCGCGCCTTGGCCAGCGCCAAGGTCGGCGGCTATGACGTCCTCATTCTCGACACCGCCGGCCGCCAGTCGATTGACGAGCAGCTGATGACCGAAGTGGCCGCCATCAAGGCCGCCACCAATCCCCACGAAACCCTGCTGGTGGCCGACAGCCTCACCGGCCAGGACGCCGTGAACATCGCGAAGAATTTCAACGACCGCGTCGCGCTGTCGGGCATCATCCTCACCCGCGTCGATGGCGATGGCCGCGGCGGCGCCGCGCTTTCCATGCGCGCCGTCACCGGCGCCCCCATCAAGTTCCTCGGCGCCGGCGAAAAGCTGGATGCGCTGGAAGCCTTTCATCCCGCCCGCGTTGCGGCCCGCATTTTGGATATGGGCGATGTCGTGTCGCTGGTGGAAAAGGCCAGCGAGACGCTGGACAAGGAAGAAGCCGAAAAGCTCGCCGCCAAGATGAAGAAAGGGTCGTTCGACATGAACGACCTCAAATCGCAACTGAACCAGATGAAGAAGCTGGGCGGCATGAAGGGCGTGCTGGGCATGCTGCCGGGCGTGGGCAAGATCAAGGGCCAGCTGGAAGCCGCCGGCCTCGACGACCGCATCCTCACCCGCCAGGAAGCGATCATTTCCTCCATGACCAGGCAGGAGCGCGTGGATCCCGATGTGATCAACGGCTCGCGCAGGAAACGCATCGCCGCCGGCTCCGGCGTGGATGTCAGCGAGGTCAACAAGCTTCTGAAAATGCACCGCCAGATGGCGGACATGATGAAGAAAGTGGGCAAGGGCGGCCGCATGCCGCAAATGCCCGGCATGGGCGGCGGGTTGCCCGGTGGATTACCGCCCGGAATCTTTCCGGGTCGGCGTTGATTTAGGTCTTTAACAGCAAGGAAAAACACAATGGCACTTCGTATTCGTCTGGCGCGCGGCGGCACCAAGAAACGCCCGCATTACAATATCGTGATCTCGGATTCGCGTTCGCCCCGTGACGGCCGCTTCATCCAGAAGATCGGCTTCTACAATCCGCTGCTGCCGTCGGACCATGCCGACCGCCTCAAGCTCGATCTCGACGCCGCCAAGGCCTGGATTGCCAAGGGCGCCGTGGCCTCCGACCGCGTGCACAAGTTTCTCGCCAAGTCCGGCCTGGTGAAGGCGCGCATCCACGCCAATCCGCAAAAGGCCCAGCCCAAGAAGAAGGCGCAGGAACGCGCGGCCGCGAACGCCGCCGCCGCCGCTGCTCCGGCTGCCGAAGAAGCGCCGGCCTCCTAATTGGCCGGCGACGTTCTTCTTGCCGCCGTGATCGGCGCGCAGGGCCTCAAGGGTGCCGTGAAGACCAAGGTCTTCACCGCTTCGCCTGAGGCGCTTTCGCGCTATGCGGTGCTGCATGACAAGAACGGCAAGAGGTTCGAGATCACCGCTTTTCGCCCGGGCAAACCGGGCGAGGCGGTGATGTCGTTTCAGGGCGTCGACACGCGCGAAGCGGCGGAAGCCCTGAAAGGCACCCAGCTTTTCGTCGCCCGCGATAAGCTGCCCGAGCCCGATGAGGAAGAATTCTACCATGCCGATTTGATCGGCCTGGAAGCGCGCGACAGCGAGGGCCGCGTCATAGGCAAGGTCACCAGCATCCACAATTTCGGCGCCGGCGACGTGATCGAGATCACGCGTGCCGACGGCGACACGGTGCTGCTGGCCTTCACGCGCGAGACCGTGCCGCATATCGATATTCCCGGCGGACATATCCTGGTGGCGGTGCCGGAAGACGATGAGGCAGGCGACCATGTCGAATAGCTGGCAAGCCACCATCTTCACCCTCTTTCCCGAAATGTTTCCCGGGCCGCTGGGCATCTCGCTCTTGGGCAAGGCGCTCTCGAACAATCTGTGGTCGCTGGAGGTGCGCGATATCCGCGACCACGGCCTTGGCAAGCATCGCACGGTGGATGACAGCCCGGCCGGCGGCGGTCCCGGCATGGTGATGCGCGCCGATGTGGCCGCAGCCGCCATTGATGCTGTCCCGCGGGGTGACCGGCCCCTGATCTATCTTTCGCCGCGCGGCGCGCCCCTGACACAGGCGCGTGTCCGCAGGCTGGCGGACGGCCCCGGCGCCATCCTGCTCTGCGGCCGCTTTGAGGGCCTGGACGAGCGGGTGATCGCGGCCCGCGCCATCGAGGAAGTCTCCCTGGGGGACTTCGTGCTGGCGGGAGGCGAGATTGCCGCCATGGCCCTGATCGAGGCCAGTGTCCGCCTGCTGCCCGGTGTGCTTGGGGCGGCCGCTTCCACCCAGGAGGAAAGCTTCTCGGCGGGCCTGCTGGAATATCCGCAATTCACCCGGCCGCAGGATTTCGAGGGAAAAACCATCCCGGAAGTCCTAAACAACGGAAATCATTCAGAAATCGCCAAATGGCGGCAGGCCCAGTCCGAAGCCCTGACCCGGGCGCGGCGCCCCGACCTGTGGTCCCTGCACCAAAAGGGCTCTTTTCCCTTTGAAAAGTAAGGGGGCTGGGCTATATGCCCGCCCTCATTCGCCGCCCGGAGACGACCAAAATGAACCTGTTGCAGACCCTCGAAGCCGAACAGATGAAGGCCGTCCGGGCCAAGGCGCATCCCGAATTCCGCCCCGGCGACACCCTCAAGGTCAACGTCAAGGTCGTCGACGTCACCTATGACGAGAAGGCCAAGGCCAACAAGACGCGCGAACGCATCCAGGCCTTTGAAGGCGTCTGCATCGCCCGCCAGGGCCAGGGCCTGAACGAGAGCTTCACCGTCCGCAAGCTGTCCTATGGCGAAGGCGTGGAACGCGTTTTCCCGGTTTATTCGCCGCTGGTGGATTCGGTTGTCGTGGTGCGCAAGGGCAAGGTCCGCCGCGCCAAGCTCTATTATCTGCGTGGCCGCACCGGCAAGTCGGCGCGCATCTCCGAACGCACCGACAACGCCGCGACGGAAGCCGACGCCTCGTAAAAGCCGCGGAAAACGGGCCTTTCCTGAACAAAGTGCAGAAAGCTCCGATTTTTCGGGGCTTTTTTGCTATCAGGGTGCTTGTAACCCCCGAAAATACAGTAAAATCGGGCCTCCTAGTTGATTCGCAAGAGGGACACCCCAATGGCCACTGCCGCAAAAGCAAAAGTTGAAACCGTTTCCACCCGCCAGCTCGCCAGCCAGCTCGCTGAAAAGCATGAGTTGTCGCAGAAGAGCGCCAACGCGCTGATCGAAGACACGATCGGCCTGATCACCAAGCACCTGAAGAAGGGCGCCCGCATCCGTCTCAATGGCCTCGGCATTCTCGTCGTGCGCAAGCGCGGTCCGCGCATGGGCCGCAATCCCGCGACCGGCGAAGCCATCAAGATCAAGGCGTCCAAGAAGGTCGCGTTCCGCGCCTCCAAGGAACTGAAGGAATCGATCTAAGGATCGCTTTTCCTTAATTCGGAAAAGAAAAGCCGGGCTTCACAGCCCGGCTTTTTCTTTTTTGATGGTCGCGCGGCTCGGCATCCGCCACCGGTCCTGCTCCCCCTTTGGCGCGCAGCGCCTGAAAGGGGGAGATGCGGTAGCTGGTTTGAGGGCGCGGGCTACGACCGCGCGCCCGACCCCAGCGAAGGCAGAGGGGGTTATTTAAAGCGCGAATCTGCCGCCTTGCCCTCAGGCCCTGTCCCCGGCTAGGTAGCGCCCGCGAAAGCGCGGCCTGGGCCGCGCGACACTCGAAAACGCAAAGGATTTTTCATGGCGCGCAAGAAAATTGCACTTATCGGCGGCGGACAGATCGGCGGCACTTTGGCCCATCTGGTGGCCCTGAAAGAGCTGGGTGATGTGGTTTTGTTCGACATCGCCGAAGGCCTGCCCCAGGGCAAGGCGCTCGACCTCGCCCAGTCGGGCCCGGTGGACGGCTTCAATGCCCGGCTCAAGGGCACCAATGATTATGCCGACATCAAGGGCGCCGATGTCGTGATCGTCACCGCCGGCGTGCCGCGCAAGCCGGGCATGAGCCGCGATGACCTGGTCGCCATCAATCTCAAGGTGATGGCCGCTGTGGGCGAAGGCATCAAGGCCAACGCGCCGAACGCCTTTGTCATCTGCATCACCAACCCGCTCGATGCGATGGTGTGGGCGCTGCAGAAATTCTCCGGCATTCCCCACAACAAGATTGTCGGCATGGCCGGCGTGCTGGACAGCGCGCGCTTCCGTCATTTCATCGCCGACGAACTGAATGTCTCGGTGGAAGACGTCTCCGCCTTTGTGCTGGGCGGCCATGGCGACACCATGGTGCCGATGCCGCGCTTCTCGACCGTGGCTGGCATCAGCCTGCCCGAACTGGTCAAGATGGGCTGGATCAGCCAAGATCGCCTGGACCAGATCGTCCAGCGCACCCGTGATGGCGGCGCCGAGATTGTCGCCCTGCTCAAGACCGGCTCGGCTTTCTATGCCCCCGCCACCAGCGCCATCGCCATGGCGGAAAGCTACCTCAAGGACCAGAAGCGCGTGCTGCCCTGCGCCGTGCATGTCGATGGTCCCTATGGCATCAAGGATCTCTATGTCGGCCTGCCGGTGGTGATCGGCGAGAAGGGCATTGAGCGCATCGTGGAACTGGAGCTGACTGGCGACGAAAAAGCCGCCCTGGCCAAGTCCGGCGACAGCGTGAAGGGCCTGATCGAGGCCTGTAAGAAACTGGAACCAAAATTGGGCTGATAAGCCCTTTTCACTTTCCTATATTGCGCACAGCGGCTGGAGCCTTCCGGCCGCTGTTGCTTTTTTGCCATCTTGTCACGGGACACCTGTTTTGAGACATTTTGATACAAATAGAGGTTTCCGGGGTCGGGGGGCCCAATCCATGGACACGATCGGAAGAATGAGCCTTTTGCTGCTCGCATCCTTCTGGCTGCTCATGGCCTCGATGGCGGTGGCGGCGGTCTGGCTCGTGGAGCCCGCGAAAGCGGTGGGCCTCGCCGCCACCGACCACGGCACGGCGAACCTGACCGTTCATGTCGGCCGCGTGTCGCCCAGGGGCGGCGTGCTCAGGCTGGGCGTCTATGACGCCGCCAATTATGCCGATGACAAGACGCCCGTGGCCACGGCGGATGTCCCGGCCATTGCGGGCGAAACCACCGTCACGCTCACGGGCCTGCCGCCCGGCCGCTACGCCATCGAGGCGTTCCAGGATTTCAATTCCAACGGCAAGATGGATTCCAGCTGGCTGGGACTGCCCAAGGAGCCTTACGGCTTTTCGCGCGACGCCAAGCCGTTTCTCTCCAAGCCAGGCTTTGATGCGGTCGCTTTCGAGCTGACGCAAGGCGACAACAGCCAGACCATGACCCTGCAGAATTCGCAGGCCGCCGCCAGCGCCGGCTTCTGAGCGTCCGCCAATTTGCACAACACACCTTCGCGTGTTTGCGCCTCGCGCCGCGCCATGACCCGTGTTAGGAGCGGGCATGAGTGAAATTCCGCCCGCCATCTATCGCCGCCGGGACCTGCATTATTTCGTCAGCTCGCGCTTCGTCGCCACCGCGGTGAGCCAGGTCCAGGCTGTGGCGATCGCCTGGCAGATCTACGATATGGAGCGCAGCGCGCTGTCGCTGGGCCTGGTCGGGCTTTGCCAGTTTGTCCCGATGTTCCTGCTCACCTTGCCGGCGGGCGACATCACCGACCGCTTCAACCAGCGCCGGGTTTATGCGCTCGCGGCGGGCTTGCAGGCGGCCTGCAGCGCCCTGTTCCTGGGCCTCAGCCTCTTTCACGCCCAAAGCGTCTGGATGTTTTACGCCGTGCTGGTGCTGTTCGGCGCGGCGCGCGGGTTTGCCGGTCCTTCCGGCCAGTCGCTGCTGCCGTTCCTGGTGCCGCAGGAAAAGCTGTCGCACGCCATCTCGGTCAATTCCTCGGCCTTCACCGCCGCAGTCATTGCCGGCCCGGCGCTGGGCGGCTTCCTCTATATTTACGGGCCCGTGACGGTCTATTCCATCTGCATCGCCGGTTTTGCCATCGCCGCAATGATCGTTTTCAATCTCGGCGGACGCCATGTAAAGCCGGAGCAAAGCCTGGCGACGCGGCTGGAACGCGTCGCCGAAGGCGTGCGCTATGTGCGCTCGCGCCCGGTCATCCTGGGCGCCATTTCCCTCGACCTTTTCGCCGTGCTGCTGGGCGGGGCGACGGCTCTGCTGCCCATTTATGCACGCGATATCCTGCATGTCGGGCCTGATGGGCTCGGCCTGCTGCGAAGCGCGCCTGCGGCGGGCGCCTTCATCATGGCGGCCTATCTCACCCGCTTTCACATCAAGCGCCATGTCGGGGTGAAGATGTTCGCTTCCGTGGCGGTCTTCGGCCTGGCCACCATCGTGTTCGGATTTTCCACCTGGTTTCCGCTGTCCCTGGCCGCCCTGTTCGTGCTGGGCGCAGCCGACCTGGTCAGCGTCAATGTCCGCTCCTCGCTGATCCAGCTTTCAACGCCCGATGCCATGCGCGGCCGGGTGTCCTCCGTTTCCATCCTGTTCATCGGTGCGTCCAACGAATTGGGGGAGTTTGAATCGGGCACAACAGCCGCGCTGCTGGGCACGGTGCCCGCCGTGGTGGTGGGCGGCATCGGCACGCTGCTGGTGGTGGGGCTCTGGATGAAATTGTTCCCCGCCCTCAGGCGGGTGGACAATTACGACGACTTATCTTCTGGTCGCACGGCCTGACGCGAAGTCTGCAATTTCGCGGGGCCGATGCTTCCGGCTCAGAAATTATAGGACATGTGGATATAGGCGCCGTCGGGATCGGCCGACAGGCTGGAATAGAAATGGCGCGGCTCCTGGTAGCGCGTATCGAGCAGCCAGGCGTAGCCAAAGGCGATGCCGGAACTGGCCAGCGTGTCATACCAGTGATGTTTCTTGGCATGGACGCGGGTGTAGGAAACAAACTGCGTCGCCACGAAAGCCGGCAGGCCATAGCGCCAGCCATAGCGGGCCCACAGGAAGCTTGATCCTGACGCGGCCAGCGCGGTGGTGTCGGACGGGAAGGATTCAAAATCGCTGCCATCGGGGCGCTTCTCGCGCACGAACTGCTTGAGGCCATAGGCGGTCCCCACCGTGGCCACTGTGCCCACGCCAAGCTGCGCAACGCCGATCCAGTCATCCTTGTAAACCGCGATGCCGCCCGCAACCACCGGCAGCGCCACTGCCATGGCGGTGCCGGCGTTTTCCAGCCCGTCGGCCATCGCCAGGCTATCGCCCGCGATCAGGAGCGCGAAGGCGGCCAGGGCAGTGCGTGTTGCAAGACGAAGCATTGGGGCCTTTCAGGCGGTGGTCAGGATTTGACGTAGACATCGACGCGGTCGGCGGGACCGCCATCGTCGGCGCCGCCCATGGCGCGCACATCGATGCGCTCGGACGGCACGCCGTCATCAATCAGCACCTCGCGGATCGCCAGCGCGCGCTTGAGCGACAGGCGGCGCGCTTCCGAACCCTTGTCGCCCTTGTCGCCGCCATAGGCCAGAAGCTGGACGCGGCTGCCGGGACCGGTCATGGAATTGTTGAGGTCGCCGGCCAGGAATTTGATCGCGCCCAGCGCGCCTTGCGCTGGATCGGAGGCGCCCGCCGCGAACAGGATAACGGTGTGCTTGTTCATGCCGGGCAGGGATGCGCCGGTTGAAGCGGTTGTTGCCGGCGGCGGCTCCTCCTTGGCGACCATCTGTCTGGGCGCGGGACCCAGATCAATTCCAGCGGCGCCCGCGCCGAAACTCGGCGCCGCAGCGGCGGGAGGGGTGGGCGCGGCAGCGGCCGCGCGCTGGGGCTGTGGCTTGGGCGCGGCGGCAATCTTGGGTGCCGCCGGCTGCGCCGGAACCGCCACAACGTCCCGGCGGACGCGCGGGCGCTTGGCCGGCATGTGAAGCTGGATGGCGCCGCTGTCCTTGGCGCTTTGGCCCGGCGCGAGCAGGGGCTGGATCACGCGCATATATTGGCCGCCCGGATAGTAGAGCGTGCCGCCGCCGGTCACCGGCGTGACGCTCACTTCGTTGCCATTGGGCAGCGCCGCCTGGGCCACCCCGCAGGACGCAGCGAGCAGGCCAGCCATCAGAGCAACGGTGGAAATACGCATGAATATTCGCCCAAATTCGACAGGAAAAGCTTAGCCAATCCCGAGCCTAGCCTCAATCTAAGGCTTTGCAACATCACCCATATGCCGCAGATTGGGCTGCATTCTTGGGGGAAACGCCTGTGCGCCGGACCGTGATCGCGCCCCTTCTGGCCTGGTTTTTGGCGCTGACGCACGCATGGGCCGGCCCGCCTCAGGGCGTCTGGAAACCGCCGCCCAGCGCCTTGATGAGCGCCACCGAAGCCGAAAGCTTGGCCCGCCTGACGTCCGAGAGCTGATCGCGGGCGGTGTACAGGCTGCGCTCGGCATCGGTTATGGTCAGAAAATCCGCATAACCGCTGGTGTATTTGCGGCGCGCCGCGCCAAGTACCTTTTCTGCCTGGGTAACCTGGTCGCGCAGGGCACCCTCCTGCTGCGTCAAATGGTTCAGGCTGCCTAGGGCATTTTCCACATCCGCGAAGGCGTTCATCGCCGCGGCGCGATAGGCCGCCAGCAATTCCTCCTCGCGTGCCTTGGCTTCGGCAGTCTTGGCGGCGTTCCTGCCGCCATCGAAAATGCTCTGTACCAGCGCCGCACCTAGGCTAGCTCCAAACCCTACCCCGGGCAGCGTATCCACGGCGGCCGCGAGCGCCGGATATTGCAATCCGGCGGTAGCGTTCAACGTGATGTTGGGAAGGAACGCAGCCCGCGCCACGGCCAAGTCGGCATGCGCCGCCGCCAGATTGGCTTCCGCTGCCGCGATATCTGGACGGCGCGTCAACAGTCCGGACGGCAATCCGGGCGCGACCATGGGGATGGTCACGCCGTTCAGGCTGGTGGCGATGACGGAGAACCCCTCGGGCGGGTGTCCCGTCAGGATCGCCAGCGCATCGCGTGTTTCCAGTTCCTGCTGCTGCAGCGCCGGAAGGAGCGAGCGCTGCATCGCCATGTTGGCGCGTTCCTGCAGCAGATCTGCGGCAGGCGAGTAGCCCGCGTCGACCCGCCGCTGGACCACGCTCAATATCTCTTGCGACGATTTCAGGTTGGCCTCAGTCACCGCAATGCGTTCGCGCAAGGACAACAGCAGGAAATAGCTGTTGGCGACGCTGCCGGTGACAGTCAGCGCAACCGTGGCGCGGTCGGCGGCGCTGGCAGCGCGGGCGGATTCCGCTGAGCTGGCCGCCGCCCGATTCTTGCCCCAGAAATCCAGCTCATAGCTGGCGCCGAGTCCGGCGCTGTAATCGGTCTCATGCAGGGACGTGCTGCCGCTCTGGCCATACAGGCTGTCGACGGTGGCATTCAATCCCAGCGTGGGCAACAGGGCCGCGCCGGCTTGGCGGGCCCTCGCATCGGCTTGGCGCATCCGCGCCTGGGCCTGGGCAATATCCAGATTGCTGGCTTGGGCGGATTCCATCAGCGCATCAAGTTGATTGTCACCAAAGCCTTTCCACCAATCTGCAGCGGGCCATGCGGTGACGCCGGGCGGCACCGCCTGTTCGAAAGCAGCAGGAATATCGGTTGCGGGCAGTGTCGGTGGCGGCGTCTGGGTGCAGGCCGCTGAGAGCAACAAGGTTGCAAGGAACGCGCAATGTCGATTCATGACAGCGCCTCCGACTTTTTCGGGCCACCAAAGCGTTCCGCCAATGCGGGCAGCACGATCAGGTTCAGCATAGTGGAACTGATCAGCCCACCCAGTACCGTAACCGCCATCGGGCCTTCAATTTCCTGTCCGGGCTGGTGCAATCCCAATGCCAGCGGCAACAGTCCCAGGGCCGTCACTGCGGCCGTCATCAGGATTGGTACCAGCCTTTCCTGCGCTCCACGCAGAATTGTGTCGGCGCCCCAGGGCATGCCTTCCGCTTCGACCAGATGCTCGTAGTGAGCCAGTAGGAGAATGGCGTTGCGCGCGCTGACGCCGAAGACCGTGACCAGCCCCACCATTGCGCCCAGCGACAGGCCCGAGCCCATCAGGGCGATGGCCGCGACGCTGCCAATCAGGCTGAAGGGCAGGTTGACCAGCACCAGCCAGGTATTGCTGCGCCATTGAAAGCAGATGAAAAGGATCATGCCGATCAGTACGATGGCAAAGCCGGTATAGAGCAGCATCTGGCTCTGGGCCGCGCTTTGCGCCGCCGCCGCGCCGCTGAATTCGACATAGACGCCAGGCGGAAGTTTCAGAGCCGCCACCCGCGCTTTGGCGTCATCCACGGTGGCTTGCAGAGAACGGCCCAACACATTGAACGTGATGGAGACAAAACGCTGGCCCCCTTCGTGATCAATCGCGTAACGCGTTTCGGTCGGCACGATGCGGGCCACTTGGGAGAGCGGCACGGGCCCAAAAGGACTGGCGATCATCAGCGATGACAGCATTTCCGGCCGGTTGCGCGCATTTTCCGGCAACAGCAAGGTGACATTGACGGCGCGGGTGCCGGAATAGGTCTGTCCCACCGTCGCGCCGGCATAGTCGGTCTGCACCGCTTCCAGCACGTCTTGGGCCTTGAGGCCGCTGGCGGCCAGCGCGCCGGGCTGCAGCTGCAGCATCAGGGTCGGGGTGCCGCTTTGTGGTTTGAACTGCAGGTCTGCAATCCCGGCCGTACCTGACAAGGCCTGGGTAACGAGATGAGCGGTGGCGTCTAGCGCATCCAGTTGGTCGCCGAACAGCTTGACGGCGATATCGGCCGTTTCACCGGTCAGGCTTTCGCTGATGCGGTCGCCAAGGAAGGTAACGACTTCGGTCTGCAGGCCGGGATAGTGGGTGAGGATTTCGCGCAGGGCGTCTTCCGCCACAGCCTGATCAACGGCGGCGTCGGCTTTCAATTCAACATGGAATTCACTGATATGGGGTCCCCATGTATCTTCGCTCATGCCGGCACGGCCCACCTGCTGTTCGACGGTGGCGATGTAGGGCAGCGCCAGCACCTCGGCGCTGATGCGCCTGCCCACGCCCAGCATCTCGTCCAGCGAGGTGCCCGGCGTCGAACTGGACACCTGCATCACAAAATGGCCCTCGCGAAAGTCGGGCATGAAGCTGCTGCTGAGGAAGGGTAGCGCCGCTGCTGCTGCCAGGGTGCATGCGACCAGCACCGCAACCACGAGGCGGAAATTGCGATAGACATAGTCCACCCCGTCGCGTTGCCAGCGGCGCACGGCGTGAATCCAGCCGGCATCCGCGTGATGGTCTCGCGCTTTCAACGCCAGTGCCGATAGGGCCGGCATAGCGGTCAGGGCCACGCCCAGCGAAGCCAGCACAGCCAAGATAAAGGCCAGCGCCAGGGGGCCGACGAATTTGCCTTGCACGCTGGTAGAAAAGAGCTGGGGCAGGAAAACGATGATGACGACCAGGGTTGCGTAAACAACGGGACCGCGTACTTCCAGCGTGGCGTCGCGGATTACGTCAAGGCGGGCGCGCGGCGCTCCCGCTTTGGAATTTTCACCCAGCCGCCGTAGGACATTTTCGATGCCAATGATGGCGTCATCCACCAGAACGCCCAATGCCACGGCGAAGCCACCCAGCGTCATGGTGTTAAGCGTCTGGCCCATCCGGTCCAGAACCGCGATGGCAGCCAGCAGCGACAGCGGAATGGCCAGGAAGGTAATTAGCGCCGAACGCAAGTCGCGCAGGAAAAGATAAAGCACCGCCAGGATCAGGAGGGCGGCAATCACCAGGGATTGCTCCAGCGAACCGAGCGCGCGCTCCACGAAATTGGCGGGGCGGTGCAGCGCCGGATAGACCTTGATGCCCTGCGCTTCCAAAGCGGGGGTCAGCTGTGTAAGCGCGGCTTCCAGCGCCTGCGTGGTTTCGAGCGTATTGACGCCATATTGGCTGGCCAGCGACAGAAGCACGCCGGGGCGTCCCATCACCAACGCATCGCCCGATCGCAGCGCCGGGGCTTCCGTTACTTTCGCGATGTCGCCGATGGTGATGGGAATATTGTTCCGCACCGCCAGAACGGCTCCGGCGATGGCGGCAATATCAGGTTTGGGCACGGGCGTCTGGATCAGCACCCGCTGGTGCGCCAGGTCAATAAAGCCAGCGCCGCGCAGCGCCAGGGCCGCGCGGGCCGCATCCGAAAGGTCGGTAAGCGTGAAGCCATAAGATGTCATGCGGGTCAGGTCGGGCTGAACCTGGATTTCCCGCACCGCGCCGCCGAACAGGATCACATGCGCCACGCCGGGGACTGCCAGCAAGGCGGGCTTCATCACCCATTCCGCCTGGTCCCGGAGAGCGAAAGCGTCGAGCTTGTCTGAAACAAGCCCAATCTTGAGCAAATCCATCGTGCTGGAGGTCAGCGGCGACAATTGCGGCGTTCCTACCCCTAGGGGCAGGGCGCTGCCCAGCTCGCTGAGGCGCTCGGAGATGCCCTGGCGCGCGTTATAGAGGTCGGTATTGTCGGCGAACTGCACGGTGATAACTGACAGGCCGGGAATGGATTCCGAGCGTATGCTGGCAAGCCCAGTGGCGCCATTGACGGCGTTCTCGATGGGCTTGGTAACCAGTTGCTCCACTTGCTGGCTGGTAAAGCCGGGTGCTTCCGTCTGGATATCCACCGTGGACGGCACGAACTCGGGAAATACGTCCAGCGGCGCGGTGCGCATCGACCACAGGCCCAGCAGCAGGGAGATCAGCGTAAGGGTCGCAATGATTCCGGCTTGGCGTACGCATAGCCCGACGAGCCAACGCATGGGCTATTCCTCGACTTCTGTGCTCGGATTGATTTCGCGCGCCAGTAAGAGGCCGGTGCCGGTTACCACGATCTGCTGTCCCGCCGCGATGCCATTGCCGCCCGGTACGAAGTAGCCCTCAACCATCGGCCGGGCGATATCGATTTTGGTGCGCACGAAGTTGCGCGGTGCGGCCTGGGCGTAAGCCCACGCTTCGCTTTCGCCATAGACAAGTGCCGTAGCGGGCACCAAAACGCCCTCAACCGCGGCGCCCACAGGCACGGAAACGGTAACATGCTCGTTCTGGGCCAGGTCGCTGCCGTCTACCAGCGCGTAAAGGCTGCGGCCCGGAACAGTGGTGTCTGCCGGCGCGTCCCAGATGGTGGTGGCGCTCCAGCTTCGCGCGTCGTTGCCGAGGCGGGAAATGTGCAGTGCGGCGGGCAAGCTATTGCCGATGGCTCCTGCCGGCAGATTCACCCGCACGAGTACGGTCTTTCCAGAAGTCAGCCGGGCCATGACGGCCTGACGCGATGCACTGTCTCGCCAGGGCGCGCCACGGCCAAAAGCGGCTTCGGTCTTGCGGCTCGCCAGCGTCAGCGCGGCCTGGTCGGCAGCCGCCTTGCTTTGCGCCGTTTCCGCCACTTCGCGCGATACGGCGGCGTCTTCGCCGCTTGCCAGGGATTGCGCGCGGGCCGCGGCCGCCTGGCTCTGCATCGCTGCCGCCTGTGCGGTGAGGAATTCCGCATCTGTCACGGCGATGGTATCCTGCGCCGCCACCACGCCATAGCCGGTGACCTGCTGGCGATATTGCACCGCCTTGGCTGCAACCGTGGTGATGCCAAGGCTCTGCACTTCATCGGCAGTCAGGGTGACGCCGGGCGCGCCGGCCTCTTCCTTCGCCGCTTCCGGCACGCTGCTTTTCTCGCAGCCGCAAAGCGTCACAAGCACCGTCAAGGCAGCAATGATCAATTCGCGCCGCATGCCCGTCTCTCCTGCTAGACGCTTTAGTCTACCGGCTGAGGGTGATCAGGCGAAAGGTGCCTGCCACCGGAACGCGCCTGGGCCTGGGCCGGTCCGCCGTAGGATTACCGGGTTTGGTCTCCACTGTGGCAACAAAAACCCTGTGTGTCTTCGGGTCCAGCTCCATGGTGCGGGCGCCGATGGCGGTTGGGACATTGTCCAGAACGGTATATTTGTCGGGACTGTCTTCATGCGCCACGGTCAGCGTGCCGCTCTCGCCATTCGAGCTGAATACCAGCCCGGTGGCGGGATCAAAACGATTGGCGTCCACGCCATCGCCGATCTTGATGGTGGTGACGACCTTGCCGGTCTTCATGTCGGTAACGGCAATCAGGCCATCACATCCCGAAAAGACGCGGCCATGGGCGATGTCGGCGGCCTGACCTGAAGGACCTTCGCAGGGCGCCAGCGGGAAGTGACCCTTAACCTTCAGGGTCCGGGCGTCGAAGGCGACCAACTCGCTCTTGTCCTCGATATTGACATAGATCATGCCCGCGCCATCGGAAGAGGCAGCTTCCGGCTTACCGCCCAACGCCACGGTGCCGGTGACTTTTCCCGTCACAGGATCAATGGCGGTGGCGTCATTGCTGGTGCCATTGAAAGTGAAAATGCGCTTGGAGGTGGGATCATACATGATGCCATCGGGCCGTGTGCCCACGGCTATTTCCGACAATTTCTTGAGACTTTTGCCATCCACCACCGATACCTTGTTGGAGCCGCCCTCGCTGATATAGACCCGCGCGCCCACGAAAGCGGTGCCATGAACACCTGAAAGCCCCGTGATATCCGTCAACAGCTTGCCTGTGTCAGGGTCAACCACCATCACATGATCGCCGCGAGTGATGAAAAGATGGCCGGTGGCAGGATCCATATTGAGATAATCAAAGCCGCCCTCGCCACCCAGCGTGACAGTCCTCACGACATGATAGCCCGAAGTGGCGGCGACTGCGCCAGTGGCCAGCATTGATACGCATAGCGCGGTTCCGAAGATGCGAAGTGGGGATGCACGGAATAGGTTTTTCATGACGACCTCCTGGTTGTACCAATGTTGGTCTGCCTGACGAACCGTGGCGCGTCACTCGCGCGCACTTCACTTCATTCAACCAGCAGGGAACATACCGGACACTCGTGGTTGCCTGCAGCTAACAATAGTTTAATGCGGCAGACAGTCCTTATCTATCGTGCATTTTCCGTGGCTTAGCACGCTAAATGCAAGGTGGACCGTCTGCCAGACATCCAAGTTGATCTTTATTCGGCAATCGTCACCAAAGCGTCAAACAGACGTGACATTGGCTTTCTGGAGACGGGGCAATCTGGCCGATCTGCACATCAGGGCGATTTCGCAAAACGCGATTCCGCCGGCGCGATCACTTTGTCCTCGTGTGTCTTTGGATTTTAGGAACGAGGATTTCATGTCTGTCATAAACCACCACCGCCTTTGCGCTTCCGTTGCCGTTCTGGCCCTTTTTGCCGGCGGTTCGCTGGCGGCTCCTGCCCTGGCCCAGCAACTTGCCCTGGCCGATACGAGCACGCTTGGTCTTGAAACGGTGGTGGTGACCGGCACGGCCTTCAATCCGGATGTTGCGCCCGCCAAGGCTTCGCTCGAAGCGATGCAGCCCCAGACCATCATCAACCGTTCCTATATCGAGGATTCCGTTTCCGAGACCGCCGATTACACCACCATTCTGGCCATCGCGCCCGGCATGACCGGTTTTGACGTCAATGGACCCGGCCTGTCGGATGGCGGCGTCAAGAACACCATGCGCGGCCTGGCCGATGGCAGCTATGGCATGAGCTATGACGGCATTCCGTTTGGCGACAGCAACGGCCCCAGCCATCATTCGCAGTCTTATTTCCCGTCTTCCACCATCGGCAGCATTCTTGTCGATCGTGGCCCCGGCAATGCGGGCACCCTCGGCGCCGCGACTTTTGGCGGCAATGTCAGAATGTTTTCGGATGTCCTGTCCGGCAAAAGCAGCGCCAAGGTATCGGCGACGGGCGGCAGCTGGGGCACCCAGATGTTCACGGCCAACTACCAGTCCGGCGATTTCGACCTGGGCGGCCTCAACAACCGGCTGATGGTCAATTTTCAGGACACCAATTCCGACGGTTACATCACCTACCAGAGCTCTGCCGCCAAAAACATCCTGATCAAGAACCAGACCAAACTGGGCAACAATTGGACGTTGACGCTGTTCGGCAGCTACAACGCCCTGTTCCAGAATTTGAACGACAATGCCGGTATTACAGCGGCCCAGGTTGTTACCTATGGCAAGGCTTTTGGATTGCAGGTCACCAATCCGGCAGCCGGCAACTACAAGGCCTATAACCATGTCCACAAGAAAGCGGACATGGACTATGCGCGCCTGCAAGGCACGCTTGGCAACGGCTTGACCATCGACAACACCGCCTACACCTATGCCTATGTCAACAAGACCCTGAGCACCACCTCGATTCAGCAGACTGCTGCCGACATCGCCAAGGGCGTCACCCAGGGCAATGGCGCGATCGTCGGCGGTGTCTTTTTCCCCAACGATGTCCCCGGCTACACCAAGCAGAACGCCTTCCGCATGTGGGGTAATATCTTCCGCGCCGCCCAGGACTTCGACTTTGGCGGGCTGACCGGCCAGTTGCGCGCTGGACTGTGGTGGGAACGCTCCGCCTCGCAGCGCCGCCGCTATGATTTCGACGCCACCAAATGCTACGCCTCGGCCAACTGCACCCCCTGGCACGACCAGACTTTTGCCGACTCGCGCCTCTACAACAACACCGCAAAACCCTCCGCAATTGCGGCGACGCCCACCTCGGGGCCGTTCAATGGCGGCTTCTACGAATATGAAGAGCATAGCAACTGGGACCAGTATCAACCCTTTTTCGAGCTGGAACTGCATCCGCTCGAAGGCCTGACCGTCACGCCCGGCTTCAAATATGTGAACTGGACGCGCAGCGTCGCCGCGCCGCTGGAACAGAAGACCAAACCTGTCGTACCCTATTCGGGCGGCTTCACCACAACGCGCGACCTGCCCTTCGTAATGGCCAACTACAAGATCCAGCCCAGCTGGAGCGTCTATGCCCAGTATGCGGAAGGCATCTATGTGCCGGACATCTCGACCTTCCAGCAGGCCAAGCCAACCACGTCCTTCCCCAAGGCGCAGACCACAACCAACTACCAGCTCGGCACCGTCTATTATGCCGACAACTTCACCTTTGACGCGGACGTCTATTATATCGGCATAAACAACAATATCAGCTACGTGACTTGCAACAATGCGCCCTTCTTCGGCTCTTCGGGAGAAACCTGCGCCCTGAACACCGGCACGGCTTTCTACAAGGGTATCGAAGGTGAAAGCACCTACGCCTTTGACGGCGACCTGCAAGGTTTCAGCGTCTTCGTCAACGCCTCGGTCGGCTCTGCCAAGTCCGGCGGATTGACGCTGAAGCAGGCTCCGCTCTGGACCTCCGCCCAGGGTCTTTTCTACAAGTCGGGCGACTGGACGCTGTCGCTGATCGACAAGGTCGTGGGGCAGCAATATTCCGACAATGCCGACTCGCGATTCTACAAGCTGCCCGCCTATACCAACCTGGACTTCAAGGGCAGCTACACGGTGGGTCCGGTGGAGTTCGGCTTCAGCATCTCCAATGTGCTGAATTCGCGCGATCTGGGCGCCATTTCCATCAACGACAAGACCATCACGGCCGGCAACAGCGCCGGTGTGGTGGCCGGCAGCGCTGCTGACGTCGCGGCGCGCGGCAACAGCCTGGACCAGTATTCCTACAAGCCCGAACGCGGTTACCAGTTCACCATCAAGACCCGTTTCTGATCCTGGTGCGCCCAGCCAGACGCTATTTTTTCGGAGACTTTTCCATGCGGCAGTCTTTTGCACCCCGAATGATCCCGCGGCTGGCCGGTCTTTCCCTGCTCGGCCTCTGCGTCCTGGCGGCTCCCATATCCGCCAAGGACGCTGATCCCGGATTTCTGCCGAAATCTCAGCAATATGACCCAGCCCACTTCCTGCCGCCGCCGCCGGCGGAAGGTTCGCCCCGGGCGCTCCGGGAGATGGCCGAACTCAAGCAGATCATGGCCCAGGCCACGCCGCAGCAGGTGGCTGCGGCGCGCTTCGACAGCGACAATGAAAACGGCACGATTTTCGCCGCCGTGCTCGGGCCTTCATGGGATTTGGCGAAGCTGCCGGCCACGGCAAAGCTGCTGGACGATGTGACCAATTCCGAAGGCAATTTTTCGGACGTGGCCAAGGCGGAATTTCATCGCAAGCGTCCCTGGATGGTGGATTCGTCCATCCAGACCTGCGCGCCGCACAAGCCCAGCCAGGATCTGGCCTCCTATCCAAGCGGTCACGCCACGGTCGGCTATGGCATGGGTATCGTGCTGGCGGCGGTCATGCCGGATCATGCCCAGGAAATTCTGGGCCGTTCCGCGCAGTTCGCGGAGAACCGGCTGGTCTGCGGCTTTCATTTTCGCAGCGACATCGTGGCAGGACAGCAATTCGCCACCATCTTTGCCCTGCGGCTGATGGAAAATCCGCAATTTCAGAAGGACATGGCAGCGGCGCAGGTGGAGTTGCGCGCCGCTCATCTGGCGCCTTGAGAATAAAACATGCCGCCCTGCTGTTGGGGCTTGTGGCTTTGGCGTCTGCTTCGCCGGCCTGCGGGCGCGCCCTTCTTGTGGGCGTGGCGCGTATCCCGTCCGACGCCCGGGACAGACTTGGCGACACGCTGGGAGGGTTTGGCTCCGGCATTGCGCTGCAGCCGGGCACCTGGCATGTCACGGCCAAGGGCTTTGAGGGCAGGCTTGCAGCCTTGCCGGACCCGGGCTGGGGCGCCAGCGACTATCGCGCGCGCCTGCAATATTTTGATCTCACTCTGATACCGCAACTTGGCCACCCCGGCACCCAGACCGGGCTCTCTTTGCATTATCGCGATACGCTGTTGCTGAAAGATATCGGCGGCCGCGCGACAACGGGGCTCGACCCCGCCGGCTCCCGGCCTCCCTCCCTTGGCATGCCGGTACTGCCGCAAGGGCCCAATGGTCATGTCAGTCTGGATGGCGAAGCGGTGTCTTTCGCCCCGGGCGGCGATTTCTGGGCCGGCGACGAATATGGCCCCTATATTTATCATTTTAGTCCGGCCGGCCGGATGATTGGTGCGATCCGCCCGCCGGAATCGATTGTGCCTTTGCGCGCAGGGGCGGTGAATTTCTCGGCTGGCAAGGGCGAGCCGCAAAGCGGGCGGCAGAACAACCAGGGCTTTGAGGGTGTGAGCCTGGTGCCAGGCGGCAATCGCCTGTTCGCGATGACGCAGAGCGCGGTCCTGCAGGATCTCGATCCGAAAAACATCAAGGGCACGCGGCGCAATGTGCGGCTGCTGGAATATGAACTGGGCGCCGCGCCGCGCCTTATCCATGAATATGTTGTCCAGCTTCCCCTCTATGGCGACAGCGGCAAGCCTTCCATTGCCGCGCAAAGCGAGATGCTGGCCCTGAATGAGCATCAGCTGCTGCTGCTGTGCCGCGACAGCAAGGCGGGATTCACCACCAGGCGCGATGCCTCTGCCTATCGTGTCATCAGCCTGATCGAGACCAGAGGGGCCAGCGACATTCGGGGGCGTTGGGACGGCCGGGGCGCCGCGGCAGCGCCCATGGGGCTATTGCGCCCGGACATCACCCCCGCGCGGCTAACGCCTGTTCTCAACATGAACGACAACAGCGAGCTTGGCCGTTTCGGGCTTCACAATGGGCCGCCCAATGATGCCAGCGATCTTTACGAAAAATGGGAGGGCATGGCGCTGGCCCCCGCCCGAAGGCGCGGCGAATTCTATCTTTTCGTGGCCAGCGATAATGACTTCACCACCCAGCATGGCGTGATGGCGTCAAAACCCTATGCTGACGCCTCGGGGGTCAATGTGGATACGCTGGTACTGGTTTACCGCGTCACGCTACCGCCCTAGGCCGTGACGCCCTTCAGCAGCTTCAAGAGCTGGGGGTGCAGGTTTTCGTTGGCGCACAGGATGGTGCCGCCGGTCAGCATGTCGGTGCCGCCATGCATGTCGGTGACCATGCCGCCCGCCTCGCGCAGCAGGACAATGCCTGCCGCCACGTCCCAGGGCTGCAGGCCCCGTTCCCAGAATCCGTCAAAGCGGCCCGCAGCGACATAGGCCAGATCGAGCGACGCAGCGCCGAAGCGGCGGATGCCCGACGAAACCGACGTTACCGCCGCAATCTCGGCGCTGGCGCGGGCATGGCCTTCCTTGCCCAGGAACGGCATGCCGGTGGCGAACAGGGACGGCGCCATCTCCTTGCGCGCCGTCACCCGCAATCTCTTGTTATTGAGATAGGCGCCGTGGTTTTTCTCGGCAAAGTACAAATCGTCAGTCACGGGATTGTAGATCACGCCATTGACCAGCTGGCCTTCACGCTCCAGCCCGATGGAGATCGCAAAATGCGGCACGCCATGCATGAAGTTGGTGGTGCCGTCGATGGGATCAATGATGAAGCGATGGCTCTTGTCCTTGCCCTCGATTGCGCCGCACTCCTCGGCCAGGAAGCCGTAATTGGGCCTTGCATGGGACAATTCGTCGATCAGGATTTTCTCGGTGCGCTTGTCGGCGCTGGTGACGAAATCCGCCGGCCCCTTCATCGAGATCTGCAAATTTTCCAGTTCGCCAAAGTCGCGCACCAGCGGCCGTCCGGCCTTGCGGGCGGCGGCGATCATCACATTCAGGGCAGGGGACTGGTATGACATCACTTTTTTCCTTGATCGCACGGCCGACGAAAAACCGGTTCGCGGCTGCGCCGCTCCCACTTTTTCTGGCCGATGCTATTCTGCCCTGCGCACATAGGTGCCGTCTTCGGTGTTGACCACCACCTTGGTGCCCGCCTCGATGAAAGGCGGCACCTGGATCTTCAGCCCATTCTCCAGCAACGCGCTCTTGTAGGACGGTGCCGCCGTGCCGCCGCGCAGGACGGGATCGGCTTCGGTGACTTCCAGCGTGACCTGGGCCGGCAGCTGGATGGAAAGGGGGCGGCCTTCATGCAGCTTCAGCATCACCTTCATGCCGTCGGAGAGGAACTGGGCCTGGTCGCCGACAAAATCGGCCTGCAATTCGATCTGCTCATAATTCTCCATGTCCATGAAGGTGAGCATGTCGCCGCTGACGTAAAGGAACTGGAAGTCCTTCTTGTCGAGATGGATTTCCTCCACCGTCTCGGACGAGCGGAAACGCTCGTTGAGCTTGCTGCCGGTTTCGATGTTCTTGAGTTCGACCTGCGCATAGGCGCCGCCCTTGCCCGGCTTGACCGCCTGGGTCTTGACCGCAATCCACAGCCCGCCTTGATGCTCGATCATCGCGCCTGGGCGGATTTCATTGCCGGCAATCTTCGCCATGGGATACGCGCCTTTCATTTTCATCGCGCCGCCTGTGGCGGCGCGCGGGTGGGAATTTCAGCAGGTTCAAAGAGCGGGCGGGTTCTAGCAACCCAAAGCGTTAATGTCACGCCGCAGGCGGCAAGCCCTTAAAACAGCGCATTAAAGGCCCTGACGGCCGCTTCCGGCCCTTGCGCATGTTCCCACACCCCTGCCGCCACGGCCAGGAAATCGGCGCCCGCTGCCACCAGCGGCGGCGCGTTTTCGACGGTAATGCCGCCGATCGCCACCACCGGCACCAGCATCGCTTCCGCCCACCAGCGCAACAATTCGATGTCGGCCCTGGTCTTGGGTTCCTTGGTCTGGGTGGGATAGAACGCGCCAAAGGCGACATAGTCCGCGCCCGCTTCCCCCGCCTCCATGGCGAGATGGCGGCTGTCATGGCAAGTGACGCCGACAATGCCGTTTGGCAGCGCCGCGCGCGCCTGCGCATAACTCGCATCCTCCTGTCCCACATGCACGCCGTCACAGCCCAGCTCCGCGGCAAGGTCCGGCCGGTCATTCAGGATGAAGGCGACGCCGGCGCCCTGCACCATGGGGCGCAGGATATCGCTGGCGCGCCTTATCTCGTCATCGCTGACATGCTTCAGGCGCAGCTGGAAGCTGGCGACATCGCCGCCGGCCAGCGCGCTTTTCAGCACGCCGGAAAAATCCTGGGGCGCGATGCGCGGCGGCGAGACCAGGTAAAGGCGGCAGTTACTCAAGCGGCCTCATTGGCCTTCGACCATGCGCCGGTGGCGGCCAAGCCATTCATGCGGGCGCGGTGGCCGAACGCGGCCTGCGCCTTGGCGACATTTTCCGCCTTGCCGCTCCAGGCCTTTTGCGGCGCGGCCTGCAGCGCGCGGCCATACGAGAAGGTCACGGCCCAGGGCAAATTGCCGATGGCGTTGATCGCTGACAGATGCGCAGTGGCGTCTTCGTCCGACTGGCCGCCCGACAGGAAGGCAATGCCCGGCACCGAAGAGGGCACATGGCGCTTGAGCACGCGCACCGTGGCTTCGGCAACTTCCGCAATGCTGTTCTGCTTTGCGCATTTCTTGCCCGGCACGATCATGTTGGGCTTGAGGATCATGCCTTCGGGCCGCACCCCGGCATAGAAAAGCTGCGAGAATGTGGTTTCCAGCACCCAGCCAGTGACGCGTTCGCAGGTGGCAATATCGTGCGCGCCATCCATCAGGATTTCCGGCTCGACGATGGGCACAATGCCATTTTCCTGCGCCAGCGCGGCATAGCGCGCCAGCGCCTGGGCGTTGGCGTTGACGCAATTGTAGGTGGGAATGCCATCGGCAATATCGATCACCGCGCGCCATTTGGCGAAGCGCGCGCCCAGCTTGTGATATTCGACAAAGCGCTCGCGCAAACCGTCCAGCCCTTCGGTGACGGTCTCGCCCGGCGATCCGGCCAGCGGCTTGGCGCCCGCATCCACCTTGATGCCCGGAATGGAACCGGCATCCTGGATCAGCTTGACCAGCGGGGTGCCGTCCTTGGCCTTCTGGCGGATGGTTTCGTCAAACAGGATCACGCCGGAGATATGGTCTTTCATCGCGCTGCTGCGGAACAGGAATTCGCGATAGTCGCGGCGATTGTCTTCCGTGTTTTCCACGCCGATGGCGTCGAAACGCTTCTTGATGGTGCCGGAGGATTCATCGGCGGCCAGGATGCCCCGGCCCTTGGCGACCATCTTCTTGGCGATGCCGTTCAGTTCGTCGAGATTCATCGGTTTCTTCCCTTAACCCTTGAGTGCTTCAACGCCGGGCAGTTGCTTGCCTTCCAGCCATTCCAGGAATGCCCCGCCCGCGGTCGAGACATAGGTAAAATCCTTGTCCACGCCGGCATGGGCGAGGGCCGCAACCGTATCGCCGCCACCCGCCACGCTCAACAGGCGTCCTGCCCTGGTTGCGTCCGCCACGGCCTTTGCCGCCGCCACGGTTCCCGAGTCAAAGGGCGCAGTTTCAAAGGCGCCGAAGGGGCCGTTCCACACCAGCGTCTTGGCGCTTGCCAGTTTTTCCTGGAAGGCCGCGATGGTCCCGGGCCCCACATCCAGCGCCATTTCATCGGCGGCGATGTCGTTGATTCCCACCGTTCGGTTCGCGGCCCCGGCCTTGAATTCCTTGGCCACCACCAGGTCGCTGGGCAGCAGGATGGTGCAGCCCTTGTCCTTGGCCATCGCCATCACTTTGCGCGCCGTTTCCAGATAATCCGGCTCGAACAGGGATTTGCCGACAGCGACGCCTTGCGCCGCCAGGAAGGTATTGGCCATGGCGCCGCCGATCACCAGGATCTGCACCTTGCCGACCATGTTTTGCAGAAGGTCGATCTTGGAAGAGACTTTCGCGCCGCCCACCACTGCCAGCACGGGGCGCTCGGGATTTGCCAGCGCCTTTTCCAGGTGGCGCAGTTCCTGTTCCATGGCGCGGCCGGCATAGGCTGGCAGGTAATCCGCGATCCCCGCCGTCGAGGCATGGGCGCGGTGCGCTGCGGAAAAGGCGTCGTTGACGAAGATATCGCCCAGCGCCGCCAGGTCCCTGGAATAACCCGGATCGTTCTTTTCTTCTTCGGCATGGAAACGGGTGTTTTCCAGGAGCAGGACTTCGCCATCCTTCAGCGCGGCAACCGCCGCCTGCGCAGCGGGGCCCCGGCTTTCGCCCACAAAGCCAACAGGACGGCCCACCGCCTGCGCCAGGGGCTGCGCCAGCGGCGCCAGCGACAGGGACGGCACCACCTTGCCTTTGGGCCGGTCGAAATGGCTGAGCACGATCACGCGTGCGCCTTTTTCCGCCAGTTCGCGAATGGTGGGCGCCTGGCGCTCGATGCGAAGGCTGTCGGTCACCTTGCCGTCGGCCATGGGCACGTTCAGGTCTGCGCGCACGATGACGCGCTTGCCCTTCACATCCAGCCCATCGAGATCACGGAACGGCATGTCAGATCAGCTTGCCCATCGCCACGGCGGTGTCCGCCATGCGGTTGGAGAAGCCCCATTCATTGTCGTACCAGGTCATGATCGAGACGAATGTGCCGTCCATCACCTTGGTCTGGTCCAGCGCGAAAGAGGATGAGGCCGGCTGGTGGTTGAAATCCACCGACACCAGCTTCTCATGCACCACTTCCAGGATGCCCTTGAGGGGGCCCAGCGCGGCGCCCTTGATGGCGTTGTTGATCTCTTCGACGCTAGTGGGACGCTTGGCGATGAATTTCAGGTCCACCAGCGAGACATTGGGCGTGGGCACGCGCACCGAAACGCCGTCCAGCTTGCCCTTGAGTTCCGGCAGCACCAGGCCCACGGCTTTCGCAGCGCCCGTTGAAGTGGGGATCATCGAAAGCGCGGCAGCGCGGCCGCGATACAGGTCCTTGTGCATCTGGTCCAGCGAGGGCTGGTCATTGGTATAGGAATGGATCGTGGTCATCATGCCGCGTTCGATGCCGACCGCGTCATTCAGCACCTTGGCCACCGGCACCAGGCAGTTGGTGGTGCAGGACGCGTTGGACACGATCAGGTGATCCTTGGTCAGCTTGTCGTGGTTGACGCCATAGACCACGGTGAGATCGACATTGTCGGCGGGGGCGGAAATCAGCACGCGCTTGGCGCCGGCCGTCAAATGCGCCGAGGCTTTTTCCTTGGAGGTGAAGATGCCGGTGCATTCCAGCGCGATATCGACATCCAGTTCCTTGTGCGGCAGTTCGGCCGGGTTCTTGACGGCGGTGACCTTGATGCGGTGACCGGCGGCGATCATCACATCGCCTTCCACCGTCACCGTGCCCGGGAAGCGGCCATGCACGCTGTCATAGCGCAGCAGATGGGCGTTGGTTTCCACCGGCCCCAGGTCATTGACGGCAACCACTTCGATGTCGCGGCGGCCCGATTCCACGATGGCCCGAAGGACCAGCCGTCCGATGCGGCCAAAGCCATTGATGGCTACACGCAATGCCATGTTCGTCTCTCCAGCGTTACTTTTTCAATGCTTTCCGGGCGGCATCTGCGGCCGCTTCCGGCGTGATGCCAAAATGCTTGTAGACTTCCTTGAAGGGCCCACTGGCGCCGAAGGAATGCATGCCGACAAAGGCGCCGCCCGCGCCCATATAGCGGTCCCAGCCCATCTGGCCGCCCGCCTCGATGGCGATGCGCGGCAGGCTGCCAAGCACGTTCTGGCGGAAGGCTTCGTCCTGTTCCTCGAACAGGCTCCAGCAGGGCATGGAGACAATGCGCGCGCCGATGCCGTCCTTGGCCAGCAAGTCGCGCGCCGCCACGGCCAGCGCAATCTCGGTGCCGGTGGCGAGGAACGTCACCATGGCGTTGGCGTCGGCCACCAGTTCATAGGCGCCCTTGGCGCAGCGATTGTCCGTCGTGTGCTCGGTCCGCACCGTGGGCACATCCTGGCGCGAGAAAGCGATCAGGCTGGGCCGGTCCTTGCTCTGAAGCGCGATCTGCCAGCATTCGGCGGTTTCCACGCTGTCTGCCGGACGCATCACCAGCAAATTTGGTATGGCGCGCGCCGCCGCCAGATGCTCGACCGGCTGGTGGGTGGGGCCGTCTTCGCCCACGCCGATGGAGTCATGCGTCATCACGAAGATCACGCGAATGCCCATCAGGGCGGCGAGGCGGATGGAGGGACGGCAGTAATCGGAAAAGACAAAGAAGGTGCCGCCATAGGGAATGATGCCGCCATGCAGCGCCATGCCGTTCATCGCCGCCGCCATGCCATGCTCGCGGATGCCGTAATGGACATAGCGGCCCGAGAAATCGGCGGGCGTGATGGAATTGATGTTCTTGGTCTTGGTGTTGTTGGACGGCGTCAGGTCAGCCGAGCCGCCGATGGTGCTGGTGAGTTCGGCATTGATGACTTCCAGCGCCTTCTCGGAAAATTTGCGCGTGCCGGCAGCCGGCTTTTCGGCGCTGAATTTTTCCTTGAGCGCGTTCAGTCCTGCGCCCAGCCCGGCGGGCAGCACGCCCGCGATGGCGTCGTCGAATTCCTGTTTCTTCGGGGACGCGGATTTGCGCGCATTCCAGGCGTCATGGGCCGCCTTGCCGCGTGCGCCGATGGCGCGCCAGTCCTTCAAAAGCGCATCGGGCACTTCGAACGGCCCATGGTTCCAGCCCAGCGTCTTGCGGCAGGCGGCCACTGCTTCGGCGCCCGGCGCATCGCTATGGGCTTTCTGGGTCCCGGCGGTGGGAAGGCCAAAACCGATCTGGGTGCGGCAGGCGATCAGCACCGGCCCTTTGGCATCCTGGGCCTTCGACAAGGCGCGGGCGATGTCGGCGGCGTCATGGCCGTCACAGGCATCGGTGGTCCAGCCCGCCGCCTTGAAGCGTGCGATCTGGTCGGTCGAGGAGGACAGCGAGACGGCGCCGTCAATGGTGATGGAATTGTCGTCCCACAGCACGATCAGGCCCTTGGGCTTCAAATGCCCCGCCAGCGAAATGGCTTCGTGGGAAATGCCTTCTTCCAGATCGCCATCCGAGGCGATGACATAGGTCTTGTGTTCCACCAGCCCGCCGCCGAAGCGCGCGTTCAGGTGACGCTCGGCAATCGCCATGCCCACGGCATTGGCGATGCCCTGGCCCAGCGGCCCGGTGGTGGTCTCGATGCCCGGGATATGGCCATATTCGGGATGCCCGGCGCAGGGGCTGCCCACTTTGCGGAAGGCCTTGATGTCGTCCAGCGTGATGCCGGGGCCGCCAGTCAGCCACAGCAAAGAATAAAGCAGCATCGAGCCATGGCCGCCCGACAGCACAAAGCGGTCGCGGTCAGGCCAGGCCGGATCGGCGGCATCGAATTTCAGGAACTGGCTGTAGAGGACCGTGGCGACATCGGCCATGCCCAATGGCAGGCCCGGATGGCCGGATTTGGCGGCCTCCACCGCGTCCATCGAAAGGACGCGGATGACATTGGCAAGTTCGCGTATTTTGGCCTGCGCAGGGCTTGTCATGGCTCGGTTTCCGCCGGTGGTGGGCAGGCCATAAGAGGGGGGTGCCCGTCCGTCAAGACCTGCCGCAAAAGGCCCCACGATATTGCGTTTGACCCCCTTTCCCTGACGGGCCTAAGGTCGCCAGGAGATCGCAACAAAGGGTTGCCCGTGAGCCGGCTTGACCTGGCGGCTGAACGTCTGGCCGCCGCCCTTGAACACCTTGAAAAAGCTGCCGATTCGGCCGCTGCGCGCGCGCCTTTGGCGTCCGTGGACAGCGGCCTGGAAAGCGAAAGACAGGCCCTCTTGGCGCGTATTGCCGCGCTGGAGGAAGAGCTGGCCTCCCTTTCGGGCATAACGGAAGAAGTCGAAAGCCGGCTGGACGGGGCGATCGGTGAAATCCGTGCTGCCCTGGCAAGGAGCTGATATGCCTCTGGTCAACGTCATGGTGAATGGCCGCGCCTACACCATCGCCTGCGATGACGGCGAGGAAGATCATTTGCGCGAACTGGCCGCCACGGTGGATGCCAAGGCCCGCGAAGTCCTCAGTTCGGTGGGCCAGGTGGGCGACACGCGGTTGCTTTTGATGGCGGCGCTGCTGATGGCCGATGAACACCACTCCGCCTTGTCCCGCCTTGACGCATCCGCCCAGGCCGCCGGCGATATCGATAGCGTGCGCAGCGGGCTGGAAAGCCGCATCCTGGCGGCGGAAAGTTCCGCTGCCGACGCCCTGGAACAGGCCGCCGCACGGGTGGAAGCCATTGCCGCGCGGCTGGTGGACGCTTAGATTAAGGACGGACGGATACTGCCTCGCGTCGTCAGGTAGCGATGCCCAGGGGCCTTAATGTACTCATCGGGAGTTGTCCCTGACTGGAACCGTGGTTCCGGATACACGACGCCCACCTGCAACTGCAGGCCCATGAGATCCAAACCAACGCCGAATGCGGTTCCGTCCACCTCTTTCCGGCGCGCGAAGCGCGGGAGCATGCCTGACAGGCATGCGACAGGGATAAGGTGCTGCGAGCTTGAGCGGGCAGCCCTGCCCGGAGCACACTTCAGCCCATGAATTCCAAATCCGAACTCCGCAAGATTGCACGCCAGAACCGCACGAAATTGGCGCACACCAATATCGCAGCCGCGCTAGCCCTCCATGCCGGAACGCTGGGGCTGGCGCCCGGCGACATAGTCGGCGCCTACCATGCCCTGCCGGCCGAAGCCGATCCCGCCCTGCTGCTGCGCGCGCTGGTGAAACAGGGTTGCCACATCGCCTTTCCCCGCATCGCGGGAAAAGACCGGCCGCTGGAATTTCACGGCGTCCCGGATGGCGAAGTGCTGCGCCCCGGCGCCTATGGCATCCATGAGCCGCAGGCCCATTGGCCCTGCGTGCTGCCGAAAATCCTGCTGGTGCCGCTCCTGGCCTTTGACAAGCGGGGCCAGCGCCTGGGCTATGGCGGCGGCTTCTATGACCGCACGCTGTCGGGCCTGAAGACCGCGTCAAACATCCGCGCTATCGGCATCGGCTATGCCGGGCAGGAAGTTGCCTCGCTTCCGGCAGAGCCGCATGATATGGCGCTGGACGGCGTCCTCACCGAACAGGGCTTGCGGGAATTTTCATGAATATTCTTTTTCTGGGCGACGTGATCGGCAAGCCGGGCCGCGACGCGGTGGCTGAGCATCTGCCCGCCATGAAAAAGGCCATGCAGCCCGACCTCATCATCGCCAATGGCGAAAATGCGGCGGGCGGCTTCGGCCTTACCCGCGCCATTGCCGAGGAATATTTCGGCATGGGCATCGACGTGATCTCCACCGGCAATCACTGGGCCGACCAGAAGGAAATCCTTACCTATATCGACAATGAGGACCGCATCCTGCGGCCCGCCAATTACCCGCCGGGCACGCCGGGGCGCGGCGCCAATCTCTACAAGACCGCTGCCGGCCAAAGCGTGCTGGTGATCAATGTGATGGGCCGCGTCTTCATGGATGCGCTGGGCGATCCCTTCGCGGCCGTGGATGCCGAGCTGAACGCCTGTCCGCTGGGCGAAGCCGCCGACGCCATCATCGTGGACATCCATGCCGAGGCCACGTCCGAGAAAATGGCGATGGGCCACTTCTGCGATGGCCGCGCCAGCCTGGTGGTCGGCACGCACCAGCATGTCCCCACCGGCGACGCCCAGGTTTTCCCCGGCGGCACCGCCTACCAGACCGATGCCGGGGCCTGCGCCGATTATGATTCCGTGATCGGCATGGACAAGGCCGAGCCGCTGCAGCGTTTCACGCGCAAGATTTCCAGCCAGCGTTTTGCCCCCGCCACCGGCCCCGCCACGGTCTGCGGCGTGTTCGTGCAGACCGGTCCGAAAGGCCTGGCCACCCGCATTGAAGCCGTGCGTATCGGCGGGCGGCTGAAGCAGGCGCTGCCGCAATTGTGAGCCCACAAAGCCTCCAGCGCGGCGCTTACGCCCTTGTGGTCCTGCTGGGGCTGGCGGTGCTGCTCTGCGCGGGGATCGAGCTTTTCACCCTCACCGCGCCCATTCTCAAGAACTACAATGAAGGCTGGAACGCCACTCACGCCCAGGCGGCGATGACGGCGCCGGCCTCGCTTTATCCGGGGGCGCAGTCCTTCCTCACCAACAATTACCCGCCGCTGTCTTTCTTGGTGGTGGGATGGACGGCAAGCCTCACCGGCCTGGACGCCATCCTGGCCGGACGCCTGGTTTCCTTCCTCGCACTGGTCGGCACCGGGGTTTGCCTCAGCCTTGCCGCGCGCGCCTTTGGCTGCCGCTGGCGTTACGCGGTTATCGCCGCCTTGCTGTTCTGGGCCGCGCCCTGGGTGATCGTGCGCTTTGCCGCGATGAACGATCCACAGCTCTTGGGCAATTTCCTGGACGCCATCGGCCTTGCGGTCATCGCACGCAATCCGCGCAGCATGCGCCATATCGCGCTGTCCGCCCTGTTCCTCACTTTGGCGGAATTCGTCAAGCCGATTTACGTCACCCTGCCACTGGCGCTGCTGGCCTGGCTGTTTGTGACGCAGCGGCGCAGCGCCTGGGCGCTGGCCGGCTTTGGCCTGCTCTTCGCCGCGATCGGCTACGCGCTCACCTTTTTCATCTTGCACGTCGAACTGCTGGGCCAGCTGTTTTCGCCGCGCGTCTTTCTCTGGTCCAAGATCACCGGCCAGCCCGGCCAATGGCTGCTGGTCGAGGCGCTGCCTTTGCTCGCAAGCCTGGCGCTGCTGCGCCGGCGCGGCGATGTGGCGGCCTTGTTTGCCGGTCTCTATGCGGCGCTGGCCTTTGTCCTGGCCCTGTTTTTCTCGGGCGGCGACGGCGTGTCCGCCAGCCAGATGATGGAGCCGGCGATGGCGGTCGCACTTGGCGCGGCGCTCTGGCTGCACAAGAACGAAAACCGCCGCTGGAGTTTCGCGGGCCTGGGCTTTGTCGCCGCGCTGCAGGCCGTGATGCTGGTCCTCAGTTTCCTGGGGCTGTGGGCGGCGCGGCCCTCCTTGCAGGAATTGATGGGCAGCCGCTACGCCACCCGTTTCGATGTCGCCCTGATCGCCAGGCATAAAGAGCCTGTGCTGTGCGAGACCATGGCGCTTTGCTACTGGGCCGGCAAAACACCGCAGATGGATGCGTTCGGCTTCACCCAGGCGCTGAAATCCGGCAAGCGCAGTCCCGATGATTTCGTCCGCCTGCTGGATGCCAAGGCCTATTCCATGATCCAGCTCCAGCCGCGCTCCCAATTCGCCCTGCCGTCGCCGCTGTGGAACGCCATCATCCGCAGCTATTACCTGGAACATCAGGACAAGAACGGCTTCTTCCTGATCCCGCGGGATTAGGGCCGGGCCGGTCCGCTGCTTTTTTCTGCGCATTGTCGCGCGCGGCGGTTCGATATTACTTCTTCCCGGAATTGTCAGAATAGACCGGCTGGTTCTCGTATTGCTTTTGGAAAGTGAACCCATTCGCGATGTTCGCGATGATGCACGCACCGGTATTGATCAGATTGACTGCTTTGGGGTTTCCGCACGGCAGCAACAGCGGCGCCTTCTTGCGTGCGAGTTCGAGTTCCCATTGCTTTGCGCCCGCCACCCTGTTGCTGTGATCGCCATAATCCACAGCGCTGGGGTCATAGCTGGGAAGTGCGCTGAGTTTTCGGCACCGTGACCGTTGTGCCTCATCAAGGGTTGTAAAATTCTCTGGAGCGCAGCCATTCAAGGCTTGCCCGAACCCCTGCAGTGATGGCAGTGGCACGGCGGGCGCTGCCGCCAGAGGCGGCACCAGGCGGGCCGGCGGCTCGATCTTGGGCGTGACGGTGATGGCGCCGGGCAGGCTGAGTGTGCGGCCGGGCAGAGGTTGGACCTTCTGCAATTGGGGCAGCAGCCAGGTCAGCTCATGCTGCAATGCTGGCCGGGCCGGGAAATGTGGCATGGCGGCGATGAGGGCTAGAAAAAAACCGCCCTGTAGGAGGATCGCGCCGAAAACGCCGGCCAGGCGGCTGGAGCGGGCAGGACGATGGCTCGGACGCATACGCGCTCCGTGTAAGACCAGTCCCCGCTGGCGGGAACCTTAGCCGGGCCGTAGCACTTGGCCAACGGCCCGGTTCACGCGGCTCCATTCGTCGGTCAGGTCGAACAGCCGCCGCACGCCCTTGGAAGTGAGGGTGTAATAGATGCGCCTCCGCCCGCCCGCCTCCTGGGGCCTGGCCCGCAGCGCCCCGCCCTTTTCCAGCGCGTGAAGCAGGGGATAGATCAGCCCCTCGCCGGAGGTGATGACATCACCCGTCTGTTGCCGGATCGCCTGGACGATCTCATAGCCATACATCTCCTGGTCCTGCAGCAGGCGCAGGATCAAAAGCTCCGGCACACCCGCCAAAAACCCGCCATTTCCGCGCTTTTCGTCTGCCAAGACTTTAATACCTCGAATATATAGGTATATGCGATTTCCACATACCTATCATTTCGAGGTATTGTCCGTAAAGAGCGCCAACCCGGTCCATCCCACTGGGGCGCTTGAAGGGGATTTGGGGTCCGGCTATGCCGTGCGGCCCAGCAAGAGAGTCCCCCATGGCCGGCCATAGCCAGTTCAAGAACATCATGTTCCGCAAGGGCAAGCAGGACAAAGAGCGCTCCAAGCTCTTCGCCAAGCTTTCCCGCGAAATCACCGTGGCCGCCAAGGCGGGCCTGCCAGACCCCAACCACAATCCGCGCCTGCGCACGGCCATCCTCGCCGCCAAGCAGGAATCCATGCCCAAGGACAATATCCAGCGCGCCATCACCAAGGCGACGGGCGGCGATGCCGAGAATTACGACGAGATCCGTTATGAGGGCCGCGGCCCCGGCGGCGTCGCCCTGATCGTCGAGACCATGACCGACAACCGCAACCGCACCAGCGCCGATGTCCGCGCCGCTTTCTCCAAATATGGCGGCGCCATGGGCGAAACCGGCTCGGTCAGCTTCATGTTCGACCATGTCGGCGTCATCACCTATCCGCTCGCCAGGGGCAGCGAAGACGCCATGCTGGAAGCCGCCCTGGAAGCCGGCGCCGACGAATGCGTTTCCAGCGCCGAAGGCCATGAGTTCCTCACCAGCATCGAAAGCTTCAATGCCGTGCGTGACGCGCTGGAAGCCAAGCTGGGCGCGCCCCAGTCCGCCGCCATCACCTGGCGCCCCCAGAACAATGTCGTGGTGCCGGACGAAGCGGGCGAAACCCTGATCAAGCTGATCGAAGTCCTGGACGACCATGACGACGTCCAGAACATCTATGGCAATTACGAACTATCGGATGCCTTGATCGCCAAGCTGGCGGACTAGCCCACAGTCCCTATAGTCGGGACATGGAATCCCCTCTCGTCGCTATTATCGTCTTAGGGCTAGGCTTGGCCTTTGTGCTGGGCACCCTGGCGCACCGCCTGAAACTGCCGCCGCTGGTGGGCTACCTGCTGGCCGGCGTGGCGGTGGGGCCTTTCACCCCCGGCCTGGTGGTGGACACCCATCTTACACTTCAGCTGGCCGATATCGGCGTGGTGCTGCTGATGTTCGGCGTCGGCCTGCATTTCGCGCCCCGCGACCTTCTCAAGGTCAAAAGTATCGTGCTGCCCGGCGCCATCATCCAGATGGCGCTGATCGCCCTGCTCGGCCTGGGCGCCAGCAAGTTCTTTCATTGGCCGCTGGCCCAGGGGCTGGTGTTCGGCCTTTGCCTTTCCGTCGCCTCCACTGTCGTGGTGCTGCGCGCCCTGCAGGACCGCCGCCTCACCGAAACCGGCCGTGGCCGCATCGCCATCGGCTGGCTGGTGGTTCAGGACCTGATGACCGTGCTGGTGCTGGTCCTGCTGCCGGCCCTGGCCGATACGCTCAAGGGCGGCGCCATCGACATTCCCGTGATCGCCCGCGCCCTGGCCATCACCTTTGGCAAGCTGGGCCTGTTTGCCGTGCTGCTGTTTTTTATCGGCGCCAAGCTGATCCCCCTGGTGCTGCACTACATCGCCCATACCGGCTCCAGAGAACTCTTCCGCCTCGCCGTGCTGTCGGTGGCGCTGGGGGTGGCCTTCGCGGCGGCGTATTTCTTCGGCGTCTCCATCGCGCTGGGCGCGTTCTTCGCCGGCATGATCCTGTCGGGCTCGCCGCTCAGCCAGCGCGCCGCGGAAGAATCCCTGCCGCTGCGCGATGCTTTCGCCGTGCTGTTCTTTGTCTCGGTGGGCATGCTGTTTGATCCGGGCATCATTGTGCGCCAGCCCGTGGCGCTGGCGCTGACCTTCGGCATCGTCCTGGCCGGCGGCGCCGCCGCCTACCTGCTGCTGCGCCTGTTCGGGGTGAAAGGGGCCAGCGCGCTGACCATCGCGGTTTCCCTGACCCAGATCGGCGAATTCTCCTTCATCCTGGCCGATCTCGGCATCGGCCTTGGCGTCCTGCAGGAAGAGGCGCGCGATTTGATCCTGGGCACCGGCATCCTCTCCATCCTGCTCAATCCGCTGCTCTTCGCCATCGCCGGCAAGCGCGAAGCCTCAACGACCGCGCCGCCGGAACCCGATCTGCCCAGGCCCGCGCCCGAGCCCACCACGCTTTCTGGTCACGCCGTTCTGGTGGGCTATGGCCGCGTCGGACGGCTGATCGCCGATGGCCTGAAGGGCACGCTGCCGCTGCTGGTGATCGAGGAAGGCGCGGTGGGTGAAGAGGGCCTCGAACATATCCGCGGCAATGCCGTGCGCAACGATGTGCTGAAAGCCGCCAACCTGCCGGGCGCAACATTTCTCTTTGTCGCCATTCCCGAAGCCTTTGAAGCCGGCCAGATCGTGGAAAAGGCGCGCCGCGCCAATCCCGGATTGCGCATCGTGGCGCGGGCCCATTTCGACGCCGAGGTGCAGCATCTTCTCACCCATGGCGCCGACAAGGTGGTGATGGGTGAGCGCGAAATTGCCCTTGCCATGCTGGATTTCGCCAGGAGCTAGCCTTTGACGGGCGGCCGCAAAAATCCTCGCGCGCCGGCCATGTAAGGCTAGGCTTACCCCGAACATAACGGGTACAAAGGGCAAATGCCCGGCGCGATTCGCATTCTTGGCCTAGATCCCGGTCTCGCCCGCATGGGCTGGGGCATCGTCACGCTGGACGGCACCCGGCTTGGCCATGTTGCCCATGGCGTCATCGCCACCCGCACCGCGCTCGGACTTGGCGCGCGCCTGATGGCGCTGCACAGCGAACTCACCAGTGTGATCGCCACCCATCGTCCCGTCGCCATCGCCGTCGAACTGGCTTTCGTCGCCAAGGATCCTTCCGCCGCGCTCAAGATCGGCCATGCCCGCGCCGTGGCCCTGCTGGCCGCCGCCCAGGCCGGGCTCGACATCGCCGAATATTCGCCCAACCACATCAAGAAAGCCGTGGTGGGGGCAGGGCATGCCGGCAAGGACCAGGTGCAATTCATGGTCAAGCGCCTGCTGCCCACCTGCGGCGTGACCCAGGCCGACGCGGCCGACGCGCTGGCCGCCGCCATCACCCATGCCCATCTTTCCGGCACGCGTGCGCGACAGGTGATTGCATCATGATCGGAAAACTTTCCGGCATCGTGGATTCGATCACTGACGACAGCGTGATCCTGGACGTGGGCGGCGTCGGTTACCTGGTGCAATGCCCGTCCTCCACCGTGTCGCGTCTTTCGCCCGGCGCCGCCACCTCGCTGATGATCGAAATGAAAGTCAGCGATGACGCCATCCGCCTTTATGGCTTTGCCTCCGCCGAGGAGCGCGAATGGTTTCGCCTGCTGCAGACGGTCCAGAATGTCGGCAGCAAGGTGGCGCTCTCGGTTCTCTCCACCCTCAGCCCCCGCGACCTGCAGCGCGCCCTGGCTTTGTCCGACAAGGCCATGATCGGCCGCGCCCCCGGCGTCGGCCCCAAGCTGGCGCTGCGCATCGCCACCGAACTGAAGGACAAGGTGCCTTCGATGATGATGCAGGGCGATGGCGAGACCTATGCGCCCGTCACCGCGCCGCGCGGTCCCGCCGCCGACGCGGTGATGGCGCTGGTCAAGCTGGGCTATTCCGAGGGCCAGGCCGCCGAAGCGGTGGCCCGCGCCGCCAACGACCTTGGCGACTCGGCTGAAACCGGCACGCTGCTGCGCGAAGCGCTGCGAGGCATGGCACGATAATGACAAAGGCAGAACGCCTCGTGACCCCCGAACGCAGCGAAGATGACGCGCTGGAAACAAGCTTGCGACCCAAGACGCTGGCCGATTTTGTCGGCCAGCAACAGGCCCGCGAAAACCTCAAGGTTTTTATCGACGCCGCCAAGGCGCGCGGCGAGGCGCTGGATCACGTGATGTTTTCCGGCCCGCCCGGCCTGGGCAAGACCACCCTGGCGCAGATCGTGGCGCGCGAGATGGGCGTGAATTTCCGCTCGACTTCGGGGCCTGTTCTGGCCAAGGCCGGTGATCTTGCCGCCATCCTCACCAACCTGGAACCGCGCGATGTGCTGTTCATTGACGAAATCCACCGCCTCTCGCCTGCGGTGGAGGAAATCCTTTATCCCGCGATGGAGGATTTCGAACTCGATCTGGTGATCGGCGAGGGGCCTTCCGCCCGCTCCGTGAAAATCCAGCTGGCGCCCTTCACGCTGGTGGGCGCCACCACCCGCGCCGGCCTGATCACCACGCCGCTGCGCGACCGTTTCGGCATTCCGGTGCGGCTGAATTTCTACACCACCGGCGAGCTTTGCCAGATCGTCGAACGCGGCGCCCGCGTGCTGGGCTTCGACCTGACGCCGGACGGGGCGCGCGAAATCGCCGGCAGGGCGCGCGGCACGCCGCGCATCGCCGGGCGGCTGCTCAAGCGCGTGCGCGATTTCGCCAGCGCCGCCAGGGACAAGAGTGTGAATGCCAGTATTGCCGATGCCGCGCTGACGCGCCTGGAAGTGGATGCGCGCGGCCTCGACGCCTTTGACCGGCGCTATCTCGCCCTGATCGCGCAGAATTTCTCCGGCGGCCCGGTGGGGATCGAGACCATCGCCGCCGCGCTGGGCGAAGCGCGCGACGCCATCGAGGAAATTGTCGAGCCATATTTGATGCAGCAGGGCTTTGTTCAGCGCACCCCGCGCGGCCGCGTGCTGGCGTCTGCCGCTTACGGCCATCTGGGTCTCAATCCGCCGCCGGGTTTGCAGACCGGCCTTTTTGCGGATGATGCCGAATGAGCAAACTCAAAGGGCTCGGCCATTTCCACGGCAAGACCCACATCCTGCCCCTGCAGGTCTATTACGAGGATACCGACCTGTCCGGCGTGGTCTATCACGCCAATTATTTGCGCTATATGGAGCGCGGCCGCACCGAATTCTTTCGCCTGGCGGGCATATCCAAAATGTCGGGGCTTGAGGATGACGAACCCACCGCCTGGGCTATCCGCAATGTCGAAATCCGCTTCGAGCGCCCGGCGCGGGTGGACGACCAGCTGGAAGTCCACACCAGGCTCACCGGCATCAGCGGCGCGCGGCTGACCGCGGACCAGCGCATTTATGCGGGCGGCATTTTGCTCACCGACGGGCGGATCGAAGCCTGCGTGATCACGTTAACGGGCAAGGCCCGCCGCATTCCCCAAACGGTACGCGATTTGCTCACGCCTTATATTGACGAAACAAGGACTTGACGGGGCAGGCCCCAAATCGGTCAAGATTGAATATTAGCTTCGCGCGCCCAAGCCAAAAACCGGCGCCCAACAAGGTTCATTGCATGACCGTCAAGTCTCTGGTTGCCCTCCTGCTGCTCCTGATCGTCGCGTCCCCTGCCATGGCGCAATTGCAGATGGCGCCAGCGCCCGGTCCGCAATCCGCGCCGGAAGCGGCCCCCAGCGGCGCCGGCAGCGCCGTCACCCAGGAATTGGCGCCGCCCAGCGCTGCGCCCACCGGCGATGTCGCCTCTGGCGGGCTGACCGCCATCGGCGGCGCTGCCCCGGTTGGCAGCTTCGACCTGGTGTCGCTGTTCCTCACCGCCGGCATCGTGGTCAAGGCGGTGATGGTGATGCTGTTGTTCGCCTCGCTGTGGAGCTGGGCCATCATCTTCAACAAGTGGCTGGCGCTGGGCGCGCTCAAGCGCAAGGCTGCGAAATTTGAAAAGCTGTTCTGGTCTGGCCAGTCGCTCGACGAACTCTATTCGCAGATCGCGCCCAAGACCGACCATCCCATGGCCGCCACCTTCACGGCGGCGCTGCGCGAATGGCGCCGGGCGTTTGAAAACGGCAATCCGCGCGAAAGCCAGGTTGCCGGCGTCAAGGAACGCATCGAAAAAGCCATGAACGTCACCATCCTGCGCGAGACGGATGGGCTGGAGCGCCAGCTGGGCTTCCTCGCCACGGTGGGTTCGGTGTCGCCTTTCATCGGCCTGTTCGGCACGGTGTGGGGCATCATGAATGCGTTCAGCGCCATCGCGGCGCGCCATGACACCACCCTGGCGGTTGTCGCCCCCGGCATCGCCGAAGCGCTGTTCACCACCGCCATGGGCCTTCTCGCCGCCGTTCCGGCCGTGATTTTCTACAATCGCTTTGTCAACGAGATCGGCCGCTATGTGAACCGGCTGGATGCCTTTGCCGACGAGTTCTCCGCCATCCTCTCGCGCCAGCTGGAAGAGAAAGCCAAGTAATGGGGGCGTCGCTCCAACAAGGCTCGGCAGGACGGCGCGGACGCCGCCGTGGCCGCGTCATGGCCGAAATCAACGTCACGCCCTTTGTCGATGTGATGCTGGTGCTGCTGATCGTTTTCATGGTCACCGCGCCGCTGCTGACAGTGGGTGTGCCGGTCGACCTGCCCAAGACCCGCGCGCCGGCACTGGGCCAGGACCGCGAACCGCTGTCCGTCACCATCGCCCGCGACGGCAAGATCTACCTGCAAAAGCAGGTGGTGCCGGAGGATGAACTGGTGCCCAAGCTCACTGCCATCTCCAACAATGGCTATGACCAGCGTATCTTCGTGCGCGGCGACACCTCCGTGAACTACGGCAAGGTGATGATCGTGATGGGCATGCTGTCGGCGGCGGGCTTCACCCATATCGGGCTTGTGACAGATGTCCAAAAGCCAAACGCCCGCTAAAAGAAAGGGGCCGCCGCGTCCCACCACCGCCCGCAGCAATCCCGCGGGGTTTGCGATTTCGCTTTTCCTGCATCTGGGCCTGGTCGCCGCCACCTGGTTCACCTGGAACCGGATGCTGGACAGTTCGCAGGAAAGCCATGCCGTGCCGGTGGAGCTGGTGGTGGCGGAGCAGACCAATGTCCAGGCCGAAGCGCCCCCGCCCGACCCCGACCTTGTGATCAAGCCCAGCCAATCGATCGACGAGCCGCCGCCCTTGCCGCAATTCGTCGACCTGGAGCCGGCGCCGCTGCCGCCCATTCCCCAATTCAAGATCGTGACCCCGAAGACGGACCTGGACCAGCCTGACCGCCCCAAGACCAAGAAGCAGATCGTCCAGGAAGCCGATGCGGTGCTGAACAAGATTTTGGCCCAGGCCGCCGCGCCCAAGAATGCCAAGGCCGGCCCGCGCGTCATCCAGGGCGCCGGCAACCAGTCGCTCGCCACCGCCGATCTCGCCGACGCCCTGAAAAGCCAGATTTACCGCTGCTGGAATCCGCCGGTGGGCGCCCCCAACCCCAACGACCTGGTGGTGGATTACACCGTTCAGCTGCGCGTGGATGGAACCGTCATGGGGCAGCCACAATTATCTGGAAATTCGGCACTGGGACAAGGCAATCCCTATACCCGCGCCGCGGCCGAGGCGGCCAGCCGGGCAATCTACCAATGTGCGCCCTATAATCTGCCCGCCAGGCGTTATAGTGACTGGCATGAGATCATATTGCGTTTCGACCCCAGAGAAATGATGGGCCGCTGAGCCCCAAAGGCCAAAAGGCAAAAGGTAAAGTGATGCGGAAATTTCTTCTTCCCCTGGTTGCGCTGGCCGCTTTGTTTGCCACGCCCGCTCTCGCCGCGCTGCAGGTGGACGTGACGCAAGGCAATGCCCAGCCCTTGCCCATTGCGATCCCCGATTTCGTCACCACCGACCCGGTGGGCGCTAATATCGCCAGCGTGGTGCGCGCCGACCTGGAGCGTTCCGGCCTGTTCAAGCCGGTCGATCCCAGGGCCTTCGTGGACAAGGTCACCAACATCAATGTCGTGCCCAATTTTGCCAACTGGCGCGTGATCAGCGCGCAAGGACTGGTCACCGGCGATGTCGTGCAGCAGCCTGATGGACGTTTGCGCGTGGATTTCCGCCTGTGGGACGTTTATGGCGAAAGCCAGATGCTGGGCCAGCAATTCTTCACCCAGCCCGCCAACTGGCGTCGCATCGCCCATCTTGTGTCCGACGCCATCTATGAGCGCATCACGGGCGAGAAGGGCTATTTCGACACCCGCATCGTGTTCATTTCCGAAACCGGCCCGGCCACGCGCCGCGTCAAGCGCCTGGCGGTGATGGACGAAGACGGCGCAAATCCCATCTTCCTCACCCGCGGCGATTACATGGTGCTGACGCCGCGCTTCAATCCCACGGCGCAGATGATCGCCTACATGTCCTATATCGGCGCCAAGCCGCGGGTTTACCTGTTCGACCTGGAGACGGGAAAACAGGAAGTGCTGGGCAATTTCCCCAACATGACATTTTCCCCCAGGTTTTCGCCCGACGGCAACAAGCTGGCGCTCAGCCTTGAGAATAACGGCAACTCCGACATCTTCGTGATGGATTTGCGCTCGCGCCAGGTCACGCGCCTGACCAGCGATCCGGCGATTGATACCGCGCCCTCCTTTTCCCCTGATGGCCGCCAGATCACCTTTGAATCCGACCGCGGCGGCAGCCAGCAGATCTACATCATGAATGTCGACGGCTCGAACCAGCGCCGCGTCAGCTTCGGATCGGGGCGCAATGGCACGCCGGTCTGGTCGCCGCGCGGCGACCTCATCGCTTTCACCAAGCAGGATGGCGGGCGCTTTGATATCGGCGTCATGCGCGTGGATGGTTCGGGCGAGCGCCTGATCTCCTCGGGCTGGGAAGATGAAGGCCCCACTTGGGCGCCAAACGGCCGCGTGCTGATGTTCACCCGCTCCATCCAGGGCGGGCGCGGGGCGCAAATCTGGTCGGTGGACGTGACGGGCCGCAACGAACGGCGTGTCATGACGCCGGGCGATGCCTCGGACCCCGCCTGGTCGCCGCTGATTCAATAGAATTTTCGCGAAATGCGACAACCGATTGTTGCCCATGCCGCCAAAGCAGGGCTAAGCTGCGCATGTTTTTGACATAAACATCGAGCAAATATTGCTTGCCGACCAGCCGCCCGGTGTAGGTAATAGCATTATTGGAATTCCCGGCCTGGGCCGGGTGTTTTTTCCGGCCGGCCGATTGGCGCGGCCGTCATTTTTTTGGCTCTTTTTGCCATTTAATACGTTTGGCCTAATGGGTGCATTTTCAGTCTAGCGAAGGTCAGGCACCGGCTTTCGTCCTCGGGAGATCAATTGCCATGATGAATATTTCCAACTTCTTGAAATTTGCTGCCCTTTCGGCAGTGCTTGCGCTGGGCGCCTGCACCACCAAGAAGGAGGCCGTGGCTGTTGCGCCGCCGCCGCCGCCGCCCGTTGCGACCCCCGCTCCGCCCCCGCCGCCGGGCATCCTGCCGGGCAGCATCCAGGACTTTAAGGTCAATGTCGGCGACACCGTCCAGTTCGCCTACAATGAGTACAACATCCTGGAAACCGACAAGGGCACGCTGCAGAAGCAGGCGGCCTGGCTGAACAAGTATCCGCAGGTGGCCATCACGGTTGAAGGCCATGCCGACGAGCGCGGCACCCGCGAATACAACCTTGCCCTTGGCGCGCGCCGCGCCAACGCGGTGAAGGAATTCCTGGTCAGCCTGGGCGTTTCCACCAGCCGCCTGCAGACGGTCTCCTACGGCAAGGAACGTCCTTTGTGCTCCTCCTCGACCGAGGATTGCTGGGCCCAGAACCGCCGCGGCGTCTCGACCATTACCAGCGGCGCCAGCACGTGAATCTTGACTGAGAAATAAAGGGGGCGCGGGTTTTCCCGCGCCCCTTTTTTCTTGGGCCCGTTTCAGGAATGACATGAACAAGACCGCCTTCGCTTTTTCCCTGACTTTGCTTCTCAGCGGCGCATTGCCGGTGCAGGCGCAGCTTTTTGGCCCCAGCGATGAGGAAAAAGCCCGCGAAGCCGCGCAGGACCAGGGCCTCGCCGAGCTGGGCAGCCAGGCACAGCAGCTGGAAAGCCGCATCCAGGCGCAGGAAGACAAGGTCCGCGCCCTCACCGACACGCTGGCGCGCGCCACCGGCACCAACGAGGAATTGCGTCACCAGATTGACCTGCTGAACCAGAAGATCGACAGCCAGGAAAAAGATTTCTCCTACCGCCTTTGCATGGTCTCGGCGCAGCAGCTGGGCGCCGACGCGCAAGGCCTCAATTGCGCCGGCGCAGCCAACGGCCAGCAGAATTTCCAGGCCGCCGCGCCATCACAGCCCGGCGGCTTTCGGCCGGGCCAGGAATTGCCGCCGGTCGATGCACCGCAGCCCCCTGGCAACTTTGGCGGCAATTTTGGCGGCAACATCGCCTCCGGCGCGCCCACGCCGCTGGCCCGCCCGCCCGGCCTCCTGGGCACGCTGCCCGGCGACAGCGCCGGTCCCCGCAACAGCCTGCAATTTGATTCCGCCATGAATCTCCTGGCCAAGGCGCAGTATGACGAAGCCAAGGCCCAGTTCCGCGCCTATGCCGACGCCAATGCCGATGATGCCGACCTGTCGCCCCAGGCGATCTATTGGGTGGGCAACATCGATTACATACAGCGCGACTATCCCGGCGCGATCACCGCCTTTGCCGAACAGATCAAGAAATATCCCAAATCGCCCCGCGGCCCCGACTCCATGTTGAAGCTGGGCCAATCCCTATTGGCGATGGGCCGGACCAATGAAGGCTGCACCACCCTTGGCGCGATCAAGAGCAAATTCCCCGACGCCCCGCCGGCGACCCTCAACCTCGCAGCCGGCACGCGCAAAGCCTCCTGCAGCAAATAGGCTGACGGCAGGTTTTTCGGCGGCCATGGCGGACATGCCATGGCCTGGCGCGGTTGCGGTATCGGGCGGCGGCGATTCCCTGGCCTTGATGCATCTGCTGGCCGATTGGGCGCGCGGCGCCAGGGCGCCAAAGCCGCTGGTGCTGTGCGTCGATCACGGTCTTCGCGCCACGTCGAAAAAGGAAGCCGCCCAGGTGGCGCGCTGGGCCAAGGCTCTGGGCCTCACATGCGAAATCCTCACCGTCAAAGGGCCCCGGCCCACTTCCGATATCGAGGCTTGGGCGCGCGAGGCCCGCTACCGGCTGATGGCGCAGGCGCTTGGCCGTCACAAATTGTCCGCGCTCTATGTCGGCCATCACCAGGACGACCAGGCCGAAACATTCCTGCTGCGGCTGGCGCGCGGCAGCGGCCTTGACGGCCTTAGCGCCATGCGCAGCCTGTCGGTGTTTCCCCTGCCGGGCTTTGAAGAGCTGGCGCTGGCACGGCCGCTGCTGGATGTGCCGCGCGAAGATCTGCGCCACTATCTCAAATCCCGCGGGCAGGAATGGCTGGAAGATCCCATGAATGCCCAGGCGCGCTTTGCCCGCAGCCGCATCCGGGCCCTGCTGCCGGCATTGGCCGAGGCGGGACTTACGGCACAACGTATCGCCGATGCCGCAGCCCATCTGGCCCGCGCCCGCGAAGCGCTGGACCTCGCCACGGCGGCCGTGCTGGCGCGCTGTTGCCGCAGGCACGAAAAATTCCTCGCCCTGGACCCCGCCGCGCTGGGCGCCGCCCCGCGCGAGATCGGCCTGCGGGCGCTGGCGGCGCTGCTCAAGATCGTCTCGGGCGAGGCCTATCGCCCACGCTTCGATGCCCTGGAACGGCTTTATGACCGTGTCTGCGGTTTTGGCCCGCCCTTGGGGGGCGGGGCCACCCTGCATGGCTGCCGCATCGGCCCCGCACCGGCGCGCCATCGCCTCTTCGGACCCGATACCCTTGTAATCACAAGGGAAAGTTCCATCCGGGGCGGGAAAAAGACGTAAGAATATTGCCCTTGTGTCATTGCGGGGGGCGGCCAAATTTTTTAACGTTTTGCTGGCTGGCAATACGCTAGAAACGACCTATCTAATAAGACGGTAGGGCCCTGTTACTGGCCCTTGTCTGGCCCGAGCTTGAAAGGACGGTCCTTTGAACAATCTGCGAAATCTCGCGCTCTGGATCGTCATCGCGCTGCTGCTGGTCTTCCTGTTCAACATGTTCCAGGGAACAGGCACGCACCCGGCCGCCTCGGCGATCAGCTACACCAAATTCACCTCGGACGTGGTCTCCGGCCAGGTCCGCAAGGTCACCTTCCAGGGCGACCAGGTCAAAGGCGAACTGACCTCCGGCCAGTCCTTTGTCACCACCGTGCCCGCCAACGACTCCACCCTCTGGCCCACGCTGAAAGAACATAACGTCGACACTTCGGTCTCGCCGGCCGATGACGGCATGTCGCCCTTGTTCAGCATCCTGGTGAACTGGTTCCCCATGCTGCTGCTGATCGGCGTCTGGGTGTTCTTCCTGCGCCAGATGCAATCGGGCGGCGGCAAGGCGATGGGCTTTGGCAAATCGCGCGCCAAGCTTCTCACCGAGCGCTCCGGCCGCGTCACCTTTGAAGACGTCGCCGGCGTGGACGAAGCCAAGGACGACCTCAAGGAAATCGTGGACTTCCTGCGCGACCCGCAGAAATTCCAGCGCCTGGGCGGCCGCATTCCCAAGGGCGTGCTCCTGGTCGGCCCGCCGGGCACCGGCAAGACGCTGCTGGCGCGCGCCATCGCGGGCGAAGCCAATGTGCCCTTCTTCACCATCTCCGGCTCCGACTTTGTCGAGATGTTCGTGGGCGTCGGCGCCAGCCGCGTGCGCGACATGTTCGAGCAGGCGAAAAAGAACTCGCCCTGCATCGTCTTCATCGACGAAATCGACGCGGTCGGCCGCCATCGCGGCGCGGGCCTCGGCGGTGGCAATGACGAACGCGAACAGACCCTCAACCAGCTCTTGGTCGAGATGGACGGCTTCGAAGCCAATGAAAGCGTCATCCTGATCGCCGCCACCAACCGTCCCGACGTGCTGGACCCCGCCTTGCTGCGTCCCGGCCGTTTCGACCGCCATGTGGTCGTGCCGAACCCCGACCTGGCAGGCCGCGAAAAAATCCTGCGCGTGCATCTGCGCAAGGTCCCGCTGGCCCCCGATGTCGATCCGCGCGTCATTGCCCGCGGCACGCCCGGCTTCTCCGGCGCCGACCTCGCCAACCTCGTCAATGAAGGCGCATTGCTGGCCGCCCGCCGCGGCAAGCGCGTCGTGATGATGAGCGAGCTGGAAGACGCCAAGGACAAGGTGATGATGGGCTCCGAGCGCCGCTCGCTGGCCATGAGCGACGACGAAAAGAAGCTCACTGCCTTCCATGAAGGCGGCCACGCCCTTGTCGCCCTGCATGTCATCGGCTCCGATCCCATCCACAAGGCCACCATCATCCCGCGCGGCCGCGCCTTGGGCATGGTGATGCGCCTGCCGGAACGCGACCAGCTGTCCCTCAGCCGCCAGAAGATGCTGGCGGACCTGTGCGTCGCCTATGGCGGCCGCATCGCCGAGGAACTGGTGTTCGGCCATGACAAGGTCACCACCGGCGCGCAAAGCGACATCGAGCAGGCCACCCGCATGGCCCGCGCCATGGTCACGCGCTTTGGCATGTCCGACAGCCTGGGCCCCATCGCCTATGCCGAAAACCAGGAAGAAGTCTTCCTGGGCCACAGCGTCTCGCGCACCCAGAACATCTCCGAGTCCACGGCGCAGAAGATCGACGCGGAAATCCACCGCATCATCGACGAGTGCTATACCCGGGCCAGGCAGATCCTCACCGACAACCAGGCCGATTTGAACGTCCTGGCGCGCGGGTTGCTGGAATATGAAACCCTGACCGGCGACGAAATCATCGCCCTGCTCAAGGGCATTCCGCCGGTGCGCACGCCCTACGAAGAGCCCACCCTGCCGTCGCGCGGCGAAGGACCCTCCGTCCCCGCCGCCGGCAAGCCGCGCTCCTCGGGTCCGGCGCCGACCATCATCTCGCCGGAGCCGCAGCCCCGGTAACGCACAACCTCCATGGGCGGGCTTGACCCGCCCATCCAGCCTTCTAAACAAAAGGGCGGCCCCAAAAAGGCCGCCCTTTTTCTTTATTGTTATCTTCAGCGAGGCGCCCCATCGTTGCCTACGCTGTCGCTAGGCAACCCCATGAAAATCCTCGGCATCCTCAACCTCACCACCGACAGTTTTTCGGATGGCGGAAAATATCTCGAGCCGATCGAGGCCCTGGCCCATGCCGACAGCCTGCTCGCCGATGGCGCCGACATCATCGACATCGGCGCCGCCGCCTCCAATGTGGATGCCGCCCCCGTGCCGCCGCAAACCGAAATCGCCCGGCTGGATTCCGTTGTGGCTGCCCTGCACGACATGGGCGCCTCCCTGTCCATCGACAGCTTCTCCACCCCGGTGCAGCGCTGGGCCCTGGCGCAGGGCGTGGATTACCTCAACGACATTCACGGCTTTGCCGATGAAGCGCTCTACCCCGACCTGGCCGCCTCCACCGCCACAAGGCTGATCGTGATGCACATGGTCCAGCGCGAGGGCCTGGCCACCCGCGCCGACGTCTCCCCCGATGAAATCTTCGAGCGCATCCTGACCTTTTTCGAAAAGCGGTTGACGGCCCTGACACAGGCCGGCGTCGCCCCCGAACGCCTGATCCTGGACCCCGGCATGGGCTTTTTCCTCAGCACCAACCCCCAGGCCTCCCTCACGGTGCTGGGCCGGCTGCCCGAACTGGCCGATGCCTTTGGCCTGCCGCTGCTGGTCTCGGTCTCGCGCAAATCCTTCCTGAAAGCCCTGGCCGGGCAGGGGGAGGTGGGCGAAGCCAGCCTGGCGGCCGAATTGTTCGCGGTCACCCAGGGGGCCGATTACATCCGCACCCACGCCCCCGGCCCCCTCCGCGATGCCCTTAAGATGTTGAAACCTATGGAGGATGGGTGTTAACCACCCGAAACCAGTTTGTGGTAGAACACTCCGTCTCCAGGATCAGGCCATGACGCGCAAATATTTCGGCACCGACGGCATCCGCGGCCGCACCAATGATTCCGTCCTCACGCCCGAAATCGCCATGAAGGCGGGCATGGCGGCGGGCCGCATCTTCACCCATGGCGAACATCGCCACCGCGTGGTGATCGGCAAGGATACGCGCCTGTCCGGCTACATGATCGAAAGCGCCCTGGTCTCCGGCTTCACCGCCGTGGGCATGGATGTGTTCCAGTTCGGCCCGCTGCCCACCCCCGCCGTCGCCATGCTGACGCGCTCCCTGCGCGCCGACCTTGGCGTGATGATCACCGCCTCGCACAATCCTTACACCGACAACGGCATCAAGTTTTTCGGCCCCGACGGCCAGAAGCTCTCCGACGCCGTGGAAATGCAGATCGAGAAGCTGATGGATGGCGGCCTGGAAACCGGCCTGGTCACCGAAGGCGCCATCGGCCGCGCCAAGCGCATCGACGACAGCCAGGCGCGCTACATCGAATTCGCCAAGCGCACCTTTCCCCGCAATTTGCGCCTCGACGGACTTCGCATCGTGATCGACTGCGCCAATGGCGCCGCCTACAAGGTCGCCCCCGAAGTGCTGTGGGAACTGGGCGCCGACATCGTCACCCTGGGCGTCTCCCCCAACGGCACCAACATCAATCTCGACTGCGGCTCCACCGCCCCCGAAGCCATGTGCGCCAAGGTGCGCGAAGTGCGCGCCGATTTCGGCATCGCCCTGGACGGTGACGCCGACCGCGTGGTGATGGCCGACGAACAGGGCCGCATCATTGACGGCGACCAGATCCTGGCCCTGATCGCCAACAGCTGGTCCCGGAATGACATGCTCAAGGGCGGCGGCGTGGTCGGCACCGTGATGTCCAATGCCGGGCTTGACCGTTACCTTTCCGGCCTGAAGCTGAAGCTGGCGCGCGCCTCGGTGGGCGACCGCTATGTGCTGGAGGAAATGGCCAAGGGCGGCTTTAACGTGGGCGGCGAACAGTCCGGCCACATCATCCTCTCCGACTTCGCCACCACCGGCGACGGCCTGATCGCCGCGCTGCAGGTGCTGGCCGTGCTGGCCCAGGACGGCAAGCCGGCCTCGGAAGCCGCCCATCTGTATGAGCCGCTGCCCCAGGTAATGGAAAATGTCCGCTTCAAGAAAGGCTCGCCGCTGGAAGACGCCCGCGTCCAGTCCTCCATCGACGCCGCCAATGCGCGCCTCGGCAATACCGGCCGCATCCTGGTGCGCAAGTCCGGCACCGAACCTTTGATCCGCGTCATGGCCGAAGGCGATGACGAAAAGCTGGTGCGCGCCGTGGTGCGCCAGATCGCGGCCACCATCGAAGAGGTTGCCGCCTAGTGATCGCCCGCCTGCTCGTTGTTGCAGGTTCCGATTCCTCGGCAGGTGCCGGCCTGCAGGCCGACCTCAAGACCGCACAGCATTTCGGCGTCTACGCCCAGACCGTGGTCACCGCCGTCACCGTCCAGAACACCCATGGCGTCACCGCCGCCCACATGATCCCGCCCGCCATCGTCCATGGCCAGATCGAGGCGGCGTTGGGCGATATCGGCGCCGACGCCATCAAGATCGGCATGCTGGGCACCGGCCGCATCGCCGACACCGTGGCCGAAGCCCTCAAGGACAAGCCCCTTCCCATCGTGCTGGACCCGGTGATGATCTCCAGCAGCGGCACGCCCTTGCTCGACGATTACGGCATCTCGGTGCTGAAGGCCCATCTGATCCCGCGCGCCACGCTGCTGACGCCCAATTTGCCGGAGGTGGAGGCGCTGACCGGCATCCTGCCGCGCAGCCCCCATACCCTGCGCAACGCCGCCCAGGCTTTCCTCATGATGGGCGTGCGCAATATCCTCTTCAAGGGCGGCCATGGCGAAGGCGGCACCGTGCGCGACGTGCTGGTCAGCGGCGGCAAGGAAACCATTTTTGAATCGCCCCGCCAGGACAGCCGCAACACCCACGGCACCGGATGTACGCTTGCAACGGCGATTGCGTGCGGGCTCGCGATGGGGTTGGGGATGGAAGATGCTGTGGGCCGCGCCCATGCCTATGTGCAGGACGCGATCCGCAATGCGCCGGGCCTCGGGCGGGGGGTTGGGCCGCTGGGGCATGGGTGAGGGGGTACGATCAACTAGACGGCGCGGGAGTTTCGGCTAGTTGGGCTCGATGTGTATCCGCGGTTATAAACTTCCTGATGTTCAACGGCTGAATGGTGGGAAATGACGAATGGGATGGATACCCAGATAGCGGGCAAAAAAACCATTGCTAACTGGCAGGCGCTCCGCCCGAAGCTGGTCGGCAACCGCGATCCTGATTTATGGGCTAAGGTCTACAAGGATTATTTCGTAGCTCGCCTGCGGACGCGTTATATCCGACCCATTGAGCTGCTGCAGAAACACGACACACTTCAGGGCGAAGGATTCGCTATCTCTTCGATTCAATGCGCTCTCATCGAATTTCTTGCCGCGACCGTAATAGGAAAAAGCTATCGCTTTATTCGGCGTGGTCAGTCGCTGGGCCAATTCGAATACAATAAGAGCGCCGAGCTATTCAAAGATTTTCTGAGTCAGCAACAACCGTTTAAAACGTACTTCTCGCCCGAAGCTGCGGAAGATTTCTATAAATCTATTCGCTGCGGCATACTCCACGAAGCCGCCACCAAAAACGGTTGGAGGATTCATGCGGGTCACGCCAGAGGCACGGTGATCGACCGCACAAACAAGATACTCTATCGCAATGGTCTCCAAAACTTATTGAAGCACTTCACCAAGGAATACGGCAGGCGACTGCAGATGGAGCGCGCGCTGCAGGAGGCATTCATCCGCAAATACGACAAGCTGGCCGAAGGCTAGAGAGCACGCTCATCCCGCAATGTGGCTGCTTTCCGCTAACCGACCACAGATTTTGCTCGAAGGCAGGCTCGAAAATAGCGCTTTTCTGTAGAAGGAACCTCGGTAATATGACCGTAGGTTGTACGGCGGGGACCGCACCTACTTACTAGGGTAAGGACTATGGGCAACGCACCAAAGCCAGCCTTAGAGCTCAAGGACGTCGTCATGAAAGACGGCGACGGCCAGTTGCTGACCGCCGCGCAATTGGCCGCTGGCCCCAGCATTTCGCCATTGGGACGGCTAAGGCTCTATTCGGACCAGCAGTGGGAAGAGTTCATTCATGAATGGGCTTTCTCATGCCTTAAGTCCCAATACAAGCAAGTGCAGCGAGCATCGGGTGCCAATGACAAGGGCATCGACATCGCCGGTTTTAGAGGAGCCAAGATGCTCAACGGCGTCTGGGACAATTACCAGTGTAAGCATTACAACCACCCGCTTATGCCGAGCGATGCCTGGATCGAATTCGGGAAAACCCTCTGGTATTCGTTCAGTGGCGAGTACAGGCCGCCCCGGGCGTACTACTTCGTTGCGCCGCAGGAGGTGGGCTCGACCCTCGCTCACTACCTCGCGAATTCCGAGGTGCTCAAAGCGCAGTTGCTTATCAATTGGGACAAGTACTGCCGAGATGACATCAGTTCGACGCCCGTACTGATGGAAGGCAAGTTTGCGAAGTTTGTTGATGACTTCGATTTTTCTATCTTCAAGAGTAAGGGCATCTTAGAAATTCTCGAGCAATTCAAGAAAACGCCTCACTACGTGAAGCGGTTTGGAGGCGGCCTGCCGCCACGACCCAAGCCAGGTGTCCCGCCTGCAGCCGTAGCGCCGGAAGAAGCCATATATGTATCCGAACTGCTTAAAACTTACGGTAGTTGATCTGCCCCCTTCCAAGTGGTCCAGGGACTATCATATTGGAACCTTGGAGGGAGATTTGAAATGGGACGCAGGCATCAGCCTGAGGAAGTTATTGGCAAGCTGCGGGAGGCGGAGATTGTGCTTTCGCAGGGCGGGTCGGTTGCGG
>CANJLC010000009.1 GCA_947475445.1 Alphaproteobacteria bacterium
GCGGCGAATGTCCTTCAGGACCCGTTCCGCAGGCGCTTTGGGACTTGGGGATCTCGTTCTCATCGGTCGTCCTTTCTCAGAGCGATGAGACCAAATTCCTCCCTTAGCTAAAACCCCAATTCTGTCTCATAGGCTCTGACGGCGTACAGGTCTCGAAATTCGGCCATACCCTTGTGGACCTGCTCTATCGCGTGCGCATCGGCGCCATCGCCATGGATGTGCCGCTGATCGTGTCCAACCATCGCGTGTTTGAAGACGTCGCCCGCGCCAGCAACATTTTCTTTGTCTACCTGCCGGTGTCGAAGGACAACAAGCGCGCCGCCGAGGAAAGGCTGGCGGAGCTGGAAGCGCAGCACCAGGTCGACCTGATCGTGCTGGCGCGCTACATGCAGATCCTGTCGGATGAATTCTGCGCCAGCCGCCTGGGCCGCATCATCAACATCCATCATTCCTTCCTGCCCAGCTTCAAGGGGGCCAACCCCTATACCCAGGCGCATGACCGGGGCGTCAAGCTGATCGGCGCCACGGCGCATTATGTCACCGGCAATCTGGACGAAGGCCCCATCATCGAACAGGCCGTGGAACGGGTGGCGCATTCCCTGTCCCCTGAGGACTATGTCGCGGTGGGCCGCGATATCGAGAACAGCGTGCTGGCCCGGGCCGTCAAGTGGCATTGCGAGCACCGCATCTTGCTCAATGGCCGCCGTACCGTGATTTTTCCTTAACAATTGGGCCGTTTGGCCGCGCTATCCGCAGCGGCCGGCCCATGTTAAAGTGCAAAAAATCGCCCTGAGAGGCGCAACGGGAGGGGACCATGGATCGGCGTGACACACTAAAGGCGATTACCGGCGGCGCAGCGCTTTCTCTGGCTGCCAGCAAAGAAGTTTTTGCCCAGGCGGCCGCTGCGGCGCCGCAGCCGGCAGCCTCTGGACGCGCCCGTGCCCGTTCTGGCGGGGTGCCCGCGCTGAAGATCACCGACATCAAGACTTTCATGACGAAAGTCGACGGCACCAACATGATCAATGTGAAGGTGTACACCAGCGAACCTGGCCTTTACGGCATCGGCTGTGGCACCCATGCCGAGCGTCCCACCATCGTGGCAGACACGGTGGACAAATACCTCAAGCCCTTCCTGATCGGCCGCAACGCGGACGAGATCGAGAAGATCTGGCAGCAGATGTGGATCGCGCCCTATTGGCGCGCATCCGTCGACGCCAATAACGCCATGGCGGCCATTGATGGCGCCCTGTGGGACATCATGGGCAAGCGCTGCGGCGTGCCGGTCTATGACCTGCTGGGCGGCAAGGTGCGCAACGGCCTTCGCATGCTCTACGACGTGCAGGCACGCAGCCCGCAGGCAATGGATGACCAGATCCGCAAGGCGATGGCCGGCGGCTATGACCATTTCCGCATTTATCTTGCCGGTGGCGGCCAGACTCCGGCCGCGGGCGCGGTGGAGCGTTCGGCCGGCGGCGGCAGCATTGGCCGCACCGCCACGGGCGAGCAGGTGTTCGACATTCACGGCAACGACGCCGAATACATCAAGCGGCTGTGCGATGCCTTCGAATATATCCGCAAGAATATCAGCTGGGACATCGAGATCGGCCATGACGTGCATGAACGTCCCAGCCCGCGCGGCGCCATCATGCTGGCCAAGGCGGTAGAGCAGTATCGTCCCTTCTTCGTGGAAGATCTCTTCGCGCCGGAAGACATCGAATATTACAAGATCGTCCGCGCCCAAAGCTCCATCGGCATCGCCATGGGCGAGTTGTTCGTGAACCAGAATGAATGGCTGCCGCTGGTCGCCAACCGCTATATCGACATCATCCGCACCCATATCTCGGCGGCGGGCGGCCTCAACATGGCGCGCAAGATGGCGCATACCTGCGAATTCTTCGGCGTCACCACGGCCTGGCACGGCCCGCAAAACGTGTCGCCGGTGGGCCATGCCGTGAACATGCATATCGATCTTTCGATCTACAATTTCGGCATCTGCGAAGGCAAAGGCTTCACCGACGCGATCAAGGAGCTGTTCCCTGGCTGCCCGGAAGAGGTCAAGGGCATCCGCTATTCCAATGACAAGCCGGGCCTCGGCATTGATCTGGACGAAAAGGTTGCCGCGAAATTTGCGCCGGATGGCAAGGGTTCCAACCGCGGTGCCCAGGACCCCGACGGCGCGCCGAAAAGGCCGTAACAGCTCGTTCAGCAACTGCACACACAAGAAGTGGGATTGAAACATGGATCGTCGTCAGACCCTGAAGGCCATTACCGGCGGCGCCACGGGCGCCTTGTCATTGGCCGCCAGCAAGGAAGTCTTTGCCCAGGCCGCCGCCACTGCGCCCCAACCGGCTGCAGCGGGGCGTGACCGCGCCCGCGCCGGCGGCGTTCCGGCCCTCAAGATCACCGACATCAAGACCTTCACCACCAAGGTCGGTGGCACCAACATGATCAATGTGAAGGTGTACACCAGCGAGCCGGGCCTTTACGGCATCGGCTGCGGCACCCATGCCGAGCGTCCCACCCTGGTCGCCGACACGGTGGAAAAATACCTCAAGCCCTTCCTGCTCGGCCGCAACGCCGACGAGATCGAGAAAATCTGGCAGCAGATGTGGATCGCGCCCTATTGGCGCGGCAGCGTCGACGCCAACAATGCCATGGCGGCCATCGACGGCGCCTTGTGGGACATCATGGGCAAGCGCTGCGGCGTGCCGGTGTATGACCTGCTGGGCGGCAAGGTGCGCAACGGCCTTCGCGTGCTGGGCAGCGGCGGTGGCCGCGACCTCAAGGAAATGGAAGACCGCATCCGCGCCCAGATGGCCGATGGTTACGATCATTTCCGCGTCAGCGCGCCGGGCGGTGGCCTTGGCGGCGGCGGCAGCGATGGCGCCAGTGGTGTGGAGCGTTCGGCCGGCGGCGGCGGCATTGGCCGTACCGCCTCCGGTGAACTGGTCGTGGACATCGTTCCAAGCGACGCGGTCTATAACCGCAAGCTGATCGAAACCTTCGATCACATCCGCAAGAATATCGGCTGGGACATCGAGATCGGCACCGACGTGCATGAACGTGTCAGTCCGCGCGGCGCCATCATGCTGGCCAAGGCGGTGGAACAATATCGCCCCTTCTTCATGGAAGACCTCTTCGCGCCGGAAGACGTCGAATATTACAAGATCGTGCGCCAGCAGAGTTCGATCGGCATCGCCATGGGCGAGCTGTTCGTGAATGTGAACGAATGGCTGCCGCTGGTTTCCAATCGCCTGATCGACATTATCCGCATGCATATCTCGGCGGCGGGCGGCCTGAACCTGGCGCGCAAGGTGGCCCATACCTGTGAATTCTTCGGCGTCACCACGTCCTGGCATGGTCCTGCCAACGTCTCGCCGGTCGGCCATGCCATCAACATGCATGTCGACCTGTCGATCTACAATTTTGGCATCTGCGAAGGCGGCAAGTTCTCTGAACAGCTGCAGGAAATTTTCCCGGGCTGCCCGGAAATCCGCAAGGGCATCCGCTATTCCAATGACAAGCCGGGCCTCGGCATCGACCTGGACGAAAAGGTTGCTGCGAAATATCCGGCCGGCAACGGCCCGGCAGGTTCGAACCGCGGCGTCCAGGACCGCGACGGCCAGCCGCGGCGTCCGTAATAGGCGGCGGGCACGCGCCTTGAAGGAATTAAGTCCCGGGATTTGCGGGCCAGAAGGGGGTTTTATGCCCCCTTCGGTGCCCGCAAGTCCCCGCCCTGCCACAAGAATTCACCGCATGGACACGGATAGGCGTTTGCGGCAGTCTTTGCAGCCAAATTCAACAGCGCGGGCCAACCGCGTCATATTCGTGGGGCGGGCAAATCATGTCGTTTCTGGGTAAAGTCTATTGGCAGGTTCTGATCGCCATCGCGCTTGGCGTGGTGTTCGGCTATTTTTATCCTGCGGCCGGCGCGGCGATGAAGCCGCTCGGCGACGGCTTCATCTCCCTGATCCGCATGATGATCGGACCGATCATCTTCTGCACCATCGTCCATGGCATCGGCTCGATGCACGACATGGCCAAGGTGGGCCGCATCGGGCTCAAGGCCATCATCTGGTTTGAGTTCATCTCCACCATCGCGTTGATCCTGGGCCTCCTGGCGGCGCACCTGGTGGAGCCCGGCGTGGGCATGACGGCGCATGCGACGCCGGCGGGCGTCAAGGCGGCGGCCGGCTTCGTCACCAAGGCGGCGGACGACAGCGTCGTGGCGCACCTGCTCAACATCATCCCGGCGACCTTCATCAGCGCCTTTGTCGGCGGCGACCTGTTGCAGGTCTTGCTGATTTCCGTCCTCACCGGCGTTGCGCTCAGCCGCATGGGCGAGGCGGGCGCCAAGGTGGCGCATGGCGTGGACCTGATGGGCAAGGTCTTTTTCCGCATCATCGGCTATATCGTGAGGCTCGCTCCGCTGGGCGCCTTCGGCGCCATGGCCTACACCATCGGCGCATTCGGCGTGGCGGCGCTGGCCAACCTGGGCACGCTGGTCGCCACCTTCTACATCACCAGCCTGCTGTTCGTGGTGGTGTGCCTTGGCCTCACTGCGCACCTGGTGGGATTCTCGCTGTTCAAGTTCCTGCGCTATATCCGCGAGGAATTGTTCATCGTGCTGGGCACCGCTTCGTCGGAATCAGTGCTGCCCAATTTGATGCGCAAGCTCGAGAAGCTGGGTTCCAAGGATTCGGTGGTCGGCCTGGTCGTGCCGATGGGCTACAGCTTCAATCTTTGCGGAACCAACATCTACATGACGCTGGGCATCCTGTTCCTGGCGCAGGCGACCGGCACGCACCTGACCTGGGGCCAGGAAGCCACCATCCTGCTGATCTCCATGCTCACCTCCAAGGGCGCGGCGGGCATTACGGGGGCGGGTTTCATTACCCTGGCGGCAACCTTGCAGATCGTGCCGGATATCCCCATCGCCTCGCTGGCCCTGCTTTTTGGCGTGGACCGGTTCATGAGCGAATGCCGCTCCCTGACAAATTTTATTTCAAATGGCGTGGTGACTTTGGCGGTTGCGCGCTGGGAAAATGAGCTGGACCGCCCCAAATTGCTGCGGGAGCTGGATGCAGGGCCTGCAAAAGTGGAGGATTGATCACGGAACGCCATAGGGCGGTTTGCGTGGAAACCGAGAGCGGTTATAAGCCGCCCGGTCGGCTGGGGTAGATAGAGGAAGCGTACAATGTCGGACAATAACAAGGGTGCGTTCGGTCTCGAACGTCATGGTTTCAGCAATCTCAAGGCAGTGAACTGGAATTTGGCCGTTCCACGCCTTTACGAGGAAGCCATCCGCCGCGGCGAAGGCAAGCTGGCAAAGGATGGCCCCATCGTGGTGCTGACCGGCCAGCATACCGGCCGCTCTGCGTCCGACAAATTCACGGTGCGCGACGCCAATACCGAATCCCAGATCTGGTGGGACAACAACAAGCCCATGAGCCCGGCGCATTTCGATGCCCTGTATGCCGACATGATGGCGCATGCCCAGGGGCGCGAACTCTTCGCCAAGGACCTGTTCGGTGGCGCCGACCTGACCCATCGCATCAGCGTGCGGATCGTGACGGAATATGCCTGGCATTCGCTGTTCGTGCACCAGCTGCTGATCCGTCCCACGGCGGAACAGCTCAAGAGCTTCGATCCGGAATTCACCATCATCGACCTGCCCAGCTTCGTGGCAGACCCGGCCAGGCATGGCTGCGCCACCCAGACGGTGATCGCCGTCAATTTCACCAAGAAGATGATCCTGATCGGCGGCACCTCCTATGCCGGCGAGATGAAGAAATCCGTCTTCACCATCATGAACTACCTGCTGCCGGCCAAGCGGGTGATGTCCATGCATTGCTCGGCCAATGTCGGCAGCGACGGCCGCAGCGCGATTTTCTTCGGTCTTTCGGGCACCGGCAAGACCACGCTGTCGGCGGACGCCTCGCGCACCCTGGTGGGCGACGACGAGCATGGCTGGAGCGACCACGGCGTCTTCAACATCGAAGGTGGTTGCTACGCCAAGGTGATCAAGCTCAGCCGCGAGTCCGAGCCGGAAATCTTCTCCACCACCGAGCGTTTCGGCACTGTGCTGGAAAATGTGGTGATGGACGACGCCACCGGTGCCCTTGACCTGGACAGCGCCAAATATGCGGAAAACACCCGCGCCGCCTATCCGATCGATTTTATCCCGAACGCCAGCGACACCGGCCGCGCCGGCCATCCCAGCAATGTGATCATGCTGACGGCGGACGCCTTTGGCGTGCTGCCGCCCATCGCCCGGCTGACGCCCAGCCAGGCCATGTATCATTTCCTTTCCGGCTTCACCGCCAAGGTGGCGGGTACGGAAAAAGGTTTGGGCAAGGAGCCGCAGCCCACTTTCTCCACCTGCTTCGGCGCGCCCTTCATGCCGCGCCATCCGTCGGAATATGGCAATCTGCTGCGCGACCTGATTGCCCAGCATGGCGCCGATTGCTGGCTGGTGAATACAGGCTGGACCGGCGGCGCCTTTGGCACCGGAAGCCGCATGCCGATCAAGGCCACCCGCGCCCTGCTGAATGCGGCGCTGGATGGCTCTTTGGCCAATGTCGAAATGCGCATCGACCCGCATTTCAAATTCCGCGTGCCGGTTTCGGTGCCGGGGGTGGATACCAAGATCCTCAATCCCCGCGACACCTGGGCCGACAAGTCGGCCTATGACGCCCAGGCGGCCAAGCTGGTGGGCATGTTCCGCGACAATTTCAAGAAATTCGAGGCCTATGTCGGCCCGGACGTGCTGCAGGCCGCCCCGGGGCTGGCCCAGGCTGCGGAATAGACGGCCTCTGTAAGAAGGACGGTTTTTATGGCTCACTGCTCCGGGGGACGGGGCAGGGGCCATGGAAATACCGCACGAGTTTTATTTCTACACGCTGGCCCAGATCGGCATCGCCTTTGCCGGTTTCGCCACCATCCTGATGGCGCTGCGCGAATCGCGCGGCGGCGGCATGTCGAAATTCCATCTGTGGGTCGCCAAATCCTATATCCAGTCGGGGCTGGTGACGGCCGTCAACGCCATGCTGCCGCCGCTGCTGTTCGGGCTGGGGCTTTCGGAAATCCTCACCTGGCAGATTGCCAGCCTGCTGATCGGGCTTCCGGCGATTGCAATGCTGCTGCTGGCGCCGCGCCAATGGCGCCAGACCACGGACATGCCGCTGCAGCTGCGGCTCAAAATCCAGATCGCGCTGGGATTGCTGATTAACGGCGCGCTTGTATTCAACGCCGCAGGCTGGCCGGCATCGCCGGGCGGCGGCCTCATCATGCTGGCGGTCAGCTGGAACCTGTTTGGATTTTTCGCGCAGTTCGCGGAATCGGTGAATTTCTTTTTCGGCAAGGACGAAACATAAAAAGGGGAGCGCATGAACCAGGATTTCTCACGCCGTAATTTTATCGCCGCAGGTACAGCGCTTATGGCATCGCCCCTCCTGGCCGCGCCCGGAATGGCGCAGACGAGATCCGCGCTGACCACGCGCCGGCTCAACAATGTGATGATCGCGGTCTCTGACCTCGATAAGTCGGCGGCATTTTACCAGAAGTTGATCGGCGCCCCGGTGATGCAGGGCAATACCGCCATCTTCCGCATCGGCGATGGCCCGCACTTTTTCGGCGTCACCCAGATGCCCAATGGCGGCACGCCCGGTTTCCTGTCTTACGGCCTGACGGTGGACAATTTCGATCCCGCCAAAACCGCAAAGTCGGTTACCGCCGCCGGTTTCAAGGCTGACGTCATCATGCGCGACGGCACGCCCGAATTGTGGACTGCCGATCCTGACAACATCAAGATCCAGCTGCAGCACACGGCGTATGGCCATGGTTCTGGTCCGCTGGGCGCGGTGTTGCCGCCCCAGCCCCTGCGCGGCAAGCCGGCCTTCAACCTGAAAACCATCAGCCATGTAACGCTGACCAATTCCAATGGCCCCAGGAGCCTGGATTTCTATACGAAGATGTTCGGTTGGGAAGTTCAGTCCAAGCAGGGACCGACACAATGGTGCTTCACGGTGGGCGAGGGGCTGGACTGCGTCGTGTTCAATGTCGGCGTCAACAATCCCAGCGCCAAGGCCGGCATCAATCATGCCTGCTTCACCCTGCCGGCCTTCGACGCCAACACGGTGATGAATATCCTCTCGGACAATGGGCTGGAGCCGATCGAGTATGGCAACAATGCACTGATCAAGCCGCTCACCTGCCGGGTGCGGCTGCGCCAGCGGGCCAACAATGGCGGCAGCCCCACCCATGCGCTGGGCACGCCGGAGCTGTATTTCAACGACCCCGACAATATCGCCATGCAGCTTCAGGACATCGCCTATTGCGGCGGCTCCGGCGCCCAGGGGGAAATCTGCCCTTAGCACTTTGAGAGTCCGCAATCTTCCGGCTTTTTTGCGCTGCGATAAAATCGTGTCAGTAAATTTATGTTGCTATGCACACAAGGGGTCACCCTCGCGGCAGTATCTTGCTTTGGCCAAAGCCCGGATTAACATGCCCGCGATCAAAAGCTGGCCCAAGCCGGCTGATGGCTGGGTACGAAACATTCCAACAGGGTGGGGAAAAATGAATCGCACATTGTTATTGGGCATGGCCGCTGTGGCGGCAATTTCGGCAACGGCTGTGATGGCGGTGCCTGCCGGTTATCCGATTCAGGTCGTGCCGGTCGGCAAGGGACCTTTTAATTTCCCGCCGGGCTTCGGGATCGACTTCCCCAAGGTCAAGATCATGGTCACCGAAAAGTTGGCCCCGAACCTTGTCATCCTGCACGGCAATGCCGGGGTTGATGCGGGTCATCCCGATGGCTCAGGCGGCCGCGTTGCGGTGCTTTATGGCCCCGATGGCGTGCTGATGGTGGATACCGAAAACAAGCAGGTCGCCGAGAAGACCCTCGCGGCCGTTCGCACCCTTTCCAAAGGGCCGATCAAGTTCGTGATCTCCAGTCACGCGCATGGCGACCATACCGGCGCCAACGCTTTCTTCGCCAAGCAGGGCGCCATCATGATCGGCCAGGAAAACCTGCGCTATGAAATGATGCCCGCCCCGAATGCCTCTGCCCAGCAGAAGGCGAATTACGAACCCGGCGGCCTGCCGTTCATGACCTACCAGTATGATCCGGCCAAGCCGGGCACGCCGGCCCTTACCATCAAGATGAATGGCGAAATCGTGGACGCGATCCCGATGATGCCGTCGCATCTGGGCGGCGACACGGTGGTGCGCTTCCGCAATGCCAACGTGATCTATATCGAAGACTTCTTCCGCAACTTCGGCTTCCCCTTCGCCGATCAAGGCAATGGCGGCTCGATCAAGGGCATGCTGGATGCGATCGACCTGTTCTCCAAGCTGTCCGACGACAACACCATCCTGATCCCCGGCCACGGCACGCTGATCCACAAGAAGGATCTGCTGCCCTACCGCAAGATGCTGGTGGACGTCATGGCCAAGGTGAAAGACATGAAGGGCCAGGGCAAGTCGCTGAAGGACGTGCTGGCGTCGAACGTGCTCAAGCCGTATGAAGGCGGCACGGATGGCGACACGCAATCGTCCAAGGACCGCTTCCTCACGGAGGTGTATGCCGAAGTGAACGGCCTGCCGCCGATCGTCAATGGCCGGCGCACGATGCCGAAGATGGACTGATCCGGTGCAGTATCGGGTAACATGACGTCAGGCGATCGCCACTCCGGAAGCCTCCGGGGTGGCGATTTGCTTTGTGCCGGACCAATTACAGGACAGAAGGAACGTCAGGATGAAAATCAACAGCAAATGGATTGCCGCGGGCTGCTTCATCGCAGGCCTGCTGCCGCAAACAATCCTGGCGGCTACCCCCAGCGAGACGCTGGCTGCGCCGGGCCTTTCCCAGCCTGTTGAGATCATCAAGGACCATTGGGGCGTCTCGCATATCTACGCCAAGAACGAGAATGACCTGTTCTTCGCGCAAGGCTTCAACGCCGCCCGCGACCGGCTTTTCCAGATGGAAATGCACCGCCGCCGCGCCACCGGCACCATGGCTGAGATCCTGGGTCCCAGCGAGATCCAGCGCGACATCGGCGCGCGCCAGTTCATGTATCGCGGCGATCTCGACAAGGAGATGGAAGTCTACCACCCCCACGGCCGCGCCATCCTGGAATCCTTCGTCAAGGGCATTAACGCCTATATCGACCTGACCGAGAAAAACCCGGCGCTGCTGCCGCCCGAATTCAAGATGCTGGGCATCAAGCCCGGCAAATGGACGCCAACCGATCCCCTGGCGCGCCTCAACTCGGTGGGCCTGGGCCAGGCCAATGCCGAATTGCAGACCGCGCTGGCCGTCAAGGCGGTGGGCGCCGAAAAGGTCAAGGACCTGCTTTATTTTCAGCCCGCCAATCCGGACTTGACCATGGATCCGGCGATTGACGCTTCGCTGCTGAACAAATCCATTCTCGACACTTACAATGCCTGGCTGTCCTCCGTGAAAATCAAGCCCGAGCAGCTGCAGCCGCCCTATCGCGGCAATCCCAAGACCTCGCAGAATGTCAGCGAGCAGTTGACCAGGCTGGCCGCGCTGGATGAAGCGCTGCTGCCCAACAGCGGCACGGGCACCAATCCACGCGCCGATACCGGCAGCAACAATTGGCTGGTCAGCGGCAAACTGACCATGGGCGGATATCCCATCGTGGTGGGCGATCCCCACCGCGAGCAGGAATCCGCGTCACTGCGATACTGGGTGCATCTGGTGGCGCCGGGCTGGAACGTGATCGGCGGCGGTGAAGCGATGCTGCCGGGCGTTTCTATTGGCCATAATGAATATGGCGCCTGGGAACTGACCAGCTTCGGAACCACCACCGAGGACATTTACGTCTATGACACCAACCCCGCCAATCCCGACCAGTACAAATACAAAGATGGCTGGGAGACCATGAAGACCGTCACCGAAACACTGCCGGTAAAGGGCCAGGCGGCGCAGCGGCTGCAGCTGAAATTCACCCGTCACGGGCCGGTGGTGTCCGAGGACAAGGCGCATCACAAGGCCTATGCCATCCGCGCTGCCTACCTGGAGCCGGGCGCGGCCCCTTATGTTTCCAGCCTGCGCATGGACCAGGCCAGGAACTGGGACGAGTTCGTGGATGCTGCTTCTTATGCGCGCCTTCCGGCCGAGAATTACATCTGGGGCGACCGCGAGGGCCATGTCGGCTACCAGGCGGTGGGCATCACGCCGCTGCGTCCCAACTGGAGCGCGCTGTCCCCCGTGCCGGGCGATGGCCGCTATGAATGGGCGGGCTTCCTGCCGATCAAGGAACTGCCGCACATCCTTGATCCCGAAAAGGGCTATTACAACACTTCGAACGATTACCAGATGCCGACCGGCAGCATCGCCACAAGCTGGCCCAATCCCCAGGCACTGCATTACCTTTGGGCCGATCCGTTCCGGGCGCAGAGTGTCGCGGAAGTGCTGGGATCGGGACGGCGATTTACCGTCGCGGACATGATCGAACTGCACAATAACGACCTGTCCATTCCCGCCCGTTCCATGGTGCCGCTGCTGCGCGATGTCACCATCACAAATCCGGCATCCCAGAAGGCGGCCGACCGGCTGCTGCACTGGAATTTCGTGCTGGACAAGGATTCTGTGGAAGCGGGCATCTATGAAATGTTCCAGCGTCATTTGATCGTGAATGTTCGCGCCGCCGTGGTTCCGTCGGCCGCCAGGGACGTGATCAATGTGCCGATGGTACGCATCGTCGCCCTGGTGACGGCGCCCGATGGCAGCTTCGGCGCGGATTCCGTGGCCGGGCGCAATGCGGTGCTGGTCAAGAGCCTGGACCAGGCCGTGGCCGATTTGACCAAGCGGTTTGGACCGGACATGGCGAAATGGAATCTTGGCGCTTATCACTACGCCAAGATCATGCATCCCATGGGCGAGGCGCTGACGCCGGAACTGGAAGCCAAGTTCAATGTCGGCTCCAGCCCCCGCGGCGGCGACGCCTATACCGTCTCGGCCACGGGCGGCAACGACAACCAGACGGGCGGCGGTTCCTTCAAGAACATCTTTGATACGGAGAATTGGGACAATTCGGTGGGCCAGAACAATCCGGGCCAGTCCGGCAATCCTGACGATCCCCATTACAAGGATCTCTACGCCCTATGGTCGAAGGGCAAGTATTTCCCGGTCTTCTATTCGCGCTCCAAGATTGAATCGGTGGCGGAAAAGACCTTCAATTTGATGCCGCAATAGACGAGGCCAGAAATGCCTCCCATTCCGCGGCGCGGGCTGGCCAGGAGCAGAGCCGGTTGACAGACCGGCTCTGCTCGAAACGTTCTTCGGCCCATTCCCGCGGCTCGACCTGGAAATCCATCACATTTTTCTCCAGCAGCGCGATATAGTCCGTGACGATCTCGGGATCGGTCATGTCCATGTTCAGCGGCAGCAGGTCAGCGAAGCCCAGGGTGGTTTCGGGAAGCGCCCCCAGCTCAAGGCTCACCACCTTCAGGCCAGCGGCAATCGCTTCCAGGGCGGCGATGCAGTAGGTCTCCACAAAGGCGCAAGGATAGGAGAGGAAGGCGGCACTCCTGAGCTGCTGCGCCAATACCGGCTGGGACACCGAGCCGTGATAGGTGGTACGCGGCGAATTCTTCAGCCGCTGGTAAAGATGCGCAAACTGGTCATCGGGCGCGCGATAGGTCTGCATGGCGGAAAAGATGTCGAACTGCGTGCCGCCGCGCATGCGTGGGATGACCTCCGCCAGCAAATGCAGCCCGCGATAAGGCATGCTGGTATAGGCGGCGCGATTCTCCTTGGCCGCGCGCAATTCTTCGGCGCTGGTGAACATGTCCTGGAAAGCCGGGGCGATACCGTTGCCGATAACATGGCTGCGGCCGGAAAATGGCACCATTTCCTTCTGCGTGTTGCTGACAAAGACGGCGCAATCGATGTGCGGCGTCATCTCGGCCAGGGGCGCCATCGCGGTCTGGTCGGGCAATAGATGCAGCCAGGCGATGTTCAGGGCCTTGGGTGCGGCCTGCTTGAGGTAGGCGGTGGCCGGCAGGGCGCTCAGCGCGATCGTTGCGTCGAATTCACTGCTGGTGAAAAACGCCGCGTCATGCAGTGCTTCCAGCGGGACATGCCGCACACCCTTCACGAATTCCGGCGTGGCCGGCGACAGCCGCGCCGCGAACGTCACAGCATGCCCGTTCTTGGCCAGCTGGCGCGCCAGGTAGGCGGCGCAGGATTCGCTGCCGCCAAGCGGCTCGCGCTCCGGCATCGTTACGTCCATGGGAATCGGGCTGTAACTTACAAACAGCAGCTTCATGGCGCCGTTATACAAGGGCCCGGCGAAAACGAAAACGGCTCCCGCGGGGACGGGAGCCGTTTTGCGCCTGACGCGGATTCCTAGCGGCCGTAGCCGTAGCCGCGATCGTCATAGCGATCATAGCGATCGTCGTAATAGCCACGCGGCGGGGGCGGCGGCGGGGCATAATAGTCGCGGTCATAATAGGGATCGTCATAACGCGACGACGAAGAAAGGACGCTCAGGGCCATCAGGCCGATGCCAAGTCCGATCAGGGCGCCGCCGGCGTTTCGGTTGCCGTAACCGCCATGATAGCTGCGGCTATAGCCGCCATGGCCGCGCGGCGCTGCGCTGGCGGCAGTGGCGCTCAACAGTGTCAGCGCCAGGGCGGCGGAAAGAAGGCGTTTCATGGTCTCTATCCTTCAAATGCACGCCGGTTGGGGCGCGTCTGCGATGCTGTCCAGCACCGTGGAGAGGAGGTTGGGCTTTTGCCGATGAATGCAACCTGAACGGAAAACAGGCGGCTTTCCGGGAAAAAAAGCGACTCAGAAAGGGCCGCGTTGCTGCAATTGCTGGTACTGGCGCTTGAGGACATCGATGCGGCGGTTATAGGCGGCCGACAGGCAAGGCTGGTTGTTGGCGCAGCGCCGCCGCGCGTTGAGGAATTCGCGCTGCTCGTCGCCCATATTGCCACGCGTGCCCATCGCCACCAATCCGGACAGCGTCTGGAATCGCACTGCCATTTCCACGTCCAGTTCGCTGAGCACGCGCGAGGCGCACACCGTGCGTTCATCGGGCAGGCGCGCCTTGCCGCAATCAAAACTTGCCGCCTGCGCCGGAAGCGCAAGCAGCAGAAAAGCAGATGCGGCAAGGAAAAATCTCATGCGCCCATACTGCAGAAATATGGAACATGTGCAACTTTTCGGAACTTTTGTTCCTTGTTGATCGGCGCAAGGGAAAACCGTATGTAGAAATTGCATACGCACAACACGCGTCACGGTTCCCGTGTAAGGGAACACCGCTCCAGGCGGCAACTCCACCACCTAGCAAGGGAATGAACAAAATATGGCGCTACACCGCGCAGTTGAAGAAAAATTATCTTCGCCCATCAACTTCCGCAATTTCGCCCTTACCAGCCTGATGCTGGCCGCGACGGCATTCCTGCTGCAAGGCCGCCCGGCGGAAATGCAGATGATGCGCCTGGCGCGTCCGGTGCGCATTGCGTTGGTCGACGCCACCCAGCCCGCGCCGCAAGTCATGAACCCGGAAGCCGGCATGTCGTCCAGGGAATTGATGCAGCGCTGGGAACCCACAATTGCCGACGCGGCGAAGCGCTTCAAAATTCCTGCCGCCTGGATCCGCAATGTGATGCGCTCGGAAAGCGGCGGCCGTATCTATCTGCACGGCCAGCAGATCACCTCCAACAAGGGCGCCATGGGCCTGATGCAGGTCATGCCCGGCACCTGGCGTGAAATGCAGCAGCAATATCGCCTGGGCGATGATCCCTTCGATCCGCAAAATAATGTCTATGCCGGCGCCGCCTATCTTCGCTGGTTGCACGGCAAGTATGGCTTCCCCGCCATGTTCGCGGCCTACAATACCGGCCCGGGCAATCTGGAAGACCATCTGCACCATGGTGCGCCCCTGCCGCGCGAGACCCGCAACTATGTCGCCGGCATCACCCGCGCCCTGGGCGAGGGCACGGACTGGCTCAGCCGGGCCAGCCACCGCGCCGGGGGCCTGATGGTCACGGCACCGAACGGCAAGAAGATCGCGCTGGATAAAGGCAAGATTAGCGGCGTGCGCGCGGCGCTGCCGGGCGAATTTGCGCCGGGCGTGACCACGGTGATCAGCCTAGGCAAGATCGTCCAGGGCGTGCGGGAAAGCCAGGACGTGGTCCTGGCGGCCATCACCAGCGCCAAGGGCTAAAGGTCGGCGAATTTCTTCTTTTCCGCCACCAGCTTTTCCAGCAGCGCCGCGGGCGTCAGGCCGTATTTTTTCACGCCTGCCAGCACGGTGTCGAGGCCGATGGAATCGGCATAGAACATTGGTCCGCCGCGCCAGGCCGGGAAGCCATAGCCGTACAGCCAGACAATATCGATGTCCGAGGCCCGGCTGGCCTTGCCTTCTTCCAGGATTTTCGCGCCCTCGTTGATCATGGGATAGATCTGGCGCTCCAATATTTCCTGCTCGGGAATCTTGCGCGGGCTGACGCCTTTCTTGGCCCACAGGTCCGAGAGAAGCTTTTGCGTGACGGGCGACGGCGTGGCTTTGCGCGAGGCGTCATAGTCGTAATAGCCGCCGCCGGTTTTCTGGCCCTTGCGGCCGGCCTCGTTCAGAAGGTCGCGCAGCGTTTCGCCATGGCTTTCTTCCTTGACCCAGCCCAGGTCCAGCCCCGCCAGGTCCCACATGGCAAAGCCGCCCATGGGAAAGCCGAACTTGACCATCACCGCATCAATGTCCCAGGGAAACGCGCCTTCCATCACCATCTTGTCGGCCTCGTTGCTGCGCGCCGCCAGCATGCGGTTGCCGACAAAGCCATAGGCCACGCCCACCAGCACGCCCACCTTGCCGATCGTCTTGGCCAGCTTCATGGCGGTGGCGACAACGGTCTTGCTGGTCTTGGCGCCGCGCACCACTTCCAGCAGCTTCATCACATTGGCGGGGGAGAAAAAATGCAGCCCCAGCACATGGTCGGGCCGCGATGTGGCGCCGGCGATTTCGTCTATGTCCAGGAATGAGGTGTTGGAAGCCAGGATGGCGCCGGGCTTGGCGATCTTGTCCAGCTTGCCGAACACGTCCTTCTTGACATCCATGCGCTCGAACACCGCCTCGATGATCAGGTCGCAATCGCCCAGATCTTCCATCTTCAGCGTGCCGGTCAGAAGGCCAAAGCGCTTCTGCGCGTCTTCCGGCGTGAAGCGGCCCTTGGCGGCGCTGGCGTCGTAATTCTTTTTCACCACGTCCAGTCCGTGATCCAGGGCTTTCTGCTTCATTTCCAGGATGGTGACGGGAATGCCGGCATTGGCGAAATTCATGGCGATGCCGCCGCCCATGGTGCCGGCGCCGACAATGCCAACCTTCCTGATCTCAAGGGTAGGCGCATCATCCGGCACGTCGGGAATTTTGGTCGCCTTGCGCTCGGCAAAAAACAGATGGCGCAGCGCCGCCGATTGGGCCGATGCCATTCGCGCCAGGAACGTCTTCAGCTCTAAATCCAGCCCTTCGTCGAAAGGCAGGGTCGTGGCCGCTTCCACCGCCTTGATGCCATCCAGCGGCGCTTCGAAGCCGCGCATGTTCTGGCCCTTGGCGAAAGCGAAGACGGCTGAGAAATCGCCCGTGACTTTTTCCTGTAGGTCGCGGGTGCGGCGAATGCCCTTGCCGCTGGCCAGCAGCGTCTTGATGAATGCCAATGCGCCTTCCTTCAGATCGCCCGGCACAATCTCGTCAATCAGTCCCAGCGACAGCGCTTCGGGCGCGCCAATGGGCTTACCCGTGGCCACCATTTCCAGCGCCTTGGGAACGCCCACCAGCCTTGGCAGGCGCTGGGTGCCGCCCAGACCGGGGATCAATCCCAGATTGACTTCCGGCTGGCCGAACTTGGCGGAGGCTGTGGCCACCCGATAGTGACAGCACATCGCCACTTCCAGCCCGCCGCCCAGGGCAGTGCCATGGATCGCCGCGACGATGGGTTTGCCCACGGCATCGAAAGCGGCTTGTGCCTCCTTGAACCCTGCGCCGCCCTGGATCTTGCCGAACTCCGAAATGTCCGCGCCCGCGATGAAAGTCCGGCCGGCACAGATCAGCAAAATCGCCTTGGCGCCCGCATCCTTGTCAGCCTGGGCCAGCGCCGCTGACAGGCCTTCGCGCATGGCCTGGCTGAGCGCATTGACCGGCGGATTGTTCAGGGTGATGACGGCGACATCGCCTTCGCGCGTGAGATCGGTGACGGCATTGATGGCGGTCATGGCTGGCTCCTGGTGAATGGCGTCATCCTATACCCTAGACCGCTTCGCTAGTAGGGCAGGGCGTTGGGTTTGACGGGTGTTCCGGCTGGCGGTTTTTTGGGAAACAGGCCTTCCAGGAAGCCGGCCAGCTTTTCCAGGGCGGCCTGGCTGGTGGCCGGATCGGGCGCCGCGCCATCGCGGGCAAAGTCGCGTCCCACGCCGGGATAGATTGCCAACTGGGCGGGCACATTGCGGGCCCGCAATGCGTCGTACAATTTCTGCGACTGTTTGGACGACACGCTCATGTCCTGCGCGCCATGCTGGATCAGGAAGGGCGGGCTCATCGGCTGGATGTAAGCCAGCGGGCTGGCGTTGCGCGCGACGCCGATGGCGCACAAGGACGGCTCGCAGCCCAAATAATCGCCGGCATCGCTTTTGTCCGGCGCAGGCTTGCCCAGATCCGCCGCCATGCTCTCGAAATCGCTTACGCCATACCAGTCGATTACGCCTTGCACGCAATCGGATGGCGCCCCGGCTTCGCCCTTGGGCTCCAACGTGGCGACACCGCACGACACTCCGGCCAGCGCGGCCAGTTGCCCGCCCGCGCCCGCACCCCAAACCGCGATGCGCGTGTCATCCAGGTTGAAATCCGTCTTGTGGCTGCGCAGCCAGCGAATGGCGCTTTTGACATCCTGCAGCGCGGCCGGGAAAGGGGCTTCGCCGGACAGGCGGTAATTCACGGATGCTACCACATACCCGCGTGCCGCCAGCGCGTTGAGCAAAGCGGGAAAATCGCTGAAGCCGCCATTGTGACGGGAATCGCCGCTGTTCCACTCGCCGCCATGGACAAACACAATGCCGGGACGGGGAAAGGATTTTGCCTGCGGCAAATAAAGATCAAGCGTCAGCGGGCGAAAGCCCTTCAGCGTGGCATAGACCCTTTCGCTCATCGTGACGATGCCTGCCGGCGGCTTAACTTCTGCCTTGGGGACCTTGGGCGTTTTGACGGCTCTTGGCGCGGACTTGGTTTTGGCGGGTTGCGGCCCGGCGGGTGCGTTGTGGGCCGGCGGCTTGGCCGCGCCCCAAAGCAGCGGCAGCGCCAGAAAAATCACGGGAAGGATTTTCATGCGCCGAAATAACCATGCGCAGGCGCGCCGCGCAACGCGGTCTAGCGGCTTTCCAGCCAGTGGATGGCGAAAAGGCGATTGTCGTCGCACCAGACCGCGCGGGGCGCAAAGCCGGCCCGCACCGCAATCTCGCGGAAGCTTTCGATGGAATATTTGTGGCTGTCCTCGGTATGCACCGCTTCGCCCGCGGCGAACTCGATCCTGCCGTCGCCCAGCCTTGCGCTTTGGCGCTTCAGGCTGACCAGGTACATTTCAATCCGCTGCGCCCGGGGGTTGTAGGGCGCATAATGGGCAAAAGCGTCCAGGTCGAAATCCGCGTCCAGCTCGCGGTTGGCGCGGGCCAGAAGGTTCTTGTTGAAAGCGGCGGTGACACCGGCCGCATCATTATAGGCGGCATGCAGAATCGCCGGGTCCTTCACCAAATCCACGCCCACCAGCAAGCCGCCGCCATTCAGCATCTCGCGCATGCGCCTGAGCAGTGCCATCGCCGCATCGGGCGAAAAATTGCCGATGGTGCTGCCGGGAAAGAAACCGGCCTGCCGTGTCGCGCCCGGCATCATCGCGAAATTGATGGGCAGGGTGAAATCGCCTTCCACCGGGCGCAGCGCCAGCGCGGGATAATCCACCGCCAGCTGCTGCACGACGCTGCGCAGATAGTCGCCCGAGATATCAATCGGGCTATAGCCGTGCGGGCTGTCCAGCGCATCCAGCAGGATGCGGATTTTGCGCAAGGCGCCGGCGCCAAATTCCACCATCTCGGCGCCGGGTCCGATCAGGCTGGCGATCTCGGCGGCATGGCGGCGCAGCAGCGCCACTTCGGTGCGGGTCTGGTAATATTCCGGCAGGACGCAGATGGCGTCGAACAGGGCCGAGCCTTCTGCGTCATAGAAGTATTTGCAGGACAGCTCCTTGGGTGTCCTGCGCAGGCCTTCCTCCAGGCCGCGGGCAAATCCGCCCGCCTGCGCGCAAGGGGCTACCGCTTCCATGCGGCGCGCGTCCATTACAAATCCTCCGCAAGGCGAATGCCGCTGAATTGCCAGCGCGCCGAGGGCGGGAAGAAATTGCGGTAGGAGAGGCGCATATGCTCCGGCGGCGTCGCCACGCTGCCGCCGCGCAGCACCAGCTGGCCCACCATGAACTTGCCATTATATTCCGCGGCAATGCCTTCAAAGGGCTTGAAGCCGGGATAGGGATCATAGGATGAGCGCGTCCATTCCCACACTTCGCCATGGGCAAAGCCCTTTGCTGTCGCTTCCCATTCAAATTCGGTTGGCAGCCTTTTGCCGGCCCATGCGGCGAAAGCCGCCGCCTCGAAAAAGCTGACATGCTCCACCGGCGCATGTGGATCGAGCGGCTGCACGCCTGCCAGGGTGAACTGGCTGCGGCTGCCGTCATTGTCGCGCAGCCAGTAGAGCGGCGCGTCCCAGCCCTGCTCCTGCACAAGCGTCCAGCCGTCGCTCAGCCATAATTCCGGGCGGCGGTAACCGCCATCCTCGATGAAGGCGCGATATTCGCCATTGCTCACCGGCGCGGAGGCGATGCGAAAGGGATAGAGGAACACCTTGTGACGCGGCGTCTCGTTGTCGAAGGCGAAGTCCGTTCCGCCATGCCCGATCTCCACCAGCCCGCCGTCATGCTTGACCCAATCGCGCGCCCGCGGAATGCGCGGAGCCGGCGGTTGCTTGCGATAGGCCGGCAGCAAGGGATTGGCGAAGAAAGCATGCTTGATGTCGGTGAGGATCAATTCCTGGTGCTGCTGCTCATGGTGCAGGCCAAGCCGGATGCGCGCTTGCAGCCCGTGATCCACGCCGCGCAGCAGCAGCGATTCCATCGCCGCATCGACATGGCGCCGCCAGGCCATCACCGTTTCCAGCGCCGGCTTGGTGATCAGCCCGCGCTGGGCCCGGGGGTGCCGCGGTCCCAGTGCCTCGTAATAGGAGTTGAACAGATAGGCGAAACTGGGATCGAAGACCTCATAGGCCGGGTCCTCGCCCAGGATCAGGGCCTCGAAGAACCAGCTGGTATGGCCCAGGTGCCATTTGACCGGGCTGGCGTCCGGCATGGACTGGATGGCGCAATCTTCCGCCGTCAGGGGCGCGGCCAGGGCCTCGCTATGGGCCGTACAGCCCGCCAGGCACGCAATAGCGCCTCGCCGGCGGGTTCGCGATGGATACCGGTCACGGCGTGCATGCAATTTCCTGATGCGATGGTGCTGGGCAAAGGAACGGTTGCACGTCCCCGAGGTTCCATCGGTCGAACTTACCTGACCCTCCGGGACAGGCAATTTCAGGGTTAAATGCCATTTTGTAACAAAATTACACAGTTTTGGGGCGGGACAGCCACTCCCAAGGCCCAAGAATCCGGTTTTGTGACTTGAAAACATCAACCATTTCGCGGCTTTTACTTGAGACTGGAACGCCCCCTCTGGTATTTTACTTCCATGAAAGCCAAAGGCTTGAATCCTTGGGTTTGAGGGACATGAACCGTATTTGGACCGCTGCCTTGTTTGCAGCCGGCCTTGCCGCCTTTGGGCCGCAGGCTGGCGCGGCGGAATTGCGCGTTCCGGTCAGCCTGACATCCTTTGGCGCCGCCCAGGCCCTGTCATCTTACCAGATGTCCGCCGCCGGCCTGGCGATGGGTCCGGCGCAAACTTTTTCGCGCAGCGAATTTTCGCGCACGCCCGTCTATGGCGGCGCCACGTTCCTGCAAAGCTTCGCGGCCTCGTCCGCCTTCAACGAGAATTTCGCGCTCGACAGCGGCTACAATCTCGACCTGGCGCAGCGCTTCGACAATTACACCGGCGCGAAATCGCCGCTGCTGGGCCCGGCCGGAACCCTGGGCCTTGCCAATGGCGGCCATTATGCCGGCATCACCTATGTGCCGTCGCCGTCACTGCGCGTGCGCGTAGGCGCGCAATTCAAGAATGACCGGCTGGACAGTTTCACTTTCGATCCCGTGCAGGGCGTGCCGCTGACCTACGAAACCGGCGAGCAGCGTTCCTTGCTGGCGGGCGCATCCTGGAATTTGCTGGACTGGGCCGGCCTCAGTGTCAGCGGCATCATCAACACCCAGAAAGGCCAGGGCTTCGTATCGCTGTCGCGCACCGCGCGCGCCGGCCGCGCCACCACCGCTGGCCTCAACGTATCGGCGCAGATGAGCCTTGGCGCCGGCTGGGTGACCACGGCGGCTTTCAGCGAAGGGCTGTCCCAGCTCGACCAGAAGATCGGAGCAGCGCAAACGGTGGAAAGCCATTCCTACTCCATCGCCATCGCCAAGCATGGCCTGTTCGGCGCGGACGCGCTGGGCTTCTCCTTCAGCCGTCCCAGCCCCAGCCTGCTTGAGAGCGGCTTTGAAATGGTGGCCGCCTCGGGTGACCTGCCGCCGGCCTTTGCCGTTGGCGGCCGCCTGCCGGGCGGAACGCCGGAAACCGACCTGCAGCTGGGTTATGTCACAAGCTTCCTGGACGGCGCCCTGGCGCTGCAGGCCAACGCGGCCTACCAGATGAACTATCAGGGCCAGACCGGCGCCACCTCGCTGGCGGTCCTGTCCCGCGCCAAGATCAAGTTCTGAGCCGCCGCCCGCGCGTTGCAGTGAGCGCGGCGCTTCGATAGAAACCACACGCTTCTGCTTTAAAGGAACAGCTCATGGCCGGGCCGCAATTTGTTTATGTGATGAAAGGTCTGTCCAAGACCTATCCCGGCGGCAAGCAGGTCCTCAAGGATATCTGGCTCAGCTTTTATCCCGGCGCCAAGATCGGCATTGTCGGCGTCAATGGCGCGGGCAAATCCACCCTGATGAAGATCATGGCGGGGCAGGACAAGGATTATACGGGCGATGCCTGGGCCGCCAACGGCGTGCGCACAGGCTATCTCTCCCAGGAACCACAGCTGGATCCGTCCAAGGATGTGCGCGGCAATGTGATGGAAGGTGTCGCTGCCAAGCAGGCGCTGGTGGACCGCTACAACGAGATCGCCGCCAATTACACCGATGAAACCGCCGACGAGATGGCGAAGCTGCAGGACGAGATCGAGGCCCAGGGCCTTTGGGATCTCGACAGCAAGGTCGACCAGGCGATGGATGCGCTGCGCTGTCCCGATGGCGACGCCAGGATCGAGACACTCTCGGGCGGCGAGCGCCGCCGTGTGGCGCTGTGCAAGCTGCTGCTGGATGCGCCCGATATCCTGCTGCTGGACGAACCCACCAACCATCTCGATGCGGAATCCGTCGCCTGGCTCGAGCTGACGCTGCGCGAATACAAGGGTTGCGTCATCCTGGTCACCCATGACCGCTATTTCCTCGACAATGTCACAAGCTGGATCCTGGAACTGGACCGCGGCAAGGGCATCCCGCACGAAGGCAACTACACGTCATTTCTGGATGTGCAGGAAAAGCGCCTCAAGCAGGAATCCAACGAAGAGGCGGCGCAGAAGCGCACGATTGCGCGCGAACAGGAATGGATCAAGCAAAGCCCCAAGGCGCGCCAGGCCAAGTCCAAGGCCCGCATCAATTCCTATGAGGAGCTGGTCGCCAAGTCGCAGGAACAGCGCGCCGGCACGGCGCAGATCATGATCCCGGTGGCCGAGCGGCTGGGCTCGCTGGTGGTGGAAGCCCAGGGCCTCAGTAAGGGTTATGGCGACCGGCTGCTCTACGAGAATGTGAATTTCAGCCTGCCGCCGGGCGGCATTGTCGGCGTCATCGGCGCCAACGGCGCCGGCAAGACCACATTGTTCCGCATGCTCACCGGCCAGGAAAAACCCGATGCCGGCACGCTCAAGATCGGCCCCACGGTGCAGCTGGGTTATGTCGACCAGTCGCGCGACACGCTCGATCCCAACAAGAATGTCTGGGAGGAAATTTCCGGCGGCACCGATATCCTGGAATTCGGCAAGACCAAGATGAATTCACGCGCCTATGTCGGCGCCTTTGCCTTCAAGGGGGGCGACCAGCAAAAGAAAGTCGGCCTGCTGTCAGGCGGCGAGCGCAACCGCGTGCACCTGGCCAAGATGCTGAAATCGGGCGCCAACCTCCTGCTGCTGGACGAACCCACCAATGACCTTGATGTCGAAACCCTGCGCGCCCTGGAATCGGCGCTGGAGGAATTTGCCGGCTGCGCCATGATCATCAGCCATGACCGCTGGTTCCTCGACCGCATCGCCACCCACATGCTGGCCTTTGAAGGCGACAGCCATGTGGAATGGTTTGAAGGCAATTTCCAGGATTACGAGGCGGACAAGAAGCGCCGGCTTGGCGTGGATGCCGACCAGCCCCACAAGCTCAAGTACAAGCGGTTTGCCAGGACTTAGACGCTTCGGGCCTTGCTCCAAAAGATCCGCGCGGAACTGCTATTGATTGCGGTACTGCTTGGCCAAGTCGTCCAGATGCTTGACCAGCGTCGGGATGCTGCCGTTGTTCTGGCCGAGGAATGAGGTGAACTGGTCACGCTCTTCCAGCGCCAGCCAGATGCCCGCCACCGAGAAATCCGTCACCACCGGCTTGCCGGCGTCGGTGCGCACCCGGAAATCCACGTCCAGCGGCGCCTGGCCGCTGCGGTCGTTGGGATCAATCAATTGCGTGGCGACGATGAAATCATCGGGGCTTCGGGCCTGGCTGCCGGTCACCTTCAGGGTCTGGCCGGCATATTTGGCGAAATAGGACTGGTAGACCGCCACGGCGTAATTCTGGAAGGCGGCCTCGAATGCGGCGAGCTCCGGGGTTCCGTCCTTGCCCCTGCGATACTGGCCAAGGGTGAAATTGGCGATGCGCTTCATGTCGGTCAGGCCCAGCAGGAAGCTGGCGAATTGCTGGCGGCGCTGCTCCACCGAGAGCGACTTGTTGTTCAGGATATCCAGGCCCTTGTGGATATTGTCCTGCACATAGGTTTCGGCGGGGTTGGCAGCCAGGGCGGGGGTGGCGCCAAGAAGTCCGATGCCGGCAACGACAAGGCCCAGCGCCAGAACATTGCGCCGCAGGACAGTTTTGATCATCGAAGGGCTCATCCGGGCTTTCTCTGCAGGGATAGTTTGCGTGTGCGTGTGGCAAGTTCAAGGCGTAAACAAAAATAGGGGGAATTGGGTTCAGAAATCGGGCAAATCCTCGGCTTTGCTGGCGCGCCCGTTGCGAATCTCGGTGTCCCTGATCTGACGGTACAGGCTGCGCAGGGAGGCATAATAGTCCACCGAGCTGCGCTGGATACCCTGGATCGTGTTGTAGGTCTGGCCCTTGAGGTCCAGGAAGGTGAAATATTCGCGCCCCGCAGACCACCAGATATGCTGCTTCATGGGTATTTGATTGGTCGGATCGATCACGGCATCGGTGACAAGGCCGAAGGCGTCGCGCGGATTGGACGGGCCAAAAAAGGGCAGGATTATATAAGGTCCTTCGCCAACGCCCCAGACGGACAGGGTCTGGCCGAAATCCTCGCCATGGCCATAGATTCCCAATTTGCGGGCCGGGTCGAAAAGGCCGCCCAGGCCAAAACTGCTGTTGATTATGAAGCGTGCCGCCGACTGGCCGCCGCGGCTGACTTCTCCCTGCAGCATGTCGTTCACGAAAATGGTCGGAAGGCTGAGATTGCCCAGGAAATTGTGGACGCCGCGCCGCCCGCCCTCGCCGACAAAGAAGTAATAAATCCCCACGGTGGGGATGACGACATAGCGGTCAACCTTGCCGTTGAATATCAATCTCTGGCGGTTGAATGCCTCATAGGGGTCATTGGCGGCCAGGGCCTGGGGCGAGGGGGGTGCGGAGGCACAGGCGGTCAAGGCAAGACCGCAAGCCCCCAAAACCAGCGCCCTGACTGCGCGCATGAATTCCACCTTTGCCCCCGGCATTGAGCCGTTTTTCCGGGTTTTTGTCCCATCTGTCCATAGGTCTTGTTTCCCCCGCCATTTCGAGCATATAAAGATATGTTTATATGTAAAAGGAACCGCAGATGGTCAGGGAGGGCATGGAGAATCTGGTCGCCATGCTGCGCGCTGCGGGAGATCCCACGCGCCTGCGCCTGCTGCTGCTTTTGCGTGAGGCCGAGCTGGCGGTCAGCGAACTGATCGAGATTGTCGGGCAAAGCCAGCCGCGTGTCTCGCGTCATTTGAAGCTGCTGGGCGAAGCCGGGCTGCTCGAGCGTTTCAAGGAAGGAAGCTGGGTCTTTTACCGCGCCGCCGACCGGGGCAAGGGTGCCGAACTGGGCCGGGCGCTGGCGCTGCTCGCCGATTCCAGCCTGATCGAATCCGACCGCGCCCGGCTGGTGCATGTGCGCGAGGCACGCGCCGCCGCCGCCGCCGCCTACTTCAAGGCCAATGCCGCGGAATGGGAGCGCATCCGCGCCCTGCACGCGCCGGACAAAACCGTCGAGGAAGCCATCGTGAAAATCCTGGCGGCAAAGCCGATCGAGAATTTGCTGGATGCCGGCACCGGCACTGGCCGCATGCTGGAATTGCTGGCGCCCCATGCCAAGCGCGCTGTCGGCATCGATGTCAGCCCGGAAATGCTGGCCATCGCGCGCGACCGGCTGGCGCGCGACGGGCTGTCCCAGGTGCAGGTGCGGCTGGGCGATATCTACCGCCTGCCTTTTCCAAACGGCGGCACGGGTGCGGATCGGGAGAGCGGCTTTGACGCCGTGCTGTTCCACCAGGTGCTGCATTATCTCGATGATCCGGGCGCCGCGGTGGCGGAAGCCGCCCGGGTGATGCGCCCGGGTGGGCGGCTCGCCATTGCCGATTTCGCGCCGCATGGCCTGGAATTCCTGCGCGATGACTATGCCCATCGCCGCCTGGGTTTTTCCGACCGCGAAGTGAAGGGCTGGCTGGATGCCGCCGGACTGAAATCCGCCCATAGCGAAACCATCGCGCCGGACTTGGCCAGCAAGGATGGCCCGGCCGCAGAAAAACTGACCGTCAAGCTCTGGCTTGCCACCCGCGAGAAGGAGGCCGCATGAGCCTAGACCAGATGATTTCCAATGATGCGCCGATTTCGGTGTCTTTCGAATTCTCGCCGCCCAAAACGGACGAAGCGGAAGCCAATTTGTGGGCGGCCATCAGGCGGCTGGAGCCGCTGGCGCCCAGCTTTGTCTCGGTCACTTACGGCGCGGGCGGCACCACGCGCGAACGCACCCACGCCACCGTCAAGCGCATTGTCGAGGAGACCACGCTGAAAGCGGCCGCACATTTGACCTGCGTCGGCGCCTCGCGCGGCGAGATCGACGATATCGTGCGCGCCTATTGGGATGCCGGCATCCGCCATATCGTGGCGCTGCGCGGCGACATGCCCGGCATGGACGGGCCATATCGTCCGCATACGGATGGTTATCACTCCACGCCGGAACTGATCGAAGGTATCCGCCGCATCGCGCCCTTCGAGGTCAGCGTCTCTTTCTACCCGGAGCGCCACCCGGACTCGCCCAGCCACGGCCATGATATCGAGCTGCTGAAACGGAAAATGGATGCCGGCGCCACCCGCGCGCTGGGCCAGTTCTGCTTCGACAATGACGCCACGGCGCGCTTTCGCGACGATGCCGCCAAGGCGGGCATCACCATTCCGGTCATCCCGGGCATCATGCCGACCACCAATTTCCGCGGCGTGGAACGCATGGCGGCCAAGACCAAGGCGTCAATCCCCGCCTGGATGGCGCGGGCCTATGATGGCCTGGATGACGATGTCGAAAGCCGCCGCATCATCGCCGCCGCGGTGCTGGCCGACCAGGTGCAGCAATTGCGCGCCCGCGGTTTCGACCTGTTCCATTTCTATACGCTCAACCAGGCCAATCTCAGCTATGCGGCCTGCCGTCTGCTTGGCCTCCGTCCGAAAGAATTGTCATGAGCCTTGACCGCAATGCCCGCATCGCCTGGATGAAGCAGGAGGCGCAAAAGCGCCTGCTTTTGCTCGACGGTTCCTGGGGCGTGATGATCCAGGGCTTCAAGCTGGGCGAAGATGATTTCCGCGGCCCGCGCTTCGGCAACCATCCCAGCGAACTCAAGGGCAACAACGACCTTCTCACTTTGACCAAGCCCGATATCATTCGCGATATCGGCTGCCAGTATCTGGAAGCCGGCGCGGACTTCATCGAGACCAATACCTTCAATTCCAATTTCACCAGCCAGGAAGATTATGGCTTGGGGCATCTTGTTGGCGAATTGAACGAGGCGGGCGCCGCCCTGGCGCGGGCGCTTTGCGACAAATACACCACGGCAGACCGTCCGCGCCTGGTGGCCGGCGTGCTGGGCCCGGCCAACCGTACCGCGACCATTTCCCCCGACGTCAATGATCCGGCCTTCCGCAACATCACCTTCGACCAGCTGCGGGCCACCTATCGCGACGCCACGCGTGGCCTGATCGCGGGCGGCAGCGACGTCATCATGATTGAAACCGTGTTCGACACGCTCAATTGCAAGGCGGCGATCTTCGCCATCGAGGAAGTGTTCGTGGAACTGGGCATGCGTTTGCCGGTATGGATTTCCGGCACGATCACCGACCTGTCGGGCCGCACCTTGACCGGCCAGACGCCCGAAGCCTTCTGGCATTCGGTGCGTCACGCCAATCCCTTCGCCATTGGCCTCAACTGCGCCCTGGGCGCCAAGGAATTGCGCCCTTACGTTGCCGACCTTGCGGGGGCCTGCGATACGCTGGTCAGCGCCCACCCCAATGCCGGCCTGCCCAACGAATTTGGCGGCTATGACGAGACGCCCGAATCCATGGCGGTGATGATCCAGGAATTCGCCAGGTCGGGCCTGGTCAATATTGTTGGCGGCTGCTGCGGCACCAAGCCCGAACACATCAAGGCCTTTGGCGAAGCTGTGAAAGGCATCGTGCCGCGCAAAATCCCGCAAAAGCCGAAATTCATGCGCTTGTCGGGGCTGGAGCCCTTCACCCTGACGCCTGACCTGAACTTCATCAATGTGGGCGAGCGCACCAACATCACCGGCTCGGCCAAGTTCCGCAAGCTGATCGCCGCCAACGATTATGAGGCGGCGCTGGATATCGCGCGCGGCCAGGTCGAGAATGGCGCCCAGATCATCGACATCAACATGGACGAAGGCATGATCGATTCCGAAGCGGCGATGACCCGCTTCGTCAACATGATCGCCGGCGAGCCGGACATTTCCAAAGTGCCGCTGATGATCGACAGCTCCAAATGGAGCGTGATCCAGGCCGGCCTGAAATGCTGCCAGGGCAAGGCCATCGTCAATTCCATCTCGCTCAAGGAAGGCGAGGCGGCGTTCATCGAACGTGCCCGCGAAGTGATGCGCTTTGGCGCTGCCGTGGTGGTGATGGCGTTTGACGAAGTCGGCCAGGCCGACACGCTCATCCGCAAGACCGAAATCTGCAAGCGCGCCTATGACATACTGGTGGGCATCGGCTTTGCGCCCGAAGACATCATCTTCGACCCCAATATCTTCGCGGTCGCCACGGGCCTGGAAGAGCACAATGAATATGGCAAGGCCTTTGTCGAAGCGGTGGAGGTGATCCGCCGCGAAAATCCCCACTGCCACATCTCCGGCGGTGTCTCCAATTTCTCCTTCTCCTTCCGCGGCAACGAGAAAGTGCGCGAGGCGATGCATTCGGTATTCCTGTTCCACGCCATCAAGGCGGGCATGGACATGGGCATCGTGAATGCGGGCCAACTTACTGTTTATCAAGATATTCCCACGCCCCTGCGCGAAGGCATTGAAGACGTTCTGTTCAACCGCCGCCCCGACGCCAGCGAGCGATTGCTGGCCCTGGCCCAGGAATATCGCGGCGACGGCAGCGTGGCGGAAGTGGAAGACGCCGCCTGGCGCTCGCTGCCGGTGATCGAGCGCATCAGCCACGCCATGGTCCACGGCATCGACGCCTTCATCATCGAGGATACGGAACAGGCGCGTGCTGAAGCCACCCGTCCGCTGGACGTGATCGAAGGACCGTTGATGGCGGGCATGAATGTGGTGGGCGACCTGTTCGGTTCGGGCAAGATGTTCCTGCCGCAGGTGGTCAAGTCGGCCCGCGTGATGAAGAAGGCCGTGGCCTACCTGCTGCCTTTCATGGAAAACGACAAGAACACCGTCAAGGAACCGGCAGGCCGCATCATCATGGCCACGGTCAAGGGCGATGTGCACGACATCGGCAAAAACATTGTCGGGGTCGTGCTGCAATGTAACGGCTATGAAGTGATCGACCTGGGCGTGATGACGCCGGCGCAGAAGATCCTGGATGCGGCGCGCGAGCATGATGCCCATATCATCGGCCTGTCAGGCCTGATTACGCCCTCGCTTGATGAAATGGTGCACCTGGCATCGGAAATGGAGCGCCAGGGATTCAAGATTCCGCTGATGATCGGCGGGGCGACGACCAGCCGCGTCCATACCGCCGTCAAGATCGACCCCAATTACCGCGGCGGCCAGACGGTCTATGTGACGGACGCCAGCCGCGCCGTCGGCGTTGCGTCCAACCTTTTGTCAAAGGATGGCGGCGCGGCCTATGCCGCCGAAATCCGCAGTGAATATGAAGCCATGGCCAAGGCCCATGCCAGCAAGCAGAGCAGCGGCAAGCGCCTGACCCTGGCCGAGGCGCGCGCCAACCACGCCAAGCTGGATTTCGGCAAGGTCGCGCCGCCCCCCGGTTTCCTGGGCTCGCGCACCTATACCAATTACGATTTGGGCGAACTGGCCAAGTATATTGACTGGGGTCCCTTCTTCCAGACCTGGGAACTGGCCGGCCCCTATCCCGCCATCCTGACTGATCCGACGGTGGGCAAGGCCGCCAGCGAATTGTTCGCCGACGCCCAGAAGATGCTGGCGAAAATCATCGACGGCAAATGGCTGCAGGCCAGCGCCGCCATCGGTTTCTGGCCGGTGAACCGCTCGCCCGACAATCCCGACGATATCCTTGTCTATGGCGACAAGGCGCGCAAATTCCCCATCCACACGCTGCACACATTGCGCCAGCAGATGGCGCGAGAAGCCGGAAGGCCGAACCTGTCGCTGGCCGATTTCATCGCCCCGCTGGGCGTGGATGATTATATCGGCGGCTTTGTCGTCACCGCCGGGCTGGGCGAAGACAAGCACATCAAGAAGTTCGAAGCGGCCAAGGACGATTACTCCGCCATCCTGCTGCGCGCCCTGGCCGACCGCCTGGCCGAGGCTTTTGCCGAACGCATGCATGAAAAAGTGCGCAAGGAATATTGGGGCTATGCGCCGGACGAGAATCTGGGCAACGAACAGCTGATCGCCGAATCCTACCAGGGCATCCGTCCCGCGCCGGGCTATCCCGCCCAGCCCGAGCACAGCGAGAAAGCCACTTTGTTCAAGCTGCTGGACGCGGAAAGCCGCATCGGCGTGAAACTGACCGAGAGCTACGCCATGTGGCCGGGCTCTTCGGTGTCAGGCTTCTACTTCGCCCATCCCGAAAGCCGCTATTTCGGCGTCGGCAAGATCGAGCGCGACCAGGTCGAGGATTACGCCAGGCGCAAGGGCTGGACGGTGCAGGAAACCGAACGCTGGCTGGGCCCGGTGTTGAACTACAATCCCAGGACGGTGGACGCAGCCTGATGGCGATTTGGGGAAAAATGAGCGGCGGCGCCGCCGGACTGCTGGTGGGCGGGCCGCTGGGCGCGCTGGTCGGCGCCGTGGCGGGCCATTTCATCTTTGACCGCGAAACCGACCCCGGCGTGGCCTTCACCATTGCCATGGTGGCGCTGGCCGGCAAAATGGCGCGGGCCGACGGCGTGGTGACGGAAGAAGAATTCTGCGTCTTTTTGAAAGTCTTCTCGGTTCCGCCGCAGGAAGAAGCCAATGTGCGGCGCATCTTCAACCTGGCACGTCAGGACGTTGCCGGTTACGAGGCCTATGCGGGGCAGATCGCCAGGCTCTTCATGGGCAAGCCCGCGATCCTGGAAGACGTGCTGGATGGCTTGTTCGAAATCGCCAAGGCCGATGGTGTGCTGCATCCCGAAGAATCCCGCTTCCTGGAGCGGGTGGCGGAAATCTTTGGTTTCGCGCCCAACGAATTTCGCCGTATCCGCGCCAGTCATTTCGCGCCGGAGCTGACGGATCCCTATGTCATCCTGGGCGTGTCCTATGTCGCGGGCGAAGACGAAATCCGCCAGACTTATCGCCGCCTGGTGCGCGAAAATCATCCCGACAGCCTGATCGCCCGCGGCGTGCCGGAAGAATTCATCAAGCTGGCAAACGACAAGCTGGCCGCGATCAACGGGGCGTATGACAAGATCCGCGCCGAGCGGGGCCTGAAATGAAACGGGTCGAGATGCCGTCGCCCAACAAGGACAGCCGCGGCAGCGTGGCCGTCAACATGCTGGTGCTGCATTATACCGGCATGACATCCGGGCGTGCCGCGCTGGAGCGGCTATGCGATCCCGCCGCCAAGGTTTCCTCGCATTATACCATCGACGAAGACGGCACGGTCTATGCCCATGTGCCGGAAAGTGAGCGCGCCTGGCATGCCGGCGTGTCCTATTGGATGGGCACAAACAACGTCAATGCGTGTTCCATTGGCATCGAGCTGGTCAATCCCGGCCATGAATTTGGCTATCGCGAATTTGCCGCCGCGCAGATTGCCTCGTTGATACAGCTTTGCCAGGACATCAAAACGCGCCACGCCATTCCGGCCCACCGCGTGCTGGGCCATAGCGATGTCGCCCCCGAGCGCAAGGACGATCCGGGCGAACTCTTTCCCTGGGAAGCGCTGGCCAAGGCGGGCATCGGACTCTGGCCGGAAGACCTCGAAGGCTATTACCCGGCCAGCTACCTGGTGCGGTTCGGCTATAATCCCGAAGCGCCGCGCGAACGGCTGGTGACGGCCTTCCAGCGCCATTTCCGTCCCGCCCAGCTGACGGGGCAATGGGATGAGGATTGCGGCGCGCGCCTTGCCGCCCTGCTGGCGAAAACGCCGTCCCCCACGCTATAAGTCCCACCATGGACCTGCCCATCATCATGGTTTCGGATGCCGAGCGTGCGCAGGGAAGGCTGGCGCAGGAAAGCGCCTTTGCCGCCATCAAGGGGCTGCATGAAGAAGGCGCGGTGATCCTGCGCGGCATCTATCCCACCGAAGGCATTGATGCGCTGTATCAAACCTTCCAGGCCCGCTACGGCAATCTGGATCCTGCCCGCATGCTGGCGGCGTCGCAGCAGCCGCCGCCCAATTTCATCCAGAAAGTGGGTGAAGGGCGCTATGAGATTGCACCGCGCATGACCGGCCCATTCGGCCATCCCGGCCTGTTCGCCAACGCTGTGCTGATGAATTTCCTGTGGCCGCTGCTGGGCGGCGACATAATGCGGCTGGCCAGCATGACGGTGGTGGCCTCCTATCCCGGTTCGGCGATGCAGCATATTCACCGCGATCACGGGCAGCTCTTCCATGAATTTGCCCAGATCGGCCCGGCACTGCCGCTTTATGCCGTCAATGTCACGGTGCCGCTGATTGACGTCGATCAGAATATCGGTCCGACCGCGATCTGGCCCGGCTCGCATCGCTGGCCGCAGGAGCAGGAATCCACGCCCGAAGGCATGGCGAGTGTTGCGTTCCAGCGCGGCGACGCCATCGTGATGGATTACCGCACCATGCATACCGGCATGCCCAACAGCAGCAACACGGTGCGGCCGATCCTGTACATGGTCTACTCGCGCGAATGGTTCTTTGACGACAACAACCATCGCGGCCGCACGCCCATGGCGATCACCCTGGCCGAGCTTCAGGCCATGCCCAAGGAATCACAGCTGCTGCTGATGCGCGCCTGGCAGCAGGCGCTGCGGGCCCACCAGCTCGCGACATTGCCTGCATAGGCCCGTTGCCTTATTATCCCCTTGTCAGATGGCCGGGTGACCGCGGGCGGAGAAATCCGTTCGAGGAAAGTCCGGGCTCCACGGAAAAACGGTGCCGGTTAACGGCCGGCGGGGGCAACCCCAGGGATAGCGCCACAGAAATGACACCGCCTACCGGCCTAAAGCCGCGGCAAGGTTGAAATGGTGCGGTAAGAGCGCACCGCGTCCCTGGTAACAGGGGCGGCTAGGCAAGCCCCACCGGGAGCAAGACCAAATAGGGACGGCACGTGATGTTTTTCGCATCGTCGTCCGGGTCGGTCGCGTGAGGTATGCGGTAACGCATACCCCAGAGGAATGGTCACCCCTTCCGCAAGGAAGGACAGAACCCGGCTTACAGGCCATCTGACACTTTTCATCGGCAGGAGTTTTGATGCGTAAAATCGCGGGTTTTGTGGCTGTTGCGGTGATCCTGGGCTGCGCACAGGCCGCCGCCGATCCGGTGGTGTATCAGCCCGAGGGCTGCGATTTCGCCGTCACCTTCAGCGCCCCGCCCAAAAGGACGCTGCTGAAAACCCTGACCAATCGCGGCGACGCCGTGCTGACCTACCGGGCCGAACTGCAAAGCGATGCGGCGGGCAAGCTCACACTCCTGCGCGCCGAATGCACCGCCATTCCGCGCATGGGATTTGTCGATGACCAGATTCTCAAAGGCGTGATGGACCAGGTCGGTAAGGACGAAAAGCTCAAGAGTCCCCGCTCTTTCTTTGAACGCAACAAATTGACCGGCACGGTGGGCCGCCTGCGCGGAAGGCGCGAAATTGACAGCAAGGACGTCACCGTCGAACTGCGCCGTTATTTCGGCGACAACACCATGCTCGATGTCTGGATCGGGGCGGAAACGGACGCCTATCCGCCGGCGGAAGGCGACGCCTTCCTCAAGACCATCACCCTCAAGGGCAAGTCCTTGTTCTAGGACGATTCTGGCGAATCAGGCTGGTACGGAAACAACCAAAACGAGCAATGTGTGATTTAACACAACCATAGATATATTCGAGCCAGTTCCGTCCTTAAGCTTTCGTTTACCGACTTCACCACACTCTTTCCCTGTTTAGGATTTGTTCTCACGCCCCCTACCGGTGGGGCTCTGGGAGACGCCGGCAACTAGCCAAGCCCCTCAAAAAGCTAGGATTTTCGTTTGACGGCCAAACTCATCCCATGATATCCCATACTGTCCCATGGGCCGGTTTTAGGGCCCGTCCGGCAACGGCCGACTGATCGGCCATCCAGACCTATGGGCTAGGGGGTTTGCGCAGCATGACCGGGTTGGTCCAACCGTTCATTTCGACGGTCATCGGCTCGCTCGATTCCAAGGGGCGGGTCTGCATCCCCGCTGCCTACCGCCACATCCTTGCCGCCCAGAACACGGCCGGCGTTTATGTCTGTCCCAGTTTTTCGGAAAGCTGCCTGGAAGCTTTCGGCCAGACGCTGCTCGAAAGCGTTTCGGCACGGCTTGCGGACCAGGATCCGTTTTTCTCGCCCAGCCATGACGACCAGGCGACCGCCATCATCGCGCGCACGCAATTGCTGGTGGCCGATGACCAAGGCCGCGTGCGCCTGCCTGATGCGATGATCGCGCACGCACGGCTCAAGGACCGCGTCGCCTTTGTCGGCAAGGCCGCGAAGTTCCAGATCTGGGACTGGGACTCCTACGGCCCCATTGAAGCCGAAGCCGTGGCGCGCATGAAAGCGAAACTCGAACGCGCCCGCGAGGAAAATTCATGAGCGGCCACTTGCCGGTGATGTTGTCGGAAGTGATCGCGGCGCTCGCGCCCAGGGATGGCGCCTCCTACATTGACGGCACCTTCGGCGGCGGCGGTTACGCCAAGGCAATCCTGGAGGCCGCCGATTGCCGCGTGCTTGGCATTGACCGCGATCCCCACGCCATTGCCCGCGGCCAGGCCCTGGTGGAGAAATTCAACGGCCGCCTGACCCTGGTGGAAGGCGAATTCTCCCGCATGGACGCGCTGGCCGGTCCCAGCGACGGCATCGTGCTGGACCTGGGCGTTTCCTCTTTCCAGTTCGACACGCCGTCGCGCGGTTTCTCGTTTCGCGAATCTGGCCCGCTGGACATGCGCATGAGCCTGTCCGGCGAATCCGCCGCCGATTTCGTCAACAGCGCTTCGCACAGCGAGTTGGCTTCGGTGATCGCCCGGCTGGGCGAGGAAAAGAACGCCCGCCGCATCGCCAGCGCCATCATCGCCGCCCGCCCGGTGACCACGACCGCCGAACTGGCGTCCATCGTTTCCGAGGCACAAGGCCCCGCCGCCTTGCGCCACGCCATCCATCCCGCCACGCGCACTTTCCAGGCGCTGCGCATCCATGTGAATGACGAGTTGGGCGAACTGGAACGCGGCCTGGACGCCGCCCTGTCGCTTCTCAAGCCGATGGGCCGCCTTGCCGTGGTGTCGTTCCACAGCCTGGAAGACCGCATCGTCAAGCAGTTTTTCTCCAGCCACAGCAACGCCGCGCCGCGCGCCTCGCGCCATGCGCCGGAAACAGCGCGCGCCACTGCGCCGCTGCGCCTGATTACGTCACGTCCGCAAACGCCCAGTTCGGCGGAGATTGCGGAAAATCCCCGTTCCCGCTCCGCCAAGCTGCGCGTGGCGGAACGTTTGGCGGCATAGGAGGCAACATGGTTCGCTTGCTCAATTTCTTTTGCGTTGCGTTCATGGGGCTTTCCATCCTGGCGCTCTACCATGTCTCCGAAGCGACCCGCGTCGCTCGCGTCGAGCTGGAACGCACCAACCACCAGATCGCCGAGACCCGCGGCCATATCAGCGTGCTGCAGACCGAATGGGAACGCGTCGCCGGCCCCGCCCGCATCCAGCAGCTGGCCGAATTGCAGGGCATGAGCGACACCACCTCGGTCCAGCTTTCCTCTTTCGACCAACTGCCCCGCCGCGGCGAAGACACAGCCCCGCTGGGCAACACGCCTTTGCACAATGCCAGCGCCGTGGTGCCGTCACGTCCGGCGCCCGCTACCGATTCAGGAATGTGAAGCAATGGGTCTGATCCCACGGCGCATCATCATAGGAGCGGGACTTTGCGTCGTCGCTTTTGCGCTGGTGGGAATCCGCCTGGTTGACGTGACCTTGATGCAGGGCGGCGTTGCCGCCAGCGTTTCAGGGCGCGTGATTGCCGCCCGGGCTGATTTGACCGATCGCAATGGCGAACTTCTCGCCCGCGACCTCCCCGTGAAGGATCTTTATGCCCGTCCCCGCGTGCTGTGGGACAAGGCGCAGGCCGCGCGCGATCTCGCCAGGGTCACCGGCGCCGATATGCGGCGGCTGGATAATGGTTTCAACACCGCCAGGCATCCCTATGTGCTGGTGGCGCGGCAGTTGACGCCGGACCAGCAGGACAGCGTCATGCATCTGGGCCTGCCGGGTCTGGAGTTCGAGCCCAGCGCAAAGCGCTACTATCCCGATGGCCGCACCGCGGCGCAGCTTTTGGGCGTGACCGATGCCGACAATAACGGCGTGTCGGGCCTGGAGCTGGGACTGAACGAAAAATTGCATTCCCAGGCCGGCAGCCAGGTCGCCACCTCCATCGACAAGCGCGTGCAATATATCCTGGCGCATGAAACCGAAAGCGCGCGCCAGATGTTCACGGCCCGCGCCGCCGGCGGCGTGGTGATGGATGTCAATTCCGGCGAGATCATCGCCATGATCTCGGTGCCGGATTTCGATCCCAACCAGCGCCGCCTCGGTGCCGGCGATTCCACGCGCAATGTGATGGCGCAGGATGTCTACGAGCTGGGCTCTGTGTTCAAGATATTCTCCTTCGCGCTCGGCTTTGAAGACAAGACCATGCACCTGGACGAAGTCTTTCCCATCGGCCAGGGCTTCAGGATCGGCAAATACACAATCCATGAAGCCGAGCACATGCCCGCCACCCTGCAGGCCCGCGATATCCTGGCCCAGTCCTCCAATATCGGTACTTCGCAGATCGCCTTGCGCTCCGGCGGCGTGCGCCAGCGTGCCTTCCTGCAAAAAATCGGCCTGCTGGGGCCGATCCGCAGCGAATTGCCGGAAATGGCCCGCCCGCTTTATCCGCGCGCCAATTGGGGCGCCATCGAAACCGCCACGGTTGGTTTCGGCCAGGGCATTTCCGTCAGCCCGCTCAGTTTCGTCGCCGCCGCCGCCAGCATGGTCAATGGCGGGCGCCGCATCACGCCCACTTTCCTGAAACAGGCGCCGGGCGCCGACAACCGCAAGGAGCAGGTGATCCGGCCCGATACCAGCGAACAGATGCGCGACCTGCTGCGCTATGTCGTCACCAACGGCACCGGCCGCAAGGCCGACATTCCCGGCTATGACGTGGGCGGCAAGACCGGCTCCGCCCAGGTGCCCGGTCCCAACGGCCGCTACATCCCCCACGCCTTGCGCACCTCCTTCATCTCGATCTTCCCCGTGCACAAGCCGCGCTACATCCTGTTCGTACTGCTCGACCAGCCGCATGGCACCAAGGAAACCGGCGGTTTCGCCCTGGCTGGCTACACCGCCGCCCCGCTGGCCGGAAAAGTCATCTCTCGCATTGCGCCGTTGCTCGGCGTTCCCAATACCGCGCCGCCGGTGAAGCTGGCGCGCGGAAATTCATAATGGCGCCCCAATCTCTTGAGATTGTGGCGGCCAAGAAAGACAAAAACGCCATGGTGGCGGTACCGGTTTTCACCAGCCGTGATTTCAAGGGCCTGACCAGCGACAGCCGCAAGGTCGAGCCGGGCTTCCTGTTCGCTGCGCTGGCGGGCAGCAAGACCGATGGCGCGCGCTTTGTCGCCGATGCCGTGGCGCGCGGCGCAACCGCCGTGCTGGCCCGCCCCGAACTGGCAGATGAGGCCAAGGCGCTGGGCGTGAAATTCATCGCCGACGAAAATCCCCGCCTGGGCCTGGCCCGCATGGCGGCGGAATTTTATGGCGCGCAGCCTGCGTTGGTGGCTGCCGTCACCGGCACCAAGGGCAAATCCTCCATCGTCGCCTTCCTGCGCGAAATCTGGACCGCCTGCGGCAAGCCTGCCGCCAGCCTGGGCACGGTGGGCGTGATTGGCCCGAACGGCGCGATGCCGCTGTCCCACACCACGCCCGATCCGGTGGAAATTCATGCCCTGCTGGCGCAACTGAAAAAAGACGGCGTGGATCATTTGGCGCTGGAAGCCTCCAGCCACGGGCTGGACCAGTTTCGCCTGGACGGCGTGAAGATATCGGCGGCGGGATTTACCAACATCACCCGCGATCACATGGACTACCACCAGACGTTTGAGCATTACCTTGCCGCCAAGCTCAGGCTGATGGATGAAGTGGTGGCGCCGGACGGCGTGGCGGTAGTCAATGCCGACGCCGAACATGCCGAAAAATTCATCGACGCCGCCAGGACCCGCGACTTGCGCCTGATCACGGTGGGCGAAAAAGGCGAAACCATCAGGCTTGCGGCGCGCACCAGCCGGGGCGATGCCCAGGCCTTGACGATTGATTTCGCGGGCAAGAGCTATGACGTGCTGCTGCCGCTGGCCGGCGCTTTCCAGGCTTCCAATGCGCTTGTCGCCGCGGGCCTAGCCATCGGACTGGGCGAAGATCCAGCCAAGGTGTTCACGGCGCTGGCCCTTTTGAAGGGTGCGCCCGGCCGCATGGAGAAAGTGGCTTTCGCCGCAAGCGGCGCGCCCATCTATGTGGATTACGCCCACACCCCGGATTCACTGGAAAAAGTTCTTCAGGCGCTGCGTCCCCATACAAGCGCAAGGCTGCGCCTGGTGTTTGGCTGTGGCGGCGACCGCGACAAGGGCAAGCGCCCCCTGATGGGCCAGATCGCCGCCGCGCTGGCAGATGACGTGATCGTCACCGATGACAATCCCCGCACCGAGGATGCCGCCGCCATTCGCGGCCAGATCCTGGCCACGGCCAAGGGCGCGCGCGAAATCGGCGATCGCCATGCCGCGATTGCCACCGCCATCGCCGCCCTGAAAACCGGCGACGTGCTGGTGATCGCGGGCAAGGGCCATGAGACGGGCCAATATATCAAGGGCAAGATCATCCCCTTCTCCGACCGCGACGAAGCCCTCAAATGCGCCATTGCCGGGGGAGGGCGCGCAGCATGACGCTGTGGACCTCAACTGATGCAGAAAGCGCCACGCTGGGAAAAGCCAGCGCGCCTTTTGCCGTGAACGGTCTTTCGATTGATACCCGCACCCTGAAAGAGGGTGATCTCTTTGTCGCCCTCAAAGGTGACAATCGCGACGGCCATGATTTTGTCCGCGCCGCCTTTGACGCCAAGGCGGGCGCGGCGCTGGTCACGCATCGCCCCGAAGGCGTCACCGGCGCGCTTCTGACGGCGGCCCATACCCAGCGCGCCCTGGAAGACCTGGCGCGCGCGGCGCGGGCCCGCAGCAACGCCAGGATCCTGGCCGTCACCGGCAGCGCCGGCAAGACCACCACCAAGGAAATCCTCCGTCACGCCCTGAACGGGCTGGGCCGCACCCATGCCTCGGCGGCGTCCTACAATAATCACTGGGGCGTGCCGCTGTCGCTGGCCTCGCTGCCGCAAGATGCCGAATATGGCGTGTTCGAAATTGGCATGAATCATTTTGGCGAGATCCGCAATCTTGTGTCCTTTGTGCGGCCGCATGTGGCGCTGATCACCACCATCGCGCCGGCTCACCTGGAATTCTTTGGCAGCTGTGACGCCATTGCCGACGCCAAGTCGGAAATTTTCGAAGGCCTGGCGCCGGGCGGCATCGGGCTGATTCCCGCTGACAGCGACTATGCCGACCGGCTGGCGGCGCGCGCGGCGCAGGCCAAGGTTTCGCGCATCGTTCGCTTCGGCAAGAGCGGCGAAGCCAGGCTGATCTCGTTTGTCCCCGATGGCGACGGCATGCGCGTCAAGGCCGACATATTGGGCCGCGTTGTGGATTTCCTGGTCGGCGCACCGGGCGCGCATATCGCGGTCAATGCGGTGGGCGCGCTGGCGGCCGTGGCGCTGATGGACGGCGATGTCCTGAATGCGGCAGCGGGCCTGAAGAATTTCAAGGCCCTGAAAGGCCGCGGCGCCCAGTTCAAGGCGGGCGACATCACGGTGATTGATGAAAGCTACAACGCCAATCCCGCTTCGATGGCTGCGGCGCTGGCGCTGCTGGCTGCCGCCAAGGGGCGCAAGCTGGCGGTGCTGGGCGACATGCTGGAAATGGGCCCCGGCGATCATCATGCCGCGCTGGCTGCCCCGATTGCCGCCGCCAATACCGACCAGGTTTTCGCCTCGGGGCTTGAAATGAAGGCCCTGTGGGAGGCGCTGCCGCAACAGCGCCGCGGCGCCTATGCCGAAAATTCCGCGGCCCTGGCGCCCGTGCTTTTGAAGGCGTTGAAGCCCGGCGACACGGTGCTGGTGAAGGGCTCGTTCGGCAGCAAGATGTCGGTGATTGTTGAAGCCCTCAAGGCGAGGCAGGCGTAATGCTTTATTATCTGTCGCTTCTCACCCACACCGACCAGCTCGCCTTCTTCCGGCTGTTTCGCTATCTCACCTTCCGCTCCGGTGCCGCGGTGATGACGGCGCTGGCCATCGCCTTCGTCATCAATCCGATGCTGATCCGCTGGCTGAAAGTAAAACAGGGCAAGGGCCAGCCCATCCGCAGCGACGGCCCCCAGCGCCATATCATCGAAAAGGCCGGCACGCCGACCATGGGCGGGCTGTTGATCCTGATCCCCTGCATCGGTTCGACTTTGCTGTGGGCCCAGCTGTCCAACCGCTATGTCTGGATCGTGCTGATGGTGACACTCACCTATGGCCTGCTGGGCTTTCTGGATGACTATTACAAGGTGACCAAGCGCACGGCGGACGGCCTGAGCGGCCGCATGCGCCTTCTGATCGAATTCGCCATCGCATTCCTGGCCACCTGGATGATCATGGGCCTGGAGCCGCCCGCCTTGTCAGGCGCGTTGGCCATCCCGTTCCTCAAGACAGCGCTGCTGCCGCTGGGATTCTTCTTTGTCGTGGTTGGCGGCTTTGTCATCGCGGGCGCCGCCAATGCCGTCAATTTCACCGATGGCCTTGATGGGCTGGCGATTGTGCCCGTGATGATCGCGGCGGCAACCTTCACCCTGATCGCCTATCTGGTCGGCAATGAACGCTTCGCCGAGTATCTGCAGATTCCCTATATCTTCTCCAGCGGCGAGCTGGCGGTTTTCCTGGCGGCGCTGGTCGGCGGCGGGCTTGGATTTCTCTGGTACAACGCACCGCCCGCCGCCATCTTCATGGGCGACACCGGATCGCTGCCGCTGGGCGGTGCGCTGGGCGCGGTGGCCGTGTGCGTCAAGCATGAGATCGTCCTTGCCATTGTCGGCGGACTATTCGTGCTGGAAACCGTTTCGGTGATCGTGCAGGTGATTTCCTTCAAGCTCACCGGCAAGCGGGTTTTCCGCATGGCGCCGATCCATCATCATTACGAGCAGCTGGGCTGGACCGAGCCCACCATCGTGATCCGCTTCTGGATCGTGGCGGTGGTGCTGGCGCTGGCCGGCCTTGCCACGCTGAAATTGCGGTGAGGGGATGATCGCTGCCCACGCTTTTTCAGGACGCACGGTTGCCGTTTTCGGCCTGGCCCGCACAGGGCTGGGCGCGGTGCGTTCGCTGAGCGCGGGCGGCGCCAATGTCATTGCCTGGGATGACAATAGCGCCGCGCGTGATGCCGGCGGCATCGCGGGGGCGCAGATCATGCCCTGGCGCGAATGGCCCTGGGAAAGCATCGCCGCACTTATATTAAGCCCCGGCGTGCCGCTGACCCACCCCAGGCCCCATGAGGTCGTAAACCACGCCAATGCCGCCAAGGTCCCGGTGATCGGCGATGTGGAATTGTTCGCCCGCGAAATCCGCAGCGACGCCGCCAAGCCGGGCCGCGCCCCCGTCATCGCCATCACCGGCACCAACGGCAAATCCACCACCACCGCCCTGATCGGCCATATCCTGGCCAGCGCCGGTTTCGACGCCCAGATCGGCGGCAATATCGGCAAGTCCGTGCTGGAACTGGCCTCGCCGGGGCCGCGCAGCATCTATGTGCTGGAAATGTCCAGTTTCCAGATTGACCTGACGCCGGGCCTCAGCCCCGACATCGCGCTTCTGTCCAACCTCACGCCCGATCATATTGACCGCCACGGCACCAAGGCGAACTACGCCGCCATCAAGCAGCGTTTGCTGTCTCAGGTGCCGAAAGATGGCCAGACCATTGTCGGCGTGGACGACCAGTATGGCGCCGCGATATTCACGCAATTGTCTGGTGACGGCATTGCCGCCTGTCCCGTTTCGGTGGGCAAGGTGCTGGGCCGCGGCGTCTTCGTGGTGGATGGCGCGCTGTATGACGCCCAGAATGGCCGCGCCGCCAAAATTATGGACTTGAGCGAAGCGGCGCATCTGCAGGGCGTGCACAATTGGCAGAATGCCGCGCTCGCCTTCGCCGCCACCAAGCCCTATGTGAAAGATGTGCGGGCCATCGCCGCCGCCATCGCGTCATTCCCGGGCCTGGCGCACCGCATGGAAACTGTCGGCCATATCGGCAAGACGCTGTTCATCAATGATTCCAAGGCCACCAATGCCGACGCCGCCGCCAAGGCGTTGGCAGTCTATCCCGATATTTTCTGGATTGCCGGCGGCAAGGCCAAGGATGGCGGCATTGAAAGCCTGTCGCCTTATTTCTCCCGTATCCGCCGCGCCTACCTGATTGGCGATGCGGCGCATACCTTCTCGCGTACCCTGGATGGCAAGGTTCCTTATGAAATGTCCGGCACTCTGGACGCGGCGGTCACCGCGGCCGCGCGCGATGCGGCAGCGTCCGACGTGCCCGCGCCGGCCGTGCTGTTGTCGCCGGCCTGCGCCTCCTATGACCAGTTCAAGGATTTCGAGCAGCGCGGCGATGCTTTCCGCGCCGCCGTTGCCCGGCTGCCCCAGGACGCAAATCTTCTGAAATCACTGGTGGCCTCATGAGTATCTCGCGCGCCGACAAGGGCGGCTTCGCCAATTGGTGGTTCACCGTGGACAAGGTGGCGCTGACCGGCATGGCCCTGCTGCTGGGCATCGGCCTGATGCTGGCGGCCGCCGCCAGCCCCGCCATCACCGGCGGCCCCATCAGCGCGGGCGATTTCCGCTATGCCATACGGCAGATTACATATGCCGCCCTGGCGCTCACCATCATGGGCAGCGCCTCGCTGCTGTCGCTGCGCCAGATCAAGATCACCGCCGCCATCCTGTTTGCCCTGGCGCTGATTGCATCTTTCCTGGTGCTGTTCATCGGCGCCGATATTCTGGGCGCCCGGCGTGAACTGGATTTTGGTCCCGTCAGCCTGCAGCCCAGCGAATTCCTCAAGCCCAGCTTCGCCATCCTGGCCGCCGCCGTATTGGCCGACAAGGCGCCGATGCGCATGCCCAAGCCGCTTGTGACTTTCCTGCTGCTGGCGCCGGCCTTGCTCATCCTTGTGCAGCAGCCAGACGTCGGACAGACCGGCTTGCTGCTCTGCCTGTGGGGCGCGTTGCTGTTCTTCTGGGGCATGTCGTTCGTCTGGGTGACGGCGGGACTGGCCATCGCCGGCGTGCTGGGGTTTGCCGCCTATGAAATCTTCCCGCACGTCAATCATCGCGTGCAGCAATATCTGAGCGAATCCGATATCGGCTACCAGGCCGGGCTGGCGCTGAAAGCCTTTGCCCATGGGGGTTTCTCGGGCGTTGGCCCGGGCGCCGGCACCATCAAATACCGCATACCCGATGCCCATTCCGACTATATTTTCGCTGTTGCGGGCGAGGAATTCGGCCTGCTGCTTTGCGCCTTGATCGCGGGGCTGTTCTGCCTGCTGACGGTACGGCTGCTGCTGCGCTCCGCCGCTTCGCGTGATCCTTTCTGTCAGCTGGCGGGCGCTGGGCTGGCAGTTGTGACTGCCGTGCAGGCCTTCATCAATATGGGCGTGGCCGTGTCGCTGCTGCCGGCCAAGGGCATGACCCTGCCGTTCATCTCCTATGGCGGCTCGTCGCTTTTCTCCATTGCGCTCACCATGGGTTTTGCCCTGGCGGTGACGCGCCAGCGCCCCAAGATCGGCGCGCGCCAGGAATCGCTGCTGCAGGCGCTGGGAGCCAGGGCATGAGCGGCGCCATTGTCCTTTCCGCCGGCGGCACCGGCGGTCACCTGTTTCCCGCCCAGGCGCTTGCCGGTGAATTGTCGCGGCGCGGCCGCCGCATCGTTGTCATGACCGACAGCCGCTTCGCCAATTACGCCACCGCCTTTCCCGGCGTGGATATTGAAACCGTGCCGTCCTCACCCATGGGCGCCGTTACCGCGCCGTTCAAGATTGCCGCGGGCATCGTGACCGCGTTCGTCAAGCTGATGCGCCTGAAGCCGGCCGCCGTGATCGGGTTCGGCGGCTACCCTTCCGTGCCCGTGATGCTGGCGGCGTCGCTGGCGCGCCTGCCAACCGCCATCATCGAACAGAATGCCGTGGTGGGCCGCGCCAACCGGCTGGTGATGGAAAAAGTCCGGCTGGTTGCGGCGGCTTTCCCCATTGCGCGTTTCGCGCCAAGGGACAAAAGCAAGATCGTGCTCACCGGCAACCCGCTGCGCCCCGAAGTCACGGCGTTGTGGGGCGCACCCTATCCGCAACTGCATCATGACGATGCGGTTCGCCTGCTGGTATTCGGCGGCAGTCAGGGCGCGCGCGCCTTCAGCCTGATTGTTCCTGCCGCCATCACGCGCCTGCCGCATGCGCTCAAGCAGCGGCTGCATGTGGTGCAGCAATGCCGCCCCGAAGACATGGCGGCGGTGCGCGAGATTTACGCCAATGCCGAAATCCGCGCCGAACTTGCGCCATTCTTCACCGATCTTCCCGCCCGCATGGCGAACGCGCATCTTGTGATTGGCCGCTCCGGCGCCGGCACGGTGGCCGAGCTGATGGCGATCGGCCGGCCGTCCATTCTGGTGCCGCTGCCCTCTTCGATGGACGATCACCAGACCGCCAATGCCGACATCCTTGCCAGTGAAGGCGCCGGATGGCGGGTGCGCGAACGCGATTTAAGCCCGGATTTGCTGAATCAAATGCTCACCGGGATTTTTGCCGATCCGGCCGACCTGAAGCGCCGCGCAACCAAGGCGCATGCGCTGGCGACGCCCCATGCGGCAAGCAAGCTGGCCGATCTGGTCGAGAAACTGGCGGCAGGCGCATGAAAGTCACCACCCGCGTCCCCCTCGATATCGGCGCCATCCATTTCATTGGCATTGGCGGCATCGGCATGAGCGGCATCGCCGAGATCATGCACAATCTGGGTTACAAGGTGCAGGGCTCGGACGTGGCGCAAAGCGCCAACGTCAAGCGGCTCATGGCGATGGGAATTCCTGTCGCCATCGGCCACAGCGCGGACAATCTCAAGGGCGCGCATGCGGTGGTCTATTCTTCCGCCGTCAAGCCCGGCAATGTCGAGTTCGACGCCGCGCGGGCGCTGAGCCTGCCGCTGGTGCGCCGCGCCGAGATGCTGGCCGAGATCATGCGCCTGCGCTGCTGCGTTGCCATCGCCGGCACCAATGGCAAGACCACCACCACCACGCTGGTGGCGGCGCTGCTCGATGCCGGCAACATGGATCCCACCGTGGTCAATGGCGGCATCATCAACGCCTATGGCACCAATGCGCGGCTGGGCGCCGGCGAATGGGTCGTGGTGGAAGCCGATGAAAGCGACGGTACCTTCCTGCGCCTGCCCGCCACCATCGCGGTGGTGACCAACGCCGATCCCGATCACCTGGATTATTACGGCACCTTCGACAATATGCTGGCTGCCTTCCAGCGCTTTATCGAGAACGTGCCGTTCTACGGTTTCGCAGTGCTCTGCCTGGACCATCCCGAAGTGCAGGCCATGGTGGGCCGCATCACCGACCGGCGCATGATCACTTACGGTTTCTCGCCCCAGGCCGATGCCCGCGCCGTCAATGTGCGCTTTGCCGAAGGCATGTCACGCTTCGACGTGGTTTTCACCGACCGGCGCAAGAACAGCGAAGTCCGTTTTGACGATCTGTGCCTGCCCATGCCGGGCGAGCATAACGTCCAGAACGCCATGGCCGCGATTGTCGTGGCGCGCGAACTGGGCGTCAGCGAAGCCCTGATCCGCAAGGCCCTGGCCGAGTTCAAGGGCGTGGGCCGCCGCTTCTCCAAGATCGGGGAATGGAACGGCGCCGCCATCATCGACGATTATGCCCATAATCCCTTCAAGATCGCCGCCGCCCTGAAGGCGGCGCGCCAGGCTTACAGCGGCCCTGTGGTCGCGGTGGTGCAGCCACACCGCTATACCCGCCTGCGCGACACCTTCGAGCAGTTCGCCAAATGCCTCAACGATGCCGATGTGGCGGTGATCGCGCCGGTCTATGCCGCGGGCGAGCAGCCCATCGACGGCATTGACCGCGATTCCTATGCCGAGGCGCTGCGCGCCCATGGTCATCGCAATGTCATCGTGATTGACGGCGAAGCCGACCTCGCCGCCGCCATCGCGCCGTTCCTGAAAGCCGGTGGCGCAGTTGTCGGCCTTGGCGCCGGTTCGATCAGCGCCTGGATGCACGCTCTCCAGAAAAAGCTGGAGGCGCTGAAATGACCAAGGTTTGCGAGGCGCTGCCGCCGGTGCGCGGCACTTATACCTACGATGCGCCGCTCAAGGATCTGGTGTGGTTCCGCACCGGCGGCGCCGCCGAAATCCTGTTCCGTCCGGCTGACGCGGAGGACCTGGCAACCTTCCTGGCCGCCCGGTCCGAAGACTTGCGTCTGTCCGTGATCGGGGTTGGCTCCAACCTGCTGGTGCGCGATGGCGGCATCCCGGGCGTGACAGTGCGCCTGTCTTCGGCTTTCGGGAAAATCGAAACCCATGGCACGCGGGTGCGGGCAGGGGCCGCGGCGCTGGATGGCGCCGTGGCGCGGGCCGCGGCGGATGCGGGCATTGCGGGCCTGGAATTCCTGCGCGGCGTGCCGGGCACCATTGGCGGGGCGCTCAAAATGAATGCCGGCTGCTACGGCCGCGAGATCAAGGATATATTTGTCGAAGCCACCGCGCTGGATGCGCACGGCAACAAGATCACCCTCAAGCCCGCCGATATGGGCTTTGTCTATCGCAAGAGCCAGACCCGTGACGAACTGGTTTTCGTGGAAGCGGTGTTCGAAGGCAGTCTTGATAATCCCGATGCCATCCGCGCCCGCATGGAAGAACTCAGCGCCAACCGCGAGGCGGCCCAGCCCATCCGCGCCAGGACCGGTGGCTCGACCTTCAAGAATCCGCCGGGCCACAAGGCTTGGGCTTTGATTGACGAGGCCGGTTGCCGCGGCCTCAAGATCGGCGACGCCCAGGTCAGCGAAAAGCACACCAATTTCCTCATCAATATGGGCGACGCCAGGGCCGCCGACATCGAGGCGCTGGGCGAGGAAGTGCGCAAGCGCGTCAAGGCCAAGTCCGGCATCGAGCTGGAATGGGAAATCAAGCGGGTGGGCATCGCATGACCACCTACAAGCGCATCGCGGTCTTGATGGGTGGGCGCTCGGCAGAGCGCGAAGTCTCGCTGTCCTCCGGGCGCGGCGTGATGAAGGCACTGGCGGAAGAAGGCTTTGATCCGGTGATGGTGGATCCCGGCGACAACCCCGGCGACCAGCTTTTCCAGGCCAAGCCGGATGCGGCTTTCAATGCCCTGCATGGCCGCTTCGGCGAAGACGGCACCGTGCAAGGATTGCTGGAATTGATGCGCATTCCCTATACCCATTCGGGCGTGCTGGCCTCGGCGCTGGCGATGCACAAGGAAAAAACCAAGGATGTTTATCGCGCCGCCGGCCTGCCGGTGGTCAAGTCCATCGTGGTGGACCGCAAGGTGGCGGCGGCCAGCCATCTGATGGAACCGCCTTACGTGATCAAGCCGGTCAATGAAGGCTCCTCCGTGGGAATCTACATCATCCGCAAGGGCGACAACCGCCCGCCCGCCGAACTGGGCGCCGACAGCTGGAATCTATCCAGCGAGATGATGGTGGAAGAATTCGTGCCGGGCCGCGAACTCACGGTCAGCGTGATGGGAGACAGGCCCCTGGGCGTGACCGAGATCGTCACCGACCTGGAATTCTACGATTATGAGGCGAAATACGCGCCGGGCGGTTCGAAGCACATCCTTCCGGCCGACCTGCCGGCAAAGATAACCGAACAGGCGATGGACCTGGCGGTCCGGGCGCACCGGGCGCTGGGCTGCCGCGGCGTCACCCGCACCGATTTTCGCTATGACGACACCGATGCGCGCCATCGGCTGATCCTTCTGGAAACCAATACCCAGCCCGGCATGACGCCGACTTCGCTGGTGCCGGAACAGGCTGCCCATCTGGGCATCTCCTACGCAAAATTGTGCCGCTGGATGGTGGAGGACGCTTCGTGCGATCGCTGAAAATTGAACGCAAGGCGCGCGGGCAGTCCCGCGCCAAGACATTGCGCCACCCGCTGCGCGGCAATCCCGGCAAGGCCTCCGTCCAGCCCGGCTCTGCGCGCCGCGCCCGGCCGCCGGGCATTTTCGGCCGTTTCCTTGGCCGCATCGGCGCGTTCTTTGCCCGTCCCATCGCAATCCTGGCGGCGGGCCTGTCCGTCTTGGCGCTGATCGGTGTGCTGCTGGTCAGCGGCATGGTGGGACGCGCCGCCCATGGCGTGGGCAATGGCGTGTCGGGCGTGATCGGCGATGCCGGTTTTGGCGTCTACGAAATCCAGATCACCGGCAATCGCCGCGTCCCCACCGGCACCCTGTTTGCCGCGCTGGGCCTGAAGGCGGGCCAATCCATCTTCTTTATTGACCTTCCCGCAGCCCGCTCGCGCCTGATGGCACTGGACTGGATCGCCAGCGCCGACGTGGTGCGCCGCTATCCCGATGCCATCCATGTCACGGTGGTTGAAAAGCGGCCCTTCGCCCTGTGGCGCACGCCGGATGGCAAGGTCGCGGTGGTGGAACGCGCCGGTGGCGTCATCACCACCCAGGGCGTGGAGAAATTCTCAAAGCTGCCAAAGCTGGTGGGCACCGGCGCGCCCGAGAAAGCCGCCGAACTGGTGGAAGCGGCCCTCAATCATCGCGCCGTGTCCGCCCGCGTCGCCGCCTATGAGCGCGTGTCCAGGCGTCGCTGGAACCTGATCCTGAACAATGGCGTGGTGGTGAAGCTGCCGGAGATCGGCTGGCAGAAGGAACTGGACGCGCTGGAGCATCTTATCGTGGACAATGGCATCCTGGAGCGTGACGTCACCGAGATCGACCTGCGTTCCAACACGCAATATTTCTTCATGCTCAAGGGCGGCGAGAAAAAGGATGTCCAGAGGGACAAGGAAATCTGATGGGCGAAACATTGAGGTTGCGCGTGAACAACGAGATCCCCGCCTACCGCACCGGACTGGTTTCGGCGCTCGATATAGGCTCCTCCAAGGTGGCCTGCGTCATTGGCCGCGCCGAAGGCGGCGTGCTGAAAGTGCTGGGCAGCGCCTTGCGCGAAAGCGCCGGGCTGAAAGCCGGCACCGTCACCAGCCTTGAACTGGCCGAGGAAAGCATCCGCGACTGCGTCGCCGCCGCCGAGAACCATGCCGATGCCCGCATCCAGAATGTGCTGGTGGCGGTCAATTGCGGCAGCCCGGCTTCCGTCACCAGCCGCGCCGTGATGGCGCTGGATGGGGCGCTGGTGTCGGACGCCCATCTGCGCCAGCTGCTGGCGGAAGGCCGCGCCAAATGCCGTCTCGACGGCCACGAGATCATCCAGAGCGCCCCCACCGCCTATGTGGTGGACGAAGCGCGGGGCGTGCGCGACCCTTCCGGCATGTTCTGCCAGCGCATCGGCGTCGCCATGCATGCCGTGGCGGTCAAGCCGTCTCCCCTCGCCAACCTCAAGCTGGCGGTGGAACGCTGCCACCTGAATGTGGTGGGCACCCTGTTCTCGGCCTATGCCTCGGGCCTGGCCACCTTGACCGAAGACGAAAAGCAGATCGGCGCCACGGTGATCGACATGGGCGGCGGCTGCACCTCCATCGCCGTCTTTTTGGAAGGCCATCTGGTCTATGCCGATGTGGTGCCGCTGGGCGGCTATTCGGTCACCCATGACATTTCCCGTGGCCTGGCCGCACCGCTGTCCGGCGCCGAGCGCGTCAAGACCCTGTTCGGGGCGGCGCTGGGCGACCTGCAGGCGGGGTCCGATGTGATCTCCGTGCCCCAGACCGGCGAGGAAGGCGAGGATGGCGCCCTGCGCGTGCCGCGCTCCATGCTCACCCGCATCATCCAGGCCCGCCTGACCGAGATATTCGAGGAAGTGCAGAAGCGCCTGCAGGCCTCCGGCTATGAAAACGTGACGGGCCGCCGGGCTGTTTTGACAGGCGGCGCCTGCCAGCTCACCGGCACCCGCGAACTGGCGGCAAGGGTGCTGAACAAGCAGGTTCGCATCGGCCGGCCGCAGCCCTTTGCGGGCCTGGCGGCGGCCTCGGCGGGGCCGGACTATGCCACCGCCATCGGCCTCCTGATGGCGGGCGCGATGCTGCCGCCCGAAATCCTGAACCCCGAATTGGCCAGCATCCCGGCCGCCGGGCAAAGCAAAAGCTGGCTCTCACGGTTGACGGGCCGGTGGCTGGGATGATTCAACAAGATAACAGCGAATCAGTTGGGCAATTCGGGAATACGCAACGTGACCGAAACACGTCACTGAGGAGAATCTAAGATGGCGATCAACCTGAAAGTACCCCCGACCAAGGAACTGCGTCCCCGCATCACCGTGCTGGGCGTGGGCGGCGCGGGCGGCAATGCCGTCAACAACATGATCGAAGCCGGCCTTGAAGGCGTGGACTTCGTGGTGGCCAACACCGACGCCCAGGCCCTCAGCCAGTCCAAGTGCGACCGCCGCATCCAGCTTGGCGCCGCCACCACCGAAGGCCTTGGCGCAGGGGCGCAGCCCGAAGTGGGACGCGCAGGCGCCGAAGAATCCCTGCCCGAGATCATGGAGCAGCTGCAAGGCTCGCACATGGTGTTCATCGCCGCCGGCATGGGCGGCGGCACCGGCACCGGGGCAGCCCCGGTGATCGCCCGCGCCGTGCGCGAGGCCGGCATCCTGGCGGTCGGCGTGGTCACCAAGCCCTTCGCCCTGGAAGGCGACCGCCGCATGAAGGTGGCCGAAGCCGGCATCAAGGACCTGCAGACCTTCGTGCATACCCTGATCGTCATTCCCAACCAGAACCTGTTCCGCGTCGCCAATGAGCGCACCACCATGGCCCAGGCTTTCGCCATGGCCGATGAAGTGCTGCATGCCGGCGTGCGCGGCGTCACTGACCTGATCGTGATGCCCGGCCTGATCAATCTCGACTTCGCCGACATCAAGTCTGTGATCTCGGAAATGGGCAAGGCGGTGATGGGTACCGGCGAAGCCGAAGGCGAAGACCGCGCCATGCGGGCCGCCGACATGGCGATCTCCAACCCGCTGCTGGACGATGTCAGCATGAAGGGCGCCCGCGGCGTTCTCATCAACATCACCGGCGGCCCCGACCTGATGCTGTTCGAAGTCGAACAGGCCGCCAACCGCATCCGCGCCGAGGTCGATCCCGACGCCAATATCATCTTCGGCAACACCATCCTGGACGACATGGAAGGGCGCATCCGCGTCTCCGTGGTCGCCACCGGCATTGATGCCGAGCAGATCAAGGCGCAGGAGAAGGTCTATACCTTCCGTCCGCCGGCCAAGGCCCGCACCCTGCAGGTCGAGCCGCGCCCCGTGCCCGCCGCCAACCCGGTGCACAACCAGGTTGAAAAGCTGGCCAGCGAACTCAATGCGGCGCCTGTCCAGGACGCCGACGAGGCCTATATCCTGGGCGGCGATGACGCCCCGGCGGTGCCTTATCCCGTCACCGAAACCATCCGCTCCACCGAAGAAATGCCGCTGGCCATCAAGCCGGAACCGGAAAAGAAAAGCGGCTGGGGCTTCTTTGGCCGCAAGAAGGCCGCTGCCCCCGACCTGCGCGCCGAGCCGCCGGTCACCCGTCCCGCGCCGCGCCCGGAAGCCCGTGCCGCAGCCCCTGTGCAGATGGAAGAACAGCCCGCGCCACCCTCGGGTGACGATCTCTTCCCCGAGCATAACCGCGACGAACAGTTCGAAATCCCGGCTTTTCTCCGGCGCCAGTCGAACTGACAGGCGCAGCCTGTCATCCCCGGCGAGGTTGCGAAGCAACCGAGGGAAGGGGATCCAGTAATGCAAAAAGGGCGGCGTCAGCCGCCCTTTTTCTTTGCTAGAATGCCGCTATGAACGTTGAGGATGCGACACAGGCCGATCTGCCCGGTATCCGGGAATTGATCAATCACGCCATCACGACCGGGGTTGCGGTGTTCGATGAAACACCCAAGACCGTGGCGGAAGTGGAAAGCTGGTTCGCGGCGAAACAAAAGGCCGAGCTGCCGGTCCTTGTCGTGCGGGATGCCGCCGGCGTTGCGGGCTATGCGTCTTACGGCCCGTTCCGTCCTTGGGGGTGTTACCGTTTCACCGTCGAGCATGGTGTTCATGTCCGCACTGATGTGCAGCGCCGTGGTTTGGGAAAAAAGCTTCTGGAGGCGTTGACCGAGCGGGCACGCGCCGCCGGCATGCATGTCATGGTGGGCGGTATCGAGGGCAGCAACGACGCCAGCCTGCAGTTGCATCGCGAGCTGGGTTTTGTCGAGAGCGGCCGTTTGCCGGAAGTGGGCCGAAAGTTTGACAATTGGTTGACGCTTATATTCATGCAGAAGACGTTGTAATGAACGTCATGCGCCATACCATCGCCCGCGAAATTTCCATCTCCGGCATCGCCCTGCATGCTGGCGTCACCGTGACCATGACCCTGTCGCCTGCGCCGGCCGGGCAGGGCGTGATGTTTGTGCGCGGCGATCTGGGGGCCACGCAGATACCGGCACGGTACGATCTTGTCGGCGAAACCCGCCTGGGCACGGTGATCCAGAAGGATGGCGCCAGTGTCGGGGTGATCGAGCATCTGATGGCGGCGGTGGCCGGCGCGGCGCTTGATGATCTCACTGTCACGCTGGATGGGCCCGAGCCGCCCATCTTGGATGGCGACGCGCTGTCCTATCTCACCCTTATCCAAAAGGCGGGCCTGAAAAGCCAGGGCGTGCCGCGACATGCCATCGAGATTTTGAAGCCGGTATCGGTAACGCAGAAAGACGCCACGGCCAGCCTCAGTCCCGCATCCGGCACGGTTTACGAATTCGAAATCGAATTCGCCGCCGCCGCCATCGGGCGCCAGTCCTTTGCGCTGGATTTCTCGCCGGAAAGTTTCGCGCAAGCAATTGCCCCGGCCCGCACCTTCGGGTTCGTGAAGGAACTGGAAGGGCTGCGCGCCATGAACCTGGCCCATGGCGCCACGCTGGAAAACACCTTGGCACTGGACGATAGCGGTGTGGTGAATAAGGGCCTGATGCGCTTTCCCGACGAATTTGTCCGCCACAAGATCCTGGACGCCATCGGCGACATGGCGCTGGCGGGGGCGCCGATCCTGGGCCGGTTCCGGGGCCTCCGCTCCGGCCATGCCACCAACAACGCCCTTTTGCGGGCTTTATTCGCCGATTCCAGCGCCTTCCGCCTGGTCCCTCTTTCCTGATATAAGCCCCTCAATGCGCATGGACGCCCTGCCCGAGAAATGGCATAAGGGCTTGTTCCGCATAAGAAAAATGGAAGAACTGTAATGCGTTTGCCGGGTGCAAAATTCCGCGCTGTCCTCGCTGTTTCGGCCGTCAGCCTCTTGCTGTGCGGTTGCAGCCTGTTTGAAAGCGATACCGCGGCCAACAATCTGAACAAGGACGCTGAGCAATATAACGAGCGGCCGATCGACCAGATCTATGCCGCCGCCTGGCGCGAGATCAACCGCGGCAACTGGGAAGTGGCCGCCGCCCAGTTCAACGAAGTGGACCGCCAGCATCCTTATTCGGTGTGGGCCCGCCGGGCGCAGTTGATGAGCGCCTTCAGTTCCTACCAGGCCAACAAATATGACGATGTCGTCACCACCGCCGACCAGTATATTTCCCTGCATCCGGGCAGCCGCGAAGTCGCCTATGCCTTCTATTTGAAGGCCATCGCGCTGTATGAGCAGATCGTCGATGTGGGCCGCGACCAGTCCAAGACGCTGGGCGCGCTGGTGGCGCTGCAGGACGTGGTGCAGCGTTTCCCCGACACTGAATATGCCCGCGACGCCAGCCTCAAGATCGACCTGACGCGCGACCATCTCGCCGGCAAAGAGATGGAAGTGGGGCGCTATTACCTCACGCGCGGCAACTATATCGGCGCCATCAACCGCTTCCGCACCGTGGTGGACCAGTACCAGACCACCCCCCAGATCGCCGAGGCGCTGGAGCGGCTGACCGAGTCCTATTATTCCCTGGGCCTGGACAGCGAGGCCCAGACCGCCGCCGCCGTGCTGGGCGCCAACTATCCCGGTACCGTCTGGTACCAGGACTCCTACAACATCCTCAGGGGCCGGAACCTGACCCCCCAGGCCGACCAGCAAAGCTGGATCTACAAAGCCTTCCACAAAATGCTTTGATTCGGGCCGGGCACGGGTCTTTTCGCCCCTGGCGTTGTCGCGCGTGCTCATGTGCTTGCGCACACTCCGCGCGCCGCTCCTGGCCAGGAACGAAAATCCCTCGCGCCCAGCCCGAATCGCCCCTTGTTTGATTTTGGCTGGATTTGGGGTAGTTTTGTTCCCTATTTGTACCAGACTGCTTCGAGGGCCCGATGCTCGCCGCACTGACCGTCCGTGACATTGTCCTGATCGAACAGGCGGCGCTGGAATTCGCGCCGGGCCTCAACGTGCTGACCGGGGAAACCGGGGCGGGCAAGTCCATCCTGCTCGACTCCCTGGGTCTGGCCATCGGCGCCCGCGGCCGGGCAGGGGTCCGGCCCGGCGCCGCGCAAGGCTCGGCCGTGGCGGTGTTCGATCCGCCCGCCAAACATCCCTCGCGCGCCCTTCTGAATGAACAGGCCCTGACCTCGGACGGCGAAATCGTCCTGCGCCGCAGCCTGGCTGCCGACGGCAAATCCCGCGCCTTCGTCAATGACGAGGCGGTAGGCGTGGGCCTGCTGAAAGAACTGGGCGGGATGCTGCTGGAAATCCATGGCCAGAGCGATGACCGCGGCTTGTTCGATGTCGCCACCCATCGCGGGCTTCTCGACTCCTTTGGCGGTCTGGAAGCCGACGCCCGCAACGTGGCGTCGCTTTATTCGGCTTATGATGCGGCGCGCCTTGCGCTTGCGGCCCTCCAGGCGCGCGCCGACGAGGCGCAGCGCAATGCCGATTTCGTCCGCGCCGCCGCCGGTGAACTGTCCGATTTCGCCGCCGAGGCAGGCGAGGAAGAGAGACTGGCTGGCGAGCGCGCCCTGATGATGAATGCCTCGCGCATCGCCGAAGACCTGTCCTCGGCCAGCGCTGCCCTGTCGGGCGAGCGCGGCGCAGAGGCCGGCCTGGCGTCTGCCCTGAAAAAACTCTCCCGCCTGCAGCCCGAAGCGCGCAAGCGCATTGCAGCTGCGGAAACCGCGCTGGAACAGGCTTTCGCCCAGACCGAGGAAGCGCGGCGCGAACTGGACGCGCTGCTCGCCAGTCTGGATACCGATACCGCCGCGCTGGAAAGGAAAGAAGAACGCCTGTTCGCCCTGCGCGCGCTGGCGCGCAAATATGCCTGCACCCCTGATGCGCTGCCCAGCGTCACCGCTGATTTCATTGCCCAGCGCGAGGCGCTGGATGGCAGCGGCGCGGGCATGAAGGGCGCGCAGGCTGCGGTTGCCGCCACCCGCGCCGCTTTCGTTGCCGGGGCCAAGAAATTGACGGCCGCCCGCGCCGCGGCGGCGACGAAGCTGGAAGCCGCCGTGGCGGCGGAGCTGGAGCCCCTCAAGCTGGGCCATGCCAAGTTCCGTGTCGCCCTGACCCCCGACGCGGATGGCGGGGCTTACGGGCTTGAGAAAATCGCCTTTGAAGTCGCCACCGTGGAAGGCGCGGCCTTCGGATCATTGGCCAAGATCGCCTCGGGCGGCGAGCTGGCGCGATTCTCCCTGGCGCTGAAAGTGGCGCTGGCGGCGGTGTCTCCTCCGGCCGCCCTGGTATTCGACGAAGTGGACCGGGGCGTGGGCGGCGCGGTGGCTGATGCGGTGGGCCTCAGGCTCCAGCGCCTGGCGCAAACCACCCAGGTATTGCTGGTCACCCATTCGCCCCAGGTTGCGGCCCGCGCGGCCCGGCATTTCCGCATTTCCCGCATCGGCGACAAGACCCGCATTGTCATGCTGGACGGCGAGGCGCGGCTGGAAGAGATCGCCCGCATGCTGTCGGGCGCCAGCGTCACCGACGAGGCCCGCGCCGCCGCCAAAAGGCTGGTGGCGGAAGCCGTGCTGCCCGCAGTCAAGACGCGCAAACGGGCCTAGTTCTGGTATAAGCCCGGCCCATGAAGCCAGCCGATAAACTCACCTCTGCCGAGGCGCAAAAGGAACTGGACAGGCTGGCGCGCGAAATCGCCATCCATGACCGGCGCTATCATGGCGAGGACGCCCCCACCATTTCCGATGCCGACTATGACGCGCTGCGCCGCCGCAATGCGCAAATCGAAGCGCGTTTCCCCCTGCTGGTGCGGGCCGACAGTCCCAGCCACCGGGTGGGCGCGAAAGTCTCCGAGAAATTCGCCAAGGTGGTGCATGCCAGGCCCATGCTGTCGCTGGATAATGCCTTCAGTGATGAGGATGTTGCAGATTTCCTGGGCCGGGTGCGGCGCTTCCTGGGCCTGAAGGAAGAAGAAGACATCGCTGTCACCGCAGAGCCCAAGATTGACGGCCTGTCCGCTTCCCTGCGCTATGAACATGGCGTGCTGGTGCAGGGCGCCACGCGCGGCGACGGCGCAGAAGGCGAGGACATCACCGCCAATCTCAGGACCATTTCCGATATTCCCCTGCGCCTGAAAGGCAATCCGCCTGACGTGCTTGAGGTGCGCGGCGAGGTCTACATGACCCACAAGGCGTTTGAGGCCCTGAACCAGCGCCAGGAAAAGGACGGCAAGCCCACTTACGCCAATCCGCGCAACGCCGCCGCCGGTTCGGTGCGCCAGCTTGATCCGGCCATCTCCGCCAGCCGCAAGCTCAATTTCTTCGCTTATACCTGGGGTGAAATCAGCGAACTGCCCGCCAAGACCCAGTCCGGCATGCTGGAAAAATTCACGGATTATGGTTTTGCCGTCAATCCGCTGGTGAAGCGCTGCGAGACTCTGGACCAGATTCTGAAATTCTATTCCAGCATTGAAAGCAAACGCGCCAAACTCGGCTATGACATTGACGGCGTGGTCTACAAGGTGGACCGGCTCGACCTGCAGGAGCGGCTGGGCTTTGTTTCCCGTTCTCCGCGCTGGGCCATCGCCCACAAATTCCCCGCCGAGCAGGCCGAAACCGTGCTGGAGGATATCGAAATCCAGGTGGGCCGCACCGGCAAGCTGGCGCCGGTGGCGCGGCTGAAGCCGGTAACGGTGGGCGGTGTGGTGGTGCGCAACGCCACCTTGCACAATGAAGACGAGATTGCGCGCAAGGATGTGCGCATCGGCGATACGGTGGTGATCCAGCGCGCCGGCGACGTTATCCCCCAGATCGTGCGGGTGCTGGAAGACAAGCGCCCGAAAAATTCCAAGCCCTACAAATTCCCGCACCTTTGCCCCGTCTGCGGCAGCCATGCGGTGCGCGAGGTGGACGAAAAGACCGGCAAGCAGGATGTCGACCGGCGCTGCACCGGCGGGCTGATCTGCGATGCCCAGACGGTGGAACGCCTCAAATATTTCGTGGCCCGTGACGGGTTCGATATTGAAGGGCTGGGCGGCACCATGATCGAGCTGTTCCATGAAAAAGGCCTGCTCAAGGAGCCCGCCGATATTTTCGCCCTCACCGAAAAGCCGGAAAAGGTGAGCAAGGTATTGGCCGCCCATCGCGCCGCGCTATCAGAAGAACGCCGCGCCGCCGAGGGCAAGGACCCGGTTAAAACAAAAGGCAAAAAGGAAGAGCGCGAAGACAAGGTGGTCGAGAATCTGATGGCCGCCATTGAACGCCGCCGCAAGATCGGGCTCGACCGGCTGATCAATGCGCTGGGCATCCGCCATGTCGGCGAAACCACAGCCCGTCTGATCGCCCGCCACTACCGCACCATCAATGCCTTTCTCAAGGGCATGGAAAGCGACGAGGCCCGCGCCGAACTGGAAAGCCTGGAAGGCATTGGCGGCGTGGTGGCGGAAGCCATCTGCGATTTCTTCGACGAGCCGCACAATGTGAAGGCGCTGCACCGGCTGCTGGAATGGCTCGACGTCACGCCCATGGCCGCGCCCGCCAAATCCTCGCCCGTCTCGGGCAAGACGGTGGTGTTCACCGGCACGCTGGAAAAGATGACACGGCAGGAAGCCAAGGCGCGGGCCGAAAGCCTGGGCGCGAAAGTCTCCGGCTCGGTGTCGGCCAAGACCGATATCGTGGTGGCCGGCCCCGGCGCGGGTTCAAAGCTTAAAGACGCGCAAAAGCATGGCGTCCAGGTGATGGACGAAGACGCATGGTTGAAATTGATAGGCGGCTAAACATCAACCAATTGAACGATCCTTTCGCACGGACAAAAAGGCACGCCGCCGCAGTCAAGCGCGCTCGTATTTTCTCTTTTGTATGTTTTGCGGGAACCAGCGTTCTATTTTTTATAGCGCTGTTGGACCGTCTTCTCGGAACGAACTATTCGCCGATTTCCGGTAGCAACGAGGACCAACTAAAATTCCTTCCCGTGATGGCTGCAGTTAGTCTTGTGCTATTTATCTGGTCAACTTTTCTGATCAGATTGTTTTCGCGGACAGGGAATTAAATCGCCCGCGTGACCCGCTCCAGCCATGCGCGCGCGTCCTCATCCACCAGATGATGCAGGCTTTCGCGCACCCGCGCATGGTAGGTGTTGAGCCAGGCGCGTTCGCTTTCGCTCAGCAAGCCGGGCTCGACCAGGTTGCGGTCAATCGGCACCAGGGTAATGGTCTCCAGCGCCATCATCGGACGCTCGCCGCCGGCCACGTGCAGAAAATCCGTCACCACCACCAGATTTTCGATGCGGATGCCATATTCGCCGGTCTTGTAGAAGCCCGGTTCGTTGGAGCAGATCATGCCCGGCAGCAGCGGCTGGTTCACCGGCCGCTTGGAGATGTTTTGCGGGCCCTCATGCACCGAAAGGTATGAGCCGACGCCATGGCCGGTGCCATGGTCATAATCCAGCCCCGCTTCCCACAAGGGCCGGCGCGCGAAACTGTCCAGCTGCGTGCCGATGGTGCCTTCGGGAAAGCGCGCCGTGGCCAGCGCGATATGACCCTTTAAAACGCGGGTGAAGCGATCCTTCATTTCCGCCGTTGGCGTGCCCACCATCACGGTGCGGGTGATGTCGGTGGTGCCGTCGGGATATTGCGCCCCGGAATCGATCAGGAACATCTCGTTCGCGCCGATGGTGCGGTTGCTGGAATGGGTGACGCGGTAATGCACGATGGCGCCGTTGCTGCCGGCGCCGGAAATGGAATCAAAACTGAGGTCGGACAGGCAGCCGGTCGCCCGGCGAAACCCTTCCAGCGCTTCGGCTGCTGCGATTTCGGTCAGTGCGCCGCCCGCGGCCGCCTTCTCGAACCAGCACAGGAAACGCACCATCGCCGCGCCGTCGCGGATATGGGCCTTGCGCATGCCTTCAATCTCAAGCGGGTTCTTGCAGGCCTTGGGCAATTGGCAGGGATCAGCCTGGTGCTTGATGGTGGCGCCAGCGCGGTGCAGCCGGTCCAATATGGCCGTCGCGGCCGTGGCGGGATCGGCGATGACGCGCTTGCCCTTGAGGCCGTCCAGCGCGCCTGCGAACTTGCCTGGTGCATGCAACCGCACGCCGCTGCCGAAATGGGCCAGCAATTCGGGGCTGCGTTTTTTCTCGTCGAGGAACAGATCGACTGTCGCGTCACTGTTCAGGATGGCAAAGCCCAGCGCGAAAGGGGTGTGCGGCACGTCTTGCCCACGCATGTTCAGCAGCCAGCAGACCGAATCCGCCAGGGTCAGCACGGCGGCATCGGCGCCGGATTGCGCAATGCGCTCCGCCAACCTTGCGCGCTTGGATTCGCTGGTTTCGCCCGCCAGATTGAACGGATGCGTCACGGCGGGCCGGGCAGGCGGGGCGGGCTGGTCCTTCCACACCGCATCAATGGGATTGCTGTCGCAAGGGACCAGGGTGCCGCCGGCGCGCTCCGCCGCATGGCGCAGGCCCGCCACGGCATTGGCGGTGGACAGCCAAGGGTCGTAACCCAGCCTGGCGTCTTTGGGGAGGTTTGCGGGCAACCAGCCTTGCGGCCCTTCGCCAACCAGGTCGCGCGGCTCGAACAATTTTGTGTCGGTCTGCTTGGCGACCTGCAGCGTGTAGCGGCCATCGGTGAACACCACCGCCTTGTCCATCAGCACGATGGCGGAGCCGGCCGAGCCGGTGAAGGCGGTCAGCCAGGCCAGGCGCTCGGCATGGGCCGGCAGATATTCGCTGCCCTGCTCATCGCTATGGGGAACCAGGAACCCGTCCAGCCCGCGGCCCTTCAGTTCCGCGCGCAGGGCCGCCAGCCGTGGCGCACACTGGGCCGCGTCACTGAGATCATCATAGCTCTGGAATGGCTTATCCATGGGGACAGCCTAGCGTTTTGGTTTCTCCAAAACCAGCGCGCTCCAGGGGCCGTCGCGCCAGACACCCACAAAACGCAGGCGATGGTAAAAGGACAGGATCATTTTTTCCTGGTTGGTCAATAGGCCCGACAGCACCAGCATGGCGCCGGGGGCCAGGGCCGCCACGATCTGCGGCGCCAGCCGCGTCAGCGGCCCGGCCAGGATGTTGGCGATGATCAAATCATAGGGCGCGGAGGCCCCCAGCACGGGATTGGTCAAGCCATCGGCCACCACGGCGCGCACCTTGTCGCCCACGCCGTTGCCCTGCGCATTTTCATCCGTCACCTCGATGGCGACAGGATCGATGTCGGAGGCCAGCACGCGCCGTTTCCACAGCTTGACGGCGCCGATGGCGAGAAGCCCGGTGCCGCAGCCCAGATCCAGCACATTGGTGAAGGTTCGCCGCTTGGCCAGATCACTCAGCACCGCCAGGCACAAGGCGGTGGTTTCATGATGCCCGGTGCCGAAGGCAAGCCCGGCCTCGATCCGCATGGGGATGACGCCATGCGGCACCTGGCCCGCGTCATGCGCGCCATAGACAAAGAAGCGTCCCGCCCGCACCGGCGGCAGGCCCTCCTGGGACAGCTTGATCCAGTCCTGGTCGGGCAGGGGGGCAACATCCACGGGCTGGCCCGCAATCTTGGACAGCCAGGCCGCATCCGGTTCTTCCGTATACAGAGCTTCTACCACGGCGCCGGGACCGAAGGGTTCTTCCACGATCAGCACGGCCTGGGGATCGCTGGCCAGCTCCAGCAGCGACGCCATGTCGGATGCTTCAAGCTTGGGCAGCGCGACGGACGCTTTCCACAGGGGCGGCATGGGCATAGGATCAGGTCCAGGGTTGGTCCGGCGATATGCCGTGCCGCCCGGGGCCGGTCAACCGGCGCTCCCGTAATTCAGAGGAAACCGACATGAAGCTGCATACCCTTCTGCTGGCCGCCGCGCTGGCGCTGCCCACCGCCGCCTTTGCGCAAATGGCGCCCGCCGCCGCCCCGGACATGAAGATCTATGCCACTTCGGCCGAGGTCCAGGCTCTGATCGCAAAGGCCAAGGCCATGCCGGCCAAGCCGCTGATCATACAGCCCATCCTGTCCCTGGCGCCCTACAGCGCCTCCTTGGAATATCGCGTCGGCGAAGCCGCGCCCGCCTCGGTCCATGATACCAATGCCGAACTGATGTATGTGCTGGAAGGCTCAGGCACCCTGGTGGATGGCGGCACGCTGATCGACGCCAAGGCCAGCAACGGCAATTCCTCTGGCAGCGGCGTCAAGGATGGCACCTCCCATCCCTTGGCCAAGGGCGATTTCGCCATGGTGCCGCAAGGCGTGGCGCATCAGCTGGTCCCGGCTGCCGGGCAGGCCCTGATCCTGATGACCTTCAAGGCCCCGCGCGGGAAATAACAGAGCGGAAATAATCAGGCGCGCGACACGAACTGGTCGATGACGCGTTTTTCGCCCGCCTTGTCGAACTCCACCGTCAGCTTGTTGCCTTCGACAAAGCTGATTTTTCCATAGCCGAATTTCTGGTGGAAAACGCGCTCGCCACGCGCATATTGCGAAGCGCCGGGGTCGGAGGTCTGCACCGTCCAGGCCTGGGCCTCGATCATGGGCGGGCGGGTGCGCACCCCGCCGGCCGCGGCGCGGTTGGCCTGGGCGCGTTTCCAGCCCGGCAAGTCATAGGAGCTGGCGAAAGACGCCGCCCCCGCATTGTCGCGAAAACCTGTGGCGCCGCCGTAAAAGCCTTCATCCATCACCGCGTCGACATGCTCCTCGGGAATTTCCTTGAGGAACCGCGAGGGCAAGGCGCTTTGCCAGCTGCCATGCACCCGGCGGTTGGCGGCGAAGGACAGGCGGATGCGCTGGCGCGCCCGTGTCAGGCCGACATAGGCCAGGCGGCGTTCTTCTTCGAGGCCCGCCAGGCCGTTTTCATCCATGGTGCGCTGGGACGGAAACAGTCCTTCTTCCCAGCCGGGCAGGAAGACAGTGTTGAACTCAAGTCCCTTTGCGGCATGCAGCGTCATCAGGTTTATGCGGTCGCCGCTTTCATCCTGGGCGATTTCCATCACCAGCGACACATGTTCCAGGAAGGCGGAAAGCGATTCAAAGCTTTCCATGGAGCGGACAAATTCCTTGAGGTTGTCCAGCCGCCCCGGTGCTTCCGCCGACTTGTCGGCTTTCAGCATGTCGGTATAGCCGCACTCATCCAGCACCATTTCCGCCAGCTCGGTATGCGGCAACACTTTCGATGTCTCGCTCCAGCGGGCGAAATTGGCGGAGAGTTCGGCCAGCGCTTTCCTCGCCTTGGGCGGCAATTCGTCGGTGTCGGAAATTTCCCGCGCCGCCGCCAGCAGCGGTATCTGACGGGCGCGGGCGAAAGCGTGCAGCGACGCCACGCTGGCGTCGCCAATGCCGCGCTTGGGCTTGTTGACGATGCGTTCAAACGCCAAATCGTCATCGCCCTGCGCAATCAGGCGCAGATAGGCCATGGCGTCGCGCACTTCGGCGCGCTCGTAAAAACGCGGGCCGCCAATCACGCGATAGGGCAGGCCCAGCGAAATAAAGCGGTCTTCGAATTCTCGCATCTGGAAGGACGCGCGCACCAATATCGCCATCTGGCTGAAGGGATGGCCCTGGCGGTGCAGGTCCTCCGCGTCGGCAGCGATGTTGCGGGCTTCTTCTTCGGCGTCCCACACGCCCTGGACGCGGATTTTCTCGCCCGGTTCGCCTTCCGTCCACAGCGTCTTGCCCAGCCGGCCCTTGTTGGCGGTGATCAGGCCCGACGCCGCGCCCAGTATTATGGGCGTGGAGCGGTAATTGCGTTCCAGCCTGATGACCTTGGCGCCCGGGAAATCGCGCTCGAAGCGCAGGATGTTTTCCACTTCCGCGCCGCGCCAGCCATAGATGCTCTGGTCGTCGTCGCCCACCACGCAGACATTGCCGCTTTGGGTCGCCAGCAATTTCAGCCACAGATACTGCACCACATTGGTGTCCTGATATTCATCCACCAGGATGTAGCGAAAGCGCTCGCGATATTCGGCCAAGATGTCAGGCTGGGTTTTGAGGATATGCAGCGTCTCCAGCAGCAAATCGCCGAAATCCGCCGCGTTCAGCGTCTTCAGCCGGTCTTGGTACTGGCGGTACAGCGTCTTGCCCTTGCCGAAGGAATAGCCCTGGGCTTCGCCTTCGGACACATCGTCGGGCCGCAGCCCGCGGTTTTTCCAGCCGTCAATCATGGAAGCCAGCGCGCGGGCCGGCCAGCGCTTCTCGTCAATGCCTTCGGCCTCGATCAGCTGCTTCATCAGCCTGAGCTGGTCGTCGGTATCCAGGATGGTGAAATTGGATTTCAGCCCCGCCAGCTCGGCATGGCGGCGCAGCATCTTGGCGCCGATGCTGTGGAAGGTGCCCAGCCATTGCATGCCTTCAACCACGCCGCCGATCAGCGCGCCGATGCGCTCCTTCATTTCGCGCGCCGCCTTGTTGGTGAAGGTGACGCACAGCATCTGACCCGGCCAGGCCTTGCGGGTGTGAAGGATATGCGCCAGGCGGGTGGTCAGCACGCGGGTCTTGCCGGTGCCCGCCCCCGCCAGCACCAGCACGGGTCCGTCCACGCTTTCCACCGCCTCGCGCTGCTCCTTGTTCAGGCCGGCGAGATAGGGCGGATCGCGCGGAACAGGCGCGGAAGATTGCTCCTCGAACGCTGAATCCAGCGGGTCGGAATAGCGGTCGTCAAAGCCGCTCAAAGGGAAACCTCAGAATCCGGGGGCATGGGAACGATTATAGAACGCCCGCACCGGAATTCCAATTATTTGTCCGGTTCCAGCTTGTGCCCGGAGAGAGTCTGCTGCGCTTTTTCAGCGCGCGCCCGGGCAAGGTCTTTCACGGGTTTGGGCGTGCCATGGGCGGCGCGGTTGGCGTCCGCCTCCTTGCCTTTTTCCGCACGGGCCTTGGCCTTGCGCGCCCGACGCAGATTGATGATCTCAGCCATCTTTCGCCGCCGCCCTGGCATAGGCAGGCCGTTCCACGACGCGGTTCACATAGGCTTCCAGCAGTTCCGTCTTGGGCAACAGGGGCGAGCCCAGGAACAGCTTGAAGGTAGTGCCCACCAGAATATCGGCGGCGGAGAATTTCTCGCCCAGCAGGTAGGGGCCCTTGGCCAGCGTGGCGCCCACAAATTCCATCACTTCGTCGGTCTTCACCCAGGCGGCGGTGCCGCGGCGAACCTCCCATTTCATGAAGGCGCTCATGAAGGCCGGCTCCATCACGCCCGTGTAATAGGCCAGCCAGGTCAGATAGGCGCCGCGTCTGGCATCGCCAATCTGCGGCCCCAGCCCGGCGGCAGGAAACTTGTCGGTGAGGTAGAGCGCGATAGCGGTGGATTCAAAAACCACGGTTTCGCCGTCGCGGATGACGGGAACCTTGCCATGGGGATGGGGATCATCAGCGTCCCGGCTGCCGCTGCCGTCACCGCGCCGGATATCCACGCGATGGATCTCGTAGGGAATGCCCAATTCTTCCAGCAGGAAGATAAAGCGTGACGAGCGCGAGCGCGGCGCGTGATACAGCATGATCATGCGCCAAGATTAGATATTGGTGCGTTTGACCGCAAGCGCATGCAGGCGAAGCGCGCTGGCCAGCGGACGCGAACCGCGCGCAAGATCAATCCGTCCCACCAGTGCCGCCAGGCTCTGGCCGGTGTTTTTGGCTTCATCGTCCAGGATCGTCCAGAATTCTTCCTCCAGCGCCACCGAGGTGCGATGACCAGACAGCGAGAAAGAACGTTTCTTCAGCACGCTACTTGGGAGAAATCATGTCTTCGGGCCGCACAATGGCGTCGAATTCGGCTTCCGTGACATAGCCGCCGCCCACCGCTTCCTCGCGCAAGGTGGTGCCTTTCTTGTGCGCGGTCTTGGCAATCTTTGCGGCGTTGTCATAGCCGATCTTGGGCGCCAGCGCCGTCACCAGCATCAGCGAGCGGTTCAATCCCGCCTTTATATTGTCAAGGCGCGGTTCAATGCCCACCACGCAATTGTCGGTGAAGCTCACTGCCGCGTCCGCCATCAGCCGCACGCTCTGCAGGAAATTATACGCCATCACGGGATTGTAGACGTTCAGTTCGAAATGGCCCTGGCTGTCGGCAAAGGTCAGCGCCGCATGATTGCCGAAAATCTGCACGCAGACTTGGGTCATCGCCTCGCATTGGGTGGGATTGACCTTGCCCGGCATGATGGAAGAGCCCGGCTCATTTTCCGGCAAGGACAATTCGCCCAGGCCCGAGCGCGGGCCCGATCCCAGCAGGCGGATGTCATTGGCAATCTTGAACAGGCTGGCGGCCACCGTGTTGATGGCGCCATGGCTGAACACCATGGCGTCATGGGCGGCCAGCGCCTCGAACTTGTTGGGGGCGGTGGTAAACGCCATGCCGGTGATGGCGGCGATCTTGTCGGCGACCATCTTGTCGAAACCGATGGGGGCATTCAGGCCCGTGCCCACGGCGGTGCCGCCCTGGGCCAGCTGCATCAGCGCGGGCATGGTCATCTCGATGCGCGCGATGCCGTTCCTGACCTGGGTGGCGTAACCGGAAAATTCCTGGCCCAGCGTCACCGGCGTGGCGTCCTGGGTGTGGGTGCGGCCGATCTTGATGATGTCTTTCCAGGCCGCAACCTTCACATCCAAAGCCGCCTGCAGATGCTTCAGGGCCGGCAGCAAACGATTGTGAATTTCCTCGGCGCACGCCACATGCATGGCGGTGGGATAGGTGTCGTTGGACGACTGGCTCATATTGACGTGATCGTTGGGATGGACCGGCTTCTTGCTGCCCATCTCCCCGCCCAGCATCTCGATGGCGCGGTTGGAGATCACTTCATTGGCGTTCATGTTGGACTGGGTGCCCGATCCCGTCTGCCACACCACCAGCGGGAAATGATCGTTCAGCTTGCCGTCGATCACTTCCTGGGCGGCGGCGACAATGGTCTGGCCGATCTTCTTGTCCAGGCCCGCCAGCGCCATGTTGGTTTCGGCGGCGGCGCGCTTGACGATGCCCAGCGCCCGCACCACAGGCAGGGGCTGTTTCTCCCAGCCGATCTTGAAATTGCCCAGCGACCGCTGGGCCTGCGCGCCCCAATAGCGGTCAGAGGCAACCTCTATGGGTCCGAAAGTATCGGTTTCTGTACGGGTCTTGGTCATGGCGTTTTACTTCTTGCGGAAGGAATCCAGGCTGACGACTTCGCCGGCGGCGGGCACGGGCTTTTCCACCGGCGGGGCGGCGGCCGTCTCCGGGGCAGGCTCGGTGCCCGCAATCTCGGCAGGCGGCACGGCGACGGGGCCTGACTTGGCGGCTTCGCCCTCGCTGCGGAACTGCAGGCCGAACTGCACGCCCGGATCGAAGAAAGCGGTGAGGGCGGCAAAGGGAATATGCAGCGGCGCCGGCAGTTTCTTGAAGGTCAGCGTCACCTCGAAATAATCATCCTTCACTTTCAGCGCCCAATATTGGTGCTGGATGATGATGGTCATCTCGTCGGGATATTGCTCCTTCAGAAAATCGGGAATATCCACCCCTTCGCCATGGGTTTTGAAGGTCAGGTAGAAATGATGCGCGCCGATCAGGCCGGATTTCTCGATACGCCGAAGCGCGTCGCGCACCACGCCGCGCAGCGCCGAATCCGTCAATGCCTGATAGCCGATAAAGTCTTTTGCCATGGAATTTGGGAGACTATGCGCCGCCCATAAGGAGTCAATCGCGCCACACCGCCGGGACGGTCCTAAACCCTTATTTTTGCAAAAAATACCTCGTCCTGCGCCCCTCAATCCGCTTGAGCGCCAGGGGTGCGCGGGTATATGCCGGGGTACAGATGACCGCCGATTCCATCCTTGAAACCGGGCTTGCAACCGACACGCAATTGTCGGTGCAGCCGGTGGAAGCGCCGCCGCCGGAAGTCTCCCCCGCCCAGGCCCTGGAAGACCGCAGCGCCTTCGCATTCCTGCGCGTGTTCCGTCACCGCAATTACCGGCTGTTCTTCATCGGCCAGCTGATCTCGCTGATGGGCACCTGGATTACCAATGTGACGCAGGGCTACCTGGTCTACAGCCTGACCCATTCGCCGTTTCTTCTGGGCGTGGTCAGCTTCTGCGCCGCCGTGCCCGTATTCTTCTTCTCCATGCTCGGCGGCATTATTTCCGACCGCTTTGACCGCCGCCGCCTGCTGCTGCTGACGCAGGGCCTGGCCTGCGCACAATCGCTGGCGCTGGCCATCCTCACTTTGACCGGGGTGATCCAGGTCTGTATGGTGGTGTGCCTGGCGCTGTTCCAGGGCTTCATCAACGCCTTCGACATTCCGCTGCGCCAGGCCATGACGGTGGATATGGTGGGCAAGGAAGATTTGCGCCACGCCATCTCGCTCAATTCCATGATGTTCAACCTGGCCCGCGTGGTGGGGCCGCCGGTGGCGGGGATATTGATCGCGCTGGTGGGCATCGGCGTGTGTTTTTCCCTGGATGCGCTGTCCTACGCCGCCGTGATTGTCTGCCTGGTTCTGATGCGGTTCACGCCGCTTGCGCCACGCAAGCATGCCGACCCTTTGCGCGCCATCCGGCAGGGCTTCGTCTATTCCTGGCGCACCCGCGAGATCCGCCTGTCGCTGTTCCTGATCATGTTCTGCTCGGCATTTGGCGCCGCCTACCTCACGCTGCTGCCTGCCATTGCCCGGGACGTGCTGCACCAGGGCAGCGAGGGCCTTGGCTTTCTCTATGGCGCGGTGGGGGCAGGGGCGCTGGCCGGCGCCTATACATTGGCGCGGGTGCCGGACCGGCATTTGCTGGCGACGCCGGTGACGGCGGCGCTGGGGTTTGGGCTGTCGCTGATCGCCTTTTCCCAATCGCACATGTTCTGGCTGTCCATGGCGCTGCTGCTGCCCTGTTCCTTCAGCCTGATGCTGCTGGGCGGCTCGACCAATTCCATCATCCAGCTGGTGTCGCGCGACGAGATGCGCGGCCGCGTGGTGTCGCTCTACGCCATGGCGTTCTTGGGCATGATGCCCTGGGGGGCGCTGATATTGGGCTTTGTCGCCGAGCATGCCGGCACCGGCATCGCGATAACACTGGGCGGCAGCATCTGCGTGGCGGCGGCGCTGGTCGCAGGCTATGACCGGCGCGGCGGCACATGGCGGCTGAAAGCCGGTTGAAAACAAATGAGGGTATAAGCGGCAGGTGCTTCTGTCGCCTCGCGCAAGCGCTCGGCTAGGGCAAGCTTTTCTAATTCGCGTCCGTACGCTGTCGCTACGGACCATAAGAAAAGCTAAGCCTGCCCGGTGCGCTTTTTTTATGCTCGGGAAGTACGCCTGATTGGAACCGGAAACGGTGGGGGGCTTCTGTTGCCCGGCGCCCCCCGAGCCGCGCTTGTCTAACCGTAGTTAGGCAGCGAGGGCCATTTCATTATCGTTGGCACCTAAACAATAGTCCGATAAGGGCGGAACCATACCCGGCAAAAGAGCAGTCTTTACACGTCCGTCGATCCTGTTTCGCCCCCACAAAAACCCACCCTGAAAGTGGGCTTGTGGTGGAGGCGCCGGGTACCGCCCCCGGGTCCGGGCCGCTTATTACACAGTCGTTTATCGCCATATTCGGGCAGGCAAGCCTGTCCGACCTTTCCAATATAGGTGCTGGCGGGTTAATTTCCAACACGCGCGGGAATCGTGCCAAAGCAGCGTCAGAACCGGACTTTCATGCGCCAATATCTCGACCTGATGGAACTGGCCCTGAACAAGGGCGTGGAAAAGCGCGACCGTACCGGCACCGGCACGCGCTCCATCTTCGGCCACCAGATGCGCTTCGACCTTTCCGAAGGTTTCCCCCTCGTCACCACCAAGAAAGTGCACCTCAAATCCATCATCTACGAACTGCTCTGGTTCCTGCGCGGCGAAACCAATGTGCAGTGGCTGAACGAGCATGGCGTCACGATCTGGGATGAATGGGCCGACGCCAATGGCGAGCTTGGTCCCGTCTATGGCGCGCAATGGCGTTCCTGGCCGGGCGATCACGGCGGCACCATTGACCAGATTTCCGGCCTGATCCAGGACATCAAGGCCAATCCGGATTCACGCCGCCTGATCGTGACCGCCTGGAACCCGGCGGATATTTCCAAGATGGCGCTGGCGCCCTGCCATTGCCTGTTCCAGTTCTATGTCGCGGACGGAAAACTCTCCTGCCAGCTTTACCAGCGTTCGGCCGATATCTTTTTGGGCGTGCCCTTCAATATTGCTTCTTATGCGTTGCTGACGCTGATGGTGGCGCAGGTCACGGGCCTGAAGCCCGGCGAATTCATCCATTCCTTTGGGGATGCGCATCTGTACCTCAATCATCTCGACCAGGCGCGCGAACAGCTGTCGCGCCAGCCCTTTGCCCTGCCCAGCATGCGGCTCAATCCGGCGGTGAAGGACATCTTCGACTTCAAGTTCGAGGATTTCACGCTCGAAAACTATCAATCACATTCGTCGATAAAAGCGCCCATTTCCGTTTAGCTCCTATTTACCTTTTTGCCAGCAACCCGGCCTGCACGCTGCAACCAGCGGCGGGCCTGATTATTATGGGTTCATGGGCTATGCCGCACATAATCTGACCGACTTCATCGCGCTGGCGCGCATCCTGCGCGAATGCGCCCGCCAGCATGAACAGGGCGGCAGCCATGACCTGCTGGTGTCCGCCGCCCTGGCGGTGGAAGCGCGGGCCCATTTCCTGGCGCAGGTCACGGGCGCGCCGGGGGCGCTGGACCGCGGCGCCACCCTGCACGCTCCGGTCAACCTGGTGGTCTAGGGATTATACTTGTCCATCGGCTGCATCAGCGGCGTTGGATATTTGCGCAGCTGCTTGGGCTTGACGGCGGTGGCGAGCGCCAGCCGCTTGTCCTTTGTGTTCCAGCTGATCTGCAGATTGTAGCCGTTGGGCGTATCGGTGTGATAGCTCTGGAACGCCGCCTGGTAGATATCGTCCTGCACCAGCTTGCCATCGGGGCCAGGATGCTGGCCCGAGGTATCAATCTGCGCCTTGAGCCCGCGCGATTCCAGGGCGCTGCGCACGCCTTCCACATCCCACGGATCAATGCCGAAGGAGATATGGTCGATCAGCGCGCCCTTGGGAGCGCCCGGCGTGACGAAGGGATTGCCGCCGCGGACCAATATGTCGCCCACATCGCCGACCATCATCTCGTTCTGCGTGCCTTCGTCATAGGTTTTCTGCCAGCCCAGCAGGTTGGCATAGAAAGAGGCGCTTTCCTTGTAGTTGCTGACGCGGAAAGAACAGTGGTCCAGCCACACCGTGTTCCAGCCGGTGGAGGCAAAGGGCAGGGGTTCGGACAATTTCGCGGTGGGCGCCGTCTTGCGCTGGGCGAATAGGCCCTTGTCGTTGCAAATCTGCAGGTCCCAGCCGTCCGGGTCCTTCACATGGAAACTTTCAAAGGCGCCGTCATTTTCGGCCACCGGCGTCATGCCCCGTTTTTCCAATTCGGCTTTCACCGTCTTGGCGTCCCACTTGTCGATCACCCAGGCAAAACCGCGCACAGCGGCGCGCGGCGCCGGCTGGGCCGGGCGGCCATTGGCGGCCGGCGCGCCGGGGCCAAAGGATTCCGGATTCATGCCGCGGAAAATCACGCTGCCCCATTTGCCCACATCCAGGCTGGCCCGGTTGCCGGTGTCACGGCGCAGCTTCCAGCCCATCAGGGCGACGTAGAAAGCGGCCTCCTTCTTGTAGTCCACCACATCGATCAAAATATGTTCCAGCCCGATGGTCTTCCATCCGGTGGATTCAAAAACTTCCTTGATGGGCGCCGTGGCCTGCTCCAGCGGCAAGGGGCAGCGGCTGGTGGCCGCCTGGCCGTAACCGTCGCGGCAGCCGCCCTGGCCGAAAGCCGAATTGGTGAAGGGCAGCAACGCCGCCGCGCCACCAAGGGCGCCAAGCAGTTTGCGGCGCGTTTGCGTGTTTTGGTCTTTGTCCATGAGACGTTCCCCTGTTTGCGAATCGGCTTGTCCCAAAAAAAACACGGACAGCAAATTTCAAAATGCTCGGGCAGGCCCGGCGCGGCAAGAGGGCAACGCTTTTGCCGCCTTGTCAACAAGTTGCCGGAAACACTGTATTTTCATGGCCATGGACCTTTGCGACACATGCATGTCAGGCAATGTCTATGCAAAAGCCCGGGTGATTGCCGGACACGCGGGTAAGGCAAAATTTCCTTAGCCTTCACAGCCGAAGACTCTGCAGAGTCTTGCGAAGCGCGTGTGCAATTTCGTGCACGCCCGAATGGGGAACAGACACGATGAAAACATGGAAAAACCTTGCTCTTGCCACCGCCCTTTGCGGCATGGCTGGTGCGGCGCATGCGCAAGGCGCGGCGCCCACGCCGACAGTCGAAATATCGCCCACTGAAGTGACGCGCATCTATCCGCTCAATCCGGATGGCACAGTGCGGGAAAGCTCGCCATACGTGGAATCCCTGGCGGTGCCGCCGGGCTATACGACTTTCTATATCAGCGGCACCAACCCGCAGCCCATCACGCGGGCGGTCGGCGTCCTGGGCGATGCCAATTACAAGCCCGCCGTTTATGGCGACATCTACCAGCAGACCGAAGCGGTGCTGGAGATGCACAAGGCGATGCTGGCCAAATACGGCCTGACCTTCGGCGATGTGATCCAGGCCCATGTCTTCATGGCGCCCGATCCGCACGCCAACCAGGGCATCCGTTTTGCCGACATGAACAAGGTCTGGCTGCGCTATTTCGGCACCAAGGAGCAGCCCAACAAGCCGGCGCGTTCCACTTTCAAGGTGGCGTCGCTGGCCGGCGGCGGCTCGCTGCTGGAAATCGAGTTCGTGGCCGTCAAGAAAATCGACTTCAGCAAGAAGAAGAAATAACCACCATCGCTTTGACGCAGGATAAGGCGGGCCGTAAGGTCCGCCTTATCCATTATGGGCCGGGCAATCCCGGCCCCGATTATTTCGAACGCTGATATTTTTGACGGAGAATTTGCGATGACCAATCATCTGCCGCGCCGCGCGTTGCTGGGCGCGCTTCTTGCCGGCATTCCCTTGTCGGCACAGTCCCAAAGCATCATGGAGCTGGGCAAATCCTTTCTCAATTCCCAGAACCGCAAGACCGGCGGCGGCAGCGGCCTGGGCGCGGGGCTCAGCCCGGCCCAGATTGGCGGCGGCCTGAAAGAGGCGCTCCAGATCGCGTCCCGCCATGTGGTGGGACAGCTTGGCAGGGTGGACGGCTTCAATGGCGATCCGCTGATCCGCATTGCGCTGCCGGGTCCCCTGCAGCAGGTCGCGGGGATCCTCAGGGCCCTGTCCCAGGCCGGACTGATGGACGATCTTCAGACCAAGATGAACCGCGCCGCCGAACAGGCCGTGCCAAAGGCGCTCGACATTTTCACCGGCGCCATCACCAGGATGACCATCGCCGATGCGCAAGGCATATTGATGGGGCCCAATGACGGCGCCACGCAATATTTCCGCCGCACCACTTCGAACGAGCTGACCAGCTCCTTCTCCCCCATCGTCGACAAGAGCCTGTCGAGCGTCGGCGCGGTCAAGGCGCTGCAATATGCCCAGACCCGCACCGCTTCGCTGCCGGTCGGCGGGGACATGATCAAGAATTTCAACCTGACCAATTACGTCGTGGGCAAGTCGCTGGACGGCGTTTTTCATTATCTGGCGACGGAGGAGGCTGACATTCGCGCCAACCCCGCCGCCCGCACCACCGATTTGCTGAGGAAGGTGTTCGGCTAGGACTTCGGGGCTGCAATTTTCGGATCGCTGGGATATAAGTGGCTCCCGGCGCGGCCCGTGACCGCCATTCAAGGAGTAGACTCATGAAATCGGTGAAAACGGCGTTGTTCCTGACTTTGGTGTCCACCACGGCGCAGGCGCAGGTGAATGCCGGCGAACAGGCCCCCATCACCAATCTGCCTTTCACCATGACCCAGGTGGCCAGCTTTGGCCTGCCCTGGCGCCTGGCCTTCCTGCCCGATGGCCGCATGCTGGTGACCGAGAAAGTCGGTCCCATCTATCTGGTCACGCAGGCAGGCGCCAAGACCGCGGTGACGGGCGTGCCGCACGTGGCCTATGGCGGGCAGGGCGGCATGCTGGGCGTATTCGTGTCGCCCCATTACGCCACGGACAACAGCATTTACCTCACCTATTCCGAGCCGGGCGCTTATGGCTCTGGCCTGGCGCTGGCCAAAGCGAAGCTTGTGATTGCACCCAATGGTTCCGGCAGCCTGGATGGCTTGCAGGTGATCTGGCGCCAGCTTCCCACCGGCAAGGGCGGCCAGTTCGGGGCGCAGATCGCCTTCGCGCCGGACGGCAATTCCTTGTTCCTCACGGTTGGCGATCGCCAGCGCATGACGCCAGCCCAGGATCCCAGCCAGCCCGTCGGCAAGATTCTGCACCTGACGCTCGACGGAAAACCCGCGCCCGGCAATCCCAATGCCGGCAAGACCGGCGCCACCAGCATCCCGCTGATCGATCCGCCGGCCGACACGGAAAAGGCCAAGACTGCGCCGGTGGTCAGCACCTATAGCTTCCCCGGCCCGAATTTGACGCCGTCAGAGACCTGGAGCGTGGGTCACCGCACGCCCTATGGCCTGGCCTTCGCGCCCGATGGCCGCTTGTGGGAAGTCGAGCATGGTCCCAAGGGCGGTGACGAACTGAACCTGATCGAGCCCGGCAAGAATTACGGCTGGCCGCTGGCGTCCTATTCCACCAATTACAATGGTGTGCCGATCCCCAGCCCCGACACGCGCTCCGATCTCGCCAAGCCCGTGATCTACTGGACGCCGATCATCGCGCCGGGAAGTTTGATCTTTTACAAGGGCGCCATGTTCCCGCAATGGAAGGGCTCGGCGCTGATGGGCGGCATGGCCACCAAGACGCTCAACCGCATCACCTTCGATGGCAAGGGCGGCGCCAAGCCGGCGGAGCGCTTTGATGTGGGCCACCGCCTGCGCGATGTGGAAGAAGGTCCCGATGGCGCGTTGTGGGCGCTGGAAGACGCCACCAATGGCGGCCTGTTCCGCATCACGCCGAATTAGCAGCAATCGCCTTTGGCGAAGCCGGCAGATGGCCGCACGCATTGGTGGCGCTTGCCCCTATTCGTCCTGCCGGGCAAATCCCAACCGCTTGCCGCTTTCTAGCAGGCACAGGAGCAGGACACCCGCGGCCAGGCATCCGGCCAGATCATCCGGGTGCAATGGGCCGAAGTGGAAAAGCGCCTGCATCGGCGGCCAGTAAAGGGCGGCTGAAAGGATCAGGGCGACCACGCACACCAGGATCCATAATGCCGGGTTGGGGCGCAGCACGGCCTCCGCCAGGGATGAACGGAAGGACCGGTTGACCAGGATCAGGCCGATATTCATCACCACCAGGATGGTGAAAACCAGCGCCCGCAGGTCGCTCGGCCCCATGCCAAGCCCCGCCCCCGCGAACAAGGCGCCAGCACCGATCGCAAGCGCGACCAGGCCCTGAATGCCGGCCCACATCGCAGCTCCCGCTGGCAGCACCGGCGCACCGGGCTTGCGGGGCGGACGATGCATGACATCGCGCTCTTCCCTTTCAGATTCGAAGACCACGGAGCAGGCCGGATCAATCACCATTTCCAGAAGCGCAATCTGGATGGGCATCAGGATCAGGGGCATGCCGCAAAGGATAGGCAGCAGCGCCAGGCCTGCTATGGGCACATGCACCGCCACGATATAGGCGATAGCCTTGCGCATATTGTCGTAGATGCGCCTGCCCAAGCGGATGGTGGCGACGATGGAGGCGAAATCATCATGGAGCAGCACCAGCGCGCTTGCCTCCCGGGCCACATCGGTGCCGCGTGATCGGCCCCCACTGGGTGGTCCGTTTTGATTGTTAGTGCATTCCAGCCTCCAGCGCTATGGCCGGCCGTAGGTGGAGCGTAGCGGAACCGGAGGGCGGCCATAGCGACGACGCGGTTTCGGGGGCCGGCGGCTGATAACCGAGC
>CANJLC010000010.1 GCA_947475445.1 Alphaproteobacteria bacterium
GCGACAATGTGTCGTGCGAAGTCGAACTGATCGTCCCCATCGCGATGGAAGAGAAGCTGCGCTTCGCCATTCGTGAAGGCGGCCGTACCGTCGGCGCCGGCGTCGTTGCCAAGATCATCAAGTAAGTAGCGGACCGGTTCGAAGGAAGTTCATATGCAAAATCAGAATATCCGCATCAGGCTGAAAGCCTTCGACCACCGGATTCTCGACAATTCGACGCGGGAAATCGTGAACACGGCGAAGCGCACCGGCGCACAGGTGAGGGGCCCGATTCCGCTCCCCACCGGCATCGAGCGCTTCACCGTCAATCGCAGCGCCCATGTCGACAAGAAGAGCCGCGAACAGTTCGAAATCCGGACGCATAAGCGTCTGCTCGACATTATCGACCCGACACCCCAGACCGTGGACGCGCTGATGAAGCTCGACCTGGCTGCCGGCGTCGACGTCGAAATCAAGTTGTAAGGAGCGTAAGGTGCGCACAGGCGTCATCACGCAGAAGATCGGCATGACCCGGCTGTTCCAGGCCGACGGTACCCATGTTCCGGTCACTGTCCTCAAGCTCGACGGCTGCGCCGTCATCAGCACCCGTACCGTCGAGAAGGATGGCTATAGCGCCGTCCAGCTCGGCTCGGGTTTTGCCAAGCCCAAGAATGCCAGCAAGGCCGAACGCGGCCAGTTCGCCAAGGCGGAAATGGAGCCCCGTAAAAAGGTCGCCGAATTCCGCATCGACGAAAAGAACATGCTGGACGTGGGCGACGCCATCCAGGCTGACCATTTCGTGGTCGGCCAGAAGGTGGACGTCCAGGGCGTCACCAAGGGTCGTGGTTTCACCGGCGCCATGAAGCGCTGGAATTTCCGCGGCCTTGAAGCCTCGCACGGCGTCTCGATCAGCCATCGCTCGCTGGGCGGTACCGGCGGTCGCCAGGACCCGGGCAAGACATTCAAGAACAAGAAGATGCATGGCCATTACGGCGTCGAAAACATCACCACCCAGAACCTGGAAGTGGCGAAGGTTGATGTCGAGCGCGGCCTGATCATGGTGCGCGGCGCGGTGCCGGGTTCCAAGGGCGGCTGGGTGATGGTGCGTGACGCCGTCAAGAAGCCCGCCAAGGACCTGCCGATGCCGGCTTCCGTCAAGAAGCGTTCGGCTGGCGCCGCTCCGGCTGCTCCCGCCGCCGAGACGGCCTCCGAACAGCAGGCTGAGGGCTAAGTCATGAAAACCAAGATCCTCAATCTCGACAACAAGTCTTCGGGCGATTTGGAACTGAACGACGCGATCTTCGGCCTCGAGCCCCGCGCCGACCTGATCCAGCGCGTCGTGGTGTGGCAACTCGCCAAGCGCCGCAGCGGCCAGCACAAGGTGCTGACCCGCGCCGAGGTGAACCGCACCAAGAAGAAGATGTACAAGCAGAAGGGCACCGGTAATGCCCGTCACGGCGCGCGCAGCGCTCCGTTGTTCGTGGGCGGCGCCAAGGCCATGGGCCCGGTTTCGCACAGCCATGAATTCGATTTGCCCAAGAAGGTAAAGGCGCTGGGCCTGCGCCACGCCTTGTCGTCCAAGGCCAAGGCCGGTTCGATCGTCATTCTCGACGAAGCCAAGAGCAAGGATATCAAGACCGGCACCCTGGCCAAGCAGTTCGACAAGCTGAAGGTCGGCCGCGCCCTGGTGGTGGATGGCGAGTTCGACAAGAACTTCCAGCTCTCGGCCCGCAACCTCAGCAGCGTGAACCTGCTGTCCGTCGCCGGCATCAATGTTTACGACATCATGCGTAGCGACAAGCTGGTCCTGACCACTGCCGCCGTCAAAGCGATCGAGGCGCGCCTGTCATGAGCACGAACTACGATGTCATCCTCTCGCCGGTGATCACCGAAAAGGCCACGCGCCTGATCGAGGCGAACCAGGTCGTGTTCCGCGTGACGCTGGACGCCACCAAGCCCGCCATCGCCAAGGCGATCACGGACCTGTTCAAGGTCAAGGTGAAGTCGGTGAATACCATTGTCGTGAAGGGCAAGCGCAAGATGGCCCGCGGCAAGCGCTATACGCGCAATGATTTCAAGAAAGCGATCGTGACCCTCGAAGAGGGCCACCAGATCGATATTACAACGGGTCTCTAAGCCATGGCTCTGAAGCAATACAAACCCACGACTCCCGGCCAGCGCCAGCTGGTCCTGATCGACCGTACCGGTCTGCACAAGGGCGGCCCCGTCAAGGCGCTGACCGAAGGCAAGCACTCCAAGGGTGGCCGCAACAACACCGGCCGCATCGTGGTGCGCTATCAGGGCGGCGGTCACAAGCAGCGCTATCGCATGATCGATTTCAAGCGCCGCAAGTTCGACCAGCCGGCCGTTGTCGATCGCCTGGAATATGATCCCAACCGCACCAGCTTCATCGCGCTCATCAAGTACAAGGATGGCGAGATGGCCTACATCCTGGCGCCGCAGCGCCTGGCCGTTGGCGATACCATTGTGTCGGGCGAAAAAGTCGACGTGAAGGTTGGTAACGCCATGCCGCTGGGTGCAATGCCGATCGGCACCATCGTCCACAATATCGAAATGAAGCCGGGCAAGGGCGGCCAGATCGCGCGCAGCGCCGGCACCTATGCCCAGTATCTGGGCCGCGACGCCGGTTATGCCCTGGTTCGCCTGAACTCCTCGGAAGTGCGCAAGATCCCGCTCACCTGCATGGCGACGATCGGCGCGGTTTCCAATCCCGACCACATGAACGAAGTCATCGGCAAAGCCGGCCGTAACGTGTGGAAGGGCAAGCGCCCGCATGTCCGCGGCACCGCGATGAACCCGATCGACCATCCCCATGGCGGCGGCGAAGGCCGCACCAAGGGTGGCCGTCATCCGGTTACACCGTGGGGCAAGCCGACGAAGGGCGCCAAGACCCGCAAAAACAAGCGCACCACGAAATTCATCGTGCGTACGCGCAAAGGCAAGGCACAAGGGTAAGATATGACTCGCTCTGTTTGGAAAGGTCCCTTCGTCGACGGTTATCTGCTCAAGAAAGCAGACGCCGCGCGCAGCTCCGGCCGCAAGGATGTGATCAAGACCTGGTCACGCCGCTCGACCATCCTGCCGCAATTCGTCGGCGTGACGTTCGGCGTTTATAACGGCCACAAGCATATCCCGGTGCTGGTCACCGAGGACATGGTTGGCCACAAGCTGGGCGAATTCTCGCCCACCCGCACTTTCCACGGCCACAGCGCTGCCTCCGGCGGCGGCGCCGGCGGCGACAAGAAAGCGAAGAGGGCCTGATGGGCAAGGAATCCCGCGCGCGCGTGCTCAAGGACCACCAGGCGGTGGCGATTGGCCGTAACATCCGCGTCTCCCCGCGCAAGCTCAACCTGGTGGCCCAGTCGATCCGCGGCAAGCGGGTTGATCGCGCCCTGAACGAACTCAGCTTCTCGCCCAAGCGCATCGCCAAGGACGTCAAGAAGATCCTGCAGTCCGCCATCGCCAATGCCGAGAACAATCACGATCTCGACGTGGATGACCTGGTGGTCAGCGAAGCCAGCGTCGGCAAGAACCTGGTCATGAAGCGCTTCCATGCCCGCGCCCGCGGCAATTCGGGCGGCATCGAGAAGTTCTTCAGCCAGATCACGATCATCGTCGAAGAAAAGAAGCGCGAAGAAGAATCCAAGCCGGCCCCCAAGGCCAAGGCTGACGGCGAAAAGAAGTCCACGGGCAAGACGCCCGCCAAAAAGAATGCGGCCAAGAAGCCGGCCAAGGAGAAGAAGTAATGGGTCAGAAGGTCAACCCGACTGGTCTGCGTCTGGGCATCAACCGGACCTGGGACTCGCGCTGGTACGCGGGCAAGAAGGAGTATGGAAAGCTCCTGCAGGAAGACATCAAGATCCGCGAATACCTGAGCGACAAGCTCAAGGCTGCCGGCGTCTCCCGCATCGTGATCGAGCGTCCGCACAAGAAGTGCCGCGTCACCATCCACTCGGCCCGTCCGGGCGTGGTGATCGGCAAGAAGGGCGCGGACATCGACAAGCTGAAGTCCGACGTCCAGAAGTACACCGCCGACGAAGTCCACCTGAACATCGTGGAAATCCGCAAGCCGGAAATCGACGCCAAGCTGGTGGCCGAGAATATCGCCCAGCAGCTGGAACGCCGCGTCGCGTTCCGCCGCGTGATGAAGCGTTCGGTGCAGACCGCCATGCGTCTTGGCGCGCTGGGCATCAAGATCACCTGCGGCGGCCGTCTTGGCGGCGCCGAAATCGCGCGCGTGGAATGGTACCGCGAAGGCCGCGTGCCGTTGCACACGCTGCGCGCGGACATCGACTACGGTATCGCTACCGCTTTCACCACCTATGGCACCTGTGGCGTCAAGGTCTGGATCTTCAAGGGCGAGATCATGGAACATGATCCCTTCGCCACCGAGAAGCGCCAGGCCGACCTGGATGCCGGCAACCGTCCGGCCCGCGAGCGTGAACGCGCTCCGGCCGCTGCGGAGTAAAGAGAAGAATCATGCTGTCACCCAAGCGCACAAAATTCCGCAAGCAGTTCAAGGGCCGTATCAACGGCGCTGCCAAGGCGGGTACCTCACTGAACTTCGGCGCCTTTGGCCTCAAGGCCATGGAGCCGGAACGCCTCAACGCGCGCGAGATCGAAGCCGCGCGCCGTGCCATCACCCGCCAGATGAAGCGTGCTGGCCGCGTGTGGATCCGCATTTTCCCGGACGTGCCGGTGTCCAAGAAGCCTGCCGAAGTGCGCATGGGTTCGGGCAAGGGCGCGCCGGAATTCTGGGTGGCCAAGGTCAAGCCGGGCCGCATCCTGTTTGAAATTGACGGCGTCGACCTGGTGACGGCGAAGGAAGCCATGCGCCTGGGCGCTGCCAAGCTTTCCATCGCGACCAAGTTCATCGCGCGCAGCGTGTAAGAGAAAAACCATGGCGAAAAAAGCAGCAGCAAAAACCACCAAGCCGGCCAAGGCCAAGAAGGTCACGTCTGCCAAGACGGCGTCCAAGGCCGAGGATTTCCGCACCAAGACCGCGGACGAGCTGGGCACGCAGCTGGTCAGCCTCAAGAAAGAGCAGTTCAACCTGCGCTTCCAGCGGGCCAATGGCCAGGCGGAAAATACCGGCCGCATCCGCGTGCTGCGCCGGAACATCGCCCGCATCGAGACCGTGCTCACCGAACAACGCCGCAAAAAGGCTTAAGAGAAATGCCCAAACGCATCCTGCAAGGCACTGTTGTCAGCGACAAGAACACCAAGACGGTGGTGGTGAAGGTGGAACGCCGTTTCATCCACCCCGTGCTGGGCAAGACCGTGCGCCGCTCGAAGAAGTATCACGCGCATGACGAAAAAGATCAGTTCAAGACGGGCGATGTCGTCCGCATCCAGGAATGCCGGCCCCTTTCCAAGTTGAAGACCTGGGAAGTGCTGGAACGCGTCGGGAAATAAGCGCAATTAGCGCATCGGAGTTGTTGTTATGATTCAAATGTCCACCGAGCTAGAAGTCGCCGACAATTCCGGCGCCAAGCTCGTCATGTGCATCAAGGTCCTGGGCGGCTCTCATCGGCGTTATGCCGAGGTTGGCGACATCATTGTGGTGTCGGTCAAGGAAGCCATTCCGCGCGGTCGCGTGAAGAAGGGCGAAGTCCTCAAGGCCGTCGTCGTGCGCACTGCCAAGGGCGTGCGTCGTCCCGATGGCAGCCTGATCCGCTTCGACGGCAATGCCGCCGTGCTGGTCAACGCCCAGGGCGAGCCGATCGGCACCCGCATCTTTGGACCGGTGACGCGCGAGCTGCGCAACAAAGGCCAGATGAAGATCATTTCGCTCGCCCCGGAGGTTCTGTGATGAGCACTATCAAGAAGGGCGACAAGGTCATTGTCCGGACCGGCCGCGACAAGGGCAAGAAGGGCGAAGTGCTCAAGGTGTTCCCGAAGGCCGAGCGCGCACTGGTGCAGGGCGTCAATGTGGTCAAGCGCCATCAGCGCCAGACCCAGACCCAGCCGGGCGGCATCGTGAACAAGGAATCCACGATTCATATGTCCAATCTCGCGCATGTCGATCCCAAGTCGGGCAACGCCACGCGCATTGGTTTCAAGACGCTGGGCGATGGCCGCAAGGTCCGCTTCGCGAAGAAGTCCGGTGAGGTCATTGATGTCTGACGCAGGTGTAAACAGCCGCAATCCGCAGGAGGCCGCCAAGGCCGAAGCGAAGGCGAACAAGAAAGAACGCCGTGCCGTCAATACCGGCACGCAGGTTGGCGTGGGCGAGCGTCAGACCGAGAAGGGTTATGTTCCGCGCTTCAAGCAGCGCTACAACGAGACCATCAAGGCCGAGCTGATGAAGAAGTTCGGCTACACCAACGTCATGCAGGTGCCGAAGATCAACAAGGTCGTGCTGAATATCGGCGCGGGCGAGGCGGCTTCGGACTCCAAGAAGATCCAGCAGGCGCTGAACGATTTGACCGCCATCGCCGGCCAGAAGGCCATGATGACGCGCTCCAAGAAGGCCATCGCGCAGTTCAAGATCCGCGAAGGCCTGGCGATCGGCGCCAAGGTGACCCTGCGTGGCGACGCCATGTATGAATTCATCGACCGCCTGATCACGATTGCGCTGCCCCGCGTGCGCGACTTCCGCGGCGTGAACCCCAAGAGCTTCGATGGCCGCGGCAACTATGCCATGGGCATGAAGGAGCACGTGGTGTTCCTGGAAATCGACTATGACAAGACCGAAACGGTCTGGGGCATGGACATCATCTTCAATACCTCTGCGAAGACCGACGAAGAAGCCAAGGCGCTTCTCGAAGGCTTCCAGTTCCCCTTCACGACGAACTAAGGGCGATTCGAAACCATGGCGAAACAGAGCCAGATCAACCGGAACAAGAAGCGCGAAAAGCTGGTGGCGCAGTACGCCACCCAGCGCGCCGAGCTGAAGAAGATCGCCGAGGACATGAAGGTCCCCGCCGAAGACCGCTTCGCGGCCCGCCTCAAGCTGGCCAAGCTGCCGCGCAATTCTTCCAAGGTTCGCATCCATCATCGCTGCGAGCTGTCGGGCCGTCCCAAGGCCTATTATCGCAAGGTCAAGCTCAGCCGTATCGCGCTGCGCTCCTTGAGCAATTTCGGCCAGATCCCCGGCATGACCAAGGCGAGCTGGTAAGGAGACACCATGATTATTGATCCCATTGGCGATCTTCTGACGCGCATTCGCAACGGCCAGCTGCGCCGTTCGTCTTCCATCCGTTCGCCCAACTCGCGCCTGCGCGTGCGTCTTCTCGATGTGCTGCAGGAAGAAGGCTATATCCGCGGCTATGCCGAGGTTGAGTTCAAGGGCCACAAGGAACTGGAAATCGAGCTGAAGTACCACGAAGGCGAGCCGGTGATCCGCGAACTCAAGCGCGTCTCCACCCCGGGCCGCCGCGTCTATTCCTCGGTCTCCGACCTCAAGCCGCATCGCCAGGGCCTGGGCGTTTCAATCCTTTCGACGCCGCAGGGCGTGATGACGGACAACTCCGCGCGCGAAAAGAATGTCGGCGGCGAAGTTCTCTGCCAGATCTTTTAAGGAACTGAATCATGTCACGTATCGGCAAGAAACCCGTTCCGCTTCCCAAGGGCGTCACCGCCTCGGTGGAAGGCCAGACGGTCAAGGTCAAGGGTCCGAAGGGCGAACTCAGCGTCAAGCTGGTGCCACAGGTTTCCGCCAGCGTTGGCGAAGACGGCATCACCGTCACGCCCGACAAGGCGCAGGAAAAGTCCGCCCAGATGTGGGGCCTGTCGCGCAGCCTGGTCAACAACTTGGTCACCGGCGTCACCACCGGTTTCACGCAGAAGCTGGAAATCCAGGGCGTCGGCTATCGCGCCGCAGTGCAGGGCAAGGTGCTGAACCTGCAGCTCGGCTTCAGCCATGACGTGCCCTATGCAATTCCCGCCGGCATCACCATCGTGACCGAAAAGCCCACGATGATCGCGATCTCCGGCATCGACAAGCAGCTGGTCGGCCAGGTCGCCGCCGAAATTCGCGGCTGGCGTCCGCCGGAGCCCTATAAGGGCAAGGGCGTGCGCTATGAAGGCGAATATGTCCGCCGCAAGGAAGGCAAGAAGAAGTAAGATGACAAACGCTCTCTTCAAGAAGCGCCAATCGCGCAACCGTTACCGGATCGCCAGCCATGGCACCCGTCCCCGTCTGTCGGTTTTCCGTTCGGGCAAGCATATCTATGCCCAGGTGATCGACGATGTGCAGGCCGTGACCGTCGCCTCCGCCTCGACTGCCGAGAAAGAAGGCAAGGGCAAGGGCTACAATGTCGAATCCGCTTCCAGCGTCGGCAAGAAGATCGCCGAACGCGCCCTCGCCAAGGGCGTCAAGCAGGTCATGTTTGACCGTGGCGGCTATATTTACCATGGGCGCGTCAAGGCGCTCGCAGATGCAGCCCGCGCAAGCGGCCTTGAGTTCTAAGGAAACAAACTGATGGCACGTGAAGGACAAGGTCGGGACGACAAGCGCGGGCGCGGTGGCCGCGACCGCGAAGAACGCGACAACGAGTTCATCGACAAGCTGGTGCACATCAACCGTGTCGCCAAAGTCGTGAAGGGTGGCCGCCGTTTCGGTTTCGCCGCGCTCGTCGTCGTTGGCGACCAGAAGGGCCGCGTCGGTTTCGGTCATGGCAAGGCGCGCGAAGTGCCGGAAGCCATCCGCAAGGCAACGGAAGCCGCCAAGCGCGCCCTGGTCCGCATCCCGCTGAAGGACAGCCGTACCCTGCACCATGAAGTGCGCGGTCATCATGGCGCCGGCAAGGTGATCCTGCGTCCGGCTCCCGCCGGTACCGGCATCATCGCGGGCGGCCCGATGCGCGCCGTGTTCGAGGCGCTGGGCGTGGGCGATGTCGTGTCCAAGTCGCTGGGCACCTCCAACCCCTACAACATGGTGCGCGCCACGTTCGATGCGCTGAAGAACCAGAACAGCCCCCGCATGGTGGCAAATCGCCGTGGCCGTTCGGTTGCGGAAATCCTGGCCAAGCGCGAAGGCGCTGCGGCTGAAGCGACTGCGTAAGGAAGAAAGTCATGGCCGACAAGAAACCCGCCAAGAAGGCTGCCGCCGGCAAGACCGTCACGGTGCGCCAGATCAAGAGCGCCAACCGCAAGCCTGACATCCAGGCTGCGACGCTGCGCGGGCTGGGCCTGGGCAAGATCCGCCGCACCCGCACCCTGGAAGACACGCCGTCCGTTCGCGGCATGATCCGGGCCGTCCATCATCTCGTCGAGATCGTCGAAGACGGCCAGAAATAAGGTATCGCCATGAAGCTCAATCAGATCAGCAACAATCCGGGTGCGCACAAGCACAAGCACAAGGTGGGCCGCGGCTCTTCCTCGGGCCTGGGCAAGACCTCCGGCCGCGGCGTCAAGGGCGCCAAGGCCCGTACCGGCACCAAGGTGTACGGCTTTGAAGGCGGCCAGATGCCGCTGCACATGCGTATGCCCAAGCGCGGCTTCAACAACATCTTCGGCAACGACTTCGCTGAAGTGAATCTCAACCGCATCCAGAAGGCGATTGACGACAAGCGCCTGAAGAATGACGGCAAGATCACCGAAGACGTCCTGCGCAAGGCCGGCCTGATCCACAAGAGCCGCGACGGCGTGCGCCTGCTGGCCAAGGGTGCAATCAAGGCCAAGATCGACATCGAAGTGGCCGGCGCATCCGCCAGCGCCAAGGCTGCGGTCGAAAAGGCCGGTGGCACCGTCACCACCACCTTCGTCAAGAAGGTCTATCTGAACAAGAAGGGCGAGCCGGGCAAGCGCCAGAAGCGCCGTACCGACGCCGTTGCCCAGCGCATTGAACGCAACGGTCACGCCTAAAGGCAGATTTTGCATCCCGGCCAGCTCGTAAGGGCGGGCCGGGGCACTATATAAAGAGCGGAGTCGGCCCTTTGCCGGCCGGTGGAGTCAAACAATGGCATCTGCAGCCGAACAGCTGGCCGCCAATTTCAGCTTTAACAACCTGGGCAAGTCCCATGAGTTGCGCCAGCGCATCTTCTTCACGCTGGGCGCGCTGATTGTCGCCCGCCTGGGCACCTACATCCCCATGCCCGGCATCGACCCGGCGGCCCTGGCCCAGCAGCTGCAGCAGCAGGGCGGCGGCTTGCTCGATGTGTTCAACACATTGGCCGGCGGCGCCGTCAACCGCATGGCGATCTTCGCCCTGGGCATCATGCCCTACATCTCCGCCTCCATCATCATCCAGCTGATGACCACCGTCTTCCCGGAACTGGAAGCGCTGAAGAAGGAAGGCGAGGCGGGCCGCAAGGTCCTCAACCAGTATACCCGCTACGGCACGGTCGGCCTTGCATTGGTCCAGGCCTATGGCATCGCCGTCGGCCTCGAACATTGGGGCAACGCCGTGCTCGAGCCGGGCCTGTTCTTCCGCCTCACCGCCATGATCACGTTGACCGGCGGCACCGTGCTTCTGATGTGGATCGGCGAGCAGATCACCTCGCGCGGCGTCGGCAACGGCATTTCGCTGATCATCTTCGCCGGCATCGTGGCGCGCTTTCCCTCCATGATGATCCAGGGCCTGGAGCAGGCGCGCACCGGCGCCGTCAGCCCCATCCTGCTGGTCTTCTTCTGCGCCTTCACGGTGGCGCTGGTCGGCTTCATCGTCTTCATGGAAAGGGCGCAGCGCCGCCTGTTCGTCACCTATCCCAAGCGCCAGGTTGGCAACAAGGTCTATGGCGGCGAAAGCTCGCACCTGCCGATCAAGCTGAACGTTTCCGGCGTCATCCCGCCGATTTTCGCCAGCTCGATCCTGCTGCTGCCCACCACCATTGCCAGCTTCAACGCGCAGAATTTGCCGGAATGGCTGCAGCTCATCGTTACCTATCTCAGCCGTGGCCAGCCGCTTTACCTGATCCTGTATGCGCTGCTGATCTTCTTCTTCGCCTTCTTCTACACCTCGATTGTTTTCCCGCCTGAAGAAACCGCGGAAAACCTGAAGAAGTATGGCGGCGTGTTTCCCGGCATCCGTCCCGGCAAGAAGAGCGCGCAGTTCATCGACTATACCGTCACGCGCATCACCATGATCGGCGCCGCCTACCTGACCTTCGTCTGCCTGATCCCGGAGTTCATGTTCTACAAGTACAATCTCAGCTTCTCGCTGGGCGGTACTTCGGTGCTGATCGTGGTCAGCGTCACGATGGACACGGTGGCCCAGATCCAGAGCCACCTGGTGGCGCAGCAATATGAAGGCCTGCTCAAGAAGTCCAAGCTGCGGGGAGCGCGCAAGTGAACCTGGTTCTGTTCGGGCCTCCCGGCGCGGGCAAGGGCACGCAGTCTCGCTTCCTGACCGAGACGAGGGGCCTGCCGCAGCTTTCGACCGGCGACATGTTGCGCGCCGCCATCGAAGCGGGCACGCCGCTGGGCCTGTCCTGCAAGGCGCTGATGGCCAAGGGCGAGCTGGTGCCCGATGAAACCGTGATCGGCATCATCGCCGAGCGTTACGACCGCCCCGACTGCAAGAATGGCGCTGTGTTCGACGGCTTCCCCCGCACCGTGCCCCAAGCCGAGGCGCTGGACCGCATGCTGGCCGAGCGCGGCAAGAAGATCGACCTGGTGCTGGAACTGAAGGTGGACGACGCCGCCCTCCTGGCGCGGGTGGAAAGCCGGATCAAGGCCGGCGGGGTCCTGCGCTCCGACGACACGCCCGAGACCCTGAAGCACCGGCTGGAGGTCTATTACAAGAATACCGCCCCCCTGATCGGCTTCTACAAGGCCCAGGGCAAGCTGGTGAGCCTGGACGGCATGGCCCCAATCGAGAAGGTCACCGCCCAGATTGAAGCCGCCCTGAAGGGGGCGGAAGCCTAGGTCCGCAGGCTCCAGATTGGGGGCTGCGGCAATAAATCCCGGCCGGGAGTTGACGGCAGGGGGGTCCTTCCTATAATCCGCGCCCTCGCGACAGTTTTTCCTGTCATTTCCGGCGTTTTGGGGCGTTTTGGCGCTTTGGCACATCCCGGTTCTGGCAGCGCTGGCTGCACGAAGTAATTTTGTAACGATATCAACGGCTTAAAAAGCCCGGAGAAACCACCAGTGGCACGTATCGCCGGCGTCAATATCCCGACCCAAAAGCGAGTCGTTATCGGCCTGCGCTATATCCATGGCATTGGGCCCATGACCGCCCAGAAGATCATCCAGCAGCTCGGCATCTCGCCGGAGCGCCGCGTCAGCGACCTGACCGAGTCTGAAGTCATCCAGATCCGCGAAGTCATCGACCGCGATTTCCTGGTGGAAGGCGATCTGCGCCGCGACACCGCCATGAACATCAAGCGCCTGATGGATCTGGGCTGCTATCGCGGCCTGCGTCATCGCAAGAGCCTGCCGGTCCGCGGCCAGCGCACCCACACCAACGCCCGCACCCGCAAGGGGCCTGCCAAGGCCATCGCCGGCAAGAAGAAAGTGACCAAGTAATCCGATGGCCGAAGACAAGAAGCCCGCTGGCAAAGCCCCGCGCGCGCGCAAGAAAGAAAAGAAGAACGTTGTCGTCGGCGTGGCGCATGTCGCCGCCACCTTCAACAACACCATCGTCACCATCACCGACACCCAGGGCAATGCGATCAGCTGGTCCAGCGCCGGCATGATGGGCTTCAAGGGTTCGCGCAAATCCACGCCCTATGCGGCGCAGATGGCCGCCGAAGATGCCGCCAAGAAGGCGATCGAACACGGCATGCGCACGCTGGAAGTTGAAGTCTCGGGCCCCGGCTCGGGCCGTGAATCCGCGCTGCGCGCGCTGCAGGCCGTGGGCCTGGTCGTCACTTCCATCCGCGACGTGACGCCGATCCCGCACAATGGCTGCCGCCCGCCCAAGCGCCGCCGCGTATAAATTTTCGGACGTACTCCAACCCGTCGCCGTATGGGCATGGTCCGACATGTCCGGGAAACGATGAGGAAAATATGTTTCAGAAGAACTGGCAAGAACTGATCAAGCCCGGCAAGCTCAAGACCGAAGGTGGTCATGACGCCGGCCGCACGGCCACCATCACCGCTGAACCGCTGGAACGCGGCTTCGGCCTGACGCTGGGCAACTCGCTGCGCCGCGTGCTGCTGTCCTCGCTGCAGGGCGCCGCCGTGACCTCGATCCAGATCGAGGGCGTGCTGCACGAATTTTCCTCCATCCAGGGCGTGCGCGAAGACGTCACCGACATCGTGCTGAACGTGAAGCAGATCGCCTTGCGCATGCACGCCGAAGGCCCCAAGCGCGTTTCCCTGCGCAAGCAGGGTCCGGGCGAAGTGAAGGCCGGCGACATCCAGGGCTCCTCCGACATCGAAATCCTCAATCCCGAGCTGGTGCTCTGCACCCTCGACGAGAAAGTGGATTTCCGCATGGAACTGACCATCGCCACCGGCAAGGGCTATGTCCCCGCCGACCGCAACCGTCCGGAAGATGCGCCCATCGGCCTGATCCCGGTGGATTCGCTGTTCAGCCCGGTCAAGCGCGTCTCCTACAAGGTCGAGAACACTCGCGAAGGCCAGATCCTCGACTATGACAAGCTGACCCTCACGGTCGAAACCAATGGCGCCGTCACGCCGGATAACGCCGTGGCCTATGCCGCGCGCATCCTGCAGGACCAGCTCCAGGTCTTCATCAATTTCGAAGAGCCGCGCGAGCGCGTTGCCGAGGAAGCCAAGCCCGACCTGGCCTTCAATCCGGTGCTGCTCAAGAAGGTGGACGAACTGGAACTGTCGGTGCGTTCCGCCAACTGCCTCAAGAACGACAACATCGTTTACATCGGCGATTTGATCCAGAAGACGGAAGCGGAAATGCTCCGCACTCCGAACTTCGGCCGCAAGTCGCTGAACGAGATCAAGGCCGTTCTCGCGGAAATGGGCCTGCATCTGGGCATGGAAGTGCCCGGCTGGCCGCCCGAGAATATCGAAGACCTCGCCAAGCGTTACGAAGACCAATATTGATTTAAAGAAAGTACCTCCCAATGCGTCACGGTAACCAAGGCCGCAAGCTCAACCGCACTGCTTCACACCGCAAGGCGCTGTGGGGCAACATGACGGCCGCGCTGATCAAGCATGAGCAGATCAAGACCACGCTGCCCAAGGCGAAGGATCTTCGCCCGGTGATCGAAAAGCTGGTCACCCTGGCGCGCCGTGGCACCAAGGATTTGCACGCCCGCCGCCAGCTGCTGGCCCAGGTCAAGGATGCCGACCAGGTGACCAAGCTGTTCGACGTTCTGGCCCCCCGCTACAAGGGCCGCCCCGGCGGTTACACCCGCGTCCTCAAGGCCGGCTTCCGCTTCGGTGACAATGCCCCCATGGCGATCATCGAGTTCGTGGACCGCGACGTGGACGCCAAGGGCAAGGATTCCGGCCCGGTGGAAATCGCCGCCGACTCCGAAGACTAGACCCTTCGCACAATTTGACATGATCAAGGCCGCCCGCGAGGGCGGTCTTTTTCTTTGTACATCTTGCGGTTTCGCCACTTGAAGGCCGTATTTGTTGGAATAGATTCAGGCCATGAAAACATCCATCAAGATACTGGCCGGCATCGCCGCCCTGGGCGCGGCTCTTGCCGTTGCCGTTCCTGCGCTGACACAGACCAGCGCGCCCAAACCCACCCGCCTGGCGCCGCCGCCGGTCAAGGCCCTGCCGACGCCCTTGGCGCCCGCCGCCGTGCCATCCTCGATGGGGCAGGTGCAGATGACCTTTGCCCCCGTGGTCAAGCGCATCGTGCCGGCCGTGGTGAATGTCTACGCCAAGTCGGTGGCGCAGGTTCAGGTCAATCCCATGTTCGCCGATCCGCTGTTCCAGCGCTTCTTCGGCGGCTCGCCGGAGATGCGCCAGCGGGTGCAGCAGAGCCTGGGCTCCGGCGTGATCGTGCGCGCTGATGGCCTGATCATCACCAACAATCATGTGGTGGAAGGCGGCAACGAAATCACCGTGGCGCTGTCCGACAAGCGCGAGTTCAAGGCCAGGGTGCTGCAATCCGATCCGCGCACCGACCTGGCCGTGCTGAAGATCGACACCAAGGGCGAAAAGCTGCCGGTGGTGCCCTTTGCCGACAGCGACCGGGTGCAGGTGGGTGACCTGGTGCTGGCGGTGGGCGATCCCTTCGGTGTCGGCCAGACCGTGACCATGGGCATTGTCTCGGCGCTGGCCCGCACGCAGATATCTGCGTCTGACTACCAGTTCTTCATCCAGACCGATGCCGCCATCAATCCCGGCAATTCCGGCGGCGCGCTGGTCACCACAGATGGCCGGCTGGCCGGCATCAACACGGCGATCTATTCGCGCAGCGGCGGCAATGTCGGCATCGGCTTCGCCATCCCCGCCAACCTGGTGCGCCGCGTGGTGGAAAGCGTGGAAGGTGGGTCGGGCAGCGCCAACTCCAGCCTGCGCCTGTCCTGGGTCGGCGCCAATGGCCAGTCCGTCACCAGCGCCATTGCGTCCAGCCTGGGCTTGTCGCGTCCCGGCGGCGTCCTGATCAAGGATGTCTATCCCGGCGGTCCGCTGGCCAATGCCGGGGTGAAAAGCGGCGAAGTGGTCGCCTCCGTGGAAGGCACGGATGTCGACGATCTGCAGTCGCTCAATTACCGCGCTGCCACCCGCAAGGCCGGCGAGACGCTGAAGATTCATATCGCGGGCAAGGCGGCGCGCGACGTGACGGTGACGCTGGCCTTGCCGCCGGAAAATCCGCCGCGCGAAACCACCACCGTCGGGGGGCGCAATCCCCTGACCGGCGCCAGGGTTCAGAACCTCTCGCCCGCCGCCGCTTCCGACATGCAGATGGACATGTTCGCCAAGGGCGTGGTGGTGACGGCGGTGGCCTCAAATTCCTATGCGGAAGGCCAGGGCTTCCAGCCGGGCGATATCGTGCGCAGCGTCAATGGCGTCGCCATCTCCCGGGTGGGGGAACTGACCCGCAGCCTGAACGCCGCCAATCGCTGGGATATGGTTGTGGAACGATCCGGCCAGAGAATGGCGCTATCGGTTGAAGGCTGATGCTGAAGTGTTTTTGTGACCCCCATCTGTCCGGCACGCGGGCAAGCCCGCAGCCGGACATCTTCCCCCGCTAGGGGCTGCGCCCCGCAGGGGAAGAAAGCCGAAGTATGATATATCGCCGGGTATGACTGATCTTTTCGAATCCGGCGGCCTTTCGCAGGACGCATCGCGCCCCCTGGCCGACCGGCTGCGGCCCAAATCCCTTGCCGAAGTGGTGGGGCAGGATCATTTGCTGGGCGAGGCTGGCCCGCTGGGCCGCATGGTCGCCGCCCATACGCCGCATTCTATCATCCTGTGGGGCCCGCCGGGCACCGGCAAGACCACCATCGCGCGCCTGCTCTCCACCGCCTTCAAGCTGCACTTCGAGCAATTGTCGGCGGTGTTCTCCGGCGTGGCGGATTTGAAAAAGACCTTCGAAGCGGCGCGCACCCGCCGCAAGATGGGGCAGGGCACGCTGCTTTTCATCGACGAAATTCACCGCTTCAACCGCAGCCAGCAGGACAGCTTCCTGCCGGTGGTGGAAGACGGCACCGTGGTGCTGGTCGGCGCCACCACGGAAAATCCTTCCTTTGAACTGAACGGCGCCTTGCTGTCGCGGGCCCAGGTGCTGGTGCTGCGGCGGCTGGACGATGCGGCGCTGGAAAAATTGCTGCAGCGGGCCGAAGCCCATTATGGCGAGCCGCTCAAGCTGACCGACGACGCGCGCGCCTCCCTGCGCGCCATGGCCGACGGCGACGGCCGCTATCTGCTCAACCTGGTGGAAGAAGTTGCCGGCCTGAAGATCGCAAAGCCGCTCGACTCTGCCGGACTGATGGCGGCGGTGCAGCGGCGCATGCCGCTTTACGACAAGTCGCGCGAGGAACATTACAACATCATCTCGGCGCTGCACAAATCCATTCGCGGCTCCGATCCGGATGCGGCGCTCTACTGGCTGGCGCGCATGCTGGCGGGCGGCGAACAGCCCTTGTTCATCGCCCGCCGCCTGGTGCGCGCGGCCGTGGAGGATATCGGTCTGGCGGATCCGCAAGCCGTGCAGCAGGCTTTGGCCGCCAAGGACGTCTATGATTTCCTGGGTTCGCCCGAAGGCGAGCTGGCGCTGGCGCAATGCGTCCTCTATCTGGCCAGCGCCCCCAAATCCAATGCGGTCTATGTCGCGCTGGGCGCGGCCAAACGCGCTGCGCAGGAGCACGGCTCGCTGATGCCGCCCGCCCATATCCTCAATGCCCCGACCAGGCTGATGAAGTCCCTGGGCTATGGCGGCGGCTATCAATATGACCATGACGCGGAAGATGGCTTCTCCGGCCAGAATTATTTCCCCGACGCCATGCCCCGGCAGAATTTCTATGCGCCCAAAGAGACGGGTTTTGAGCGCGAGATTGCCAAGCGCCTCGAATACTGGTCAAAACTGCGCGCGAAAAGGGCCGGGGAGGATTAGATGAAGGCGATGATGCTCCTGGCCGTGGGTGCCGGCGGCGCGCTGGGTTCGATGGCGCGCTATCTCGTGGCCGGCGCCATCCAGCCGCCCGCCTGGAGCGGCTTTCCCTATGGCATCTTCATCGTCAACGTCACCGGCGGCCTGATCATGGGCGCACTGACCGAAGCCTTTGCCCTGAAATTCCATGTCGCCCCGGAAATGCGCGCCTTCCTCACCACCGGAATCCTGGGCGGCTACACCACTTTTTCCACTTTCTCGCTGGAAGCGGGTCTTTTGATCCAGCGCCAGGCCTGGGGCCAGGCCGCGGTTTACATCACCGGCTCGGCGCTGCTGTCCATCATCGCGCTTTTCATCGGCATGTGGCTGGTCAGAATGGCCTATGCCTGAGATCAAGCACATCGCCGAAGATGATGACGGCATCCGCCTGGACCGCTGGTTCAAGCGGCATTATCCGGCGCTGACCCATGCAAGGCTGGAAAAGCTGCTGCGCAAGGGCGAGGTGCGGCTGGACGGCAAGCGCGTCAAATCCAATGACCGCGTCATCAAGGGCCAGGCGCTGCGCCTGCCGCCGCAGGTAATCCACGACAAGAGCGAGCCGCGGATCAAGCAGGTGCAGGAAGTAAAAACCTCGCGCAAGCTGGAGGATCATGTCCTCTACATGGACAAGCATCTCTTTGTCCTCAACAAGCCGCCGGGCCTGGCTACACAGGGCGGCTCGGGCCTGAAGGAGCATGTCGACGGCATGCTCGACCAGCTGACATACGAAAAGACCACGCGCCCCAAGCTGGTGCATCGCCTCGACAAGGATACCTCCGGCGTATTGCTGATCGCCCGCACCGCCCAGGCCGCCTCCGGCCTGTCGGTGGAACTGGCGCGGCGCGAAACATCGAAAATCTATTGGGCGCTGGTCAAGGGCGTGCCGAAGGAAAAGCGCGGCCTGATCAAGGGTGCCCTGGCCAAGGAAGGCGTGCGCGGCAAGGATGAGCGCATGGCCATCAGCGACGACGAAGACGCCAAATCCGCTTTGACCGAATATGCCGTGATGGGGCAGGCGGGCAACGAATATAGCTGGGTGGCGGCTAAGCCGGTCACGGGCCGCACCCACCAGATCCGCGTCCATCTTGCCAGCATCGGCACGCCCATCATGGGCGATTTCAAATATGGCGGCACGGAGGTGCGCGGACGCGGCGCCATTCCCGACAAGCTGCATTTGCATGCCCGCTCGATTGACCTGGCGCGCCCCGATGGCGGCAGGCTGCAGGTGACTGCGCCGCTGCCGGCCCACATGCTCAAAAGCTGGTCGCTGCTGGGCTTCGACCCAGATGACAAGCGCGATCCTTTCCCGCCCTTGAAGAAAAAGCCGCGCAAGTCATGAAGCGGTTCTACAAGGATGTCGGCGTGGCGCGCACGCCGGACGGTTTTCAAGTTCTGCTGGACGGCAAGCCCGTTCGCACGCCGGGCCGCAATGCGCTGTTGCTGCCCGCGCAGGCCATGGCCGATGCGATCGCAGACGAATGGCGCGGGCAGGGCGAGGAAATCATTCCCGCCAGCATGCCGATGCTGCGCCTGGCCAACACCGCGCTGGATGGGATCAAGGCCTCGCGCGAGGCGGTGATCGATTCCATCCTGCGCTTCGGCGAGCATGACGTGACCTGCTATTTCGCGGAACGGCCCGCGACCCTCGTGGCCCGGCAGACCGAAGCCTGGCGTCCCATGCTGGAATGGGCCGCATCGCGCCATGGAGCAAAGCTTGCCACCAGCACGGGCGTCGGCCATGTCGAACAGCCGGCCGAGGCATTGGCGTCCCTGCGCGCCGCCATCGCCGCCCATGACGATTTTGCGCTTGCTGCCTTGCATGTCTTCGCCTCCATCACCGGCTCGCTGGTGCTGGCCCTGGCGCTGGCGGATGCGGCGATCAATCCGGCGCAGGCCTTCCAGATGTCCCGCCTGGACGAGGAGCACCAGGCCTCTCAATGGGGCCAGGATGCGGAAAGCGCCGCCCGGGCCCATGCCCTGGCCCGCGAAATGGATGTGGCTTTCGCCTTCCTGGCGGCCAGCCGGGAGAGCGTCAAGGCTTGACGGAACGGGGGCAGCCCCACAGTCTCCCGCACCATGAAGGACGTGCTCGAAGAACTGGAAAAGCGCCGGGCGCAGGCCCGCATGGGCGGCGGCCAGGCCCGCATTGACGCCCAGCATGCCCGCGGCAAGCTGACCGCGCGCGAGCGTCTTGAAATCCTGCTCGATGCCGGCAGCTTCGAGGAATATGACATGTTCGTCGAGCATCGCAGCAGCGAGTTCGGCACCGACAAGAACCGCATCCCCGGCGATGGCGTGGTGACGGGCTGGGGCACCATCAATGGCCGCATGACCTATGTCTATGCCAAGGATTTTACGGTGCTGGGCGGCTCGACCTCCGAGACCCATGCCCAGAAAATCTGCAAGATCATGGATATGGCGATGCAGAATGGCGCGCCGGTGATCGGGCTGTTCGACAGCGGCGGCGCCCGCATCCAGGAAGGCGTGGCGGCGCTGGCGGGTTTTGGCGAAATCTTCAAGCGCAACGTTCTGGCTTCGGGCGTGGTGCCGCAAATCTCCGTCATCATGGGGCCCTGCGCCGGCGGCGATGTCTATTCGCCCGCTTTGACCGATTTCGTGTTCATGGTCCAGGGCACTTCCTACATGTTCATCACCGGCCCGGAAGTGACCAGGACCGTCACCCATGAGGACGTCACGCCCGAGCAGCTGGGCGGCTCCAAGGTCCACACCACCCGTTCCGCCGTGGCCGATGGCGCCTATGAGAATGACATTATTTGTCTTGAGGAAATCCGCCGCCTTTATGATTTCCTGCCGCTGAACAACCGCGACGCCGCGCCCAGCTGGCCGGTTGAGGATGATCCGCGCCGCGAAGACCTGTCACTGGACACGCTGGTGCCAGACAATGACAACAAGCCCTATGACATGATGGAGCTGATCACCAAGGTCATTGACGAGGGCGACTTCTTCGAGATCGGCGAGGCCTTCGCCCGCAACATCATTACCGGCTTTGGCCGCGTCGAGGGTTCCACGGTGGGCTTTGTCGCCAACCAGCCCATGGCGCTGGCGGGTGTTCTCGACTCGGATGCCAGCCGCAAGGCGGCGCGCTTTGTGCGCTTCTGCGACTGTTTCAACATTCCCATCGTCACTTTCGTGGATGTCCCCGGCTTCATGCCCGGCACGGCGCAGGAACATGGCGGCATCATCAAGCATGGCGCCAAGCTTCTCTTCGCCTATGCCGAGGCCACGGTGCCCAAGGTGACGGTGATCACCCGCAAGGCCTATGGCGGCGCCTATGATGTGATGGCCTCCAAGCATATGCGCGCCGACGTCAATTATGCCTGGCCCAGCGCCCAGATCGCCGTGATGGGGCCCAAGGGCGCGGTGGAAATCATTTTCCGCAAGGAAGGCCCCGAGGCCATTCCCGGCCGCATCCAGGAATATGAAGAGCGTTTCCTCAATCCTTTCGTGGCCGCGTCACGCGGCTATATTGACGATGTGATCCGCCCCCATTCCACCCGCTGGCGCATCGCCCGGGCCCTGCGCATGCTCAGGAACAAGCAGGTGGCGCAGATCTGGAAGAAGCACGACAATATCCCGCTGTGATGCAAAGGAAGCGCCCGCTTCAGCGTGAAGCCGAAATCGAAGACCTGCTCTGGCTGTGGCTGCGCGGCCTGAAAGAGAAGGGCTGGCATTTCCGCAAGGATGCCACCTTCAAGACTTTCCATCTGCCCTTTGTCGACCACGAAGCCTTGCTGGTGGTGGAACTGGCGCAGGAAGGCAACATCATTCGCGACCGCCTGCTGCACGAGGCCGGTTATACCGTCCTGCGCTTTGCGCGCAACGACGCGCAGCAGAATCTGGAATCCGTGACCGACACCATCCTGGCCGTGCTGAAAGATCGCGCCTAGGCGCCGTCTTCGATCACGGGCCGTGCCGCCAGCCGCGCCACTTTCTGCGCCGCATGCTCGATATGCGCCAGCCGCCGCGCCAGCAGCGTCATCGCCACGCTTTGGTCCAGCCCCGAAAGATCCTCGCGCGGCGGGGCAGCGCTGATTTCGCCATGTGCTGCATCGGGCGAAAGCAATGTCACCACCCGCTCGCGCACCACCGCAATTTGCTCCGCTGCGCCCGGCTCCAGCTCATGTCCGCGCAGTTTCACCAGCACCGGCACCGATGCCAGGTCGGACGCCAGCAAATAATTGGCCCCCAGCAATTCGGTCAGCGCCGCCAGCGCCCGGCGCGGGATATTGGGCTCGTCCGCCAGACGCCGTATCGCGCCCGACAATTGCGCCACCGCATCCATCGCTTTTTTGCGCGCCAGGCGATAGGGCTGGCGCGGCACGGTGAGGCGCAGCGCCGCGTCGGCAAATCCGGCATCGGCCGCCAGCAATCCGCGCACCACCTTGGGCAGATCATTCTTTTCCCAATAGGGCAGCAGGAAGCTGAAAACCCAGCTTAAACCCGCACCGATCAGCGTATCCACGATCCGCTCGAAGAATTGCATGTTGGGCGCCGAGAAATGCAGCAGCAACAGCGACGACACCGACGCTGCAATAGCAGTGACGCGGTATTTGACCTGGCCATAGGCATGGCTGACGCCCACCGCCACCACGATGGCCATCAAAAGCACGGCAGCCGGGAAAATGTAGAGCAGCGCCACCGCGATGGCGCAGCCCACCAGCGTGCCGGTGACGCGGTCCCAGCGCCGCTGGCTGGTGACGCTGTAATTGGCCCGCATGATCAGGGCGATGGTCAGCAGGATCCAGTTGGCATGGGCAAAGCGGGGAAAGAGCAGGGTGATGTTGAGACCCGTGGTCATGGCCAGCGCCAGCCTTATGGCATAGCGCATGGCCGGGGCTTTCAGGTCGAACTGGCGCAGCAGCACATGGATGCCGTGCGGCGTGGGCGCGCGAAAGACATTGAGGTCCAGTTCTCCGGCCAGCCTGGACGGCGGCGTGGCGCGGTCCAGCGCTTTTGCCAGCGCCGCGACATGGGCGTCAGCCAGTTGCAACTTGGTAGCGGTGACGCTGAAGGCGTGATCGGTGGCCGGATCTTCTGCCTCGTTTTTGATAGCCTCCTGCACCGCAATGATCAGGGCCTGGCATTCGGTGTGATGCGGCCGCGCTATCACTTCGGCCCGGGGACTGCGCAGCGCCAGGGTCAGCCCGTCCACCTCCGCCGCGATATGCAGGATCAAGGCATTGATCCGCCACTTGATCTCGCGCCGCTGGGAACGGCGCAGCAACTCAAAATCCGCGTCGCTCGACAGCATGGTCTCGAAGGCGTCCAGCAGCGCAATCAGCGTGTCGATGCGCTTGCGCTGCACCGGATGGCGCCGCCGCGCGAACAGCGCGTCACGCGCCGATTGCAGCCGGTCCACCAGCGCCGCATGGGCGTCGATCAGGGCATGGAAGGAAAGGTTGCCTTGCGCATCGGGATTATACAGCGCCGCCTTGGCCCGCAGATAATTTGCGAAGGCGCGCATCGCTTCGGCCAGCAGCAATCGCCGCACCCGGTCATCGAAGAGGATCGCGAACAGCCCGGCATAAGCCGCATACAGCACCGCGCCCAGCACGGTGAGCTGCAGATGCGCCGCCGCCTGCGCCAGGCTGGTGAATTCCTGGCCCATGGCAAAGACGAAGGCGAGGGTGGCGGTGATGGAAAGGCTGAGCGCGCGCTTGCCATAGGCCGAGATCAGGGCCACGAAAAATCCCGTGAAGGCCGTGGCGGCGATCAGGCTGGCGGGCCGGAATTGCGCAAAGGACGCCAGCGCGCTGAAGCCGATGGTCAGCGCCAGGGCGAATCCCAGCACCCAGGGTTTCAGGCGCAGGGGATCGGGCTGGTCGGAAATGGAAACCGCCACCGCGCCCGTGGCCGCAGCCACGGCGGCGGTGAAGCCGAACGCCCAGCCCACGGCAAGCCCGGTCAGTCCCACGCCCAGCGCAACGGAAAGCCCATTTTCGATATGGACGCGGAAAACCGCCAGCGCCAGGCGGCGGGGAGCCGAAGTCCGTGGCTTGGGGATAATCGCCATTTCCAAGGGCGTACAGCGGTTTACGGCGCAGCCGCAACCCCCTACTGTCCGGCCAAACGCCCCCCAGAGGCCCTGTTTGTTCAGCAAGATATTGATCGCCAATCGCGGCGAAATCGCCTGCCGCATCATCAAAACGGCCCGCCGGATGGGGATCGCCACAGTGGCGGTCTATTCCGATGCTGACCGCGACGCGCTGCATGTGGAGATGGCGGACGAGGCGGTGCATATCGGCCCTGCGCCTGCCGCACAGTCCTATTTGCTGGCGGACAAGATCATCGAAGCCTGCCGCGCCACCGGCGCCGATGCCGTGCATCCCGGTTACGGCTTTTTGTCGGAGCGCGAATCTTTTGCCGGGGCGCTTGCCCAGGCGGGCATCGCCTTCATCGGACCCAACGCCAAGGCCATTGCGGCCATGGGCGACAAGATTGAATCCAAGAAGCTGGCCAAGGCAGCGGGCGTTTCCACCGTTCCCGGTTTCATGGGCGAGATCACCGATGAGGCCCATGCGAAAAAGATCGCAGCCGAAATCGGCTTTCCGGTGATGGTGAAGGCCTCTGCCGGCGGCGGCGGCAAGGGCCTGCGCATCGTGCACAAGGATGCCGACCTTGCCCAGGCGATTGTCTCCTCGCGCAACGAGGCCCAGGCCAGTTTCGGTGATGGCCGCCTTCTGGTCGAGAAATTCGTCAGCGAGCCGCGCCATATTGAAATCCAGCTGATCGGCGACCGCCACGGCAACGTCATCCACCTCAATGAGCGCGAATGTTCCATCCAGCGCCGCCACCAGAAAGTGATCGAGGAAGCGCCGTCGCCTTTCCTCGATGACAAGACCCGCGCCGCCATGGGCGCGCAAGCCGTCGCGCTGGCAAAGTCCGTTGGCTATGACAGCGCCGGCACCGTCGAATTCATCATGGACGGGAAAAAGAATTTCTATTTCCTGGAAATGAATACCCGCCTGCAGGTCGAGCATCCCGTGACCGAGATGATCACCGGGCTGGATCTTGTCGAGCTGATGATCCGCTCCGCCGCCGGTGAAAAACTACCCTTGACCCAGAAGGATGTGCGCATCGACGGCTGGGCCATTGAATCGCGGGTTTATGCCGAAGACCCGTATCGCGCCTTCCTGCCGTCCACCGGGCGGCTGTCGCGTTATCGCCCGCCCGCGGAAGAAGCCAGGGACGGCATCGCCATCCGCAACGATACCGGCGTTTATGAAGGTGGCGAGATATCCGTCTATTACGACCCCATGATCGCCAAGCTGTCCACCCATGCCCCGACGCGCACAGCAGCGGTGGATGCGATGGCGGCGGCGCTCGACAATTTCGAGATTTCCGGCATCGCCAACAATATCCAGTTCCTCACCGCCGTCATGCACCATCCGCGTTTCCGGGAAGGCCGGCTGACCACGGGTTTCATTGCCGAGGAATATCCCGAAGGCTTTCATGGCGCGCCCATGGATGACGCACAGCGGCGCGCCTTCATCGCCGCCGCCGTCGCCGCCAAGATCTTGCGCACCCAGCGTGCCGGGCGCATCTCGGGTGCCCTCAATGGCGGCCACAAAGTGTCTGACAATTTCCATGTCACGCTTAGCGGCAAGATGCATGGCGTGACGGATGCCTATCTGGAAGTGGGCAGCCTGCACCTGGTGATAGATGGCGTGGCGATGGAAGGGGTGGTTGACTGGTATCCCGGCCGCACCCAGCTCAAGCTGAAAGTGAAGGGCGATGAGACCATCTTCCAGATATCGCGCGAAGCCGGCGGCTACTGCCTGTCCCAGGGCGGCCGCGAAAGGCTGGTGTCGGTGCGCGCGCCACAGATCGCAGCGCTGGCGGCGATGATGCCGATGCGCCCGCCGCCCGACACCTCGCGCATGCTGCTCTGTCCCATGCCGGGGCTGGTGGTGGCGCTTCCCGTGCAGGAAGGCCAGGCGGTCAAGGCCGGCGAATTGCTGGCTGTGGTCGAGGCCATGAAAATGGAAAATGCCCTTGTCGCGGAGCGCGATGTCACTATATCCAGACTGCGCGTGAAAATGGGCGACAGCCTGGCGCGCGATGAAACCATCATGGAATTTGCATGACCGACGATCTCACGTCCCTGAAAGTCCATGTCCATGGTTTCGTCCAGGGCATCGGCTTTCGCGATTTCCTGATCATGGCCGCCCAACAGGGCAAGCTGGATGGCTGGGTGCGCAACCGTTCCGACGGTTCCCTTGAGGCGCTGGTGTCGGGCCCGACCAAGGCCGTCGAAGCCTTTGTCAGCGCCGCCACCAACGGCCCGCAGGGCGCGCGCGTCACGGCAGTGGACCTGGATGTCTGCGATCCGCCGTCCGAAAAAGGCTTTTCGCGCCGCCCGTCTCTCTAGGCGGGCTTGCGCAGCAATTCGCGTCCCACCGAAACAGCGAAGATCAGCAGTCCCAGCAGGGTGAGGATTTCGCCCACCACGATAATCGGGATGTATTTGGGGTTGTTGGCGCTGCCCAGGTAAAGCGCCAGGCCCGGGATCATCACCAGCACGCCCAGCGCCGAGGCGATGAAATTGGCCCAGGCCAGTTTTACCAGCATGGTGGTGCGGGTGAGGGCGTAGAAAGTGCCATAGAGCGCCATGGTCACCCAGCCCAGCAGATTGAGATGGGCATGGGCCGGCATCAGGGTGAAATCTTCGGAGCCGCCCATCTGCATGCCCCAGATCATGCCACACAGGACACAGACGACACCGATAGCAAAAAAGGCTGCAGATACACGCGGCATAAAATCCCCCAACTGGAAATTCAGCCGAATATTTTCCCGAAGGACTGCTTCATGGCAATATCCACCTCGGCCATGCTGACAGCTATCCCCAGGTCAGCAAGGCTTGTGACGCCATGCTCGCGCACGCCGCAGGGTACAATGCCTGTGAAGTGTGTCAGGTCCGGCTCCACATTCAGGGCCACGCCATGGAATGTCACCCAGTGGCGGATGCGCACGCCCAGCGCTGCGATCTTGTCCTCCCGCGCGCCGCGTTGCACCCAGATGCCCACCCGGCCTTCGCGCCGTTCACCCTTGACGTTGAACAGCGCCAGCGTCTCGATCAGCCATTGCTCCAGGTCGCGCACATAAGCGCGCACGTCCGGATTGCGGTCCTTCAAATTCAGCATCACATAGCCGATGCGCTGGCCCGGCCCGTGATAGGTGAACTGGCCGCCGCGCCCGGTGCGGTAAACCGGGAAGCGCGCATCGATCAGGTCGGCATCATCGGCGCTGGTGCCCGCCGTGTAGATGGGGGGGTGCTCCAGCAGCCAGACCTCTTCATTGGCCGTGCCTGCGGCGATGGCGTCGGCGCGGGCCTCCATATGGGCCAGGGCCTCGGGGTAAGGCACCAAGCTATCCGTGACTTTCCATTCCAGGCGCGGCTTGAGGCGGGCGTCCAAAATTAAGCTTTCCGAAACCATGATGGGGCACCCTGCGTGCCGGTTCGTAATGTAGGGGTGCGCGGCATGGCTTCCAACCTGGATAATGTGAAGGTCGAGATTTCGGTGGTCCTGGGCCGCTCGGTGATCCCGATGCACCAGCTGCTGCGCATGGGCCGTGGCGCCGTGATCGAGCTGGATACCCACCAGGACGACCCCGTGACCATCCTGGCCAATGACAAGCCGGTGGCGAAGGGCGAAATCCAGATCCAGGGCGACAAGATCGCCGTGGCCGTGGTGGACCTGCTGCAGAGCTACTAATACAGTTTTATCGCTGTATTATTTTTTATTCTCCACCTCATTCTTGCATTTTAGCCCCCCCGGGAATACCTCTCTGGCTTGCGCCGGAAGGGCCCGATGTTACCGCTTGTCCTGAACCCCCATACCGTAAAAGTCGGCCTTGCCGGCCAGGGCGAGGCTTTGGCCCGCCGTGCAGCCTTGCTGGCTGAGGCTGCGGTCGAAGCGCGCCTGCTGTCGGCGGACGCCTCGGACGCGGTTCTGGAGCCCCTGCAGCTTCTTTTCGTGGCTGGCCTGGGCGAAGGCGAGTCCCGGCACCTGGCGGCCCGGGCGAGGGCGCTGGGCCTGCTGGTCAATGTCGAGGACGTCCTGCCGCTGTGCGATTTCCATATGCCGGCCATTGTCCGACGGGGCGAACTGCTTTTGACCGCCTCCACGGGCGGCGCGGTCCCCGGCCTGGCGCGGCGCCTGCGCGAATGGCTGGCCCAGACCTTCGGGCCGGAATGGACCGGGCGGGTGAATGATCTTTCTGCCGCCCGCGCGCGCTGGCGCTCCGCTGGTCTTGCGCCGTCCGATGTTTCGCAAAAAGTGCGCGACCTGATCGATGAAAAGGGCTGGCTGTGAACAACGTCACGGTCATAGACACAAAGCGGGGCCTGTCCCCGCGCGCCTTCGACAAGGCGGGGAGCGGCGCATCCGATCCGATTATCAAGGCGCGCCTGGCGTCCCTGCAGGACAAGGCCGGCAGCCGAGATGCCCATGGCATTCTGGAATTGGCGCTGAAGGAAGAATTCCCCGGCAAGACGGCGCTGGTGTCGTCCTTTGGCGCAGAGTCCGCAGTGCTGCTGCACCTGGTGGCGCAGATCGATCCGAACACGCCCATCCTGTTCCTCAACACCGGCAAGCTGTTCGGCGAGACTCTGCGCTATCGCGACCGCCTGCAGGATGTCCTGGGCCTGGGCGATGTGCGCAGCCTGGCGCCCACGCGCGAAGCGCGCGACACGCTGGATCCGGAAGGCGCGCTGTGGTCGCGCGATACCGATGCCTGCTGCAATTTCCGCAAGGTGATCCCGCTGGCCCATGCGCTGGCGCCGTTCGAGGCCCAGATCACGGGCCGCAAGCGCTTCCAGACGCGCGAGCGCTCGAACATGCTGCCGGTGGAATATTTCGACGGCCGCTTCCGTTTCAATCCGCTGTGGCAATGGAGCCATGCCGAGCTGGAAGCCTATAGCGAGACGCACGGCCTGCCGCATCACCCTCTGGTGGATGACGGCTATCCCTCGATCGGCTGCATGCCCTGCACCCGCAGGGTCCAGGCGGGCGAGGATTACCGCGCCGGCCGCTGGGCGGGCACGGATAAGGACGAGTGCGGCATCCACCTCACCGATGGCGGCGGCATTTAGGGCTTTTTGAGCGCTTGTCTTAACCGGGCAGGGTTGCTAAACCCCCGATCCTACCAGCTTTTTCATGACTGTGCGGTCGTGGCGGAACGGTAGACGCACTACCTTGAGGTGGTAGCGGGGCAACCCGTGGAAGTTCGAGTCTTCTCGACCGCACCATTACCCGGATCAGGCCGTAGCGTCAGCGAAGGGCCCCGGGTAATCCCGCCGAGCCTGCAGGCGAGGCGGTAGCCCCCGATATGAGCGTCAGCCTAGCGCGCCGCGCGGCAGGCGAAGACACCAACCTGCTAGTATTTCACCCGCATCGGCTTGGAGACGCCCTTGTCCGCGCGCTTGAAGGCGGCCTGTTGCGCCTTGTTGGCGACGAACTGGGGATGGGCGGGTTTTTTCGGCTTGGGAGTCGCGGGCGGCCTGGGCGGTGTTTTGGTCATGACCAAGCTCTACACCATCGAAGGCGTTGGCGATACCGCTAGCGCGCGACCCGGAACAGGGCCTCGTCATTCGTCTGCACCCGGTAGAACGTCTCCAGCATGATCATCACCACCTTGCCGGCGGTGGGGGAGAGGCGGCCCGAAATGGCTTCGCTGGTGACGCCGAACATGCCGGCGGTTTCCGGCTCCGTGCCGTCCAGATGCTCAAAGCCCATGCTCCAGTCGTAAAAGGCGCGGGGCGCTTCGCGGTCCAGCAGCACGTGCGTATTCCAGTGGCGCTTGTCGGCGCAGATGCGGGCATAGATGTCGCGCACGGCGCGTTCTTCGCCTTCCAGAACCTGCAGGAAGCCGCCGTCGATATGCAGCAGCAACCCGGTGATCCCCAGCGCTTCATTGTTGCGCCGGGATGTCATCAGGATGGTATTGAGCTCGCCAAAGGCGATATCGCGTGCCGTATTGCTGACATAGAGAAGCTGGCGCAATTTCGTCCCCATCTTTCGGCGCACTCTGCCCCGGCCATCCTTGACGGACGGTGAAGGAATTTTATCTAACGGGGGCGGAGGCACCCCCGAAAGTTCCATGCTGCACCTGATCAAGCTTTGCGTCGGCGTTGACAGCCTGGAGGAGCTTGCGGCCCACCAGAAAAAGCGCCTGGCCGACAAAAAGAAGAAGGGCCAGAAGCCGGAGCTTGTCCATCTTACCCGCATGACGCCCAAGCGGGCGGAGGAATTGCTGGATGGCGGATCGCTTTATTGGGTCATCAAGGGACAGATTGCCGCCCGCCAGAAGCTGGTGGAACTGCGCGCCACAAAGCATGACGGCGTGCCGCATTGCGGCCTGGTCATCGACAAGAAACTCGTCCCGGTGATGCGCCGCGCCCGTGCCGCCTTCCAGGGCTGGCGCTACCTGGACGCCAGCGATGCACCCGCGGATGTGGGCACACTCAAGGGCGCGAAGGGCCTGCCGGAAAAGCTGCAGCAGGAACTGGCGGAGCTGGGACTTCTCTAAACCGCCATATTATCGATAAGGCGCGTCTTGCAGATGCGCGCTGCCACCAGCAGGCGCGCCGGTTTGCCCATGGCGGTGATCGGATCCAGCGTTTGCGCATCGCGCAGGGCGACATAGTCCACGGTGTCGAAACCTGTGTCCTTGATGGCGGCGGCGCCGAAGGCCTCGGCTTCCACAATGCCGGTGCCGCGCTGCAGGCGGGCGATGACTTCGCGCATGACGGCGTTCAGCTGTCCGGCGATCTTGCGTTCGCTGGGCGACAGGTATGCGTTGCGCGACGACATGGCCAGGCCGTCTTCCTCGCGCGCAATCGGCACAGCCACGATTTCCACGCCCAGGTCGAGGTCGCGCGCCAGCCGCCTGATCACCAGCAATTGCTGATAGTCTTTTTCGCCGAACATCGCCCAGTCAGGCTTTGCGGCAATAAGCAGCTTGGCGACGATGGTGGCGACGCCATCGAAGAAATGCGGGCGGAAGTCTGTTTCCAGCCCGTTGGCCGGCCCCTTGACGCAAACCGTTGTGGCAAAGCCGTCGGGATACATTTCGCGCGCGGCGGGGGCGAAGATCAATGTCGTGTTGGCACCAGCCAGTTTTTCCCGGTCGGACTCCAGGGTGCGGGGATAGGAATAGAAATCCTCATGCGGCGCGAACTGGGTGGGATTGACGAAAATGCTGACCGCGACATTGGGGGTTCGCTGTTTCGCGGCCGCCACCAGCGACAAATGCCCGTCATGCAGCGCCCCCATGGTCGGCACCAGCGCCACGCCATCCTTGCGAAGCGGCTCAAGCGCGCGGCGCAAATCCGTGACTGTCGTGACAATGGGAGGTGAGGACATTTAGCGCGTGACTACGGCAAAGCAGGTTTGGCCGCGCTGGGTCAGCTGGCCGCAAACATCGCGCGCTTCGCGTTCGGCATAGGGGCCAAAGCGGGCACGATAGAGGGTGCGCCCGCCGGAATTCTGGATCGGCGCCACGATATGCGCCGCCTGGCCGATAATGTCCTTCGCCTTGGCGGCATAGGTCTGCAGCGAGGCCTTTGCCAGCGACTGGTTGGCATAGGCGCCGATCTGGACGGTCCAGTTGCGCCCGGGAATGCCCGGCTCATCCTGGTCGCCTTCGCCGATCTCAGGGCGCAAGGCCGGGCTGGGCACGGCCGCCGCCAGTTGCGACTTGCCGGCGACCTTGGGTGTGGCGACGGCAATGTCTGGCCGCGCGGTCGGGCGGATGGCGGGAATGGCTGCCACGGGAACGGCGGGCAGGGCTGGCGCCGGCTGGAACAGGCGCGGCGCCGGTGCGGCAGGCGGGGCGATTTTTTCGTCCGGGGCGCGCAGCGCTTCGGCGGTATCTTCGTCGGCATCGGCGGGCGGCGCCACGGGCACGGCGGAGAGCGACGAGAAGCGAGTGGCACCGCCATTGGCGGGCGCCAGCGTGAAGCCGGCAAGCGCGGGCGGCGGCGATGCCGCGGCAAGCACCTGCCAGGGAACGGTGCCGCGCGCCACCAGGGTGGGATTGCCTTCGATGGCGGAGAATTGCGTGTCCATCAAATGCATCATTTCCTGATCGCGCCGCACGGCGGTCCGTCCGCCCAGCACGATGCCGATCAGGTGCACGCCATTGCGCACCACGGAAGAGGCGAGATTGAATCCGCTGGCGCCGACATAGCCGGTCTTGATGCCGTCGGCGCCCTGGTAGCGCCCGATCAGATTGTCATGCGTGGCGTAATAGACGCCCTTGTAGGTGAATCCCGCCGTGCCGAAATACGGGAAATATTGCGGGAAATCGTAAGCCAGGTGGCGGGCCAGCACCGACAGGTCCGCGGCGGTTGTGATCTGCAGCGGATCGGGAAGGCCGGAGGCATTGTGATAATAGGTTTCGCGCATGCCAAGCGCGCGCGCCTTGGCGTTCATCATTTCGGCGAAATGACCCTCGGTTCCGCCCAGCGCTTCGGCGATCACCACCGCCACGTCGTTGGCGGAGCGGATCACGATGGCGCGGATCGCGGTATCGACATTGATGGTCTGGCCGCGGCGCAGCGACAGCTTTGTCGGCAATTGTCTCTGGGCATGGGACGAGACCGGCATCTGGGTCTGCATCGTCATCTTGCCGTTCTTCAGCGCTTCAAACAGCAGATAGAGAGTCATCATCTTGGTCAGCGACGCGGGGTGTCGCTCGGCGGTCTCATTGCGGGCGTAAAGGACTTTGCCGGTGGCGCCGTCAATGATGAGGGCGGCGTCCTTGAGCGGATCGGTGGCGCTGGCCGGCATGGGGGTGATGCGGTGGCGGGCAGGGGCGCGTTTGCGCACTGCTGACTGGGCCGGGTCCGCCATGACGGAGAGGGTCAGGCCAGCCGTCAGCACCGCCAGGAACAAGGCGGCTAGGCGGCGTCTGGGTCGATATGCCTGTTCCAAGCCTCAAACCTCGGTGAGTCGAACCGTCCCCGAAGGGCCCAAAAAACCAAATTGCGGCCCGCCGTGCAAGAAAGAACGCGAATCCCCATTAATTTACGGAGGGTTAGGTGCATATGCGAGAACCAAATTTTGCGGCCGCAAAATAATTTGCTGCGCCGCACCAAATCCTCTTGACGAGGCCGGTAACCATTGGCATATAGGTCATGTTGCAGTGCAACATGCCGGCGAAGAGCACCGCCCAGCCGTCAACGGATTGATCAGGGAAAGATAACCACATGAGCAAGGCAAAGACGGCCGCGGAAAAGACCAGCGCAGCTGCCGAAACCACGTTTTTGAATGGCGCCGAGGCCCTCAAGGCCGGCTTTGAAAAGGCTGCCAAGAGCTATGACACCGTCCTGACCTATGGCAAGGACACCGCCGAAGCCTGCATGAAGTCCGCCACTGTCGCGGGCAAGGGCATCGAGAGCATCAACAGCGAACTCTATTCCTATTCCAAGGACGCGATCGAAGAATCCATCGCCGCCGGCAAGGCGATCATGGGTTCCAAGTCCATCCAGGAAGCCTTCGAGCTGCAGACCGATTACGCCAAGTCGGCGTTTGAAGCCTATGTCGGCGAACTGACCAAGGTTTCCGAACTCTTCACCGCCACCACCAAGAGCACCTTTGCGCCGCTTCAGTGCCGCGTCCAGGCCTGGGTGGAAGTTGTCCAGTCGGCTCGCGCCGCCTAATTCACTCACTGTCATTTGTTACGATCAGGCCCGGGGCGCGCTGCTCCGGGCCTTTTCTTTTGTGTCCGGAGTAACCATCTGTCCCATTCTGCGCTTTAGCCGGGGCCGGATCATGGTTTAAGCTGGCGTGGCGAAGCAGATACAGCCGGCATGAAGGACAACAACGACAACAATGACGGAAAGGGGAAGGACGGTACCGGCACCGGTATCGTCACGAAAACACGCCCCAAGGTCAAAAAACCGTCGCTCTACAAGGTGCTGCTGCTGAACGACGACTATACACCGATGGAGTTTGTCGTTCACATCCTGGAGAAATTCTTTGCCAAGAACCGCGAGGATGCGGTTGAAGTGATGCTTCATGTCCACCGCCATGGCGTGGGCCTCTGCGGCGTCTTCACCTATGAGGTCGCCGAAACCAAAGTGGCGCAGGTCATTGAATTTGCCCGCCGGCATCAACATCCTCTACAGTGCACCATGGAGAAGGAGTAGCGATTCACATGCCATCACTCTCTCGCAGTTTGGAAACGGCCCTCCACCACGCCATCAAACTCGCGAGCGACCGGCATCATGAGTACGCGACTCTTGAGCACCTGCTCCTTGCCCTGATGGACGATGCCGACGCCGGCCAGGTGATGAAGGCCTGCAATGTCGATACCGATGCGTTGCGCCGGGCCGTCCAGAAATATGTCGATGACGAACTGGTCACGCTGGTAATCGAGGATGGCGAGGAGGCCAAACCCACCACCGGCTTCCAGCGCGTGGTCCAGCGCGCCGTGCTGCATGTGCAGAATTCCGGGCGCGACGAAGTGTCCGGCGCCAATGTGCTGGTGGCCCTGTTCACCGAGCGCGAAAGCCACGCCGTTTATTTCCTGCATGAGCAGAACATGAACCGCCTGGATGCGGTCAGCTATATCAGCCACGGCATCGCCAAGCGTCCGGGCATGAGCCAGCCCAAGCCGGCGCGCGGCGCGGAAGACGAGGAAGAGGGCGAGAAGCCCAACAAGCAGGGCACCGACGCGCTGGAAGCCTATTGCGTCAACCTGAACGAGAAAGCCAAGTCGGGCCGGGTGGACCCGCTGATCGGCCGCAGCGCGGAGGTAGACCGCACCATCCAGATCCTGTGCCGCCGCCAGAAGAACAATCCCCTTTTCGTGGGCGATCCCGGCGTGGGCAAGACTGCCATCGCCGAGGGCCTGGCGCGCAAGATCATCAATAACGAAGTGCCCGAAGTCCTGCGCGGCGCCGTGATCTATTCCCTCGACATGGGCTCGCTGATCGCGGGCACGCGCTATCGCGGTGATTTCGAGGAACGGCTGAAGACGGTTGTGAAGGAGCTGGAAGGCGTCAAGGGCGCCATCCTGTTCATTGACGAAATCCACACCGTGATCGGCGCCGGCGCCACCTCGGGCGGGGCGATGGATGCGTCCAACCTGCTCAAGCCGGCCCTGGCGGCGGGCATCCTGCGCTGCATCGGCTCGACCACCTACAAGGAATATCGCCAGTATTTCGAGAAGGACCGCGCGCTGGTGCGGCGCTTCCAGAAGATTGACGTGGCGGAGCCCACCATCGCGGATTCCATCAAGATATTGATGGGCATCAAGTCCTATTTCGAGGATTACCACAAAGTCCGCTACACCGCCGATGCGGTGAAGGCGGCGGTGGAATTGTCGGCCAAATACATCAATGACCGCAAATTGCCCGACAAGGCGATTGACGTGATCGACGAGGTGGGCGCGGGGCAAATGCTGCTGCCGGAGAGCCGCCGCAAGAAGGTGATCGGCGTCAAGGAAGTGGAAGACATCATCGCCACAATGGCGCGCATTCCTTCCAAGTCCGTTTCCAAGAATGACACCGAAGCGCTCAAGAGCCTGGAGGGTGACCTGGCCCGCGTCGTCTATGGACAGGACAAGGCCATTGCCACCCTGGCGTCGGCGATCAAGCTGGCGCGCGCCGGGTTGCGGGCGCCGGAAAAACCCATTGGCTCCTATCTGTTCTCCGGCCCCACGGGCGTGGGCAAGACCGAAGTCGCCAAGCAGTTGGCGACGATCCTGGGCGTGGAATTCCTGCGCTTTGACATGAGCGAATACATGGAGCGTCACACCGTCAGCCGGTTGATCGGCGCGCCGCCGGGCTATGTCGGCTTCGACCAAGGCGGATTGCTGACCGACGGGGTGGACCAGCATCCCCATTGCGTGCTGTTGCTGGACGAGATCGAAAAGGCCCATGGCGACCTGTTCAACATACTTTTGCAGGTCATGGATCACGGCAAGCTGACGGATCACAACGGCAAGAAAATCGATTTCCGCAATGTCGTGCTGATCATGACCACCAATGCGGGCGCTTCGGACGCCGCCAAGGAGGCCATCGGTTTTGGCCGCGGCAAGCGCGACGGAGAGGACGAGGAAGCCATCAAGAAGCTGTTCACGCCGGAATTCCGCAATCGCCTGGACGCCATCATTCCCTTCGCGCCGCTGAGCCGCGACACGATCAGCAAGGTGGTGGAGAAATTCGTGCTGGAGCTGGAAGCCCAGCTGGTCGACCGCGACGTCACCTTCGATTTGACGCCCGAAGCCACCCGCTGGCTGGGCGAGAAGGGTTATGACGATGCCTTTGGCGCCCGTCCGCTGGCCCGCGTGATCCAGGAGAACATCAAGAAGCCCCTGGCGGACGAGATATTGTTCGGCAAGCTGAAGGAGGGCGGCACGGTGCGCGTGCTGCTGGACCGTGAAGCCGACAAGCTGGCCTTCGAGTTCATTCCGGCCGCCGAAGCCAAGCCGCGTGCACCCAAGGGCAAAAAATCAAAAGCGGAAGGCGTCTAAAGCGCGCCGCGGATTTTTGCCGCGACAGGCTCAAGCGTCCTGGCATCCACCATGTCGCGTGCATGAAGGTGCATGTCCACGCCATCACTGCGCGGGATGACATGGAAATGGACATGGAACACGCTTTGGCCGGCAGGCGCGCCATTGAGCTGGGCCAGCATCACACCGGGCGCACCCAGGCCCTTTTTCACCGCCTTGGCGATTTTCCGGGTGGTGGCAATCAGGGCGGCGGCGCCGTCCGGTGACAGGTCCAGGATGTTTTCCGCTGCTTCCTTGGAAATGACCAGCGCATGGCCTTCGGCTTGCGGCATCACATCCATGAAGGCGAGCGTCTTGTCGTCCTCGAACAGTTTTACGCAGGGAATTTCGCCGCGCAGAATCCTGGCGAAGATGTTGTTGTTGTCGTAGGCCATTCTAGGCTCCCTTTTTGAACGGACCTTGCGCGGCCAGTTCATCGATATTGTCTGCGATAGCCGCCCGTTCCTGGGCGAGATAGGCATCCACCGCCCGCGCCAGCCCCGGATGGGCGATCATGTGCGCGCTGCGTGTTTCCTCGGGCATGTAACCGCGCAGCAATTTGTGCACGCCCTGGGCGCCGGCTTCAACCTTGGAGAGGCCGCGCGCAATGGCAAAATCGATGGCCTGGTAATAGCAGGTCTCGAAATGCAGGAAGGGGAGGTATTCGGTCGAACCCCAGTTGCGGCCGAACAATGTGCCGTCGCCGAACAGGTTGAGGGCGCCGGCAATCGTCCGGCCATCCTGCCTGGCCATCACCAGCAATATCTGGTCCGCCATGCTGCTTCCGATGCGGCTGAAGAAATCGCGGGTGAGGTAAGGGTGCCCCCATTTGCGGCTGCCGGTATCGGTATAGAAAGCGAAGAACTGGTCCCAATCTGCCTCAGTTATGTCGCTGCCGGTGAGATGCTCGAACGTGATGCCGGCGTCGCGGACGCTGGCGCGTTCCTTGCGCAAATTCTTGCGCTTGGCTGATGACAGGCGGGAAAGGAAATCCTCGAAATCGCGGTAACCTTCATTCTTCCAGTGAAACTGGCGGTCGGTGCGCAGGAGGTAACCAGCGTCGCCCGCCGCCTGCCATTCCGCTTCGGTGAGAAAGGTGATGTGCAGCGAAGACGCACCCAGCTGGCGCACCGCATTTTTTCCGGCCTCGAGCATGGCTGGCATGGCCTCGGCCGGCGCCAGCAAGCGGCGTCCCGTGACGGGCGTGAAGGGCACGGCGCATTGCAGCTTGGGATAATAATCGCCGCCTGCCCGCTCCAGGGCATCAGCCCAGGCATGATCGAAAACATATTCGCCCTGGCTGTGGTTCTTGAGGTAGAGCGGCATCAGCCCCACGGCCTGGCCGTCTTTTTCCAGCATCAGGTGGCAAGCCTGCCAGCCATTGTGCACCGAGGCGGAGCCAGACTCTTCCAGCGCGGCGAAGAATTCATGCTGGGTGAAGGGGTGAGGGCAGGCTGCGGCTTGCGGATTGGCGAGGGCATTCCAGGCGCCGCGGCCAATCTCGGCGGCGCTTGATGCCAGCCGCGCGCGAAATTCGCTCATGAAATCTCGAACAGGCCTTCCACTTCCACCGAGACGCCGCGCGGCAGCGAACTGGCACCCACTGCGGCGCGGGCATGCCTGCCGTCATCGCCCATCAGCTGGACGATGAAATCCGACGCGCCATTGGCGACTTCCGGGTGACGGGTGAAATCAGGGGTGGCATTGACGAAGACCCCCAGCCGCAAGCAACGCCGCGCGCGGTTCAGGTCGCCGCCGCAGGCCTGCTTCAGCTGGGCAATCAGGTTGAGGGCGCAAAGCTGTGCCGCCGCCCTGGCGTCCTCCAGCGAAATATCCGCCCCCAGCCTGCCGATAAAGCGCGGCTCGCCGTCCGCGACCGGAATCTGGCCGGAAATGAAAACCAGATTGCCGCTGATGGTGTAGGGAATATAACTGGCGACCGGCACCGGCGGGTCGGGAAGCTGGATTCCAAGCCCGGTCAGGCGCTGTTCGATCTTTGACATGGCGTGACTATAGGCTGGCCCGCGCGTTTTTGGCTAGCGCCGCAGGCCGCGTCCCTTGCCAACCGATGCGCCGCCGAATTTGCCGCGTATCTTGTCCATCGCCCGTTCCGCCGCCGCGCGCTTGTCATTCTGGGGGTCGATCAGGCTGCCGGGATCGGCCTGCGTTCCCGGCGCCAGGTTGGTCAGGCCCACGCCCAGCAGGCGAAAGCGCGTGCCGTCGGCTTCGCGTTTCAGCGCGGCCTGGGCGGTGCGGAAAATCCGGTCAGCCAATTGCGTTGGCGCGTCCAGCGAGGCACTGCGGGTGCGCAGGCGAAAATCCGCCGTCTTGAGTTTCAGCACGATGGTGCGGCCGGCAAGGCCATGGGACTTGGCGCGGGCGGAGACGCGCTCGGCCTGCCGCCACAAAATCTTTTCCAGCTCGTCCAGCCGGGCAATGTTTTTCTCGAAGGTGATCTCGGAGGAAATCGTCTTCATTTCGCCGCCTGGGTCCACGGCGCGGCTGTCCTGGGCCTTGGCGATGCGCGCCAGCCACAGGCCGGTGGCACCATAACGGTTGGCGAGCTCGCGCGGCTGCGCCCCCGCAAGGTCGCCGATGGTGGCGAAACCGTCACGCTCCAGCTTGCCCGCCAGCACCTTGCCGGCGCCGCGAATGACGCTGACCGGCTTGTCGCGCAGGAAGGATATGGCCTCCGCCTTGCCGATCACGGCAAAGCCGCGCGGCTTGTCGATCTCGGATGCCAGCTTGGCGAGGAATTTGTTGTAGGACAGGCCCACCGACACGGTAATGCCGATTTCCTGTTCAATCCGTGCCTGCAGGGCGGCCATGGTGCGGGCCGGGGAGCGGCCCTGCATTTTCTGCGTGCCGGACAGGTCCAGATAGGCTTCGTCCAGCGACAAAGGCTCCACCAGCGGCGTCAGTTCCTGCATGAAGCCGCGTATCTGTTTCGCTATCGCCGAATAATGGCTGTGGCGTGGTTTCAGGATCACGGCCTGGGGGCAGAGTTTTTTTGCCTGGAACATGGGCATGGCGGAGCGCACGCCATATTTGCGCGCGATATAGCAGCAGGTGGAAACCACGCCGCGTGTTTCGCCGCCCACGATCAGCGGCTTGTCCTTGAGCGAGGGGTCGTCGCGTTTTTCGATGGCGGCATAGAAGGCATCGCAATCCATATGGGCGATGGCGAGTTCATCAAGCTCGGGGTGGGCCAGGATGCGCGTGCTGCCGCAACTGGGGCAAGGCTCGCCCGCCGCGGCATCGGCCAGGCAATCGCGGCAGAAGGCAGGCCAATGCGTCATTGGGGAGCGAGCCAGGCCGCGCCGCGCACCCCACTGGAGTCGCCATGGCGGTTGCGCAGGATTTTCGGCGGCGCTTCGACATGGAAAGCATGCTGCTGCACCAGGGGCGGCAGGTCGCGATAAAGGCTTGCGATGTTCGATAGTCCGCCGCCCAGCACGATGACATCGGGATCGACGATATTGACCACCAGCGCCAGGGCGCGGGCGAAGCGGTCAGTGAAACGCGCGATGGCGGCTTTTGCCAGCGGGTCATCGGACACGGCAATCTGGTCGGCGCTGAGTTTTTGGTCGCCGGAAAAGTCGGCGGACAGCGCCGGTCCGCTGATCCAGCTTTCGATGCAGCCATGCTTGCCGCACCAGCATTGTGGCGCCGCGGCCCATTCTTCTGCGCTGGCGTCGGGCAGGGGGTTGTGCCCCCACTCCCCGGTGAGGCCGTGCGGGCCGGACAGCAGTTTGCCATGCGCCGCGATGCCGCCCCCGATCCCGGTGCCGGCAATGACGCCGAACACCAGGCCCGCGCCGGCGGCCGCCCCGTCCGTGGCTTCCGACATCACGAAGCAGTTGGCGTCATTTTCCAGCGCGATCCTGCGCCTCAGTTGGGCTTCGAGGTCCTGGCGGAGCGGCTTGCCGTTAAGCCAGGTGGAATTGGCATTCTTGACCAGTCCGGTCACACGGCTGACACAGCCGGGTATCGCCACCCCGATGCCCTTTTGTGGCCCGGCCACGGCTTCGGCATGATCAACCAGCCCGGCAATGGCGGCCAGGGTCGCGTGGTAGTCGCCCCGGGGCGTCAGAACCCTTTCGCGAAATATCTCGGCCCCGGCGTCATCCAGCGCCACCGCTTCGATCTTGGTGCCTCCCAGGTCTATTCCAACCGGCATCAAGACTCCGGATCCAGCGCGCGGCGGGCGCTGTGCAGTGAGGCCGCCGCTGTTCCACTGCTTTCACAGAAATTGAGCAGAAGGTCCTCATGGGCCAGCAGAAAATCAATTATCGCTACCGCCAGGCCGGGGCTGCCGGCGGCCTCGCGCAAGTCAGCGGCCTCCACACCGGAGGCCACAAGGAATCGCTCAATCCCGGCAGGCTCTGAAACCAGCCAGGAAAGCGCCTCCAAACCCAGAATTTCCGCCCTTTCCGGGCTCATTGAGGCTGGCATCGTCAAGACCACGTTAAGACCTTGTCCTTAATACTGTGCATCCAGGGAAGTCTGCCATCCCAGGGGTCGCCCATCATGCCCGGGCCGGAGAATGAAGTCATGGACGCGAGAACAAAAACCGTTCTGATCGTGGAAGACAATGAGCTCAACATGAAGCTCTTCCATGATTTGCTGGATGCGCATGGCTACAACATCCTGCAGACCAAGGATGGCATGGAAGCGCTGGACATCGCCCGCGAACACCATCCCGACCTGATCCTGATGGACATCCAGCTGCCGGAAGTGTCCGGCCTGGAAGTGACCAAATGGCTCAAGGAAGATGACGCCCTCAAATCCATTCCCGTCGTCGCCGTAACCGCTTTCGCGATGAAGGGCGATGAGGATGTGATCCGCCAGGGCGGCTGCGAAGCTTATATCTCCAAACCCATCTCCGTCACCGGCTTTCTGGAAACCGTTCGCCGTTTCATTGGATAAATCATGACGGCCCGCGTCCTTGTCGTCGATGACATACTTTCCAACGTCAAGCTTCTCGAAGCGAAGTTGACGGCGGAGTATTTCGACGTCGTCACCGCCTTCAACGGTTTGGAGTGCCTGGCCAAGGTGGCCGAGGCGGCGCCCGACATCGTGCTGCTGGACGTGATGATGCCCGGCATGGACGGCTTTGAAGTCTGCCGCCGCATCAAGGCCGATCCCAAGACCGCGCATGTGCCCGTCGTCATGGTCACCGCGCTGGACCAGCCCTCCGACCGTGTTGCCGGCCTGGAAGCGGGCGCCGACGATTTCCTCACCAAGCCGGTGGACGACGCCGCCCTGTTCGCGCGGGTGCGTTCGCTGGTGCGGCTGAAGATGATGACCGACGAGTTGCGCATGCGCGAGAATACCGGCCAGGGCATGGGCCTGATCGATCCCGCCGAGGCGATGACCGATTCCACCCATTCCGGCCGCATCCTGGTGATCGAGGACCGCGCCGAATCCGCTGCATGGTTTTCCTCCGCGCTGGAGCCGATGCACGAAGTCACCAGCGTCGACACCTTCGAAGAAGCCATGGTGCGCGTCAAAGGCGGCGATCCCGACCTGGTCGTGGTTTCGCTGGGCATGCGCCGCTTTGACGGCTTGCGCCTTTGCTCGCAATTGCGCTCGCTGCCGGAAGGCCGCAACGTTCCCATCCTGGTGGTGGTGTCCGACGGCGACCACCGCAAGCTGACCCAGGCGCTGGAAATGGGCGTCAACGACTATCTCACCCGCCCCGTGGACAAGAATGAACTGGTGGCGCGGGTGCGCACCCAGCTGCGCAAGAAGCGCTATGCCGACCGTCTGCGCCACAATGTGCAATTGTCGCTGGAAATGGCGATCACCGACCAGCTCACCGGGCTGCATAACCGCCGCTACATGAGCCGTCACCTTGATAACCTGGTGGAAACCGCCAAGAAAAGCGGCAAGCCCATCGCCTTCGTCATCATGGATATCGATTACTTCAAGGCCGTCAACGACACCTATGGCCATGACATCGGCGACGAAGTGCTGAAGGAATTTGCCGCCCGAATCGCCGCCAATGTGCGCGGCATCGACCTGGCCTGCCGCTATGGCGGCGAGGAATTCGTGGTTGTGATGCCCGATACCGATGTCGCCTTCGCCATCCAGGTGTCCGAGCGCCTGCGCCATTCCATCGAAACCACGCCGTTCCCCATCAGCCGCGATCCCAAGACGCTCAAGCTGACCATATCCATCGGTATTGCCGGTTCGGAAGGGGAAAGCGACAGCGCCAACGCGCTGCTGCACCGCGCCGACCAGGCGCTGTATCGCGCCAAGCGCACCGGGCGCAACAAGGTCGTCGCCGACGCGGCCTAGCCGCACCTGTCCGGACAGGCTATAGAGATCGCCGCTTCCTGAAAGGAATCGCCATGCGCTCTGCCTTGTCTGTTCTCGCTGCCGGTCTTGTCCTCTCCTGCGCCTTTATAAATGATGCCATGGCCCAGGGCCGGGGCGGATTGACGGTGTATCGGGAGTCCGATTATCGCGGCGACCAGCGCCGGCTGGACCGCGAAGTGCGTGACTTCCGCGACCTCGGTGGCCTCAATGACAAGGTCTCCAGCCTGCGCGTGGATTCTGGAACGTGGGAATTGTGCGAGGATGCGGATTTCCGCGGCCGCTGCATGACAGTGAACCGCGATGTACAGGACCTGGCGGGAAGCGGCTTTGATGATCGCCTCTCATCGGCTCGGCCAGTGGCCGACAGGAACCAGCGCGGCGACATGCGCGCAAATGACCGCGGCAATGTCCGCGACAATAATCGCGGCGGCGGCGTGACGTTATATGCCGATATCAATTATGCGGGCGCCAGCCAGGACGCGGGCGAAAGCCGCGATTTTCGCAACCTGGATTTCAACGATACCCTGTCCAGCATCCGCATCCGCTCGGGCACCTGGGAGTTCTGCGAAGACGCCGATTTTCGCGGCCGCTGCATGACATTCGACCGGGATGTGCCGTCCCTGGTGCAGTTCGGACTCAACGACAGGATCTCGTCGATGCGGCGCGTGCGCTAGGCGCGGCCGTCAGTCTTCGTCCTCGCCGCCGCTTTCGGGCCCGGTTTCGCCGCTCATTTCGAGCGCCTTGTCGATGACCATGGCCAGCACTTCGGGTTCGCGCGCGCCCGATACCGCGATCTTGTTGGCGAACAGCATGGCGGGAACGCCGGTGATACCCATCTCGCGCGCCACCTGGTCTTCGCGTTTCACCGTCGCCACATCGGTATCGCTTTCCAGCATGTCGGCCACTTCCGCGCCGTCCATGCCGCACAAATCCGCGATGTCGGACAGGGTGCGGATGTCGCTGATATCCTCGCCATTCTCGAAATAGGCGATGAACAGCTTTTCCACCACATCGTCTTGCACACCCAGTGTTTCCGCCCAGCGGATCAGGCGGTGGGAATTCACCGTGCTGGGTGTGCGCGCAATTGCGGCCCAGTCGAACGCGATGCCTTCCTTGGCGCCTTCGGCGGCAATGACAGCATGGGCTTCATCCAGCTTTGCGTCAGCGCCGAAGCGGGCGGCCAGGTAAAGGCCGCGGTCCACGCCCTCAGGCGGCACCGAAGCATCCAGGAAGAACGGGCGGTAGCGCACATCAAAGGCGATGCCCGGACGCATTGCCATGGCGCGGCCCAGCCGTCTCTTGCCAATGAAGCACCAGGGACAGACGGTGTCGGAGATAAAATCGATTTGCATCTATTTCAGTATTTGCGTGGTGATTTCGTTGGCGGCGGACACGACCCGCACCGAAACCACGCCGGCGCGCAGGCGCAGCGTAATCTTGGCAGTGACGGGCAGCAGTGCCTGGATAACCACCTGGCCGGGCGGGGGCGGGGTGGCGATGAATTCCAGGGCCAATATGTGGCTGTCGGTGGATTTGAGCGGCCGCAGCCGGGCATTGCGCCAGCCTCCGCTGCTCACCGCGCCCCTTGCCTGGATCACGACGCTGCCGCCGGCCTTGGCGGCGGTCAGGCCGTCCAGGCGGACGATCTGCCGGGGCTGGGCAGGCTTGTCGGCAGCGAAGGCAGGTGATGCCAGCGCAATGCCCATGACAGCCAGGATAAACCCAAAGCGCATTCGATCCTCTTTGGCGCAATTATAACCGCAATTGCGGCGAGATTCAGATATCGAGATCGCACCACACCGGAACATGGTCCGAGGGCTTTTCGCTGTCACCCCGCACATGCCGGTCGATTTTGCAGGCGTTCAAGCGGTCCATGGCCTGGGGCGAGAGCAGGATATGGTCAATGCGGATGCCATTGTCGCGCTCCCAGGAGCCGAAATAATCCCAGAAGGTGTAATGGCCGGACTCGGGATGCAGGGCGCGGAAGGCATCGGTGTATCCCAGATTTTCGATGCGCCGCAGGGCGTCCTTTGATTCCGGCTGGAACAGCGCGTCCTTCAGCCAGCCCTTGGGATTATGCGCGTCCTTGTCCTGCGGGATGATGTTGTAGTCGCCCATCAGCACCACGGGTTCTTCGTTGCGCAAAAGATCGGCGGCGTGGGCGCGCAGCCTCTCAAGCCAGGCCAGCTTGTAGTCGAATTTCGGGCCAGGGAAGGGGTTGCCGTTGGGCGCATAGATGGAGGCCACCCGCACCACGCCCTTGGGCCCGCTGATCAAGGCTTCCAGATAGCGTGACTGCTCGTCGGCATCGTCGCCCTTCAGGCGCGGCGTGACGTCTTCCAACGGATGCTTGGAGAGGACAGCGACGCCGTTATAGGTCTTCTGTCCGTGTACGGCGCAATTATAGCCCAGCGCCTCGAAGGCCTCGCGGGGAAACTGCTCTTCCTGGCATTTGAGTTCCTGCAGACAAACCACATCCGGGTTCGCCGATTTCACCCAGGCGAGGGCAGGTTCCAGCCTTGCCCTGATGGAGTTGACGTTCCAGCTGGCAATTTTCATCAGACGGAGAAGCTGGTGCCGCAGCCGCAGGAGGAGGTGGCGTTGGGATTGTTGACCTTGAAAGCCTGGCCCATCAGGTCGTCGGTGAAATCAATTTCCGAACCCGCGAGAAAATCGAGCGATACCGGATCAATCAGGATACTGGCGTCGCCTTCCTGCACCAGCACATCGTCGTCCAGGCGGGTCTCATCCAGCGCGAAATTGTAGGAATAGCCGCTGCAGCCGCCCCCGGTGACAGCCAGCCGCAGCATGGTGGGCACAGGCTCCGCTGCCAGGATGGCGGCGATGCGTCTTGCGGCGTTGGCGGAGACGGTGACTGGCAGGGCGGTCATTTGCGGGCTCTAGGCAGGGGGTGCAACGCCCCTTATGTAGTCTCACCCATGGGTAACGAAAAGGCCTCAGACCTGCTTAATTCTGCTCCGCCCGGCCAATTGCTGGGCGCGGTGGTTCCCCCGCCCATGCCGCTTGCCCCTTTTGCCACGCTGGTGAGCGCAAGCCGGGGCCGGTTTTACCGCGAAACCGAAAGCGCCACCCGCACCTGCTATAGCCGCGATCGAGACCGGGTTATTCATTCCAGCGCCTTTCGCCGCCTCAAGCACAAGACCCAGGTCTTTGTGCAGCATGAAGGCGATTATTACCGCACGCGCCTGACCCATTCGCTGGAAGTGGCGCAGCTGGCGCGCAGCCTGGCGCGCAGCCTGAAGGTGGATGAAGACCTGGCCGAAACGGTGGCGCTGGCGCATGACCTTGGCCACACGCCCTTCGGCCATGCCGGTGAGGATGCGCTGGCTGCGGTGACAAAGGATATTGGCGGTTTTGATCACAATGCCCATGCGCTGCGCCTGCTGACCAGGCTGGAACATCGCTATGCCGAATTCGACGGGCTCAACCTCACCTGGGAAACGCTGGAAGGGCTGGTCAAGCATAACGGGCCCATCCTTGCGCCGGTGCCAGGACCGATTGCCGGCTTCGACGCGCGCTGGCCGCTGGAATTGCAAAGCTGGCCCGGCATGGAAGCGCAAATCGCGGCGCTGGCCGATGACATCGCTTACGTCAATCACGACCTGGATGACGGTTTGCGGGCAGGGCTGTTCACGATTGCTGCCTTGAAGGACGCGCCGCTCGCCGGACCGCATGCCGCCGCGGTGACAGCGCGTTTCGGTGAACTGGAATTGTCGCGTTTCATCGGCGAGATGATCCGTACCCTGATGAGCGCCCTGCTGGATGATCTGCGAGCCGAGACGCAGGCGCGCCTTGCGGCGGCAAAACCGGACAGCGCCGCCGCGGTGCGCCGCCATGCCGGACCGCTGGTGGCGCTGTCGCCCGCCATGCTGGAGCAGCTTAGGGCGCTGAAGGCCTTTCTCTTTACCCACATGTACCAGCACCCAAGGGTGATCGCCTCGATGACAAGGGCCAAGGCCGTGGTCACCGACCTGTTCAAGGCTTTTTGCGCTGATCCCCAGTTGCTGCCCCCGGACTGGGCCCGGCAGTGCGGCCCCGGGACAACCGGCGGGGTGGTGCGGGACTATATTGCCGGCATGACCGACACCTACGCCCTGGCCGAATATGCCCGCATCTTCCGCACCACAATAGAACTCTAGGAATTCAGGGCGATGCTTCGCGCCCGGCAGGGTGCTAGATTGCGCCTCGAGATTCGGGAACCTGCCCAATGGCCCATTTTGACCGTGGCGTTTACGAGCCCAGCGACGATGTTCGCGTCTTTGACGGCTCCGAGGATGATGAGGACGTGGAAGGCTCGCGCCTGCCGCTGCTGATCGTGCTGGCCTTGCTGGTGCTGGCCATGTTCGGCGGCGTTGTCTGGCTGGCCTACACCCAGGGCGTGGCGCGGGGCCGGACCGAGACACCGGTCCTCACCGCGCAGAACGGTCCGGCCCGAATCGCCCCGCAGAATGCCGGCGGGGCCGAGCAGCCCTACAAGGGATTCAAGATCTACGAGCAGCCCGCGCCGCCGGATGACGAGGTCGAAACACCGGCCGCACCCGCCGCCGCTGCGCCGCCCGTGCAGGCTGCTCCCGCCCAGATGGCCAGTGCGCCGCCAGTCAGCGCGCCACCTGCCAAACCCGCCGCGGCGCCCGCCATTCCCGCGGCCAAGCCATCCGTCACGGAAACACCCAAGGCCGCGCCCGTGGCGAAAGTTGCCGCGCAGGCCGTCACCGCCAAAACGGCTCCCCCGCCTGTCGCCAAGCCTGTACCGGCCAAGGCTGCACCAACAGTCGCCCAGAAGGTCTTGCCGCCTGCCGCTGCTTTGCCTGCCGCGCCCATTGGCCCGGCCACCGGTGCGCCGCGCTCTCTGGCGCTTGCCGCCAAACCCGCTGCGGCCACGCCAGTGGCGCCTGCACCCGTAACAGCGCCCGTCGCCAGCGGAGCGGCCGTGCTGCAGATCGGCGCCTTCAAGAGCCAGGCGGACGCAGACACGGCCTGGAAGGCCTACAAGGCCAAGCATGCCGCGCTGCTGTCGGGTGTGGGCAATGACATCCAGACGGCCGATCTGGGCGAGAAGGGCACCTGGTATCGCCTGCGCATCACGGGCTTCCCCAGCAAGGACGTCGCCTCAGCCACGTGCGACCGGTTGAAGGCGGACGGGGGCAATTGCTTCCTGGGCAAGTAATGCGAAGCAGGGCGATTTACGGCTGTGCCGGGCCGGTGCTTACCCCGGCGGAGCGCAGCTTTTTCCGCGAAACACGGCCTTGGGGTTTCATCCTCTTTGCCCGCAACATTGAAAACCCCGGACAGATACGGGCGCTGGTTGCCGCTTTGCGCGACTCGGTGGGCGATGGCGCTGCGCCCGTCCTGATAGACCAGGAAGGCGGGCGGGTGGCCCGGCTGAAGCCGCCGCAATGGCAGGCGCGGCCCCCGGCGGCACGTTTTGGCGCCCTTTTCCAGGACAACCCCGAAACCGGCCGGGAAGCCACCTATCTCAATGCCCGCCTGATCGCCCATGAGCTTTTCAGCCTGGGGATAAATGTGGATTGCCTGCCGGTGCTGGATGTTCCGGCACCCGGCGCCCACGACATAATCGGCGACCGGGCCTTTGCCACCGATCCGCCCACAATCATTGATTTGGGCCGTACCCAGATCGAGGGCCTTCTGGATGGCGGCGTTTTGCCCGTGATGAAGCATATCCCGGGGCATGGCCGGGCAGGGGCTGACAGCCATTTGGCGCTGCCACGGGTGGACGCCAGGATCGAGGAGCTGTCGGCCAGCGATTTCGTCACCTTCCGCAGCCTCGATTCCTGTCCCATCGCGATGACCGCCCATGTGGTTTATGATTCAATTGATCCACAGCGGCCTGCCACCACCAGCCCCAAAGTCATTCGGGATGTGATACGCGGTGAGATAGGATTTGATGGATTGCTGATGTCCGATGACCTTTCGATGAAGGCGCTGGACGGGCCATTGGCGGCGCGGGCAAAGGCGGCCCTGTTTGCGGGCTGTGATTTGGTGCTCCACTGCAATGGTGACATGGACGAGATGAAAGACGTGGCGGGCGAAGTGAAGGAACTGGACGGACTGGCGGCAAAGCGCAGCGAATTGGCGCTGGCGCAGCTGCGCGTGCCCGATGCCGGCTTCGATCCGCTGCGGGCGCAGGCGCGGCTGGACGAATTGCTGGGAGGCGCGGCATGAGCGCTGAACAGGCCGACAATTTCGACGATTTCGAGGTCGTGGCGCCGGAAGATTCCCTGATGATATCGGTGGACGGCTTTGAAGGGCCGCTCGACCTGCTGCTGACGCTGGCGCGCAACCAGAAAGTCGACATCGCCAAGATTTCCATTCTCAAGCTGGCCGACCAGTATCTGGAATTCATCGAGGCGGCCAAGCGCATCAACCTGGAGCTTGCGGCCGATTACCTGGTGATGGCGGCCTGGCTCGCCTACCTGAAATCGCGCCTGGTGCTGCCGCAGGAAAAAGGCCCGGACGGCGAACCCACCGCCGACGAGATGGCGACGCGGCTGCGCTGGCGCCTGCAGCGGCTGGACGCCATGCGTGCCGCCGCCACCCGCCTGATGGGACGCGAGCGGCTGGACCGCGATGTCTTCAGCCGCGGCGATCCCGAAGCCGTCAACGTCATCAAGCTGCGCACCTACAAGGACACGCTGTACGACCTGCTCACGGCTTATGCCACCGACCGGGCGCGCAAGCTGGGAGGCAAGGCCTACCAGCCGCAGATGGCGCCGGTGCTGCAGATCGAAGAAGCCCGCGAGCGCCTGGAACGCATGCTGGGCAAGATTTCCGACTGGAGTGGCCTGACGCGCCTGCTGCCTTTTGAATGGCAGGGCGGGGCAAGGCGGCGTTCGGCCCTGGCCTCAACCCTGCTGGCCTGCCTGGAACTGGCGCGCGACGGCAAGGTCGAGCTGCAGCAGATGGGGCCGTTCGAGGAAATCTACGTCAGGGACCGGGCCGGTGGGCCCGTTCCGGAGAATGTGACATGAGCAGCGTAGCCAAGATGATTGCCAAGATTGAAGACCAGATGGAAGCCGAGCCAGAAAATCCCCTCAACACCGCCAATGCCGAGCATCTGCGGATGTTCGAGGCATTGCTTTTCGCGGCTTCCGAGCCGCTGGATGCGAAGGCGCTGACAACATCCCTGCCGGAAGGTGCGGATGTGCCAGGACTGCTGGCGGCGCTTCAACTATTGTATGAGAAGCGCGGCGTAACCCTCTGCTGTGTTGCTGGAAAATATCAGTTCCGCACCGCCAGCGACTTGGCCTTCCTGCTGCGCAAGGAAAAGCCGGAACAGAAGCGCCTGTCCAAGGCCGCCATCGAAACCCTGGCCATCATCGCCTATCACCAGCCCGTCACCCGGGCCGAGATCGAGGATATCCGCGGCGTCGCCATGTCCAAGGGCACCGTGGACACGCTGATGGAAATTGGCTGGGTCAAGATCCGCGGCCGCAAGCGCACCCCGGGCCGCCCCGTCACCTATGGCACCACGGACGCCTTCCTGATCCAGTTCGGACTGGAAAGCGTCAACCACCTGCCGGGCACCGACGAACTCAAGGCGGCGGGCTTCCTGGAAGCCATCCCGCCGGCGGGCTTTGATGTGCCCAATCCGTCGGACCAGCTTGCGCCGGACGAGGACCCCTACACGGGCGAAGAGCCGGAAGACATGCAGACCGGATCGCTGAACCTGGACGAAGCCTAGGCCTTACGGCGCTTCCGCCAGTTCTTTCATCTTGTCCACGGCGCCCTGAAAGCGGGAGCTGCGCTGGGCGCGGTTGGCGGCCTGCGCTTCCGCGGTGGCCAGCGGCGCCTGATCATAGAACAGCGTGTAGACGATCCGGGAATGGGCCGCGTCCACCGGCTCCACGGCCAGGGTGCCGTGATAGAGAATGGCCGTGTTCGGCTGGGTGTAGGTGTAGGAGCGGGCGGTCTTGGCCACCATGATCTCGGTCACCGAGCCGTCATTGAGGAGGCGGATGGTACCGACATCACCGGCGCCTTGCGAGATGACGCAGTTGGGACCGAGCCATTTGGTGATGTCGCAATAGCCGCCGATGCGTGACCACACCAGGTCGGCGGGCCGGGCAACATTCGCCGTCAGGGTAATGACGGAATAGTCGGCCGCCCTTGCCGGGATTGCTGCCAGCAGCAAAGCCGCGCCCAGGTAAATCCTTTTCATGCGTCTCCCTCCAGTTCCACCACAACGGCATCGCCATTTTCCAGGGCTATCGCCAGATCGCCCTTGCGCAGCGCCCTGGCGTCATTGCCGAACACTTCGGCGCGCCAGCCGGACAAGGCGGCGACGCCTTCATCCTCGTTTGCGGCCAGCTTCTCGATATCATCGGCATTGGCAATCAGGCGCGGCGCGACACCGGCGGACTCGGCGCGCAGCCGCAGCAGGGTCTTGAGCAGGTCAATCGCGGCGGGCGAGGGTTCGCGCTTGCGCCGGGGGGCGTGGGCCGTGACAGCGCCTTCCGGCGGCGACGCCGTGGCGCCCAGGGCGATGGCTTCCATGAGACCCTTGCCCAGCTTGGAATTGGCAAAGCCCTTGGGCACGGCGCGAATGCGCTCCAGCGCTTCGCCGGACTCCGGCGGATGGGCGGCGATTTCGCTCAAGGCTTCGTCCTTCAGGACGCGGCCGCGGGGAATGTCGCGGGCCTGCGCCTCGCGCTCGCGCCAGGCAGCGAGCGACGCCAGGATGGCGAGGAAGCGCTTGGAGCTGCTGCGCGGCTTGAGCCGCTTCCAGGCCAGTTCCGGATCAAGGCGATAAAGGGCAGGGTCCTGCAGAGCGGCGACTTCCTCGGCCACCCAGGCGCTGCGGCCGGTCTTTTCCAGCCGCGCCTTCATCCATTCATAGATCACGCGCAGATGCGTGACATCGGCAAGGGCATATTCCAGTTGCCGCTTGGACAAGGGCCGGTGGCTCCAATCCGTAAAGCGGGCGGATTTGTCGATCTCGACATGGGCGATCTTGCGCGACAGGGTTTCGTAGGAGGCCGCGTCGCCAAAGCCGCACACCATGGCGGCGATCTGGCTGTCGAACAGAGGCTGCGGCAGCACCCCGCCCTGCAGGTAGAAGATTTCGATATCCTGCCGCGCGGCATGCAGCACCTTGATGATGTCCGGGCGCTTGAGCAGTTCGTAGAAAGGGGCAAGGTCGATGCCCGGCGCGAGGGGATCGATGATCGCCTCCACGCCATCGGCGCCTGGCGTCGCCACCTGGATCAGGCAGAGCTTGGGATAATAGGTCTGGTCGCGCAGGAATTCGGTATCGAGCGCCAGGTAGGGCGCTTGCGACATATCCTTGATAAGGGCGACAAGTCCCTCATTGGTGTCCACGATCCGCATCAGTCCGTGATAGCGGATTCGGCCCCGTCCAGCGCAGAAATTCGCAGTTCCGGCCCGGAAAAGTGCGCCTGGAGGCCGATTACGGGGCCACAAGACCCAATGTACGGCCCGCAAAGCCGGCCGCGTCGAAATAACGGGTTGCGCCCACGCTTTGTTCGTTGAGCAGGGTCTTCAGCCCGTCCGGGGTCGGGCTGGAGGCGATGGTGCGATTTTGGACGCTGACCGGGGCGCCGTCCTTCAGGGCTTCGGAAATCACCCGCCCGACCAATTTGCCCTTGGGCGCCAGGTCCAATCCCAGAATATGGGCCAAGGTGGGCGCAATATCGGCATTGGAGACGGGCGCCGGATCGGCATATCCCGCCTTGAAGCTTGGGCCGATGGCGGCCATGAAATTGCGGGTTTCCGCGCGGCTGAGGCTGCCATGGCTGCCCTGGCCGGTGGAGCGGCCCGTGTCATGCGGACCGGTCGCGCATTGCAGCTCACCTTCGCCGCAGGTGGAATCGCTGCGGAAATTGACATAGATGGCGGGCACCGGGGTAAGGGCCGAGCCGATCATGTTGATGGCGCTCAGCGGCAGGGCGCCGGGAAACTTGCCCAACGCGTCATTGACGAAAATCCCGCTGACATAGTTTTGCGCCGCCAGAAACTTGACCGTGTCCGCGGCCAGTTTCCTGGCGTTGGCGCCAGGCAGGTAGATGACGTCGGCGCCACCATTGCCGGCCAGCACCAGGTCGGGCCTGGCGGCGTCATGGCCCAGCAGGGCCGGACTGATGATGGGCAAGGCCAGCGCCGCTGACAGATCCCTGGACAGGAAGTCTTCCGGCAATTCGCGGCCCTTGTCATTGCGGTCGACGGTGGCGAAGCCATGGTCAGCGGTGATGAAGATATCGGTGGTCTGGTCCAGGCCCAGCTTCTTCAGCGTGTCGCGCAACTCGCCCAGCACAGTGTCCGCATTGCGCGTGCCGGCCTTGCCGCTGGGGCCGTTGATGCCCGGCACAGTCTCGCCGATGCTGTCGGTGGTGTTGTGCTGGCTGATGTCGGGGTCGCGCGACCAGAACAACATCACGAAAGGCTTGCCGCCTTCCTTGAAGTGCGGCAGCACGATGCGCGTCGCCGCCTTCGTCATCCAGACTTCCTGTTCAATGTTCGGCACCGACGACCTGGGCGCAGCTTCGGCCACAAAAGCCTGTTTCATGGCGCCCTTGAACCAGCCCGGCAGGCCAAAGCCGTCATCGTGGCCGGTATTGTCGTCGAGAATCAGCGTCTCGCTGCCATCCGCGGCGGCGGTGGAATCCTGGATGCGGGCAGGACCCAGCTTGCCGATAATGGCGGTCTGAAAGCCTCGGGCGCGGGCGGTGGCGATCAGCGTGGTTTCGTTCAGGTAATTGCCGCCGAATTTCTGGTTCATCTCGGCCAGCACGGAATTATTTTCCAGGCCCGCCAGCATGGAGCCTTTCTGGCTGGCCATGGCCAGGCCGGTGTAAAGCGTGTTGCCGAAATCGCCGGTGTCGCCGATATAGTGGCCCGTCGCGATGGCCGAGGCATTCACCGTGGTGATGGTGGGATAAAGCGAATGGCTGTTGGTGAAATCCACGCCCTCGGCCTTCAGCCGCGCCAGGTTGGGCATGTTGCCGGGCTCGACGCTGCCATAGCGAAGTCCGTCGGCCACGAAGATGATCACGTTATGGGGCGGTGGCGCTGATTCCTGCGCCGTCGCGGGAAGGGCGGCCAGGCCGAGCAGGGCGGCGACGAACAGGCTTTTCATGGGGCAATCCCGTAGCGGAAAGGCCACGATAACCGGGCTTTGTGACAGGAAAAAAGTGGCAAAGCGGCACGCCTTGACCGGCCCCCCATAACCCGCCAAAACCCTGCCTTTCCTTGATGGTTTTGCCCCATGCACGCCTACCGGACCCACACTTGCGGCCAGCTTCGTCCCACCGATGTGGGGCAAACTGTTCGCTTATCTGGCTGGGTCAATCGCCGCCGCGACCATGGCGGGCTGATCTTCATCGATCTGCGCGACCATTACGGCATCACCCAATGCGTGATCGAGCCGGACGGCAAGGCCTTTCCCGTGGTGGACACGGCCCGCTCGGAATGGGTGCTGACCCTGACCGGCAAGGTGGTGGCGCGCACCGGCGATACCGTGAACCCGGACCTGGCGACGGGCGCGATTGAACTGCGCATCGAAGACGCCTCGGTGCAGGGCAAGGCGGAAGAATTGCCGCTGCCGGTATTCGGCGACACGGATTACCCGGAAGACACGCGCCTGACCTATCGCTTCTTGGACCTGCGCCGCGAGCGGCTGCACAGGAACATCATGCTGCGCGCCAATATCATCACCTCGCTGCGCCGCCGCATGAATGAGCAGGGTTTCACCGAATTCCAGACACCGATCCTGACCGCATCCTCGCCGGAAGGCGCGCGCGACTTTCTGGTGCCGTCGCGCCGCTATCCGGGACAATTCTATGCGTTGCCCCAGGCGCCGCAGCAGTTCAAGCAGCTGATCATGGTGGCGGGCTTTGACCGCTATTTCCAGATCGCGCCCTGTTTCCGCGACGAGGATGGCCGCGCCGACCGCTCGCCGGGAGAGTTCTACCAGCTCGACCTGGAAATGAGCTTTGTCACCCAGGATGACGTGTTCGCGGCCGTCGAGCCCGTGCTGGCGGGCGTGTTCGAGGAATTTGCCAATGGCAAGACGGTTACCAAGCCGCCTTTCGTGCGCATTCCCTATGCCGAGGCGATGCTGAAATACGGCACCGACAAGCCGGATCTGCGCAATCCCATCGAGATCGTGGATGTCAGCGAAATCTTCGGCCGCGCCGAAGTCGAGTTCAAGGCGTTCAAGAACAAGACCGTGCGCGCCATTCCCGCGCCCGGCGCCGGCCCGCAGCCGCGCAGCTTCTTCGACAAGATGAATGAATGGGCCAGGGGCGAAGGCGCGCCGGGCCTGGGCTACATTCAGTTCGAAGACGAGGGTGGGGCCTTGGTGGGCAAGGGCCCCATCGCCAAATTCATTCCCGCCGCCACGCTGGCCGACATGGCTAAGCTGGCAGGCGTAAAGGCCGGCGATGCGCTGTTCTTCGCCGCCGACAAACCGGATCGCGCCGCCAATTTGGCGGGCCAGGCCCGTACGCGCCTTGGCCGCGAGCTGAACCTGATCCCGCAGGACATCTACAAATTCTGCTGGATCGTGGACTTCCCCATGTATGAGTGGAACGAGGAAGACCAGAAGATCGACTTCTCGCACAATCCTTTTTCCATGCCGCAATATGAGCGCGACAAGTTCATGGCGCTGACCGGCGCCGACAAGGACACGATTCTGGGCCTCAAGGCCTACCAGTATGACATTGTCTGCAACGGCTATGAATTGTCGTCGGGCGCCATCCGCAACCATGACCCGAATGTGATGCTCAAGGCGTTCGAAATCGCCGGCTATGCCCGCGAGGAAACCGAAACCAAGTTCGCCGGCATGCTCAATGCGTTCCGCCACGGCGCGCCGCCGCATGGCGGCACCGCGCCCGGCATTGACCGCATCGTAATGCTGCTGGCGGGCGAGGAAAATCTGCGCGAGGTCACCATGTTCCCCATGACCCAGCAGGCCCAGGATCTGCTGATGAATGCGCCCAGCCCGGCCAATGCCAAGCAGCTCAAGGAGCTGCACCTCAAAATCGTCTATCCCGAGAAATCCTGATATAATTTCGGCATGGATGGTGGGCCGGTTCCCGGACGTAGCTTCGGTGAATGCGAAGTCTGCTGCACCGTGTTTGAAATCCAGGTGCCTGAGATCGCCAAGCCCGCCGGCATACCCTGCCAGCACCTCAAGGGCGGCTGCGCCATCTATGACACCAGGCCAGATGTATGCCGCCACTTGCTGTGCGGCTGGCGGCTGATCCCCGGCCTGCCGGAGAATTGGCGGCCTGACCTGTCCGGTATCCTGATCTACCAGATCACCTCAGCGGAGCCGGGCTATGCCTCGGCAGGCTTCATCCTGGGCCTGGCGCGCGGGTTGGCGCATCTGGGGGATGTCGGCGTGCTGGGCTTCATCCAGAACATGGTGAAGCAGCGCGTACCGCTGTTCCTGAATTTGCGGGTGGGCAAGGGCGAGGCGCGCTCGACATTCCTCAACAGGCCGCTGGAGCCCTTCGTGGCGGCGAATGACGGCAATGGCTTCATCGCCATGCTGGCCGACATCATCCAGGAAAAGCAGCTGAAGGGCTGACCGGCCAAGCCTGATCAGTTCAGCTTGGCGCCGAGGTCCTTGACGCTGCCCTCGATCAGGGCGGCAGCGCGTTTTTCGTCCATGCGCGCGGCGATCAGCTTTTCGGCGGCGCCGGCGGCGGCGTTGGCGGCCAGGGCGCGGATCTCGTTCATCGCGGCGGCTTCGGCCTGGGAGATCTTGTCCTGGGCGGTCTGGGCGCGGCGCTCGATCTGTGATTTGAGGTTGGCCCGGCTCTCGGCGCCATAGCGCTCGGCCTGCGCACGGGCGTCGGTGATAATGCCCTGGGCTTCGGCCTCAGCGCCGGCAGCGCGCTTCTGGTAGTCCTGCAGCAGGGCGAGGGCTTCTTCGCGCAGGCGGCGGGCCTCGTTCAGTTCGCCGGCGATCACGGCGGCGCGCTCGTCCAGCATCTTGCCGACCATGGCGGGAACGCCCTTCCACAGCAGCAGGGCGATCACCAGCACAAAGCCTACCGCAACCCAGAATTCGCCTTCGTGCAGCAATTCCATCTAGCTCTCCCGTACCGCTTTGGCGGCGTCGGCCGGTGACACGGTTTCACCCGTCAGGCGGGCGACGATGGCGATGGCGGCTTCTTCCGCCGCCTTGGCGACATGGCCGCGCGCCTGTTCCTGGGTGGCGGCGATGCGGGCATGCGCCGCGTCCATCACCTTGGCGGTTTCTGCATCGGCACTGGTCTTGGCCTTGGCGATCTCCGCGTTCAGCGTCTGGCGGTTTTCTTCCGCCAGGCCGTTGGCGCGAGCCCGGGCTGCGGTCAGGGCCGACTGGTAGGCCACGCCAGCCGCTTCCGCATCGGCACGGGCCTTTTGCGCTTCCTCGATATCGCCATGGATCTTGCCACGCCGCGCCGTGATCACGCCATTGATGCGCGGACCGGCAACCCGCCACAGCACCACGAACAGGAACGCAAACGTGATCACCAGCCAGAAAATCTGGCTGGGGAACGTCGTCAGGTCGAACGGCGGAAAGCCACCCTTATGCTCGGGCGCTTCCGTCGATTCCGTGGTGTGGACGTCTTCCTGCATCAATTAGAACGCAAACAGGATCAGCAGCGCGATGACCAGGCCGAACAGGCCAGTCGCTTCGCAAAGCGCGAAGCCGAGCAGCAGGTTGGTGGTCTGGGTCTTGGCGGCACCCGGATTGCGCAGCGCGCCCGACAGATAGCTGCCGAACACGTTGCCGATGCCGATGCCGGCGCCGACGAGCGCGATACAGGCAATGCCCGCGCCGATCATTTTTGCTGCTGCGACTTCCATTTTTATCTTCCTTCTAAAGGTTTAGTGAGCGTCGTGGAGATGAAGTGCTTCGTTGAGATAGATGCAGGTCAGGATGGCGAAGACATAGGCTTGCAGGAACGCAACCAGCAGTTCCAGCAGCATGATGGCGACGATCAGCAGCATGGGCGCGATCGACAGGAGGGACAGAGCGCCGCCCGCGGCGCCAAGCGCCACGACGAAGCCGCCAAACACGGCCAGCATGGTGTGACCGGCCAGCATGTTGGCGAAAAGACGGACGGAAAGGCTGATGGGGCGGGTGAGGAAGGAGATCACTTCGATCGGCACCAGCAGCAGCAGCAGGGGCGCCGGCGCGTGCGGCACGAACAGCTTGAGGAAGCCGATGCCGTGTTTGGCGAAGCCCACCACGATGACGGTCAGAACCACCAGGCAGGCCAGCGCGAAAGTGACGGCGATCTGGCTGGTGATGGTGAAGGACCAGGGCACCATGCCGAAGAAATTGGCCAGCAGCACGAACATGAACAGCGAGAAGACGAAGGGGAAGAATTTCAGGCCATCCTCGCCGGTCGAGGAGTGGATCATGTTGGCGACGAATTCGTAGGAGGCTTCCGCCATGGACTGGCCGCGCGTCGGAACCAGGCGGCCCGGCTTGACCGCGAAAGTGAGGAATGCGGCCGCGGCGGCAACCACGGTGACCATCAGGAGCGACTGGTTGGTGAAGGACACGTCGTAGCCGGCCAGGTGCAAGGGCACCAGCGGCTTCACCGTGAACTGCTCCATCGGATTCAATTCCACGGACTCAATTCTCCTTGTCGTCCTCAGCCGCCATGGCGGCATTCAATTCCGAGGCTGCGCGCACCACGTTGCGGATACCCGCCGCTGCGCCCAGCACAAAAAACACCAGCATGAAGACCGGTTTGGTGTGGTAACCGAAATGGCCCAACAGCCAGTCGATGCCCCATCCCAGTCCGCCGCCGACCACCACTGCCGCGACCAGTTCGGTCGAAAAACGCCCGGCAATTCCCAGCTGCGTCGGCGGCGGGCCCGTGTCCCGGACCGCATGACGCTTTTGGGCTTCGTCGAGCCGCTGGCCCAGCTTGCGCAGTTCGTCGGGATTCTGAGCCATGCTCACCATCCTCAAGCCGAAAAAGCTGCAAAAACCGGCCTTCGCGGCGCTTCGAAGGCGGGCGGACCATAGGAATAGCCCCTTGGGGTGTCAAGAAAGACAGATTCGCCCCAAGCCATTGGCTAACAAGCAAAAAACCAACCCGCGCATTATGTCGCGTAGAAAGAATTGTGCGATGCGAAGGTGGTGCTGAAAAACCCCGAAAAATCACCTCCATGGCCGGCCTCCGAGCCGGCCATCCAGGCGAAAAGATGGATGGCCGGGTCAAGCCCGGCCATGGGGAATAAATTGGCTACTCGGCCGCCACTTTTTCGGCTTCCGCCAGGGTCACCGAGACCAGCTGGCTGACGCCGCGCTCGGCCATGGTGACGCCAAACAGCCGGTCCATGCGCGACATGGTCAGGGCATGGTGGGTGATGACCAGGAAACGGGTGCCTGATTCCTGCGACATGTGTTCGACCATCTTGCAGAAACGCTCGACATTGGCGTCGTCCAGCGGCGCGTCCACTTCGTCCAGCACGCAGACCGGTGCGGGATTGACCAGGAACACGGCGAAAATCAGGGCCATGGCAGTCAGGGCCTGTTCGCCGCCCGACAGCAGGGCGAGGGACTGGAGGCGCTTGCCCGGGGGGCGGGCGAAGATCTCAAGCCCGGCTTCGAGCGGATCTTCCGATTCGGTGAAGGTGAGGCGGGCCTCGCCGCCCTCGAACAGCTTGGTGAAAAGCTGCTGGAAGTTGGCATTGACCTTCTCGAAGGACTCCAGGAGCCGCTCGCGGCCTTCCTTGTTGAGGCTCTGGATGCCGCGGCGCAGGCGCTCGATGGCGCCGGTGAGGTCATCGCGGTCGGCGGTGAGGGTGGCGAGGCGGGCTTCCTGCTCCGAGGCTTCTTCCTCAGCGCGCAGATTGACCCCGCCAAGCTGCTCGCGTTCCTGCTTGAGGCGCTCGACGCGCTTTTCGGCCTGGTCCAGCGGCGGCAATTCCTGGCCGTCCTCGATTTCGGCGCGTTCGCGCAATTCTTCCGGCGCGGATTCGATTTCATCGCGGATGCGGGTGCGCAGTTCCTCGATGCGCTGGGCCGCGCTTTCACTGAGCGCCTGGGCGCGGGCGCGTTCTTCGCGGGCCGCGGACAAGGCAGCATCAGCCGCCTTGGACTGCTTGTCGGCTTCGGCCAGGCGGCTTTCGGCTTGCGCGCGGGCGTCGCCGGCTTCCTTGCGGGCGCATTCCGCCTTGGCGATGGCGTCGAGCAACGCTACGCGCTTTTCCGCGATCTCTGTCGGCACGGCTTCGGCCTTGGCCAGTTCAGCGCCCAATTCGCCATGGCGGCGGGTAAGTTCGGCGATCTGCTGCGCGGCGGCTGCGCGGCGTGCGCTCCAGCGCCCGGCATCGCCGGAAATGGCCTCGAGGCGCCGGGCGCGCACTTCGCCTTCGCGCTTGAGGATGTCGAGCGCGGCGCGGGCTTCGCCGCTGGCGGAGCGGGCGTCTGCGGCGCGGCCGCGTGCATCGGCAACCTCGCGGGTCAGCGAAACGCCATCGCCAAGTTCGGAAAGCGCGGCTTCCGCCTGCTCACGGGCTTCCGTGGCGGCCTGTACGGATTGCTCCAGGCGGCGGATTTCGGATTCCAGGTTGGCCAGTTGCGCGGCGCGCTCGGCATTGGCGCGGGCTGCGCGAGTGCTTTCATCCTGCGCGGCGATCAGCGCCTGTTCGGTCTGGCGTTCTTCGTCTTCTGCCTGGCGGGCGGCAAGGCGCGCTGCGTTCGCGGCGTCCTTGGCCTTGGAGTAGACGATGAACAGCGTGTCACGCACCTGCTTGGCAGCGCCCAGTTCCTGTTCCAGCACGGTGAGGCGATTGCGCTGCGAAAGACGCTGTGCAGCTGCGGAGGGCGCATCAGCCGAAGCGGAATACCCGTCCCAGCGCCACAAATCGCCGCGCGCGGACACAAGGCGCTGGCCGGGCTTCAATTCCTTTTGCAGCTGGGCGCCCTGGTCGGGGAACACCAGGCCGGTCATGGCCAGGCGGCGCGACAGAGCAGCGGGCGCCTTGACGAATTCGCTGAGCGGCTTGACGCCGGCGGGCAGGGGATAAACCTGCTCCATCGCGCCCAAATCGCGCCAGTGATGCGGCGCGGCTTCGTCCAGCGGCGCCTGCAGATCGTCGCCCAGCACTACGGCCAGTGCGGCTTCGTAACCATCCTGGACGCGCACGGCGTCAATCAGCGGCGGGAACAGGCCTTCGCCTTCGGGATGCAGCAGGTCGCCCAGCGCCTTCACTTCGGCGGCGCGGCGCTGAAGGTCTTGTTCCGCTTCTTCCATCGGCACGCGGGCCTTGGCTTCAACGGCTTCGCTTTCAGCCTGGAGTGCACGGGCAGCGGCGGCGCTGTCGCGCAGGCGGGTGGAGGCGGCACGGGCCGCTTCCGTCTGCTTGTCGGCGCTGGCAGCATCCGGTGCGCCGCCGGCGGCTTCCAGCGCCTGCGCCAGGCGGGCGCGGGCGTCGGTCAATTGCGAACTGGAACTTTCCAGCAGGGCGGCGGCAACTTCACGGCCGCGTTCATTGCTGGTCTTGTTGGCATTCCAGTCGGCCAGCCTGGCGGTAAGTTTTTCCAGCAGGCTTTCCGCTTCCGTCAGCGCGGCATGCAGGCGCCCGGATTCACTTTCGGCTGCCGCGATATCGGCATCGGAACGCGCCGCCGCATCGGCCAGCGATTTTTGTTCCTCGGCCAGCGTGGCAAGCGCTGCATCGGCATCGCTGTCCAGGCCTTGCTCGCGTTCAATATCGGCGCCGCCCTGGGCGATGAGCTGGCGAATGCGCTGCGCCGCTTCGCGGGCGCGGGCTTCTTCCTGTTCCAGCTGCTCGCGCTGGACGATCAGCCGGTGATGGATGGCGGATTTTTCCGCTTCGGTCTGGCGCAGCGGCGGCAACACATTTGCGGCTTCACCCTGCGCCGTGCTGGCGCGTGCGGCGATTTCGGTGGCGCTGGCGACGGCAGCGGCGACAGTGGCCAGGTCGGCTTCCGCGGCGGTGGCGCGGGTCTGCGCATCGGTCCAGCGCAGGAAATGGGCCAGCGCTTCAGCCTTGCGGATATGGCCGGACAGGTTGCGATAGCGCGAAGCCTGGCGCGCCTGGCGCTTGAGGCCGGCGACCTGGCCTTCGACTTCGCGGATAACGTCTTCAAGCCGCGAAAGATTGGTTTCGGCGGCGCGCAGGCGCAATTCCGCTTCGTGGCGGCGCTGGTGCAATCCGCCAATGCCGGCGGCTTCTTCCAGGATGGCGCGGCGGGCCAGCGGCTTCTGGCTGATGAGCAGTCCGATCTGGCCCTGGCGCACAAAGGCGGTCGAGCCCGCGCCCGAGGACGCGTCGGCGAAGAATATCTGCACGTCACGCTGGCGGACATCGCGGCCATTGATGCGATAGACGCTGCCGGCTTCACGTTCGATGCGGCGCGACACTTCGATGGTGTCGAAATCGGCATAGGCGCCAACCGCCTTGCGGTCGGCATTGTCGATGAAGAGCGTCACTTCGGCGACATTGCGCGCGGGGCGTCCGGCGCTGCCCGCGAAAATCACATCATCCATTTCGCTGCCGCGCACGGACGAAGGGCGGGTTTCGCCCATCACCCAGCGCATGGCGTCGAACAGGTTGGACTTGCCGCAGCCATTGGGGCCGATCACGGCGGTAAGGCCGGGCTCGATGAAAAGCTCCGTCGGTTCGACGAAGGATTTGAAACCGGAAAGCCTGAGACGGGTGAATTTCAAAATCTTGTGCCTTGCTCTGGCGCCGTGCCGTTATTTTTTGGCGAGCGCGGTATCAATGGTGGTCTTCAGGGTCGCGTATGAAATGAACCCGGATTTCTGTGCCTGGCCGTCAACCACGATGGTCGGGGTGCCGGTGATTGCGTATTTGCTTTGGCCGTCCTCGGCGACGTCGTTTATCGTCTTGTCCAGGGCGGTGTCATTCATGCATTGGTCGGCCTGTTCTGCGCTCATGCCTGCGATACGGGCCAGGCGGACCAGCCCGCCATGGACGTCCTGCACGCCATATTCCACGTCCCATTTGCTTTGATTCCGGAACAGCAGGTCAATGAACGCGAAGTACTTATCCTCAGGCAAACAACGGGCAATTTTCTCTGCCGCGCCATCATCAGGGCGCAGGGGGAAGATGCGGAAGACGTAATAGACCTTGCCCGTGTCGATATAGTTGGCCTTCAGCTCGGGAACGACGACCTCGTTGAACTGGGCGCAAACCGGGCAGCTGGGGGCCGCATATTCGATCAGGACGACAGGCGCCTTGGGATTGCCCATGCCCAGATCATGGTCGGTCAGGACATAGCCGGAGCCGCTGGCGACGGCCGTGCCGGTGCCAGGCGCCGGTGGCTGCAGGAAATACCAGGCAATTGCGGCCACCGCGATCAGGGCCAGGGCGCCGAGGATGAGGGTATTTTTCTGCTTGTTCACAGGGCGATTCTCCGGCCTTCCCCCTGTTTGTGGCAGAGCCAGACAGCCGGTTCAATCAGTCTGGGCGCGCCTGCCTGTGCGCCAACGGGCCAGGCTTTGCAGCGCCGCTTTGACGCTGTCGGGGCCATTATAAGTATTTGCCGGATCAGAAGAATTCAGGACCGCTGCCGGCTTCGGCGGAACATGGCGCGGGGCGGGCATGGTCAGCCGCCCCTGGACAAACTTCACCCGGCTCACGGCCGGGCGGCCCAGATAGGCATTGATGCGGTCGCACAGGGCCCGCGTCTCATGGCCCAGGAACAGGGCCGCCGCAGGTTCGGCCAAGAGGGTCAGGGCGCCGTCCTTGGCGGAAAAGCGTACCGGGCGGGCGATGCGGGCCACTTCCGCGCCGGCAATTTCCGGCCAGCGCAGCACCAGCGCCGGGTCGCTGAAGCCGGCCTTGGCGATGGCGGCCGCACCGGTCATGCCGGCGTCGCGGCCCACCGAGCCGACCCAATTGCGGCGGGGCGGGGGCTGCGCTTGTTTGTCATCGGGCGGCTGGGCCATGGTCCGATCATGCCAGTTTCTCGCATCTCCGCCAAACTGCTCGCCTGGTACGACGTGCACCGACGGGTGTTGCCCTGGCGAGCGCCAGCCGGAAAATGCGCCGATCCCTATCGCGTCTGGCTGTCGGAAATCATGCTGCAGCAAACCACGGTGCAGGCGGTTGGGGCCTATTACCGCAAGTTCCTGACACGCTGGCCGGATGTTAAGGCGCTGGCGGCGGCAAAGGAGGACGAGGTGCTGGCCGCCTGGGCCGGCCTTGGCTATTACGCCCGCGCCCGCAACCTGCACGCCGCCGCAAGGATCGTCGCCAGCTCGGGCGGAAAATTTCCCGGCAACGCGGCGGGCCTGCGCGAACTTCCGGGCATTGGCAGCTACACCGCGGGCGCGATCTCGGCCATCGCCTATGACGAGCGCCAGGCGGCAATGGACGCAAACGCCGAACGCGTCATCGCGCGTCTCCATGCCGTGCGCACGCCCATGCCCAAGGCCAAGGTGGAATTGCATGGCCATGCCCAGGCGCTGGTGCCACAGCGGGCAGGGGATTTCGCGCAGGCGCTGATGGACCTGGGCTCGGCCATCTGCACGCCAAAGCGTCCGGCCTGTCCTGCCTGTCCGCTGAACAGCGATTGCCAGGCGCGCAAGCTTGGCATCCAGGAGCAATTGCCGGTGAAGGCGCCCAAGATGGTGCGTCCGCTGAAACGCGGCGCGGCGTTTGTTGTGCAGGACAAGAGCGGCGCGGTGTTGCTGGTCAAGCGCCCGGACAAGGGACTGCTGGCATCGATGCTGGAGCCGCCGCTGGGACCGTGGGAGGAAAATTTTCCGTCAAATGCAAAAGCGGTGAAACAGGCGCCGTTTGAGGCGGTGTGGAAAAAGCGGCCCGGACTGGTGCGACACGGTTTTACCCATTTCGAGCTGGAAACCGAAGTCTATGTCGCGCAAGTCACGAAACGTCCGAAAACAAAGGGCGAATGGATCGCGTCCGAAAAGCTGCGCGAGGTGGCGCTGCCCACCGTGATGCGCAAGATCGTGGAACACGGACTTGACCTGGGCGGACCGCTGTTTGCGGCTCAGACCAATTCGGCGCGCAAGCGCTGACGCAGCACGTCAATCGGCACCAGGTGGCCGTCCAGTTCGAACTGCCAGAACGTCCAGCCATTGCAGGCGTCCAGTCCCTGAACATGCGCGCCCATCTGGTGGATGGAGCCCTTGCCGTCGGCACAGACCAATGTGCCGTCGGCGCGGACTTTCGCCTTTTGATGCTTGCGCATGCCGGTGAGAACGGTGCCCGGCGGCAGCAACCCGCGTTCCACCACCCAGCCAAAGGGAATGCGCGGTTCGGAGCGCTTCGATTTGGTGGTCTCCACGCTTTCGCTGTCGGCAGGGACAATCTCGGCGATGCGGGCGCGGGCGATATCGGCATAGGTCTTCTCGCGCTCGATGCCGACGAAATGACGGCCCAGCCGCTTGGCCACCGCACCGGTGGTGCCGGAGCCGAAGAAGGGATCCAGAATCACATCGCCGGGCCTGGTGCTGGCCACGATCACGCGATGCAAAAGCGATTCCGGCTTCTGCGTGGAATGGGCTTTCTGGCCGTCGGAATTCTTCAGGCGTTCGCCACCCGAACAGATCGGCAGGGTCCAGTCCGATCGCATCTGCAATTCGTCATTCAGCGCCTTCATCGCTTCGTAGTTGAAGGTGTATTGCTGCTTGGGATTCTTCGTCGCCCAGATCAGCGTCTCATGGGCGTTGGTGAAGCGCTTGCCGCGAAAATTCGGCATGGGATTGGTCTTGCGCCAGATCACGTCATTGAGGATCCAGAAGCCCAGGTCCTGGAGGGTGGCGCCGACGCGAAAGATGTTGTGGTAGGAGCCGATCACCCAGATCGACCCTGTGTCTTTCAAAACGCGGCGGGCGGCGGCCAGCCATTCGCGGGTGAATTTGTCATATTCGGCGAAGCTGGCGAACTGGTCCCAATGGTCGTCCACCGCGTCCACCTTGGACTGGTCGGGGCGGTGCAGGTCACCCTTGAGCTGCAGGTTATAGGGCGGGTCGGCGAAGATCAGGTCGACGCTGGCTTCCGGCAGCGCGTTCATCCGCGCGATGCAGTCGCCTTCGATCACTACGTCCAGTTTCAGCATGAGCCCCGCCAAAGATATCAACAGCAGGATTCACAGTGATTCGGTGCGACTCACCCGTCAAGAGTCTTGTGGAATCAAAGCGTTATTAATTGAGTCCCCGGATTCCTCCCCATACAAGATGTGGTGTATTGGGGAAAAAGAGCGGCGGTGGTGAATCGTTACGCCGCAGGCCTTGAGCCCCGCCAGATGGTCAGCAGTGCCGTACCCCTTGTTGCGGCGCCAATTATAGCCCGGATGGGCCTCATGCAGCGCCACCATCAGGCGGTCGCGCGTCACCTTGGCGATGATCGAGGCCGCGGCGATCGACAGCGACCGGGCATCGCCCCCCACCAGCGTCTCGCAGCGGCAAGGCAGGGGCGGCGGGTCGTTGCCGTCCACCAGCGCAAAGGTTGCGGCAACCGGCAATGAGCGAACCGCCCGTGCCATGGCCAGATGGGTGGCCTGGCGGATATTGACCAGATCGATTTCGTCCACACTGGCCGCACCAACCCCAACCGCGACCGCCATTTCCATGATCTGCGGATAAAGTGCTTCACGAGCTTCTTCATCCAGCTGCTTGGAATCGTTGAGCCCCTTGGGAATGCGGCCCTTCTTCAAAATTACCGCCGCTGCCACCACCGGGCCGGCAAGCGGACCACGCCCGACCTCGTCCACGCCGCAGATGTAGTGCGGCCCAGGCCCGTCCAGCGTTTTCAGAAGGCGCGACTCAAAGATGTAATGGGGCATAACCCCGTTACGTTAGAGCAGCGAAAGCTGGTCGCCAATCCGGGGCGGGCGGCGGAAATTGTTGATGGCCAGCGGGCGGGCGGGCTGGTTCAGGCCCAGCTTCTTCACCGCCATGTGGAACCGGCTTGCCATCATCTCCGCATAGGGGCCAGTTCCCTTCATGCGGGTATTCCACTGGGCGTCATAATCCTTGCCGCCGCGCATGGAGCGCACCAGCGCCATGACATGCCTGGCGCGGCCCGGAACCTCGGCTTCCAGCCATTCACGAAACAGGTCCTTGATCTCCAGCGGCAGGCGCAACAGCACATACCCGGCGCTGCGGGCGCCCGCTTCCTTCGCCGCTGCCAGCACGCTTTCCATTTCATGATCGTTCAGGGCGGGAATGGCCGGGGCGAACATCACGCCTGCTGGAATGCCCGCCTCAGCCAGACCGCGAATGGCCTGCAGCCGGCGGGCAGGAGTTCCCGCGCGCGGCTCCATGGCGCGGGCGAGCTTGCGGTCAAGGGTGGTGACCGACAACGCCGCCTTGGCCAGGCCCATCTCCGCCAATTCGGACAGGATATCCAGATCGCGCAGGATCAGGGGCGATTTGGTGACGATGGCGACGGGATGCCTGAAATCGCGCAGTACTTCCAGGATTGAGCGCGTGATGCGCATCTTCTTTTCCAGCGGCTGGTAGGGATCGGTGTTGGTCCCCATGGCGATCGCGCGTGGCACATAGCCCGGCGCCGACAATTCCTTCGCCAGCAATTCGGCGGCGTTGGGCTTGGCGAAGAGGCGCGATTCAAAATCCGCCCCCGGCGACAGGCCCAACCAGGCGTGGGTGGGCCGGGCGAAACAGTAAATGCAGCCATGCTCGCAACCCCGGTAGGGATTGATGGACTGGTCGAAGGAAATATCGGGCGACTTGTTGTGGGAAATGATGCTGCGCGTGGCGTCATGGATGACTTCCGTGCGCAAGGGCGGAGGGCTTGCATCTTCGGCGCGCCAGCCATCGTCCCACCCGTCATCCACCAGGAAGCGGGTCTGCTTTTCATAGCGCCCCATCTGATTGGAGAGGGCGCCGCGTCCGCGCAGGCTTTCCGGCCGGATTTTGGTGTTCAGGACCGTCATCACGGCGCGATGCTAAAACCGTAAGGAGAACAAAGCAAGTACAAAAAGGGGAAAAGTCAAGGAATTCTGCTGAAATTTCACAAGGTGCGTACACCGTCAATTAAGGGAACTCTGACATCGTGCGGTTTGGTACCCCGTAGTGTCCAGAATTAGAGCACCCATGACATTTGCCGCACCACGCTTCGCCATGCTTGCCGAACTGGAAAAGGAAACCACCAGCCAGGGCCGCCGCGAACTGATGCGCCGGGTGACGGAAGCATTGGACCCGGCCAGCGCCCCGATTGGCGATGAGGAGATCGGCGAGTTCGACACGCTGCTGGCGGCCGTCGCGTCCGACTATTCCACCCAGATGCGTGTCCAGATTGCCGCCCTGGTCGCGGCGGGCAATTCGCGCTTCACGCACTCGGCGCAGCACCTGGCGCTGGATCAGATTGAGGTTGCGCGGGCCGTGCTGGAGCGGTCCGAAGCGCTGAGCGAAGACACGCTGTTGAAGGTGATCGGCAAAAAATCGCAGGAACACATGATGGCGGTCACCAGGCGCGCCAGCATCACCCCGACCATATCACACGCCCTGGTGGAGCATGGCAGTGACGAAGTCGTTTCCTCGCTCCTGACCAATGAAAAGGCGCAAATCGGCGAGGCCACCTTTGCCCGCGTGGCCCAGCGCGCCGAGAACAGCCCTGTGCTGCACGCGCCGCTGATCCGCCGCGCCCATGTGCCGGTGGAAATTCTCAACGGCATCTACATGAAGGTGGAAACCGAGCTGCGCCGCGAGATCATGCACAAGATGGAAGCCGTTCCCGCGGAAGAGCTGGAACGCGCCTTCAAGCGCAGCCGCGAAAAGCTGGCCAATGCCTATCAGGAACGTCCGGAGGATTTTGCCGCATCGCAAAGCCGTATCGACGGCATGCTGCGAAACGGCGCGCTGAAGCCGCCGGTGCTTGTCACGCTGCTGCGCGAAGGCAAGCCGTCGCGCACCGCCTTCAAGATCGCCTTTGCCGCATTGACGGAAGTGGAATATGACCTGATGGAGCAGGTGACCGAAAGCCGGGATTTCGATGCCGCCGCCCTGCTGTGCCGGGCCGCCAGCTTTGACCGGGCCTTGTTCATCGCGCTGGCCGTGGGCCTGGACAGCGCCGAGCGCGGCCTGGCGGGCGCCGAGGCGTTCGGCAAGCTTTATGAGAGCGTGCCGGTGCAGACCGCCCAGCGCGCCATCCGCTTCTGGAAAATCCGCCACGCCGCTTAAGAAAAGAGCCCCGCTTTCGAAAGGCGGGGCTCTTTCATGCAGGCATACCAACGGTTTCTAGGGGTGGATGGTGATCTTCTGCACGCGCCAGTTCAGCTCCTCGGCGGCATAGATGACATTCTCGCTTTCGCAGGCGATGGAATGCACGTCTCCGAAATGACCGATCGTGCGCCCACCGGTGCCGATGGTGCCCAACACCTTGCCTTCGAGCGTCATCTTGTAAATGCGGCCCGGATAGGAATCTGCCGTATAAAGGAACTGCTCGCCCTTGGCGTTGGCCGGGGTGATGCAGATGCCCCAGGGTGATCCCGGGCTGACGGTGTGGTTGGTCACGACAGCGCCGGGCGGCGGAGGCTGGCGTATGGGATGAAAGACCTTGGGCAACGACACATCATTGGCGCCTGTCATGATGCGTACCAGCTTGCCGTCCCGGTCAAATACCTGGATGCGGCCATTGCCGCGATCACCCACATAGATCAGCCCCTTGGCGTCGCCCGCGATGGTGTGCGGCGTGTTGAGCTGGCCGGGACCTGAGCCCGGCTCGCCAAAGCTGGTGACGTAGTTGCCGTCCGTGTCGAACTTGGCAATGCGCGAATTGATATAGCCGTCGCTGACATAGGTGTTGCCTTCCGGGTCCCAGGCCACATCCGTGACCTGGCGAAAGCCGGCGGGTGAGGGCGCGCGGGGCGGGGTGACGCGCTCGATGGGTCCGGTGGGAAAATCGGCCGCTTCCTGCTTGCGTCCAAATACCATCTTCACGCGGCCATCGGGACCGAACTTGACCACCATGTCGGTGCCTTTGTCGGTGGTCCAGATATTGTCGTCCTTGTCCACGCGCACGGTGTGGGCGAAGCCAAAGCCGTAGAGATTGCGACCGATCTCGCGGACGAACTTGCCTTCGTGATCGAATTCGAACAGCTGCGCCGCGATGGAGCGGAAAATATCACCACTGGTATTGCTGCGGCTGAAGACAAAGACATGGCCCTTGGAGTTGATTGCCACGCCCATGGCTTCGCCCATGTAAACCCCCTCTGGCAGGACACCGAATTCCTGGAAATCGGCCTTCAGTTCGGGAACATCGACGGCGTAAGCGGGAATGCTGGCGGCCAGCAGAAGTGCTGCCGCGAATAAACTTTTCTTCATTTTGACCTCTGGGTTAAAAAAAAGCCCCGCTCGAAAAGGGCGGGGCTTTGATGATGGGATGTCTACTGCTGGCTTGCCTTGGGCTTCATGGTGATCTTCTGCACACGCCAGTTCAGCAGCTCGGCGGCATAGACGGTGTTCTCGTCCGGGCAGGCCAGGCCGTGGATCCAGCCGAACTTGCCGATGGTGCGCCCGCCCATGCCGACATAGCCCAGCATCTTGCCTTCCAGGGTCATCTTGTAGATGCGGCCCGGATAGGCATCGGAGGCATAAAGATACTGGACGCCCTTGGCATTGGGCGGCGTCACACACACCGTCCAGGGCGCGCCCGGCGCCAGCAGCGATCCGGCCGGCACGCCATTGGGGCCAGGCTGGTCACCCATCACCATCTTGGTGTCCTTGGGGAAGGGCACATCCATGGTGATGATGCGCACCACCTTGCCTGCGGTATCCAGGACCTGGATGCGGCGGTTGCTGCGGTCGGCGACATAGATGCGGTCCTGCGCATCATTGGCGATGCCGTGTACGGTGTTGAACTGGCCGGGCTCCTTGCCGAACGTGCCGTATGAGGCCATCCAGTCGCCATCCTTGTTCACCACGCCGACACGCGAGTTCACGTAGCCGTCGCTGATATAAGCATTGTCCTTGCTGTCGAACGCCACGCCGGTAACCTGGCGGAAACGGCCGGCCTGGGCGGGCAGGGGCGGGCTGATCGAACGGTCCCAGGGCTTGGCACTTTCGTCGGCGGCTTCGGCCTTGCGGCCCAGCACCAGGATGACTTCGCCTTCGGGGTTGAATTCCACCACCATGTCGGTGCCCTTGTCGGCGATCCAGATATTGTCGTGGCGGTCGACCGACACGCCGTGCGCAAAGCCCCAGGCATAGAGCTTGTGCCCGATCTCGCGGACGAAATTGCCTTGGCTGTCGAATTCATAAAGTTCGTCCGCCGCTGCGGCATAGGCCGGGCCGCTGGTATTGCCGCGGCTGACAACGAAGACATGCCCCTTGGAATTGACGGCCACGCCTGACGCTTCGCCCATGTAAAGATCCTTGGGCATCTTGCCGAATTTCACGGCCTCAAACGGAATTTCCTCGATTCCCTGCTGGGCGCTGAGCGGCATGGCGCTGCCGAGCATCAGCAAGGCAAGAATCGTCGCGGTTTTACGGATCATCATGAGGTCCCCTCCGGTGGTGAATCCCGCTGTTCACGCGGGTTTCAAGAACTGTTTCAGATCATCCCGGACCCGTCAATCTGGTCGCAAAAATGCCTTACGGTCAGGGCATTACCGCGCCTGCAGATTGCGCCGCCACCCGCATTGGCTATGGTTCGAGGAAAGTACAGGGGAGACAAGAATGAAATCGAGCACTGCGATGGCAATGGCCGCTTTGATTCTGTTTTCAGCTGCGCTTGCCAAGGCGGAGGAAATGGAGTCCGGGGCGCCGGATGAAACCATGAAGGCCGATGAACTCCAGCAGGCCTGCAATCCGGCAGCCAGCCTGGACCAGGCCGCGAAGGACCGGGGCGCGCTGATTTGCCGTTATTATTTCCGCGGCCTGGCGGACGGGATGTTCATTCCCAAGGTCCTGCAGGCCAGCAACGCCCCGGATGGTTGCATGCCGGTGGACGGACCGATTCCGCCGTCGGAATCGCGCAAGGATTTCCTGGCCTATATGACCAAGCAGCCTGAGATGGCGCAGCGCTCCTCGGGCATGGCTTCCATCATGGCCATCATCCAGAATTATCCCTGCGAGTAAGGCAAAAAGAAAAGAGGCCCGGACTTTCGTCCAGGCCCCTTTAACAGGCGATTTTACAGTGTTACTTGATCGTGATCTTGCGGATGTTCCATTCCGTGCAAGACCCCTTGTACAGGACGTTGTCGCTCTCAGCGTAGAGCGAGTGGATCAAGCAGCCATTCTGGCCGGCGCCCATGCTGGTCTGGGCCCAGCCCAGCAGCTTATGTGTCTTGCGGTCGATCTGGTAGAGCTTGCCGGTGCCGTCACCAGAGTAGATATACTTGGGCGTCCAGCGGACGGACCAGGGCGCACCAATGCCCGTAATGTCTTCCTTGTGGTTCAGGTCATAATCATAGATCTGAATGCGGAAGTTGCCGCGGTCAGCCACGTACACATTGCCATCCGGATCAACATCGATGCCGTGCGGCGTGCTGAACTGCAGCGGGCCCGAACCGCGGGTGCCCACGGACTTCACCCAGGTGCCGTCCTTGGAGACCTTCACAACGCGTGAATTGCCATAACCGTCCGAGATGAAGTTGTCGCCATTAGGCGACCAGGCGATGTCGGTGGGGAAATAGAAGGTGCCGACATTGCCAACCGGGAAGCGGGTGGTGTCCTTTTCGCCGCGCTCCAGGAACTCTTCCAGCCAGTCAATGGCCTCGGGCTTGCGGCCAAGCACCTTGACGATGTTTTCGTCCTTGTCGAACTGCATGACCATGCTCGAGCCTTTGTCGACAACCCAGACATTCTGGTCCTTGTCGATGCGGACGGCATGCGCGAAGGCGGTGCCGTAGGCGTTCTGGGCCCACTGCTTGACGAACTGGTAGTTCTGGTCGAACTCGAACAGCTGGGCAGCCGCGCCAGCCTTGGCGCTGCCGCCCCGGCCGGTACGGGAATAGACGAAGAGGTGGCCGGCGGCGTTCTTGGAAACACCTTCGGTTTCACCCAGCGTGTGGCCCGGGATGCGCAGCGGAAGAATTTCTTCCGTGATCTGCAGCTTCTTGGTCTTTGCCTCAATGGCGTCCTGCGCCTTGGCGCGCTCAGCCTGGGCGGCCTGCAACTGGGCAAGCTGCGCATTTTCCTGGGCACTAACCTGCAACGCGGCGGTGCTGAGCAGCAGCAACGCGCCGATCGTCAGGGCGGTTTTGCGAATTGTCATGGAACGTTTCCCCTTGTTTAGCCCGCTCTCTTAGCGGACTTTTGTCAGTCTGATGGCTTACTTGAAAGTGATCTTCGAGACGTCCCAGCGCGTGCAGGAGCCGCGATACAGAACGTTATCGCTTTCCACGTGCAGCGAGTGGATCAGGCAGCCCGTCTGGCCGAAGCCGAGGCTGGTCTGCGCCACGCCCAGCACTTTGCCGGTCGCTTTTTCAATCCGATAGACTTTGCCGGTGTTGCCGTCGCCGCTGTAGATGTAGCTGGGCGAGACGCGAACGGTCCAAGGGGCGCCAATACCTTTAATGTACATCTTGAAGTTCAGGTCCTTGTCATAGACCTGGATGCGGTTGTTGTTGCGGTCAGCGACATAGACGGTGTCGGTGGTCTTATCGACATCGATGCCGTGCGGGATCTGGAACTGGCCGTCGCCCGTGCCGTGCGTGCCGACAGCCTTCACCCAGGTGCCGTCCTTGGCCATATGGATCACGCGCGAATTGCCGTAACCGTCCGAGATGTACATATCGCCGTTGGTAGACCAGGCGATGTCGGTGGGACGGTTGAAGGTGTACTGGCCGCCATTGGGATAGCGGTTTTCAATGAGCTCCTTGCGCTCGATGAAACGTTCCTGCCAGTCGGCAGCTTCCGCCTTGCGGCCCAAGACCTTGATGATGTCGCCATTGGGGGCGTACTGCATGATCATGTTGGAGCCTTCGTCGACGACCCAGACATTCTGGTCTGTGTCGATGCGGACGGCATGCGCAAAGGACGCGCCGTAGCTGTCCGGCATCCATTCTTTCACCCACTTATAATTTTCGTCCCATTCCTGCAGGACAGCGGCGGTGCCGCCGAAGACTTCGCCGCTATGGCCGGTGCGCGAATAGACAAAGATGTGGCCAGCGGCATTCTTGGCCACGCCTTCGGACTCGCCCATGGTGTAGGCGGGCGCGCGCAGGGGGAGGACTTCTTCCGTCACGGCAAGCTGGGCATAGCCCTTGTCCAGTGCAAGCTGAGCATCTCTGGCGGCAGAAGCGGCCTGTTGTGCAGGCGTCTGTTGGGCGTAGATCGGCATCGCGGTACCGAGCATCAGCAACGCGAGCACGGTCGCGGTCTTCCGAATGGTCATGAACGTTTCCCCTTGTTTTGGTCCGCTGTGCCGCGAGCCAGTTAATGGCTTACTTTTCCAGAACATTACGGTTCCGTCAATTCATTACCACGACGCCAATGTGACGGGCAGAAGGCTTGCTGCGCTGCGGTATGCCTGAAAATCAGGCACTGTGAAAAAAAACATGTAAAGGCGAAATATTTGTGGAAGAGGCTGACGCAATTGGCTTTCAGCGTGATCCGCCCAGTCAAAAGGCGCCACACGCCATGTAATGTGCCGGACAGGATCGCACTCCTGACAGCGCGTCAGAAAACAGGACGCACAAAGAAAAGGGGCCCGAGCGATGCCCGGGCCCCTGAACTTACACAAGTGACGTCAGATTACTTCACGGTGACCTTCTGAACGTCCCACATGGTGGCCGAGCCGATGAAGATCGTGTTCGGATCGCGGCAGTCCAGCGAGTGAACCAGATCGCCCGTGTCTTCCGAGCCATGATCCTGGCCGGTCACGAACGTGCCCGTCACCTTGCCGCTGTCCAGATCGATGCGGAACATGCGGCCGGTGGTGCCGTCGCCCGTCCACATGATCTGCTTGGGGGTATTGCTGATGCACAGCGCCCAGGGAGCGCCGATGTTGTTGATCGACTTGATGAACTTCAGGTCCTTGTCATAGACCTGAATGCGGCGATTGCCGCGGTCGGCGACATAAACCTGGTCCTTGGCGTCGGTGGCGATGGCGTGCGGGGTCGA
>CANJLC010000011.1 GCA_947475445.1 Alphaproteobacteria bacterium
CGGTCGGCGACATAAACCTGGTCCTTGGCGTCGGTGGCGATGGCGTGCGGGGTCGAGAACTGGTCCGGACCGCTGCCATTGGTGCCAACCGCCTTCAGCCAGTGGCCGGTCTTGTCGATCTTGACGACGCGCGAATTGCCGTAGCCGTCGGACACGTAGATGTTGTCCTGGGAGTCGAAGGCAACGTCGGTTGGGCGGTCGAACTCGCCCATCCGGCCGACCGGCTTGGGCGGAACAGGCTTGGCGTTGGGCCTGTTGTATTTCAGAATTTCCAGCTCGGATTCCAGATAGTCGATGGCTTCCGGCACGCGACCCAGCCAGAACACATGATGGCCATTCGGCTTGAACTTCACGACCATGCCTGAACCTTCATCGACCGACCAGACATTGTCATACTTGTCGACGCGCACGGCGTGGGCGAAGGATGCGCCGTAACTGTTCGGAGCCCATTCCTTCACGAATTTGAAGTTGTCGTCGAACTCATACAGGCTCGCGGCCGTGCCGCCGCGCGCGACGCCGCCCCTGCCGGTGCGCGAATAAACGAACAGGTGGCCGGCCTTGTTGGTGGCCACGCCTTCGGTTTCACCCATGGTATTGTTGGGCATCGTCAGTTCCAGGAACTGGTCGTCGACCATCAGGTTCGGATAGGTCTTTTCCGCAACGGCCTGGGCGGCCTGCTGTTCCGGCGTGCCGCGCATGCCCTGGCCCTGCGCCGTGAAAGGCGAGGCGCTGAGCAGCAGCAACGCGACAAGCGTCGCGGTCTTACGAAGTGTCATGAACATTTCCCCTTGTTTTGGCCCGCGTGGATGCGCGCCTATTAATAGACGTCTATCCACGGATCATTTGGCCCGGTCAAATTTAAGTCACGTTACAATCCGGCAATCTGGCTGGCCGAACATTCTGATCGATCTCGCGGCGCGGCGGCCCATTTTGCTGCTGCGCAGCAAAATGATAAGACTGCGTCGGGCCTTCCGGATCGGGCGGGCGAATTTTTCGGGATATTCCTTTGTGATCAGTGTTGTAATTCCCGCCCTGAATGCCGAACGTGAATTGCCGCGCTGCTTTGACAGCCTGATATCGGCGGCGGTGCGCGGCGTGGTCCGCGAAGTGATTGTCGCCGATAGCGGTTCGGCTGATCAAACTCTGAGCATCGCCGATGCCGCCGGCGCCCATATCGTCACAACTCCGTCCAAGCGCCGCAGCGCGGGGCTCATCGCCGGCGCAGCGGCCGCGCGCAGCGACTGGCTCCTTTTCCTGCACCCCGAAACGGCGCTGGAGCCGGGCTGGGAAAACGAGGTCGAATCCTTCATCAGCCAGGCCTTGCCGGAGCGCCCGCGCGCGGCCGTGTTCCGTTTTGCACTGGAAGATTTTGGCGGTGAGGCACGGCGGGCGGAAGCCAAGGCGGCGCTTCGCTCATGGCTGCTGGCATTGCCCTATGGCGACCAGGGTCTGCTTATTCCCAAGCGTCTCTATGTAAAGCTGGGTGGCTATCGTGATCTGGCGCGCATGGAAGATGCCGACCTGGTGCGGCGTATCGGGCGGCGGCGGCTGGTGGGCTTGCGCGCCCGCGCCGTCAACATGCCGCGTCCACAGACCAGCGCGCTTCGCGGGATGTGGCTTTCGCTATTGTACGCCTTGCGCGTTCCTGCCCGCGTTGTTGCCCGGCTTTGAATAGATCACATCGGCGAAGCCGCTGGCCGGGACTGCTTGTGCCGGCAGGGCCGCCGCCTGCAGGGCAGGGCGATAGATAGGCCATTGCCCGCGCGCGGTTTCATCCAGGCTCTTGGCGTCCTGGCCCATGCGGCGGCGATACATCCAGTGATACTCCATCAGGCGCTTGACGTAATTGCGCGTCTCGGCGACCGGAATGCTTTCGACAAAAAGCAGCGCATCATCCTTGCCCGCCTTGGTGGCGCGCCAGCGGCTGACGGCCTGCGGTCCGGCATTATAGGCCCCGCCCAGTTCCAGCAGGCTGCCGCCGCGCTGGTCGAGCAGCTCGGCGATGTAGCGCTGGCCCAGCGACAGCGCATAGGACGTATCGTTCAGCTTGTCGGCTGCATCCTTGCCGCCCAGATGCCTGGCGGTTGCCGGCATGATCTGCATGATGCCGCGCGCGCCCACCGGCGACGTCGCCCCGGTCTGAAAACGGCTTTCAATGCGGGCAAAGGCCAGCACAAGCGAGGAATCCACGCGATAGCCGTCTTCCGGCGCATAGGGCGGCACCGGGAACAGCCCGGTCAGCAACAGGCCATGCGCCACGCTTTTTTCGCTGGCGCGCAACTCCACATTGGTGACGCCGATCTCCCGCGCCAAAGCCGCCATGGCCGGATCGAGGGTTTCAACATTGTCCACGAAAGCGTGGTTCAGTTCGGGCCCGACAAATTCGCCTTCACCCACCTGGAACAGCGCCACGGCGCGACGCGCGGATGGAACCGCCATCAGTGCCGTGAAATCACCGGGCAGCAGCACCGCATCGGAAAAGCCGGTGCGCGTGTCCATGCCCAGCATGCTTTCGGCAATCAGGCCATAGAATGTCGGTTCTTCCTTGGCGGCGGCGGCCAGCAGGCTGACGATTTTCTGCGGCTCGCCCAGCTGCATATGCGCGCGTGCGGCCCAGAAAGCGCCCTGCGCCCGCAGGTCGCCCATCACGCCGCCATTTTGCGCCAGCCGTTCCAGATAGGGGATGGCGTCAGCATAGCGGCCCAGGCGATAGGCGGAAAATCCGGCGTCCCAGTCCAGCTGGGGAACGGATGCGGAGGTGAGATTGGCCGTCAGCGCGAATGCCTGCGCATCCATGCCTTCCGCGAGATAGGAAAGGGCAACGCGATGCGACAGCGCGGCGATATCGTCGCTGGTTGCGCCTTGCAACGCAGTCAGACGGCCCATGGCCGTGTCGGGACTGCCGGCCTTTATGTCTGCCAGGATTTTCGGCAACAGCGCGCGCGCGGCCTCGGATGAGGGCGAGGGCGGGGGCACCTCTGTGTCTTCATAACCGCCTGTGCGGCGGCCCACGGAAACCGGCGCCGGAATATCCGTCACCACAGCCACGCGGATGCGCTTGCCGCCCCTGCGAACCACCTTGGTCATGCGCGTCACCGCCATGCGGTAAATGCGGTCGGCAACCGACAGGTCGCGATGTTGCGAAAGCCATTCCACCAATTTTTCCTTGGGCGGACGCTTGCCGGCCAGAAGCGATGCGGCCTCGACATAACCTTCCAGCACCGGATCGTTGAGAGCCTTCATCAGGGTGCGGGCTTTGGAAATCTGGCCGTTGCGCGCGGCAGCGAAGGCCTGCCGGTAAAGGGCGACGTCAGAATCATTCAGGACACGCGGCGCAGCAGGATGGGCCGGCGCAACGCCAGCCACGGGGAACTGCGGATTGGCAGGCTGCACCGGCTGGATGGCGGGAACAGCAGCGGTGACGGCCGGAACGGTGACAGCGTTCTGCGCCAGCGCGGCGCCGGTCAGTGCGATCGTGAATCCAAATGCCAACGCGATCCGCATTGCGGGTCCTTCGACTGCAAAGCCCAATGAATTATGCCTGTGCTCGGCCTTCAGCCTAAGCCAGCTCTCGCACATCCCACAAGCAGTGCGCCGCGATCTAGTTACCGCCTGCGGAAAGTTCCGGCAACCCAAGGCTTTCCATGCGGGCCGCCAGGGCCTGAAGGTCGCGCCAGGCAAGCTTCTTGTGACCCGGCTGGCGCAGAAGATAGGCCGGATGCAGGGTGGGCATGATCGGCACCATGCGGTCGCCCACGCGATAGTCCATCCAGCGGCCCCGGCTTTTCATGATGCCGTCGCTGATGCCCATGACGTGGCGCGCCGCCACGGCGCCCAGCAGCACAATCACCAGCGGATCGGCCAGTTCGATATGGCGGCGCAAGAACGGCATGCACATGGCCGCTTCCTCGGGACTGGGATCGCGATTGTCAGGCGGACGCCAGTTGATCACATTGGTGATGTAGGCGTTGCGCGTGCGGTCCAGTCCGATGCTGGCCAGCATCTTGTCCAGCAATTGCCCGGCGCGGCCGACAAAGGGTTTGCCGACGCGGTCTTCGTCGCGTCCAGGCGCTTCGCCGATAAACAACACGCGGCCTTTTGGATTGCCGTCGGCAAAAACCGTGTGGGTGGCGGTGCGTTTCAGGGGGCAGCCCTCGAAACCCTCCATCGCCGATTTCAATTCCGCCAGGCTTGTGGCCGCCGCAGCGCGCGCCATGGCGTCACTGATGGCATCGCCGGCTGCGGCTCCGCCCACGGGCAAGGGGACTTTCGCAGTCACGGGCGCCGGGCTGGCTTTCATCGGCGAGACGGCCGGCGGCTCCGCCCTGGCGACCAGCCGGTTCACCGGCGTTTCGCCCATGGCCTCATCGGCTCCGGCTTCCACCAGCCAATTCAGGGTTCCCAATGCATCCTTGTCCTGCATGAAGCCATTGTATGCCGGTACGACAACTCTAAGGTATAGAAAAAGCCGCGAATCCCCCTGCGACTTGAGGACAAGTCCCCGTGAGCGAAGCCGCCCAGCGCGAAAGCATGGATTATGATGTCGTGATCGTCGGCGGCGGGCCGGCGGGCCTGTCAGCGGCCATCCGCCTCAAGCAGCTTGCCGCCGCGCATGGGCGCGAAGTCAGCGTCTGCGTCCTGGAAAAAGGTTCGGAAATCGGCGCGCATATTTTTTCGGGCGCCGTGCTGGACCCCGGTGGCCTGAATGAACTGATCCCCGACTGGAAGGACAAAGGCGCACCCGTCGAAACCGCCGTCACCGACGACCGCTTTTATTATTACACGCGCAAACACGCCATTCGCATCCCGGGTTTGCTGTTTCCGCCGCTGATGAGCAATCACGGCAATTACATTATCTCGCTGGGCAACCTGACCCGCTGGCTGGGCCAGCAGGCCGAAGCGCTGGGCGTGGAAATCTATCCCGGCTTTCCGGCCCGCGACCTTCTGGTTGAGGATGGCGTGCTCAAGGGCGTGATCACCGGCGATCTGGGCGTGGCAAGGAACGGCCATCACAAGTCCGGTTACACGCCGGGCATGATCCTGCGCGGCAAATACACCCTGTTCGCGGAAGGCGCGCGCGGATCGCTGTCAAAACAGCTGAACGCGCTGTTCAAGCTGGATGAAGGCCGCTCTCCCCAGAAATACGGCATCGGCCTCAAGGATCTTTGGGAGCTGTCGAAAGAAACGCATCGCAAGGGATTGGCCCTGCATGGCTTTGGCTGGCCGCTCGGCGACGACACCGGCGGCGGCATCTTCATGTACCATTTCGGCGAGAATTTGTGCGCCATCGGTCTTGTGGTGCACCTCAACTACAAGAACCCCTATCTGAACCCGTATGAGGAATTCCAGCGCGCCAAGACCCATCCCGCGATTGCGCCATACCTGCAGGGCGGCAAGCGCATTTGCTATGGCGCCCGCGCCATCACCGAAGGCGGTTTCCAGTCGGTGCCGAAATTGAGCTTCCCGGGCGGCGCGCTTATTGGCTGCGCTGCGGGTTTCGTGAATTTGCCGCGCATCAAGGGCAGCCACAACGCGATCCGCACCGGCAAGCTGGCGGCGGAAGCGGTGTTCGTGGCGCTGGGCGAGGGGCGTTCCGGCGATACACTGGAAGCCTATGACATCGCCTACCAGACAAGCGCCGTGGCGCGCGACCTTTGGCTGGTGCGAAACGCCAAGCCGCTCTGGTCAAGGCTTGGAACCCTGGCATCGCTGCCGCTCATCGGTCTGGACCTCTGGATGAATCAGCTGCTGGGCTTCTCGCTTTTCGGCACCCTCAGCCATGGTAAACCGGACCATGCCAGCCTGGAAAAAGCGAAAGACAGCGCCCCCATGCCCTATCCCAGGGCGGACGGAATTCGCACCTTCGACCGGCTTTCCAGCGTCTTTGTTTCCAATACCAATCACGAAGAAGACCAGCCGGTACATTTGCTGCTGCGCGATCCGACAATTCCCATTAGGATCAACCTGCCGGACTATGCCGAACCGGCGCAGCGTTATTGTCCCGCTGGGGTCTATGAGATAGTCGAGGAAGCGTCCGGCCCGCGCTTCCAGATCAATGCGCAGAATTGCGTTCACTGCAAAACCTGCGACATCAAGGATCCGGCGCAGAACATCACCTGGGTCACGCCTGAAGGCGGCGGCGGCCCGAATTATTCGAATATGTAGGAGCGGGCTTGCGCAGATTTCTTACCACTCTTGGATCGGCCCTGCTGCTGACGGGTTGCCATGCGGTCTCGACGGACACATCACCGGCCGCGCCGGCGCAGCAGACCAGCGCCTATTCGACATACCTGTCGGCGCGCTTTGCCGCCCAGCAGCACGACATGCCCGTTGCGGCCCGCTATTACGGCCAGGTCCTCAAGAGTGATCCTTCCAACGCGCAAGTGCTGTCGCTGGCGTTCTTCTATTCCACAACCGCCGGCGACATGGATGGCGCCGCGGGTTATGCCGCCAAGCTGGTGGAGACCACCCCTGATGACCGCGCCGCGCGGCTGGCGCTTGCCGTCGCAGCGCTTCATCGCAAGGATTACGCGGAAGTGCGCAAGCAGCTCGCTTTGTCCGCCAAGGGTCCCTTCACGGTCCTGACCGTGTCGCTGTTCGATGGCTGGGCCGCCGCCGCCCTGGGTGACATGAAAGCCGCTGCCGATGACATGAAGGCGCTGGCGGGCCAGAGCGGCGCGGAAAGCGTGGCCGCTTTCCACGCTGCCCTGATGGCCGATTACCTGAACCAGGCCAAGGACGCCGACAATCTCTATGCCAAGGCTCTGCAGCTCAACGCCAACTCGCCGCGGGTGGTGGAGGCCTATGGCAGTTTCCTGGAACGCCAGGGACGCAAGGCGGACGCCGCCAAATTTTATGGCGGCCTGAACGCTGCCGCACTTGCGCCGCTGGTTGCCGCCGGAAAAGCCCGGCTGGCCAAAAACAGCAAGCCTGAGGCTTTGGTGCGCAATGCGGAAGACGGCGTCGCGGAAGGCCTGTTCGGTATCGCGGCCTCACTGAGCGATGCTTCCAGCGCCGATGTGTCGATCCTGTATCTGCGCATGGCGCTTTACCTGCGGCCGGACCTGGCGCTGGCAAATATCCTGCTCGCCGACCGCTATGAGACGCTGCAGAAATACCAGGATGCGGTGGATATTTATGCCAGGGTGGACAAGGACTCGCCCTATTACCGCATGGCTGCCGTGGAATCCGCGCGCAACCAGGCCAAGCTGGAGCACAACGACATGGCGCTGGTCCAGCTGAAGAAGCTGACCGAGTCCGATCCGAAGGATTCCGATACCTGGATCGCGCTGGGCGATGCCTATCGCGGCGTCAACAAATTCAGCGACGCTGTTGCAGCCTATGACCAGGCGGAAAAGGCCATTGGCACCCCGGTCAAGAAGGACTGGCCGCTTTTTTACGCCCGCGCCATGGCGCAGGAAAAAGCCGGCAATTGGGAAAAGTCGGAGGCTGACGTCAATATCGGCCTGAAATTGTCGCCCGATCAGCCGGAGTTGCTCAACTATCTTGCCTATTCCTGGGTGGACCAGAACCGGCGGCTGAATGATGCGCTGGCGATGCTGGAGAAGGCGCGCAGCCTGCGGCCCTATGACGGCTATATCGTGGACAGCGTGGGCTGGACCTATTACCGGCTGGGACGTTACGAGGAAGCCGCCCAGACGCTGGAAGCTGCCGTGCTGCTGGTGCCGGGCGACGCTACCATCAACGACCATCTGGGTGATGCGCTATGGCGCGCCGGCCGCAAGATGGAAGCGCGTTATCAATGGGACCATGCGCTCACTTTCACTCCTGAAGACAGCGAGAAGGCCACGCTGCAGCAGAAGTTGAAAGAAGGACTTTCCGGGTAATGAGTTTCCCGGTTGCGGCGCGCGCCAAGGTCAATCTGTTCCTGCATGTCGGCGACAAGCGTGCCGATGGCTTTCATCCCTTGCAAAGCCTGGCGGTGTTTCCCGAAGCCGGCGATACGCTGACGGCTGAGGTTGCCGACGCGCTGTCGCTTGACGTCAACGGTCCATTCTCCGCCGCCCTGGCGGGCGATGGCGACAATCTGGTGCTCAGGGCCGCACGCGCCTTGGCAGCCAGGGGCGCCAAACTGACGCTGACCAAGAATTTGCCGGTGGCGTCCGGCATTGGCGGCGGCAGCGCCGATGCGGCCGCCTGCTTGCGCGCCCTCAATGATCTGTGGCGGCTTGGACATGACGAAAGCGCCTTGTGTGCCGTGGCCGCGGAACTGGGCTCCGACATTCCTGTCTGCGTCGCGTCGCAGCCGCGCTGGATGGAAGGGCGCGGCGAGGTGCTGTCACCCGTCGTTTCGCTGCCGCCATTGCCAATGCTGCTGGTCAATCCGGGCGTGGCGGTCCCGACCAGGGATGTTTTCAGCGCCCTGCAGATGCGCAGCGGCGTGGAGATGAGATTGCCGCGCGGCCGTTTCCGCGACATGGCCGACCTGCTGCGATTCCTGGATGCCAGCCGCAACGATCTTGAGATGCCGGCGCGCCTGATCCAGCCGGTGATCGGCGAGGTGCTGACGGCGCTGTCGGCCCTGCCGGGGGCGTTGTTCAGCCGCATGTCGGGGTCGGGCGCCACCTGCTTTGCCCTGTTTCCCGACGACGAATGCTGCCAGAGGGCAGCAAAGCTGCTGGGTGAAGGCAAGCGGGGCTGGTGGATCGCGCCAACCCGCGTGCCCGCCTACAATATCGAGCAAGAATCTCCGGGCCGTGACATCGCCCCGCCTTAACGCCAACTTAAGTCAACCCCAGCACCATCCCATTTTCAGCAGGAGCCCGTCATGGCCAAGGAACAAGCTGTCAAATTCATCGACGATCCCAATGCGCCGGAAATCTTCGCATCCGGAGCGACGGGCTTTTTTGTCGCCAACGGCAATATCACCATTACATTTGAATCGGCGCGGGCGGATCACTCCGCCAGTCCCGGCCCGGTCTATCGCGCGGTGGTGGGACGCGTGATCCTTCCGGCGGCCGCGGCGCAGGGCCTGGCCGTGGGCCTGTTCGACTTCCTGGAAAAGCAGGGCTTCGATTTCAAGAGGGGCTGATGAGCATCGGCCCGGGCGTTCGATAACGTCAGCGTATCGAACGCGGCCTCGTGGTTTTCCGCAGGCCGTGCGACCCTAATAAGCCCGTTCCACGCAGAAATCCGCGATGTCCGACAGCGCGCTCTTGATCTCGCTGTCCGGCAGGATCGCCAGCGCCGCCTTGGCCTCGTCGGCATAGGCGCGGGCGCGGCGCATGGTTTCCTGGATGGCGCAGGTTTCCTCGACCAGAGTGATGGCGCGGTTGAGATCGGCCTCGGTCTGGTTGCCGGTCTCGATCACCCGCTTCCAGAAAGCGCGCACTTCTTCGTCTTTCGCGCGGGCATGCGCCAGGATGATGGGCAGGGTCATCTTGGCTTCGCGGAAATCATCGCCCACCGATTTGCCCATCAGCGCCTGGCGGCCTGAATAATCCAGCGCATCGTCGACAAGCTGGAAGGCGATGCCGAGATTTTCGCCATAGGCCTCGAAGCCCTGGATGAAGCCGTCGCCCCTGGCCGCAAGCACGGCGCCGCTTTCAGCGGCGGCGGCGAACAGGGCGGCCGTCTTGGCGGCGACAACCTTCATGTAGTGATCTTCCGTGACCGACAGGTTGCGCGCCGAGTTCAGCTGCATCACTTCGCCCTCGGCGATGATGGCGCTGGCGCCCGAGAGAATGTCGAGCACGGTGAGATTGCCGGTTTCCACCATCAGCTGGAAAGCGCGGGAGAACAGGAAATCGCCCACCAGCACGGACGGCTTGTTGCCCCAGACAAGATTGGCGGAAACCTTGCCCCGTCGCAGCGCGCTTTCGTCCACCACATCGTCATGCAGCAGGGTGGCGGTATGGATGAACTCCACGGCTGCGGCCAGCTTGATATGGCCATCGCCGCCATAGCCGCCGGCATGGGCCGCGGCCAGGGTGAGCATGGGGCGAAGGCGCTTGCCGCCGGATTCAATCAGGTGCGCCGCCAGGGCCGGGATCAGCTTCACCGTCGAGCCCATGCCCTTGAGGATGAGCTTGTCCGCCGCCTGCATGTCGGTCGCGATCAGGGCATTGAGGCGCTCAACCGGGGAAATCCCGGTGCCTGCAGCCTGCTTGCGCTCATCAATCAGCATGTTCCGCCCAACCACTCGTCCGATGATTTTAGGCCCCCAACGAGCCCGGTACAAGCGCGGGCCATTCCGGTTTATAAGCGACAAATGCGCATGGTCCTGAAAAGCAACAATCCGGTGGTTCTCAGCTTTGCCAGCGATGTGCTGGCCCAGGCGGGGATCGAGTCGGTGATCTTCGATACCCATGCCAGCATCATGGATGGCAGCATGGCGATGGTGCCGCGCCGCCTGATGGTGCTGGACGAGGATCATGCCCGGGCTGACCTGCTGCTACGCAATGCGGTTCCGGAAGCCATGTCGTGAGCCCTCCTGCGAGCGATGAAACATTCCTGGACGGCCGGGTCCGGGTGAAGCAGCCCCAGACCGGTTTTCGCTCCGGCATGGATGCCGTCATGCTGGCGGCCGCCGTGCCGGCCCGGCCGGGCGAAGCGGCGCTGGAACTGGGAGCAGGGGCGGGAACCGCCAGCCTGTGCCTGGGTGCGCGGGTGCCCCATGTCGTCACCACCGGCGTGGAAATTGATCCCGTGCTGGTGGAACTGGCGAACCGCAATGCGGCGGTGAACGGCATGGCGGAGCGCATGCGCTTTGTCGCGCACGACGTCTTCGCGCTGCCGCCGGACCTCAAGCGCGACTTCGACCAGGTGCTGGTCAACCCCCCGTTTCATGGCGAGGGCCGGCTGCCGCCCGATCCAGCCCGGGCGCGGGCGCTCAACGACGACGGCCAGTTGATGAACTGGATGAAGCTCGGCTTTCAACGCACGGTTTCCGGTGGATTTCTTACCGCCATCCTGCGCGCCGACCGGCTGTCCGAAGGCTTGGCGGCGCTGCCCATCGCGGGGGTAAACGTCTTTCCCCTCTGGCCGCGGGCCGGGGAAGCCGCCAAGCGGGTGATCCTGCAGGCCCGCAAGGGTTCCGCGGCTCCCTTGGCCCTTTTGCCCGGATTGATTTTGCACGATGCGACAGGGGCTTATACCCCCGAAGCTGACGCGGTGCTGCGCTGCGGCGCGGCGCTTGCCCTGACTAGGGGCGGTCTGTAGGTTCCGGCCATCTCCAAGGATGCCGACTCGTGGCCGGGAAACTGACCTTTCAGGACCTGATCCTGACGCTGCAGAATTTCTGGGCGTCCAAGGGCTGCCTTATCCTCCAGCCTTATGACAATGAGATGGGCGCGGGCACTTTCCATCCCGCAACGACATTGCGCGCACTTGGGCCGCGGCCCTGGAACGCCGCCTTCGTGCAGCCTTCGCGCCGGCCGTCCGACGGCCGCTATGGCGAGAACCCGAACCGGCTGCAGCACTATTATCAGTACCAGGTGATCCTGAAACCGGCGCCCGCCAATGTGCAGGAGATGTACCTGGAGTCCCTCAAGGCCATTGGCCTGGACCCGGCGCTGCACGACATCCGCTTTGTCGAGGATGACTGGGAAAGCCCCACCCTGGGCGCCGCCGGCCTTGGCTGGGAAGTGTGGTGCGACGGGATGGAGATCACCCAGTTCACCTATTTCCAGCAGGTGGGCGGCATTGAATGCGATCCGGTCTGCGCCGAGATCACCTATGGCCTCGAACGCCTGGCCATGTATGTCCAGAATATCGAGTTCGTCTACGATTTGGCCTTCAACGACCAGTTCCGCTATGGCGAGGTCTTCCACCAGAATGAACAGGAATTCTCGGCCTTCAATTTCGAGCGGGCCGACACCGAAATCCTGTTCCAGCATTTCAAGGATGCCGAGAAGCAGTGCCAGGCGCTGCTGGCGGGCGAAAAGGCGTTGCCGCTGCCGGCCTATGACCAGTGCATCAAGGCCAGCCACGCCTTCAACCTCCTGCAGGCGAGGGGCGTCATCAGCGTCACCGAGCGCGCCGCCTATATCGGCCGGGTGCGGGCATTGGCCCAGGCCTGCTGCGAAGCCTGGTTGAAGACAGATATGGGCGCCTACAAGCCGAGGTTCGCGTAATGCCGGACCTGCTGCTTGAATTGTTCAGCGAAGAAATTCCCGCCCGCATGCAGGCTGGTGCCGCCAGGGACCTTGAGCGGCTGGTCACCGGCGCGCTGACGGACCGCGGTTTCCTGTTTGAAGGCATCAAGGCGGTTGCCGGGCCGCGCCGCCTGACCCTGGCCGTGACGGGCCTGCCCGCCAAGCAGGGCGATGTGCGCGAGGAATTGAAAGGCCCGCGCACGGACGCGCCGCAGGCCGCGCTGGATGGCTTTTTGAAAAAGACCGGCCTGACCAGGGACCAGCTCAAGGTGGAGAAAACCGCCAAGGGCGATGTTTACATGGCGCTGATCGAGCGCGCCGGACGCGAAACACCACAAGTGCTGGCGGAAATCCTGCCCGAACTTTTGCCCAAACTGCCCTGGCCAAAATCCATGCGCTGGCGGCCGTCTGATCCGGTGCGCTGGGTGCGCCCGCTGCATTCCATCATCGCCACCTTTGACGGCGAAGTGGTGCCCTTCAGTTTCGCGGGCATCCAGAGCGGCAATACCACCATGGGCCACCGCTTTTTGTCCAAGGGCCCCCTCACGGTGCGGCGCTTCGACGATTACGAAGCCGCGCTCAAGAAAGCGCATGTCCAGCTGGATGCCGAGGAACGCAAGGCCGTGATAGCCGAAGGCGTGAAGACGGCCGCTTTTGTGCATCAGCTGGAAATGATCCCGGACGAGGGGTTGTTGAACGAAGTGGCAGGCCTGGCGGAATGGCCGGTGATCCTGGTCGGCACTATCGAAAACCAGTTCATGGATGTGCCCGCGGAAATTCTTCAGACATCCATGCGCACGCACCAGAAATATTTCAGCCTGCGCGATCTCAATACCGGGAAAATGGCCAACCGCTTTGCCCTGGTCGCCAACATGATCGCCGAAGATGGCGGCAAGGAAATCATTGCCGGCAACGAGCGCGTCCTGCGCGCCCGCCTGTTCGACGCCAAATTCTTCTGGGACGAGGATCGCAAGACAAAGCTGGCGGATCGCGTGGATGCCCTCAAAGGCATTGTTTTTCACGCCAAGCTGGGCACGCAATTCGAGCGCGTCGAGCGTATTGCCAAACTGGCCGGCGAAGTCGCGGGAAAGATTGGTGCGGACCCGAAGAAATCCGAGCGCGCCGCGCGCCTGGCCAAGGCCGATTTGACGACCGGCGTGGTGGGGGAATTCCCGGAGCTTCAGGGCGTGATGGGCCGCTATTACGCGCTGCACGACAAGGAAGACGCCGAGATCGCTGACGCCATACGCGATCATTACAAGCCGGTTGGTCCATCCGATGCCGTACCTGCGGGGAAAATCGCCATGGCCGTGGCGCTGGCCGACAAGCTGGATGCGCTAACCGGATTTTTCGCGGCCGGTGAAAAGCCCACGGGCTCCGGAGACCCTTTTGCGCTGCGCCGTGCTGCGCTGGGGGTGATCCGAATTGTTGTCGAGAACAAGCTTTGTCTGCCGCTGGCCGTGTCCGATGACCTTCTGGTGTTCTTCGCCGAACGCCTCAAAGTCGCGCTGAAGGAAAAGGGTGTCCGTCACGACCTGATCGACGCCATTTTTGCCCTGGGACGCGAGAATGACCTGGTCCGGCTGGTTGCCCGCGTCGAGGCGCTGCAGGCGTTTCTCAAGACAGAGGACGGAACCAACCTGCTGGCAGGCTATAAGCGGGCCGCCAATATCCTCAAGGCCGAGGAGAAACAGGACGCCAAAACCTACACATCCGAGGTGCAGGACGGGCTTCTGGCTGTACCGGCCGAGAAAAATCTGTATACGGCGCTGGCAAAAGCCAAGGCGGGCATTAGCCCAGCCCTGGACGCTGAGGATTTCTCAGCCGCCATGCGGCAGATGGCGTCCTTGCGGGGCCCGGTGGATGCGTTTTTTGATGACGTGAAAGTCAATGACGAAAATCCGAAGCTGCGCGAAAACCGGCTGAATTTGCTGGCTTCCCTTCGTGCGGCGCTTCACCAGGTGGCGGATTTTTCCAGAGTGGAAGGTTAGTGATGACGAAGTGGGTTTATTCTTTCGGTGACGGCAAGTCCGAAGGCGAAGCGGGAATGAAGACCCTGCTTGGCGGCAAGGGCGCCAATCTGGCCGAGATGAGCAACCTTGGCCTGCCGGTCCCGCCGGGCTTTTCCATCACCACCGAAGTCTGCACCCATTATTATGCCAATGGCGAAACCTATCCGGCTGAACTGAAGGCGCAGGTCGCCGAGGCCGTGAAGAAGATCGGCGCTGCCGCCGGCGGCACGCTGGGCGATCCGGCCAAACCGTTACTGGTCTCCGTGCGCTCGGGCGCGCGTGTTTCCATGCCGGGCATGATGGACACGGTGCTCAACCTGGGCCTCAACGCCGCCACCACCGAAGGCCTGGCCAAGATCACCGGCGATGCCCGCTTCGCCTATGACAGCTATCGCCGCTTCATTCAGATGTATTCCGACGTGGTGCTGGGCGTGGAGCATGCCCATTTCGAGGAAATCCTCGACATGCGCAAGGAAGAGAAGGGTGTTGAACTCGACACAGAGCTGGATGCCGAGGACCTCAAAGCCATCGCAGCGCAATTCAAGGCACAGGTCCAGAACGAGCTGGGCAAGCCCTTCCCGGAAAGCGTCGAGGAGCAATTGTGGGGCGCGATCGGCGCCGTGTTCGGCAGCTGGCGCAGCCCGCGCGCCAACACCTACCGCAGGCTCAACAACATTCCCGAGGAGTGGGGCACCGCCGTCACCGTGCAGGCCATGGTGTTCGGAAATATGGGTGAGACATCGGCCACCGGGGTCGCCTTCACCCGCGATCCGGCCACGGGCGAAAAATTGCTTTACGGCGAATTCCTCATCAATGCCCAGGGCGAAGACGTGGTGGCGGGCATCCGCACCCCGCAGCCCATCACCAAGATCGTGCGCGAACGCCAGGGCGGCAGGAAGCCGTCCATGCAGGAAGCCATGCCACGCGCCTATGAGGAATTGCTGGCCATCGGCGAGCGCCTGGAAAAACATTATCGCGACATGCAGGACGTGGAATTCACCGTGCAGGACGGCAAGCTGTTCATGCTGCAGACCCGCTCGGGCAAGCGCACCGCGGAAGCGGCGCTGAAAGCCGCCGTGGACATGGTGGGCGAGGGGCTGATCGACAAGAAGATCGCCGTCACGCGCGTCGACGCGTCAGCGCTTGACCAGCTCCTGCATCCCACGCTCGATCCCCATGCGCCAAAGACCGAAATTGCCGCCGGCCTGGGCGCGTCCCCCGGTGCCGCCACCGGCGAAGTCGTGTTCACGGCGGATGAAGCCGAAAAGCTGGCCGCCGAGCATCGCGCCGTCATACTGGTGCGCACCGAGACCAGCCCGGAAGACATTCACGGCATGCATGCCGCCAAGGGCATCCTGACCGCCCGTGGCGGCATGACCAGCCACGCCGCCGTCGTGGCGCGCGGCATGGGCCGCCCCTGCGTCTCGGGCGCGGGCTCGCTCAAGATCGACATCGCCAAGGGCGAAATGATCACCAATGGCGTCACCGTCAAGCGGGGCGAGGTCATCACCATCGATGGCGCCGCCGGCAAGGTCTACAAGGGCGAAGTGATAATGCGCCGCCCGGAACTGACGGGCGATTTCGGCACCCTGATGGGCTGGGCGGATGAGACCCGCAAGCTGAAGATCCGCACCAATGCCGACACGCCCGCCGATGCCGCCGTGGCGCGCAAGTTCGGCGCCGAAGGCATCGGCCTTTGCCGCACCGAGCACATGTTCTTTGAGGCCGACCGCATCATCGCGGTGCGCCAGATGATCCTGGCCGACAATGAAGCGGGCCGCAAAGCCGCGCTCGACAAGCTGCTGCCGATGCAGCGCGGCGACTTCGAGGGTATCTTCAAGGAGATGGAGGGGCTTCCCGTCACCATTCGCCTGCTCGATCCGCCGCTGCACGAATTCCTGCCCCACGAGGAAGAGGAAATCGCGGCGGTGGCCAAGGTTTCCGGCACCAGCGCCGATGTGCTGCGCGCCCGCACGCTCGCCTTGCACGAATCCAACCCGATGCTGGGCCATCGCGGCTGCCGCCTGGGCATTACCTATCCCGAAATCTACGAGATGCAGGCCCGCGCCATCCTGGAGGCCGCCGCGAATGTGGAAGCCGCTGGTGGCAAGCCGGTCTTGCTGGAAATCATGATCCCGCTGGTCGGCTTCAAGAGCGAACTGGACCTGCTGGCGGCCCGCATCCATGGCGTGGCCGAGGATATCAAGAAGGCCAAGGGCAAAGTCCCGGCCTACCTGATCGGCACCATGATTGAATTGCCCCGCGCTGCGCTCCGGGCCGCGGATATCGCCCAGACTGCGGAATTCTTTTCCTTCGGCACCAACGATCTGACCCAGACCACGCTGGGCGTGTCGCGCGATGACGCCGGCACCTTCCTTGGCGAGTATCTATCCAAGGGCCTGATCCCGCGTGATCCCTTCGTCTCGATCGATACCGAGGGCGTTGGCGAACTGATTCGCATCGCCGCCCAGCGCGGCCGCTCATCCCGCGCGAATCTCAAGCTCGGCATCTGCGGCGAGCATGGCGGCGACCCCGCTTCGATCCAGTTCTGCCACGACTCAGGACTCGATTACGTGTCCTGTTCGCCCTTCCGCGTGCCAATTGCGCGACTCGCGGCAGCGCAGGCGGTCCTGCGGTCGGACACAAAAAAGTCGTAATCCGTGTACGGACGATACAGGAAAACCCTGGATTTCCCGGGGTCAAATGACGCTGTGTCACATTAATGAAAAAAATTGTTTGACGGGGAGCTTTTTCACGGGCTATCCCCCCGACCAGCCCGAAAGCGGGTTGGGGACCATTCGGAACTTTTTGAGGACGTAGCGAAATCGAAACAGCCTAAGTCGAAATAGCCAAGCGGATTGCACGCCTATCAAAGGGGCAAGCGAAGCGCAGACGCAATTAGATCAAGCCATATAGACCAGCGAAACCAAAAGCCGAAAAGAGTCATATTTCCAAAATGCGCAAGACAAAAACGACCGACGCGTTATCGCGTTCCGACACTGTACTCATCGCGGCCCTGGCCATTATCCTGGCCACGGCAAGCGCCGCCATCGGTTCGGCCATGACCTATAATCCGTCTACGGACAAATCCCGCGCCACCGTGACGTCGGCGCTGAAGCCCGCCCCGGTGCGCGTAATCGCCGCCAGCAAGCCTGGCCCGGACGCCGTGATGACCCGCCTTTTGGCCGAGCATCGCTGCCTGTCGGAAGTCCTTTATTACGAAGCGCGCGGCGAAGGCCGCCAGGGCCAGCAGGCCGTGGCCGAGGTGGTATTCCACCGCATGAACAACGGCAATTACGGCCACTCCATCTGCGCCGTGGTCTATGAAGGCGCCAGCCACACCGGCTGCCAGTTTTCCTTCACCTGCAATGGCGACCTGACGCGCAGCAAGCAACAGGATGCCTGGCGCCAGTCCGAAATGCTGGCCGCCCAGATTCTCACCGGTGAAGTGCCGCTGCGCAACGCCACCGGCGGGGCGACCAATTACCATGCCGCATCGGTGAACCCCATCTGGGCGGACACGATGAACAAGACCACCCAGATCGGCAACCACGTCTTTTACCGTGGCAGCATCCAGGTCGCGCGCGCCCGCGAATCCTGATTTTAGAAATCCAGGCCGATATCCAGGTTCGGCGCGCTGTGCGTGATGGCGCCTGAGCTGATCACGTCCACGCCGGTTTCGGCGATGCCGCGCACGGTCGCCAGGCTGACATTGCCCGAGGCTTCCAGCACGGCGCGGCCCTGATTGATTGCCACGGCGGCCTTCAGCTGTTCCAGCCCCATATTGTCCAGCAGCACGATGTCGGCGCCATGCGCCAGCGCTTCTTCCAGCTGCACCAGCGTATCCACTTCGATCTCGATCCTGGCTCCTGCCGCCACCCCGTCGCGCGCCCGTTTCAGCGCCTGGGCGATGCCGCCGCTGGCCGCGATGTGGTTGTCCTTGATCAGAACCGCATCATAAAGGCCAAAGCGGTGATTAACGCCGCCGCCGCAGCGCACGGCATATTTTTCCAGCAGCCTGAGGCCAGGAAGGGTCTTGCGGGTGCAGCTGATACGCGCATGGGTGCCCGCTACCGCTTCGACCAGAGCCGCCGTGGCCGTGGCAACACCGGACAAATGCCCAAGGAAATTCAGCGCCACGCGCTCACCGGCCAGGAGGCTGCGGGCAGGGCCGCTGATGCTTGCCAGCACCGCACCGGCCTGCACCTTGCTGCCGTCCGGCGTCAGCACCTCGAATGTCACTGCCCGGTCCACCAGCCGGAACGCCGCCTCAGCCGCGATCAGGCCTGCAATGGTGCCGGGCTTTCGCGCTGCCAGCCGCGCTGTCGCCCGGGTGTCTTCTGCAATGGTGAGGTTGGAGGTGATATCGCCGCTGCCAATGTCTTCTTGCAGCGCGGCCCGAACCTGCGCCTCGACCTCCTGGGGCGAGGGCGGATGGGTGAATTCCAGCGCAATCACGACCGGGCGCGTTGCAGCGGCAGCGCCCCGGTCATGCGCCTTGCCTCATCCAGGGTGAGGAAGCTGCGCGCACCAGTCTTGGCGGTTTGCTGAAAATCGCTGCGCCAATGCGCGCCGCGCGATTCCGTTCGCGCCAGGGCGGCCGCCGTGACCAGCCGCGCCGCAGCCAGCATGTTGAGCAGGTCGCCGCTGGCGTTTCGTTCCAGCCGTTCGACCATGGTCAGGGTTTCGCCCAACCCTTCTGCGCTGCGCTCCAGCCCGACATGGCGGCTCATGGTGGCGCGCAGCGCATGCGGCGGCGCGGGCAGGGCCAGGCCCAGCGGGGCCGGCGGCAGGCCGCGCATTTCGCCCGGCAGGATCTGGTCTTTGACGTCCTCGGCCACGCGGGCGCCAAACACCAGGCCTTCCAGCAGCGAGTTGGAAGCCAAACGGTTCGCGCCGTGCAGGCCGGTGGAGGCGCATTCGCCCGCCACCCACAATCCCTTGAGCGAGGAACGGCCATGCGCGTCCGAGGCAATGCCGCCCATATGGTAATGCGCGGCGGGCGCCACCGGGATGGGCTGGAGGGCCGGATCAATACCTGCGCTCATGCAGGCGGCATGGACCGTGGGGAAATGGCCGGCGAATTTCGCGCCGATCGCATCGCGGCAATCCAGGAATGTCTTGTGGCCAGCCATGATCTGGCGATGGATAGCGCGCGCCACGATATCGCGCGGCGCCAGCTCCGCATCGGCATGCACCAGGGTCATGAACCGCTCGCCGCGCTCGTTGATCAGCCGGGCGCCTTCGCCGCGCAAGGCTTCGGTGGCCAATGGCGCCGGATCACGGCCAATATCAATGGCGGTGGGATGGAACTGGACGAATTCGGCATCGGCAATCACGGCGCCGGCCCGCGCCGCCATGCCAAGGCCTTCGCCGCGTGTCTCCAGCGGATTGGTGGTGACGGCATAGAGCGCGCCAAGGCCGCCGGTTGCGAAAATCACGGCGCGGGCGCGAAACAGCACAAGGCGTGCGTCACGGCCCGAGCCATTTCGGGCAAACAAGCCCGTGACACGGCCATTTTCCATCGCCAGTTCCACGGCATGGAAACCTTCCAGCATTTTGATCGAGGGCGTCGCCAGGGCGCGCGCCGCCAGGGTAAGGGAGATTTCCGCGCCGGCCCGGTCGCCGCCGGCATGGACAATGCGGGCGCGCGAATGGGCTGCTTCCAGCCCCAGCGCCAGATTGCCGTTGGCGTCGCGATCAAAAGGCGCGCCATAGGCGACAAGATCGGAAATGCGATCCGGCGCTTCACGTGTCACAAGATTTACGATGTGCGGGTCGCACAGGCCCGCGCCAGCGGCCAGCGTATCGGTGGCGTGGTCGCGCCAGTTATCGCCTTCGCCCACGGCTGCGGCGATGCCGCCTTGCGCCCAGGCGCTGGAGCCGGACGTGCCGGCACGCGAGCCCGCCAGCACCAGGCAGGGCAGGGGCGCCAGCTTCAAGGCCGTAAACAGGCCGGCGATACCCGCGCCCAATATCAGCGCGCCGTCGCTCTCGATGACACTGTCGATCTTCACAGCTTCACCGCCAGCATTCGGTCAATCGCCACTTTCGCGCGCGCCGAAATAATGGGGTCCACCACCACTTCCGTGGTCATGGTCTGGAGCGAATGCAGGATGCCCTTGAGCGTGATGCGCTTCATGTGCGGGCACAAATTGCAGGGCCGCACGAAATCCACATCGGGATATTGCACGGCGACATTGTCGCTCATGGAGCATTCGGTGATCAGCACCACCCGCGCCGGGCGATGCTCGCCGACATAGCCGATCATGGCGGCCGTGGAGCCGGCGAAATCAGCTTCCGCCACAACCTCCGGCGGGCATTCGGGATGCGCCAGGACGGTGACGCCGGGATTGGCGGCGCGCAGTTCGCGGATTTCCTCGGGCGTAAAGCGCTCATGCACTTCGCAGGCGCCGGCCCAGGTGATGACTTTCACGCCGGTCTTGGCCGCGACATTCTTCGCCAGATACTGGTCGGGGATCATGATGACCGTGTCAACGCCGAATTCCCTGGCAATCTGCTCCACCACCGCCACGGCATTGCCCGAGGTGCAGCAGATGTCGCTCTCGGCCTTTACATCGGCGCTGGTGTTCACATACGTCACCACCGGCAGGCCCGGATGCTTCTGGCGCATCAGCCGCACATCCGCGCCGGTGATGGACGCGGCCAGCGAACAGCCGGCCCGCATGTCGGGAATCAGCACGGTTTTCTGCGGCGACAGGATTTTCGACGTCTCGGCCATGAAATGCACGCCCGCCTGCACGATCACGGTTGCGTCGGTGCGGGCCGCCTCGCGGGCGAGGGCCAAGCTGTCGCCGCCGAAATCGGCCACGCAGTGGAAGATTTCCGGCGTCATGTAGTTGTGGCCGAGGATCACGGCATTGCGCTCGCGCTTCAGGCGATTGATCTCGGCGATCAACGGCGCATGGACAGGCCACTCGATCTCGGGAATGACCCGCGAGACCTTGGCGTACAGGCCCTGCGTCGCACGCGCGACGGCATCGGTATAGACCAGTTCCACGCCCATCGTCGTTTTGCGCCCTTCCCGTTGCCACAGATTAATACTCATTTCGAGTATAAATATGGGGCAAAAAAACCGGCTTTCAAGAACCGGTTCAAGGCTTAATGCTACACCTGAGTATAAACCCGTCAAGGGCCACCCGCGGCCCGCACAACGGCTTTGCGGGCGGGGAATGGCCGTTTTCAGGCCTCCAGCAGCCTGCGCATCTTCTCCAGGCTGCCGCTCCAGCCCTGCTCCATGCCCTGCAGGTAGCCGGCGGCATGCGCCACGACGGCTTTGCCAGAAGTCTCCAGCACCACTTCCGTGCCGCCATCCTTGTCGGCAAAGGTGACGGTGGTGCGCCCTTCCAGCTCTTTGGTGCCGTCGGCCGTGACGGCGTCGTTCTCAAACACCAGCTTTTTGCCCGGCACGATCTCCCGGTAGAGCAGGGTGCAGGGGAAGTCGCGGTCGAAATCGGTGCCCGCGGGCCCATGCATGGTAATGTGCATGATGCTGCTCACCTTGGCCTCGCCCGCCACCATGGGATTCGTGAAGCTTTCCGGGCCGAACCATTGCTGGATGTGTTTTGGGTCCGTCCAGGCCTGCCAGACAAGATCACGCGGCGCCTTGAAGTGGCGGGTGAGCGTGATGGTGCGTTCGGCAAAGATTGTCGTTGTCATGCTGCTTTCCATGAATATCCCACTTTATTTTTTCAAATCTTCTTTTCGCAATTGACCATCCAGGGCGTGCCAAAGCGGTCGATGCACATGCCGAAGCGAAGCGCCCAGAAGGTTTCGGCAATCGGCATCACCGCCGTGCCGCCTTCGGCAAGAGCGGCATAGATGCGGTCGGCCTCGGCGGGCGTATCGACCCCGATATTCACCGAAAAACCCTGTGCCGGCTTGAACGGCACGTGCGAGGGCGTGTCTGAACCCATCAGCAGCGTGGCGCCCACTGTCATGCGCGCATGCATGATCTTGTCGAGGAACCCGGCTTCGGTATGGGCTTCCATGGGCGTGCCGCGCGCCTTCATCATGGCGATGATCTTTCCGCCCAGCACCTGCTCATAGAATTTGAAGGCTTCTTCGCAATTGTCACGAAAACCCAGATAGGCATTGGCCGAGATCATTTGTGCATTCCTTCCAGATAACGGCCGAGGCTCTTGATAATTTCGCCCCAGCCATGACGTTGCTGCTCTTCGCTATGGGTGGTTTCCAGGGACAAGGTGAGCGTCACCTTGGTCTGGCCGCCTTCGGTGCTGAAATCCAGGGCGCAAGGCCGCCCGTCATCAATCTGGAAGGCGATGCGGCTATAGGGCGTCACCTCGGTATAGGTGCCCGTGAAATCGAACGACATTTTCCCATCCGGCGAGGCATAGCCGATCTTGAAACGCCCACCCGTCCTGCCGTCGCTTTCGGCATAGGGTGTGGTCCAGCCGTCGCCGGCGCTGTGCCAATGCACCAGATGCTCGGCCTTCAGCCAGCATTCAAAGACAAGCTCGCGCGGCGCGTCGAAGCTGCGGGTTAGAAGCGTGGTCTTGAATTGCGTGGTCATGGCGTTTCCTATTTGCCCTTGGTTTTGCGTGCGGGAGGCTTGCGCTGGATTTTCTGGAGATAGGCGTCCAGCCGGTCGAAGCGCAGTTCCCAGAAGCGGCGATATTCGTCCAGCCACGCATCGACGCTTTTGAGGTTTTGGGCTTCCAGCTTGCAGGGACGGTATTGTGCATCGCGGGAACGCGAAATCAGCCCGGCCCGTTCCAGCACCTTCAGATGCTTGGAGACGGCCGGCAGGCTCATTTCGAAGGGCTCCGCCAGTTCGTTGACGCTGACTTCGCCCAAGGTCAGCCGGGCAAGGATGGCCCGCCTGGTGGGGTCGGCCAAGGCCTGGAACGTCTCGGACAGCCTATCCATTGAACCACTCTGTTAAATAACCCTTTGGTTTAATATTGAACGGCCGAGACGGAGTCAACGGGCGAGGTCGGAAAATTATCTGCGGGAGGACAGCCGCACGCCGGGCGCGGGACGTTCCCGCAAGACACCCCGCCGGAAGCGGAAAAGCTCCGCCGGACGGCCGCGGGCGGCGGCAGCAAATTTTCCCGTGCCTTCCACCAGGCCCTGTTCCGCCACCAGGCGGCGGAAATTCTGCTTGTGCAGGCGCGCGCCCGACAGGGCCTCCACCGTGCGCTGCAATTCCAGCAGGGTGAAAGAAGGCGCCATCAATTCGAACACCACGGGGCGGTACTTCATCTTGCCGCGCAGCCGCGCGATGGCGGTGGCGAGAATGCGCCGATGGTCGAACATCATGGGGCTTCCCAGGCCCTGCAGGGCACTGCCCGGCTTGCCCGCGTCGCGCGCCGCTTCGCGCACCAGGCCCGCTTCATATAGAAGCTCGTAGCGTTCCAGCACCTTCTCTTCGTCCCAGGGCAATTCGCCTTCGCCAAAACACAGTCGCATGCGGTCGCGGCGCAGTTCTCCCACCGCCGGGCTCGACGCCTCCTTCACGAATTTGCGCAAGGCCGGAAGGATCACGCCGTCAATCATGGCGGGGCGCGCCTGCCGCCAATCCTCCCAGGGAAAATACTGGTACCAGCCGCGCCAGCGCGAATCCGGCGATTGCGGCTCGCCCGGACGCGTCAGCGCCAGGTAGCCAACCGACACCACCCGGGCTTCGTCGCTGCCGGAAGACAGGCTCAAATGCCGGCCCCGATCTCCAAAGGTGTAAAGCTGCTCGGTGTAACCCAGTTCGAAACGGGTCTGCTCGCCCACCCATTTGCGCAAGCCTGTTTCCAGGGTGCGCTGGGTTGCCGGATCAAAGGGACCAAAGGGCAGGGCGTCTTCCGCGCCGTCATGCGCCACCACCAGCACGCTGGGCTGCTCGCGCTCCACCGACACGATGGCCGCCGACAGGCCGATGCTGATCGCCTGTTTCTGCTTGGTCATATCTTCACCAGCGGCAGGGCGGTGGTGACGCCTTCCACCACCTGCAGGGGTGGCCCCATGGCCCGCAAGGCTTCCACCATGCGGCCATCGCGTCCCAGCGCGTCATCGGCATGGCGCACCAATAGCAGGTTGGGACTGGCGTGGCTGGCGCGCCTGCGCATGGCCATGGCGATCTCGACTTCGCGGCCCGGGCCATATCGGTCACACAAAACGGCATAGGCCGATGCCATGGAACGGCTGATGCCGGCCCAGCAATGGATCAGCAAAGGCTGCTGCGCGTCCCAGCCGCGGGCGAAAGCCAGAAGCTGGTCCACATGATCGCGTGCAGGCGGATTTTCGCCGGCGGCCGGATCGGCCACGTCATTGACGCCAAGCTTGAGGTGCCGGGCCGCCGCAAATCCCCTAGGTGTCTCGATCATGTGTTCGGGGGACAAAAGGGTGACGATGTGGGACGGACGATGACTTTGGATCGCGTCGTCCAGGGCTGATAGCGGGGTGACCAGAATGCGGGGCATGTGGCCAGTCTAATACCTACTTTGCGGCCAGCCTGTGAAATCGTTCCAGAAACTGCGCCTGGGCGTCGGCCGTGGCCAGCGGTGTCAGCCGGGGCGTCCTGAGGCCCTTGGGCGGGGCCCCGAACAGGCGGCGGGCTTCGGCCTCCTCGAATCCGGCCAGCTGTGTGGCCTCGTGGAAGGCCGACAGATGGTCCGCCTTCTTGAACAGGGCCGCCAGGCTGGCGGGCACCAGCGCGGGCAGCCCGAAACGCAGGTGGATGGCCGCCTGAAGTTTCAGCTCCAACTCCTTGTAATCCATGCCAATTGCCGCCTTGAACGGGCTTATGAGGTCTCCGACAACATATTCCGGGGCATCGTGCAGCAGGGCCATCAGCCGGGCCTCGCGGCTCAGGCGGGGGTTAAGGTCTGCAGTCAGCCGCTCCACCAGCACGCAATGCTGGGCAACCGAGAAAGCGTGCGCACCCCGCGTCTGGCCGTTCCAGCGCGCCACGCGCGCAAGGCCATGGGCGATGTCGGCAATCTCGATGTCCAGCGGGCTGGGCTCCAGCAGGTCCAGCCGCCGTCCGCTCAGCATCCGCTGCCAGGCGCGTTTGGGCGGGGACGCCATCAGGCCAGCAACCTGATGCCGACGGCGGTCAGCGTGCCGGCCAGGATCAGCCGCATCGCCAGGTCGGGCAGGCGCGGGGCGAAGGCACTGGCCAACATGATGCCGGGGATGGAGCCCAGCAGCAGCGAAGTCAGCACCGCCATGTCGATGCCGCCGCTGGCCATGTGGCCCAGCCCCGCCACCAGTGTCAGGGGCACGGCATGGGCGATGTCGGAACCGGCAATCTTGACCACCGGCAATTCGGGATAGAGCAGAAGCAGCGCGGTCACGCCCAGTGCGCCCGCGCCCACCGACGAAATGGTCACCAGCGCGCCCAGCGCAATTCCCGTCAGGATGGTGAAGGTGGCGGTCTGGCGTTCGCTCAGCACCCCGGCGCGGCGCGAATAGCTGGCGAGGAGTTTTTTGCGGAAGATGATCGCCAGCGCCGTCGCCAGCAGCGCAGCGCCCAGCACTTTGGTCACCAGCGCATTCATGGCTTCTGTATCAATTGCCATCAGGTGCAGCACCAGCATTGTCAGCACGGAGGCCGGCAGGCTGCCCGTCGCCAGCCGGGTGACCACGCGCCAGTCGATGGTCTTGTTGATGCCATGCACGATGGAGCCGCCAGTCTTGGTCACGCTGGCAAAAATCAGGTCCGTGCCCACGGCCGTGGTGGGATGGACATGGAACAGCAGGATGAGGATCGGCGTCATCAGCGAGCCGCCGCCCACCCCGGTCATGCCCACCAGGAATCCGACACCAAAGCCGGACAGGACAAAGAGCGGGTTGAGGGCGTGCAGGAAGGACATGGCCGTGCTTTTCGAAATATTTGCAAAAAAATGGCGGGGAAGGGCGGGCAATCTCACACAAAGCCGTTAGCGTAACAATCGCCCAGTTGCATGAAAAAAAGGCAGGTTTGCCGCGCAGGGGCAGTCAAACCGCCGATCGAGGGGCCTGTTGTTAAGGCCCGCGCAATGTCCGTTGAAATTTGGTCAACACGACATCCTTTGCGACAGCGCAAGCCCCGGAATTCACGCGGTAATCCGGCTTCCTGGGTCACAGCCTGTTTATGATTTTGCTCTACCAAGTGTTCAAAAGGGACCAGTTTGCGTGGTGCTTCGTGGAATTCCATTGCCGGCCGAGAAAACGGGCGCCGTAGCGGCCGGCGTGGAGCCGCGTCCGCGCAACAAGCTGTCCACCTCGCTGGCCGTGTTTGTCCTGGGCACGGTGATCGGGCTTGGACTTGCCAACGGCCTGGATGTGGAATTCGTCGCCGGCCTGGTGATCCTGGCGGTGCTGGCGCTGGTGCTGGGGATGCTGCACCGGGTGAGCGAAGACACACGAAGGCGTCTCACCGCCGGCGAAGCCAGCTACCGCGCCTTCTTCGAACATGCCGTGGAAGGCATTTTCCGCACCACGCCGGAAGGACATTACCTGGCCGTGAACCAGGCGCTGGCGCAGATCTATGGCTATCACACGCCGGAAGAACTGATTACGCGGCTGACCGACATTGGCGCGCAGCTCTATGTCGATGGCGGCCGCCGCGACGAATTCCGCGCCCAGATGCAGGCCAACGACCTGGTCACGGATTTCGTTTCTGAAATCTACCACCAGTCCGGCAAGCGCATCTGGATCTCCGAAAATGCGCGTGCCGTGCGTGACTGGTCCGGCGCCCTCATCTGTTATGAAGGCACGGTCGAGGATGTCACGGAAAACTTCGAAGCGGATCGCGCCTTGCGCGCCGCGTTGCGGCAGGCGGAACTGGCCAACAAGGCCAAGGCCGCCTTCCTCGCCGCCATGAGCCATGAACTCAAGACGCCGCTCAATGCCGTGCTGGGCTTTTCCGAAATCATCCGCGACGAGATGCTGGGCCCCAATGGCCAGCCGGCCTATCGTGACTATGCCGCCGATATCCATCTGTCGGGCAAGCGCCTGCTGGCGATTATCAACGACGTGCTTGATGTATCGCGCCTCGAAGGCGGCACCCTGGTGATCGATGCGCGCCCGACCGACGCGCATGACATCGCCGAACAGGCGGCGTCGATGGCGCGTTCCACCACAGGGGACAATCGCCACATCGTGATCGATGTTCCTGCGAACCTGCCTTCGCTTCTGGTGGATCCGCGCCGCCTTGGCCAGGCCCTGGGCAATCTTCTGTCCAACGCCCTCAAATTCACGCCCGCCGGGGGCCGTGTGGCGATCATGGCGCAGCAGCGCGGCGACGGCGGGATCAATTTCCTGGTCGAGGACAGTGGCATCGGCATGGCCGAGGATACCCTGGCGGCGGCGCTGGAACCCTTCCGCCAGCTCGACGGCTCGCTGGCCCGCAAATTCGAAGGGGCAGGGCTTGGACTTTCGCTGGCCCGCGCCCTGACCGAACTTCATGGCGGCAGCTTAAGCATTACCAGCGCCGTTGGTCATGGCACCAGCGTAACCATTGCGCTGCCTGCCAGCCGCAGCCAGAGACTGGCGCAAAGCGCCTGAAAGTCGCTGACAGGCGGGCCGGAATTCTCTAAAGAACCGGCATGACAAACCCCACAGCCCTGGTGCTTTTTTCCGGCGGGCAGGACTCGACCGTGTGCCTGGCCTGGGCGCTTGAGCGTTTCGATCATGTCGAGACGGTTGGCTTCGACTACGGCCAGCGCCATGCCAGCGAACTTGCTGCGCGTCCACGCCTGCTGGCGGGCCTGCGAAATGCATTTCCCAGCTGGGCGCAAAAGCTTGGCCCCGATCATTTGCTGCCGCTGGATGCCATCAAGGCCATAGGCGGCAGCGCACTGACCGAAAGCATGACCATCGCCATGGGCAAGGATGGTTTGCCCAATACGTTCGTGCCGGGCCGCAATGTCCTGTTCCTCACCGCGGCAGCAGCGCTGGGCTATCGCCGCAATATCGGCGACCTGGTGGGCGGCATGTGCGAGACGGATTTTTCGGGCTATCCCGATTGCCGTGACGAGACCATCCAGGCCACCGCCAAGGCCCTGTCGCTGGGACTGGCGCGCGAGGTGCGCATCCACACGCCGCTGATGTGGATCGACAAGGCCGCGACCTGGCGGCTGGGCGAGCAGCTGGGCGGCAAGGCGCTGACCGATCTGGTGCTGGAAGAGAGCGTCACCTGTTACGAAGGCGACCGCAGCCATCGCCATGGCTGGGGCTATGGCTGTGGACAGTGCCCCTCGTGCATGCTGCGCGCTGACGGCTATGCCAGGTTCATCGCAGCATGACCTATTCCGTAAAGGAAATTTTCTACACCTTGCAGGGCGAGGGCGCGCAGGCAGGGCGCCCGGCAGTCTTTATGCGTTTTGCGGGATGCAACCTGTGGAGCGGGCTGGAACAGGACCGCACCGGCGCCGTGTGCAAATTCTGCGACACGGATTTTGCCGGCACCGATGGCACGGGCGGCGGCAAATTCGCGGATGCGGAAACGCTGGCGCGCGCCGTTGCCAAGGAATGGCCAGGAGGTGGCAAGCCCTATGTCGTCTGCACCGGAGGCGAGCCCTTGTTGCAGCTGGATTCCGCGCTGGTGGAGGCGCTGCACGGGCAGGGCTTTGAAATCGCCATCGAGACCAATGGCACATTGTTGCCGCCCCCCGGCATTGACTGGATCTGTGTCAGCCCCAAGGCGGATGCGCAGCAGAAGCTGCTGCATGGCGATGAGTTGAAACTGGTCTATCCGCAGGATGGCGGGGAGCCGGAGAAATATGCCGGACAAAACTTCCGCCATTTTTTCCTGCAGCCGATGGACAATGCGCAGCAGGGCGCCAACACAAAAGCCGCCACGGACTATTGCCTGGCCCATCCGCAATGGCGGCTGTCGCTCCAGACCCACAAATTGTTGGGTATTCGCTAGCCTGGCGCGCCGGCCCTGCCGTCCATCGCGCCAATTGCTAAAAGAAGGACGTGATCTTCCCCATATCGGGCCGGGGGCGTTCTTCCAGTTCTGCTGCTGATGTGCCGATATAGATGAAGCCGGCCACGCGTTCGCCCGGTTTCAGGCCAAGCTTTTCTTTCACCTGCGGATGATAGGCATACCATTCGGTCAGCCAGTTGCCGACAAAGCCCAGGGCATGGGCGGCAATCAGGATATTTTGGCACACCGCGCCGGCTGACAATTCCTGCTCCCATACCGGAATCTTATGTGACTCGCGGGCCGCTGAAATCACGCCGATCACCACCGGCGCGCGCATGAATCGATTACGCTCTTCTTCCACCTGCTTGGCACGTTCGCCTTCGGCTTCCATCACGCTCGCGAATATGTCCCCGGCGCGCTCGCGGCCCTTGCCCTCGAAAACAATGAACCGCCAGGGAAACAGCTTGCCGTGATCCGGGGTGCGGCCACCGGCCTGCAATATGTCGGCGATCTGCCTTTTGGAGGGGCCGGGCTTGTCCATTGCCTTGGCCGAACCCGAGCGGCGGCTGAGCAGCAAGTCCAGCGCCTTGGGCGCGGGCAGGTTGAAGGGGCCGTCTTTCTTGTGGGACATGAGGACCTGTGTTGAAGCGGGCAATGCCAGCCCCCATCTTAGGGCAGGAAAAGGCTGAAAATCTCGATCTTTGTCCCTGGTTTTGAAATTCTACAAACTTTTGTGGTAAAAGCCCGTCCTCAAGGAAGTTGAACCCATGGCCACACCCCGCGAAAAACTGGCGAGCCTGGACCCCGTCTGGGAGCGTCTGCGCACCGAAGCCGAAGCCATGGCCGAGCGCGAACCGGCGCTGGCAGGCTTCGTCCATGCGTCCATCCTGAAGCACGACCGGCTGGAGCATGCCATCAGCTACCACATGGCCAAGAAACTGGGCGGCGACGATTTGAGCCCCCTGGCCGTGCGCGAGACTTTCGAAGAGGCAATCACCGCCGATCCGCAGATAGGGGCCGCGATACGGGCCGACCTGTCGGCCGTGCTGGACCGCGATCCCGCCTGCCATTCCTTCGTCGAGGCCTTCCTCTACTACAAGGGCTTTCATTCCCTGGAATGCTACCGCATCGCCCATTGGCTCTGGCATCACGACCGCAAGGCCATGGCGCTGTTCTTCCAGAGCCGCATCTCCCAGCTTTTCGCGGTGGACATCCATCCCGCCGCCAGGATGGGCCGCGGCATCATGATTGATCACGCCACCGGCGTGGTAATCGGCGAAACCGCCGTGGTCGAGGACGATGTATCCATCATGCAGGACGTCACATTGGGCGGCACCGGCAAGGAAAGCGGCGACCGCCATCCCAAGATCCGCCGCGGCAGCCTGATTTCCCTGGGCGCCAAGATCCTGGGCAATATCGAGATCGGCGAATATAGCCGTGTCGGCGCCGGCAGCGTGGTCCTGATACCGGTTCCGCCCGGCTGCACCGCCGTGGGCGTGCCCGCCAAGCTGGTTCATTGCAAGGGCAGCGAGCGGCCTTCGCACGAAATGGATCATTTCATAGACGACGAAACCGGTTGAGGTTCAGGTCGCTTGACCCGTGTGCCTCGGCATGCGAGTTGAGAACTTGCATTGCTTGGGGACTGTCATGACACGCGGCGAAATCTGGCGTCTGGAAAAATATCTGCGCAACCTGTTCCGCCTCGACACCATCACCATTGTCGAGCGGCCCAAGCAGACGGATTCCGTCGAAGTGCAGGTGAACGGCGAATTTGTCGGCGTGCTGTTCAAGGACGAGGAAGACGGCGAAGTTTCCTACGCCTTCAACATGGCGATCCTGGAAATGGACCTGCCGGAGCCGCCCGCCAGCCGCCCCTGATGACCGGCGCTCCTGTTCCAAACAGTTTGCGCCTGGTCCTGATTTTCTTTTTCGGTTCCGTTTTCCTGGCGGCGCTTCACCTCGGGCATTTGCCTGACCCCAAGCCCATGGCGCTGGCGATGGGCGGCGCCTTCGCCTTGGCGCTGCTGCGGTTGCGCCATGTTGCGCTGGCGCTGGCCACCGTCATCGCTCCGCTTCCTGGCATCCTGCTGTTTGGTCCCTCCGCCTATGCCCTCAGCCTGGCCGCTTCGCTGCTGATGGCGGCGAATTATGCCGACGCCAGGTTGCAGGACCAGAACGGCCTGGCCGCCCTGTTCAGGCCAGTACCGGCGCTGGTCATCACCGTGATATTCGCCTTTGGCTGGGCGCTGCATGCGCCGGTGCGGCAGGAAAGCCTGACCGCAGCATCGCTGTGCGTGATTTTCTTCCTGCCGGGCTTTGCCCTGGCGTCCGGCTTCAACGAAAATGCCATTGCCCGTGGCAACCGCTTCCGCGAGATCCAGCTCCGGTTTTTTTCCCTCGCCGCAGGCATGGCGCAGCCGCGCTGGTGCATCGCGCTGAGCGGTGCGGGATTGGTGCTGGCGGTGCTGGGATATTTCCAGATCCAGACGCGGCCCGGGCTGATCGACTGGCTCGCGCCCGCTTGCATTGCCGCCTTCGTCGTCGTCCTGACCCGCGACAGCCGCCAGGCGATCGCCGCACTGGCGGCATCGGCGCTGCTCTTGCTCTATACGGGCGCCGTCAACGGCGCGCTTCTCCTGTTCCTGTTCTTCGCGCTGGTGCTGGGCAGGGCCGCCAATGCCTGGCGGAGCAAAGGGGAGGACCAGCAGATGGCCTGGATGCGCGCGCTGGAGGATCATGGCGCCACCATCCTGTTCGCGGGATGCGCCGCCATGCTGGCCGCCGCGGCACGGGGCGGCATGATCGCGGCCTCGCATGCCGCGGCGGGGTTGATGGCGCTGGTGCTGTTTCCCGCCATCACGGGCATGCTGCAATATATCTTCCCGCAGCGGCGGCGCGTGGAAGATCTCTACCGCGTCTAATGCCGGGTGAGCTTTTTCATCAAGCAATTCACGCCTGTGGCAATCTCGCGCCAGTGTGACAGCTGGGCCCGCTTGAAGCGGTAGGAAAGATTGACGCCGGGCGCCACCGGATGGTCGATCGCCAGGCAGTTGGGGCTTGGCAGGTCCTGCGCCGGCCTTTCGCACAGCATCAGCAGCAGCCCGCTGTCTGTGGTCCCGGCAAAAAGGTCGCTCAGGTCATAACCGGTGCCGCTGCGAAAGGAATACCGCGTCAAGTCGAATGAATCCTGGGTGCCGGCGGGATTGCTGATGTAGGGCATGTAAATGCGCGAAAGCCGGTCGGCGGCGCTGAGGCCGTTGGTGTCGCCGCGCACCAGCAGGTGCACCAGCGTCGAATCCGCCGCATTGCCCACGAACAGGGCGGCATCGGCGGCCGAAAAGCCGCGCATGTCAGGCAGCAGGGCCGAGAGCGTTATCACATCCACATCGCCGCCCCGCCGGACGCTGCGCGATTCCAGGTAATTGGCGGGAACTTCGAAGCGCACACCACGCACCGACAGGCTGACGCTGCTGATATCGGCGGTGGGCGAGTTGTTCCGGAACAGGCCAGTGCCGGGCCGCAAATCGTAAAGCAGCACCAATCCGCACAGCACGAGCGTGACCACCACCAACCCCAGCGGAATCAGCCAGCCGGAATGTTGGTGGATTTCCGCCTGTTCCTTGCCGGATTGGCTCATGGGCACCTTCGCATTTAACCATTTTAGCAGTTGGCGGCAGTCGCGACAGGCCATTTGGCATGTTTGCGCCCAATTCTTGCGAGGCGTGGTCCTGAAGCCTCATTCAGGATCAATCTGGCACATGCGTATTTTCATTAATGCCACTCTGGCTTTCGCCTTTGTCGGTTTCGTGGCCGGCCTGGCGCCCCTGTCGGCGCACCAGCTTGCCCGCCTGCAAGGCATGAAGTCGGAACTCGCCGCTGCCCAGGCCGAACACCCGGTCCGCTTGCGCTCCTCCATCCTGCGCTGATCGCGCGAACCGGGGGGATTGCCGTGGCACAGGTCATGACATTGCTGTTTGCGCTGGCGGGCGGGCTGACCCTGTCCGGGATCGCCGCCAACCTGTATCGCATCCTGGCGCGCAAGCCCGCCAGCAGGCCCGAGACCATGGTCTATTACGCGGTCATGGCGGTGGCCGGTCCCAGCGTGCTGTTCAACAACGCCACCAAGTCATTCCGCACCAGGGCCTGCTCGACCACGGCCTATGTCTTTGCCGTGGCCGTGACCGGCTACTGGTCCTTCGCCCTTGGCCTTGCCATCCTGGCCGCTTTCGAAAAGCTATAAGACCGTCAGCATGCTGGCGACCAGCGGGTGGCGCACAATGTCGCCTTCGCTTAACCGGACCACCGGAACGTCCGCCAGCTTCTCCAGCCGTTGCGCAATGTCGTGCAGGCCCGATATGCCGGGCAGCAGGTCGGTCTGGTCCGGATCTCCCGTCAGCACCATCGTGGACTGCCAGCCCAGCCGCGTCAGAAGCATCTTGATCTGGGTGTAGGTGCAGTTCTGCGCTTCGTCGATCACCACAAAACATTCGCTCAAGGTCCGGCCCCGCATATAGGCGACAGGCGCGATTTCGATGATGCCGTCCGCCAGCATGGCTTTCAGCCGCTTGGTGCCAAGCCTTTCGGTGAGTGCGTCGTAAAGCGGCCGCAGGTAGGGCGCCAGCTTCTCGTTCAGGTCACCGGGCAGGAATCCCAGGGACTCGCCGGCTTCCACGGCCGGACGCGACAGAACGATGCGCCCAACCTTGCCGGTTTCCAGCGCTTCCACCGCCTTGGCGATCGCCAGGTATGTCTTGCCCGTGCCGGCAGGCCCCAGGGCCAGCACCACGCTTTTTTCGTCAATGGCATCCATCAATTGCTGCTGTGTCACGCTCATGGCGCGGACATTTTTTACATATTTTCGATCACGCGCTTCACGGTCGGCTTCGTGTGGGGACCAGTTCCCGCGGGGAAACAGGGGGTGCACATTCTGTGCGGAGGAAAAGGAATTATCACGGGACTTTGAACGCGTGGAACGCTTGGCCATGGATACTCCCAGGTCGGTGTGAAACACTGTTGATGTCAGATAGGCAAACGTGTGAGTTCGGAAAGTGGCCCAAAAGCCCCTTGGGTTTTGCAGGATACACAGTGCTTTGACGCACTCTGATCGGCCCCCTTAGAATCACAACGCTTGCTTTCAGCCTATCGGTTTTTAGGATCAGTTGGGGATAATTGTGCCCCGCAACATAAAGGTTTTGCGAAATGCCGGTTTATTCCCTGGACAGCGTCACGCCGCAATTGCCGCCCAAGGGCGAGTACTGGATCGCGCCCGATGCTGTGCTTATCGGCAAGGTTCGGTTGAAGAGGAATGCCAACGTCTGGTGGGGCGCCGTGATCCGCGGCGACAATGACTGGATCACCATTGGCGAGAACTCCAACATCCAGGACCACAGCATCATCCATGCCGATCCCGGCCAGCCGGTGGAGATCGGTGATGACGTCACGGTAGGCCATCGCGCCATCATTCATTCGGCGCTGGTCGGCGATGGCTCGCTGGTGGGAATGGGCGCCATTTTGCTCAACCGGGCGCGCATTGGCCGCGCATCGCTGGTGGGCGCTGGCTCGCTGGTCACCGAAGGCAAGAGCTTTGCGGATGGCATGATGATCCTGGGCCAGCCGGCGCGGGCGCACAAGGCGCTCACTCCTGAGCAGCAAGCCGGGCTGATGCAATCGGCAGCAATCTATGTCGCCAATTTCAAGCGCTATGCATCGGGACTTCAGGAAAAAGGCTAGGCCGTCTTGCGGGCGCCTTCGGGCGTGCGCGACCACATGCGGCGCACCCGCGTATCGGCCTCGGGGCCGAAATTGAACCAGGCCGCGCGGTCATGGATGGTGTCGACCACGAAGATGGTGTCCAGCTTGCCCAGCTTCTGCATCAGGGCATGGCGGATGGTGTTGAGCGAGGCCTCGCTGGTCAGCACCCAGGACTGGGGCATGAAGCGGTAGGCCGGTCCCAGATTGAAGATTTCCTCTTCCAGCGCGCTGATGGAGCCGGATTTCATGTCCGAGATGATCACGAAGCGCGAACGCTCGGCGATGCCCGATTCCGGTTCACGGCCAAAGCGGTGCGGCTCTGCCGGCGGCTGGGGCGCGGCCTGCGGGGCCGGTTCGGCAATGGCGGCGGAGGGAAAGAGCTTGGCGAGCTCCGGATCCTCGCCCGCGGGATGGAATTGTTCTTCACCGGCGCGTGCCACCAGCGAATGGTGGGCCAGGCGTCCTTCGGCGTGGAAGGCGCCCATCTGCTCGGCGGTATAGGGCCCATAGACCCTGCTGCCGACGCTGATCGTCCAAGTCTCCTACATTGCTGTTCACGGTTCGAATTGCGCCCAAAGTCTACGGGCCATTGGTTACACAATTCTTTCCGCAATAGGCAAAAACCCCGGCATTTCTGCCGGGGTTTGAGCAAATACGGGAAATATTACAGGGACTTGGCAGGCTTACATGAACTGCCAGTCGCCACCGCGGCTGCGGCAGGCCGTACCGTGACGGTCGAATTCCCGGCCATTGCGAAAGGTCACCTGGGTAAAGTCGCGGCAAAGCCGGCCGTTGCGGCGATATTCGCGGTCGGTCACGATATATCCGCGGTTGCGGCCATTGCGCCATTCACTGCGCTGGCCAATCCGCCCGTTGAAGCTCTGGTCATAGGAACGCGCCGCATAGGGGCGATCGTTGCAGTCCATGTCGCGGCTGATGGCATTGCCGGCCAGGCCGCCGAGGAGGGCGCCACCGATGATGCCAAGGCCATTGCCGCGGCTGGCAGCGCCGCCGATGGCCGCTCCGCCCACTGCGCCGAGCACGGTGCCCGTGGTATGGTCGCGGCCACTGCAATCATCCGCGAACGCGCTGACAGTGCCAAAGCCCAGCATCAGCGTGATCGCTGCTGCGGATATCGCAATTTTTTTCATGGTGATCTCCAATGGTTGGCAAAAATCGTGCTCCTGATTCAAAGGAATCGGATCGAGCTGCCGTTGCTAACGGGGCAGGGTGCTAAACGTTCCGGTAATCGCCCCGGTGCCGGGGGCACCGGGGTATTATAAGCGTCAATCAAACCGCCAGTGACCGCCGGTCTCGCGGCAGGCGGTGCCGGTGCGCGTTTCGCTGCGGCCACCGCGATAGGAGGTCTCGGTAAAGTCGCGGCAGATCACGCCACCCCGGCGGAATTCACGCGTCGGCGTGAAGTAGCCGTAGTTGCTGCGATTGCGCCATTCATAGCGGCGGTTCAGGTCGCCATTGAGGCCATCGGCATAGACCCGGAAGGCCACGGGCTGGTCCTCGCAATCGATGTCGCGGCTGATGGTGTTGCCCAGCAATCCGCCCAGGATGGCGCCACCGACAACGGCGCCGCCATTGCCGCGCGACGCCGCGCTGCCGATCAGGCCGCCGGCGATTGCGCCGAAGATGGTGCCGGCCGCCTGGTTGCCGCTGCGGCAATTCTGTTCATAGCGGCCTTGCTGGTAGTAATTGTCGGGCTGGGGCGGGGGACCATAGTCCCGGTCGCGATAGCGTGACTCGCGAATACGGCGATAGGTACCGCTGCGGTCATAATAGCCATTGTGGTCGTCCTGACTGTAATACCCGGCCGGATCATTGCCCGGCGGCACCCAGCCTGGCTGCGCCGAGACACTGGTCACGCCAATGGCGAGCAGCGCGACGGCACTCATCAGGATATTCTTGCAACGCATGTTCAATCTCCCTGTCTGGACCATTCGGGCTTATGTCCGGGAAGGCTGGCGGTTCGGAGCTGAACCCTGGCTGAACGGAATAAGGCCGTAATGCGGCTGCGCTCCACGCGCGGTTGCCAATGGTAACTGGAGAGCGTTGTAAATGTTCCGGCCTCAGTTGATCGAATAGCTGACCACAGACCAGGCGCCTTTCTCGGACACCAGCGTAACGCTTTCCACGGCTGCGGCCCTTTTGGCGAAGCTCGAATCAAATCGCACGATCGCGGTCTGTCCGTCGCTCATGCCCGAGCGCAGCCGGGTCATGTTGATGTCCTTGATGTTGCGTGACGCCATCGCGCCCAACGAGCCCCGGTTGGTCATCATCCGGCCTTCCCAGGGACCTTCCGGCGTCTTTGCCCGGGTTGCGGCGCTCATCTGGGTATAGGCGTCGCCGTAATTCTTGTCGTCCACCAGCGTCAGCCATTGCTTGGCGCGATCATCGGGCGACGGCGACATGGATGATGACTTGCCCGAAGGCGTCGCTTCCGTGGACAGCTGCGCCAGGGCAGGCGGCGCAATCAACAAGGCGGCAAGGAAAAGCCATTTCATTGCTGTCATCCTGATGCGGTTTCCCGTCAGGACAACGCAGTCAGGGAACAAATGTTCCGTGCCTAATATGTCCGCGCCTTGGGCGGGATATATTCCACGTCATTGGTCAGGGTGTAGGTGTGGACAGGGCGGTAATCGATCCGCACCTTGCCCGTATTCACATCCAGCCACGCCAATGTGTGCTTCATCCAGCCCGCGTCGTCGCGCTCGGGATAATCCTCGCGGGCATGGGCGCCGCGGCTTTCCAGCCGGTTGACCGCGCCGGCCACCGTGACAACGGCCTGCTGGATCAGATTGTCAAACTCCAGCGCTTCAACCAGGTCGGTGTTCCAGATCATGGAACGGTCCTTGACCGAAATATCGCTGCGCTGGGCGTAGATGTCCTCGACGCGCTTGAGGCCCTGGCTGAGCGTATCGCCGGTGCGGAACACGGCGGCATCTTCCTGCATGGCCTTCTGCATCGCAGCGCGCAGCACGGCAGTCGGCGTGTTGCCCTTGGCGCTCCGGAGCATGTCAAAGCGGGCCAGGGCTTCATCGCCGGCACCGCGGGGCAAGTCCTGGTGATCGCCGATGCCCTGCAATTCCTTCGCCGCCTGCATGCCGGCGGCCTTGCCGAACACGACCAGGTCGATCAGCGAATTGGATCCAAGACGGTTTGCGCCATGCACCGAGACGCAGGCCGCTTCGCCCACCGCCATCAGGCCATGCACCACGGTATCGGGATTGCCGCCGGTCAGCGTCAGCGCGTCGCCGGTATAGGCGCAGGGAATGCCGCCCATGTTGTAATGCACCGTCGGCAGAACCGGGATTGGCTCCTTGTTCACGTCCACGCCGGCGAAGATGCGCGCATTCTCGGTAATGCCGGGCAGGCGCTCGGCAATGATCTTGGGATCAAGATGCGAGAGGTGCAGGAAGATGTGGTCCTTGTTGGGGCCCACGCCGCGGCCTTCGCGGATCTCGATGGTCATGGCGCGCGAGACAACGTCGCGCGAGGCCAGATCCTTGGCGTTGGGCGCATAGCGCTCCATGAAGCGCTCGCCTTCGGAATTGGTGAGATAACCGCCTTCGCCGCGCACGCCTTCGGTGATGAGCACGCCGGCGCCGAAAATGCCGGTGGGGTGGAACTGGACGAATTCCATGTCCTGCAGCGGCAGGCCCGCGCGCAGAACCATGGCGTTGCCGTCGCCGGTCTGGGTATGGGCACCCGTGCACGACGCATAGGTGCGGCCATAACCGCCCGTGGCCAGGATCACGCGATGGGCGCGGAACCGGTGAATGGTGCCGTCGTCGAGATTCCACGCCATCACGCCGCGCACTGCGCCGTCATCCATGATCAGGTCGAGGGCGAAATACTCGATGAAGAAGTTGACTTCGTGCTTCACGCACTGCCCGTAAAGGGTGTGCAGCATGGCATGGCCGGTGCGGTCGGCGGCGGCGCAGGTGCGCTGGGCGATGCCCTTGCCGTAATTGCTGGTCATGCCGCCAAAAGCGCGCTGGTAGATCTTGCCGTCTTCCGTCCGGCTGAAGGGCATGCCGAAATGCTCAAGCTCGTAGACGGCGGCGGGCGCATGGCGGCAGAGATATTCGATGGAATCCTGGTCGCCCAGCCAGTCCGATCCCTTGACGGTGTCGTACATGTGCCAGCGCCAGTCGTCCTCGCCCATGTTGCCCAGGCTGGCGGCAACGCCGCCCTGCGCCGCCACGGTGTGGCTGCGGGTGGGAAACACCTTGGTGATGCAGGCGGTCTTGAGGCCCTGCTGGGCGCATTCCAGCGTGGCGCGCAACCCCGCACCGCCGGCACCGACAACGACAACATCAAAGGTGTGATCAACGATCTGATAAGCGGGCATTCATCTATCCCAGAGCAATTCGGCCGAGCGCGAAAAGGCATGTCACGCTTGGGGCGATTACGAAAAAACGCACAAGCAGCAGCAGGAAAATCTTCATGCCCGAGGTATGGACATAATCGTCAATCACCACCTGCAGGCCCAGCCCCATGTGGTACAGCGTCGTCACAACAAAGGCGGCCATCAACAGCGCATTCCAGGGGTGCGACAGGAATTGTAGGTGTGTGACTTCGCGGGTGCCCGCCAAGCCCAGCATGGCAAAGGCGAACCACAGCGACAGCGGGATCAGGGCGGCGGAGGAAACGCGCTCGCGCCAGAAATGGCCGGTGCCCGAATGCGAAGCGCCAAGGCCGCGAACCTTGTGCAGCGGTGTCTTCTGGCTTTTCATTTCAGGTAGCCCCCATGCCCGGTCCACACCAGGGCAAAGGCGCCAATCGCAAGGACGAAGGCGAGCACAAAAACCAGGGTACCGGTTTTCGTCGCGAAATGCTTTTCAAAGCCATAGCCCAGGTCCCAAGCCAGGTGGCGAATGCCGTTGCAGAAGTGAAAGAAGAAGGAAAACGTGAATCCGAACAGTACCAGCAATCCCAGCGGCATCGCGGCATAGACCATCAGGCCGTTAAAACTGTCCGGTCCATTGGAAATGCAAACCAGCCACCACACCAGCACCATCGCGCCCACGGCCAGCGCCATGCCGGTCGCCCGGTGCATGATCGAGGCCAGCATCGTGATCTGCCAGCGCCAGATTGTCAGGTGGGGGGAGAGGGGACGTTCGCGCCCGGCAATTTGCGGATTATCCGCCATCAAACCCTCGAAAAAATGACTGAATTCAAACCCGGCCGGAGTTTAGGGTTTGGGCCCCCTTAGTCAACCAAGGGATTGGTGCGATTTGCCGCGTTTTTGGTGCATCAGCCTTGCGCCCAAGCCGTGCCCGGCATGTCCATGTGATTCGCGAAGCGCCATTGCAGCCCGCCCCGGAATCCGGCACTTAACCCTTGCAAAGGAAAGCGTCCGCATGGCCAGTGCCGTCAAAATTGCCCCCTCCATCCTTTCGGCCGACTTTGCCCGGCTGGGCGCGGAAATCCAGGCCATCGAGGCTGCGGGCGCCGACCTGATCCATGTGGATGTGATGGACGGCCATTTCGTGCCCAACATCACCATCGGTCCGGCGGTGATCAAGGCGCTGCGGCCGCACGGCAAAAAGCCCTTCGATGTCCACCTGATGATTTCTCCGGTGGACCCCTATCTGGAAGCCTTCGCAGATGCCGGCGCCGATACACTGACGGTGCATCCAGAAGCCGGCCCCCATGTCCATCGCAGCCTGCAGCAGATTCGCAAGCTGGGGAAAAAGGCCGGCGTGGTGCTCAATCCCGGCACGCCGATTGATGAGATAGACAATTTGATGGATCTGGTGGACCTCATCCTGATCATGACCGTCAATCCTGGCTTTGGCGGCCAGAGCTTCATCGAAAGCCAGCTTCCGAAAATCGAAGCTGCCCGCAAGCGCATTGACGCCACCGGACGCGACATCGCGCTGGAAGTGGATGGCGGCATCACGCCGCAAACCGCAAAGCGCGCCATCGCGGCAGGCGCTACCGTGCTGGTGGCCGGCACGGCGGTATTCCAGGGCGGGCCTTCGCAATACGCCGCCAATATCGCAGCCCTTCGAGGCTGACGGTGCCAGCGTCTCTTCCACTCAGCCTGCTGCCGGAATTGAGCGGCGCGGGCCTGCGGCGCGTGCTGGCGCCCTTGCGCATATGGAGCAGGCGAAGCTGGTTTTATCGCCGGCTGCTCAAGGGCCAGCTGGCCGATCATTTTGTCTTTCATCCCCATGACGCCCTGCCGCGCAAGCTGGAGGATGCCGATGCCTTGTTGCGCGGACGCTTCCGCTTTCATGGCCAGACGGTGGATGTGCAGCCCGGCCAATCCGTCTTCGACCACAAGCCGCCCAGCCAGGACTGGTCGGATGCGCTGCATTCCTTTGCCTGGCTGCCGCCGCTGGCGCTGGCGGGCGGTGATGCGGCCCGAATTCTTGCCACCAACCTGATTGCCCAGTGGGTAAAGCGGCACGGCAAATATTCCGAACCTGTCTGGTCGCCCCACATCATGGCGCGCCGCCTGATCCATCTTTTCAGTCACGGCAAGCTGGTGATGGTCAATCCCGACATGATCTGGCGCTCGCGCCTGTTCGTGTCCTTGCGCGAACAGGCGCGGCTGCTGGAGCGCATCAGCGACGAGGCGATCGACGGCATGCCACGGCTGGAAGCCGCCACCGCGCTGGCGCTGTCCGGCATATGCCTGGATGATTCATCGCGGCGCCTGGAAAGCGGTCTCAAGCGGCTGGAAGAGGAATGCAACCGCCAGATATTGCCCGATGGCGGCCATGTCAGCCGCTCGCCCGAAGCGCTGCTGGCAGCCTATCGCTGCCTGACCATGGTGACGGATGCTTTGACCTTTTCCACCCTGGAGCCGCCACACGGCGTGCGCAATGCGCGTGACCGAATCGCGCCCATGTTGCGTTTCTTCCGCCACGGCGATGGCGGGCTGTCGCTGTTTCATGGCGGGCTGGAAAGCGACCCGCGCATGATTGCCGGATTGCTGGCGCGCGACGACATACGCGGCCAGCCATTCCAGCATGCCCGCCATTCCGGTTACCAGCGCCTGGCCGCCGCGCGCACCATCCTGCAGCTGGATTGCGGCAAGGTCCCCGATGGTCCCTTTGCGCTGAATGCCCATGCCGGCTTTCTGGCCTTTGAACTCAGCTCCGGCACGGGCCGGCTGGTGGTCAATTGCGGCGCCGGCGGCGAACGCCATCGCAGCTGGGATGCGGCGCTGCGGGCTACCGCCGCCCATTCCACCCTGACCCTGGCCGATGTTTCCAGCGCGCAGATCCTGCCGCCCGGGCTGGCGCGCGACCTGCTTGGACCGCGCCTGACCGGCGGGCCGCTGACGCCTGCCAGCCGCCGCAGCGAGACGGCGCAGGGCTGGATGGTGGAGGCCACCCATGACGCCTATGTCGCCCAGTTCGGGCTGGTGCATGAGCGAAGGGTTACCCTGTCACCCCAGGGCCTGATGGTGACCGGCGCAGACCGGCTGGTCCCCCAAGGCAAGGCGCCTGCCGGGCGGCTGGGCTTTGCCGTGCGGTTCCACATCCATCCGGATGTGCGGGTGTCGCCGCTGGAAGGCGGCGGCATCCTGCTCAAGCTGCCGGGCGGGGAGGGCTGGCGCTTCAGGGCCGGTGGCGGCGAAATCAGCGTCGAGGAAAGCGTCTATCTGGGCGGCGATGTGGTACGCCGGACGGAGCAGCTGGTGATCAGCGGCACCTTGCGTGAGCTGCCGGCCGAAATTGCCTGGGTGTTCGAGCAGATCGTTGTTTGACCCCTTCTTTTGGTGGGTTGTTTGGGCCGACAGGGCCGTGGCAAACTGCCCAAATCACTTAGCGTGCGCCGGAGTAGCTGATGGTTGAGTTCGCCCTGCCCAAGAACAGCAAGATCAAGAAGGGCAAAGTCTGGCCTGCGGATGCCGCTGCCAATGGCAAGAAGCCCAAGCGGTCAAAGGATTTCAAGGTCTATCGCTACGATCCCGAAAGCGAAGGCAATCCCACGGTCGATACCTACACGGTGGATCTCGACAGCTGCGGCCCCATGGTCCTGGACGCGCTGATCAAGATCAAGAACGAGATTGACCCCACGCTGTCCTTCCGCCGTTCCTGCCGCGAAGGCATTTGCGGTTCCTGCGCCATGAACATCCAGGGCGGCAACACGCTGGCCTGCACCAAGGCGATCAACGACTGTTCCGGCGCCGTGGCGATCTATCCCTTGCCGCACATGCCGGTGGTCAAGGACCTGGTGCCCGACCTGACCAATTTCTACGCCCAGCATGCCTCGGTTCAGCCTTACCTGCAGACCGTCAGCGCCGAGCCGGAAAAGGAATGGGAACAGACTCCCGAAGACCGCGCCAAGCTGGACGGTCTTTACGAATGCATTCTGTGCGCCTGCTGCTCCACCGCATGCCCCAGCTATTGGTGGAATTCGGAACGCTATCTGGGCCCGGCGGCCTTGCTGCAATCCTATCGCTGGCTGATTGACAGCCGTGATGAGGAAACCGGCGCAAGACTGGACCAGCTGGAAGACCCGTTCCGGCTCTATCGCTGCCATACCATCATGAATTGCGCCCAGGTCTGCCCGAAGGGCCTCAATCCCGCCGAGGCTATCGGCGAGATCAAGCAGATGATGGTCAAGCGCAAGGCTTAGACCTTCTCCTCCATGGCCGGGCTCGACCCGGCCATGGAGGTTTGTGGGCGATGGATGGGCGGTTCAAGGCCGCCCATGGCGAGTTTGGATTTACGCCGCAGCGGCTTTCTTTTGCATCTTGTGCCAGAGCAGGGACTCGCACCAATCGGCCAGCTTGCCGTGCGGGTCGGCGCCGACAGCCTTGGCCACCATCTGCACCAGCTTCTGGATATGCTTGCGCCGGTAAATGCTCATGCTCGCCTTGGCCGCCGCCCGTGAATAGAGCTTGCGGTTGTAGGGCCGGGCCATTTCCTGATCGACCGGGACATTGGCGCAGTAATAGGCATAGGCCAGCTCGTCATCATCGCTTTCCCGCACCCGTCCGATGGCGACCCAGAGCTTGCGAAAGAAGCTCATGTCCGGCTCATCCTGTTTGTGAAGGACTTCGTAGAACAGCTTGTAATGCCTGTATTCATCCGCCGAGATGCGACCGGCGATTTCCTTCAGAACTGGCTCGTCGGTGGCGTCGCGGATGGCGGAGTAATAGGACGAGGTTCCGCTTTCCACCACGCAGCGGGCGATCATTTCGCCCCGGCGCGAGCCGCGCACGGACTGGGCTCCGTCGCCGGCAAAATGGGCCGGACTGTAGCCCTTGCGGAAACGGGCAAAGGCCTCTTCCAGGTTGAAGCTGGGATCAGCCGTCTGGGCCCAGCGGCCCAGCGCCTGGCCGTGCTGGCGCTCTTCTTCGCCCCAGCGCTCGATCCAGCCCAGCGCTTCGGGCGCGGAATCCCCGAACACGCGCTTGAGATAGGCGACGTAATCGGGCGCATTATATTCCACCAGCGCCGCAGCCTTGATCGCCGCCAGCAGGGTGGGATCCACCGCTGCAGCGTCGAACAGGTGCCAGCTGACATCCGCCAGCGTCCAGCCCTGATGATAAACGGTCGAGATCGCCATGACCTCTCCTAAGCCCCAGATGATACTATTATAACAGGTTTCGCTGCGGCTGCGAATACAGCCGGCAGGGAACACGCCCCATCTTATTGATTAAATGGCTTAAAATGCCGCCCGGACAAGCTTGAGGTCGTAAGGCGGGATACTGCAAAAGCTCCGGGGGAGCTTTTGCCCGGCCGAACGCCCGCGTCCGCGGACAGCAGACCTAGAACGCAGCCCTCACCAATTTCAGGTCGTCAACCAGCTGGCCGGCCTTCTGGCGGTCGGCATCAGTCTTGGCGGCGATCTCGTCTTCCTGGGCATCCTTGATGCGCTGGTCCAGGATCGCCAGGTCCAGCTCGGTCATGGGAAGGGCTTCCTCGGCCAGCACCGTGATGTGGGTGGCGTTGATCTCGGCAAAGCCGCCACGGATGAAATAACGGGTATCCACGCCGTCATTCTTCATGTCGATCATGCCGGCCCGCAGGTTCGAGACGAGGGATGCATGCCCCGCAATGACGCCCATATAGCCTTCGCTGCCGGGCACGGTGACCATGTCCACCGCCTGCGACAGCAGGAGGCGTTCAGGCGATACCAGATCGAATTTGATCTTGTCTGCCATGTTTACTTGGCTTCCGCCGCCATCTTCTGGGCCTTGGCAGCAACTTCCTCGATGGCGCCAACCATGTAGAAGGCCTGCTCCGGATACTGGTCGCATTCGCCGTTCACGATGGCCTTGAAGCTGCGGATCGTATCGGCCAGTTCGACGAACTTGCCCGGCGAGTTGGTGAACTGTTCCGCCACGAAGAAGGGCTGGCTGAGGAAGCGCTGGATCTTGCGGGCGCGCGCCACGGTCAGCTTGTCGTCTTCCGAGAGTTCATCCATGCCCAGGATGGCGATGATGTCCTTCAGCGCCTTGTATTGCTGCAGCACTTCCTGGACCTGGCGGGCGACGGCGTAATGCTCATCGCCGATCACCTGGGGATCGAGAATGCGCGAGGTGGAGTCCAGCGGATCGACCGCCGGGAAGATGCCCAGCGAGGCGATGTCGCGCGACAGCACGGTGGTGGCATCCAGATGCGCGAAGGAGGTGGCGGGCGCCGGGTCGGTCAGATCGTCCGCGGGCACGTAAATGGCCTGCACCGAGGTGATCGAACCCTTGTCGGTCGAGGTGATGCGTTCCTGCAGATTGCCCATCTCGGTGGCCAGGGTCGGCTGGTAGCCCACCGCCGAGGGAATGCGGCCCAGCAGCGCCGACACTTCCGAACCGGCCTGGGTGAAGCGGAAAATGTTATCGATGAACAGCAGCACGTCCTTGCCTTCGACGTCGCGGAAATATTCCGCCACCGACAGGCCGGTGAGCGCCACGCGGGCGCGGGCGCCCGGCGGCTCGTTCATCTGGCCATAGACCAGGGCGCATTTGCTGCCCGCGGCCGAACCGTTCTTCTTGGGGTCCACATTGACGTTGGACTCGATCATTTCGTGGTACAGGTCATTGCCTTCGCGGGTGCGTTCGCCCACGCCGGCCAGAACCGAATAACCGCCGTAAGCCTTGGCGATGTTGTTGATCAGTTCCTGCATGGTCACGGTCTTGCCCACGCCGGCGCCGCCGAACAGGCCGATCTTGCCGCCCTTGGTGTAGGGGCAGAGCAGGTCGATGACCTTGATGCCCGTGACCAGGATTTCGGCGCTGCCGGCCTGTTCCGCAAAGGTCGGCGCGTCACGGTGAATGGGGGAGGTGTTGGTCTGGTCGATGGGACCGGCTTCGTCGATGGGCTCGCCGATCACGTTCATGATGCGGCCCAGCGTGGCGGGACCAACCGGCACGCGGATGGCGGAGCCGGTGTCGATCACTTCCTGGCCGCGGACCAGGCCTTCGGTGGTGTCCATGGCGATGGCGCGCACGGCATTCTCGCCCAGATGCTGCGCCACTTCGAACACCAGGCGGAACTTCTCGCCGGTGCGCGCATCGGTGTTGGTGGTCTCCAGCGCGTTCAGGATCGCCGGCAGCTCGCCGCCATTGAATTCCACGTCGACGACGGCGCCGATCACCTGGAGGAGGCGGCCTTTGTTTCCGATTTTGGCATGTGCGGTCATGGCGGTTCTCTTTTCTGACTTGTTAATGGGGCGGTCCGGCTTTCGCCTAACGCCCCGCTAGACGGCGGCGGCGCCGGCGATGATTTCAATCAATTCCGTCGTGATCTTGGCCTGACGGGTGCGGTTCATCTGGATGGTGAGTGCCTTGATCAGGTCGCCCGCATTGCGCGTGGCATTGTCCATCGCGGCCATCTGCGAGGCGAAGAAGCCCGCCTGGTTCTCAAGGATGGCGGACAGGATCTGCACCGAGATGTTCTGCGGCAGCAATTCGGTGAGGATGGTGTCCTCATCCGGCTCGTAGTCATAGAAAGCGCCCGCCGCGCCGCCGGCATCGACTTCGGCGGGGATCAGCTGCTTGATGGTGGGAATCTGCGTCACCACCGACTTGAAGCGGTTGTAGATCAGGGTGACGACATCGAACTGGCCGCCCGTGTACAGGTCGATCACCTGGCGCGCGATGGGCGCCACCAGCGCCAGGCCCGGCGCCTTCAGGCCCAGCTCATAGCTTTCGATAAAGCGGTTGCCATACTGGCGGCGCAACTGGTCGCGCGCCTTGCGGCCGATGGTGATGATCTTGACGTCCTTGCCTTCCTCGATCAGCGCCGCAATCTTGAGCCGCGCCGCCCGCACGATGGAGGAGTTGAACGCACCGGCAAGGCCGCGATCCGATGTCGCGACAATCACAAGCTGCCGCCTGTCGCTGCCGGTACCGGCCAGCAGCAGCGGCGCGCCGGGGCCCACGCCCGCGGCCAGGTTGGAGATGATCGCCGACATGCGCTGCGCATAGGGACGCGCCGCCTCCGTGGCCAGCTGGGCGCGGCGCAGCTTCGCCGCCGCCACCATCTGCAGGGCCTTGGTGATCTTCTGCGTGGACTTCACGCTTCCGATCCGGGTACGCATTTCCTTGACGGTCGCCATTGGCGTTCAGTCTTTCAGTTTTTAAGCAAAGGACTTGGTGACGTCGTCCAGCGCGCTCTTGAGCATCTTCTCAAGGTCGGGGGTCAGCGCCTTTTCCTTGCGGATACCGTCGAGGAACTGCGGATAGCTGGCCTTGAGCTTGCCGAGCAGGGCTTCCTGGAAGGCGCCGACCTTGGCGGTCGGGAAGGCATCCAGGTAACCGCGCGTGCCGGCATAAATCACCGCCACCTGCTCTTCGACGGCGAAGGGCTTGTATTGCGGCTGCTTGAGCAGCTCGGTCAGGCGCTCGCCGCGCGCCAGCATCTTCTGGGTCGAGGCGTCGAGGTCCGAACCGAATTTGGCGAAGGCCGCCATTTCGCGATACTGGGCCAACTCGCCCTTGATGGGGCCGGCGACGGTCTTCATCGCCTTGATCTGCGCCGAGGAGCCGACGCGCGACACGGAAATGCCGACGTTCACCGCCGGGCGAATGCCCTGGTAGAACAGGTCGGTTTCCAGGAAGATCTGGCCGTCGGTGATCGAGATCACGTTGGTGGGAATGTAGGCCGACACGTCATTGGCCTGGGTTTCAATGATGGGCAGGGCGGTCAGCGAGCCCGAGCCATTGTCTTCGTTCAGCTTGGCGGCGCGCTCCAGCAGACGGCTGTGCAGGTAGAAGACATCGCCCGGATAGGCTTCGCGGCCCGGCGGACGGCGCAGCAGCAGCGACATCTGGCGATAGGCGACGGCCTGCTTGGACAGATCGTCATAGATGATAAGAGCGTGCATGCCATTGTCGCGGAACCATTCGCCCATGGTGCAGCCCGAGAAGGGCGCCAGGTATTGCAGCGGCGCCGGCTCGGAGGCGGTGGCGGCGACCACGATGGTGTATTCCAGCGCTCCGGCATCCGCCAAGGTCTTGACGATCTGCGCCACGGTGGAGCGCTTCTGCCCGATGGCGACATAGATGCAATACAGCTTGGCCTTTTCGTCCGTGCCGGCGTTGATCGCCTTCTGGTTGATGATGGCGTCGATGGCCACGGCAGTCTTGCCGGTCTGGCGGTCGCCGATGATCAGTTCGCGCTGGCCGCGGCCAATCGGGATCAGCGTGTCGATGGCCTTCAGGCCGGTCTGCACCGGCTCATGCACGGACTTGCGCGGAATGATGCCCGGCGCCTTGACGTCAACGCGGCGGCGCTCGGCAGCGCCCTTGATTTCGCCCTTGCCGTCGATGGGATTGCCAAGGGGATCAACCACGCGGCCCAGCAGCGCCTTGCCGACCGGCACGTCCACGATGGCGTTGGTGCGCTTGACGGTGTCGCCTTCCTTGATGGTGCTGTCATTGCCGAAAATAACGCAGCCGACATTGTCGCTTTCCAGGTTCAGCGCCATGCCCTTGATGCCGCCGGGGAACTCGACCATTTCGCCGGCCTGGACATTGTCGAGGCCATAGACGCGGGCAATGCCGTCGCCGACGCTAAGCACTTCGCCGACTTCCGAGACTTGCGCGTCAGCGCCAAAGTTCTGGATCTCGCGCTTCAGGATCGCGGAAATTTCAGCGGGCTGGATATCCATTCTATTCTTCCTTTTTACTGGCCGCGCATCGCAGCGCGGATGCCATTCAGCTTGGTGCGTATAGACGAGTCGATCATGCGCGAACCCAGCTTGACGACCAGGCCGCCAAGCAATGCGGGATCAACGCGGGTTTCCAGGCGCGGCTCGCGGCCGAGCCTGGATTTCAGGACGCTCTTGAGTTCAGCCGTTTCGGAAGGCGACAGCGCGCGGGCCGATGTGACCTCGGCCTGCACTTCGCCCTTCAGGCGGGCGACCATGCGGTCATAGGAGGACAGAATTCCTTCCAGCGCACCCAGGCGGCGCTTTGCGGCCAGCATAAGGATGAATTTCAGGGTGAGGGGCGAAACACCCATTTTTTCCAGCACCGGCTTCAGGGCCTTGGCCTGATCTTCCTTGGAAAAGGCGGGCGAACGCACAAGGCGGGCGAGGTCCGGACTGGTCTGGATGGCGCGCTTCAGGCCGGCAAAATCGGCTGCCACGGCGTCAACGGACTTCTGGTCCTGCGCCAGCTCAAACACAGCTGTGGCGTAGCGGCCCGCAAGTCCAGTTTCGTGCGCTTTTTCCGATCCCACATTCATCCTTCGCGGCTTTGGGAAACATCGCCCCAACCTGCCGCCGACAGCATCAGTAAGCTATTGAAATGTATAGTTTAATTCCACTGCGCGCGAGTCAGCTCCATCGCGCCTGCGCCAGTTAGCATGCGGGTTAACGCGGCGCAACAATATGGGGCGAGCCAGGGTGTCGCGGCCTGTGGAGCCCCGGAAATCCCCAGCTTTGACGCGGTTGTGGCCTTGTCACCGCGGCCCTGCCCGAACAGGGTGCCTAACAACTGGGCAGGGACATGCCCGGAATCGGTCCACAGGGGGGATATCATGATCGACAGCGGGGATACTGCCTGGGTCATCAGCGCCACGGCGCTGGTGCTGCTGATGACACTTCCGGCCCTGGCGCTGTTTTACGGCGGACTGGTGCAGGCCAAGAACATCCTGTCAGTGCTGGCGCAGTGTTTCGCGGTGGCCTGCCTGGCCTCGGTGCTGTGGTTCCTCTGCGGCTACTCGCTGGCCTTCAGCGGCACCGGCGCCTGGATCGGCGACTTGCAGGCGGCCCTGCTGGGCAACGTCACACGCGCCGGGCCGCATCCCGGCCTGAAAATCCCCGAAAGCGTCTTTGTGATGTTCCAGATGACATTCGCCATCATCACACCGGCACTGATCATCGGCGCCTATGTCGAGCGCATCAAATTCTGCGCCGTCCTGCTGATCTCGGCACTGTGGCTGCTGATTGTCTATGTCCCCGTGGCCCATTGGGTCTGGGGCGGCGGCTGGCTCGCCCAGCGCGGCGTGATGGATTATGCCGGCGGCATTGTCGTGCATGTCACCGCGGGCATTTCCGCGCTGGTGATTGCCATCATGCTGGGCGCACGCCACGAATTTCCCCATGGCATCCGCCCGCCCCATTCGCCCTGGATGGTGATGGTGGGCGCCTCCCTGCTGTGGGTTGGCTGGTTCGGCTTCAATGCCGGCAGCGCGCTTTCCGCGGGCGGGGACGCCGGCATGGCGATGCTGGTGACACATTTGTCCGCAGCAACGGCAACGCTGGTGTGGATGGCCATCGAATGGATAAAATTCGGCAAGCCCAGCCTGGTCGGCGCCGTGACCGGAACCATTGCAGGGCTGGCCTGCATCACGCCGGCATCCGGTTATGTCGGCCCCGGCGCCGCCGTTCTGCTGGGCGCGCTGGCGGGCGGCGTCTGTTTCCTGGGCGTGCTGCTGGTCAAACGCATCATGCAGGTGGATGACGCACTGGACGTGCTGGGCGTGCATGGCGTGGGCGGCGCGCTGGGAAGCCTGTTGCTGCCGTTCCTGACGCTTCTGGGTGGCGGCGTCGTGCTGGCACGGCCCCTGGCGGACCAGTTCGCGGTGCAGGGCACTGGCGTCGTGGTCGTGGCAATCTGGTCTGCGATTGCCACTTTCGCCATAACCAAGCTCACCGCGCTCACGATAGGCTTGCGTGTGGACGCCGAGACTGAAACGGTAGGCTTGGATTTCGCCGCCCATGGCGAAACCGGCTATCACGTCAATCGCTAGGAGAGGCCCATGAAACTGATCGTTGCGATCATCCAGCCACATCGCCTGGACGCCGTGCGTGAACGCCTTACCGGGGTGGATATTGCCGGCCTCACCGTCACCGAGGTGCGCGGCTATGGCCGCCAGAAGGGCCATACCGAAATCTATCGCGGCGCCGAATACCAGATCGCCTTCCGGCCCAAGCTCAAGCTGGAAGTGGCGGTGCCCGATGCCCGGGTGGACGACGCCCTCCAGGCCATTACCGAAGGCAGCCGGACCGGCAAGATCGGGGATGGCAAGATTTTCGTGCTGGACCTGGAGCAGGCCCTGCGGGTGCGCACCGGCGAAACCGGCGATATCGCGCTTTAAATTGGCTGCGCGCCGGGGCTCTTGACGCCCGCCGGGGGAGGGATCAAAAGCCCGCCCCATGACCGTGGAAATCACCCAGCAATTCACCTTTGATGCCGCCCATCGCCTGGGCGTAGGCGGGCCTGAGAATGCGCGCATTCACGGCCACTCCTTTTATGTGGACGTGACGCTTCGCGGCGAACCGGGCGCCGATGGCGTGCTGCGCGATTTTGGCGAGATCGATGCCGTGCTCAAGGAGATCCGCGCGCAGCTGGACCACCGCATGCTGAACGATGTCGAGGGCCTGGGCGCCCCCACGCTGGAAAATCTGGCGCGCTTTATTTATGCCGCCGCCAATGCCAGACTGGCAGAAGTGGCGCGGGTGAAGATCAGCCGTCCCACCTATGGACAAAGTTGCGTCTATGAAAAATAGAAAACTCACCCAGCTCGGTCATGCCGTGCGCCAGCCCACATCGCCGGACAGGGCGAAACTGGAAAGCGTGCCCAATCCCCATCCCGGCGACGATTATTTGATCCGTTTCACCGCGCCGGAATTCACCACCCTGTGCCCCATCACCGGACAGCCGGACTTCGCCCATTTCGTACTGGATTTTGTGCCGGGCAAGGCCATCCTGGAATCCAAATCCTTCAAGCTCTATCTCGCCAGTTTCCGCAACGCGGCGGGCTTCCACGAAGACGTCACCCTGACCATCGGCAAGAGGGTGGCGGGTGTGATCAAGCCGAAATTCCTGCGCATCGCCGGCTACTGGTATCCGCGCGGCGGCATCCCCATCGATATCTTCTGGCAGACAGGGAAATTGCCGTCCGGCGTGTCGCTTCCCGATACCGGGGTTGCTTCATACCGGGGACGCGGCTGAATCAGAGCTCAAGGCGCGCGCCAAGCGTCACGCTGCGCGGAACGGCCAGCGCCGCCAGCGAGCCGTTGATGAATTCCCGGTGCCGTTCATGCAGCAAATTCATTCCGGCCAATGACAGATCGATGCCCTCGACGATGCGCCAGTTGATGGTGGCGTCGGCTTCCGCATAGCCGGGCACGCGCGGGCTCGCCAGCGCATCCACCTTGCGCAAGGAAAGCTGGAACGCACCCGCGCCACGCTGCCCTACCGCCGCCTCAAGGCCCGCATCGAGCAGCTGGTCGCCGACCAGCGCTACAATTTCATGTTTGGCGGCCTGACGGTGCAGGACACCATGACATCGGTGCTCAGCCGGCTGTTCCGCATTCCCAACGAGGGCAAACCGATCTCGGTGATCGACCTGTCCACCGTGCCGCACGAAATCCTGGACGTTGTGATCTCCGTGATCTCCCGCCTTGCGTTCGATCTGGCGGTATGGAGCAAGGGCGGCCTGCCCATGCTGCTGGTGTGCGAGGAAGCGCATCGCTATGCCCCCGCCAATGACGGCAAATTCGTTCCCACCCGCCAGGCCCTGGGCCGCATCGCCAAGGAAGGGCGCAAATACGCCATCTCGCTGGCGCTGGTGACACAGCGTCCGTCCGAGCTGGACAGCACCATCCTGTCTCAGTGCAGCACCGCGATCGCCCTGCGCCTGTCCAGTGAAAAGGACCAGCAGGTCATTCGCGGCAGTACCTATGAAGGCATGCTCGACCTGATCGATTTCCTGCCGCTGCTGGGCGATCGCGAGGCGCTGATCCTGGGGCAGGGCGTTTCCATGCCAATGCCCATGCGCATTCGTTTCGACGAACTCAGTGGCAAGCGTCCCAAGAACATGAATGTCGGCTTCTCCAAATCCTGGAAAAGCCAGAACATTGACCGCGACATGCTCGACACCATTGTGTCGCGCTGGCGTACCGCTGGTCGCGAGCGCCCGGAAGACAAGTTCTAGGCCGGCGTTATTTCGGGATTGGAATGGCGACTGCGCGGTTGTTGGCGCGTTCGCCAATCCACAAGGTATCGCCGACCGGCTCCACCGCCGTCGGCGTGCCCAGGCCTTCCTTCAACACGGTGATATGCGCCTTGTCGCCAGCAATGGTGACAAGGTCCACCTTTCCGACACGATTTTCGGTCATGAACATCTTGCCGCCTGCGGCGCGCATGCCGTCCGGCGCCGAAACCGGCTGGTCCATCCAGATATCGATTGGCGCGCCAGCCTTGCCGCTGGAATCAAGGGGAATGCGGTAGAGGTTGTTGGTGGTGACCGTGTTCACGTAGAGCACGCCGTCCAGGAAGGTGATGCCGTCAACGCCGATCAGAGTGCGGTTTTCGATCAGCAGTTCGGCATCCGCGGCGCCCGGCTTCAGGCGATAGATGCGGCCATTGGCAGTATCGGTGATGTACAGGGCCTTGTCGGCGCCCACCGTAAAATCGTTGCAGGTGTTGGCGTCGCCCGGCAGCGCCCAGCGGAATTTCGCCGCCCCGCTGCCAAGGTCGAACCCCCGCAGAAAGGTGCGGCGCTGCGTGGTGCCCGGCACCGCGGTGATCTGGCAGGCCCAGAGCGTGTTGCTGCCGGCATCGGCCAGCACGCCCAGAAAGGTGCCTCCGCCGTCATTGGTAACGTCGATGAATTTCTCGGCCACCGTCGCGCCCTGCGCGGCGCGGAAGATGAAGGGCAATCCGGCACTGCCCATGATCAGCGCCCCGCCGGGCGCCATGGTGATGCTTTCCGGCGCCGCCTTGGGATCGTTGATGGTGATCTCGGCGGGCTGGGCAATGGCGACGGCAGGCAGAAGCGCGATGATGGCGGCAAAGGCAAGACGGTTCATGGTATCCTCCAGGGCGTTGGCGCGATCTTAACGCCGGATCGCCGGCCGGATAGTGGGCCGCGCCCTACCGCGCCGCAATGGCGGCGGCCGCCGCCAGCTTGTGCCGCGCCTGCCAGGGCGCTCCGGCAGACTTGCCCAGGGTACGAAGAACAGCGTCGAGTTCGCCGCCCTTGATCTTTGATGACGCGTCGGCAGGTACCTGATCGCGTTCGTACCAATGCACCTTCCATCCGCGCGCCATTGCCGCCATGGCGAGCGCCTGCCGGTACAGGATGGAGTCCGCCTGGGTCTGGGCGCGATTGTCGGCGATCCTCTTTTCAATGGTCGGCGGCAGCTTGGCGCAGGCGCGAAACGCAATGCCGCCAATCGGCATGGCCACCGCGCCCGCCAGCACCTCAAGCGCCTTCCGCGCGCCTCGCGCGGCTTCTTTCTAGACGCGCTTGATGAGCGCTATCGCCTCGGGGAGGAAAATGGGCTTTGCCCAGGGGCTGGCGAGGTAGCGGCCGACCGCCCAGGCGCCTTCATGATGATAGGGGTGCGTCGGCAGACCCTGGGTCAGCTCAATGCTGCGGCGATCCAGCAGGCGGCCGTCCGGGGCCAGGGTGACAAGCACCGCCGCGTTGCCATGCTCGGCAACGCCGACAATCGTTTTTTGCTGCTTTTTCGCGGCCATTTTGCCTGTCAAAAGGCAGGAAGGACTGGAAAAAATGGCTCCCCGGGTCCGGTTCGAACGGACGACCACTCGATTAACAGTCGAGGGCTCTACCACTGAGCTACCGAGGAACAGGACGCGGTGTCTAGCGCGTCTAAATTGGCATGGCCAGAAGAAATTTTCCTCTAATTTCCGGGGCTTTGCGCACGATTTGCCCCGGAACACAAAAAAAAGAGGCCGGGTGTTAGCCCGGCCCCAAGGCGTTGAGTAATGGTGGGGTGTCTTCAAGGAAGACGGGGGAATGATGCGCCCATACGGTTAATAAACGCTTAATTATGCTGGAACTTTTTGGGGGAAAGGGTGGAGGCCACGCCCGGAATCGAACCGGGGTGCGTGGATTTGCAATCCACTACGTAACCACTCCGCCACGTGGCCTCACGTCTGTCTCGAACAGGGCGGGCAGGGCCTATAACAGGATATTCGTCTTCAAAAAAGCCGCGTTGTTTCGGGCCCATGGCGCGCCTATAACCGGCCCATTCCTCCCTGGGGCCAGATTGATTCCATGTCGCAGACCATGCTCGCCGCCCGTACCAACATGATCGACGCGCAAATCCGCAGCGCCGATGTCACCGACCCGCGCATCCATGCCGCCATGGCGGCGGTCCCCCGGGAGCGCTTCGTGCCCAATAACAAGCGCGCTCTGGCCTATGCCGACGTGCCGGTGGAAATCGCCCAGGGCCGCTTCCTGCTGGATCCGCGCTCCCTGGCCAAGGCCCTGCAGCTGGCCGCGATCACCCCGCAGGACCGCATTCTCGATGTGGGCTGCGGCACCGGTTATTCCTCAGCCGTCCTGGCGCGGCTGGGCAATTCCGTGGTTGCGCTCGAGCAGGACGCAGACCTGGTGCGCATTTCCAGCGAAGCGCTGGCCCAGGCCCAGGGCAGCATCGAAGTGACCCAGGGTTCCCTGATCGAAGGCTTCAAGATGGGTGGGCCTTATGACGTGATTTTCGTCAATGGCGCCCTGGAAGCCCGTCCCGAAACATTGCTCAGCCAGTTGGCCGAGGGCGGCAGGCTGGTGGTTTTCCTCCAGACCGGCGCCCAGGGCCGGGCCACGCTGTTCGTGCGCGAGCAGGGCCAGCTTGGCAGCCGTCCCGGCTTTGACGCCACCGTGCCGCTGCTGGCCGGGTTCAAGAAGGCCCAGGGCTTTATCTTCTGAGTGAAAGGCCTCGCCTAACCCCCTTTGCCACCACTCCGAAGACCATTCCGGAGCAGGGGTCCACCAGGCGCCGTTAACCTAATCTTTGCGTTCTTTAGGCCACTGTCCTAGGTTTTTCTTCCCACGCGCCGCTTCGGGAGTCCTCCTGCATGTCCAGTCCCCAGCATGAACCCACGATGGAGGAGATTCTCGCCTCCATCCGCAAGATCATCTCCGAGGACGCCCCGGCCGATGGCGCGCCCGGCGAGCCCGCCCCGGAGCCTATTTCCATCCACCAGGCCGAGCCCGATGTGCTGGAGCTGACCCAGGAAGTGGTCGAAACCCCCGCCCCGGCTCCCGTGCGCATGCCCGAGCCGGTGGACGATATTGTTTTTGAAGCACCGGCGCCTGCACCTGCCCCGACAGGCGGCAACGATATTTTCTCCGATCACACCCGCCAGGCGCTGGATAACGCGGTTGCCAGCATTCCTGACGAGGCCCCCGCACCGGCAGCTGCGCCCCGCCGTGCACCCGCCGCCATGGTTCCGGTGGACGGTTCCAGCGTCGAGACCGTGTTTGAGCGCGCCGTGCGCGAAAGCTTCGAGCCGGTGCTGCACAAATACATTTCCGACAATTCCGCCGCCGTGATCGAGCAGATGAAGCCGCTGATCCGCGAATGGATGGACGAGCATTTCCCGGCCCTGCTGGAAGGCGCCGTCCGCGCGGAAGTTGAGCGTGTCGTAAAAGCGCGCGGAAAGCGCTGATTCCCGTCTAACCTGCTGGGACGGGCTTGACCCGGACCCCAAAAAACCGGAAAGCCCTCTCGGGCCGGCGCGTTCGCGCGAGCGAGAGCGCCCATTAAATGAGTTCCGGTTTTTTCATGTTCGACAAGACCTTCAATCCCCAGGACGTGGAAGGGCGCATTTACGCCCTGTGGCAGGATTCCGGCGCCTTCAAGCCGGGCCGCCGGCCGGACGCCGAGCCTTTCTGCATCATGATCCCGCCGCCCAATGTCACCGGGCGCCTTCACATCGGCCACGCCCTCAACAACACGCTGCAGGATATCCTGGCGCGCTTCGAGCGGATGCGCGGCAAGGACGTGCTGTGGCAGCCGGGCACCGATCATGCCGGTATCGCCACGCAGCTGATCGTGGAACGCCAGCTGGCCGAAAAACAGATGACGCGCCTGGGCCTTGGCCGCGAAAAATTCCTGGAAGAAGTCTGGAAGTGGAAGGAAGAGTCGGGCGGCGCCATCGTGGCGCAGCAGCACCGGCTGGGCGCCAGCGCCGACTGGAGCCGCGAACGCTTCACCATGGACGAGGGGCTTTCACGCGCCGTCGTCAAGGTGTTCGTCGAGCTTTACCGCCAGGGCCTGATCTACAAGGACAAGCGCCTGGTGAACTGGGACCCGCGCCTGCAAACCGCGGTGAGCGATCTCGAGGTGGAAAGCATCGAGATGAAGGGCCATCTCTGGTACATCCGCTATCCGGTGGAAGACCAGCCGGGTGTTTTCATCACCTTGGCGACGACGCGGCCCGAGACCTTGCTGGGCGATACCGCTGTGGCGGTGCATCCCGATGACGAACGCTACAAGGCGCTGGTGGGCAGGCATGCCGTGCTGCCGCTGACGGGCCGGCTGATCCCCATTATTGCCGACGAATATTCCGATCCGGAAAAAGGCACCGGCGCGGTCAAGATCACGCCCGGCCATGACTTCAACGATTTTGAGGTCGGCAAGCGCCACAATTTGCCGCTGATCAATATCCTCAATCGCGATGGCACCTTGAACGAGGACATGCCCGCGCCTTATCGCGGCCTGAAAACCCATGTGGCGCGCCTGAAGATCGTGGCCGATCTGGAAAGCGCCGGACTTTTGGACAAGGCCGAGCCCATCACCCATGCCGTGCCGCATGACGAAAAGACCAAGACCGTGGTGCTGGAGCCCTTCCTCACCGAGCAATGGTATTTGAATGTGCAGCCGCTGGCTGACAAGGCCATCGCGTCAGTGGAAAAGGGCGAGACCAAATTCGTCCCCGACAATTGGGCCAATGTCTATTTCGGCTGGATGCGCAACATCCGGCCCTGGTGCATTTCGCGCCAGCTGTGGTGGGGTCACCAGATTCCCGTCTGGTATGACGCGGACGGAAAAATTTATTGCGCCGAAACCGAAGAGGAAGCGCTAAAGCAGGCGGGCGGAAAAGCGCTCGCCCGCGACGAGGATGTGCTCGATACCTGGTTCTCGTCGGCACTGTGGCCGTTCTCCACCCTTGGCTGGCCCGACAAGACACCCGAAGTGGCGCGATTCTATCCCACCTCCGTGCTGGTGACTGGCTTCGACATCATTTTCTTCTGGGTCGCCCGCATGATGATGATGGGCATCCATTTCCTGGGCGATGTGCCGTTCAGGACCGTGTTCATCCATAACCGCGTGCTGGACGAGCAGGGCGCGAAAATGTCCAAGACCAAGGGCAATGTGGTGGACCCGCTCACCCTGATCGACGAGTTCGGCGCCGACGCATTGCGCTTCACGCTGGCGCTGGCGGCGGGCCAGAGCCGCGACATGCGCATTGGTCCGGCCCGGGTCGAAAGCAATCGCAACTTCGCCACCAAGCTGTGGAACACCTCGCGCTTCTGCGAGATGAATGGCTGCGTCACCGTGCCGGGCTTCGATCCCGCCGCCGTCACCCAGACCGTCAACAAATGGATCGTGACGGAAACTTCAAGCGCGGTCACCACGCTGACCAGCCTGCTGGAAGAGCTGCGCTTCAACGATGCCGCCGGCACCGCCTATCATTTTGTCTATGACATTTTCTGCGACTGGTATGTCGAGATCACCAAGCCGATCTTCCAGGGCGGCAGTGATGACGCCAAGGTCGAAACCCGCGCCACCACGGCCTGGGTGCGCGACCAGGTTCTCAAACTGCTGCATCCTTTCATGCCCTTCATCACGGAAGAGCTTTGGGCGCTGACCAGCGAGACGCCGCGCGACACCTTGCTGATCGAAGCCCCATGGCCCGCCCGCACGGACGTCTCCGGCGGCGACGTGGCAACCGCAGAAATGCTCTGGGTGATTGAACTCATCAAGGGCATCCGCTCCGTCAGGGCCGAGATGAACGTTCCGGCCGGTGCAAAATTCGACATGCTGCTCACGGGCGCAGGCGATGGGGCAAAGGCGCGCCTGGAGCGCAATCGCGACGTCATCGCGCAATTGGCGCGGCTGACCAGCGCCGCCGCCGCCGACGCCATCCCCAAGGGTTCGGCGCAATTTGTCCTGGAAGAGGCCGTTGTGGCGCTGCCCTTGGGCGATGTCATCGATTTCGCCAAGGAGCGGGCGCGGCTGGAGAAGGACCTCAAAAAGGCCCAGGAAGAAATCGCCCGTTTCGATGCCAAGCTGTCGAATGAGCAATTTGTCTCCAAGGCCCCGGAAGAAGTCCTGGCCGAGCAGCGCGAAAAGCGCGCGGAAGCCCAATTGCTGGCCGCGCGCCTGACCGACGCTATCGCCCGTTTGGCTTAAACCCTGAGGCCGGCGCGGTTGTTGAAGCTGGAATGCGTACCTGGATATCCCGGATCGCCATTTGGAGTACCCCATGCCCACACTGTTCGATCCCCTGAAGGTCGGCGCCCTGACCTTGCCCAATCGCATTGTCATGGCGCCCCTGACGCGCCAGCGCGCCCAAACCGGCAGCCGTGTGCCGTCCGACCTGGCGGTGGAATATTACCGCCAGCGGGCAAGCGCGGGCATGATCCTGAGTGAAGCCACCTCGGTCACGCCCATGGGCGTGGGCTATGCCGATACGCCCGGTATCTGGTCGGATGAACAGACCGAAGGCTGGAAAAAGGTCACACGCGCCGTCCATGACGCGGGCGGGCTTATCCTGCTGCAGCTCTGGCATGTGGGACGTATTTCCCATCCGCTGTTTCTGAATGGCGAAACGCCCGTGTCATCCAGCGCCATCAAGCCGGCAGGCTACGTCTCGCTTGTGCGTCCGGAAACCGATTACGTTACGCCCCGCGCCCTGGCGCTGGAGGAAATTCCCGGCGTCATCGCTGACTATAAAAAGGGCGCGCAGAACGCCAAGGCCGCCGGATTCGACGGCGTCGAAATCCATGGCGCAAATGGCTACCTGCTTGACCAGTTCCTGCAGGACAAGACCAACCTGCGAACCGATGCCTATGGCGGCACCCGCGAAAAACGCGCCCGGCTGATGCTGGAAGTCACCGACGCGGTGGTGGAGGTATGGGGCGCGGACCGCGTCGGCATGCACCTGGCACCGCGCATGAACAGCCACGACATGGGCGACGGCGACGCGCTGGCGACTTTCACCAACATCGCGCGCGAACTCGGCAAGCGAAAATTGGCTTTTCTCTGCGCCCGCGAGGCGCAAAATGCAGACAGTATCGGCCCGGCGATTAAGGACGCCTTTGGCGGCGTCTATATTGCCAACGAAAGCTTCACCCGGGAAAGCGCCCAGCAGGCCCTGGCGGACGGCAAGGCCGATGCCGTGGCATTCGGCAAACTCTTCATCGCCAATCCCGACCTGCCGAAGCGATTCATGACCGGTGCGTCTCTCAACGCATGGAACAAGGGCACGTTCTATTTCGGCGGAGCATCAGGCTATACCGACTACCCGGCGCTCGCCCCCTGACCGGGCCACGCAGGGCAGGGGTACGGAATTTCCAGCTTGATGGGGGCAGAGCCCAAGGCCATAGTCCGCCTCCTGCCAAGCGGGCCCTTTTCAAGTTTTTCGCGGATATCCCATGCCCAGATTCGACAAATCCCGCCTGCCCAGCCGCCATGTCACGGAAGGGCCCAGCCGCGCGCCGCACCGTTCCTATCTCTATGCCATGGGCCTGACTGAGGCTGAGATCCACCAGCCGCTGGTGGGCGTGGCCAGCTGCTGGAACGAGGCCGCTCCCTGCAACATCGCCCTGATGCGCCAAGCCCAGTCGGCCAAGCGCGGCGTCAAGGAGAATGGCGGCACGCCCCGCGAATTCTGCACCATCACCGTCACCGACGGCATCGCCATGGGCCATGAAGGAATGAAGTCCTCGCTGGTGTCGCGCGAAGTGATCACCGACTCCGTTGAACTGACCATGCGCGGCCACAGCTATGACGCGCTGATCGGCATTGCCGGCTGCGACAAATCCCTTCCGGGCATGATGATGTCCATGCTGCGCCTCAATGTGCCATCCGTGTTCCTCTATGGCGGCTCGATCATGCCCGGCCGCTTCAAGGACAAGGACGTCACCGTGGTCGACGTCTTTGAGGGCGTCGGCCAGCACAGCGCCGGCAAGATGCCCGAAAGCGAACTTCGCCTCCTGGAAAAAGTCGCATGCCCGGGCGCGGGCGCCTGCGGCGGCCAGTTCACCGCCAACACCATGGCCTGCGTCGCCGAAGCCATCGGCCTGGCACTGCCTTATTCCTCGGGCCCGCCCGCCGTCATCCTGGAGCGCGACGACTTTGCGCTGAAGGCCGGGCACACAGTGATGAACCTGCTGGAAAAGAATTTGCGCCCGCGTGACATCTGCACCCGCAAGGCGTTCGAGAATGCCGCCATGGTGGTGGCCGCCACCGGTGGCTCGACCAATGCAGCGCTTCACCTACCCGCCATGGCCAATGAGGCGGGCATCAAGTTCGACCTGTTCGACGTGGCCGAGATTTTCAAGAAGACGCCCTACATCGCCTCGATGAAGCCGGGCGGCAAATATGTCGCCAAGGACATGTGGGAAGCCGGCGGCATGCCCATGCTGATGCGCGCCTTGCTGGATGCCGGCCTGCTGCACGGCGACTGCATGACCGTGACAGGCAAGACCATCGCGGAGAATTTGAAGGACATCAAATTCAACCCCGACCAGAAAGTGATCGTCTCGGTGGACAAGGCGCTCGCCCCCACCGGCGGCGTGGTTGGCCTCAAGGGCAATCTCGCCCCCGAAGGCGCCATCGTGAAGATCGCCGGTCTCAAGCACGTCAAGCACAAGGGCCCGGCCCGCGTGTTCGACTGCGAGGAAGACTGCTTTGATTTCGTCCAGGCCCGCAGCTACCAGGAGGGCGATGTGCTGGTGATCCGCTGGGAAGGTCCCAAGGGCGGTCCCGGCATGCGCGAAATGCTGTCCACCACGGCGGCGCTGTACGGGCAGGGCGTCGAGAATATCGCCCTGATCACGGACGGGCGTTTCTCCGGCGGCACGCGCGGCCTTTGCGTTGGCCATGTCGGGCCGGAAGCAGCGGATGCAGGCCCCATCGGACTGCTCAAGGATGGCGATATTATCACCATTGACGCCGACATCGGCGAATTGTCGGTGGCGCTGTCCGATGCCGAGCTGGCGGAACGCAGGAAAGCCTTCAAGCCCAAACCGCCATCCTTCAGGACAGGCGCGCTGGCGCGCTATGCCAGGAATGTCGGACCTGCCCGTGACGGCGCGGTAACGACCCCGGGCGCGAACCAGGAAGTGCGCTGCTACGCCGACATCTGAACGTCAGGCGGCTTTGCGCGCGTCCTGGGCCTTGCCGAGGACGCGCAAGACATTGCCGCTCCAGAAATTGGCCAGCTGCGCCTCGGTGTAACCGGCCTGATCCGCGTCAGCACCTTGAAATAAGCGCTAGATAAACGCCGCTGCAGCCTGAGCCATGCGGGCGATCTCGATCTCGATCTGCTCAGGAATGCTCGGCGGCAGCGTTTTAAAGCTTCCCAGCACGTCTTCGCCGCGCAGCCAGCGCTTTTCGGCATTGTCCTTTGACAGCACCGCCGCCAGCACGCCTCCATTGAGCTCATAGGCATGCGCCGGAAGCCTCAGCGCGCGCATCGCCGCCAGCAATATCATGCGGCAGGCGTTGCGCTGGTCGTTATAGACCTGCGGCGATTGGATCTTCGGTTCCTGCATGTAGCGGAAAGCGCTGAGACAGTCGTTCACGTCCAGCGATACAAAGGCGTGGCAGGAGAGGGGGCGCGCGGAGTAGACGCTGCAACTATTGTCTTCCAGTAAGGGACATTCAAACCAATCTGCGATTTGCGTCTTGCGGCCTTCCGCCAAGGCGCCTGCGGACAGCACCTTTTGCGCCATGCCTTCGCGATTGCGGATATAGGCCGCCAGGAAAAAAATCTCCGGCGCATACACCACCACGGGCTGGCGGCAGCAATGGGCGCAGCCCTGGCGGCAGGCCAGATGTTTTTCGGCCGCTGCGGGAATGGAACGGTCGAACAGCCCGTTGAGATGGCCAACGGCGCGCGCGCTGGGCGATGAAGTCTGGCGGTCCTTCAACAGCCGCACCGTATGGCGCAGATGCGCCTGTACCGCATTCAGGTCCTGGGACAGCGGCAGCGTCAGGTAGCGCGCATCCTGCCGTTCCAGGGCGTCACGCTGGGCCTTGGAAAGGGAAGTGTTCAAAAAGGTCTCCATGAGCTGGCTGATGCTGGCGGACTGACGGGCAGGATGTGCACATTATTCAATTGTTGATATTATAATAATCTACCGATTACTCACTTGGTCCGCGAGCTGGCCCCAGGGTCAACGGCCAGTCAGGCGGGATATTACACCGCCAAGAAAAAATCTGCCTCTAGGGAGCGAAAAAGGCGGGGTGCGCATCTCTCCAGCCCTGGACCAGAGCGGCGAATGCGTGGCAGGGCCAAGCCCGGCGCTGGAAAATTCGAAAATCGGAACCCGGTCTAAAGCAAGTTAAGGCCTCTCGGCCTTATCCCGGCTCATCCAGGCGTAATAGGCCCAGATGGTGAAGATGCCGAGAAAGCCGGTGGTCAAATTACCCTTTGCTTGGTTGAAGTAATAGATTCCTGCTTCAATGATGGCGAAGCCGATGAAATATGGCTATTTGCTAAGCACAAAATTCATCATAAAAGCGCTCCTTCACAAGCTTTCATGGCTACCGTCGCAAAAGGGCTTTGTGCCGGTCTGCTTGCAGCCGCAAAGCTCCACAGTGGTCGTTTCCGTGGCTTTGTAGGCCAACGGTTCATAGGCGGTGGTTTTGTGCGATCCGTCGCAGAAAGGCTGTTTCTTGGAAAGCCCGCAGGAGCACCACCAATAGGTCTTTCCGGCCACGACATTGACCAAGTAAGGCGCCTTCTGAGCGACATTTGGCATCGGCGGCTGCAGTTCATCGGGGTTGCTCATTCAGCCGGCACCGTGTCGGAGGCTTGCTGTTTGCCTCTAATGGCAGCAAAAAAAACGCCAAGCACGGGTATCATGACGTAACGGTAATATCCCTGAAATTTGCTCGCCTTCATAGTCGCTACCTTGTTTCCAATGAGGGGGTCCAATGTTCACGCCGTTATATGGAAAGCTTACGACAGATGCCGGCCCCCACAAATAGCTAAAATAAAAATGGTTTTTATGCAACGCAGCATACTGCCGCGCATTTATATTTCCCATCCCGGCCTCCAAAAATTAAATTTATGCTCAGATAATCCTAAGCACCTCCGGCGGGCTGGCGAAGAGGTGCTCATTGAAGCGCTCGTCCCACATCGGCCGTTGAAGCCCTCGATGAAGCCGTTCTATGCGGCTTGCCTTCCAAAAAAAATTTGTAATTTAAAAAAAATGCAATATAAATCTCGCTGAGAAATATTTATTTCAAACATTTTAGCTAGGGTTGGAGTAGATGATGCAAACAAGCAAACTGTATGAACTTAGTAAATATGCGGTGCTGCCGCTCGCAGCGACATTTTTGGTGGGTGTAGATTATTTTACGAAAGACACATGGATCGATACCGGTATCCCCTACTTCGAGTCGTTTGTATCGTTCCTCATTCTACTCACGCTCGAACGTCTCTACAGATACCGTCATGCGGTTTCCCAAAAACACATGATATGGCGAGACATGGCTTCAACCATGGTCCAGGCCTTTATGGTCGGCAGCGTGTTTGCCTTGGTTCTGTACCCAGTCTTGCACTTCCTCCCAGAG
>CANJLC010000012.1 GCA_947475445.1 Alphaproteobacteria bacterium
ATCGATTTACCCTGTGACGTCGACACCTCAATCTGCCGCAGCAGCGTCACAATCTGCTCCGGGGTGGGCCTCTTCTTCGGCATGTCCAAGCTCCTTTCCAAGCCAATTTCTATCAATTCGCTTGGTACAAAAAGAGCCATGCAGGTCACAACTACGGCTACAACAACAATTACGGCTACAACAACAACTACGCCAACAACAATGGCGGCCCGACCTATTACTCCAGCTACGGCAATGGCTACGGCTATGGCCAGGGTCAGGGTCAGGGCTACGGTTATGGCGCTGGCCAAGGCCAGGGTTATGGCTATGCCCCCGGTTATGCCTATGGCTACGGCCAAGGCGCCGGCCAGGGTGCGGGCCAGGGCGGCGGCTTTGTCGCCATCCCGAATGAAGGCAGCACCGTCGGCGGCCAGGGCAATGGCGGTTATTATGTCGGCCATGCCGGCGGCGTCGTCGCCACCGATGCGGCAGGAAATTACGGCCATGGCTACGGCTATGGCTACCAGAGCGGCGTCGCCCGCTCCGGTGCGGCCCAGGCCAGCGGCTACAGCGCCCAGGTGCAGGCGCCTGCGCCGGCTGCGGCGCCGGTTCCGGTGGGCGGCCAGTGCCACTTTGTCGATGCCACGGTTGTCAAATCCATCCATGCCATCTGCGTGAGCAATGACGGACACCAGTTCCCCGCCTCGCACATGACGCCCGATACCTGGATCAATTCGGGTTACGAAGGCGAAGTGGCGCGCTGCCTGCCGGGCTCTACCCTGCGCGTGCTGGTCGGCAGCGTGCTGCAGTCCAGCCAAGGCATGGCGACCTCCTACCAGGACGCCAAAGGCCTGGTCTGCGCTGCCGGCGAAGCGGTCCGCCATTACAAGAATGGCATGCTCAAATGCGCCCCGGCCGAGAAGGTGGTGGACTGCACCGAGCGCAACAACCTGCGCAAATACGGCACCGGCGACATGTTCTTCACCTATGTCACCAAGGTCTGCCTCGAACAGCATCCCACGCTGGTCGGTGGCCAGAGCAAGATGGAAAGCACCGCCCAGGCCGCCTCGCGCGCCCAGAGCTATGCCCGCAGCCAGGCCAATTCGCGCGAGCTGCGCCTGACCGGCATGACCTTGACCGGCGGCGTCGGAGGCCTTGGCTTCTACTGAGTTGATCGCCTGCCCCGTGAATGACCGTTTACGGCGGGCCGATCCGGGCGCCTCACCGGGGTGAAAACCCTTGTGAGGCGCCCTTTTTTTTAGCCAATTCGCCGCCTTGCACCGGGGATTTACGCTGCTAATGTGCGCCCACTTTCGGCCGCGTCAGCCGCTTATTTCCGGGGTAACTCCATGAATATCCATGAATATCAGGCCAAAGAGGTCCTGCGCAGCTTCGGCACGCCGATTCCAAACGGCAAGCCCGCCTTCACGGTGGAAGAAGCCGTGGCGGCAGCAAAGGCCCTGCCCGGCCCGGTCTGGGTGGTGAAGGCACAGATCCATGCCGGCGGCCGCGGCAAGGGCGGCGGCGTCAAAGTCGTCAAATCCATCGAGGATGTGGAGAAAGAAGCCAGGCGCATGCTGGGCATGACGCTGGTCACGCACCAGACCGGCCCGGCGGGCCGCCTGGTCAAGCGTCTTTATATTGAAGATGGCTCGGCCATTGCGCGCGAACTGTATCTGTCGGCGCTGGTGGACCGCGAGACCAGCCGCATCGCCTTCATCGTTTCCACCGAAGGCGGCATGGACATCGAGGCGGTGGCCCATGACACGCCCGAAAAGATCAAGACCTTCCAGATCGAACCGGCGGCGGGCTATTCGCCCTATGTCGGCAACGAGATTGCCAGCGCACTGGGCCTGAAGGGCGAACAGGCCAAGCAGATCGGCGGCGTCATCAAGAGCCTGTATGAGGCCTTCGTCGCCAAGGATATGAGCCTGCTGGAAATAAATCCGCTGGTGGTGACCAAGGACGGCAACATCATCTGCCTCGACGCCAAGATCAATTTCGACGACAACTCGCTCTATCGCCACAAGGACATCATGGCGCTGCGCGACCTGGATGAAGAAGATCCGGCGGAAGTTGAAGCCAGCAAGTATGACCTGTCCTACATCAAGCTGGATGGCGAGATCGGCTGCATGGTCAATGGCGCGGGCCTGGCCATGGCGACCATGGACATCATCAAGCTGTATGGCTCCGAGCCTGCCAACTTCCTGGACGTGGGCGGTGGCGCGACCAAGGAGAAAGTCACCCAGGCCTTCAAGATCATTGTCAGCGATCCCAATGTGAAGGGGATTTTGGTGAACATCTTCGGCGGCATCATGAAGTGCGATATCATCGCCGAAGGCATCATTGCGGCGGCGAAGGAGATTTCGCTCAGCGTGCCGCTGGTGGTGCGCCTGGAAGGCACCAATGTCGAATTGGGCAAGGAAATACTGGCCAAATCGGGCCTTCCGATTCTTTCCGCCGACAATCTGGCCGACGCCGCCGAAAAAATCGTCAAGGCCGTGAAGGGTTCGAAATAATGTCCATTCTCGTCGACAAGAATACCAAGGTCATCTGCCAGGGCTTCACCGGCAAGCAGGGCACCTTCCATTCCGAACAGGCCATCGCCTATGGCACCAAGATGGTGGGCGGCACCACGCCGGGCAAAGGCGGCGAGACCCATCTGGGGCTGCCGGTGTTCGACACGGTGCGCGAAGCGCGCGAGAAAGTCGGCGCCGACGCCTCCGCCATCTATGTCCCGCCGCCCTATGCGGCCGACGCCATCCTGGAAGCGATTGACGCGGAAATTCCCCTGATCGTCTGCATCACCGAAGGCATCCCGGTGCTGGACATGGTCAAGGTCAAGCGCGCGCTGTCGGGCTCCAAGTCGCGCCTGATCGGGCCCAACTGCCCCGGTGTGATCACGCCGGGCGAATGCAAGATCGGCATCATGCCCGGCCATATCCATCGCCGCGGCAGCGTGGGCATCGTCTCGCGCTCCGGCACGCTCACCTATGAAGCGGTGGCGCAGACCACCGCCGTGGGCCTGGGCCAGACCACCTGCGTGGGCATTGGCGGCGATCCGGTGAAGGGCACCGAGCATCTCGATGTCCTGGAAATGCTGCTGGCCGACCCGGAAACCCAGAGCATCATCATGATCGGCGAAATTGGCGGCAGCGCCGAGGAAGACGCCGCAGACTTCATCAAGCACTCCAAAGTGAAAAAGCCCATGGTCGGCTTCATCGCCGGTATCACGGCCCCGCCGGGCCGCCGCATGGGCCATGCCGGCGCCATCATTTCCGGGGGCAAGGGCGGCGCGGAGTCCAAGATCGAGGCCATGAAGTCGGCCGGCATCCGGGTTTCGCCCAATCCGGCTGCCCTGGGCACCACCCTGGTGGCGCTTCTGTCGGGCAAGTAACCCGAGCCCAAATTTGAGGCATATCCAGAGCCCCGCACCGTCCGTGCGGGGCTTTGCTTTTGGGCGTCGCAATTGGGTGTTGTTGAGCCCATATTAACCGCATTCGCCGTTGAATCGGCCCTGCAAAGCGGGTAAACGCAGCCCGCCATTCGAACAACCGCAGAGTGCGGGTCCAGGAACAGGGTAAAGCCCAACAAGCGCCCCTTTAAGCATTTGAAATGACAGAACAATCTCCGTCTGATCGTATCAATCGCGCCTCCAACGATATCCTCGACGCAACCAGTTTCCTGTCCGGCACCAATGCGGCCTTCATTGAAGGCCTCTATTCGCTGTATCTGGCGAACCCCGATTCGGTGGATGAGGGCTGGCGCAGCTATTTTTCGGGACTGGGCGAAGCGGGCCTTTCCCCCACCCAACTGGGCCGCGGCCCGGCCTGGCGCCGGGACGGCACCAGCCCCCTGCCGCAGGACGAACTCACCCAGGCGCTTTCGGGCGCGCAGGTGGCGGCCAAACCCGCCGCCAAGAAAGGCGCAGCCGCCGCCGCGCCCCAGGATGGCGGCGAAAATGTTCGCGCCACGGCGCAGGATTCCATCCGCGCCATCCAGCTGGTGCGCGCCTATCGCGTGATCGGCCACCTGGAAGCCGACCTTGATCCGCTGAAGATCACGCCGCGCGTGCCCCATCCCCAGCTCGATCCCAATTTCTACGGCTTCCACGAAGCCGAAATGGACAAGCCCATCTTCATCGATGGCGTCATGGGCATGGAGACCGCCACGCCGCGCCAGATGGTGGACATCCTCAAGCGCACCTATTGCGGCCGCATCGGCTATGAGTTCATGCACATCAACGATGCCGAGCAGAAGGACTGGCTGCAGCGCCGCATCGAAGGGCCGGACAAGGACATCAAGTTCACGCCTGAAGGCAAGAAAGGCATCCTCAACAAGCTGGTCGAGGCCGAAGGCTTCGAGAAATTCGCCTCCAACCGTTTCGTCGGCACCAAGCGTTTTGGCCTGGACGGCGGCGAGGCCACCATTCCGGCGCTGGAACAGATCATCAAGCGCGGCGGCCAGCTGGGCGTGAAGGAGATCGTGCTGGGCATGGCCCATCGCGGCCGCCTGAACGTGCTCGTCAATGTGATGAGCAAGCCCTATCGCCAGCTGTTCCACGAATTCCAGGGCGGCGCGGCCAATCCTTCGGAAGTCGAAGGTTCCGGCGACGTGAAATACCATCTGGGCGCCTCAAGCGACCGCGAGTTTGACGGCCACCAGGTGCATCTGTCGCTGACGCCCAATCCCTCGCACCTGGAAATCGTCAATCCCGTGGTGCTGGGCAAGGCCCGCGCCAAGCAGCAGCAGCTGGGCGATACCACCAGCCGCGCCAGCGTGCTGCCGCTGCTTATTCACGGCGACGCCGCTTTCTCGGGCCAGGGCGTGGTGGCGGAATGCTTCGCCGCCTCGGGCACCAAGGGCTTCCGCACCGGCGGCACCATCCATTTCGTCATCAACAACCAGATCGGCTTCACCACGGCGCCGATCTATTCGCGCTCCTCGCCCTATTGCACCGATGTGGCGCTGATGGTGCAGGCGCCGATTTTCCATGTGAATGGCGACGATCCCGAAGCGGTGGTGCATGCTGCCCGCATCGCCACCGAATTCCGCCAGCTGTTCCACAAGGATGTGGTGCTGGACATGATCTGCTATCGCCGCTTCGGCCATAACGAAAGCGACGAGCCGGCATTCACCCAGCCCCTGATGTACCGGGTGATCAAGGACCATCCCTCCACCCTGACGCTCTATTCCGAGAGGCTGGTGAAGGAAGGCACGCTTTCGCAGGCCGAAATCGACGCCATGCAGGGCCAGTTCAACGCGAAGCTGGATGAGGAATTCAACGCCTCCAAATCGCATCTGCCCAACCGCGCCGACTGGCTGGACGGGCGCTGGGCCGGCCTTGCCGCCGCCCCCAAGGACAGCGACCGCCGGGGCGAAACCGGCGTGTCGCTGGAACAGCTCAAAAAGATCGGCAAGGCGCTGGTCACCGCGCCCGAGGGCTTCCATCTGCACAAGACCATCTCGCGCCTGCTGGAAGCCAAGGCCAAGATGTTTGAAACCGGCGAGGGCTTTGACTGGGCCACCGCCGAGGCGATGGCGTTCGGCACATTGCTGGATGAAGGCCTGGACATCCGCCTGTCGGGCCAGGATTCAACGCGCGGCACCTTCAGCCACCGCCATTGCGCCTTCATCGACCAGGAAAATGAAGAGCGCTATTACCCGCTCAACCATGTGCGCGACGGCCAGGGCTGCTTTGAAGTGATCGACACGCTGCTGTCGGAAGAAGCGGTGCTGGGTTTCGAGTATGGCTACACCACCGCCGAGCCCAAGTCGCTGGTGCTGTGGGAAGCCCAGTTCGGCGACTTCGCCAACGGCGCGCAGGTGGTGATGGACCAGTTCATCTGCTCGGGCGAATCCAAATGGCTGCGCATGTCGGGCCTGGTGATGCTGCTGCCGCATGGCTATGAAGGCCAGGGCCCGGAACATTCTTCCGCCCGGCTTGAGCGTTACCTGCAGCTTTGCGCGCAGGACAACATGCAGGTCTGCGTGCCGACCACGCCGGCCAATTATTACCACATGCTGCGCCGGCAGATGCACCGCCCATTCCGCAAGCCTCTGGTGGTGATGACGCCAAAATCGCTGCTGCGCCACAAGAAGTGCACGTCCTTCCTGGCCGATATGGGTCCCAGCAACAGCTTCCATCGCGTGCTGCGCGACCAGGCAGAAGTCGTGCCCGGCGCCACCAGCGTCAAGCTGGTGCCCGATGACCAGATCAAGCGCGTGGTGCTGTGCACCGGCAAGGTTTATTTCGACCTGATGGAAGAACGCGAAAAGCGGGGCGAAAACCGCATCCAGATCATCCGCATCGAGCAGCTCTATCCCTTCCCGGAGAATGTGCTGGCCCAGGAACTGAACCGCTTCCCCAAGGCCGAGCTGGTCTGGTGCCAGGAAGAGCCCAAGAACCAGGGCGCCTGGGGCTTTATCGGGCCGCGCATCGAAGACACGGTCGCCAAGCTGGGCGGCAAGACCCGTCCGCGCTATGTTGGCCGGCCGGAATACGCCTCCACTGCCGCGGGGCTGATGAAACAGCATCTGGCGGAACTCGCCGCTTTCCTCAACGACGCATTGTCTCTTTAAAAAGGCGGCGCTCCGCGCGCCGATAGCACCTCATGACCGTTGAAATCAAAGTGCCCGCCATGGGCGAATCCGTCACCGAAGCCACGGTGTCGCGCTGGTTCAAGAAGGAAGGCGACGCGGTCAAGCGCGACGAGCCCATTCTGGAACTGGAAACCGACAAGGTGACGGTGGAAGTGCCGGCCCCTGCCGACGGCTCCATCGAATCCATCACGGTCAAGGCCGGCGACACGGTCCAGGTCGGCGCGCTGCTGGGCGCCATTGCCGAAGGCAAAGCCGGTGCCGCGGCTGCGCCGAAGGCCGCCGCGCCCGCGAAAGCCGAGGCCCCCAAAGCCGCCGCGCCCGCCCCTGCTCCTGCCAAGCCCGCGGCCCCCGCTGCTCCGGCCATGCCGTCTGCCCAGCGCATCGCCGCCGAAAGCGGCATTTCCACCGCCTCCGTTGCCGGCACCGGCAAGGATGGCCGCGTCACCAAGGGCGACATGCTGGGGGCGCTGGAGTCCCGCGCTTCCAAGCCCGCTTCCGCACCGGCTGTCCCCTCGGGCCCGCGCCACAATGCGGCGCGCGAGGAAATCGTGGCGATGACGCGCCTGCGCAAGACCGTCGCGCTGCGCCTGAAGGAATCGCAGAACACCGCCGCCCAGCTCACCACCTTCAACGAAGTGGACATGACGGCGGTGATGGGCGCCCGCGCCCATTACAAGGACGCTTTCGAGAAGAAGCATGGCGTCAAGCTGGGCTTCATGGGCTTTTTCGCCAAGGCCGTGGTGGCCGCGCTGAAGGAACTGCCCAATATCAATGCCGAGATTGAAGGCGATAACATCATCTACAAGAATTACTATGACATCGGCATCGCGGTTTCGACCGAGCGCGGCCTGGTCGTGCCGGTGGTACGCGATGTCGACCAGCTTTCGCTGGCCGCCGTGGAAAAAGCGATTGTCGATTACGGCACCCGCGCCCGCGACAACAAGCTGAAGCTGGAAGAGCTGCAGGGCGGCACGTTCTCCATCACCAATGGCGGCGTGTTCGGCTCGCTGATGTCCACGCCCATCCTCAATGCGCCCCAGTCCGGCATTTTGGGCATGCACAAGATCCAGCCCCGCCCCATGGCGATCGGCGACAAGATCGAGATCCGCCCCATGATGTACCTGGCGCTGTCCTACGACCATCGCATCGTGGATGGCCGCGAGGCCGTCACATTCCTGGTGCGGGTGAAGGACAATCTGGAAGATCCTCAGCGCATGCTGCTGGACGTTTAGCAAAAAGTTTCCAGACTTTATTTGAAAAAGGTGGCCTGACGGCCGCCTTTTTCTTTGGCTAAACTTGGCGGCCCACAGCCAAAGGAGATGTCATGGCCTATGTCGATGGTTTCGTGATCCCGGTGCCGAAGGACAAGCTTGCGGCCTATAAGGAACTGGCCGCTGTCTGTGCCAAGGTCTGGCGCGAACATGGCGCTCTTTCCAGTGTCGAATGCGTCGGCGATGACGTGCCCTATGGCGAGCTCACGTCATTTCCCCGCGCGGTGCGGGCCAAGGATGGCGAAGTCGTGATCTTTTCCTGGATCATCTATGAATCGCGCGAAAGCCGCGACGCGGTGATGGAAAAAGTGATGACGGATGAGCGGCTCCAGAATATCATGAGCGCGCCGCCGTTTGACGCCAAGCGCATGATCTTCGGCGTTTTCACGCCTTTTTTGGGCCTGTAAAACACTCCAAGACGCGAGGAATTTTTTGGCCTGAGCAGGAGCGAGGAGCGATGTGGGCGAAAGCCCATGAGCGACGAGGACGCACTCAGGACGAAAAAGGACCGCGCCTAGGCGACGCGCTTGTCCAATTGTTCCAGCTTGGCCAGCTCGACATGGGCGCGCAGTTCGATCTGGTCGAGCACTTCCTGCAGCTTGGGGTCGGCAAAGGCGTCATGGCGGCGGGTGACCGCCACGGCCAGCTTGTTCAGGGTGGCGCGGGGAATGCCGCCCGCCAGGAGGCCATCGCGCACCGAATCCAGGATATCGAGCAACTGTTCGCCATGACCGAGCCCCTTGGAACGGGCGTCGGTGGGATCGCCCATGTCCTGCAGCGCCAGGATGGAATCCAGGGCGGCGATGGGACCGGGGCCGGCAACAATATGGGCGTGGGATTCAGCGGTGTCGGAGATCGTGAAACTGCCGCCGCCGGTTGAGGCGGTGCTTTTGCGCCGTATGGCGCTGGTTTCAATCCGGCCTGGGCCTTTGATTTCCATGGGCTCACGTCCCATTGCGACACATCAGCATCGCGCATCATGGTTAAGGAATGGTTAGGCCGCCCCAGGCTGGCGCGAAAACGCAACTGTTCCTTGGCATAATGCTTGAAGGGAGCCCGGTGACTTTAGGAGAATTGCGTCATGTATGACGATCGTCGGAAATTCTGGCTCGGCAGCCTGCTTTTGCTGCTGCTGGCCGTTGGCCTCTCGGCCGGTTGGTGGATGTGGAACAAGCGCAGCGCGGAGCCCAGATTCGGCGCGATTTCGCTGTCGGAATCCTCGCAGAGTTACGGCGCTGCCTGGGGCTATCCCGACGCCATTACGGCCCATGAACGGGCCCAGCAGGAATGCGCCCGTTCCGGCGCCCGGGACTGTTCGGTCCGCGTCAGCCTGACCTCCAAGACCTGCAGCGCCTTGGTCATGACCGCCGAGCAGAACCAGACCTTCGCCGTCACCGATACCGACAAGACCAGCGCCGGTGCTTTCGCCCTGGCGCAGTGCCAGGCAACGGGTGCTTCGGATTGCGCCGTCCAGGTGAATTTCTGCGGCGCCGGCAGCGGCGGCTAAGCCGGACAGGAATCACGCGCGGTGGTAGGGATGCCCCGCCAGTATGGTCATGGCGCGATAGACCTGTTCGGTCAGTAGCGCCCGCGCCAGCAGATGCGGCCATGTCTGGGGGCCGAAGGCCAGGCTGCGGCCGGCCTTCTTCCCCGGCAGGGGAGAAAGCCCGTCCGGCCCGCCAATCACAAACACCAGGTCGCGGGTGCCGGCATCCCGCAGCGCCCCCAGCATTTCCGAAAAATCCTCGCTGGTCATGCCTTTGCCCCTGGCGTCCAGCAACACGATATGGGCGCCATCCGGCAGGCGAGCGGCCAGCCGCTGGGCTTCGTCTTCCATGCGCTTTTTGGCATCATGGGATTTTGAAACCGGCAATTCCTCGATCTGGATGGCGGTAAAGCCGATATTGCGGCCAAGCTTGAGAGCGCGCTTGTGATATTCGTCGCACAGCGCCCCTTCCGACGAGCCGCGTGCCGAACCTATCGCGAAAATCCAGAGCCGCATCTTTTTATTGTGACGCCCACATGCCTTCGAGGTCGTAATAGTCGCGCACTTCGGGGCGGAAAATGTGGACGATGACGTCGCCCGCATCCACCAGCGCCCAGTCGCCCTGGGTGGCGCCATTCACCGGCCGGTTGCCATAGCCCAGTTCCTTGAGGCGCCGCGCCAGATGGTCGGCAATGGACATGACATGACGGGTGGAACGCCCCGAAGCGATCACCACCGCATCGCAAAGCGATGAGCGGCTGCCCATGTCGATCATGACAATGTCTTCAGCCTTGTCGTCTTCCAGCGATGTGCGGATGCGTTTCAGAAGTTCGGTTTCCACCACCGCCTTGCGCGGCGCGGGCTTGGCGGCGAGCTTTTTCGGCTTGGCCTTGGCCTTCGCCTTGGCAGGCTTTTTGACGGCTTTTTTCGCGGGCGCCTTCTTGGCGGAAGATTTGCCCGGCTTGCGGACAGGCTTTTTCGCGGCGGGCTTTTTGGCTTTCTTGGCGGGACTCAGGGCTGCTTCCTCCGGTTATGGGGTGCATTTAGCATGGGCTTTGGGCCGGTACCAAGCGTTCTGATCCGGGTGGCGCTTTGGCTATTGCGCGCGCCATCCAGCACCACGATGCAGGGCGGAACCTTGAGGGCGCGGCTTTTGCCAAAACGCCGTACCGGCGCGGCATTGACGGCCGCCATGATGCTGCCGGGCCGCTGCACCACCACAATAGCCACGCGCCGGGCGATCTCGTCCCAGTTGCGCCACAGGTGGAAGCTTTCAAGATTGTCGCTGCCCATCAGCCAGACAAACCGCACCTGCGGAAAACGGCGCTGCAATGCCGCCACCGTATCGAGGGTGTAGCGCGTGCCCAGCCTTTGCTCGATATCGCTGACGATCAGTTGGGGGTGCTGCGCCACGCATTTTGCGCTGTCCAGCCGCGTGGCGAAGGGCGCCATGCCTTTGGCATCTTTCAGCGGGTTGCCGGGGGAAACCAGCCACCAGACATAATCCAGCTTCAGCCGCTTGAGGGCGGTGAGGCTGACATAAAGATGTCCTTCATGGGCAGGATTGAACGAGCCACCCAGCAGGCCGATGGTCAGACCGGGTGCAACCGGGCCAGGCGGGGCGATCCAGCTCAAGGGCAAAACTTCACGGGCGGATCTGCCCCGTGCCACGCACCACATATTTGAAGGTGGTGAGCTGTTCCACGCCGACCGGACCGCGGGCATGCAGCTTGCCGGTTCCGATGCCGATTTCCGCGCCCATGCCGAATTCGCCGCCATCGGCGAACTGGGTTGAGGCGTTCCACAGCACAATGGCGCTGTCGAGGGCATTGAGGAAAATTTCGGCGGCGGCGGCGTCCTCTGTGATGATCGAATCCGTGTGGTGCGAGCCATGGGTCTCGATATGCTGGATCGCTTCTTCCACACCGGCCACCATTTTCACGGCGATGATGGCGTCGAGATATTCGGTCTTCCAGTCTTCATCCGTGGCGGCCTTGGCGGCAGGAAAAATGGCCCGCACAGCCTCGTCGCCGCGAATTTCGCACCCGGCCCTGGCCAGGTCCTCGAGAATGGGCAGCCCGTGGGATTTCAGAATCTTTGCATCCAGCAGCAAAGTTTCCGCCGCGCCGCAGATGGAGGTGCGCCGCATCTTGGCGTTCATCACCACCTTGCGCGCCATTTCCAGCCCGGCCTTGTCATGGACATAGACATGGCAAATGCCTTCCAGATGCGCCAGCACCGGCACGCGCGCCTCGCGCATCACCCGTCCCGTCAGGCCCTTGCCGCCGCGCGGAATGATGAGGTCCACATTGCCGCCCAACCCTTCCAGCATCAGCCCGACGGCAGCGCGGTCGGTATTCTTCACATACTGGATGGCGGCTTCCGGCAGCTCTGCGGCTTTCAGGCCCTGCACCATTGCGGCATGAATGGCGGTTGCCGAATGGACGCTATCCGAGCCGCCGCGCAGGATGGCGACATTGCCCGCCTTGAGCGCGATGGCCCCGGCATCTGCCGTCACATTGGGACGCGATTCATAAATGATGCCGATCACGCCGATGGGCGTGGCGACACGGGCGATGTCCAGGCCGTTGGGCCGCGTCCAGCGCGCAAGTTCGCGGCCATTGGGATCGGCCTGCCCTGCCACGTCTTCCACGCCCTTGGCCATGGCCTCGATGCGCGCGTCATTGAGGGCGAGGCGGTCCATCAGGGCGGCGGTCATGCCACTGGCCTTGGCGGCTTCCAGGTCTTTGGCATTGGCGGCAAGGATCACATCCCTGGCGGCGCGAATGGCCCTGGCCGCTTCGGTGAGGGCGCGGGTCTTGGTGGCGTCGCCGGCTTCGCGCAAGGCGCGGGCAGCATCGCGGGCGCGCACGCCAATGGCCAGCATTTCCGCCGTCAGGTCAGTCGCGGTGGCCCGGATATTCATGATTTTACCGTCAGCGCCAGATCGTCCCGATGGATCATCTCGTCCCGGCCACGATAGCCCAGAATGTCCTCGATTTCGACGGTGCGTTTGCCGGCGATCCGCTCTGCGTCGGACGCATTGTAGGCGGCAAGGCCCCGGGCGATTTCCCGCCCTTCCCGGTCTTTCACCAGCACGGCGTCGCCGCGCTCAAAACGGCCATCCACCTGGCGGATGCCGGCAGGCAGCAGGCTCTTGCCTTCGGTCAGCGCCTTGACGGCGCCTTCGTCGATCATCAGCACGCCTTCGGGTTTGAGGACCCCGGCGATCCAGCGCTTGCGCGCCGCGGCCGGCGTGACGCTGGCGCGGAAGATGGTGTGGCGCGCGCCGCCGTCAATCTTGGACAGGGGATTGAGGTTCTCGCCCCTGGTGATGATGACGTCGCAGCCGGCCGCCGTGGCGATGCTGGCCGCGATCAGCTTGGAGGCCATGCCGCCGCGTCCCACGCCCGACACCGAGCCGGTGGCCATGGCCTCGATTTCCGGCGTGATCACCGGCACTTCGGGAATATGCGCCGCATTGGCGTCGCCGCGCGGATCGGCGGTGTAGAGACCATCCACATCTGACAGCAGGATCAGCTGGTCGGCGCCCATCATGGAAGCGACGCGCGCGCCCAGCCGGTCATTGTCGCCAAAGCGGATTTCCGCCGTCGCCACGGTGTCATTTTCATTGATCACGGGCACGGCGTTCAGTTCGAGCAAGGTGTTGAGGGTGGCGCGGGCATTGAGGTAGCGGCGGCGCTCTTCGGTGTCGCCAAGGGTCAGCAGGATCTGCGCCGCGACAATATCGCGGCCTGCGAAAATATCGGCATAGGCTTCGGCCAGGCGCACCTGCCCCGCCGCCGCCGCGGCCTGGCTTTCTTCCAGCCGCAGCGCCCCGGGCTTGAGCTTCAGGGCGCGGCGGCCCAGCGCGATCGCGCCCGACGACACCAGGATGACCTGCTTGCCGTTTTTCTTCAGGGCGGCAACATCGGCGCAGAGCGATATCAGCCAGTCGCGGCGCAATTCGCCCGAGGCGGCATCCACCAGCAGGGCCGAGCCGACCTTGACCACGATCAGTCTGGCCCGGGAAAAAATGCCGCTCATCGCTTCTGCTTCTTCTTGGCGATGGCCTTGCGCACGGCGCTGAGCTTGCTGGTGGGCTTCTTGGCGGTGCCCTTGATATTGGCGCCGGAAATCTTGGGCTGGGGCGCGGCGATTTTCTTGCCCGTCTTGATCAGCTTGCTTGTGGCCTTCACCACTTTTTCGGGCTCGGAAAGCGTCCTGGTGCTGGGCACGATGGGGGCGTTGAAATTCACGGCCTGGCGCTGCGCCCGGCTGAGGGACACATGCGTGGGCCTGCGGCGGGCGGCGGCGCGTTCCAGCCGCTCGGCACGCGCCTGCGAGATGGGACGCATCAGGGCGCGCAACACGTCATGAACGCCTCGGCCCGCTACGCCTGACAGCAGCATGACCTTCGTACCACTGGCTTTTTCCAGCGCCTTTTTCTTCTTTTCGATTTCCGCCGCGGTCAGCGCGTCGACCTTGTTCAGCGCCACGATCTCGGGCTTGTCGCCCAGCCCGTTGCCATAGGCGATCAGCTCTTTTCGTATCGTCTTGTAATTCTGCGCCACCTTGTCCGCCGTGCCGTCGACCAGATGCAGGATGACGCCGCAGCGTTCCGCATGGCCCAGAAAGCGGTCGCCAAGGCCCACGCCTTCATGCGCGCCCTCGATCAGGCCGGGAAGATCGGCCAGCACGAAATCGCTTTCATCAATCTTCACCACGCCCAGCTGGGGCTCCAGGGTGGTGAAGGGATAATCGGCAATCTTGGGCCGCGCCGCGGAGACGCGGCTGAGGAAGGTGGACTTTCCCGCATTGGGCATGCCGATCAGGCCGGCATCGGCAATCAGCTTGAGCTTGAGGATGAGGGTTTTTTCCTCATGCGGCTGGCCGGGATTGGCGAAGTTGGGCGCCTGGTTGGTGGCGCTCTTGAAATGCGCATTGCCGAAACCGCCATTGCCGCCGCGCAGCAGCTTTACGCGCTGCCCCGGTTCGGACAAATCGGCGATCAATGTTTCGCCGTCTTCCTCATAGATCTGGGTGCCGACCGGCACCTTCATGATCGCATCGGGACCATTGGCGCCGGTCATCACCTTGCCCTTGCCGCCCTCGCCGCTGCGGGCCTTCACATGCTGCTGGAAGCGAAAGTCGATCAGGGTATTGAGGTTGTCGAACGCCTCGGCCCAGACATCGCCGCCCTTGCCGCCATCGCCGCCATAGGGACCGCCATACTCGATGAACTTCTCGCGCCGGAACGCAATGCAGCCGTTACCGCCAGCACCGCTTTGGGCATAGACTTTTGCGACATCGAGAAAGCGCATGGTTTTGACCCTTTATGCCGCTTCTTTTCGCAGGAATTGGGCCCGCGTCAACAGCATCTCATGGCAAAGGACCGGGGCCTTGCGGGCCCGGGATTCGCGCATTTTGCTGCCATTGTGGCGGGCGCCCAGCTTGGCCAGGACATGGCCGGAGGCCGGATTGTCGTGAAACCAGCTGGCCCGGACGGCCTGCTGGCCCAGTTCCTCGAAGGCATAGCGCACCAGCCGGTACGCGGCCTCGGTGGCATAGCCAAAGCCCCAGAAAGGCTTGCCCAGCCAATAGCCGAACTCATAGCCCTCTGCGGGGTGCAGCCCCGTGCCGCCCATGAACAAGCCATCCGCCTTGCGCTGAATGACGAAGAAATAGGTGCCGATAATGCCGTCTGCCAGGAAGGCTTCGGCATCGTCCTCGCTATAGGGGTGCGGGATGCGCGAGGTCATCTTCGCCACATCATAATCCCCCAGCCACACCGTCATCGCCGTGATATCCGTGGGCCGAGGCGGCCGCAGGATCAGTCTTTCAGTCTCCAGAACACACATGACATCCCCGCATTCCTTTCGTGCGAGGGAAACAAAAAAGGGAGATGGCGGACCATCTCCCTCACAATAATGGGCCGCCAATTTCTTGGCGGCCTATGTCTTCAGCCGCCTTATTCCGCTGCGATCTTGGTTGCCGGAGCCGAGGTCACCACGGATACGTAGGTGCGACGCTTGAAGCCCGACTTGAACGCAACATTGCCGTCGCGGAGCGCGAACAGCGTATGGTCCTTGCCCATGCCGACGCCTTCGCCCGCATGGAACTTGGTGCCGCGCTGGCGCACGATCACGTTGCCGCCGGCGACGACTTCGCCACCGAACAGTTTCACGCCCAGCATTTTGGGGTTGCTGTCGCGACCGTTGCGCGAAGAACCGCCTGCTTTCTTGTGTGCCATACGACTAGTTCCTAAATCTCGAAATTAACCGGCAACGATGTCCAGCACCTTCAGCTTGGTGAAGTGCTGGCGGTGACCGCGCTTGCGGTGGGTGTTCTTGCGGCGCTTCTTCTTGAAGGCGATGACCTTCTCGCCCTGGCCATGCTCGACGATTTCGCAGGCGATGGAGGCGCCCTTGACCAGCGGCGCGCCCAGCTTGGGGGTGGCGCCGCCGAGCAGCAAAACCTCGCCCAGGGAGAGCTTGCTGCCGACGTCGCCGGCAAGGCTTTCCACCGTCAGGACTTGGTCCTTGGTGACCTTATATTGTTTTCCGCCAGTGCGGACGACCGCATACATTGGTCTAATTCCTTGAAAATAAACGGTTTTCTTGCAAACAGAGCCTGCCGGAGAGCCGCGCAATATACGGAAAAGGCCTTTAGGGTCAAGCGCCGGTTTTCAGGCCCCTGCCCGGCTGCTTCCGGGGGCGTTTGCGCCCATCATGGGCGGGGGCGATTCGATGGCCAGTAAGCGAAATTCTGTGACGGCGGGTTTGCTGGCGCTGGCCTTGTGCCCGGCGCCCGCGCTGGCGGCCGAAGACGCCAAGGAGAAAGGTGGTTTCTCGATCCTGTTCGAGAATGACCTCTTCTACAAAGCCGATCACGACTACACCAACGGTACGGAACTTTCCTACACCAGCGCGCCGGACGAAACGCCGGACTGGGCGCTGGAAGCGGCCAGGCTGTTTCCCTTCTTCACCGACAAGGGCGATGTGCGCACCCGCTACGCGGTGGGCCAGGCCATGTTCACGCCCAACGATATTACCCTGGTCAACCCGCCGCTGAATGACCGGCCCTATGCCGGTTTCTTTTTCGGCGCGGTGGGCGTGGTGGGCGATGACGGTTCGCATCTGGACCAGGTGCAGGGCACGCTGGGCGTGATCGGCCCCATGGCGGCGGGCCAGGAAATCCAGAAATTCATTCACGCCAGCGTGCAGGGGCGCAAGCCGCGCGGCTGGCATTACCAGCTGCGCGATGAACCGGGCCTGGTCATCCAGTATGAGCGCACCTGGAAATGGGTGAAGCACGCGCCCTTTCTGGGCCTTGCCGTGGATGCCGAGCCGCATTTCGGCGGCGCCATCGGCAATGTCTGGGATTATGTGAACATGGGCGCCATGGCGCGCATCGGCTTCAACCTGCCCAATGATTATGGTCCCATGCGCCTGCAGCCCAGCCTGCCGGGATCGGATTATTTTGAACCCACTGCACCGTTGGGCGGCTATCTCTTTGCCGGCATCGAAGGGCGCGCCATCGCACGCAACCTTTTCCTGGATGGCAACTCGTTTGAAAGAAGCCGCAGCGTCAGCAAGCTCAACCTGGTGGGCGACCTGGTGCTGGGCGCTGCGGTGACCTTCGACTGGGCGCGGCTGGCTTTCACCCATGTCATCCGCACCCGCGAATACAAAACCCAGAAGGGCGACGACCAGTTCGGCGCCATCGACCTTACTTTGCGGTTCTGAGCGCCCGTTTGGTGAACCGCGCCATCAGCGCGCCCGCCAACAAGGCCAGTCCGACAATCAGGGCAATGATCTTGGCGTTGCTGGCGGCGGAGGCCAGGCCAGCCGCGCCGTCATTGGCGCCGTTCATCAACATGCTGAGCTGCAGCGCATTTTCAGCGGCGTCGCACAAGGCGCCGATCAGCGGCACCATCGCGGCGGCCAGAAGCAGCCGCCGCAGTCGTCCCGCGCCCGGTGCATAGGCTTCTGCCGACAGCACGCCGGAATAGAAAAAGCTGGCGGCATAAAGCGGCATCAGCAGGTAATCGAAACCAAGATTGAACCCGGCCCGCACCGCATAAGGCTCCGGCGACCAGGCCCAGAATGCCGCGCGGAACTGGGCCGCGCTGGAAAAACCGGCCAGGTCGGCAGTGCCCACGCCCGTGAGCGCCTTCAGCCGCAAATCCAGCAGGGCCAGGATTGCGAAAACGCCAAGAGCCAGGCCGCTGGACCAGGCCCAGCGGCTGGAAAGCGTGGCTTTTGCTATGCGCATCGTCTGGCTCCCTTGCCCCGGCTACCAAGCGGGTTATAAGCCAATCCATGCGGTCACTGGGCGATATTCTGTACAATTTCCACTGGATCGTGCCGGGGGAAGCCGCGCGGGCGGCACAGGCCTGGGCCGGCAGGCTGGGGCCTTTCCTGCACAAGCGCGGCATCAAGGCGATCATCAATCTGCGCGGCCGCAACGACGATCTGTCGTGGTGGAAAAATGAAACCCGCATCGCCCGTGAAGGCGGCATTGTCCACCTGGATGCCATGCTGGATTCGCGCAAACTGCCCACGCGCGCCCTGCTGCTGCGATTGATCCAGGCCTTCGACGAGGCACCCAAGCCCTTTTTGCTCAAATGCTCCGGCGGGCAGGACCGCACCAGCTTTGCCGCGGCGCTTTACCTGATCCATCGCGGCGGCTGGAGCGCCTTTGGCGAGGCCAGGGCGCAATATGCGCGTTTTCCATACCTGCATTTTCCCAAACAGCAGCAGCGCTGGCTGCAGGCCTTTCTGGATTATGCGCGCCATGAGTGCCATGGGGGCCCCTTGGCCCAATGGATCGCCGATTCCTATGAACCGGAAAAGCTGCAGGACTGGCTTGCGGCGCACGGGCTTGGCGACGCGCATGGCGGCATCTTCACGGCGCCCACGCGCAGCCCATATCAGTGGTGAGGCTGGAGATAGCGCCCGGCATTTTGCTGTGGCGCGAGAAATTCACCCGGATTGAACAGGAAAAACTTCTGCACGCAGTGATGGTGCAGGTGCAGGATGCACCTTTTTATCGGCCGCAAATGCCCGGCACGGGGAAGGCCTTTTCCGTCGAGGAAACAAATTTCGGGGAGCTGGGCTGGGTGGCGGACAAAAGCGGCTATCGCTACCAGCCCATCCATCCGATCACGGGCAAAGCCTGGCCTGCCATTCCCGGCAGCCTGCTCAAACTGTGGGAAGAAATCGCGCCGTCCTACCAGTTTGAAGATCCGCCGCAATGCTGCCTGGTCAATCTCTATCGCGCCGGCGCGCGCATGGGCCTGCACCAGGACAAGGATGAGACTGCAGCGGCGCCGGTGATATCCGTATCGCTGGGCGACGAGGCCGTGTTCCGCATCGGCGGCAGCGAGCGGCGCGGCGCCACCAAAAGCCTGAAGCTGCAATCGGGCGATGTGGTGGCCTTTGGCGGTCCCGCCCGGCTGGCCTATCACGGCATTGACCGCATCGCGGCGGGAAGCTCGACCCTCATTCCCGGCGGCGGACGGATCAACCTGACGCTCAGGCGTGTGACCTGACCGCCGGTCACCCACCGGGAGCGACAGGCCGGGAAAGTGCCGCGGCGGCGCGAAAACACAATGACGCGGCGGTTTCCCGAAGCCTGCGCGACCCATAAAAAAGGGCGCCCGGCTTTTCAGCCGGGCGCCCAGATGCGCCATTACGCTCACGGAACTCCGGGAGGGGATGACCGGGCGTTCCAGCGAAAACGGGATCCAGCTAGCAAGCGGGGGGCAGTGCGTTGCGGACCAACCGTCTTCGAAACTGAAGATAGGCATAAAAGCCACATGTTTCAACTATTTTCTTCTTACAAGCATTTTAGACGATTTTTCTCTTGTCAGGGCTATTTTTGCCATAACAGCCGGCAAATCACCCGCCAGGCAGGGCCGCGCCGAAACCGGCGAAAATTGCCCGGGAAACCGGATCGGCGGCAAAGGCCCATTCCGGGTGCCATTGCACGCCCAGCAGGAAGCCCTTGGCGGCCGGCAGCGACACGGCCTCAACCAGTCCATCGGGCGCCAGCGCTTCCACAAACAGGCCCGGCGCCAGCGTGGCGATGCCCTGGTGATGCAGGGAATTGACCATCACCTCGCCGGCCTCCAGCAATCCTGCCAGGATACCACCCGGCGCAATCGTCACGGCATGGGCTGGGGCGTACTGCGCATCCAGCGGCGCGGTTTCGTCTTCGCGATGGTCATGGCGGCCCGGCACCTCATGGACGCGCGGTGCAAGCGTGCCGCCCAGCGCCACATTCAATTCCTGAAAGCCGCGGCAAATGCAGAGCGTCGGCGTGCCTGCCGCAATGGCGGCCCGCAGCAGCGCCAGGCTGGTGGCATCGCGCGCCTCGTCCAGCAGCATGGGACGATTCTCGCCGCCATAACGCCGGGGCGCGACATTGGACTGGTCACCGGTGAACAGCAGGCCGTCCACTTTTGCCAGGATCGCGGCACTGTCCAGCGGCGGATCGGTGACGGGGATCAGGAACGGCAATCCGCCTGCGCCGTCCCGCACGGCGCGGACATATTCATCGCCGGCGCGATGGCTGTGCATGCCGTTGCGGCTGCGAAAATCGCAGATGACGCCCACCAGGGGCGGCATTACTTGGCTTTCGCGGGTTTGGGTGCCTTGACCGGCACGGCGAACAGGCTTTCATCCACGGCCGCGCCCATGACGGGACCATGCAGCGCCACCATGGTGGTGCCGCCCTGATTGTCCTTCACCGTCCATTGCCGCAGTTCAATACCGGGATTGGAAAAGACCAAAGTGATGTTGCCCTGCTGGCGGTTGTTGCTGGTGCGCGCATGCACCACCAGCGCATCATCGCGGATATCCATGCCGGTGATGGCGGTGTTGGCTTTCAGATTGACATTTTCGCTCAGCAGCAGGCCGAGCGGCGTATCGGACAGGCTGTAGCGGTCCACGGTATTGAGACGGCGGTTCTGGACATAGACATTGCCGCCGGTGGCCACGACCATGGTGGGATTGGGCGCGTTGTAGGCGAAGCGCAATTTGCCCGGTTTTTCCAGCAGGAACTGGCCCTGGTCCATCTGGCCATCGGGGCCCAGCTGGATAAAGTTGCTGTTGATGGTGGTGATGGAATTGAGGTAGGCGCTGACACGGTCCAGCGCCGCCTTTTGCGCATCATTGAACTGGATGCGGGCAGGCGGTGGCGCCTGGCCTGCGCCCATGGTGAGCGCGGCGGACAGGAGGGCAAAAAAAGCGCCGGCAAATTTCAGGCGGGATTTTGTTTGAGCCATTCTTTCCTCGAAGCGGCGGATTGCCCCCGTTTCTGGTTCAGGCCAAGATAGAAGCCCTTGGTGAATAATCAACCAGCGAATAATCAATCAGGGCATTTTGACCATTCGATGACCACACCTTACTCCCGCATCAGCATTCTGGGCGCAGGCGCCTGGGGCAGCGCGCTGGCGCTGACCGCCCTGGCCGCCGGGCGCGACACAGCCCTTTGGGTGCGCGAGGACGATGTCCTGGCCGCCATCAATGGCAAGGGCGAAAACCGCTTCCTGCCCGGCGTGCATTTCCCAAAGACTCTGAAAGCCACCGGTGATTTGGCCGAGGCCGCCCGTGCCGACGCCTTGCTGCTGGTGGTGCCGGCACAGGTGCTCAAGGACTTCGTTGCGAAGCTGGCCCCGCATCTGTCACCCGCCACGGTGCTGGTGATCTGCGCCAAGGGCATGGAGACAGGCAGCGGCAAGCTGGTCAATGAAGTGGTGGCGCAGGTGGCGCCGTCGGCGCCGGTCGCGATCCTTTCAGGCCCGTCCTTTGCGCGCGACGTGGCGCGCGGACTTCCCACCGCCGTGACCATCGCGGGCAATGGCGCGGTGGCCGAGAGGCTGCAGGCCAGCCTCAGCACGCCGGTGTTTCGCCCCTATGTCAGCGATGATGTGGCGGGCGTGGCGCTGGGCGGCGCAGCCAAGAATGTCTATGCCATCGCCTGCGGCGTGGTCGAAGGGCTGGGGCTGGGCGAAAATGCCCGCGCCGCGCTGCTGGCGCGCAGCTTTGCCGAACTGGCCCGGCTGGGCGAGGCGCTGGGCGGGAAGCGCGAAACCCTGATGGGGCTTTCGGGGCTGGGCGATCTGGTGCTGACCGCGACCAGCAAGAGTTCGCGCAATTTTTCCTTTGGCGTGGAACTGGGCGCGGGAAAATCGGTGCAGGATCTGAGCGCGCCCGGCAAGCCGCTGGCCGAAGGCGTGGCCACGGCCTCGGCGCTGGTGCTGCGTTCCCGCCAGACCGGCGTCGAGCTTCCCATTGCCGAGGCCATGGCGGACCTGATCAGCGGCGCGCTGCCGCTGGGCGAAGCGGTGACGCGGCTGATGAGCCGAAAGCTGACTTCAGAATGACGTACTGGCTGTTCAAGACCGAACCGGAAACCTGGTCCTGGGACCAGCAGAAGAAGAAGGGCGCCAAGGGCGAGCCCTGGAGCGGCGTGCGCAACCACACCGCCAAGCTGAACATGAAGGCGATGAAGAAAGGCGATCTTGGCTTTTTCTATCATTCGGGCGGCGAGAAAGCCGTGGTCGGCATTGTCGAAGTGATCGAGGAATATCAGCCCGACCCCACCGACGCCAAAGGCCAGTTCGGACTGGTGGTGGTGAAAGCGGTGAAAGACATGCCCAATCCCGTCACCCTGGCCGACGTGAAAGCCACGCCCAGCCTGAAAGAGATGAGCCTGGTGACGAGCTTTCGCCTGTCGGTGCAGCCGGTTACAGCGCAGGAATGGAAGATCGTCTGCAAAAAGGGCGGATTAAAAAGCTGACAATTGCGCTGCCCCGCGAAGGGGCATAGCGTTCCTCCCGGCGCGCCCATCAGAGGCGCGGCATTCGGAGGAAGACATGGCCACACGCGATCTTCTCACCCTCGACAATTCCATCGCCCCAAGATTGATACGCTGGCTTTACTGCATCGCCCTGGTGCTGATCGCCGTGATGGTGGTGCTGGGCGTGGCGCGCGGCGTGCGCACCATGCTGCGCCCCCCCATGGCCCCCATCGCCATGAATGGCCCGCCGCCCGGCATGATGGCACCCTCGGCTGGGCAACAAAGCATGATGCCGCGCGGCGAGCGCCGCATGATGATGATGCGCCAGGGCATGGGCCGCCGTGACGCAATGGGTCCGGGCGGCATGTTCGGCATGGGCCGAAATCCGATATTGGCGGGCGGATTCACGATCCTTTTCGCGCTGCTGCGCGGCCTGATCGTGCTGTTCGTGGTGCGGATCTTGGCGGAAGTGGGATTGGCGGTCCTGGCGATGCCAAGACGCTCCGAGGCCTAGTGACCTAACGCCTTGACGATTTCTTCGGTCATTTTCTTGGCGTCGGCGAACAGCATCATGGTGTTGTTGCGGAAGAACAGCTCGTTCTCGACGCCGGCATAACCGCTGCCCATGCCGCGCTTGATGAAGAGCACGGTCTTGGCCTTTTCCACGTCCAGGATCGGCATGCCGAAGATCGGCGAAGTCGGATCGGTCTTGGCCGAGGGATTGGTGACGTCATTGGCGCCGATGACATAGACCACATCGGCCTGGGCGAATTGCGAGTTGATGTCTTCCAGTTCGAACACTTCGTCATAAGGCACATTGGCTTCGGCCAGCAGCACATTCATGTGGCCGGGCATGCGGCCCGCCACCGGATGAATGGCATAGGAGACTTTCACGCCTTCGGCCTTCAGCTTGTCGGCCAGTTCGCGCAGCGCATGCTGGGCCTGGGCCACCGCCATGCCGTAACCCGGCACGATGATGACGCTGGAGGCGTTTTTCATGATGAAGGCGGCATCGTCGGCAGAGCCCTGCTTGACCGAACGGGTTTCCTTGGCGCCGGCCACGGCGGTGACGCCGCCAAATCCGCCGGCAATCACCGAGACAAAGCTGCGGTTCATGCCCTTGCACATGATGTAGGACAGGATCGCGCCGGATGAGCCCACCAGCGCGCCGGTGATGATCAGGGCCGTGTTCTCCAGCGTGAAGCCGATGCCCGCTGCCGCCCAGCCGGAATAGGAATTGAGCATCGACACCACCACGGGCATGTCCGCGCCGCCGATGGGAATGATCAATGTGATGCCGAAAATGAAGGACAGCGCCGTGATGGCCCAGAAAGCCCAGTGTTGCTGGTCGAAGGCAAAATAGACGATCAGCCCGATGATGACGACAAAGATCAGCAAATTCAGGACATGACGCATCGGCAGGATGATGGGCGCGCCCGACATGTTGCCATTGAGCTTGGCAAACGCGATCAGCGAACCGGCAAAAGTGATGGCGCCGATGGCGACGCCAAGACTCATTTCAATCAGGCTCTGGGTCTTGATCAGTCCGTTGCAAACATTATCAGCGTCCAAAGCGCAGATGCCGAAGGATTCCGGCGAATAGAGCGCCGCGCCGGCCGTCAGCACGGCGGCAAGGCCTACCAATGAATGGAATGCGGCCACCAGCTGGGGCATGTCGGTCATGGCGATGCGCCGCGCCATCACCGCGCCGATGCCGCCGCCGATTACCAGGCCGCCGATCACCAGGCCCCAGGTCAGAGGATCACTGACGCCCGAAATCCACAGCGTGGTCAGGACCGCGATGGTCATGCCGATCATGCCGTTGCGGTTGCCGGTGCGCGAGGAAGCGGGCGACGACAGGCCCTTGAGCGCCATGATGAACAGGACGCCTGCGACCAGGTAAAGAAGGGCTGCGATGTCAGCCTGGCCCATTATTTCTTCTCTTTCTTTTTGTACATCGCCAGCATGCGGCTGGTGACCAAAAAGCCGCCAAAGATATTCACGCTGGCGAGGATCAGGGCGAAGAAACCCAGAATCTTGGACGTCCAGGAGGCGTCACCCATCACCGGCACCGCCACCGCGATCAGGGCGCCGACAATGATCACCGAGGAAATGGCGTTGGTCACGCTCATCAGCGGGGTATGCAGGGCGGGCGTCACCGACCAGACCACGAAATAGCCCACAAAGATCGCCAGCACGAAGATGGAAAGCCGGAACACGAAGGGATCGATCATTTCCATGATTTATCCTTTGACCGCCGGGTGGATGGTTTCGCCGTCCTTGGTCAGGGCCGCGCCCTTGATGATTTCATCATTCCAGTCGATCGCCATCAGGCCCGACTTCTTGTCCACGATCAGCGAGACGAAATTGAACAGGTTGCGGGCATAGAGCGAGGAGGAATCCACCGCCAGCCGTCCGGGCAGATTGGTGTAACCCATGATGGTGACGCCATGGACCTCGACCACTTCATTGGATTTGGTCAAAGGCGTATTGCCGCCGGCTTCCGCCGCCAAATCCACGATCACCGAACCGGGCTTCATCGTCTTGATCATCTCTTCGCTCACCAGCACCGGCGCCTTGCGGCCCGGGATCAGGGCGGTGGTGATGATGATGTCCTGCTTCTTGATGGTTTCGGCGATCAGGGCCGCCTGCTTGGCCTGATATTCGGGCGACATTTCCTTGGCGTAGCCGCCTGCCGTTTGCGCGTTCTTGAATTCCTCATCCATCACGGCCACGAACGTGCCGCCCAGGCTTTCCACCTGTTCCTTGGTGGCGGGGCGCACATCGGTGGCGCTGACAATGGCGCCAAGGCGCTTGGCCGTGGCGATGGCCTGCAGGCCGGCAACGCCCACGCCCATCACCAGCACGCGGGCCGGGGCAATGGTGCCCGCCGCCGTCATCATCATGGGCATGGCGCGGCCGAAGGTGGCGGCGGCGTCGATCACGGCCTTGTAGCCGGCCAGGTTGGCCTGGGAGGACAGCACGTCCATGGCCTGGGCGCGGGAAATGCGGGGCAGGAATTCCATGGCGAAGGCGATCACGCCCTGGGCGGCCAGGGCCTGGATTTCGGCTTTTTCGCTATGGGGGGCCAGCAGGGCGGCCACCACGGCGCCTTTTTTCAGGGCGGCGGTTTCCGCGCCCCTGGGGCCGCGGACCTTCAGGACAATGTCGGCGCCGTCCAGCGCACTCTTGGCGTCCGGGGCGATGGTGGCGCCGGCGGCAATGTAGTCGGCGTCGGTGATGCGCGCGGCCTTGCCGGCGCCGGTCTCGACCACGATGTCGAGGCCAAGTCCCTTGAATTTTTTGACGGATTCCGGGGTCGCGGCTACGCGCGTTTCACCGGAAGTCGTTTCCTTTGGGACGGCGAGTTTCAAGCACGCGCCTTATGTTTTTAGGGGTGGGATTCTTATGTGTGGGTCCGGAAAATCGCGAGGAAAACCATGATCAGCAGGACGAACCCAAGGGTCCATTTCGAACCGGTCAGGAAGCCCTCATAGGCGCGTTTATGCTGGGAAATATCCATCGAGCCAGGCGTGTGATGGGAATCGTGATGTGTCATTGCTGGAAAAAGCCCCTCGATCAAACCGGGCGGGACTATAGCAAAGGACGGCGGGCGGGCAAGCGGGCCACAATCGGGTTATCCCCGCAAAAATAAGGGCCTTGGTCCGTCCTGGGCAGGCCCGGGCGGGCGATTCCCCGCCGGTTCCGCGGCTTTCATTTTTTCTTAAGCATCCGCAGCTTTGTACCGCGAAAGGACAGGTTTAAACGCGTCCTTTACCCGGCCTGGTGAGAATGACGCCATTCAAATTGGGACACATGCTCATGGCGCAGACCATTCTTGTCGTTGATGACGATCCCGTGCAGCGCCGCCTGCTGGAGACAGCCATCTCGCGTTCCGGCATGAGCGTTGTCACCGCCCCCGGCGGCCAGCCGGCGCTGGACCTGATCAATGGCCCGCGCGGCGAACAGATCACGCTGATGCTGCTGGACCTGGTGATGCCCGACATGGGCGGCCTGGAGGTCCTTGCCAAGCTGCGCCCCGGCAATCCCGACCTGCCGATCATCGTGCTGACCGCCAAGGGCGGCATCGATTCCGCGGTCGAAGCCATGCGCGCCGGCGCCAATGATTTCCTGGTCAAGCCGGCCAGCCCTGAACGCATCGCGGTGTCGATCCGCAACCAGCTGAAAATCGGCACCCTGTCGGGTGAGGTGAAGCAGCTGAAGAAGAAAAGCGACAACAAGCTGACCTTTGACGACCTGATCGCCGCCGCGCCGGAAATGAAGCAGGTGTTCCGCCTGGGCACCCGCGCCGCGCAATCGGACATCCCGATCCTGATCGAAGGCGAAAGCGGCGCCGGCAAGGAACTGATCGCCCGCGCCATCCAGGGCACCTCGGCCCGTGCCGGCAAGCCCTTCGTGACCGTGAATTGCGGGGCGATCCCGGAAAATCTGATCGAAAGCATCCTGTTCGGCCATGAGAAAGGCTCCTTCACCGGCGCCAGCGACAAGCATCTGGGCAAGTTCCAGGAAGCCGATGGCGGCACCCTGTTCCTGGATGAGATCGGCGAACTGCGCCTGGACATGCAGGTGAAATTGCTGCGCGCGCTGCAGGAAGGCGAAGTGGATCCCGTCGGTTCCAAGCGCCCCGTGAAAGTGGATGTGCGCATCATCTCCGCCACCAACCGTGACCTTGGCCATATGGCCAAGGAAGGCACTTTCCGCGAAGACCTTTATTACCGCCTGAACGTGTTCCCCATCATGGTGCCGAGCCTGCGCGAGCGCAGCGCCGACATCGCGCCGCTGGCCCAGCATTTCATCGCCCGCTTCGCGGCCGAGGAAAACAAGCTGGTGTCCGGCCTGACGCGCGAAGCCGCCGACCTGCTGGGAAGCTTCGCCTGGCCGGGCAATGTCCGCCAGCTTGAGAATACGATTTTCCGCGCCGTGGTCCTGTGCGACGGCGCTTTCCTGGATGTCTGCGACTTCCCGCAGATCGCCGCTGCCATGGGCGTGGAAGCCAGCCATTGCAGCGCCTTTGCCATGCCGGCCGCGCCCGTCACCACCGGCCATGGCGCTCCTGCCCTGCCTGCGGGCTCGCCCTATGCGCTATCCACCACGGATGCGTCGGGCCATATCCGCAAATTCGAGGACATGGAATCGGAAATCATCCGCATGGCCATCAGCCGCTATGACGGGCACATGTCCGAAGTCGCGCGCCGCCTGGGCATCGGCCGCTCCACGCTCTATCGCAAGCTGAAGGAATTCGGCCTGGAGCCGGCTGAAGGCGCCGGCGACGCGGTGAGCGAAGCGGAAACCGCGATCGAAGAAGCCCTGCGCAGAGCGGGCTAGCGCATTTCCATGGCGGTCAGGTAAAGGTCAAGCATCGCTTCCTGTTCCTGGAAGTCCGCCTTGTCGAGTTTTCGCATGCGGATCACCTGGCGCATGATCTTGGTGTCGAAGCCCGTGCCCTTGGCCTCGGCAAACACTTCGCGGATATCGGCCGTCAGCGCATCGCGCTCCTCATTGAGCCGCTCGATGCGGTTGATGAAGGATTTGAGATGATCTTTCGCGAAGCCGGATTTTGCCATGACAGAACCTGAAAAAGTTTGGGGCGCGGAACCTAGTCTGTGACGCCCATGTCGGCAAGCGCCGCCTGCAATATCGGCTGCAATCTTGCGGCAAAAGCGCGGGCCGCGGCGGCGTCCCCGATCAGGTCCTGGCGCATTTCGATCAGCACATGCGGCAATCCGTTGCGTGTGCCATGGATATTGAGCGTGTCGCCCTCCAGCGCCCCGGTATAGGGCTCGTTGTCGCCGACCACGAACCCGGCCTCGGCCAGCCTTGCCATCAGCGGGCCGGCCAGCCGCCTGTCCGTGTCCCACAGCACGCCAACCTCCCAGGGACGGGGCGTGCCCTTCCAGCTTGGCGTGAAACTGTGCAGCGCGATCAGGGCCGGACGCCCCAGCAACCTGATCTGGTCCGCAATGGCCTTGTGGTAAGGCGCATGGAACCTTGTGATGCGCCGCGCCAGTTCCGCGTCATCGACATTGCGGTTGCCCGGAATGATGCTGCCGTCGGAAAGCTTCATCACCAAGGTCGGATCATCGGGCCCGCGGTTCAGGTCAATCAGCAGCCGCGACCAGGCTCCCAATATGGCGGGCGAGCCGAACGCTTCGGCCAGGGCCCGCGTCACCTCGGCCGCGCCGATGTCATAAGCGATGTGGGTGGCGAAAAGCCCCGCCTCCAGCCCCAGCGCGCCATACCCCCCAGGCAAGGCGTTGCTGGCATGGTCACACAGGAACAGGGGCGCGCGCTGACCGGAAACCTGCTCGAATGAAGCCTCGTTCATGGCGCTGTCATAGGGCTGTCAAAACGGGCCGACAAGGCGGCACGTTGGCAAGATGGCGCCGCCGCGCCGTTGACAGGATGGCGCCTTCGCGCCAAACCGGATGCGATGCGTCGCGTTTTCGCCGCTCTGACGGTTCCAATTTTTCCGCTGCTGGCGGTGCTGCTGGCTGCGCCGTCTCCCGCGCATGCCGCTTTCAATGTCTGCAACAAGGCCAACCTCAAGGCGCGCGTCGCCATTGGGCGCTTCGACGGCAGAAGCTGGACCAGCATGGGCTGGTGGAGCATCGCACCGGGCGCCTGCGCCGGGCTGCTGACCGGCCCCCTGGAGGCACGCTATTATTACCTCTATGCCACGGACGGCGCGGCTGGCACCTGGGAGGGCAAGACGAATTTCTGCGTTGCGCCCAACGGCAAATTCACCGCCGCGGGGCGCAGCGATTGCGGCAAGCGCGGTTTTGAACGGCGCGGTTTTTTCGAGATTGATACCGGCAACAGGCCGGATTGGACGCAAAGTCTTTCCAACTAGAGGCCATGCCCATGCGGCGCCAGCGCAAGACCAAGATCCTCGCCACCCTCGGGCCGGCGTCCAACACGCCCCAGATGATGCGGGCGCTGTTCGAGGCGGGCGTGGACGTGTTTCGCATCAATATGAGCCACACCGACCACGCCATGCTTACGCGCATGACCGGCGATCTGCGCGCCTTGTCGAAGGAGGTGGGACGGCCGATCGGAATCCTGATTGACCTGCAGGGCCCCAAAATCCGCTTGGGCACCATTCCCGGCGGCACCCGGATGCTGAAGGACCAGGAACAGGTCCGCCTGGTGTTGGGAGAAAGCAGCGATAACCCGCTGGAAATTCCCATTCCGCATCCGGAAATCTTCCAGGCCATCAAGCAGAAACATGCCTTGCTGATCGATGACGGCAAGGTGCGGCTGCGGCTTCTGAAAAAGGCCGACACCTATGCCGACGCCATTGTCGAAGTGGCGGGCGAGATCAAGAACCGCAAGGGGGTGAACATGCCCAACACGCTCTTGCCGCTGTCGGCCATGACGCCCAAGGACCGGGCCGACCTGGATGCGGCGCTGGCGATCGGCGTGGACTGGATTGCGCTCAGCTTCGTGCAGCGGCCCGAAGACGTCGCCGAACTCAAGCATATCGTGGCGGGCCGCGCCGGGGTGCTGGCCAAGATTGAAAAGCCCAAGGCGCTTGAGAGCCTCGAAGGCATATTGGAGCTGGCCGATGCGCTGATGGTGGCGCGCGGCGATCTGGGCGTGGAGATGCCGCTGGAAGCGGTGCCGGGTCTGCAGAAACGCATCGTGCGGGCGGCGCGCAAGGCCGGAAAACCCGTGGTGGTGGCAACCCAGATGCTGGAATCCATGATCCAGTCGCCCACCCCCACCCGCGCCGAAGTCTCGGATGTGGCGACGGCCATTTATGACAGCGCCGACGCCGTGATGCTGTCGGCGGAATCGGCGTCCGGCGCCTGGCCCGTGGAAGCGGTGCAGACCATGGACCGCATCGCCCGGCAGGTGGAGCAGGATCCCACCTACCAGGCCGTGATCGACGCCCAGCGCCTGCCGCCCGACGCCACCACGGCAGACGCCATCATGGCGGCGGTGCATGAAGTGACCGGCACCATCCAGGCCCGCGCCATCATCTGCTGGACCAAGACCGGCTCGACCGCCCTGCGCGCGGCGCGCGAGCGTTCGGCGGCGCCGATCATCGCGGTGACGCCCAGCATCGAGACGGCCCGCAAGCTGTCGCTGGTCTGGGGCCTGCATTGCCTCCAATCCGAGGAGATTCACAGCCTGGACGAGATGGTGAACCGCGCCATTGTTTTTGCGGAAGCCGACGGCTTTGCCGTCAAGGGCGAGAATGTGGTGATCACCGGCGGCGTGCCGCTGGGCGTCACCGGCACCACCAACATGCTCAGGGTGGCGATCGTCGGCGACCGCGGCTAGCTGATCGCCTCGCAATCGGGCAGCTGGAATTTCGCATCGACGCGCCGGGACGAAAAGACAAAGCCATTGGCCAGGTAGCGATAGCTTTGCGTCTTGGCGTCATGCTTGAGGATTTTATACTGGTCCTGGCGCACAAATGGCTTGCCGTCCACGGTCTGGATATTGACGGTTTCCAGGTCGCCCGCCAGCACCCAGCGCCCGGTCTGGAAGGTATCGAAAGCCTTGCCTTTGACGCAGAGCCGGAACTGGGCCTCGAAACGGCCATCGGCAAAGGAATGTTCCAGCCACATTTCACTCTTGTCGTGCGGCTGCCCGACTCCGAACCAGGAGCCGACCAGAAAAGGAACGGCGAAAAGCGCATTGCTGGAAGGTTTCAGATTCCCTGTCCCTCGAGTTCCTTCGCCAGCGCTTTTTCCGCGCGCGCGGCGCCGGCCAGGTGCGGATCAACCGCCAGCGCCTGGCGGTAAAGCTTCAGGGCGCCCGCCTTGTCGCCATATTGCTCCAGCATGTCGCCAAGGTCAGTCAGCGCCTCGAAATGGCGCGGATTGAGGGTGACCGTTTTCTGCAGCGAGAGCATCGCTCCCGCATCGTCGCCCGCCGCCTGCTGCATCTGGGCGCGGGCGCGCCAGCCTTCGGCGAAGCGCGGCGCGATACTGGTTACCGAATCCACGATCTTGCGCGCCGCCTTGCTGTCGCTGCCCAGCGCCATCTGGGCGCGGGCCATCAGCAAATCCACGCTGGGGCTGCCGGAGATGCGAAACAGGCCGCTGAGCTTTTTTTCGATGGGGCGGGCTTCTTCCGCCGTCTCGACCTTCTTCAATTGCGCGAACAACTTGTCGGCTTCGCTGGGCGCGGCCTGGACCATCGCGGGGAGAAAAAGAAACAAGGCCAGGATCAGGCTATTGCGCATGGCGTGAAATTAGCGCGTTTGGCCGTGTTTCGCCAGATTTCTAAAATCGTCCCGGATTGAACAAGCCCAGGGGATCAAAGGCGGCGCGGACACTGGCCGTCACGGCCGCCAGCGCCGGCGGCTGCGGCGCATAAAGCCCCAGCGCGGCGCGGCGGGCCGCGGGCGCGCGCAGCAGCATGGCATGGCCGCCGGCCTGCGCAGCTAGCGCCCGGATGCGCGGCGCATCCTCTTCCCGGGCGCCGATCCACAGCAGGCCGCCCGCCCAGTCGCCCCACCACAAGGCAGCGTTGATCGCCTTCGCTACCCGCGCCGCTTGGGTTGGCGGCACCGTCACGCGCCACACATCCAGGTCATTATCCCGGAACAAGCTGCCTTCACCCACCCGGGCGAAGACGGTTTCGCCCGCTTCCAGTTCCTCTGCCGGGCCAACCAAAAGCCGGGCGGCGGCGATTTTTTCCTGCAGCGGCCTGGCTGCTGCTTCCAGGCGGATCAGCGCCGCGCCCTCGCCCACATCGCCAAGACCGGGAAAATCCGCTGCGCCCGGAATATAGGCCAGCCCGCTGGGCTCCAGCGCGCTTTTCCAGATCGCGCGCAAGGCGGCGAAGCCCGCCTCCGGCGCCTGGCCGCGCAGGATCAGCGTGGTGCGCGCCGAGGGCCTGGGATAGACGCGAAAGGTCAGCTCGCTCATCACCGCCAGGGTTCCGAAAGCCCCGCACATCAGCTTGGGCAGATCGAAGCCGGTGACGTTCTTTACAACTTTCGCGCCGCCGCGAAACGCTTCGCCGAAGCCGTTGACGGCGCGAAAGCCCAAAAGGGAATCGCGCGGCGGACCATGGCGCAGCCGCCCCGAGCCGCTGGCATCCGCCGACACCGCGCCGCCCAGCGTGCCATTCTTGCTGAAGTCGGGCGCGCCGCCGAACAGGGTCCAGTCCACCGGATCAAAACCCAGGCACTGGTTTTTCTGCGCCAGAACCGCTTTTAGTTCGGCCAGGCCGGTGCCGGGCCGCGCCGTGACGATCAGCTCCTCGGGCTGGTATTCGACGATGCCCGAGACGCCGGCCACGTCGAGCACGGGCAATTTGCCCATCGGCCTGCCCGCGCCGCGCCGTGTTCCCGCCGCCACGATCTCGAACGGCGTGCGGCTTTCGCGAGCCGCCCGCACATAGTCCACAATCTCATTTTCGCTGGCGACGCGGGTCATCAGAAGCGCGGCAAGTCGGGATGGGGCAGCTTGGCGCCATGCACATGCATGTGGCCGCTCTCAATGCAGGCCGACAAGGTGGGGAACACCTTGCCGGGATTGAACAGCCCGCCGGAATCAAAGGCGCATTTGACCCGGTGCTGCTGGTCCAGATCGGCGGTGGAGAACATTTCCGTCATCAGGTCGCGCTTTTCGATGCCCACGCCATGCTCGCCGGTCAGGACACCGCCCACCGCCACGCACAGCCGCAGGATGTCGGCGCCGAATTCCTCGGCCACCGCCAGCTCCCCGTCTTTCATGGCGTCGAAATTGATCAGGGGGTGGAGGTTGCCGTCGCCGGCATGGAACACGTTGCAGCAGCCCAGGCCGTGCTTTTTCGACAGGTCCGCGATGCCTTCCAGCACGCGCGGCAGGGCATGGCGCGGGATGGTGCCGTCCATGCAGATCATGTCGGGCGCAAGCTTTCCCATGGCAGCGAAAGCAGCCTTGCGGCCTGCCCACATCTTGGCGCGGGCCAGGGTCTCGGTGGCTTCGCGCAATTCGCCGCGACAGGCCTTGACGTGAATGGCGATGCGCGCCATCGCGTCCGCCACATCCGCCTCGACGCCGTCGGCATCGATGATGAGAATGGCTTCGGCATCGGGATAGCCGGGAGCATTGAAGGATTCCACCGCGCCGATGGTGGCACGGTCCATGAATTCCATCGCGGCCGGCACAATGCCGTCGCCGATGATGGCGGCGACGCAGGCGCCCGCATCGGGCACGCTGTCGAAGCTGGCCAGCATGGTGCGCGTCACCGGCGCCTTGCGCAGAATGCGTACCGTGGCTTCCACCACCACGCCCAGCAGGCCTTCCGAGCCGGTGATCAACCCCAGCAAGTCCAGGCCGCCCGCGCCGGGCGCCTTGCCGCCCAGCGTGATCATCTGCCCATCGGGAAGAACGAATTTCACGCCCAGCAGATTGTTTGTGGTCAGGCCATATTTGAGGCAATGCAGGCCGCCGCTGTTTTCCGCAATATTGCCGCCGATGGTGCAGGCGATCTGGCTGGAGGGATCGGGGGCATAATAAAAACCCTCGCCTTCCACGGCGCGGGTGATGGCGGCATTGGTGACGCCTGGCTGCAGTGTGACGCAGCGATTTTCATAATCGATTTCCAGGATGCGGCTCATGCGGCCAAAGCCCATCAAGATGCCGTCGCCGCGCGGCAGCGCCCCGCCCGACAGGCTGGTGCCCGCGCCCCGCGGCACGATGGGCACGCCCGCCTCGTTGGCGAAACGGATGATGCGCGCAACCTGGTCGGCATCCCTGGGCAGCACCGCCGCCAGGGGCTTCTGGCGATAGGAAGGCAGCGCATCGCTTTCATAGGCGGCAAGGTCGGACGAGGCCTCGACCACGCCGTCGGGCACGATCTTTTTCAGCGCCGCGACGATGCTGTCGCGGCGGGCCAGGATTTTGGGATCGGAAGGTGCAAGCAGCATGCGGTTACTCAGAAAACCGCAGGCATACTAACTAGCCCTGGCGGGCTTTGAACCGGGGATTCTTCTTGTTGATGACATAGACCCGGCCTTTGCGGCGGATGACGCGGCAGTCCTTGTCACGCTTCTTGAGCGAACGGAGCGAATTGCGAACCTTCATGACACTGCCTTCAATATCCAGGGCCCGCATATCGGGGCCCCCTGCAAAGAGGCGCGGAAGCTATTGTCCGCACCCGCCCCTGTCAACACGGGAAAAAGGGGGGCCGTGCCCTTCAAAAAAGCAGCATTTCCGCCAAAAATTAACGCATTCGCGCCGGTGCATGCTAGAATCGGGGCATGCGGTTGACCAAGCACCTCCAGCCCACGGCCTTTGTCCTGTTGCTGCTGGCGGCTGGCTGCGCCCGGACACCCGCCCCAGCCCCCGTCCCCGCGCCGCTGCCTGCCCCTGCCCCGGCGCCCATCCCGCCTCTGCCGGCCATGGGCGGCGATGCCTCGTTCCAGGCTTTCATCCGCGATTTTGAAGTCACGGCCATCGCAGCCGGCATCACGCCGCAAACCTATAACCGTGCCGTGGCCGGCATCGCGCCCGTCGCCACCATCCAGCAGTCGATCGACAACCAGCCGGAATTCTCCCGGCCGGTGTGGAGCTATCTGGACAGCGCGGTATCGGCCCGGCGCATTGCCGACGCAAAATTCATGCTGACGCGCTATGCCGATCTGCTCCCCGCCATCGAAACACGCAGCGGCGTGGCGAAGGAAATATTGGTGGCGATCTGGGGCATGGAAACCGACTATGGCGCCAGCACGGGCGGCTACAACCTCTTTGCCACGCTCGCCACACAGGCGTGGACCGGATCGCGCCAGGAATTTGCCCGGCGCGAATTGCTGGCGGCGCTGAAGCTTCTGCAGGACAATAACTACCCGGTTTCGCAGATGACGGCGTCCTGGGCCGGCGCATTCGGCCAGACGCAATTCATGCCCACCAGCTTTTTCAAATATGCCACCGACGGCGATGGTGACGGCAAGATTGATATCTGGACCTCGCCCGCCGATGCGCTGGCCTCGTCCGCGAGTTTGCTGGTGCGTGAAGGTTGGCAGACCGGCAAGCCCTGGGGTTATGAGGCAAAAATTCCTGCCCTGTTCGATGCCGCGGAAGCCGACCTCGACGCGGAAAAACCGCTCTCGGCCTGGGCCGCGATGGGCATCCAGACCGCATCCGGCGCGGCGCTGCCGGCGGGAGAGGATTCCGCATCGCTCTATTTGCCCGCCGGAGCGCGCGGTCCGGCCTTCCTGCTGTTCGCCAATTTTCGCGCCATCATGAAATACAACAATGCCGCCAGCTATGCCCTGGCGGTGGGCCTGCTGGCCGACCGCATGGCGGGCGGCGCAGACCTTGTGGCCGGGTGGCCACGCGACGAGCGCACGCTGTCGCGCGCCGAACGCGAGCAGTTCCAGAACAGCCTCAAGGCGCTGGGCTATGATCCGGGCGAAGCCGATGGCGTGCTGGGCCGCAAGACCCGCGCCGCGCTCAAGGCCTACCAGAAATCCAAAGGCATCGCGGCAGACGGTTTCCCCACCGCATCGCTGCTTGTGACGCTGGCTGGCGATGCAGGTTCAGCGGCCAGCCGGTAGCCTGGGGCAATCCACCCGGCCCGCCGCTTCATCGAACAGGCACTGGCCTTCCGCGACACCGGCCGAGTCGTAAAGATCGATCGTCCATTTGCCCTGCCCGCGCGTCAGCAGGAGGAATCCAAAGCCGCCCACCGACAAGCCGTCCTGCACCGCGACGCCCGAATGGCCCTGGAAGATGGCGCCCTTCAGGTTGGCGGGAATGACGTGGAGAGTATCGCCGCCATTGCCCGCCACAATCTGCGGCGGCGGCTGGCCGCCGGCGTAATTGATGGCCTGGAACGAATGGATATGCCCCGACAGCATCAGCGCGACAGGCTTGGTGATCATGGTTTTTTCCGCCGCCGCGATGATCTGGGCGTTGCCGCCCACCGGCACGTTCAGCGGGCCTGTCACGACCGCCCAGATCGGCCGGTGCATGGCCAGCCACACCGGCACAGCGCCTGGCGAAACGGCATCCGCCAGCTCCGCCTGGTAGAGCGGGACCTTGCTGGCATCCACTGTCGCATCGGAGGCGTCGGCATTGTCCATCACCAGCAGCGTCAACCCGCCCAGCGGCACGCGATAAGGCGCCAGATGCGCCGCGCAGTCGGGCGAATGCGGCAACGGGCCGAGCAGGCGCATGAAACCGCGCCAGGCGCGGTGGCAATCCTCATGATTGCCGCGCACGAAAATCCACGGCGCCGCCGCCAGGAGCGGCGCGGCGGGCGCAAAGAAGTCCGCTTTCCAGGCCGGCCAATTGTCGCCGTAAGGCGTGCCGGCACAGCCGTCATTGCCAGGCGGACAAGGCGTTTCGCGGTACTGATAATCACCCAGATCTATCACAAGGTCCGGCTTCAGGCGGGCGGCGGAGGCGGCCAAGGCGGGAAAAGGCCAGTCCTTGGGCGAGTTGCAGCTCTGTACCGCCAGATTCAAAACGCGGCAGCCAGTGTCGCCCAGCACAAGGATGCGTTCCGGCCTGGCTTTGATGGCGGGCAATCCTTCCACCTTTGCACCAGCCGGCAGGGGCGCGCTGCAGACCCGCGCGAAGGCATCATTGGCCGGCGCACGCAATTGAAGCGCAATTTCAATACCGTTGGACTGCGTAAATCTTGGACAGTTCGCGCCTTCTGCTACTGCGCGTATCTCCCCTGCACCCCCATCGCCAAGTTGCAGCCAGGCGATCTGATCCAGCGCAGGATTGGGTCTTACATCGGGCGGCGAGGCCAATTGGGGCGCTGCCGCGCAAGCCGTCAGCAAAAGCACGGAAAATAAAAATAGAACCCTTCTCATGCGGGGATTCTGACGAATTATCGCGACGAAACCATGATGCGGAGCCAGTTATACGTGGTAAATCGTAGCAATCCCCATGGCCATTTGCCATGAATCGCAGCGGGGAGTGCCAAGTGCCGCGAATTCTCAGCGAACATGACGTGGCCGATTTTCGCGAACGTCTCTGCGAGATAGCCACCCGCATCTTTGTCACCAAGGGCCGTGACGGACTGAACATGCGCGAGCTTGCGGGCCAGCTCGGCGTCAGCGCCATGACGCCCTATCGCTACTTCAAGGACAAGGAAGAAATTCTTGCCGCCATTCGTGCCCGCGCTTTTGGCCGCTTCGCCGACCAGCTTGAAAAAGCCCTGGGCACGCCGGGCAGCGCGACGGAGAAAAGCGCCGCCGTTGGCCGCGCCTATGTGCGCTTCGCGCTGGAAGAACAGGCCTGCTACCGGCTGATGTTTGATATTTCCAAGCCGCGCCTTGCGCCGCTGCCCGAACTCTTCGCGTCGGAGGCGCGCGCCCGCGCCAGCATGATCGACCATGTGAAGCTGATGGTGAAGGAAGGGCATTTCCGCGGCGACCCCGAGGTCATCGGGCCGGTTCTATGGGCGGGCCTGCATGGCGTGGTGACGCCGCACCTGGCGGGCGCGCTGGGCGCCAGCGAATTTGAGAAGCTGCTGGGCGAAACCATGCGGGCCCTCACCGGCGCCTACAAAAGCTAGAATTCGCGTTTCAGGGCGATGCGCCAGGTGCGCCCTATTCCCGGCAGGGCGCCAAGATTGGCATAGGTGTCGGCATCGGGCGTGAAGTAGCGGGTGTTGCCAAGATTATCGACATTTACATTCACTTCCCAAAACCCGCTGCGCACGAACGCTGACAGGTTCATTTTCACATAAGAGGGGAAGGTCAGCGGGCTGGGCACCGTCTGGGCGGTGTGTGTCACATAGGAGCCGCCAAAACTGCCGCCCCAATCGCCTGCATCGCTGGTGAAGGTGACATAGGGGCTGACCACGGCATGGGGCACCAGCGTGTTTTCATAATCGCCCGCGCGCAACATCGAAAAATCCCACACCACATATGCGCCGCCGAACCCGGATTGCGGCGTCACCCCGGCGGTGCGGGCCGGAATATACTGGAAGCTGTGATCGGGGCCCTTGACGAGGCTGTGCTGCATGCTGGCCGCCAGCGTCACGCTGAAATTATGGTCCAGCACGGTGCGGATTTCCGCTTCAAACCCTTTTGCGCGCGTGCCCATCAGGCTTGTGCCGCCGGCTCCCTGCAGCATCTGGCTGCGCTCCTGCCGGTACCAGGCCAGGGCGCCGACCAGGTGATTGTCGAGGAACGCGAATTTCACGCCCGCTTCATTCAGGAAGGAGGCGGACAGCCAGTCATCGCTGGCCAGCAGCGAGGTCATCACCTGGCCGGCCTGTCCGATCTCGAGCGACGAGGATTTGGCGTTGGTGACATAGGGCACAAGGCCGAACCCGGCTTTGTAGCTCAGGCTCGCGGAATAGGTCAGCGCGCCCTTGGAACCGCGTCCGCTGGCAGGCTCGTAAGGCAGCACGCCCAGATCAACGCTGCGCACATTATAGGCATCGTAACGCCCGCCCAATGTCAGGTCCAGCCCATGTTTCCAGGCAATATCGCTGGTGACGAACAGTCCCGCATCGGCGCTGTTGCTGCGCACGTCATTTTCCCAACCCAGCCCCACGGCGCCGGCGGGATCGGTGTTGAAAGGGGAATCGATAATGTCGTTGGCGCGCGCGCCCTGGGTGATGTCGCGGCGGTCCAGGGCGATGACACCGCTGTTGTAACTCTCCTTGCCGATGGCATGGACGTGACGGTAGGAGGCCCCCAGCAAAGTCTGGCTGGTCAATTGCCCGTCCAGCGCATCACGGCGCAGATCATAGCGCGCCCGCACTTCGGCAATTTCGCTGCGGTAGGAGCCGGGAAAGCCGTAGGACACAAAGCGGTCATTCGACAGCGTGTCGGCAAAGGCCTGCAGGCGAAAATTGTCGCCATTCTCAAATGCCCGTGCCAGTTCGGCAAAAACGGTATGAGTCACCGTGTTGGAAAAATCCACGCCGCGCGCCAGGTAAACGCTGCGCCGGTCAAGCCAGCCTGTGCCCAGCCCGTTGTCCAGCCGGTGGGCGGCATCGCTGCAGCTGCCGCAGAACGGCGCCGCCAGGTAGAGCGGCTTGAAGTTCGGATCGTAGAAATAGGGATTGCCGCCCAGCTCATTGAGCGTCAGCCGGCCATTGCCGTCCCTGTCGCCCAGCGCTGTGTTGCGGCCCGTAACGTAGGCACCGCTATCAATCAGGCTTTGCGTCAACCGGTTCCAGCCGGGCGTCTGCACATCGCCATTGGCGTGATAGAACATATAGTCCGATGACAGCGCCCAGGGCCCGGCGGAAAAATCTGCAGACAATTCCACAAGCTGGTGGCTGGGATGCAGGCCCCGATAAAAGCTGAAGCTGTCATCCAGCTCGCCATAGGCATGCACGCCCCCCGCCGCAAAGCCCAGCTCCAGCGGCAGGCCGATCTGGCCGGTGAGGTTGCGCTTGCTGTAACTGCCGAACGTTGCGGTGAGTTCGCCGCTGACGGCATCGGCCTTGCCGCTTTCGCTCTTGGGAATGAAATTGATCAGTCCGCCAACCTTGCCCGCGCCATAAACCGGCGATGGCGGACCGCGCAGGATTTCGATGGCGGCGGCATCGCCCAGCGGCGTCTGGTAGGTGCCGCGGTTTTCCACCCGCTTGAAGCCGCGGAAATAACTTTCCGCAAGTGTGCCGCGCAAATTGACCGCGCCCTCCACGCCATAATAGCTGGCGGTATAGGCGGAGGGCGAAATGGCGCTGAGCGTGTCCACGCCGGTGACGCCATAGCGGCTGATGGTGGTGTCGCTGACGGCCGTGACGGCGCGCGGCGTTTCCAGCAGCGGCTTGGCGATGCCGAAGGCGGTTTCGTCGGGGCTGACCTGGATCAGGCGCACCCGGTCGCCGGTGACGGTGACGCTTTCCAGCGGCAGGTCACTTTGGGCGTGCGCCGGCCCCAGCAAGGCCAGGACGGCGGCGACGGTCAGGAAAACAGGACGCATGCAGTCCAATGCGATCGGGGTGCCATCTGTCTTCTAACATTTTACGCTGCACCGCAAGGCTGCACGTCCAATTTCACAATAAGTGGCTGAATTATCTATATATTCCAAGCCGCACGGATGTCGGCCGTGCTGGCCAGGCTGGCGCAGTTGAGCGCCAGGGCCTTGAGCGCGGCCTTCTGCAGGTCCGGCGCATTGCAGGCGGTGGCATCGGAGGCGACAACAACATGATAGTCGCGCTCAAAGGCATCGCGCACCGTGGAGTCGATGCAGCATTCGGTGGTGAGACCCGCCACCACCAGCGTATCAATGCCGGCGCCGCGCAGCGCCGCATCCAGGCCGGTGCCGGCAAAGCCGTTATAGCGGGACTTGGAGAAGACCATTTCGCCGCCCTGCGGCCGCGGCCCGACGAAATCTGCGCCGCGGGTGCCTTCGCGGCAGAGCGGTTCGTCCTTGTCCGTCCCGCGCCGTTTTTTCCATTCCGCCAGGAACGCCGTATCATCTTGCGGCCTGGTGACCAGGCGCACGAACACGCAAGGGACATTGGCAGCCCGCGCCGCCGCGGCAAGAATTTCCGCCTGGCGCACCGCCGCCTGGATGTCGCTGTTGTTCCTGGCGTCGCCGCCCTGTGCAAAATCCACCTGCATGTCGACCAGCAGCAGGGCGGTGCGGCCGGGCGCGATCCAGTCCTTCAGGCTCATGCCGCCGCCCCGCGCAGGCGCGGCAAAATTTCCTGTCCCGTCACCACCACGCCCTCCTGGTAATCGGCAAAGGTCAGCATCAACCCGTCCAGGGCACATTCGCGCAGGTAATGTTCCATCTGCTGCGCGCAGCTGGCGGTGCTGCCGATCACGGTGTGGGCCATGAAAGCACCCTTGGACCTTGCCACCATGGCGTTATCCCCGCCCTGCAAGGTCTGGCCGTAGCTTTCCAGCATGCCCAGCACCGCGCCCTCGTCCAGGCCTTCGCGATAATGCTGGGCGGTTTTTTCCGCCAAAGCATCGCTGCCGCCATAAATGACGGTGCACATCGCATAGGACTTGATGGTCTTGCCCAGCTTTGCCGCCATGTCCTTGGCGCGCAGCGAAGCGGCGCGGGTTTCCGCCATGTCGCGCCCGCCAATGAAACAGGCATCGGCCTGGCCTACCGAAAATGCAAAGCCGCGCGGCGACATGCCGGCACAGATCAGGTCCGGGCGGCGCAGCGGCTTGGGCTCGCAGACGCAATCGCGGATAGTGAAATACTTGCCTGAAAAATCGACCCGTTCCTCGCTCCACAACCGCTTGACGATTATTGTCCATTCTTCCGCCAGGTCGTAGCGCGCATCATGGTCCAGGCGGGCATCCCAGGCATTCATCTGCTCGAACTCGCCGCGATAGGCGCCCGCCACGATGTTGAGGCCGGCGCGGCCGCCGCTGATATGATCCAGCGTGGCGATGGTTTTGGCGGCCACCACGGGATTGTGCAGGATGGCGTGCAAGGTGGCCCAGATTTTCACGTTTTTGGTCAGGGCGGCGATTCCGGCCATCATGGTGACGGATTCGAGGCTGCGGCCCCAGTGACCGGTATCGCCGCCAAAGCCGCGCCACTTGCCCATCGACATGACGAAGTCAAAGCCGTGCGCGTCAGCAAGTATCGCGGCATCACGGTTTTGCGGCCAGCCGCCATCCAGAACCGGCGTGTTGCGCGACACGATCCAGCCGCCGCTGGCGACAGGCAAAAATACGCCAAATTGCGCGCTCATGGCGTCACCCGGTGCGGCGGCTTCATCCAGAGAACGGCCATCAGGACCATCCCCACCAGCACGGCCAGCCCCACAAAAGCGGGCACGAAACTGCCGGTGTGATCGCCCACAAAACCCGCAAAGGTGGGACCCACCGAGCCAATGGTGGAAATCACATTGACGATGGAGAAAAGCTCCAGATTGGGGCCCCGGCCATAATAATCGAGCAGCAGGATGGTGGCGGCAAAGAAGGTGAGGCCCGAACCGATGCCGATGCCCGCGGCATACACCAGGGTCAAGGACGCGGCCTGGGCGCTGCTGAGCGCCACCAGTCCGATGATCAGTACGGTGAGCGCGCCCAGCAGCAGCAGGCGCGGCTTGATGAGGCGCGACACCAGCCCGCCGGCCAGCCGCGCCCCGGCATTGGTCAACCCGATCAGGCTGAGAAGATTGTCGGCATCATTTTCCGCCACGCCATGGCGCATCAGGTGCGGCACCGATACGGCATTGATGGTGATGTCCACGATCAGGAACACGCTATAGGCGGCAGCGAGAATGGAAAATTGCAGGGTCCGCAGCGCCGCCGCGGCGCTCCAGCTTTCGCTGGTGATCTCCTGCGTGCGGGCATCGGTGAGGTCGGTGCGCGTATCCACCAGGGCTGCGCCAAGCAGCGCCGCTGCCAGCGTCAAGCCGCCAGAGACCCACCAGAAATCCCGCCAGCCTCCCGCCTGCGCCAGCACGAGGTGATAGAATTGCGGACCCGCCACGCCACCCAGCCCGCCGAGCGTGAAATAAAGGCCAAAGGCAAAATCGGGACGGCGAAAGGTGCGGCCCAGCAGGAAAGTGCCGGGCACCGTGGCGAGCAGGGTAAAACCCAGCCCGGCCAGCGAACAGCCAATGGCGTACAGCACCAATCCACCCGTCATCGCCAGGACAGCGAAGGCCGCGGCCATGACCGCGCCGCCCGCCAGCAAGGTCGCGCGCACGCCCAATCGCCGGATCATTGTCGCGGGAATGGTGCTGGTGATGCCGCAGAAAATACCCAGCAGCGTAAAGCCCATGCCGGCCTCGCCCCAGCTCCAGCCCATTTCGCCGACCATGGCGGGCAGCACCACGCCCAGCGAAGAAAAGGTCAGCGCCGTGACCAGGAAAAACAGAAGACTGACGCAGCCCAGCGTCAGCCAGGCGCGGACGGGCGTTTCCATTACCGGGTTTCCAGGCTGCGCTTTACATCAGTGGGAAAATTGCCCAGCACTTCGCGCATCAATAGCTGAGCCTTTGCAGGATCGCGCGCCGCAATGGCATCGGCGAGGCGGGCATGTTCGGCAAGCGCTTGCATGGAATCCTCAGCCTGCGGCGCCTGCATGGTGTAAAGCCAGTAACGCGCCGTCTGGTGATGCAGGATGGTGACCATCTTGGCCAGGGTGCGGTTGCCGCTAGCGGTGGCGACGGAAACGTGGAACGCCTCGTCCATTGCCGCCAGCGCCCTTGCATCATTCTTCGTGACCGCCGCATCGCCACCTTCCAGCGTCGCCTTGATCGCGGCGATCTGGGCGTCACTGGCCTTGGTGGCGGCCAGGCGGGCGCATTCCACTTCAATCAGGGCGCGGGCCTCGAAGGCCTCGCGCGCTTCCATCAGGTCCAGGGGCGAGACAATGGTGCCCACGCGCGCCCGGCGCTGCACCAGGCCTTCCAGCGCAAGCCGCGCCAGCGCTTCGCGAATGCCCGCCAGGCCGCCGCCATAACGGCGCACCAGGGCCTGTTCGTCCAGCCTTTCACCGGGCGCCAGCGCCCCGATGATGATGTCCACCAGCAATTGGCCATAGAGCCGCGACTTCAGAAGCGAAGGCGACCATTCGTCCAGCCGCTGGACGGCCGGATTCTTCAGGGCGGGTTGCTTGCGCGCAGGACTCAAAGTGGGGCTGCCTTTCGGCCCAAGCATGGTCAGGGCGGCAGCATCTGGCAAGGGCGCCTGCTAAGCACCGGTTTTGCTTGGGGGCGGGCGCACCCGCATGGATGCGTCCGTCCTGCCCGAAGCGCTGCGCAAATGTTCAGGGGTGCGGGGCCGCAATCTGTCCTGGCCGGATATGCCCCAGGCGGCGCAACAGCATTGGCATCGTGAGGCCTTGCGCCAGCACGGAAAACGCAACGATGGCGAAGGTCGCGATCACGATGTCGTCGCGCAGCGGCACCCGATCCGGCAAGCTAAGGGCCAGGGCAAGCGCCAGGGCGCCACGCAGCCCGCCCCACCACAACACATGCTGATCCAGCAGGGAGACCCTCCAGCGCGATCCCCGGAAAATCAGGCACAGCGGGTAGACCGTGGCAGCCCGGCCCACGAACGCAAGCAGAAGGGCTATGGCGAGGGCGCCCCAGCCAAATTGGGCGAAGGGCACCCGCGCGACGGCAAGGCCGATAAGAAGGAAGATGATGGAATTGGCGAAGAAGGCGGCAAATTCCCAAAGCTCCAGGACAAAGGCGCGGCCCGGGGCCGACAGCCCGAAATTCGCACCATTGCCGCGCACCCCGGCACTGCCCATCAGCAACCCCGCGCTGACCGTAGCCAGAACGCCTGAGACATGCAGTGCTTCCGCGGCGAGGAAGGCGCCGTATGCCGCCACGCCGGTGACCGCCGCTTCCACCATGTGTTCGCCGGTGCGCCCGGCGATGACAATTGCCGCGCCCCCAACGCCAAGACCCAGCGCAATGCCGCCTCCTGAAATTCGCAGCAAGTCCCAGATCGCGCTCAGCGCGCCTGCGCTGCTGCTATTTGCCCAAGCCAGAGCAAGGCCGAACAGCACAGCCGCAACGCCGTCATTGAAAAGGCTTTCGCTTTCCACCAGCAGCCGCAGGCGCCCAACCAGTCCGGTATCCTTGAACATGGCGATCACGGCCACAGGATCGGTGGCGGCAATCAGCACACCGAAGACAAGTGCCGAGGCCATCGGCCAGCCAAGGAAATTCGCCATGCCGAACGCCACCACCGCCGCTGAAATTGCCACGCCGAAAATACTGAGCACCAATACCGGCACCAGGTCGCGGCGCAATTCCTGCCAGGGAATATTGATAGCCGCTTCAAACAGGAGTGGCGGCAAAATGACGTCAAAGATGACATCGTGAGTTAGCCGCACGCCGGCATCGAAACGGCTGAAGGCCAGGGCGATACCGGTCACGACAAGGCCCACCGTGTAGGGCAGCGACAGGCGGCGCGCACCGATCGCCACCAAAATGGCAATCGCCAGCAAACCCAGCGTTTGTGCGATCAGGAAGTCCATGGCTCGTTATAGAGTTGGAGGCCCGGCAGGGCCAGCAAAACCAGATCCAATTGGCTGGCCGAGAGCCAGGGTGTAAGCGCGCGTCCGCTTCTCATGGCCGTGATGATGGCGGCGGGCGCGGCATTTGCCAAACCGTTCGGCAATCAGACCAATTTTCTGGCCTGCCAGCCTGGCGGCTGCAGCCAATTCGATTTCGTGAAGATGGACGTTCCGCTGAACCTGCTGACCGGTCTGGCAGGCGTGCTGGTCATCCCCGTGTTTTGGCCTTCCAACCGCTCAAGTGCGGCGGCCGGGCGACAAGGCATGGCTTTTTCTCGCCTGGATTCTGGTATAGACAGGCATCAGATGCGCCGCAGGCAAACAGCGCCGGGAGAGAAAAATGCCCTATATCCAGCCGCAGATTTTGATCAACACGCAGCAGCTAATCCTGATCTTTACGATTGCAGAATTGCTGGTCGCCATTCCCATGGGACAAATCCTGAAGCGTATCGGCCTCAGCTCCTGGTGGGCGCTGCTCGTCTTCGTGCCGATATTGGGGCTGCCCGCCTTGTGGGCGCTGGCCTTTATCCGCTGGCCGAAGGACGCCGCCTAGCTATTTCTTGGTCCAGGCGCCGCCCAGCGGCTTGAAGAACTGGCCCGCAGGCATTTTCTCGATCAACAGCGCGCCGGTGGCCTGGCCGGCGGCATCGCGCGTGGTGCCCGACTTGGCCGCTGTCTGGGCAAAGACGTCGGCGCGGCCCGCATTGATGGCAGCGACCGCCGCCGCAACGGCGCCTTCGCCGGAGCCGCTGACGAAGCCCAGATAACCATCGCCCTGTTCGCCGACCGTGCCGGCGGCCTTGGCCGCTTCCACAGTCGCCTTGTCGCTGGCGGCATCGGCAAAGGCGGGACCGCTGAGACCCAGGAGCAGGACCAGCGCCAAGCCGGTTTTCAATTTTGCGAAGATGCTCATCGTCAGGCTTCCTTCACGACATTAGAAAAGGTTGGGGTTCTGCTGCACGGCGCTCTGGACTTCCTTGTCCAACCGCACCCGAACATCGGCATCAAGCTTGGCATAGATATTGATCGGCGCCACCTCGATGCGGATGGTTGGCGTGCAGGCGCAAAGCGCAATCGCGCAAGCTGCCGCATAAAATACTGTCCGCACCGGATTCTTCATCAAAGGGCTCCACATCCGACCGTCCGCCTCAAGGCTGACCCAGTGTTTTTGACCATGCTTCGCTATAGGACTTCAAGAGTTCGTCAAAATTAAGGGAGGTGTCCAGGGTCAAATCGATGGGCGTACCGGAGGTTAGCTTGATGGGTTTTTGCAGCACGGTGCCGTCAAGGAGGTCCCCCACCGCGATTTCCGCCTGTTGCGGCTGGGGCGGATCGCTATGGCCCTTGATATGGAAAAGCACCTGCAAACGGCCCCCGGGGACGGAATTGATGTCAGCCGACAGCGCATCAAAGGCCAGGTTTTCCAGCGCCTGATAGGCCAGGTCCTGCACCACATTGGGCGGCCCCGCGCCGCCTTCATTCCAGACCGAGCGGTTCAGGGAAATCCGGCCCGGCCCGTCCGCCGCAACGCGGCCGCTCACAATCCGAAAGCCCTCCGGGCCGTAAGAGAAAGGCACGGTGCCGGTAATTTTGCCTTCCAGCTTGATCTTTTCGCCAAGGTTGGAGGCGGCGACCAGCGGCGCCAGCGAGATACTGCCCAGGCTGGCGGCGCCTTCCACCTTGCCGGGCGCAGCCAGGTTGATGGCGATGGTGCCCAGTTTGACCTTGCCGTCGGCGATGCTGGTGGTGAGGCTGTTCAGCTTGAGCGTGTTGCCGCCAAAGGAAAAATCCACCGCAATCCCGCTGAGGGGCAAGGTCCAGTCAATGCGCGATATTTCAATATGCTGGCCCGGCGCGGTGACCGGCGGCAGCAAGGAGCTGAGCGCAATTTTTGCATTCACCGCATGCGCCGTGCCCAGCGGCGTGAGGAAATCCAGCTTGTCCACCGCAAGATTGCCATGGCTTGTCAGTCCGTCATGCGACCAGGCGATGACGCCGTCAAAGCTGGCATTGCCATGCACCTGCGAGAGTTTGCCCAGCAACGGCGACAGCATGTCAGGCTGCAGCTTGCCTTGCGCAAATTCCAGGTGCGGCGCGTCGATGGTCATCTGGCCTTCGCCGGTCGCCATCACATGGCTGAAGCCGGCCTTGCCAAGCGCCGTGCCGTTCTTGTCGGCCGCCGCGAATGTGCCGTGCCACACCCAATCCTTGAGCAGAACCTCGCCCGTGCCAGTCAGGGGTTCAAAACGGGGCGCGGGGGCGTGATCGCTCATGCGCGCAGCGGTAACGGTGACCTTGCCGCCCATTTGCGCGCCCGTGCCGGAAAACGCGATGCGGCCGGACGCGCCCGAAAATTGCACATCGCCCAGCGGCACGACCATGGCGGCATTGCGGGCCTGGACCGAAAAGCGCCAGCCAGAGGCATCGGCGGTGAACGCCTTTTGCCCCGGCGCGGCGCAGATCGTGGCCTTGACGGTGCGGGCCAGGTTCAGGCCGCCGGGCAGAAATTGCTTCAAGGTTGCGGGGCTGCAGCCATTAAATGCAAAACCAAACACACCCTGTTTCAGCGATGCGGTGCCGTTGGCGGACACATCGGCGCCGCGCATCATGTCAAAATCGAAGCGGGCGCGTGTGGCCAGCGACAGGGTCAAGCCGCCACCCTGCAGGCGCAAATTTTTGGCGCGCAAGGAAATAGCGGGCAGGCTCGGCCCCGACAGCGCCGCATCGAATGCAGCTTCAAGGCCTGCTGGCGTGCTTTTGAGCGACAAGGATGCCAGGCGTACGCTGCCACCCCTGGCGCCGCTGATGATGGCCGGCGCTTTCAGCGCAAGTTCAAGCTGGCCGTCTTGGCGCGTGACGGCGGCGCTCAGGGTGATGTCCAGATGCTTGAGGTTGCCTTGCAGCGCCTGCGTCATGCGGCGGTCGCGCGTCAGGACGGGAATTTTTGTCACATCAAATGCGAAATCGGCACCGGCCCGGGCAGTGATATCGGCTGTGACTGCGCCGGCGAATGTGCCGCGCAAGTCCTTCACCGCCAGGTCAACAGAAGGGTTGGTGGCCGTCACGCCACTTTGCAGCGACGCCATCTTGATCTGCGCCGTCACGCTGGGTGCAGCGAAGGTTTTGGCATTCAAATCCCAGCGCAAGCCGGGCGCGGCAAGCTGGGCCGTCACATCCGTCGCTTGCAGTCCGGCCCTGCTCACCGAGCCTTCAAAATGCGCCGTGGCGGCGTGGCCGGACGGTTTTTCCTCCAGCCGCAGGCCGGCGCCGGCGAGACGAATGGCCGTGCCCTGCCAGGACAGAATAGTGGGCCTTGCCGCGAGGTCGGCTGAAACCAGATCGCTGTGCTTGACCTTCACATCGCCGCCCAGCTCCAGCGGCCCGGCCGGCGTCGCCAGCAGGGCGCGCAGGTGAGAAAGCGAAACCACCAGGTCGGCGCTGACATAAGGCGATTCCCCTTCGCTGGCGGGAAGCGAATCCAGCCAGGCCTGCAGGGAGCCCAGCGTGAGTTTTCCATCCGAGCCGATGCGCGCCCGGACGACAGGGTTGACCAGACGCACTTCGACAATGCGGGGCGTGAACTGGAGGGGATCAAAATCCACTTCCACGGATTCGGCGGAAAAATCGGGCGCATCGGCGGGGCCCAATATGATGCGGCCCGTCACGCCCGAAAGGCCCAGGCGGCCAAAGCTGATGTCGGAAGCGATGTTATGATCACGGAAGTAGCGCTGCGCCACTTCGCCGGCCAGCCGCGCCCGCGCCAGCCACAGCGCCGCCAGGATCGCCACAAGGACGAGCGGAACGATCCAGAATGTGCGCTTCAGGCCATTCGACATCGGGATTTCCCTAGCATGAAGCCAGGGAAAATCCCAGTTGGGCCGCGGGTTTAGCCCCGATTATTGCGGCGTCAGCACGGAGGTCTTTTCGGCCACCGATTCGATCTTGGAACGGCTGTAGAAGACGGGGAAATATTTGCCCCGCGCCCAGAGCTGGTAGAGATCGCGGTAATGGGGATCATCCACATTGCCGGACTGGCCCGGATTGTTGAGGCCGACGGAATTTTCCCAATTCTCGGTGTCGAAGACATTCTTGAAGGAGCCGCCGCTGGTCTGGTTGTCGCTGCCGCCGGTGGCCGTGATGGTGTAACTGTCGCCGCCGCGCGCGATGGAGCCGACATCGAATCTGGCTTCCAGTTCGGGTGACAGCGCCTGCGACATGGGATGCAGGATCTTGGCATAGTGATAGGCGCCAAGCGTCCATTTGCTGCTGTCGGCGCCAAAACGCTTTGTGAGATCGGCGATGCCTTCATCCAGGCTTTTGACCAACAGCGCGTTGCGGCCCGCCACCGGGTCTTCGCCGAAGCTTCCGTCCGGCGCGGTGAGGAAGGCCAGTACCCGCGTCATGGGCAAGGTGCCCACGGCATCGCGCGCCGCGGCCGGCACCACAGCATTGCGCACATTGGAGAGGACATGGCGCTGGAACATTTCATAGATGCCAGCTTCCACCGAATCCTTGTCCATCCAGTAATTCCAGTGCAGCAGCTTTTCCGCCGCCGCGCGTGATGCTGCATTGGCGATGGGTATGTCGCGCAGCAAGGGCACGATGGTGCGGGCGGGAATGGAAAGTTCGTTGTTCTGCAGCTGCACCATGTCCGCGACGGTGAAACGGCGGCCAGAACTCAGCACTTCCGCCACACTCTGGCCGCGGAAAGGATCGGCCCAGGTGTAATGCAAAGCGCGCTTGTCGGGCCATGTGGTGTCGAGATTGCCGGTGGGGATCTGGTAATTGTTGGAAGTGTTGTAGAAGCCCTTGTCCGGATTTTTTATGTGCGGCAGGTCTTTCCCCGGCAGAAAACCGGCCCATTCGTAACGGCCGTCGCCCGGCACCGGCACTTCGCCGCTCCAGTTGGGCCGCAAGGGGGCAATGCCCACCGCCTGATAGCCGATATTGCCGGCGCGGTCGCCCCACACCATGTTTTCGGCAGGGATGTAGGTGTAGCTGCAGGCTTCGACAAATTCTTCCCAGCTTTTCGCCTGGTCCATGCGCAGGCTGCCGAGATAGCCGCCGCCGCCGGCTTCGAGATAGGCGGCGCGCATGCCGTAAGCCTTGTGGTGCGCCTTGTCCTCGAAGATCACCGGGCCGTGACGGGTGTATTTCAGCTCCACCGTCTGCGCCGCCGCGCCCTTTACGGGAATCGAGGTGCGGATCACCTTCATGCTCTCCCAGCCATCCTTGTATTTGTATTGGTCGGAATTGGCGGGATTGGTGTCGTAGATATAAAGGTCTTCGACGGATGTGCCGAAGGTGGTGAGCTCCCAGGCGCCATATTCATTATGGCCGATGGAGACGCCGGGGTTCATGGGCTCGCCGCCGCCGATCACATTCCAGCCCGGCGCCACCAGATGCACCCAATAGCGCAAGGAGGCGGCGGCCTGGGCGCGATGGGGATCGCCCACCACCATGGGATAGCCGCCCATGGTCTTGGAGCCGGAGACCACCCAATTGTTGCTGCCGATATCCTGGCGGCGCTCGCTCAAATCCTGCGGCGACATCTGTTCCACGCCGCGATTGATCAGGGCCGCGGTCTTGGCATTGCGATAATTCGCCGGGATCTGATCAGGCGTGATGTTCAGCGGCGACACGAAGTGCCGGTAATACTGCAAGATGTCCTTTGACAGCAGGGACTGGTCAATCGCCGGATCGATTTTCAGGTCGGGATTGGCGGGCTGGTAATATTGCAGGTCCTTGAATTTCTCCTCGCCCAGGGCGCGGATGGCCAGCGCATTGTTGAGCTGCGCACCCAGGCTGGCGGCGCGGTTGATATCCACGCGGGAAATCACATCGGCGGGCGTCCATTTGACGGGCTTGAAACCCAGGATGCGGAATTCCTCGGTCAGCAGCGCCGGGTTTTTCACCGTGGCGTCGATATAGGCATTAATGCCATTGGCGAAGGACGCGATGATGTCTTTGCCGTGGGGGTGATAGACCGCGTAATCCTTGTCGAGATCGCCCCGATAGGCGAAGAGGCGATTGGTGATGTCGCGCTCCACTTCCTTGGGGCCCAGGATTTCGGCGACGGTGCCGGTGGCCTGGCGGCGCCACATCTCCATCTGGAAAAGCCGGTCGCGGGCAGCGTTGTAGCCTTGCGCGAAGAACAGGTCGTTCTCGTTCTTAGCATAGATGTGGGAGATGCCCCATTTGTCCTTGATGATCTCCACTGGCTCTTTCAGGCCCGGCGCGACCAGGGTTTCGGTGGCGGGCTTGGTCTGGGCATTTGCCGCGAGCGGCGCTGTCAAAAAGAGACAGGCTGCAACCAGGCGGCAGGCATGGCGGATGGAATTCATCGTCATCTCCCCTCAATTTGCCGCAGCAGCGTCACGATCTGCTCAGGGCTGAACCCCTTCTTCGGCATATCCAAGCAAGCCAGTCTCCATCAATTCGCCTGGTACAAAAAGAGCCAGACAGGTCAGGTCCGGCCAGCGCAAAAGTGCGTGACAAATTATCATTTCTCTTGCGGCTATTGATGCAGCGCACAAAAGCGGCCGCCCATGTGAAGCGGGATCACAGTATTGGGAATCGCGGCTGTGTCCGAGCCACACAGAGCTGTCTGAACCTTGTGCAACGCAGCGCTTTTCACGCTGTCATAAAAACAATGCGCAACACCTGCCTCTTTGGCGTGTCCAATGGTCTGGGCAGATTATTCCCTTGAAACCAAGACGGGCTTGTCACCTGCAGTAATCGAGCGATAATGCGGAAAAACAATAAACAAATCAATTTGGCGGGGATCCCATGGGCAGTGCTGGTACGAGTGCGGTAGATCGTTTGCTGGGTAAACTGGTCGCGGTAAAGCCGGGTGAGTCCTCGGCACTTCTTTGGTCTTTTGCCTATTTCTTCGTGCTGCTCGCCGCCTATTACATCCTGCGCCCGGTGCGCGACACGATGGGCATCGCCGGCGGCGTCAAAAATCTGCCCAACCTGTTCATCGTCACTTTCGTGGTCATGCTCATAGCGCAGCCGCTTTACGGCGCGCTGGTGGCCCGCTTCGCCCGCTCCAAATTCATTCCCATCGTCTATCACTTCTTCGTGATGAACCTGGCTGTTTTCTGGGCGCTGCTGCATTTCAACGTCAACCCGACCCTGGTGGCGCAGATCTTCTTTGTCTGGATCAGCGTCTTCAATCTCTTCGCGGTGGCGGTGTTCTGGTCCTTCATGGCCGACCTGTTCGAAAGCGAACAGTCCAAGCGCCTGTTCGGCTTCATCGCCGCTGGCGGCACCATCGGCGCCCTGCTCGGCCCGGTGATGGCGATCTCGCTGGCCGATACGCTGGGCCCGGCTAACCTTCTGATCCTTTCCGCGCTGCTGCTGGAAGTGGCCGTGTGGTGCACCAAGCGCCTGGAACGCGCCGTCGCCGTCCTGGCGCCCAAGGAACCGCGCAAGGAAATGGTGCACAATCCGGCCAAGGAACAGAAGCAGGCGGTGGGCGGCGGCTGGCTGGAAGGCATCGCCGCCATCTTCAAGTCGCCCTATCTGGCCGGCAACGCCCTCTGGATGGTGCTGCTCTCCTTCACCGGCACGGTGGTCTACCTGCTGCAGGCCAATCTTGTCTCCGCGTCCGGCGCTGACGCCGCGTCGCAGATCAAGATTTTCGCCTCCATCGACCTGGCCGCGGGCATCATCACCCTGTTCGTGCAGTGGCTGCTGACCGGCCGCATCATGACCAAGCTGGGTACCGCCTTCGCGCTGGCCGTGCAGCCGGTGATTTTCGTGCTGGGCTTTGCCCTGCTGACGGTTTCGCCGGCGCTGCTGTTCGTGCTGGGCTTCCAGTCGCTGCAACGCGCGGGCGGCTTCGCCATCTCCAACCCGGCGCGCCAGGTGCTGTTCACGGTTGTCTCACGCGATGACAAGTACAAGGCCAAGAATGTCATCGACGCGGTGGTGTTCCGTGGTTCGGATGCCGCCTCCAGCGCAATCTTCGCGGCCATGTCGGCCTCGATCCCGGTGATCGCCGGCATCGGCGCAGCGCTGTCGGTGGGCTGGGTCGCCCTGTCCTGGGCCCTGGGCAAGACCGAGGAACGCAAAGCCAAGGAAATGCAGAAGGCCGCAGCCGCGGGCTGAGGCTTCCACGCGCTGGTTCGTCATCATCGCCCGTCTTGCAGGGAGGAAATGCGCATGCGGTATTCCGTGAAAGCCATCATGCTGGCCACCGGCATGCTGGGCCTGCTTGCGGGCGGCGACGCCCTGGCCCAGGGCCGTGCCGGGCCGCCTGTCAGCACACCCTTGCCCGAAACCGACATGCCCACACTGATCCGCACCCTGGGCATTCCCGAAAGCGCCCAGCCGGTGCGCGAATTCCTCAAGACCTGGCACAAGCCCAAAAAGATCGTGGTCTTTCCCGACAACAACACCAATCGCATGGCCTGGCTGCGCGAAGTGGTGCCGGCGGATGTCCAGCTGATCGAAGCCAAGACGCCCGAAGAAGGCATGAAGCTGCTGAAAGACGCAGACGCCCAGCTTGGCAATATCTGCAACAAGCCCTTCGTCAACGCCACCGGCCCCAATTTCGAATGGGTGCAGGACAATCACACCGGCGTGGATTCCTGTTTCACCGGCGCTGACGTTCCCGCCAAGATCAGGCCGGGCGGCGGCGTGGTGGTGACCAATATCCAGCGCGTCATCTCCGGCGCGGTGGGCTATCATTCCTTCGCCTTGATGGTGGCCCTGTCGCGCGGGCTGGAAGTCTATGCCCGCAACGACCCGACCGGCACGTTCCCGCCCATTGACCGGGGCCAGCTCTGGTCCATGCAGGGCCGCACGCTGCTGGTGGCCGGCCTGGGCGGCATCGGCTCGACCCATGCCCGCCTGGCCCATGCCCTGGGCATGAAGGTGATCGCCACCAACGCCACCATCCCCGCCACCATTCCCGATTATGTCGATCATGTCGGCCTGCCGGGCGAATTGCTGGACCTGGCGCCCCAAGCCGATGTGGTGGCTTCGGGCCTGCCGCTGACGCCGGAAACCACGGGCATCTTCAATGCCGCCTTCTTCGCCAAGATGAAGAAAGGCGCCATGTTCATCAATGTCACGCGCGGCGAACAGCAGGTCGAAGCCGATCTGGTGGCCGCGCTGCAGTCGGGCCAGGTCGGCGCCGTCGGGCTGGATGATTTTAACCGGCGGCCGGACAATCCCCTTCTCACATTGCCGCATGTGCTGCTGACGCCGCATATTTCAGCCCAGGCGGTGGATACCGACTTCAATCTGGGCGGCCAGGTGACCTGGGATCTGGCGCGCGAAAACCTCAAGCGCTTCGTCAATGGCGACAAGCTCTTGTCGGTGATCGATCCGGCGCGCGGTTACTGAGCTTTTTGAACGGACGTTTAAGGCAACGCCGCCAGGGCCGTACGATCAGCGGGCGGTGTTTCCACCTGACCCGCCTTGCTCATTTCCCTGGCCCTGCGCTCCTCGGACCTGCCCAGGCCAAGGGACAGCGCCACCCAGCCCACCGACAGGACCATGCCAATGGCAGCCACCGCTTCGATGCTGTGGCCCAGCAGGCGCAAACCCGCGAAGATGCCGCTGGAGGCCGCATCCGACGCGCGGAACACCACCACATCGATCACGCTCTTGGCCTTGTACTTGTCCTCGCGCGACACCACGGTGAACAGCACCTGGCGCGCCGGATTGGAGATGGAAAATCCCGCCGCGCTCTGGAAGGACTGGAAGGCCAGCACCACCATCATCATCGGCGAAACCGCCAGAACGGCAAAGCCCAGCACGAAGATCAGCGGCTGAAAGGCCAACGCCACGGCGGTGCCGAATTTGCCCATGAAGCGGCCGGTGATGATCCATTGCACGAACAGGGTGATGATCCCCACCGAAAGATCGATGGTGGCGAAGATGCGGATCTGGGCCGCGGCATCGAGGCCGGAGGCCGCCACCAGATTGGCCTGTTCCAGGTAGACCATGGTGCTGGCGAAGGACAAAAACACCATCCAAAGGGCATTGCCGGTCAGATAGCGGGATTTGAGAATGGAGATGAAGCCGTCATGCCAGGTGCCGCCCATGCTCTGGGTGCGTTCGGGCACCTCAAAGTCATGGCCGGGCGCCAGCTTTTTGACGGCGCGTTCCAGCCGGTAGATGCACAACACCGCAAATTCCAGCAACAGCGCCGCGATGATCAGGAGATTGGCGGGGCCCAGGGGCTCGGCCAGCCAGATGGTGCCCAAGGGGCTGACCAGCGAACCGGCGGTGCCGGCGGCGGCGATGAAGCCGAACAGGCGCTTGAAGGGCTCGCGGGCAAACAGGTCGGTCATGAAAGACCAGAACACCGCCACCGCGAACAGGCTGAAGACGCTGATCCAGACAAAGAAGATCTGGGCCACCAGCCGCACGGCGATGTTGTAATGGAGCAGTACCCAGAACATCGCCAGGTTGGCGACGAAGAAGTGATAGACGATGGGAATGAATTTGGCGCGCGGAACACGCGCCACCAGCGCGCCATAGACCAGCTGGGACACCAGCATCACCGCGAAGGTGACGGAAAACAGATAGGGCAGATTGTTGATGCCGCCGGCGATGCCCATCTGATCGCGCAGCGGACGCAGCATGTAATAGGCCGCCAGCAGCAGGAAGAAATAGGCGCTGGACCAGAACAGCGCCCCAGTCTCAGAAGGACGAACGGCAACCTGCTTCGCCAATATGCGCGCGCGTAGGCCGGGTTTTCCCGCTTCCACTCATCCCCCTGGACCGTTTTTGTATTGGTTGGTCGGATTGGTAGCTCAGATAAAGTCCCGGCGCCACCCGAAAATTGGGAGTTTGCGAGCCCGAATAATGACTTACGCAGATGTTCGGCGCCGCTTTTCGCCATCGGGAACTCCCATAATGCTGCAGTGCAATATTGGCAAGGTGCGCGGCTGCCGGGCGTGCGGTATCGCGCAAAATCCTTTGGCGTAGGGCGCGCCAAAGTTGCTGTCGTCATCGCAGCAGAGCCGAAGGTCCGCGGGTACCCGGCCAAGCGAGCTGTAATTTTTGCTGTCCGAAAAAAAAAGGCCCGGCAGAGCCGGGCCTATTTCCGTCTTAACGGGAGATTTTCCTAGAAGCCCTTCTCGATATCGACCACCGAGAGCATTTTTTCGCCATTGGCAAAGCGGCGCATATTTTCGCGCGCGACAGCCCAGATGACCTCGCCACCACGGCCCAGATTGGAATCAACATTCTGCGCCGCGACGTGCGGGGTGATGATGACGTTCCTGGCGTTATAGAGAGGCGAGTCATTGCTGATATCGTCGAAGCCGGCCGAGCTCAACTGGCCCGATTCCAGCGCCGCCACCACATCGGCATCAACCTGTTCATCGCCACGCGTGACGTTGATGAACATGGCGCCCTTTTTGAACTTGTTGATCAGGGCGGTATTGAACATGCCAGCGGTTTCCTTGGTGAGCGGCAGCGCCGTCAGCACCACATCGGCGTCCTTGACCATATTATCCAGTTCACCCGGCAGGCCGATCTTTTCGATATAGTCCGGCACATTGGCGGGAATGGCGGCATTGGTGACCATCACGCGCATACCCAGGCCGTGCGCCAATTGCGCCATCTGGGAGCCCACGCCGCCAAAACCGGCGATCACGGCCAGGCGGCCCTGCAGGGACCACATGCGCGGATAGGTTTCGGTGGTGAACTTCTTGGTGTGCTGCTGCACGGCATAGACATCCACGCCGCGCGACAGGGCCATCATCAGGGCAATGCCGTGACCGCCGACCGAATTGCCTTCCAGGCGAGAGCTGTTGGTGATGGCCACCGCGCCGGTCTTCAGACCGGCGGGGATGATGCCGCCGGTGAAGCATTGGTCAATACCGACGCCGGTATTGTGCAGCCAGTGGAAATTGGGACCGACATTGGCAAAGGTGTCCTTGCGGCAGGAGCCGAACACGCCATCAACTTCCTTGAGGGCATTGAGATAACCCTGCTGGTCGCCGCGCGTGACACCGACCAGTTCCACATCCGCCGGCAGGACCTTCTTCAGCCAGTCATAGCGGTTGGTGTTGTTGTCCAGGGTGACCAGAATCTTCTTGGGCTTGCGCCAGTTCTTGATGAATTCGCGCGACGGCCTGGCGCTTTCCGTCAGGCTGAACGCCTTGATTATGCCGTTCATGTCCGGATCGGCCAGCGGCGTGCTGACCGGCGCGACGCGGGTTTCATCCTGCGCCAGGACGGGCATGGCGCCGGCGCAGACGCCGAGCATGCCGGCGACCACCAACAGGGATGTCGCCATCTTCGAAATTGTCTTCATTGTTTGTCCCTCCTACGAGTTTTTTGATCCAATTGCCGGTGTTGATCACCAGGCGTCTTAATCGCCGCCGCCACCACCGCCGCGGCGCGCGGGCGCATCACCGCCAGTCGCCGGTTTGGGGGGAACGTAGGTGACATTCTCGGGCGGCGGCGGGCCGGTGAAGGCGCGGAAGGTCTGGCCATAGGCCTGACCGCCCAGCACGGGCGTGCGCGGCCCATAATGCGGCGCGGGCTGGCCGGTTTCGATGGCGCCCAGGTCCGGCGCGCGGCCGGTAAAGCCGTCCGTGATGCTGTCCAGCACCATGCCCTTGTCGATGGCGGCGGAGCCGGGCTTGAGGTGGAAGTCGTAATCCTCGGGCTTGTAGACGCGCTGCGGATCATTGGCGTCCGGGATATAGACGCGCTGGAAGCTGTTGTAGTCCACCAGGATGGAGTGCTTCTCCTGCCCGGTGGCGTCCTGCATTTCCTTCAGGGTCTTGAACTGGCGCGTCACCAGCTTGGCGTCGGAATCGACCTTGGAAAGACTGAATTCCGGCGAATTCCACTCAAAGGGAAACTGATAGCCCGGCGTGGGACGATAGCCGTTGTAATCGGAGCTGGAATAGTTGGTGTAGGTGCTGAGCGCAAAGACCGGCGCGCCCACCCCGCCCATGGCCTGGGACAGGATCAGATTGTTGGCGAAATGCGCGTTGCCGGCAGGGCCGGCGCGGCATTCGCCGATGAAGGTGTTGCTCCAGGTATAGATGCCGCTGACCGGCGAATATTTGCAGGTGCGGCTGAGGGTGTTGTAGACGACATTCTGGACAAAATAGACCGGTCCACCCCAGAGCGGCTGGGCGCTGATGGCGCCGCCCGGTACATTGAAGCAGCGATTGCGGAAGATGCGCATATTGTGCGCGCCGCCATCGCTCTCGATGCAGTTGTCGCCCATGTTGTAGAAATCATTGTTGTAAAAGTCGTTGGAAACCGGGACGCGGTCGGGGTCCTCGTTCGGTGTGCCATCGGGCACGCCATAGGTCGCCATGTCGATACCGTCATGCCAGGCGCCAAAATAATTATACGCCACCACATGGCCCTGGCCGTAAACCTTCACGGCATATTCAGAGCCTATGCTGCCGCCGACAAGTTCCGGAGAGCCGGGGAACTTCGCCAGAATGCCGCCGCCCCAGGTCATCATCTTTTCCGGATCGTGCCGGCCAATAAAGACATTGTCGGCGATGTAATAATCCTTGGCGCCGGACCAGTCATTCTGCACGGCACGGCCCACATCATAGAGGCGCGAGCTTTTGAGCGTGAAGCCGGAAGCGCCGGTGACGTTCTTCAGGCCCAGGAGGAAGGCAACGTTGGTGTTGCGGATCGTGATGCCTTCAAAATAATTGTAATCGGCGCCCATCAGGTTGAAGAGATTCTGCGCACCGTCGCCGTCGAAGATGACTTCGCCGTCGCCGGCATTCTTGATCACGATGGGCTTGTCGGCGGTGCCCTTGGCGGTGAGGTGATAGGTGCCGTCCACGATGGCGCCCAGCGACAGATGCCCCGGCTCGGGCTGGCCATTCATGTAGTGAAAGCGGTCGGCCGCATAGGTGCCGGCATGCATCAGGATGGTGTCGCCCGGCTTGACGCGCGGCGGCCAGGCATTCTGCCAGTCAATATCCGGCGCGGCGTAATAATAAGCCGCCATCAGGCCGATGTAATAAGGCTTGACGCGCGCGCCTTTCCAGTCGGCGGGATAGACGTGGTAGACGTTGCCGCCCGGCGCCGGCACCGGCTCCTTGCGGGTATGGACGGTGAAGGTTTTTTCCTTGTCGCCGCTGACGCTGTCCGCATCGGACAGGATCAGGCGCACTTCGTAATCGCTGTCCGGCTGCAGATTGAAAATGCTGCCCGCGAACATGTTGGGCGCGACATATTTGGTCGAAAGCACCGCCGGATCGTTGGGATCGAAGGGCACGGGCGGTTCGCCCGGCTGGGGCTGGGCGCCGCGGCCCTGGATCACTTCGCCGTTCAGGCGCATCGGCGCGATGGCGTTGCGCCAGGCGGTTTCACCCTTCTTGCGGTAGGTGACGTCCACCTTGGCGCTGCGATTGTCGTCGCCGGTGATACGCCATTCATAGCCCGCCGAAATCAGGGTGGGACGTTCCACCATCAGCGCGCCGGTTTGGGTGGTGTTGGCGGCCAGCGCCGGCTGGGCCAGCGCCATGGCGCATGCTGAAACAGCGATCAGGCCGAACGACTTCAGTGTCAGAAGACCACGCATCGCCATCCCCTTAAGTTTTATTTTCATCTTTTATACCGAACCGGCATACCCAAGGCAAAACGCTTCAGACCCGCATTTTGAAAACCAGATCTTCGCGTCAGCGCCTGGTGCAAAGCGCCAATCCGGTCACCCAAACCAAACGCGCGGCTTGCTGGTTTTCTGCATGCCCCGCCAAACGTTTAGATACCA
>CANJLC010000013.1 GCA_947475445.1 Alphaproteobacteria bacterium
CGCCCAAGCATAGTCAGAGAAACCCGCCCCATCAGACGTTACATAATTAAAGTTGAATTCTAAATTATCACCAGCATTAACATTTGGAATGAAAAGCTTAAGGTTTGAACCATTAGTCCCACCAACACCTTGAATTTGTCCCTGCCCCCATGGCGCTCCGGAAGTTGTTATGAATTCATAAGTGCTGTTACCGCTAGGAGGCGAGGACACATCGCCATTTGGAATTGCAACGTCGCAATTGCCTATGCAAGACCAGCGGTCCGAAAGTTGTGCGTTTGCAGTTGTTGTCGCTAGAGCCAACGCAATGAACAAGCAGGCGAAGAAAAACTTCGTATTAGCAATGCCTATGCGTCCGATACTTTGCTGGCAGACAAGGCCTTCGACGCCGACAGTCGTATTATGGAACACTTGCTCGATGCTTAACATTGGCGCGCCTCTCGAAAAGGAAGCCGCCAATCAGCAGGTGGTATCCAATATGGATACTTTTAAGCCCCCCCCCCCTCAAGTCACCCCCATCCCCAGCACACCGGATCGACCGCGCAAAATCGTAAGCAGGGTGGAGCGTAGGTACCATCTGAGAAAATGGGGTGGTGCCGGGGTAGTGGGGTCTGACCTAGGGGGATTTTGGATGGCCTAGGGGGGGGTGTCGTGAGACTAGGTGCCAGCCGGGCGGTGGCTAGAAGGCGCTTGATCCCCACATGGTGGATCGCCGGAGCAAAATCGTAGGTAGGAGACGCGTAGGTACCATTCTCAGGATTAGGGGGGTACCCGGTGGGTGGGTCTGGCTTAGGGGAATTTTGAGGGGCCGTAGAGGCCCTTGCGTACTGGCTACGTAGCCAAGTGATCGGTGCCTTGAAGGCCCGCGGATCGCGCTGGCGTGCTAGCCGGCTTGGCCTTTGTCGGGCGGCATCAAGCAAAGAGGGAACAGAAGAGGGAACGCCCGTGCGGCGAAGTAAAAATCTTTTGGTTTTGCTTGACTGTTGGCGGACAGAGAGGGATTCGAACCCTCGAACGGCTTTCACCGTTACACACTTTCCAGGCGTGCGCCTTCAACCACTCGGCCACCTGTCCGTTAGCGCGGTGAGATATACGGCCTCAGCCCCGCCCGCAAGGGCCTTGAAAATCCCTGCTTTTTCAGTGTTCCGGGGGCATTACGGACAGGTCCCGGCGGGCCGTCACGATCGAGATGGTGTAGCCCGCCACCACGTCGAACAGGCACATGGCGGTGATGAAGAAGAAGGCCGAGGTGGAGAAGCCCTTCAGCACGATGAATTCGATCAGCGCGACGCAAAAGGTCAGCATCGAGAAAGCATGGTTGAGGATCTCCCGGCTGCTGCTGCGGGCCGAACGCACCATTTCAATGAACAGTGCGATCAGCGATGTCAGGACAAACAGGTCTGCGACCGTGATGTGCCAGGCGTCGCCGGAGAACATGTTCAGGGTGAAGCCCTGGTTCAGGATGGCGGCCATGTCGTGCTGCCCCGTCAAGCCGCCGCCAAACAGCACCAGGTTGTACAGGATCATCGGCACCAGGATCATGGGAAAGGCGTGCATCGAATCGCTCCGTTAGGCGCACAGCCTAGCATCAGGCGGTGCGGGTGCCGCGCTCGCGGTGAATCAGCCAGATATTGCGGGCATAGATCGGCAGCGGCATGCCCTGGCCGATGATCAAGGGCCAGGCCTGCTGGTGGATGACATAGCTGAAGCTGGCGATGCCGCCGATCAGGCTGCAATACCAGAAGGCAATGGGAATGACGCTGCGGCCTTCCTGTTCGCTTTTCAGCCACTGGATCAGGAAACGCACCCCGAATATCGCCTGGCCGAGGAAACCCACTCCGGTCCATAGCGTGTCGTACGGATTCTGCATCGCCATCTGGTACCAATGCGACATGAAACCCATGGCTTACAATTCCTCTGTTCCGGCCGGGCCGCGATGGCGGCCGATCAGCCAGCGCACGCCCAGCAAGTCATTCACGCTGACCAGCAGCCGCCCGAGATTGGTATATTTGGACTGGCCGGCCAGCCGCGCGCGATGTCCCACTGGCACGAATCCCACGCCGAATCCTTCGCGCCGCATCAGCGCGATCAGGAAGCGGTGCTGGTGATCGAAATAAGGCAGCAGCAGATAGGCGTCGCGCCGGAAGGCTTTCAAGCCGCAGCCCGTATCGGTGGCGCCATCCTTCAGCATCCAGTTGCGAAAGCGGTTGCCCAGGCGCGAGGCCATGCGGCGGCTGGCGGTGTCCTGGCGCTTGACGCGCACGCCGCTGACCATGCCCAGGGCAGGATTGGCACGCAGCTCCCGCAGCAATTTGGGAATGTCGGCCGGATCATTCTGGCCGTCGCCATCCAGGGTGACGATGACATCGCCTTTCGCCGCCATCACGCCGCTGCGCACGCCGCGGCTCTGGCCCAGGTTGCGGCCATGGCGCAGCACCCGAAGCTGGGGGATCTCGTTTCTGAGCGCCAGCAGCGCCTGGACCGTGCCGTCAGCCGATCCGTCGTCAATGAAAAGGATTTCATGGGCTGGCTCTGCCGCCAGCGCGGCGGCGATCTCGCGGGCGAGGGGGCCGACATTTTCGGCCTCGTCCTTGACCGGGACGACCACGGATATGGCAAGACTCATCAATAGGTCCCAGTGGGGCCGGCGCTTCACGCCGGGTTTGGCGGGCCTTATACAGGCCAGTTCTGCCTCGGCAAACAAGGGCGGTCCAGAAACAGACGGATGACAGACACAAACACGGTCCCAGACGTCGCGCTTCCCGCCGGGGACCCGCCAAACCCGCCCCGGCTTCTCACCTGGCTGGCGCGCCATGCCTATGGCGTGCTGGCGCTGGCCTGCCTGGTGCTGTGGCTGCCGGGCGTCCTGAGCCTGCCGGCCCTGGACCGCGACGAGAGCCGCTTCGCCCAGTCCAGCCGCCAGATGCTGGATAGCGGCAATTTTATCGACATCCGCTTTGGCCAGGTGCCCCGCTACAAAAAGCCGGTCGGCATCTATTGGCTCCAGGCCGCCACCACGGCAGTGGCCGGTCCACTTGCGGGACAAACCGGCGTTCACGCAAAGATATGGACCTATCGCCTGCCGTCGCTGCTGGGCGGCATTGCCGCCGTCTGGCTGACCTTCTGGACCGCCAGCGCGCTGATGGCGGCCGAGGGTGCGCTGCTCGCGGCCCTGATGATGGGCAGCTGCATTCTTTTGACCGCCGAAGCCACCATCGCCACAACCGATGCGGTCTTGCTGGCGACCGTGCTGGGCGTGCAGGGCGTGTTGCTGCGGGTGTGGCGTGCCGCCACCGATCCGCAAGCGCCCGCGCCCTCAACCCGGCTGGTGATGGCGGGCTGGGCCGCCTGCGCCGCCGGTATTCTGGTCAAATTTCCCGTGGTGCCGGGTGTCGCCCTGGCCACCATCATCGCCATTGTGGCGTGGACCCGGCAGTGGCGCTGGCTGGCGGGATTAAGGCCCCTGCGGGGCTTGGCCCTGACCGCGCTGCTGGTGGCGCCCTGGGTGATCGCCATCACCCTGCAAAGCCATGGCGCTTTCTTCCAGCAATCTCTGGGCAATGACTTTGCCGCCAAGGTGGCGGGCGGACAGGAAAGCCATGGCGCGCTGCCGGGGTATTTCCTTCTGCTTTCGGCGCTGACTTTCTGGCCGGCGATTCTCTTCATCGCGCCGGGCATCGGGCTGGCAGTGACGCGGCAGGCCGAGCCCGGCATACGCTTCCTGATCGCCTGGGCAGGCGCATGGTGGCTGGTGGTCGAAGCGGTGCCCACCAAGCTGCCGCATTATGTGCTGCCCGCCTATCCGGCGCTGGCGATGCTGGCGGCGCTTTGGCTGCTGGCGGCGCGCGATGAGCAGGGCTGGCGGCGGTGGCTGCCTTTTGTGGCGGCGCTGCAATTCCTGGCCGGCCTGGTCGCGCTGGGGGCGGCGGCGGTGCTGCTGCCACGGCTGTATGGCGAAGACGCACCTGACATTGCGCACAATTGGCCGCTGCTGGCATCGGTGGTGGTGACCGGGCTGTGTGGCCTGGCAGCTTCGCTTCTGTATCTTTTCAAAAAGCGGTTGATGGCGCTGGCGCCCTTGCTGCTTGCCGCTTTTATCATCATTCCGGTCCTGACAGCTTTTGTGGCGCCGGGCCTGAGCCGGCTCAGGGTCACCGAGCAGCTGGCCGCACTGGTCGCAAAAAACCGGCAGGCCTCTGATCCGCCGCCCATGCTGGCCGGCTATCAGGAACCCAGCATGCTCTTTGCCCTTGGCGCCGATGTCGGCCTGACCGACGGGCGCGGCGCGGCGGAGCAGGGCGCCGAACGCGGCGGCCTTGCGCTGATCGAGGACGAAGAAAAGCCGCGCTTCCTGGCCCGGCTGGCGGAACTGGAAGCCAATGCGGCGGCGCTGGGCGAGCAGACAGGCTTCAATTATTCCCGCGGCCGGACCGTGCATGTGACGCTCTATCGTGTCGCGCCGCTGCATGCCGTGATCATGCCATCGGTGCGCTGACCACCTCTGTGAGCGGCTGCAACAGCGGCGTGTTGCACTTGACATATTCCTGAAGGTTGGAAATATCGCCAAGGTCGCTGTTTGTGATGATGGGTTGCCAAGGGGGCGCCGCCGCAAGACAGCTTCACGGGATCGCACGCCGCCCAAGGTGCCTGCGAGACACAGATGGCTTTCGAGAGTGCGCGGGGGCGCACCGTTCGGCCCCTGGCGCGGTCCCTTCGCCGCAATCCTGAAGACGTCGCCGCCAATTCCAATGCGCGCGCGCCTCTTGCAAAACTTACGCTCCCCGGACCCAAGGTCGAACTGCGCTTTCCCGTGGGCAGCGACAGCCGCGCCTTCTATCGCCGCTTTTATCCCGGCACCAATGTGGCTGAATGGAATGACTGGCGCTGGCAGATGCGCACCCGCATTCGCAGCCTGGAGGAGTTGGGCAGGATATTCCGCCTGTCGGAAGATGAATATGCCGCTGTGGCGCGCCACAAGGGTTCACTGCCGGTCGGCATAACGCCCTATTATGCCAGCCTGATGGGGCTGACCGACGCCAGCGAGCCGCTGCGCCGGACCCACATCACCACCGGCGGGGAATATGTACGCGCGCCCGGCGAAGATGATGATCCCTTAAGCGAAGACCATGACACGGTGGTTCCGGGCCTGGTGCATCGCTATCCCGACCGGGTGCTGTTCCTGGTCACCGGCACCTGCTCGACCTATTGCCGGTACTGCACGCGCTCGCGTCTGGTGGGCAATCCGGGCGGTGAATACCAGTTCTCGCGCGGCCAGTGGGAACAGGCGCTTGCCTACCTGGAAAGCCATGCCGAAGTGCGCGACGTGCTGCTGTCGGGCGGCGATCCCCTGACCCTGTCCGACGACAAGCTGGACTGGCTGCTGGGACGTTTGCGCGCCATCCGCCATATCGAATTCCTGCGCATCGGCACCAAGATGCCGGTGGTGACACCCCAGCGCGTGACGCGCGGGCTGGTGCGGGTGCTGAAAAAGCATCATCCGCTATGGATGAGCCTGCATTTCACCCATCCCAAGGAATTGACCCGCGAAGTGTCCGAAGCCACCGCGCGCCTGGCCGATGCCGGCATTCCGCTGGGCAGCCAGACCGTGCTGCTGAAAGACATCAACGACACGCCGGCGACTATGACCCAATTGATGCATGGGCTGCTGAAAAACCGGGTAAAGCCTTATTATCTTTACCAGGCCGATCCCATCAGCGGTTCGGCGCATTTTCGCACCGGCGTGGACAAGGGACTCGAAATTGTCCGGGCGTTGCGCGGCCATACCACTGGCTATGCCACGCCGATCTATGTGGTGGATGCGCCCGGCGGTGGCGGCAAGATCCAGCTGGCGCCCGATCCGGTTGCGGGCCGTGAGGGCGATGATCTCCTGCTGAAGAATTTTGAAGGCAAGATTTTCAGGTATCCGGACCCGAATGGCGCCCTGGGGCGCTGATGCGGATTGGCGTCACTTACGATCTGCGCGCCGACTATCTCGCCCTGGGTTACAGCCAGGAAGACACCGCCGAATTCGACGCCGAGGAAACCATCGCCGCACTTTGCGACGCACTGGCCGGGCTGGGCCATGAACCCGAGCGGATCGGCGGCATCAGGCCGCTGGCGCAGGCGCTTGTGGCGGGGACGCGCTGGGATGCGGTTTTCAATATCTGCGAGGGCCTCAAGGGGGTCGCCCGCGAAGCGCAGGTGCCTGCGCTGCTGGAGGCTTTCGACATTCCTTACGTCTTTTCCGATCCACTGACCCTGGCGCTGGCGCTGGACAAGGCGAAAGCCAAGCGCGTGGTGCGCGATGCCGGTGTTCCCACCGCCGATTTTGCCGTGATCGAAAGCGAAAGCGATATCGCGCGGGTGCAGTTGCCGTTCCCGCTGTTTCTCAAGCCGCTGGCGGAAGGGTCCGGCAAGGGCGTGGATTCCCGCTCCAAGGTGGACACGCAGGAAGAATTGGAAAATACGGCGCGCGGCCTTTTAAAAAAATTCCACCAGCCTGTGCTGGTGGAGGAATTCCTGCCGGGGCGCGAATTCACCGTGGGCATCACCGGCACGGGCGCGCAAGCCGTGGTGCTTGGCGTCAGCGAGATCATCCCGAACGAAAATTTCATCGGCCATGGTTATGGCCTGGAAAACAAGGAAGGCTGGGAAAACAAATTGGAGGTGGTGCCGGCCCGCGATGATGCCGCCATTGCCGCCGGTGATGTGGCGCTGATGGCCTGGCGGGCCCTGGGCTGCCGCGATGGCGGGCGCGCCGATGTGCGGCTGGACAAGAACGCCCAGCCCTGTTTCATCGAGGTCAATCCGCTGGCCGGCATTCGCCCGGGCTACTCCGATCTTTGCTTCATCGCCGATTTCGAAGGCGTGAGCCACCAGCAATTGATTGGAAAATTCCTGGCATCATTCCTGCTGCGTCATCCGGGCCTGAAATGAAAATCCTGGTACTGCATTCCGATGTCCCGCCGGACGGCCCCCCGGAAGACCAGGACACGCTGGTCGCGGCGCAGGCCGTGAGCAAGGCGCTGGCCGGACGCGGCCATAGGGTTTCCAGCGCCGCCTTTCGCGAGGAAAGGCTGGGTGCGCTGATCCGGCGCGAAACGCCCGACATGGTGTTCAACCTGGTCGAAGGCGTGGACGGCAAGGGCTTGCTCGCACCGCTGGCGCCGCGCCTGCTGGCCGAGATGGAAGTGCCTTTCACCGGCGTGGGCGCAAAAGCCATGGAAATGACCTGTGACAAGCCGCTCACCAAGAGCCTGATGCGCGGCGCGGGCCTTGCGACCCCGGACTGGTGCGTGCCGCCGGATTGGGCGGGGCTGGATGGCCGCCTTTATATCGTCAAGGCGGCGCAGGAAGACGGTTCCATCGGGCTGGATGACGGCTGTGTGGTGGCGGGCCCCGACGTGAAGACCCGGGCGGCCGCCTGCGCCGTGCGCTTTGGCGGGCGCTGGTTTGCCGAGGAATATGTCGAAGGCCGGGAATTCAATATCGCGCTGCTGGGAAACAGGCGCAGCCTTCGCATCATGCCCATGGCGGAAATGACCTTTGCCGACTGGCCCGCCGGCAAGCCGCGCATTGTCGGCTATGGCGCCAAATGGGACGATGCCTCGGCCGCCTCGCGCCAGACCCTGCGCCGCTTCGGCGTGGAACGGGCCGAACCCTTGCTGGCGGCGAAACTGCGGGCAGCCTGCGAAGACGTCTGGGCTCTGTTCAGCCTGACTGGATTTGTGCGGGTGGATTTTCGCGTGACGGCGGCGGGCGAGCCACTGATCCTGGAAATCAACGTCAATCCCTGCATCTCCCCCGATGCAGGCTTTGCGGCGGCGGCGCAAGAAGCGGGCATGAGCTATGCCGCGCTGATCGAGGAAATTGTCCGGGTGGCACGGTGAGTATCGTGAGACTTGCGGCAGCCCATCCCTGCAAGATGGGCGGCCCGGTGCTCAGCGCCGTGGACCGGCGGATTTTCACCACCCGCTACTACCGCGACTGCATGGGCTGCAATTTCTGCCGGGATGCCTGTTGCCAGCATGGCGTGGATGTGGACATGGGTAATGTCGCAAGACTGCGCGCCGCGCCCCAGCGCTTCAAGGATCTTGTCGGGGTGCCGGAAGACAGCTGGTTCACCGGCGATGTGGTGCAGGACGGGGAATTTCCCACCGGCGCCCATGTGCGCACCCAGGTCCGGGATGGCGCCTGTGTTTTTCGCAATCCGTCCGGGCGCGGCTGCCTCATTCATGGTTTCAGCTTGAGCGAGGGGCTGGATTATCACCTCCTCAAGCCCATGGTCAGCGTGCTGTTTCCACTGACTTTCGAGCATGGCGTGTTGGTGGCCTCCACCGAGGCGCTGGATGGCACGCTTGTTTGCGGCGGGCAGGGGCCCAGTTGTTATGACGGCGCGCGGGACGAGCTGCGCTATTATTTCGGGGACGCCTTGACCGACGAACTGGACAGGCTGGCCGATGGTTGAAATTCCAGGTCCTGACGATGTGCTGGCCGCTGCATGCCGCATCGCGCCTTACGCTGTGCGCACGCCGCTGGTGGAGAGCCCGCAGCTGGGAGAGAAAATTGGCGGACGGGTTTTCCTCAAGCTGGAAATCCTGCAGCGCACCGGCTCGTTCAAGTTTCGCGGTGCGCTGAACCGCATCCTGATGATTCCCCAAGATCAACGCGCTGCCGGCGTGGTGGCTTTCTCCTCCGGCAATCATGCCCAGGGCGTCGCCGCGGCGGCAAAGCTGCTTGCCATGCCCGCGTTGATTGTCATGCCGTCAGACGCGCCGCGCGCCAAGATCGAAGGCACGCGCGCTTTTGGAGCGGAAATTGTCCTTTATGACCGCCTGAAAGAGGATCGCGAGGCCATTGCGGCCCGCATCTGCGCTGAACGCCGCGCCACATTGGTCAAGCCCTTCGATGACCCCGGCATCATGGCAGGGCAGGGCACGGTGGGACTCGAGATTGCTGAAGATGCCGCCCGCCTGGGGGCAGTGCTGGATACGGTGCTGGTGCCTTGCAGCGGCGGCGGCCTGGTCAGCGGCGTGGCGCTGGGGCTCCGGACTGCGGGGCTCGCGGCCAAGGCCCACAGTGTCGAGCCGGAAAATTATGACGGCATGCGCCGCTCCCTGGCGGCGGGGACGCGCAGCAGCGCCCCAGGCGGAAAACAGTCCATCGCCGATGCCCTGATGGCGCCAACCCCGGGCGAGCATGTCTTTGCCCTGGCAAAAAACCTGTTGTCGCCGGGCCTTGTCGTGCGTGACGCTGAACTCGAAACAGCGGTGGCGTTTGCCGCAACAAGGCTCAAGCTTCTGGTCGAGCCGGGCGGCGCTGCCGCGCTGGCGGCTCTGCTGGCGGGCAAGGCGGAAGGCCGAAACATCGCGCTGGTGCTGTCGGGCGGCAATGCGGATTTTGCGGCGGTGGCCGAGATCGTCGGACGCTCTTAACGAATCTTGCGAATTAAGGTTTACGCCCGCATTCGCTTCATCCGCGCCGCAGCCGGGATTAAGCCCGGATCATGTTCAGGACCCTGGTTTTCTTTGTCGGCTTTGTGATGCTGCTGGGCGCCGGCGTGGGCGTTGCCGCCTGGCCCAGCGCCACGCGCGCCTCCGCCTCCGGTTTCAGCAGCGACGAAATGCTGGTGCGCGCCTATGCGCGCGTCGATACCGGCATGCCGGTGTCGCAGCTTGCCGCCGCCGGGTTTGATCCGGCCAAGGCGGAACGCCTGTCGCGGCTGGGCCTGATGGAACGCTACATGCCCAAGGACAGCGCGCAGTTCGATAACCTCGATCCGGCGGTACAGGATTGCTATGTCGGGCGCAGCGATTGCAGCGCCTATATCTTCACCGCCATGGGCGCCGAAGCTGTTCTGCTGGTGAAGGGCGGGCGCGTGACCTGGAAAGCGATTTCCGGCGTGGCGGTGGCCAAGATGCGCCGCGCCCAGCGCATGGCAAGGCAGTAGTTTTCAAAAACGGAGTTTGGGATCCATCCGGCCCGGCGCAAGGCGCCGGGCTTTTGGCGCCGCACCGGCGGCTGCCGCGCCGGTTACCCGGCTGAGGGTTGGGCGCAGCATGGTTTTGGCGGCGCGCGCTAGCGCGGCGCCAAAACCATCATCATCTGCCGGCCTTCCATCTTCGGATACTGTTCCAGCTTCGCGAAGACTTCGGTGTCCTTCTGCACGCGGGTCAGAAGGTCCATGCCCAGATGCTGGTGCGCCATTTCTCGGCCGCGGAAACGCAGGGTGACCTTGACCTTGTCGCCCTCGTCGAAGAAGCGCTTCATCGCCCGCATCTTCACGTCGTAATCGTGATCGTCGATGGTCGGGCGCATCTTGATCTCCTTGATCTCGATGACCTTCTGCTTCTTGCGGGCCTCGTTGGCCTTTTTCTGCTGTTCGTATTTGTACTTGCCATAGTCCATCAGCTTGCAGACGGGCGGCTTGTTGTCGGGCGACAGCTCGACCACATCCACGCCTTTTTCCTCGCCCAGCGCCAACGCCTCTTCCAGGCCGATCTCGCCATATTTGTGGCCATCATCCCCGATCAGGAAAATGGTCTTGGCGGTGATCTCGTCATTAATGCGCGGGCCGTCCTTGAACGGGGCCTTGTTGGCCTCCTGAAAACGTCTGGGTACTATGACTCTCTCCTGTGGTTAGCCGTGCGTCATCGCGCCTACGCTGGTCCGTCGGGGCCAAGCGAAACGAGGTTCGATCATGGACGCAAACGGGGGCCTTTCGATGACGCGCCGGGATGGCGCTGGTCCAACCCTGTGGGGGCGGGACTTGCGCCCAAGATAGGGCCTGAAATGCCCCAAGAAAAGGGCTATTCGGCTAAATCCACACGGGATTTAGCCTGTTTCTACCGCAAATCCGGCGGAACGGCTTCTGCCGTCAGCGCCGCGATGGCGGCATCCAGGCTGAGGCTCTCCTGGCCTTCCGAACCCAGCTTGCGGATTGTGACGCTGCGGTTTTCCGCTTCACGGCGGCCCAGCACCAGAAGATTGGGCACCTTGGCCAGGCTGTGGCGGCGCACCTTGTAGTTCACGGTCTGGTTTTCGGTATCCAGCACCACCCGCAGGCCGGCTTTCTTCAAGGCCGCTTCCACTTCGCGCGCATAGGGATCGGCGTCCGCCACCACAGTGGCCACCGCCACCTGGACCGGCGCCAGCCAGAGCGGGAATTTGCCGGCATAATGCTCGATCAGCACGCCGATGAAGCGCTCCATCGAGCCGACAATGGCGCGGTGGAGCATCACCGGGGGATGCTTGGCGCCGTCTTCGCCGATATAGGACGCGCCCAGCCGTTCGGGCATGTTGAAATCCACCTGCAGCGTGCCGCATTGCCATTCGCGGCCGATGGCGTCGGTCAATGTGAATTCCAGCTTGGGGCCATAAAAGGCGCCTTCGCCCTTGTTGTAGGTGAACGCCAGGCCCGCGGCGGTGGTGGCCTTTTCCAGGCTGGTCTCGGCCAGATCCCAGACCGCGTCGGCGCCGATGCGCTTTTCCGGGCGCGTCGCCAGCTTCACTTTCACCTCGTCGAAGCCCAGATCGCGATAGGCGCGCAGCAGAAGCTCGCAGAAGCTTTTGGTCTCGCTGGTGATCTGGTCATGGGTACAGAAGATGTGCGCATCATCCTGCACAAAGCCGCGCACTCGCATGATGCCATGCAGCGCCCCGGACGGCTCGTAACGGTGGCAGGAGCCAAACTCGGCCAGGCGATAGGGCAGTTCGCGATAGGATTTGGTGCCCTGCTTGAAGACCTGGATATGGCCGGGACAGTTCATCGGCTTGACCGCCAAGGTGCGGTTCTCGCTTTCGACTTCGGCGATGAACATGTTCTGGTGGAACGTGTCCCAATGGCCGGACTGTTCCCACAGCTTGCGGTCGAACAGGATCGGCGTCTTGATTTCCTGATAGCCGGCTTCACCGACGCGGCGGCGGATATAACTTTCCAGCGTGCGCCACAAGGCATGGCCATCGGGATGCCAGAATACCTGGCCCACGGCTTCTTCCTGCATGTGGAACAAATTCATTTCGCGGCCCAGCTTGCGATGGTCGCGCTTTTCCGCTTCCGCCAGCCGCTCCAGATAGGCGTCCAGTTCCTTCTTGTCGCGCCAGGCGGTGCCATAGATGCGCTGCAGCTGGGCGTTGTTGGAATCGCCGCGCCAATAGGCGCCCGCGATCTTGGTCAGCTTGAAGGCGTCGCCGATCTGGGCGGTGGTGGGAAAATGCGGGCCGCGGCACAGGTCGTGCCAGTCGCCATGATAATAGATCGAGACGTCCTCGTTGGACGGAATGCTCTCGATCAGTTCGGCCTTGTACTGTTCGCCGATATCCTTGAAGTGCTGCACCGCCTTGGCGCGCGGCCAGACTTCGCGGCGGGTGGGCCGCGCCTGCTTCACGATCTCGTGCATCTTGGCTTCGATGACGGGCAGGTCTTCGGGGGTGAAGGGCTCGTTGCGCGCGAAGTCGTAATAAAAGCCGTCGTCGATCGCCGGGCCGATGGTCACCTGCGTGCCGGGATAAAGCTCCTGCACCGCCATCGCCAGCAGATGCGCCGCGTCATGGCGGATCAGCTCCAGCGCCTTGTCATCCTTCTTGGTGATGATGCGGATGCTGGCATCCTGCTCGATCGGCCGGAACAGGTCCCATTCCTTGCCGTCCAGCTCCAGGATCAGCGCCGCCTTGGCGAGCCCGGGTCCGATGCTGGCGGCGATCTCGCCGCCCGTGACGCCGCGCGGAAACGTCAGAGCCTTGCCGTCAGGCAGGGTGATGGTGACGTTTGCAGCGGACACGTGATTCTCCTTCAAAAGCCGGGCCTTCCTTAGCGTTTTGGCACCGCTGACCGCAACCCTGGCCATTTTGGGCCGTTTTCAAGGGCATTGCCGGGAAAAACCCCTCTTGAGTGCGGGCCCGTCCGGCGCGAGAATGGGCGCTGAAATGGCCCATATTGGAGACAGAGATGAAACATCACTTGTCGAAGGCCATCCTGGCCAGCCTGGCCCTGGCCACACTCGTAACGGCCCAGCCTGCGATGGCGGCTGGCAGCGTTTGCCTCAACGTGCATGACATCATGACATCAAGAACAGCGACGCTGCCAGGGACGGAAAGTCCGTCACGTTCCAGATGAGCGACGGCAGGCTTTACCGCAATGATTTGCGCGGTGGCTGCTCTGATCTCAAATTCACGGGCTTTGCCTGGAACATCAACCCGTCCGGCCAGGTCTGTGACAATGAACCCGTCAACATGCGTGTGATCGGGTCCGGCCAGGTCTGCTCACTGGGAAAGTTTACCCAGGTGTCGGCTGCGCCCCGCGGCTGATGATCAGCGCATAAAAGAAAAAGGCCGCTCGCAAGAGCGGCCTTTTTTTGTCGCAAAGGGCCTGTGTATTCGCCCGGCCCTTCGCTTGCGCTCCGGGCGTGCGTCACTCGGAATGATCCACCGGATCATTCCGTTCGCTGCGCGAACCGCTCCTCACCCTCCCAGGTAGTCCGACTTGCCCAGCGCCACACCGCGGTTGCGCAGGATGGCGTAGGCCGCGGTGATGTGGAAATAGACATTGGGCAGCACGAATTTGTTGGCATAGTCCACGCCCGTGAACTCGAAAGTGTTCTTGGGGAATTTCAGCACGATCTGCCTTTCGCCCGCGCCCTCGAAGGCTTTCTTGTCCAGGCTCTTGAGGAAATCGACCGTCTTGGCGACCCGCGCCTTCAACTCGGCGAAGGTGGTTTCCGTGTCTTCGAATTTGGGAATCTCCACCCCGGCCAGCCGCGCGCCGGCGCCCTTGGCGGTGTCGCTGGCGATGGTGACCTGGGCCTTCAGCGGCAGCATGTCGGGGGCCAGGCGGGCCTCGTTCGGGTCAATGCCGCCATGGGCTTCACCCTTGGCCAAAATCGAGGACAGGCTGCCCAGCATGTGGATCATGGGCGGAATGGTTGCGTCATAAAGTGAGTAGGACAATGGCGTCTCCCTTGGGATTATCAGTATGGCGGGAACATGGGCGCTGGCGCGGTCCGGTTCAAGCCCGGCGGCAAAGGGGGCTTGAGGGCGGCCCGGCTATCCCGTAAGAGGCGGCATGAGCACCGAGACCCTGCCAGACCGGCTTTCGACGGATCCCAAAAGCCCTTTCCATGACGCTGCCCTGCTGGAGCGTGGCATCGGCATCAAGTTCAACGGCATCGACCGCAACAATGTCGAGGAATATTGCGTCAGCGAGGGCTGGGTGCGCCTGGCGGTGGGCAAGACGGTGGACCGTCACGGCAAGGCCATGACCGTCAAATACAAGGGCACCGTCGAGCCTTATTTCAGGGCGCCTGAGTAAAAGCCACGGGTCGTTGCGGCAAAAGAAAAAGGCCCGGTCTTGCGACCGGGCCTTTTCTGTATTGCGGCTGTTTTTACGAACGCGAGGTGAAGACCTGCATCGTCACCTGGCGGCGGCCAATTGCTTCGCAGCGCATGGTGAGCGAGGAGACATTGCGGCTGTCGCCCGGCAGGTCCAGCTTTTCATACTGGCCCATGCTGAGCCGGTCGCGATTGTGCAGGGCAAGGACCTGGGTGCGGCCATTGTCGAAACGGGCCACCACGCGGCTGCAGCGGGCGTCGGATTCCAGCGGCTTGAGCGCGATGGAGTCCACCCGCAAGCCACGGCGGCCTGCAAAGCTGGTCTCCTGGTCGCCGCGCCCGTCAAAGCTCTTGGAGCCGATCAGCTGCCATTCGTTGATCTGGTTGCTGCCCCAGTTGAACATGCGCGACCAGGTGCGCTGCCAGTCCGGGCTGCGCTGCCATTCGCCGCGATAGCGGCCGACATCGGCCACGATGCGGATGGCGGCGCTGCGGCCACGGTCGCTCTCGCAATTGAAGTCGAGGCGGCGGATGGAACGGTCACGGCCCGGCAGGTCCACATTGGTGGGGCGGTTTTCGCGCAGGCGGCCGCTGAAGATGTTGCGGGTCTGGCCGTTGCCGAAAGTGGCGTTGACCGACCGGCAATTGATGTCGTTGCGCTGGGCGACGAATTGCAGCATTTCCACAGGGCCGCCGAAATCGAACACGCGCGCATTGCGGTTGTTGTCGCGGTTGCCGAAGCCGTTATTGTCGCGGCGGTCGCCATAGCCGCGATTGTCGCGATTGTCACGATCACGGTTGCCCGGGCCACCAAAGCCATCGCGGCCGTCGATCTCGATGGTGCCGATCGTGTCCCAGGCGGCAAGCACCGGGGTGGCCATGCCGGCGCACAAAAGCGTGGCGAGCAAGGCGATTTTGCTGGTTTTCATTTGTAAATCTCCATGGGTTTTTGGCGCAAATTGGCGCCCTGACGTGCCCTCTGGAGGCTGTAACGTTACAGCAGCTTTAATGTTCCGCCCGTCTTCTGGCGGTGAAAACCGAGCGTACGGCAGCGGCGCGCTTTTCAGCAAATTTTCTGGCTATAAACTGCGAAGCAGGAGCACAAGAACCATGTGTGGCAAGTTTCGACAGCGCAGGACATGGCAGCAGGTGCACGACCTGTATGAGTTGCTCACGCCTTACATCGGCGAAGTCGCCACCGTGACGCCGATGCGCTTTGCCTCGGTGCTGGTGCTGGATGACGCCGGCAAGCCGGTCATAAGGCAGATGCGCTGGGGCTATCCCAGGGCCGGATCGGATGCGCCGGGCAATGTGCCGGGCCATATCCATGCCCGGGCCGAAACCGTGGACACGCTGCCCACCTTCGCGAGCGCTTTCCGGGAACGGCGCGGCCTGCTGCTGGTAGAGAGCTTCAACGAGGGCGAGGAAGTAACGCCCAGGAAAACCCGCCAGCACACCATCACGCCCAAAGACGGCAAGCCGCTGGGCATCGCGGTGATCTACGAGCATTGGGTCAATGAGGCGGGCGGCGAACTTTACACCTTCGCCATGCTCACCACGGCCGCCAACGCGCTGGTCGGCACCATCACCGACCGCATGCCGGCGGTGATCAAGGCAGAAGATTGGGACGCCTGGTTGCACGGAGGATCGAAGGAATTATTGGTGCCGCTGAGCGGCGACTGGAACATGGTTGAGGAACGCTCGCGTAGCGAAGGAAAAGGTCCAGCGGACCTTTTCCAGTAAAAAAAGGCCCGGTGTTTCCACCGGGCCTTTTGCATTCAAGTCGTTGGATGGGTTGGACTTAGAAGTCCATGTCGCCCATGCCGCCCATGCCGCCGCCGGGCATGCCGCCGCCGGCGGGGCCCTTCTTTTCGGGACGGTCGGCGATCATGGCTTCGGTGGTGATCAGCAGCGACGCCACCGAGGCGGCGTTCTGCAGGGCCACGCGGACAACCTTGGTCGGGTCGACGATGCCGCCTTCGATCAGGTCTTCGTAAGCGCCGGTCTGGGCGTTGTAGCCGAAGGTGTTCGACTTCTGGTCGAACAGCTTGCCGACAATGATGCTGGCTTCCTGGCCGGCATTGCTGACGATCTGGCGGATCGGGTACTGGATCGCGCGGCGCACGATGGCGATGCCCTGGGTCTGGTCGGTATTGTCACCGGTCAGGTTGGCCAGAGCCTTGGAGGCATAAAGCAGCGCAGTGCCGCCGCCCGGAACGATGCCTTCTTCGACCGCGGCCTTGGTGGCGTTCAGCGCGTCATCGACGCGGTCCTTGCGCTCCTTGACTTCGATCTCGGTGGCGCCGCCGACGCGGATCACCGCAACGCCGCCGGCCAGCTTGGCCAGGCGTTCCTGCAGCTTTTCCTTGTCATAGTCGCTGGTGGTGTCTTCGATCTGCTTCTTGATCTGGCCAACCCGCGCCTGGATGTCGGCCTTCTTGCCGGCGCCATCGACGATGGTGGTGTTTTCCTTGTCGACGCGCACCTTCTTGGCGGTGCCCAGCATGTTCAGCTTGACGTTCTCAAGCTTGATGCCGATGTCCTCGCTGATGACGGTGCCGCCGGTCACGGCGGCGATGTCTTCCAGCATGGCCTTGCGGCGGTCACCGAAGCCCGGCGCCTTGACGGCGCAGACCTTCAGGCCACCACGAAGCTTGTTGACCACCAGGGTGGCCAGCGCTTCGCCGTCAATTTCCTCGGCGATGATAAGCAGGGGACGGCCCGACTGAACAATCGCTTCCAGGATCGGCAGCATCGGCTGCAGGCTGGAAAGCTTCTTTTCGTGGATCAGGATGGCGGCGTCATCCAGTTCGGCCACCATCTTGTCGGCATTGGTGATGAAATAGGGGCTGATATAGCCGCGGTCGAACTGCATGCCTTCGACCACGTCCAGTTCGGTCTCCAGGCCCTTGGCTTCTTCAACCGTGATCACGCCCTCATTGCCGACCTTGGCCATGGCTTCCGCGATCATCTTGCCGACTTCGGCGTCGCCATTGGCCGACACGGTGCCAACCTGGGCGATTTCCTCGTTGTCCTTGACCTTCTTGGAACGCTTCTTCAGCTCGGCGACAACGGCTTCCACCGCGATGTCGATGCCGCGCTTCAGGTCCATCGGGTTCATGCCGGCGGCAACCGAGCGGGAGCCTTCGCGCACAATGGCGCGGGCCAGCACGGTGGCGGTGGTGGTGCCGTCGCCGGCGGCGTCATTGGTCTTGCTGGCGACTTCGCGCACCATCTGCGCGCCCATGTTTTCGAACTTGTCGGCCAGTTCGATTTCCTTGGCCACCGTCACGCCGTCCTTGGTCGTGCGCGGGGCGCCGAAGCTCTTGTCGATCACCACGTTGCGGCCCTTGGGGCCCAGCGTGACCTGCACTGCGTCGGCAAGGATATCAACGCCGCGCAGAAGCTTTTCGCGGGCGTCGGCGCCGAACTTCACATCTTTGGCTGCCATGTTTTTCGTCTCCTGAATGAATGAAATTTGGTTGGGTGGGGTGCGAAGCGCTTACTTCTTCTTCTTGCCTTCGATCACGCCCAGGATGTCGCTCTCCTTCATGATCAGGAGATCTTCGCCATCAATCTTCACTTCGGTGCCCGACCATTTGCCGAACAGGACGGCGTCGCCGGCCTTCACGGAGGTGGGGATGAGCTTGCCGTTATTGTCGGGGGCGCCCGGGCCAACGGCGATCACTTCGCCTTCCTGGGGCTTTTCGGCGACGGTATCGGGAATGATGATGCCGCCGGCGGTCTTCTGGTCTTCTTTGACGCGGCGGACGACGACGCGGTCGCCAAGGGGACGGAACTTCATAGGGGCCTCTCCTAAAGGATTGGTTTTACTTGGAAAAATAATGACAGGCAGCACTCTCCCGTAGGGAGTGCCAGCCCTCAAGGGGTATTTAGGAGGGGGGAGGGCAAAGGTCAAGGAAAGCCCCTGCTTAAAACAGACGGTGCCCCACCGGACCGCTCTGCCGCGTTTAACAAGGGAGGCGGCCGTTCATGTGCGGTTCAGGCGCAAAAGCACATCGTCTGATCCTGGAGCAGAGGAGACCTTCCATGAAGAATTTTGCGAAACTCGCCCTTGGCGCCCTGGTTGTGGCCGGTGCAACGACATTCGCCGCTGCCGCGCCTGCCCAGGCACAAGTGTCTTTCAGCGTCGGCGTTGGCGGCGGCGGTTACTATGGCCCGCCCGCCTACAGCTACAGCTGCGATCCCTATAGCCGCTGGTACGATCCCTACCGCTGCGGCTACTACGCGCCGCGGCCTTACGCCTATTACGCGCCGCGCGTCTATTACAGAAGCCCGTCCTACTATCGCGGCGGTTACCGCGATGGCTATCGTGGCGGCTATCGCCATCACCGCTAAGCAAGTTTATCCCGGCCAGGATTTCCCCCCATCCGATCGTGGAAAAAGAGACGGCTCCGGTTCTCACCCTTCCGGGGCCGTTTTTTTGTCTTTTCCGAAGCCCCGTCCCACTACGCTGACTCTAGCGACGGGCCGTTTTCTTTTGTGGCGCGTTAAGTCGGCACAGCATGCCAAACACACAATCGCCTTTTTCGGTTCAGATACGGTTCAGGGGCAGGGCGTCATCTTCCCTACAAGCTTGGATCTTCACGCGTGGAATTCAGTGGAGCACAAACAATGAAAACGATCCTGAAAGCAGCCCTGGCCGCCCTGGCGTTCGCCGGCGCGACGGCCGCGACGACCGCGCCCGCCAGCGCGCAAAGTTTCGGCCTGACCTTCGGTCCGCGCGGCGGCGCCACCTTTTCGTATGACTCCGGCGGCTATTGCGACAGCTGGGGTTGCCCGAACAATTTCTGGAACCTGCCGGTCTATTACGGCCCGGTCTATTATCGCGGCGACTGGTACAATGGCCCGGTCTACTTTCGCGAATATTTTGGCCGCCGCCAGTTCTGGATCCATGGCGCCTGGCGCAGCGATGAATGGCGCGGTCCGCGTCCCAGCTGGTACCAGTCCTATCGCTATGGCCCGGCGCTGGGCATGAACTTCTATCGCAACAATCGCGAATTCCGTGGCCGCTGGGACAATGATCGTGGTGGCTTCAATGGTCGCGACAATCGTGGTGGCTTCAACGGCCGCGACGATCGTGGTGGCTTCAATGGCCGCGATGATCGTTTCGACGGGCGCAACGATCGCAATGATCGCGGCGCGATGGATCGCCGCGACGGCAACAGGGACGCCGGCCGTGGCTACAACGGCTTCTCCCAGGGCCGTGGCCCGGTGCAGAATGCCGCGCCGCAGCCCGCGCCCCAGGCTGCTCCCGCTCCGGCACCCCAGCCGCAGCAGGGCAGCACGGCGCCGGTTCGCCGGGGTGACGGTTCGCTGCAATTCCGCGGCGACCGCAATCCCGACCATGCGGTGAATGCGGCCCCTGCCGCGCCGCCGGCCGGTGCCGCGCCTGCGGGCCCTGCGCCCGATGGCAACGGTGATCGCCGCGGCCGCCGCAACCGCGACAACTAAAACTGGCGTACAAAAAACCCCGGGCCAGAAATGGCCCGGGGTTTTTCCTTTGCGGCTATCGTCCTTGCCGCCGGCAAAATTCTTTGATGCGCCCCGGCCTTGCTGGTCTGATTCGCGTGAGTGATTCGGGGTGGGGCCCTTGATGCCGCGCAAAATCCTTTTCCTGGCCGCCGCGCTGTTGCTGTCCGGCTGCGCCGACAATATTTCCGGCAGCGACGATGGCCGCTGGCTGGTCACCCGCAGGGCTGGCGAGACCGATTACGAAATGCGCGACGGCGTGCTGTTTCCCTATGATTCCGCGCAGATTTCACCGCGCGCTTTCAAGATTATCCAGACCGTGGCGCTGGACGCCAAGCGCCGCCGGAACACCCATATCGAGGTGCAGGGCTTCACCGATACCCGCGGCACCCATGACTACAACCTGGTGCTGTCCCAGGCCCGGGCCGAGCGCGTCGCCGGCATCCTGGTGCAGCATGGCGTGGCGGTGGAGCGCATCTTGGCGCGCGGCTATGGCGAGGCCAGTCCCCGGATCAAGACCCGCGATGGCGTGAAAGAGCCCCGCAACCGCCGCGTGGTGATCCGCATCATGGACGCCCGCTCCTCGTAACCGGCCCTTATTCGTAAACAAAAGCTTAACAGCGGGCTGCGCTGACGGTCCGGCGCTGGTTTTTTGCGGTTAATAAATTGGAAATACCCCGGCCTCACAATCGGGGCATGATCAAGACTCTCGTCACCCTGACCTGCCTGTTTGCCTGCGCCACGTTAAGCGCGGCCCTGGCGCTGTTCACCGGCTGGCCCATCGCCATCCTGTCGGGTGCATTGGCATTCCTTTTCACGCAGCAGATGAGCAGCGGCCATGCCCGCCGCCACGACAAGCGCATGACGGCGCGCGACATCGCAAGCTTGCGCAAGATCACCATGGAATTCGACCAGCAGCTGTCCGCCACCACCCGCCGCATCGACGACATCGCCAACCAGGCTTCGGCCCGCACCGACGCACAGGGCCGCAAGATTGTGGCCGAGCTGCAGGTGCTGGAAACCCTGATGCGCGAATTCGCGGGCAAGATTTCGCGCCAGGCGCGCGCGCAGCAGGGCGAGATCACGCCCGCCGCCACCATGCAGACCGGCCGCCGCCAGGGCACCGCCGGCGTTTATGTCGCCAGCATCGCGCCCTCCGAGAACGACATGCTTGAGACCATCCGTCTCAGCCTGGAAGAAAACCGCGTCGATCTTTACCTGCAGCCCATTGTCAGCCTGCCGCAGCGCAAGCTGCGCTATTACGAAGCCCTGTCGCGTCTGCGCGCCCAGGATGGTTCAGTCATCATGCCGGCGCAATATATCAAGGTCGCCGCGCCCGCCGGGCTGATGAGCGTGGTGGACAATCTGCTGCTGTTCCGCTGCGTGCAGGTGGTGCGCCGCCTCACCGCCAAGACGCGCGAGATCGGCATCTTCTGCAACATCTCGGGCGACACGCTGGCTGACACGGAATTCTTCCCCCAGTTCCTCGATTACATGCAGGCAAACCGCGACCTGGCAGGGCAGATCATTTTCGAATTCTCGCAGGATGCCGTGCTCAAGGCGGGAGCCGCGGGCGACACCAATTTGCGCCGCCTGTCCGAGATGGGCTTTGCCCTTTCCATGGACCATGTGGAAACCCTGGCGCTGGATTTCCTGCGCCTCAAATCGCTGGGCTTCAGCCACATCAAGGTGCGTGCTTCTACGCTCACCCGCGGCATGGAGGGCGCCAATGCCGCCGTCGCGGCGGAAGATTTCAAGAAGCTGCTGTCGCGCCATGGCGTCAATCTGATTGCCGAGCGGGTGGAAGACGAAAAGACCGTGGTGCAGCTGCTCGACTTCTCCGTGGACTATGCCCAGGGCTTCTTGTTCGGCGAGCCGCGCGCAGTGCGCGACGAAGCCCAGCGCGCCCCGGAAAGCGCCAGCGCCTCGGCCTCAATTCACCCCCTGCGCAAGGCGTCCTAGGGCGTTGTTGACGCCTGCCCGTGGGCGTGCGATCCGCATGCCATGACCCGCCTGATTGCCGGATTGTCTGAAATAGCCCCCGCCCATGACGCGCTGATCTGCGATGTCTGGGGCGTGGTCCATAACGGGCATGAGGCTTACCCCGCGGCCATCGAGGCCCTGACCCAGTTTCGCAAGCATCACGGCCCCGTGGTGCTGCTCACCAATGCGCCGCGCATGCCATCGGAAGTCGCCGCCCAATGCGCCGGCTATGGCGTCAGCGCCGAGTGTTACGACGCCATCGTCAGTTCCGGCGGCGCCTCCCGCGACGACCTTGCGGCGCGCGCCGCCACGGGCCTGCTGTCGCTTTACTATATAGGGCCCGACAAGGACCTGGCGGTGATGGAGGGTCTTGATATCGCCCGCACCGGCATCACCGAGGCGGACCTGGCCTTCTGCACCGGGCTGGTGGACGACCTCACCGAGACACCGGCGGATTATGCCGATAGGCTGGCCGCCATGCGGGCCCGGGATCTGACCATGATCTGCGCCAATCCTGATCTTGTCGTGCATCGCGGGCCGCAGCTTTGCTACTGCGCCGGGTCGCTGGCGCGCGCCTATGAGGCGCTGGGCGGCAAGGTGGTCTATTACGGCAAGCCGCATTTGCCGGTCTATGAAGCGGCGCTGGCGGCCGCCGGAAACCCCAAAAAACCGCTGGTGATCGGCGACGGCGTTTTCACCGATATCCTGGGCGCCAACCGCGCCGGGCTGGACGCGCTGTTCATCGCTGACGGCGTGCATGGCGAAGAGGTCAGGCCTTACACCAGCGAACGCCTGGACGCGCTGTTCGCGAAAGCCGGCGTGAACGCGCTGGCAGCGGCGCCCCGGCTGCAATGGTAATGCGCATTCACCGTCATTTTGGCGATGTGCCGCCCGCGCTCAAGGGCGCGGTGGTGGCGATCGGCAATTTCGACGGCGTGCACAAGGGCCACCAGGCGCTGGTTGCGCAGGCGGCGCGCGAAGCCAAAGCGCGCAAGGCGCCGCTGGCGGTGCTGGCCTTCGAACCGCATCCGCAGGAATTTTTCCGTCCCCGGCCGGATTCCATCCGCCTGACGCCGCTGCGCATGAAGGCGCGGCTGCTGGCCGAACTGGGGGTGGATGTCCTGTTCGCGTTGCCCTTCGATGCCGAGATGGCGGGCCGCAGCGCGCAGTCTTTCGTCGAAGATGTCTTGCTGAAAAGCCTTGGCGCCAGCGGCGTGGTGGTGGGTCCGGATTTCGAATTCGGCAGGGGCCGGGCCGGCAAGTTTTCCACGTTGCAGCAGATGGGTACGGCACTGGGTTTTTCCGTGACCTGTTTCGACATGGTCACCACCGATGGCAGCGCCAAGATTTCCTCCACCCGCATCCGCGAGGCGCTCAAGGCAGCGCAGCCGCAGGAAGCGGCCGGCCTGCTGGGCCACTGGTGGGCGATCGAGGCGCGGGTCGAACATGGCGACAAGCGCGGGCGCGAATTTGGATTTCCCACTGCCAACATGCATCTGGGGCATTGCCTGGCGCCGGCCTTCGGCATCTATGCCGTCCGGGTTTCCATCATGGACAATGATACCGTGGTGGGACGGCGCGACGGCGTCGCCAGTTTCGGTATCCGGCCGATGTACCAGACTGCGGTGCCGCTGATGGAAGCGCATTTGTTCGATTTCGACGGCGATCTTTACGGCAAGCACCTGATGGTCGAGCTGATTTCCTATATCCGCCCCGAGGCCAAATTCGACGGCATGGAGGCCCTGATTGCCCAAATCGGCAAGGACGCCCAGATGGCGCGGGAAATCCTGAAAAAGACCGGCCAGCCGCCGGCGCTGGACGGTTAGGACGGGCGCTGTTAGAAGCGTTGCCCATGTCCAATCCCCCTGAAAAACCGGCGGAATCCGCAGGAAAAGACTACCGCGCGACCCTGTTCCTGCCCGCCACCGATTTCCCCATGAAGGCGGGGCTGCCGGAAGCCGAGCCCAAATGGCTGGCCCGCTGGGCGGCCATGGACCTGTACGGCAAGATCCGGCAGCGCGCCCGGGGCCGCAAGCTCTTCATCCTGCATGACGGCCCGATCTATGCGAATGGCGACATCCATTCGGGCACCGGCCTCAATCACATCCTCAAGGACTTCGTGGTGCGCTCCCAGGGCATGCTGGGCATGGACGCGCCTTATGTGCCGGGCTGGGATTGCCACGGCCTTCCCATCGAATGGAAGGTGGAAGAAAAATTCCGCGCCGAGGGCAGGGCCAAGGACGAGATTCCGAAAGATGTGCTGCGCCATGAATGCCGCGCCTTCGCCGGCCACTGGCTGAATGTGCAGCGGGCGCAGATCCAGCGCCTGGGCCAGATGGGCGATTTCGAGCGCCCCTACACCACCATGAATTTCAAGGCCGAGGCGGTGATCGCCCGCGAAGCCATGAAGTTCGTCGAGAACGGACTTCTGTATCGCGGCTTTCGTCCCGTGATGTGGTCGCCGGTGGAAAAAACCGCCCTGGCCGACGCCGAGGTCGAGTATCACGAGAAATCCTCGCCCCAGATTTACGTGAAATTCCCCCTGGTGAATGCACCGAAGGAATTGGCTCACACGTTCATCGTGATCTGGACGACCACGCCCTGGACTATTCCGGGCAACCGCGCCATCGCTTTCTCGCCCGAGATTTCCTATGGCCTCTACCAGATCGGCGACGCGGCCGAAGGTTCGCTGGCGCGGCCGGGCGAACAACTGCTGCTGGCCGATGTGCTGGCCGAGCAGGTGGCCAAATACGCCAAGGCGGTCTTGAGCCGCGTGCGCACCGTGCCCACCGAGGAATTGAAATCCCTGGTCGCGGCGCATCCCTTCCGTTCGCTGGGCTATGGCTTCGCGGTGCCCGTTTTGCCGGGCGCCCATGTCACCGCCGACACCGGCACCGGCTTTGTCCATACCGCGCCCGGACATGGCGAGGATGACTTTGAATTGCTGGTGGGCGCAGACCGCGACTATCCGGCCAAGAATCCCGATGCCTTCAACCTTATCCTGCCGGATGGTTCCTTCGCGCCGCACGTGCCGGTGTTCGCGGGCAAGCGCATCCTGACGCCGGAAGGCAAGGACGGTGACGCCAATGGTGCGGTGATCAAGGAACTGATCGATCACGGCAAGCTGCTGGCCAAGGGCAGCCTGCGTCATTCCTATCCGCACAGCTGGCGCTCCAAGGCGCCGGTGATTTTCCGCGCCACGCCGCAATGGTTCGTGGCGATTGACAAGGTCTTCAAGGACGGCAAGACCTTGCGCCAGCTGGCGATGGAGGCCATCGGCCAGACAAAATGGTATCCGCCGCGCGGCCAGAACCGCATCGGCTCCATGGTGGAAGGCCGCCCCGACTGGGTACTGTCGCGCCAGCGCGCCTGGGGCGTGCCGCTGGCCATCTTCGTGGAAAAGAAGACGGGCCAGGTGTTGAACGATGCCGCGGTCTTCAAGCGCATCGCGGCGGCCTTCGAAGCCGAAGGCGCCGACGCCTGGTTTACCTCGCTCGCCGAACGTTTCCTGGGGGAGGGGCGCAAGACCGAGGATTATGAACAGGTCACCGACATCCTCGATGTCTGGTTCGACTCTGGCTCGACCCATGCCTTCACCGTGGAAAATCCCATTGATCCGCATTGGCCCAGGGCCGATCAGGCCGATCTCTATCTCGAAGGCTCCGACCAGCATCGCGGCTGGTTCCAGTCCTCGCTGCTAGAAAGCGTCGGCACGCGCGGCCGCGCCCCCTACAAGGGCGTCTTGACCCACGGTTTCGTGCTGGACGACCAGGGCCGCAAAATGTCCAAGTCGCTGGGCAACACGCTGGCGCCGCAGGTGATCTGCGAAACGAACGGCGCCGATATCCTGCGCCTGTGGGCGGCCTCATCCGATTTCACCGAAGACCTGCGCATCGGCCAGGACATCATCAAGTCCAACGTCGAATCCTATCGCCGCCTGCGCAACACCATCCGCTTCATGCTCGCCAACCTGGCGGGCTTTGATGAAAGCGAGCGCATTCTGGTCAGTGAAATGCCGGAGCTGGAACGCTACATGCTGGCCAAGCTGGCGGAGCTGGACGGCCAGGTGCGCGAGGGCTATGCCGCTTTCGATTTCAACCGTGTCACCAGCGCGCTGTTCACCTTCTGCACCAACGAATTGTCGGCCTTCTATTTCGATATCCGCAAGGATGTCCTGTATTGTGATGCCGCCGGCGCCAAGCGCCGCCGCGCCGCGCGCACCACAATGGACGAAATTTTCCGACGCATCGTCACCTGGTTCGCGCCCATCCTTTGCTTCACCATGGAAGAATCCTGGCTGACGCGCTTTCCCAGCGACGACAGCAGCGTGCATCTGCAGGACTTCTTTGAGGTTCCGGCGGCCTGGTCCAATCCCGCCCTGATTGAAAAATGGAAGCGCATCCGTGAGCTGCGCCGCGTCGTGACGGGCGCCCTGGAACTGGAACGCGCCGCCAAGAAGATCGGCTCCAGCCTGGAAGCCGCACCGCTCTTCCATGTCAGCGACAAGGCGGATGCCGACATTCTGGCTTCGGTGCCTTTCGCCGAAATTGCCATTACCTCGGGCGTGAAGATTTCCACGGCGGCCGCGCCGGATGGAGCCTTCGCGCTGCCGGATGTGAAAGGCGCCCATGTTGTCGCCATTATGGCCTCGGGCGAAAAATGCGCCCGCTGCTGGATGGTGCTGGAAGAAGTCTCCGCCCATCCCGATACCCATCTTTGCAACCGCTGCAGCGATGCGGTGCCGGCATGATGCGCGTGCGCGATCTTGGGCTGGTTGCTGCCGCGCTGGCGCTGGTCGCCGACCAGGGCTCCAAGCTGTTCATGCTTTATGTGGCCGGCTTCGCCCAGATGTCTGCGGCGGATGCGATTCCCGTCTTGCCGTTTTTTAACCTGATCATGGTGTGGAACCCCGGCATCTCCTACGGCCTGTTTCCGGCCTCAAGCTGGCTCGGAACCGCGGTCCTGGTGGTGTTTTCCCTGGGTGCGGTGGGCGGGCTGGCCTATTGGCTGTGGGGCATGACCAGCCGGTCCCTGGCCATCGGCGTCGGCCTTGTGATCGGCGGGGCGCTGGGAAACCTGATAGACAGGCTTATCTATGGCCGGGTGGCCGACTTTTTCCACTTTTACGGCTTCGGCTATGACTGGTATGTTTTCAATGTCGCTGACGTCGCCATCACCTTTGGCGCCATCGCGATAATCTACGAAGTGCTGAAGCCCGAACAGGCTGCCGGCACGGGTGAATCCGGAGTTTAAGACCATGCGCCGCCAACAGATCCTTCGTCTTGCCGTACTGTGCCTCGCCGTCCTGGCGCTGTCGGCCTGCGATTCCCTGCGGCGCGAAGCGGGCCTCACCAAGCAGTCGCCCGACGAATTCGCCGTGATGACCAAGGCGCCCCTGATTATCCCGCCCGATTTCAACTTGCGGCCGCCGGCGCCCGGCGCGCCGCCGCTCAACCAGCAGGACCCCATGACGTCCGCCCAGGTGGCGCTGTTCAGCGGCTCCGACCCTGCCACGGTTGCCGCGGGCATGACCGGCAATTTCACCCCGGGCGAGCGCATGCTGCTGGCCAATGCCGGCGTGCAGAATATCGACCCTTCCATCCGCGCCCAGTTGCAGGCGGACGGCCGCGCCACTGCTGCTGCTGCCGACCAGGGCTTCACCGACCGCGTGCTCAATGGCTCCATTACACCCAGCGCCACACCGGCCCGGCCTGCGGCCAAGCCCCCAGCAAAAGAGTCCGGCGGCTGGTTTGACTGGTTCTAGGATCATCACCGGCGCGCTTGCCGGTCTTGTTCTGCTGTCGGCTGGCGCCTCCGCGCCGCTTGCCGCAACGGCTGCGCCACAAATTTTCCAGTTTGCCCTGCAGAACGGCATGCAGGTGCTGGTGATCCCCGATCACCGCGCCCCGGTGGTCACGCACATGCTGTGGTTCAAGGTTGGCGGGGTGGATGACCCGCCGGGCGTTTCGGGCCTGGCCCATTTCTTCGAGCATATGATGTTCCGCGGCACCAAAACGGTGCCCGGCGACCAGTTTTCCCAGACCATCTCCCGCAATGGCGGCGAGAACAACGCCTTCACCACCCATGACTACACCGCCTTTTACGAGCGGATCGCCGCCGACCGGCTGAAGCTGGCGATGGACCTTGAAGCCGACCGCATGGCCAATCTCGATCTCTCCGACGCCAACGTCGCCACCGAGCGCGATGTGGTGCTGGAAGAACGGCGCATGCGGGTTGAGAACAATCCCCAATCGCTGCTGGGAGAGCAGATGGGCGCGGCGCTGCACCTGTCGCACCCATATGGCCGGCCCGTGATCGGCTGGTCCGAGGAAGTGCGCCGCATTGACCGCGTCGCGGCGCAGGATTTCTACGACCATCATTATGCGCCCAACAACGCCACGCTGGTTGTGGCAGGCGACGTCACGCCGGACCAGGTCCGCAATCTTGCCCAGGCCGCCTATGGCAAGGTGCCGGCCCGTGAATTGGAGCCGCGCGCCGAATATGCCGAGCCGCCGCGCATGGCCGAAACGCGCATGACGGTGCAGCGCGCCGATGTGCATGTGCCCGTGTTCAGCCGCGCCTATCGCGTGCCCAGCTATGCCCAGGCCGGGCCGGGGCAGGCGGAAGGCTTTGAAACCCTGGCCCAGGTGATGGGCGGCGGCACCACATCGGCGCTCTACCGGATACTGGTTGAACAAAAGCGCCTCGCCTCGGATGCCGGCTGTTCCTATGACGGCTATGGCCGCGATACCGGGGAATTCTCGGTCTATGCGGTGCCGCGCCCCGGCGTGTCGCTGGCAGCGCTGGAAAAGGCCGTGGATGAAGTGATCCAGGGCTTTACCGGCAAGCCGCCGGCCGCCAACGACCTCAGCCGCGCCAAGACGCGCCTGATCGCGTCGGTCACCTATCGCCGCGACAGCCAGTTCGCCATGGCCTCCACCTACGGCACGGCCCTGATGATCGGACTGACGGTGGAAGACGTGAATGCCTGGCCCGCCCGCATCCGCGCCGTCAGCGGCGCCGATGTGCGCAAGGCGGCCCAGGGCCTGTTCAAGCGCGAAGCCGTCACGGCCTACATGCTGCCGGGAGCGGGGCCGCGATGAAACATCTCTTTGCTGCCCTGGCTTTCCTCCTCTTCGCCACGCCTGTGCTGGCCGCGGATATCAAGCCGCTTAATCTGGGCAAGAATACCCAGGTCTGGTTCGCCGAAGACCATAGCGTGCCGATCATCACCCTGGTCGCCTCCCTGCCGGCAGGGTCGGCCTATGATCCCGCCGACAAGCCGGGCCTGGCCGCCTTCACCGCCGCGCTGTTCGATGAAGGCGCGGGCAATCTCAACTCCAAGGCCTTCCAGGAAGCTGTGGCCAACCGCGCCATCCGCATGCGCGCCGGCGTCGAGCGCGATTACATGACGATCTCCGTCACCACCCTGAGCGAGAATTTGCCCGAGGCGATGCGGCTGCTGCAGCTGGCGCTGACCAAGCCGCGCTTTGACGCCGACGCCATCCTCAGGGTGCGCACCCAGATCATCCAGGGCCTGGCGCAGGGCGAGAGCGATGCGCCCACCGTGGCTCGCCGGGCTTTCGTCAAGGCGTTCTTCAACGGCCATCCCTATGGCCATTCCAGCGATGGCGACGCCGCCAGCATCGCCGCCATCACCGCGGGCGATTTGCGCGCCTTTGCAAAAAGTCACTGGGTGCGCGGCGGCCTGAAGCTTGTCATTGCCGGCGATATCACCGCGCCGACGGCAACCAAGGTGATCGGCGACGCCTTCAAGCCTGTCTCGGCCGCCACGCCGCCGCCCCCGCCCCCGATCGGGCGGCTGGGCCAGCCCGGCACCCATGTCATTCCCCTGCCGGTGCCGCAGGCCAGCGTGATTTTCGGCCTTCCCGGCATCATGCGCAAAGATCCGGAATTCATTCCCGGCTATGTCGCCAATTACATTTTGGGCGGCGGCGGTTTTTCATCCCGCCTGACCGAGGAGTTGCGCAGCAAGCGCGGCCTGACCTACGGCGTCTCCACCTCGCTCTCCACCTACAACCGCGCCAGCGTCATGCTGGGCTCCATCGCCACCCGCGCCAATGCCGTGAAGCAGACCGTGCAGGTAATACGCGACACGCTGGCGAATTTTGCCACCAATGGTCCCACGCAACAGGAACTGGATGACGCCAAGACCTATCTCACCGGCTCCTTTCCGCTGGGCTTTGCCTCCAATGCCGGCATCGCCTCCCAGCTCAGCGGATTCCAGCGCCAGGGCCTGGATATCGGCTATGTCACGCGGCGCAATGCGCTGATCCAGGCTGTGACCCTGGACGATGTCCGCAAGGTGGCCCGCCATCTCTACAATCCGGCGCGCATGACCGTCATCGTGGCTGGAACCGCAGGCGACGGCAGGGCGGCAGAACGGCCCAAACCGCCGGTCCGTCCGGACGCGCCCGCGCCCGGGACCCCGCCAGTGGCGGCCAAACCCCCGGTCCAGCCCCCGGTATCGCCCTAGGCTCTTGTTGATGGCCGGCTGTGGCAGGCCTTTGGCCCGATACACTCTGCTAGGGTGCCCTATGCCCGACTCAGGAAAATCCCCGATCCGCCAGTCCCTCGAACTTGCCGTCACCGGCAAGGGCGCGCCCGTGCCCTATGCCTACCAGGCGGCGCTGGCCAAGGCTGATACCGCGCTGCTTTGGCTGCGGGGCCAGGCGGCGTCAAAATCACTGGAGCTGCTGGGGATTCCGGCTGCCACCGCCGACCTGAAAGCGGCGCGCAAGGCCGCTGCCGCCATCACGGGATTCAAGACCATCGCCGTGCTGGGCATTGGCGGCTCCAGCCTGGGCGGCCAGGCCCTTGCAGCCCTGCAGAAAAACAATCTTGTCGAATTTCACGACAATCCCGATCCCTTTTCCTGGGATGCGGCGCTGAAACGCTTCGATCTCAAGAAGACGCATTTCATTGCCATATCAAAATCCGGCGGCACGGCGGAAACCCTGATGCAGGTGCTGACCGCCTCCGAAGCGTTGAAAAAGGCCGGCGTCAAATCGCTGAAAAAAAATTTCACCGTTGTTACAGAGCCGCGCAAGAGTCCCTTGCGCGAATTCGCAGACGCCATCGGCGCGGTACGGCTGGACCATCCCACCGGCGTTGGCGGGCGTTATTCGGTTTTGACCATGGTGGGTATCCTGCCGGCCATCCTGATGGGCATCGATGCCAGGGCGCTGCGCGCCGGTGCTGCTGCCGTGCTGGCGCAAACCCTGTCCGCCAAAAGCGCCAATGAATCGCCTGCCGCCAACGGCGCGGCGCTGCATTACGCGTTACCCGGCCTGGCGACCACCGTGCTCTGGCCCTACGTGGACAAGCTGGCCATTTTCGGCGGCTGGTGGCGGCAGCTTTGGGCGGAGTCGCTAGGCAAGGACGGCAAGGGTTCGACGCCCGTCTCCGTGCTGGGGCCGGTGGACCAGCATAGCCAGCTGCAGCTGTTCCGCGATGGTCCCGGCAATTCGCTTTTCACCATTGTCAGCGTCGATACCAAGGGCAAAGGCGCGATGGCGCCGCGCGCCGCCGCAAAATCGCTCAAGCTGGGTTATCTTGCCGGCAAGCGGCTGGGAGACCTGGTGGATGCCCAGGCGCGCGCCACGGCCCGCACCTTGTTCAGCAATGGCCGTCCTGTGCGCACGCTGCATATCGCGGAAGTAAATGCCTTCAGCATGGGCGCGCTGATGATGCATTTCATGCTGGAAACCATCCTGATGGGAAGGTTGATGGAGGTTGATCCCTTTGACCAGCCCGGCGTGGAAGAAGCCAAGGTTCTAACCCGACAGTATCTGGCGGAGGGCTGATGGCCATCCGCCGGTTGTCAGAGGGAACGGTCAACCGCATCGCCGCCGGCGAAGTGGTAGAGCGCCCTGCCGCCGCGGTGAAGGAATTGATTGAAAATGCGCTGGATGCCGGCGCCACCCGCATCACCATTGCGGCCAGCGCCGGCGGCGCCGACCTGATCCTGGTGGAAGACAATGGCAGCGGAATGGAGGAGGGTGACCTGTCGCTCGCCATCCTGCGCCACGCCACCTCCAAGCTTCCGCAGCGCAATGGCGAAGATGATCTTTCGCATATCGAGACGTTGGGCTTTCGGGGCGAAGCCCTGCCGTCGATCGGCGCGGTGGCGCATTTATCCATAGCCAGCCGCACCGCCAGCGGCGATGCGCGGGAAATCAAGGTGGATGGCGGCAAACTCAGCGGCCCTGCGCCCACCGGATTTCGCAGCGCCGGACAGCACGGCACGCGCGTGGAAGTGCGCGAACTGTTTTATGCCACGCCGGCGCGGCTGAAATTCCTCAAATCCTCGCGCTCGGAGGACCTTGCCACCACCGATATCGTCAAGCGGCTGGCCATGGCGCGGCCCGACGTGGCATTCGACCTGACGCTCGATGGCCGCCGCACCCTCGATTTGCCGGTGGATGGCGATTTGTTCGAGGGACGCCTGAACCGCCTGGCCCGGATCATGGGCCGCGACTTCTCTGACAATGCGGTCAAGGTGGACGCGGTGCGCGAAGGCGTATCGCTTTCCGGTTATGCCGGGCTTCCCACCTACAATCGTGCCAACGCCCAGATGCAGTTCCTGTTCGTCAATGGCAGGCCGGTGCGCGACAAGCTGCTGATCGGGGCGGTGCGCGGCGCCTATGCTGATTTTCTGGCCCGCGACCGCCATCCCGCGCTGGCGCTGTTTGTCGAATGCGATCCCGCGTTTGTGGATGTGAATGTCCATCCCGCCAAGACCGAAGTGCGCTTCCGCGACGCCGGGCTGGTGCGCGGGCTTATTGTCGGCGCCCTGAAACACACGCTGGCACAGGCGGGCCACCGCGCCTCCACCACGGTTGCGGGCGCCACGCTGGCGTCGTTCCAGCGACAGCAACCCGATTTTTCGCCGGCCCAGAACGTGTCGCAGGACAATTGGGGCGCGCCCGCCATGCGCGAAGGCGCGTCGCTGTTCGCCAGCGGCACCGCGCCCATCCTCTCGGCCCGTGTGGAAGAGTCGCCCCGGGATTTCCCTGCCGATACACCGCTGGGCGTGGCGCGGGCGCAATTGCACGAAACCTATGTCATCGCCCAGACAGCGGACGGCATTGTCATCGTGGACCAGCATGCCGCCCATGAGCGCCTTGTCTATGAGCGGATGAAAAAGGCATTGGCCAATGGCGGCGTGAAACGCCAGCCGCTGCTGATCCCCGAAGTGGTGGATCTTGACCCGTCGGAAGTGAGTCGCGTGGCATCACGCGCGGGCGAACTGGCAGAACTGGGCCTTGTGATTGAGGCTTTCGGTCCTGATGCCATCATGGTGCGCGAAGTCCCCGCCATGCTGGGCAAGCTGGACGTGAAGGGTTTGATCCGCGACCTGGCCGATGAAATCGCCGAAAGCGGCAATGCCCTGTCGCTGAAGGAAAGGCTGGAGGAGGTGTCCGGCACGCTGGCCTGCCACATGAGCGTGCGGGCTGGCCGCCGCCTCAATGCCGAGGAAATGAACGCGCTGCTGCGCGAAATGGAAGCCACGCCCCATTCCGGCCAGTGCAATCATGGCCGCCCCACCTATGTTGAACTGAAGCTCTCGGATATCGAGAGATTATTTGGACGGAGATGATGTCTCGGTCCCCATGGCCGCTGCGCGCATCAACGGTTCACCGTTAGAAACCGCAGCCGCGTTTCGCCATAGTCGCGCTCGTCCAGCAGCGTGAAGCCCGGCGCGTCCACCGCCTCGCTGGCATTGGTTTCGGCCACAAGCAGCGCATCAGGGGCCAGCCAACCGCCATCCTTCAGGCTCTTGAGCGCAGGCGGGATCAAATTCTTGTTGTAAGGTGGGTCCAGGAACACCAATCCGAATGGCCCGCCGCTGCCGGTGTTGATCGGGCCCAGATCGGTGGCGTCTCGCCGCCAGATCTTGGTTGCGCCTGTCAGACCCAGCGCCTCGACATTTTCCCGCTGCAGGGCGCGGCTGTCGGCATCCTCATCCACGAACAGGCTGAAGCGCGCGCCGCGCGACAGGGCCTCGATCCCAAGCGCTCCGGTGCCGGCGAACAGGTCCGCCACCGCGATGCCGTCCAGGCTGAAGCCGATGCCGAAATCGCGATGCTCCAGGATGTTGAAAATGGCCTGCCGCGCACGGTCCGAGGTGGGGCGCACCCGCATGTCCTGCGGCGCCGCCAGATTTCGTCCGCGAAATGTGCCTCCGGTTACCCGCATGACCGTCTCCTAGCGAGACCGGGCCGGAAAGGCTATAGGGCAGGGCATGAACCGCTTTCTGGCTGCCACCCTTTTGCTTCTTGGCCTGACCAGCCCCCTGCTGGCCCAGGATGCTGCACCCAAGGTGACAGCCCGGCTGGTGGCCGAACAGGCCACGGCCAAACCCGGTGGCACAATCACCGTGGCGCTGGAACAGAAAATTGCGCCCGGCTGGCATACCTACTGGATCAATCCCGGCGATGTCGGCCAGCCCACCAGCATTGAATGGGCATTGCCGCCCGGCTGGTCGGCGGATGCACTGCAATGGGCCACGCCGCAGCGCCTGCCCGTCGGTCCGTTCATGGATTATGGCTATGAGGGCAAGGTCTGGCTGCTTGCCAATCTCGCTGTCCCGGATGACGCCAGGGTTGGCGACACGCTGGACCTGAAAGCCACCGCGCATTTCCTGGTTTGCGAGAAAATCTGCATTCCCGAAGATGCCTCGCTGACACTGCCGGTAAAAATTGGCGACGGCGCCGCCGATGAAGCCGTCGCAAAGGATTTTGCCGCTGCCCGCGCCCTGATGCCGGTTGCTTCCCCCTGGAAAATCACCACCGCGCTGAATCCCGCGGCACTGGATATCTATGTCGCAGCGCCTGCATTGGTGGCGGCCCATCCGGCAGACGTCCAATTTTTCCCCATCCAGCCAAAGACGATCAAAAATCCCGCGCCCCAGTCCATTGGATACGCGGCGGACGGATTGGTGCTGCGCCTGACGCCGGGTCCTGAGCTTGCTTTCCGCAGTGATCTGCTCACCGGCGTACTGGTGATGAAATCCACTGATGGCTCGGTGCAGGCCATTTCGGTCAATGCCGCGCCGGGGGCCGTGCCCGCCGCCGATTTCCCCACGCCCGCAAGCACGGGCGATGTCACGCTGCTGCTGGCCGTGGCGCTGGCCTTCCTGGGCGGGCTGATCCTCAACGCCATGCCTTGCGTCTTGCCCATCTTGGCGATGAAAGCGCTGGCGCTGGCCGCTCACGCCGGAAAGCATTCCAAGGAAGCGGCGGCGGAAGGCTTTGCCTACAGCGCCGGGGCGGTCGCCAGTTTCCTGATATTCGGCCTGGTTATTGTGGCGCTGCGCCAGACGGGACAGGCAGTGGGCTGGGGCTTCCAGATGCAGGAGCCCATCGCGGTGGCGGGCTTTGCGCTTTTGACCTTTGCCGTGGGCCTCAATCTTTCCGGCGTGTTTGAATTCGGTTCGGTGACCATGGGCGACGGGCTTGCGTCGCGCTCCGGCGTGGTCGGCGCTTTCTTCACTGGTGTTTTGGCAGTGGCGGTGGCCGCGCCCTGCACCGCCCCCTTCATGGCGGCGGCGCTGGGCTTTGCCCTCAGCCAGAATGCGGCTTCCGCGCTGCTGATTTTCCTGAGCTTGGGCCTGGGCTTTGCTTTGCCATTTTTGATCTTGGGCCTGTGGCCGCGTGCGCTGTCATTCTTGCCGCGCCCGGGTCCCTGGATGCTGCGCCTGAAGCAATTTCTGGCATTCCCCATGTATGGTGCGGCCGTCTGGCTGGCCTGGGTGCTGGAGCAGGAGGCCGGTGCAAACGGCGTTGCCATCTTGCTTGGTGCATTCTTGCTGGTGGCCTTCGCGGCCTGGCTGTGGAGCGTGACGCGCGATCTCGCCGCGCGGGGCCGAACCATCGGCACCATCGCTGCGCTGGCGCTGCTGATCGGCACGGCTTATGGGCTTACCACCTTGTCGGGGGCCACCGCCCCGCCACCGGCCACCAGCCTGGGCAGCGAAAAATTCACGCCGGAAAAACTGGCATCCCTGCGCGCCGCCGGAACACCGGTATTCATCGATGCGACGGCAGCCTGGTGCATCACCTGCCTGGTCAATGAACAGGCGGTGCTGTCGCGCAGCTCCATCAAAAGCGCCTTCAGCGAAAAGAAAGTGACCTATCTGGTGGCCGACTGGACCAACGCCGATCCGGCGATCACGAAATTGCTTGAGGAAAATGGCCGCTCGGGCGTGCCGCTCTATCTGTATTATGCGCCGGGCGCGCAGAAAGCAGTACTCCTGCCCCAGATTTTGACCGAGGCAGGAGTATTGTCGGTACTTGGCACCTAGTAGGTTTCCGGAACCTTGGCGTCGCCGGTCAGGACCTTTTTCTCGGCCTCTTTCACTTCCGGTGATTTGCCCGTGGCGGCGCCGCTCTCGCGCTCCTTGGGAGCGCCGATGATGTGATTGCCGCCCGAGAAAGATGGCGGATCGCTGGCGGGGAAAGAATCCTTCATCTGCTGGTCGATCTTCTTTTCCTCAGCCATCTTGGCGGGATCGGTGGGGTGCTTTGGTACCTGGGCGATTTTCGGGCCCGGCGTCTGATGAATGGGGGTCTGCTCAACCATGGCGTACTCCGGCGCTTGAACTGCACAGTGAGAACGCGCCAGCCGGGTTCCGGTGGCATATTTTGGAAAAACTTAGCGAAAGCGGTTGGTTAGCAGACTTCGCCGGGAATGAAATCATTCTCGATCCGGCGCATGAATTGAAAACCGCGCCGCACTTCGACATGCGAGAATTCCGGGCTGCCTTTCAGGTAGGCGCGGGCCCGCTCGCAGGCTTCGGCGTCCGTTTCCAGCGCCGTCACGTGCAGGGCCTGGAATGTCTGGTCGCAAAAGAAGCGAAATTCATATTCCATGCGGCACTAAATACCATGGCCTTGGCGGGGGTATGCAGGCGAAGTTGGTACGGTTGAGAACTTTTGGTCTCTTTTTCACCCCAGGCCGCACGCGTGAAACGCAACGAAATCGTCATCCAGCAGGACAATGCCAGCGGTGGCATTACCTATCGCCAAGCCGGCGACAACCAGAGCGTGGCCGACCGCAACGGCGTCAGCACCGCGGAATATATCCACGCCTTGTATGGCTTCATTCGCCAGGCAGGCGCCCGGCATGCCCTGCTGATCGGCTGCGGCGGCGGCACGCTGGCCACCATGTTGCGGCGTTCCGGCGTGGCGGTGACCATCCTGGATATCGATCCCTTGTCTTTCGAAATTGCGCGGCGCTATTTTCACATGCCCGCGGATGTCTCATGCCACCTGGTGGATGGCGCCGCGTTCCTGCGCGGCCGGCCCGACCGCTATGACGCGATCGTGCTGGACGCCTATGCCAACGAAGCCATTCCCCGCCACCTGGTCACGGCATCTTTTTTCAGGCTGGTGAAATCGCGGCTGGCGCGGGGCGGAATATTCCTCACCAACCTGATCGTTGCGGATGATGACGACCCGCACCCCGATATTTTCTGCTTCCGGTTGCGCACGGTTTTCTCCGGGGTCAAGTTGCTGGATGCCGATGGCTGGGTGGATCGCAATGCCGTCGCGGTGGCGGGCGCGGTAAGAGGTCTAAAGCCGCCGCGCCTGATACTGCGCCCGGCGCGGGGCGCACGAAAGCTCGCCGAACTGCTCAAGGGATTGAATTTCCGCAGGTTGCGGAGCTGAGCTATCATTGCCCGCCCGGGGTGGCAGGCACCCGATAATCGAGGGCTATGACCCGCCCGAAGGTTGGGCTGATGTTGCGTGGATGAAGTGCTGTTCGACTTGGGCGACAATGTCACGGAACAGCGAGGCTCCATCCCGCGTTACTGCTGAGGGCCCTTATTTCGAAAGACACACCATGACCGAGCAAATCGCCGAAGGTTTCGATGTATTTCTGCATGACGGCGACAAGGCCTTTGGCGCGGTGCGCCGGGTTCACGCCCATGGCATCACGGTCTATGTGGAAAATGCCGGCGATTTCGAAGTGCCGCAAAGCGCCGTCAAGGCCGTGGATGCGGAAAAAGTGACCCTCGATCCTGCCAGGATTGACCCCAAGCTGGCGGAAGCCATCCGCCGCGCCCATTCCGGCGAGGACCCGAGCATCCCCTGACGCCTACCAGCTCACCGCCACATATTTGCATTCGGTGAACTCCATCAACCCGTGATGGCTGCCTTCGCGGCCCAGCCCGCTCTGCTTGACGCCGCCAAAGGGCGCAGCCGGATCGGACACCAATCCGCGATTGAGTCCCACCATCCCGACTTCCAGCTTTTCGCTGATCCGCAGGCCGCGCTTGAGGTCGCCGGTAAAAAGATAGGCGGTCAGGCCATATTCGGTGTCATTGGCCCTGGCGATCACCTGCGCATCGGAGTCGAAGGCCTGCAGCGCCACCACGGGCCCGAAAATCTCCTCTTTCAGCAGCCGCGCATTGTCCGGCACGTCGGCGATCACGGTGGCGGGGTAATAGGTGCCGGGGCGATTGAGCATGGTTCCGCCCAGCAGCAATTTCGCGCCCTTGGCCACGGCGTCTTCCACCAGCTCCGTGATTTTTTCGACCGCCTTGGCGTTGATCATCGGCCCCAGCGTTGTCGCCGGATCACTGCCTTCGCCCAGCTTCAGGGCTGCCATGCGGGCCACCATGCCGTCGGTGAAAGGCTTGTAAAGATTGCGTTCGACATAAAACCGGTTGGCGGAGGTACAGGCTTCGCCGCCATTGCGCATCTTGGCCAGCATGGCGCCGTCCAGCGCGGCATTGAGGTCGGCGTCGCCGCAGACGATAAAGGGTGCATTGCCACCCAGCTCCATGGAGCTGGAAATCACCTGGTCTGCCGCTTCATGGAGCAATGCCCGCCCCACGGCAGTCGATCCCGTGAAGGAAAGCTTTCGCACCCGCGGATCATGCAGGATTTTTTTGGCGACCACGCCGGCATGATGACTGGTGAGCACGTTGACGACACCGGCGGGCACGCCCGCGTCCTGCATGATCTGGGCGATGGCAAGGGCGGTGAGCGGGGTTTCGCTGGCCGGTTTCAGGATTACGCTGCAGCCTGCCGCCAGCGCGGGCGCCAATTTTCGTGTCGCCATGGCGGCAGGAAAATTCCATGGCGTAATCAGCAGCGAAACGCCGATGGGCTGGTATTCCACCAGGATGCGGTTGGCGCCGCCCGGCGCGAGCGTGACTTCGCCCAGGACCCGCACCGCTTCTTCCGAATACCAGCGAAAAAATTCAGCGGCATACAATATCTCGGCCTTGGCGTCCGCCAGCGTCTTGCCATTCTCCAGAGAAATCAGCGCCGCCAGCCAGTCCTGCTGCGCCACCATCAGCTCATGGCATTTGCGCAAAATCTCTGCGCGCTGGCGCGGCGCGGTGGCCGCCCAGCCAGGCCCCGCTAGCGCGGCGGCATCCACCGCCGCGCCGGCATCGCTCTCGTCACCATCCGCCACGCTGGTGAGCAATTGGCCGTTGGAGGGATTGAAAACCTCGATGGCGTTTTTGGCGGCGCGCCATTGGCCGCCGATAAAAAGTCCTGTGGCGACGCTATGGGCTGCAAATGGCGGGGGCAGGGTGAAGTTCGTCATGGTTTTTGTATCCAGAAAACATACATGGCGGCGAAAATGTCGGGATGTTCCATTTCCAGCATATCCCATTGGCTCAGATTGGTGGCAGCCGGATCATTGGGAAACCGCCGCCGGTAGGCACGCAGCACGGATTCGTCCAGATCGAAGCCCAGAAAACTCAAATTCTCTTCCTTCAGGAAAGCGTCAATGCCGCCCAGGTTCATCCGGTGCTCCTGGGCATGGAAAACTAGGTCGCGGCAGGTACTGAGGCTGAAGAAATCCTCGGATTTCTGGATGGTGTCATATTCGCCCTTGTCCGCCACCTCCTGGCGAAACCGCCTGATGTCGTCCGGCGATGAACCAATGCCTCTTTGCGCAATGCGCGCCCGCGCCTTGACGATGTCGCGCCGCGCCACTTCGCTGTAGAAGCCCAGCCACATGAAGCCGCCGGGACGCAGCAGCGGCAGAAGCGCGCGCCAGCCGGCATAGGGATCTTTCATGTGATGCAGCACGCCGCTGGATTCGATGACATCGAAGCTGCGTCCCAGCTTGCCCAGTTCCAGGATATCGGCCTGGCCATATTCGATGGCGGCAAAACCCAGTTCATTGGACTTGCGCTTGGCATAGCCCAGGCTGGCAAGGCTCAAATCCACCGCCAGCATGCTTTCGCCGCCGAATTTTTGCGCCGTGCCGATGGAATGGTGGCCTGTGCCGCAACCCGCCACCAGGATTTCCTTCATCTCGCGTCCCGGCGCGGCGATGGTGCGGGGAAATTTTTGGGTAAGGAACGATACGATATTTTCGCGCAGGCCCGGCGCCATCAGGGCCCAGCGCGGATAGGGATTTTCCTCATACTGGCTCTGCACCAGTTTGGAGATTTCGTCCTCGATAGGCGTCAGGCGCGCGATGGAGGCGCGCAGCGCCTTTTCTTCCAGCGGTTCGCGGATTTGCTGGTTGAGCACGGCTTCCACCGGTGCGGGCCATTGATGGTCCAGCAGCTTTTCGGCGTGTGGCAACTCGTAGAGGGGGAAATAAGCGGCCACCGCCAGCACATGCAGCGACAGAACGGATTTTCCGGCTTTCAGCGCCGCGTCAAGCGCGGTGCGTGCCTTTTTGGCCGATGCCAGTTCCTTGTCGCCAGCCAGCCAGACATATTCATTGATGAAGCATTGCTGGGCCAATGCGGCGTGAAAGGCCAGGCTGGTATCGTCCGCCTTGCCGCCCAGCATCAACCGCCGCACCATGGCGAGGAAACGCTCCAGCGCCATATCGATATTGGGCGTGGTGGCCAGAAGGGCGATCAGCAACCCATCATCCGCCAGCGCCGCCAGACCATCACCGTCCAGCAGCGCGGCACTTTCCAGCCGCCGTGGCCAGGCATCGTTTGCGCGCGCGATGGCAGGGCCAATGACGGGATGCGCCTTGATCAGATCGGCGCTGGCCTGGGCCAGCTTGCCGGGCCGGCTCCAGGGCTCGGTCAGGGCGCGCACCATCAGGGCGCGGAATGGCGCATTGTCCTCCACCAGGCCCGATTGACGGACCAGTTCGACAAACAGCCTTTTGGCCTTGCGGGTTTCGCCAAGCGCCAGCGAGCGGCGGACCATCTCCATGGCCGGGCCGGCCTGCTCGCGCGCCATCAGCAATCCGGCAGCATTGTTGATCAAGGCAACGTCATCGGGATGCTTTTCCAGAACCCGGTTGTAGAAAATCTGCGCCTGCTCCAGCGCACCCTTTTCCCAATAGGCCATGCCCAGATTGACCAGCGCGTCGTCATAGTCCGGTGCCAGCGCCACGGCCTGGCGAAAGTTGTCCATGGCGTCGTCGCGCCGGCCCAATTCCCAAAGCGTCCCGCCCATGGCGTTATGGGTGTGGGCATTGTCCGGCGTCAGCGCCAGCACGCGGCGATAACAGTCCAGCGCTTCATCCAGCGCGCCTTTTTCGCGGCAGATATTGCCCAAATTGTTTTGCGCAGTGGCATAGTCGGGCGCCAGCGCCACCGCCTTGCGATAATGGCTTTCCGCCTCGTCCCGTTGGCCCATGCTCCAAAGAACATTGCCCAGATTGTTGTAGGCGCCGGCATTGTCGGGCTGAAGCGCAAGGGCGCGCCGGTAACTGTCGGCGGCGTCCTCGAATTTCTCCGACTCCGCCAGCGCGTTGCCCAGATTGTTATAGGTATCCGGATCGTCGGGATTGAGGCTGAGAGCCTGGCGATAACCGGCAAAAGCCTCCTCACGCCGGCCCAGCGCCTGCAAGGCAAGGGCAAGGTGAAAATAAAATGCTGCTTCCCGGTCATTGACCGCGATGGCCTTGCGGATGAGGCCTTCCGCGATATCCGGGCGCCCGCTTTGATAGGCGGCAAGGCCCAGCAGATGCAGCGAGTCCGAATGATTGGGCTCGCTGGCCAGAACCTGCTGGTAGAGCGGCGCGGCCTGGTCCAGCTTCCCGGCCTGGTGCAGCCGGAAGGCTTCGCCAAATATCATCTGGAGGGCAGGGGAAGCGCCTGGCATGAATTCCTGCCCGCCGTCACCGGCCCACGCCGGGACCAGCCCGGGGGATGAAACGCCCGGGCGCCGCCGCCGGGGCAGTCACGCTGTTGCTGCCGTCCATGTCGATGCCGCTATTGGCGTCACTCTGGTTCACGAAGCCATAGCCATGGCCATTGCCCCAGGAACTCGCCGTCAGCCGTCCGCGATTGTTGCGGAACAGTGCACCATTCTGGTGCAGTCCCCCGCCGGGACCGATGGCATAGGCATATGTGCCATCTGCGGTGCCTGTCGCGGTCACCATATTGTCCTGCACCACATCTGCTTCGCCGGCATCGACCATGATGCCGTTTGTGGCGGTGCCGGTCATTCCCGTGATGATGGCTCTCACGGAATTCTCCAGCCAGGCCATGCAGGCATTGGGGGTGGAAGCGGTTACGCTGCCGCGCCCGATATGCAGGTCGGCGCCGCGGGAGTTGGGATGGGTGTTGAGCGGATTGAGGGCGATGCCGCAGCCGATGCTGCCGACCTTGTTCAGTTCATTGATGTTGTTCAGCCGATAATTGTCGACGGTGACGCTGCCGACACCTTCGGTGACCATGATGCCCGTGCCGCCGACATGATCCGCATCCGTGCCGGTTATCCGGGCGCCGATGCCGCGATAGCTGCCATTGGCATCATGCGGATCGTAGCCCATCCAGATGCAGGTGGCCAATCCGCCAAACGGCGCTCCCGTGGGCTGGTACAGCCCGGCATAGCGGCACACCGTGTTGGTGTTCTCGATATCGTGCCAGCCATTGATGTCATAGCAATTGTCGCCGGTATATTCGCAGCTATTGCCGATATAGCGCAGGCTGGTGGAAAGCGGTTCAATCTGGTCGCCCACCTTTGGCGCGGCATTCATGGGCTCCTTCATGAAGATGGTGAGAAAGCCGTCGCCCGCCACCCAGTGATCCACCGTACCTTCCAGATAGGTGTCCGGGTCCAGGATATTGATGTACTTGCCGCTGGCGAAAGCTGAGCGCGCCGGGGCGCTGTCCGCGATGGTGAAAGCCCGCGTTCCGGGCCGGCCCGCATTGGTGACGGCGAAGCCGGTGCCATAGCCGCCCTTGAAAGCGAACAGTGTGACATGGCTGACATGGTTGTTCACAAAACGGTTGCGCAGGCCCGCGCTGTCATTGATGAAGCTGCCGCCCAAATTGCTGCCGCGATTGCCGCTGATGATGCAGTCCTGCGTATACTGCATGTAGATGGCGTAGCCGCCGGCATAGAGTTTGGTGGGGCCGGAATTCTCGAACACATTGTCGCTGGCAACGCAGTTCTTGACCGAATTCAGGGAGATCGCTTCATAGGGTCCGTTGGCCAGCCCCAGCGCCAGGTTCTTGACGTGAATGCCGCTGATGCGCACGCCGTCGATATAGTCATTGGGGCCGGATGCGTTGATCGCGCCCACGAAATTCTGGTAGGCCGCGGAAATTCCGTCAAAGACGCAAGCGCCTCCATGGCCGTCGAATGTCACATTGCCGCTGGTGACGTTGAAGAAAAACATCCCGCCCGCCGGCGGGCGGAAGGGGCGGATGGTGCCGCTGCAGCTGATGGTGACAGGCTTGGTGATCGCGATCGTGCGCGAAAGCGCATAGCTCCCTCGGGGAATGGTCACGGTGCCGCCGGGCGCGGCCGCCGCCAGCGCCGCCTCGAATGCGCGCGAGCTGTCGGTCTTGCCGCTGCGATCGGCGCCGCAGGAATCGACGCTGACGCTGCGTCCCCCGCATCCCGCAGATTTTTCCGCAGCCAAGGCCGAAAAAGCCGCGAATGCGGCCAGGGACAGGAAAAGAAAAAGCGGGGTTTTGCGCATGGCCCAGCTTACACAAAAGGATCGGTTTTGGTGCTATAATCGTGCAAAATGGGGAGAGATTTATGAAGCCGCTCTGGTTGCTGCTGTTGCTGGCCTGCGCCAGTCCCGTGCTGGCGCAAGGCCAGGATTTTTCCAAGGTCGAGGAACTTGTCACCCCGCTTGGCGCGGGCCTCTATGCCCTGACCGGTTCCGGGGGCAATACCACCGTCGCGGTGGGAACCGACGGCATCATTGTGGTGGATACGCAATTCTCGCCGCTGCATGACAAGATCAAGGCCAGAATTTCCGGATTTTCGCACCTGCCAGTCAAATATGTGATCAACACCCATTTTCATGGCGACCATACGGGCGGCAACGCTGCCTTCGCAAAGGAAGGCGCGGTTATCGTCGCTTACAAGACGCTGGGCGAGCGCCTCAGTCATCCCTTGCCCGGCGCGGACGGCCAGCCCGGCACGCCCGCACCGGCGGAGGCGCTGCCGACCCGCCCCTATGATACGGCCACCAGCAGTGTTGCGGTCGGCGGATTGACGGCTGATCTCCTTCACCCCATGGGGTCCCATACCGACACCGATACGGTGGTGTTTTTCAAATCCGCCAATGTGATCGCCACCGGCGACACCGTCACCAGCGCCTCCTATCCCAACATCGACGTTGCGGCAGGCGGCAGCATTGACGGCATGATTGCCAACGCGGACACCATTATCGCGCGCGCCGACGCCGCCACCAAAATCGTGCCGGGCCATGGTCCCGTGACCGACAAGGCGGGGGTCATGGAATACCGCGCCATGCTGCAGACCGCGCGCGACCGCATCGCCAAGGCCAAGGCGTCCGGCATGAGCGAGCAGCAGATGGCGGACGCAAACCTGCTGGCGGATCTCGACGTCAAATGGAAAGCCAATGCCAGCGCCCTGCAGCAACGCTTTCCCCGGCTGGTCTATCAATCCGTCAAGTAAGTAAGCCCTTGGCCGGGCTGAAGCCCGCCAACCAGGCCGAAGATAACGATAAACTCATGCCGGCAGGGCCTTTGGTTCTGCCGGCATTGGGTTATTGTGCCGCCTCGAGATTCTTGGGGAGACGGTCATGAAGGCTTTGTTCGCGGCATCGGTCCTTGTTCTGGCGGCTCTGCCCGCCTTGGCCGCCGAGCCTGACGGCCTGACCCTGCCGTCCGGCTTCCATGCCAGCGTGGTAGCCGAGGGCCTGGGCCCGGTGCGGCACCTGGCGTTCCGCCCCAATGGCGATCTGTTCCTTTCCACCCCGCGTGCCCGCACCGGCCTTGGCGGCGGCATAATCGCGCTGCACCTGGATGCCGATCACAAGGTGTCGGGCGAGCCGAAGCATTTCGGCGCAGTTGATGGCGGAACCGGCATCGGCTTTTACCGCGGCGCGCTTTACGCCGCGACGCCCTCGCGGATCTACCGCTACAACTTCAAGGGCAATGCGCTGCTTCCCGATCCGGAACCGCAGGTGGTGGTGGACGGCATGCCGGCAACCGGCAACGCCAACCGCGGCATCGCTTTCGACGACAAGGGCGGCATTTTCGTGGGCGTCACGGCTACGGCCGCCGATGCCTGCAACGTGCCCGCGCCCCGGGGTACCACCCCGGTGGGCGTCAGGCCGTGCAAGGACCTGGAAGGCCGCAGCGGCATCTGGCGCTTCTCCGCGACCAGGCTGAACCAGAACTTCGCCGACGGCGAACGCATCGCCACGGGCTTTCGCGATTCCACAGCCCTGGCCTGGCTTGGCGGCGGGCTCTATGGCTTTTTTCACGGCACCGATGGCACGTCCCGGGCTTTCCCCAAGCTGGTGACGCCGGCGGAAGACGCCCAGATCGCCGACGAGCTGATCCACCTCACCAAGGGCACCGATATCGGCTGGCCCTACACTTACTATGACGGCGTGCGGAAGATGCGCATGACCACGCCGGAATTTGGCGGCGATGGCAAGACCGCGGCCAGCGGCGGAAATTATGCCGTTCCGGTGCTCACCTTCCAGGCGGGCCGCGTCGCGCCGCTGGACCTGGTGGCCTATAACGGCACGCAATTTCCCGCGGAATATCGCGGCGGCGCCTTTGTGCCGACGCATGGCACGGGCGGGCAGGTTGCCAACGGCCATAACGGTTACAACGTCTATTTCGTGCCGGTGTCGAAAGACGGCCAGGTGGGCGAACCGAAAATCTTTGCCGACGGCTTTGCCGATTCCAACTCCGCGGGCGGCAAGGCGAAATACCGCCCCGTCGGCGCGGCGGTGGCGCCGGATGGCTCGCTCTATGTGGCGGAGTCCAACAAGGGCCGGGTGTGGCGCATCACCTATGGTGACGCGAAATAGCATCCATGTTCCGGCAGCTTTTACGGACTCTCTCCACGCCGCAGGCGCCGCGCATCCCCGACCTGAAAATGTCGGTGGCGGTGCTGCTGCTGGAAGCCGCGCGCCAGGACGATTCATTCGACGAACGGGAACGGGCGACCATCGCGGCGCTGCTCACCCAGCGCTTTTCCCTGTCGCCGGAGGAATGCGCCCAGCTGATGGCGGCAGGCGAGGCCCGCGCCGCCCAGATCGTGCAGATCCACGGCCATACCAGCGAAATCGCCGGGCAGATGACGCCGGACGAACGCATCCACCTGCTGGAGATGCTGTGGGAAGTGGCCTATGCCGATGGCGTGCTGGACCCGGAGGAAGACCTGCTGATCCGGCGCGTCGCAGGCCTGATCTATGTCACCGACCGCGACCGCATCCTGGCACGGCAGCGGGTGCTGGCGCGGCTTGGCCGGCAATAGCCCGGCGGCACCTGGCCATGGAACTGGTTGCGCATGCCATACTCAAAGCGGCGGTAATCGTGACGTTTTAGAAGAGCCGGGACCGGCCGCAACCTGCTGATTCCCACCCCTTTACGGCCTGACCGCGGGTGTTTATTACAAAGCTGTAATATTATGATTGCCGATAGCGATATAAAGTTGATTCAAGTCAAACCGCTGGGCGTGCGTATCGGTTCTTTTCCTGCTCGTCCAATTCACAATAAAATCAGGGGGTAAAAGCATGCGAAAATTTTCAAAGGCCTGGGTTGCGGCCGGCGCGGTCATCGCCGCTGCAGCTTTTGTGTATCAGGCCCAGGCCCAGTCCGGGGATTCGGCCCTGAGCCCGCCTTACAATCCGGAAAGCTGGAGCACGCCTGACTATCCGGTTCGCGTTCTTCCTCCCGAGGCGGCGCCTTACAAGGACATCGATGGCCATCGTCTGCATGGCTATGTCCAGGACTTGGCGAAAATCTCCGAACGATTCCGCGACAATGGCAATCCGCAATTCTGGGGCCGCATCATCAGTTCGCCTGCGGAACATGAAACCGCAGACTATATCGCCACCAAATTCAAGGAATTCGGCCTGTCCGACGTTCACGTCCAGACGGTCGCCATTCCGGTGCCGCAATGGGCGCCCAAATCCTGGACCGTCTCGCTTGAGGCGGGAGGCCAGTCGGTCAAGATGACCTCTGCCCAGCCGCCCTATGGCACGTCCTCCACCCACGGAAAGACGCTGGACCTGCCGGTTGTCTATGTCGGCGCGGGCACGGAAGCGGACTATCTGGGCAAGGACGTCAAGGGCAAGGCCGTGATCTTCTTCAGAAGCGAGGAGTGGAGCACCCACGCCGTCAGCGGCCTGCAATATGGCGCCGGTGACGTGAAGCAGGCCATCGACCGCGGCGCGGCGCTCGTCATGACGTCGGATACCCGTGGCGGCAACTTCCATATCCAGTCCTATCAGTCCAGCGACCGTGACGTGCCGATCTTCCAGATGGGCACTGAGGACGCCGTGGCGATCCGCGATGCGGTTGCCAAGGGTGGCCTGGAAAATCCTCCGCATATCAAGGCCAACATCGATGCGACATGGGAATCCGGCCGCACGGAAAAGATCACCTGGGGCACCCTGCCGGGCATGACGGATGAAGTCATCTACATGACCGCGCATCATGACGGCTGGTTCGATGCCGCGAATGATGACGGCACCGGCGTCGCCACCGAGATGGGCCTGGCCGAGCATTTCGCCAAGATTCCCAAGGAACAGCGTAAGCGCACCATCGTCTTCATCAGCGAAGCCGGTCACCACAACTACATCACCATGGGTGACAAGAACCAGCAGGGCGCGTTCGGCACCTGGTGGCTGTATCTGAACATGGAACGGAAAAATCTTTTCCCGAAAACCGCCCTGTTCATCAACAACGAGCATACGGCAATCGCGGCCACTCACGCGGGCACGACCGGACGGACGGATACCGGCGAGCCGATGTGGTGGTACGCCGGCGGCCCGTCGCGTTCCAATCTGACCAAGATCGCGCTGGATTCCTGGCATATGTTCGGCGTGCCGCTGTTCATCGAGCCGACCTGCCCGGCGGGCTCCGAGCGGGGGAAGTTCTATAACTTCAAGATCAATGCGGCAGACCCCAAGTCCGAGACGGTCAACTACCGTTGCCGCGGCGTTTCGGGCGAGCTGGCGGAACTGGGTGAATGGTGGAAGATCGTGCCCAGCATCGCCGTCCAGGGCAGCAACTTCACCACCATGCACACCAGCCAGGACACACCTGCGACCATTCCGTGGACGGGCCTGCAGGGCGCAACCCAGGCCTATGCGAGGATAATCGATGAAGTGAACAAGCTGCCCATCACCGACCTTCAGCGGCCGGCGGAAGCCACGGACAAAAAGGCGGTCTTCCCGATGTGCGAGGCGTGGCTCAATGACACGTCGAAGCGCTGCATGACGCCCGTAGACGAATGCAAGAACTTCCAGAAGTACTATCCCTGGGAAAGCTGCGCGCCGACCGCAATGAAGGACTAGGCCGCTTTAGGGTCCAAGCCTGAAAAAAGCCCCGCCAGCATTGCTGGCGGGGCTTTTTGTTTCACGGGCGTGGTGTCGTGACCCGCCTTGCTACGGCCGGTTCGTACCCGGCATGCGCTCAGAGCCGTCTAGGAGCTGGACAGCGAAGGCGCTGCCCGTGATCCCCACCATCCAGGTACCGGCGGCGGTCACCATGATGACCTCAGTACGAAAGCCAGGTCTTTTGATTTTGCTGATCGACGCCCGGCTTGCTCCAGTCGCAAACGCCGCCCGGAAAAATCGCCTGGAGCCGCGCCTTGTCGGCATCGCTGACCGGCACCTTGTAATCGGCCATATCGATGGGCTTCAACTGGCATTTGATCACGTCGATGGCCATAGGCGAACCTGCCACCATGCGGGGGCTGGGGAACGCAGGATAAAGCGTGTTGCACTGCCCGCTACCGAAAACCTGCGGCTCGGCGATGCGCTCGCCCGTTTGCGTGTAACATGCGTCGGTCAGGTCGGCGGGCCTGGCGCGTGTGATCCTTGCCATCACCGGATCTTTCGAATTGTCCTTGGAAAGATTGGTCAGCCACGCATCCATTTGATCGATTGCGAAGTCATCCACCTTGGAAGCGTCGCCCCTGGCAACCAGCATAACTTCGTTGCCAAGTGTACCGTTGGCCTTTTGCAGGCGATCGCGCAAGGCAAATGACCAGAATTTCAGATGGTGATCGCCGCCCGCCTTCAGGTCTCCGGCGGGAACCAGATGCCGGAGGTCGATGATCGGAACCTGCGACAGCCCGGCCCCGGTCGCCACCCGGCCGGTTTGGTAGGCGATATGCAGCGCATCGGGATCCGCGACAGTGCGGGCCGGGACAAAGTGGTCATCATTGTCCAACCCGCCAATATCCTGGTTCATGTCGAGAAACTGCGTCAGGGAAATCTTGCCGGCGTTGAGTGCCGCCAGGCCATATTGGACTCCCGTATTGTCGATCGCGCGGCGCGCGAAGCCCGTGGCGGGATCGCGGCCATACACGTTTGCGGCGTGGTCATACGCGTCGCAGCGCACACCCTTGGGGTTGGTCTTGGGATCGTAGCGCAAATCCTCCGCCAGCTGCCTTGGACAATAGGCAACGGGATCGATGCGCGTGCCTTCGATCGCTCCGTGATATAGACTCGCCACTTGGGCGACACCGCCGATGGCCTGCTTCTGTTCGGGCGTGAGGCCATTGCCGATCTTGGTGAAATAGTTGGAGAGGAGCTGCGCGTCGGTCAGGTACTGCACCGTGCTGTTGATGTCCGGGAATGTAGCGGCCGGAATAATTCCGTCGAGCACGCCGGGATAGTTTCCGGCGGTTTGAAGCTGCTGATAGGAGCCGCCCGAGCTGCCACGTGAGAATGTGAAAGCCGGCTTGCCATAGGCCTTTATGAAACGCTCTTTCGTCATCGCCGCGGTTTCCGAGGCGATCAGATCGTTGCAATTGTTGCCGAACACATTGAGCGTGGAGGACACCTCGGCATAACCCTTGCCTACGACATTATCATTGACCACGCTTCCAAGTCCGATGCTGACACCTTGGCGGTACCACCCGGTCACACAGCCGCCACCGAAGGAATAAAGCAGGCGCTTGTTCCATGCCGCAGGCGGCGCGAAGGGCCCGGGTTCGGGCTCCTTGGTGGGATCACTCAGGACGGCGAATTCATAGATGCCGCGGTTGATCGTGCCTGTTTCGATGCGAACGATGTACGGAACCTTCAGTCCGGTCGTGGTGGTCGTATACGCGACGTCGGGAGGAAGCTTTTTGAGATTCAGCATGGGCTTCATGCCGCCGATGGCTTGGTCGGCGGGAAGCGAGGTTTGTATCGTCTTGTAAACATACGTGACGATCGTTTTCACGGAACAATTGGCATCGATCGGCGGACCGAGCAGCTCTCCACTGGGGAGCCTGAAGTCCTGGGTCTGGCAGGCGAAGGGTTGTTCCTGCGGTCCGGAAAAAAGCGGGCCGGTAATGGGATGATTCTTCAGCGTGACCTGTGCCGCGGGACGGCCGCCCGCCTTTCCCCCGGTGAAAACCTGGAGGGAATTGTCACCCAGCTTCAGCCCAGTCACCAGGCCGCTGCCGGCGTGGAAGGTGGAGGTCACGTCCTGGCCGTTCAGTTGAATCAGGGCGCCCGCCGGCGCGTCGACTTGCACTAGCGCATCGCCACCAGAGACCATGTCGGGACGGCTGGAAAGCACGGATATTTGAACGCCCGGGTCCGCAGCGCGAACCGCGCCGGGCGTCGCTGCGACCGCGCCCAAGGAACAGACGGAAAAGAACAGAATCTTGCTGAAGGTTCTATTTTTCACGATGAATCCTCTCAATAACATGCAAGCAAGCCTTACCTGGCCGGGCATCGGCAAGGTGAGGTTTTTGCCGTATCTGCATAAGCGCCTACGGCCGGTTGGTGCCCGGCATGCGTTCAGAGCCGTCCGGCAGCTGGACGGCGAAGGTGCTGCCCGTAATGCCCACCATCCAGTAACCGGAAGCCGACACCATGATGTCGAGGATCTGCTGGTCGCTGTAATGTGCCTTCATGGCCTTCCAGGTTGCATCCGAAACCTTGTCATAGGCGAAGATTTCGTCGGCCGTCTTGATGAGGCTGGCTTCCTTCGCGCTCCAGCCGGCCGTGCCGGGCTTGGTCAGCCGCGTGATTTCCTCGTCGGTCATTTCCTTCTTTGCCCGCGCGCCGGCGACATGCACGGAATAAGGGAAGTCGCCCATGGCCTGATGGGTGATCCTGAGGATCGCCATGTCTTTTTCGCGGTCGGTGATGGAAGTGTGGGTGCGGATATGTTCGGACTGGATCTGGCGCGGCTCGAACAGGCCCTTGCTGTGGGCGTAGGTGATATAGAGGCGGTTGATTTCCTTGCCGGTGCGCTTGGGATCGAACACCCGGTAGATGTCGTCCGTGAAGTCCTTCGGCGCAATCTGGGGAATACGCGCCGTGCCCAGCGCCTGGTGCCAGCGCTTTCCAACCGGGGGATGCGGCGCCATGCTGGGAAGGCGAGCCGTATTGCCGGCATCTGGCTCAATTCCGAAGCTGTTGTAGAGCGCGGCGAATTGCATCATGTCGGTGACGGTGAAGGTCGCATCCACCAGCTGGTCGCGGCGCAGTGCCTTGGCCATGACAGCCCAGGCCGGTCCGCTGATGAAGGAATCCTTGTGCAGGTCATCGGCGGCGCGCAGCAAGGCGGCTTCCAGCGGGCTCCAGCCCTTCGCATCCGGGCCTTGCGCGATGCGCGCGATTTCGGCGTCGGACAGGCCGGCAGCCTTGGCGCGCGGCACGTCATACGACCACATATACTGCGAGGAACAGTTCCAGGCCGTGCGCAGGGTCAGGAGCTCGCGCTGCCGCGCCGTTATCGTGGAATCCGCCATGAGGAAACCGGCTAGGGGATAGATGCCGCGGACGAGTTGCGGAAACCGGATGAAGGTAGCCAGCGCGTTGCCGCCGGGGCCCTTGGAAAACTGCGCCGCCACGGCCTTCTGTTCGGCGCTCCAGGCGCTTTTCGGCAGCGGCGCGATTTTCGGCGCGGCCATGGCGCTTGTGGCGCCCATCAAAAGGGCCGCACCCAAAAGAAGAATCCGTCGCATGATGCTTTCCCCTGTCGGTTAAATCCGTCGTCGCTTCGCTACGGCCGGTTCGTGTCCGGCATGCGTTCAGAGCCGTCCGGCAACTGGACAGCGAATGTGTTGCCCGTCGCCCCCACCATCCAGTAACCGGAGGCGGACACCATGATATCGAGAATCTGGTTATCGCTGTAACCCGCCGCCTTCAGCGCGTTCCAGGCTTCATCCGAAACCTTGTCCCTGGCGAAGATGTCGTCGGCCGCCGTGATCAGAGCGGCTTCCTTCGCGCTGAAGCCGGCCGTGCCGGGCTTGGCCAGCCGCGCGATTTCCTCGGAACTTATCTCCTTGTCGCGGGCGCCGGCGACGTGCACGGAGTAGGGAAAATCGCCCATGGCCTGATGGGTGATGCGCAGGATCGCCATGTCCTTTTCGCGTGAGCTTATGGTGGCTTTGCTGTTGATATAGCCGGACTGGATCTGGCGCGGCTCGAACAGGCCCTTGCTGTGGGCGTAGGTGATGTAGAGGCGGTTGATTTCCCTGCCTGTGCGCTTGGGGTCGAACACCCGGTAGATGTCGTCGGTGAAATCCTTCGGCTCGATCTGCGGAATGCGCGCCGTGCCCAACGCCTGGTGCCAGCGCTTGCCCGCGGGGGGATGCGGCGCCATGCTGGGAAGGCGCGCATTATTGCCGGCATCCGGCTCGATGCCGATGCTGTTGTAGAGCGCGGCGAACTGCATCATGTCGGTTACGGTGAAGGTGGCATCCACCAGCTGATCACGGCGGAATTCTTTGGCCATGACGTCCCAAACCGGCTGGCTGATAAAGCTATCCTTGTGAATGTCGTCAGCGGCGCGCAGCAGGGCGGCCTCTAGCGGCGACCACCCTTTCGCATCCGGGCCTTGCGCGATGCGCGCGATCTCGGCGTCGGAAATTCCGGCGGCCTTGGCGCGCGGCACGTCATACGACCACATATACTGCGAGGAGCAATTCCAGGCCGTGCGCAGGGTCAGGAGCTCGCGCTGGCGCGGCGTGATCGTGGAATCCGCCATGAGATAGCCGGCTAGGGGATAGGTGCCGCGAACCAATTCCGGGAAATTGATGAAGGTCGCCAGGGCATTTCCGCCTGGCCCCTTGGAAAATTTGGCGGCCACCTCGCGCTGTTCGGCGGTCCAGGCGCTTTGCGGCACAGGCGCGATTTTCGGCGCGGCCATGGCGGCAGTGGCTGTGAAAACAAATGCCGCGCCTAAAAGAAATATCCGTCGCATGACGTTTCCCCTGTGTGCCGGCTTTGAAGTGCCAGCCTTCATATGGAATGCAAAAATGCGAAGGCCGGCGTCTTGTAACGCCGGCCTGTCACAATCAGGCTATTTCGGGGTGATGCGCCACAATGCGCCCTTGGCATCATCCTCGATTGCCCAGACCGCGCCATCCGGCGCGACCTGGATGTCGCGCATGCGATGGCCGACATTCCAATGCTCCGCCGGCGTGGCGCCGCCCTTGCCGTCAAACACCACGCGGTTGATGGACATGGAGGCCAGGCCGGTGACCAAGGCGCTGTTGTTCCAGTCCGGGAACATCTTGCCGTGATAGAAGGTCAGGCTGCCCGGCGCGATCACCGGGGTCCAGTAGATCACGGGCTTGACCAGGTCATCGCGCGTGTCTGGCGACGGGATCGGCTTCTTGCTGGTGGTGTCATTGAGGCCATAGGAAACCAGCGGCCAGCCGTAATTCTTGCCCTTTTCGATAAGGTTCAATTCATCGCCGCCGGTGGGGCCATGTTCGACTTCCCAAAGACGGCCCTGCGGATCGAAGGCAAGGCCATAGGGCGCGCGATGGCCCTTGGACCAGATTTCCGCGGGGGTCGTGTTCGGGCCCTTCAGGGTCACGGTGCCCGTGATCTTCATATTCTCCAGGGATTCCTGGGTGTCCGCCGGAAAGTCATATTGCGGCATGGTCGGGGTGCCGACCTTGCCTTCGCCCGGATTGCCCGGTGCGGGCTTGCCGTCCAGCGTCAGGCGGAAGATCTTGCCCTGCGGCACATTCTCATCCTGGGCAGGCGCCATGCGGAACTGGTCGCCGGCCGAGAGGAAGAGATATTTGCCGTCCGGCGAGAAAGCGATTTGCGCACCGAAATTGCCCTTCCGGATGTCCATCTTGTTGCCGACGCGCCAGATGACCTGGGGATTTTCCAGGGTGGCTGTATCGCCCTTGATCACCAGCTTGCCGCGGCCCAGCGCCATGCCGACATTCTCGCCGTCGCCGGCTTCGGTGTAGGTGTAGTAGATATTGTGATCGCTGGCGTATTTTGGCGACAGGGCAACGCCCATCATGCCGCCTTGGCCCTTTTTGACGACCTGGGGCAAGTTGGCGATTTTGATCTTTTCGCCCGTCTGCTTCACCAGCCAGAGCGGACCGACTTTCTCGGTGACCAGCAGGCGGCCATCGGGCAGGAACGCGATGCGCCAGGGGAATTCGAACGTCCCAACCTGCGTCATGGTGAAAGGCAGGTTGGTGTTGGGCTTGGCATCGCCATTCACCGCCGCGACCGCCGCGGTCGAGACAAGCGCAAGGGCAAGCGTCATTACTGATCTGGACGTTTTCATCGTTTCCCCGTTTATTTTTAAACCGACATTTCCAATTGGCCTGCCGACCCAGCCCCTTGGCGGGAGGATAGAACCTCCGCAAAGGGCTGGAAAGCGCAAAATGGCTGTATTTGGCCCTTCTCAGGCCCATTCACCCGTTATTCGGCTTCGGCGGATGGAATATTGCGGAAATACCTCATCAGCAATGGAGCGGCGGGCGGCAATCTATTGCGCGTGCGAAGAACGTTGACGAGGTCATGCCTGAAAGACACGCAGCGTTGCCTGCAGGAATGCGACGCGTCTGCGAAATTCCATCTGCTGGAGATTTGTGCGCCGGCCGCGAAAGAAATTTGCAGCGCAGCGCATCACCAGGGCTAGAATCGGTCCGCGCTTCGCGCGGGCTAGTTGATCGGACTTTCGGAGCGCGTGTTGCCACTGCCGCGGGCCGCTCACTGCGCGCGGCCCTTTGCACGGCACCATCAAAAAAGCCCGCGCCTTCCGGCGCGGGCTTTTTTTGGATGGTGTAGGTGGGCATCCTATTCAAGGCATAAGGTGCCCTGATGAAACAACTATTTTTGTTCAGTCTTGGGGCTATACCCCCAAGATGACCCCCAGACTTCAATCTGTTACCGTCGAAATGACGATACCGAACAGCGCTCTGTCTGCAACGGTGTGTGGTGGGATGCCCTTCCACCCGCCTCCATCAGAAAAGGATGGCCTCACCATCGTCAGGCTGAGGCGGTAATAGGCAGGCCCACCAAGTCCGCTGTGAGTGGGAGGGGTGGGGCGCAAAACGCGGAGGGGCCGGGGTGCTTCTCACCCATTGCCTATATCCCAAGACCCAGTTGGGAAAGCCGGGAAATTGGCGAAAACGATGGCGCGGTATTATGTTACCGCTATGGCTTCCCCAGCATGCTCAATTTGCCAGCGACCTGACCTACCAGACATCGACGCAGCACTGGCGGCGGGGACGACAATCATGGCTGCCGCTGCGCACCATGGCGCGAGCAAATCGGCTCTGGGGCGGCACAAGCTCAACTGCTTAGCCCCTCAGCTTGATCTGCCCCCTTCCAAGTGGTCCAGGGACTATCATATTGGAACCTTGGAGGGAGATTTGAAATGGTCCGCAGGCATCAGCCTGAGGAAGTTATTGGCAAGCTGCGGGAGGCGGAGATTGTGCTTTCGCAGGGCGGGTCGGTTGCGGATGCGAGCCGCAGGATAGGGGTTACACAGCAGACCTATTACCGCTGGCGCAAGGAGTTTGGCGGCCTGAAAATGGATCAAGCGCGTC
>CANJLC010000014.1 GCA_947475445.1 Alphaproteobacteria bacterium
TCGCTCGGTTATCAGCCGCCGGCCCCCGAAACCGCGTCGTCGCTATGGCCGCCCTCCGGTTCCGCTACGCTCCACCTACGGCCGGCCATAGCGCTGGAGGCTGGAATGCACTAACAATCAAAACGGACCACCCAGTGGGGGCCGATCATGGGTACCCCGGCGGTCACTGTCGGACACGCAGGATCAAACTCTTAATCAGCTTGTCGTAGGTTCGATCCCTACATCACCCACCATTTCTTAGCCTGCTCTGCAGGCTAAGAAATGGTGCCGAAGCATCGCGCCAGCGACTGGAGCGATGCGAAGGCGCGGCAAGGCTTTTGGGAAACGCTCAGAATCTATGTCCGAGCCGCTCGCCCAAGCTCGCGGCGCTCGCCGGAAAAAACGCTCGTCGCTCGACGCTGCCGCTAGCGACGGACCGTTTTCGCAGACCCGGCTCGCGGTTCGATCCCGCCATCACCCACCACTTCACTCTCCGGCTGGCAGTTAGCGCCATGCTGCCATCACCCCATTTTCGGACAGGCCGAGGCGCCTTTGAAACGGTGCCAGGCAACGCGCGGGGCCGGCGACTCAAGCGATGCGAAAGGCGCGCCTGGAGCAACTTGGCAGCCTCGCAGCGTCGTTGGCCTGCGCGACCAACGCCCTGTTGCTGACAGAGACTCATAATATGAAATCCATATGTGTCATCTCGAGCACACCAATGACATAAGTCATTGTTCCTAATTGATAATCTTCCTATAGGGCGCTGAACTTTGCCCGTCCCAAGGTGTCGCTGCAGGCCCTTTTGCAACAGTGCGGTGAAACGTTCCTTGCCACCTATTTCGAAAGCTGGAATAAGTTTTTCCGGCTAGGTTCTCTGCTTGCGGGCGCATCTATCGCGTCCGTAAGCTCGTATGGTTTGTAAAGGTCTGATCCGGCACAAGGATCGGCACTAAATATATCAGGGGGTTGCCATGAAGCGTCGCGTGTTTGTTGCAGCAATAACGATCGCCGCCGCCTTCGCAGCCACCAGTGCAGCGATGGCCCAGATGGCGCTTGGCCCCAACCCGAAGGTTGAACGGACTTATGGTCTTGGCCTTCCGCGCGACATGGACAAGATCATCCCGCCGGATTCCGATTATCCCGTCTATCCGCTCAAGCCCGGCCAGGAAGCCTATGCGGATGTCGATGGCTATCACCTCAAAGATATCATCAAGCAGATCACGGCCATCTCGCTGAAGAGCCTGAATGCCGGTGAGCAGTTCTGGGGCCGCGTCCTGGGCTCCAAGTACCATCTCGAATCCACTGAATTCATGGCCAAGGAATGGGAAAAGCTGGGCCTGAAGGTTCAGCGCATCGACTACGTCAATCCCGAGGTCTGGTACCCGCGCAAGTGGGAAGGCAATTACACCTCCGGCGCCCACACGGCGCCGTTGCTGACGCTCTATCCCAACAATGAGACCGTGGGCACCAAGGCTGGCGGCATCACCGCCGACGCCGTGTGGCTGGGCATCGGCACGCCTGCCGACCTGGTGGGCCGCGACATCAAGGGCAAGATCGCCATCATCTATAGCGTCCTGCTGCCGGGCGGCCGTTCGCAATCCGCTGGCGTCTGGGGCGGCAATGCCGCCGCCGTCAAGGCCGGCGCCGCCGCAATCATCAACGTTGTCGGCGTGCCCGGCAACGGCCAGTTCGATCCGGAAGGCGCACCCAGCGGAGCGGACGCCATTCCCAACATGACCCTGTCTCAGGATGAAGGCTTCATGCTGCGCGACCGGATCGCGGCAGGCGAGAAGATCCAGATCCATCTGGACCTGACCATCGACCACCTCAAGGACTACAAGGCCCAGTACATCATGGCGACGCTGCCGGGCATGTCCGACGAAGAAGTCTGGGTCATGGCCCATAGCGACTCCATGTTCCAGGGCGCGATGGACAATGCCTCCGGCATGGCCACCGCCATCGACATCGCCCGCCACTATGCGGCGATGCCCAAGGAACAGCGTCCGCGCACCATGACCTTCTTCGTGGACCCGGACCATCACAATACCGAACTGGCCCGCGACCAGATGAAGGTGAAGTATGACTGGAGCAAGGTCGCATTCATCGTGAACGCCGAACACACCTCGCAGGCGCAGCTCTTCATGCTGAACGACGATCTGCAGATCGGCAATGCGATCAACGCGCGTCGCTGGTTCGTCAGCGGCAGCCCGGACTTCCAGCAGCTGGTGAAGAACGAGCTGAAGGACTTCAACGTCTCGGTCTACACCGTGCCGGAAACCAATGCCGGCGGTTCGCTGGGCGGGCTGACAAAATACGCCCCGTCAATGCACATCATTGACCACATCATCTACCATACGACTCTGGATACGCCGGAACTGGTTCCCGCGGTGGGCCTCGCCTACACGGAACGCGCGTTCCTCTCCATCATCGACAAGGGCAACAAGATGACGCTGGCCCAGATCCGCGGCACCGCGCCTCTGCCCAACGCTCTGGGCGGTCCGCCCGATGGCAAGACCTTCGGCAGCCGTGGCCGGGGCCCGGCCACCGGCGGGCGCGCAGCTGGCGGCAATGGCCCGTAAGCTGATCTGACATCCAGCCGGTCGGGCAATCAGGCCTGACCGGTCGGGCTAGGTAACGAATACAAAAAGCGCGGATGGAAATCCGCATAGACAGACAAACGACATAACAAACGACAATAGAAGAGGGACAAGACATGCAGACCAAGTCAGCCAACGGAAATTCCAATCAGCCGAGCGTGAAAAGCCGCGCTCTGGCCAGGACCAGCCTGCTCGCCTTGACGGCGACGCTTTTGACGGGCGCTGCAAATGCCCAGCCGGCCGGCGACGGCGGACTTGCCGTGGAACAGGTCGTTGTGACCGGCTCGCTGATTGCGCGTAGCGGCTACACCGCTCCCACCCCGGTGACCACGGTCAGCACCAAGGAACTGTTGGCCGCCGCCCCGGCGAACGTCGCCGACTATGTCAACCAGCTTCCCGCCTTGTCGGGCAGCGCCACGCCCACCAGCAGCACCAAGGGCGTCTCGAGCGGCACCGCCGGCCAGAATACCCTGAACCTGCGCAACCTGGGCGCCAACCGCACTCTGGTGCTGTTCGACGGCCAGCGTTCGGTCGCTTCCAACGTCAACGGCGTGGCCGACGTCAACAACTTCCCGCAGGCCCTGATCGCCCGCGTTGAAGTGGTGACCGGCGGCGCCTCCGCCACCTATGGCTCGGACGCCGTGGCCGGCGTCGTGAACTTCATTCTCGACAAGAATTATGTGGGCCTCAAAGGCAGTGCCTCCAAGAGCCAGACCACCTACGGCGACGACAAGTCCTGGACCGCTGACTTGACCTTTGGAACGGCCTTTTCGGGCGGCCGCGGCCATTTCCTGGTTGCGGGCGATGCTGGCCATACCGATGGCTTTGTCAGCCTGAAGAACGGAGAGAACAAGGGCGGCCGCGCCTGGGCGAACCAGGGCTGGAAGATCGTCAACAATCCCACCTACACCGCCACCAACGGCCAGCCGCGTCAGCTGGTTGTGAACAATGTCGGTATTGCATTGGGCACCTATGGCGGCCTGATCGTCTCGGGTCCGCTCAAGGGCACTTCCTTTGGCCCGGGCGGCACGCCGGTGAAGTTCAACTATGGCACGGTCACCGGCAGCTACATGATTGGCGGCGACTGGAAGTCCACCGATACCGCGCAAAACAATTCGCTGGATTCCCAGCTGGAGCGCCAGAGCGCTTTCACCCGCCTCAGCTATGACATCAACGACCACATCAATGTCTATGGCCAGGCGTCGTATGCCTATTCCTACCAGCTGAGCATCAACTCGTTTGAAACCCAGTTTGGCGGCCTGTTCATCAATCCGGCGACCAACCCCTTTGTGCCGGCCTCCACCAAGGCCCAGGCTGCCGCGCTGAAGCTGACCCAGATCGAAATGGGCACCATGAACGGCGACCTGCAGCCCTATTCGGCAGGCCCCAATAGCCGCTCGGTTTATCGCTATGTCGCCGGCGCCAGCGGTGATTTCGGCCTGTTCGACACCACCTGGAACTGGGATTTCTACATGCAGGACGGTACCTCGCATGTGAACAGCACCGCCATCGCCAGCCGCAAGTCGCGTTATACCCAGGCGATCCAGGCTGTCGTCTCGCCGACCACCGGGCAGGCCATCTGCTCGTCCACGCTGACCAATCCCAATGACGGTTGCGTGCCCTACAACATCTTCGGCACCGGGGTGAACAGCCAGGCCGCCATCAATTACGTCGAAGGCGCGGCGCACCAGGACGCGGTCTACTTCCAGGATGTGGCTGCCGTGAATTTCCGCGGTGATCCCTTCTCCATCTGGGCCGGACCGGTTTCCGTGGCCTTTGGCGTTTCGCATCGTCGCGATGCCGTCAACGGTACATCGACCGCCGCGGACATGGCGCTGGACTTCTTTGCCGGCAACTATGTTCCCGTTATCGGCAGTGTCACGGTGGACGAAGGGTATTTCGAAACCATCGTTCCGGTGTTGAACAACATGCCGCTGGTGCAGGACCTCAGCGTCGATATGGCTTGGCGCGCGACCAACTACAGCGTCTCCGGTTATGTCAACACCTGGAAAGTCAGCGTCAGCTACACGCCGGTTGATGACATCCGAGTTCGCGCCACCCTGTCGCGTGACATTCGCGCCCCGAACCTGGGCGAGTTCTTCACGGCGGGCAGCACTTCCACCTCGTCCTACACCGATCCGTTCATGAGCCCGGCGCTGACCTACACGGCGTTTACCCTCAGCACGGGCAATCTCAACCTGGTACCGGAAAAGGCGCAGTCGACCAATGTCGGCATCGTCTGGCAGCCGTCCAGCTTCCTGCCCGGGTTCAATGCCTCGATTGACTATTGGCGCGTCGCCATCGGTCAGGCCGTCGGCTCGGCCTCCAGCGGCACCGGCAAGGGCCAGAACATCATCGACCAGTGCTTCGCCGGCCAGACCCAGTATTGCTCGGCCATCATCCGCGGCGGTCCGGTCCAGAACGGCCAAAGCAAGATCCTGTTTGTGAATGGCGGCAATTTCAATCTGGCGTCGCAAGTGGCGGATGGCATCGATATCGCCATGAACTACACCACGCCGGTGGACAATATCTTTGCGGGCGTCCCCGGCGACGTGTCGCTGCGTGCGCTGGCCACGGGTACGTTCAAGGACAGGACCAACAGCGGCATCCCGGGCACCCCTGCCCGCAACACGGCTGGCACCAATTCCGGCTCCGGCCCGGCCCATTGGCGCTTCCTGACGAGCATTGACTACACCCTCGACCCCATCACCTTCACCTTGACGGGACGTGGCCTCAGCGCCGGCAAGTATGACAACTCGTTCATTGAATGCACGACGGGCTGCCCCACTTCCACGGCTACCAATATCACCCAGGACAACAACAGGATCGATGGCGCCTTCTACCTCGATACCAACTTTGTCTATGACTTCGATGTTGGTAACGCGGGCATGTCGGCCTATTTCAACGTGAAGAATATCTTCAACCTGGATCCGCCGCTGGTTGCGGGTGGCCCGAGCGGCACCACCTTCACCACAGCCGGCGAAAATGCGACCCTTTACGATACTTTGGGCCGCGTCTTCCGCATCGGTCTGCGGTTCAAGCTGTAATGTACTTTGGTTCCGAACCACGCGTTCAGGACCGGTTGACTTGAAAAAGATGCGGGCCGGGTAAAACCGGCCCGCATTTTTTTGTGCCGACGGAAATGTTGGGAATGACCACGAAAGTGAGGAAAAAAATGACACCGGGAAAATCCAAACTGTCTTATCGCCTGGGCGCCCTGGCGCTGGCTTTTGCCGCGCCGTTCGCCTTCATGGGCATATCGATCGCGCAGGAAGGCGGCGACGGCCCGGTGCGGGGCCCCAAAGGGACCGTCGCCACCATCACCTCCCCCGAACTGGTCTGGCAGCTGCCGGCCAATGTCGACAAATCCTATGACATGATCGACGGGGCGCGGATGATGACCTACGTCAAGGAGCAGGCGGCCATTTCCCTCAAGTCCCGCGACCAGGGCAACAAATGGTGGGGCCGCATCGCCGGCCAACCCTCGGGCGACGAGATGCAAGCCTGGGTGACCGCCAAGCTCAAGGGCGTCGGCCTCGATGTCTCGACCACGATTATTCCCATGCCTACGCAAGAAATTCCCAAGGACTGGGACGTGACCGTTTCCGCGGGCGGCAAGTCTTTCAAGCTGGAAAGCGCTTTCCCGAGCATCGATTTCACCAGTGCCATGCCTGGCAACAAGGGTGACGAGAATCTGGATGCGGTCTGGGTCGGCCTGGGTCAGGCGATCGATTTCGACGGCAAGGATGTGCGCGGCAAGGCGGTCTTCATCTATTCCATCCCCACGCCCAGCACCCTGGTGCAATCGGCGGACTGGATGGGCGCTGTCGCCCGGGCGCAAAAAGCCGGCGCCAAGGCGGTTGTCGTCGGGATCGCGATTCCCGGTAACATGAAATATCTCAGTCACGGGATAACGGGCGACCGGAAGCTGAACGTGAAGATCCCGATCTACTCCATCGGCAATGATGATGTCATGAAGGTGGCGGACATGGCCCATGAGGGCCTGACCAAGAATGATTTCAAGGCCCATGTCAGCTGGGACGTTGATGTCAGCGACGGCCACAAGGAAGGCGTCGTTATCGGTAAGCTTGCGGGCATGACCGACGAGAAGATCGTCATGATCGCCCATACCGACGGCTTTTTCGAAGGCGCCACCGATGACGGTGCTGGCGTCGCGGCCTTCATCGAAACCGCCAATTATTTCGCCAAACTGCCGAAGGAAAAGCGGCGCAGGACCATGTACTTCCTTGCCTTGCCCGACCATCACGAAGGCAATGCGGGCGGCGCCTGGCTGCACAACAACATGAAATCCCTGTTCCCCAACACGGCCCTGCTCATGAATGCGGAGCATATCGCCGCCAAGGCGCCGGTCTATGATCGTGCCTGGGGCAAGGGCGGGGCGCCCTCGCTGATCGCAACCAACGGCAACGGGCCGTCCTGGTGGGGCGTCTATGGCAGCGACCGTCTGGCCAATATCGTGCGCGACGGCTATGCCACCTTCGGCGTGCCTACCCAGTTGGCGGAAGGCGGCTCGCCCGGTGAACTGTCCTCGGTGCAGTTCGATGCTCCCAGCTTCTACCTGCACAACAAGGGCGTCTATTATCACGCCGATGCCGATACGCCGGATGTGGTGCCGGTGGACGGCATGCGCAACGCCGTGCAGGCCATCGCCAAGATTTTCAACGACGTCAATCAGGTCGATTTGAAGGACCTGCAGGCGCCGACAGACCGCTTGGCCAAGACAGCCTCGGCGCAATAATTTTGAGCTTGAGAATTATGAGGGCCGGGGGAAACCCCGGCCCTTTTTTTGCGCCGAGGCCAATAGCATTCCGCCACACCGCGCGAAGTTAGCACTGGTTATTTCGACGCCGTCGCCACGCCGCTGAGCGAGGGTGCGTTCTTGCACATCAAAGGCGCAAAATTGCTTATTGCGTGCAAACTTCGTGGCGACAACCATCAGCATAGGAAATGTGGGCTGACCTGCCGTGTGGATTATTGCCAGCCCATGGGTGACGTAAACGGCCCGCCGCTCCGCCTGGGCGTGCGCTTCAAGTATCAGACGATGTTTAATGCCCCCCTTCCGCAAGGAAGGGGAGTTCCCCTCGAAGTAACTTGGAGCCCGCCGCGAATGTGCCGGGCTCCATTTTTTTAATGATTGTAAAGTGTCCGCGCGGCGGCCAGTTTGCTGCGATTGCGTTGCAAGAGCAGCAAGTTCGTGCCGCGCCAGCCCCATTTGCACATCCAAGGCGCGAAAATGTCTATTGCTTGCTTAAGGCCCTGTGGCGACTATTCTTTCTACAAATGACCGGGCCCGTATTAAGGGACCGGCCGCTGGGATAGCGTATTTCGAGAAGCATCTGCGCCAGTTTTTTTCTGGTATCGCTCTACGAGAAAGACATCCCCGCGCCTGACGATGCTGTGGGAGGACGTCAATTTCTTTCCCGGGTTCCAGCCTGTCGTGTTTTTGCGGCATCGCGGATTCGGAAATAGCCGGAATTTTCAAAACGGAAATCTGCCGCTGCCGCATCCGCGTCACGCGGCCATGGAAAGCCAAGGGAGAATGCGTATGAAGCGGAAATTTGGAGGCCTAATGGCAGCGCTGGCCGGTGCCGCGCTTGTGATGGGCAGTATGAGCGCGATGAGCGTGGAGTGGGAAGCGGGCAAGGGCCCCATTACCATGCCCACCGTCCCCAGCAGCATTCCTGGCCGCGTCATCCCGCCCGGCACGCCTCCCGGCGGCAACATCAAGGGCGCCAACCTGCAGTCCTACCAGGACGGCCTGCTCGAATTTCCGGCTCCCACGGGCGCGGACGCCAAGTACGCCGCCATCAACGGCCACAAGGTCCATGAATACGTCACGGCCTTCACCAACTTCGCCAGGAAGTATCGTGACAATGGCCATCCCCAGTTCTGGGGCCGCCTGATCGGCTCGCAGGCCGATACCGATTCCGCCAATTACACGCTTGAAAAGTTCAAGTCCTTTAACCTGACGGACGCGCACATCCAGCCGTTCGACCTGGTGCCGCAATGGTATCCGCAAGGCTGGACCGTGACCGCCACAGGTTCTGACGGTGCCATCGTCAATCTGGAGACAGCGCAGCCCGCCTATCAGACGCCCGACACCAAGGGACAGAACCTGACGGCAGAAGCCGCCTGGGTCGGCACTGGCTCCGAAGCCGATTATGTCGGCAGGGACGTCAGGGGCAAGATCGTGTTCATCTACAGCACGCCATGGCCAGGTTCCTGGCGCCAGCAGGCCACCGCGGAAGACGCGCTGCGCCGCGCGGAAGCCAAGGGTGCCGCCGGCATCGTTTCGGTCATCGCCCTGCCGGGCAATGTCCGCATGGCGCTCTATCCCACTAGCACCAACGTCCCGACTTTCTCCATGGGCCTGATTGACGGCTATAAGGTGCGTGACCTGATCGGCGCCGGCAAGGCGCCCAAGGTTACCATCAACATGGCCGTCAAGATGGAAGAAGGCATGAAGACCAGCATGGTCTGGGGCACCCTGCCGGGCGTCACGGACGAGAAGGTCATCATCATTGCCCATCGCGACGGCTGGTATGAATCCGGCACCGATAACGCTTCGGGCGCCGGCGCCCTGATCGGCCTGGCGGAGTATTTCTCCAAGGTTCCCAAGGCCCAGCGCAAGCGCACCATCGTCTTCATCAGCACCACCGGTCATCACAATGGCGGCAATGTCGGCGGCACCTATATCCTGCAGCATCGTGACAAGCTGTTCGACAAGGGCGCGCTGTTCATCAACCTGGAGCATGTCGCCACGGGCCAGACATATGAATTGGGCGAAGACATCCGCTTCGGCAATCGTTCGACCAGCATGCTGTGGTATGCGGGCGGCCCGCGCCGTCCCAAGCTGCAGGACATCGCCGTCAAGGCCTTCCATGAGATGGGCGTCTCCATCTATGAATCGCCGGAAAATGCGGCTCCTGGCGGCGAAATGAGCGGCATCTGGCCGTACATCGCCGGCGTCCAGGCGTCCGACTACAACATGTTCTTCCACTCCGATCATGAAACGGCCGAGACCGTTCCGTGGACCGGTTTGCAGGAAATCTCCCGCGCCTATGCCAAGATCATCGACGAGACGGGCAAGTTGCCCCTATCTGATCTGCAGCGTCCCGACGAACCGCCGGGCGGCGTGCCGGCTCCGATTGCCAAGGACTAGGGCAACGCATAAGGAACCCGCCGGTACATAAGTACCGGCGGGTTTTTTCTTGGATAATGGATTTTTGCAATGGATGTCCTGGACCGCGAAGCGCTGCTGTCGTTCCTGAACGAGATGCTGGAAGCCGAGCGCGCCGGCGCGCGTGTGGCGCTGCAGACCTCCCGGGAACAGATCTCCCCCGATCTTCAGGAACTGACCATCGCCATCCATCATGACGAGGCGCGCTGGTGCGCTTTGCTGATCAAGGCGATCCGCCAGCTGGATGGCGTCGCCAGCGAAAAAACCGGCGCGTTTTATGAAAAGGCCATGGCCATTGCCGATATCGGGCAGCGCCTGGCATTCCTCAACAAGGGCCAAGCCTGGGTGGTGCGCAAGCTGCGCGAAGTCTTGCCGAAAATCGGCGACGAAAAACTCTGTGCCGAACTGAATGTCATGCTCACCGCGCACCAGGACAATATTGACAAGGTGGCGTCGCTGGGGCTTTAGCGCGCGCTCTACGTGGTGGCCTTGGCCTTGCGCCCGCGCGTTTCCAGCACGAAGCTGGTGCGCTCGGTATTCACCGCTTCGGCAATGTGGCGCCGCACTTCCGCGACGCGGTGCGAGGCATGGGTGTCGGGGTGCGAAATCATCCAGTAGGTGCGGATGAACTGGATGCGCGGCAGGATGCGGATCAGGTTGGGGAAATGCCGGGCGGCATAGTCATGCAGCAGCGCCACGCCATGGCCGGTGCGTACCGCTTCCATCTGGCCCACCACGCTGCCGCACTCAAAGCGCAGGGGCGTTCGCACATGCAGCTTGCGGCCATAATCCAGCGCCGGGGTGTAGACCAGATCGTCGACATAAGTGACGAACAGGTGGCTGGCCAGATCTTCCTCCCGGTGGATGGGAGGATGGTTGGCCAGATATTCCGATGAGGCATAGAGGCCGACGCTGTAATCGGTCAGCTTCTGGATGATGAGGTTTCCCTGCACCGGACGGTCCAGCACGATGGCGATATCGGCCTCGCGCCGCGAAAGGGAAAAGCTGCGGGGCAGGGGAACCAGCTGGACAATCAGCTCGGGATGGGCGCTGGAGAATTCGGCCAGGCTGGGAGCCAGAAAATAGTTGCCCAACCCGTCTGGCGCGCCCACGCGCACCGTACCGCGCGTAGCCCCGCTCAGGCCTGACAAGCCGGCCTCGAACTTCAGCAATTCGGATTCGACTTTTTCGGCCACCACCAGCATGGCTTCGCCGGGTTTGGTCAGGATGCAGCCATCGGTATGGCGCTCCACCAGCTTGGTCTGGACTTCTTCCTCCAGGGCGGTGAGCTGGCGGCCTACGGTGGCATGATTAAGGCCGAGCAGCCTGGCAGCCCCCAGGATCTGGCCGCTACGCGCCACGGCAAGGAAAACTCTGACCCGATCCCATTCCATGGGGCCACGTTACTTTTTGCACACCCCCAATACAAGATTGTCCACCACCCGGTGCGGGGTGATGGACAATCAGAGTTCATTAAATCCAATTAACACAACAACTTAGATCAACGCGGCGGGTTGATGCTTCATCAATCGATGGAGTTGCCCTTGGTTTCGCGCAGCAACACTATGCCCAAGACAAGGGCAATGGCGGCCACGCCGATCGGGTACCACAGGCCGTAGAACATATCGCCGGTCGCAGCCACCATGGCGAAGGATATGGTGGGCAGAAGTCCGCCGAACCAGCCATTGCCGATATGGTAGGGCAGGCTCATCGAGGTGTAGCGGATCTTAGCCGGGAACATCTCCACCAGCATGGCGGCCAGCGGGCCATAGACCATGCCGCTATAGACCATCATCACGGCCATGATGGCGATCACCATCAGCTTGTTGACCTTGGCGCTGTCGGCAGCAGCGGGGTAACCCGCATCAGCCAACGCCGCAGCGGTCTTGGTGTCCCAGGCCTTCTTCTGCGCCGCAAAATCCGCCTTGGACAATTCGCGGCCATGGAAAGTTTCCACGATAGCGGTGCCAATGCGGATCTGCGCTGTCGTGCCGGCTGCGCCCGTCTCATTCTCGTAAGGAAGTCCCGCCTTCGCCAGATAGGATTTGGCGATATCGCAGGAGCGGTTGAACACGGTGCTGCCCACCGGGTCGAACTGCACGGAACAGTCGGCCGGGTCGGCGATCACGGTGATGGGCGCTCGGGCAGTGGCTTCGGCCAGCGCGGGATTGGCGGCCTGGGTCAGGGCATGGAACAGAGGATTGAGCGTCAGGGCCGCCAGCAGGAAGCCTGCCAGGATAATCGGCTTGCGCCCGATCTTGTCAGACAGCCAGCCGAACAGCACCAGGAAGGGCGTGCCGATCAGCAGGCCGGCAACAACCAGTTCATTGGTCAGCGCGCCCTCGACCTTGAGCACGCGCTCGATGAAGAACAGGGCGTAGAACTGGCACGTGTACCAAACCACCGCCTGGCCGGCCACGATGATCATGGCGACCAGGACGATGCGCAGGTTGGCCTTGTTGGTGAAGGCTTCGGTCAGCGGGCTCTTCGAGGTTTTTCCTTCCGCATGCATTTTCTTGAATACCGGGCTTTCGCCCAGTTTCTGGCGGATAAACAGCGAGAGCAGCAGGAGCACCGCCGAGACCAGGAACGGTATGCGCCAGCCCCAGTCGGCGAAATCGTCCGTGCTCATCTGGGTGCGCGTCACCAAGATGACGACCAGGCTCAGGAACAGGCCCAGCGTCGCGCAGGTCTGGATCCAGCTTGTGTAGAAGCCGAGCCGTCCCTTTGGCGCATGTTCGGCAACATAGGTCGCTGCGCCGCCATATTGGCCGCCCAGCGCCAGACCCTGGATCAGGCGAAAGGTTACCAGGATAAGCGGCGCCAAGACGCCGATCTGGGCATAGGACGGTATCAGGCCGACCAGGAAGGTGGATGCGCCCATCAGCAGCATGGTGACAAGGAAAGTGTTCTTGCGGCCCCATATGTCGCCAAGCCGGCCAAACACCAGCGCGCCGAAGGGGCGCACCAGGAAGCCGGCGGCAAAAGCGAGCAGCGCGAATATGAAACCGGTGGTCTCGTTCACGCCGGAAAAGAAATGCCGGGTGAGGTAGATGGCGAGGGACCCGTAGAGAAAGAAATCATACCATTCGAACACGGTGCCGACAGAAGAGCCGGCGATCACCAGAAGGTCATTGCGTTTGACTTGTGTCGACATGGTTGTTTCCCCAAATAGCCCGGTGCAGCCGGCGCAGAATTGTATGGCCCTGCATAATTTGTACGGATCAAAGCCAGACGAGTAAATTTAATTATTTGTGGCGGGCCGGCCAAACCGGCTCTCTGTGGAGTGTCGCGGCAAGACATGATGGCCCGCGCCATCACGCACATCGCCCTTTCATCTTGCAGCGCAACGGGACTGACAGGACGCTGCGGCCGCGCATGGCGCCCGGGGGCATTTTTCTCAGCCAGGCCGGGCCGGATTTGCAGGGCCCGTGCCTGGGCGATGGGGTCTGTTCAAAACCAAAAATGCTGCGATTGCGAGCAGGCGCGGGAAACGTGTAGATTCAATGCCATGCCATTGGTCTGTGTTAGTTTTTGCACATCGAAAGCGCAAGATTGTGCATTGTTCAGGCCGCCGCCGGACGGCTATATCGGCACCCTGACGGGGTTTTCTCGCGAGCTCACGGGGCTGCCGCGCTACTCCAAAAAAAGATGCCAGCACGGATGCTAGATGCTGCCGGTTGGCACGGCATTTTACGGGAGTGGAAGGTGGCGTCGGCTCTGCATGCGGCGTCTTCCTGCCAACATCCTCCGCCGCTGCTTGATTGCGCGATGGACGAATGCAGTGCGACAATCGATGGAACCTTTTGTTTTTTCTCCACGCGTCGTTGCGGGCGCGCGCAACAGGTGCCTCTCGTGACGTTATCACGGCCTAAAAATGGCGAAAAGCTTCCCGTATGCTGCAATCACACCTATAATCGTTTTAAATTTTTCTTGCGTTTTCGACACCGACCAACAGGGCTCTCTCAATGAACATCATCGACCAATCCAACAAGCAGCGCACGGTCAATAATTTCATTTCTGGCCGCGTTGTTGCCAGCACGAGCGGACGCTCGCAGGATATCTTCAATCCCGCGACCGGACGTGCGAGCGGCAAGGTCGCCCTGTCGTCGGCTGCCGAAGTCGGCGCTGCTGTTGCCGCCGCCAAGGCGGCGTTCCCGGCCTGGTCGAGCATGCCCCCCATCCGCCGCGCGCGCCTGATGAACAAGCTGCTGGAGCTGGTGAACACCCACAAGGATGACCTTGCCCGGGCCATCACCAGCGAGCATGGCAAGGTTTTCTCTGACGCCCGCGGCGAAGTGGATCGCGCCATCGACGTGATCGAATTTTCCTGCGGCATCCCGCAGCTGCTGAAGGGCGATTACACCGAACAGGTGTCCACCGACATCGACAACTGGACGCTGCGCCAGCCCCTCGGCGTCGTCGCCGGTATCACGCCGTTCAACTTTCCCGTGATGGTGCCGGCCTGGATGTACCCGGTCGCCATCGCTGCCGGTAACACCTTTGTGCTCAAGCCCAGCCCGCTGGATCCCAGCCCCTCGATCATGATCGCCGAACTGATGCGCGAAGCCGGCTTCCCGGATGGCGTATTCAACGTGGTGCAGGGCGACAAGGAATCGGTCGATGCGCTGCTCGCCCATCCCGATGTCCAGGCTGTCTCCTTCGTCGGCTCGACGCCGATCGCCAATTACGTTTATGAAACCGGCGCGCATCACGGCAAGCGCGTCCAGGCCCTGGGCGGCGCCAAGAACCACCTGGTGGTGATGCCCGATGCCGATATCGAAAAGGCCGTCGACGCCCTTATCGGCGCCGCTTATGGCTCGGCCGGCGAACGCTGCATGGCGATTTCCGTCGCCGTGCTGGTTGGCAATGCCGCCGAACCCGTCATCTCGCGCCTGACGGAACGCGCCAAGACCCTCAAGATCGGCGACGGCATCGACAATGCCAGCGAAATGGGTCCCATCGTGACCTCGGCCGCCCGCCAGCGCATCACTGGCTGCATCGACAAAGGCGTGGCCGAAGGCGCCAAGCTGGTCGTGGACGGCCGCAGCCATGTCGTGAAGGGCAATGAAGACGGTTTCTTCCTGGGCGCCACCTTGTTCGACAACGTCAAGCCGAACATGTCGATCTACAAGGAAGAGGTCTTCGGGCCGGTCCTGGCCTGCGTGCGCGTCGCCACTTTTGAGGAAGCGCTGAAGCTGATCAACGACCATGAATTCGGCAATGGCGTCAGCCTCTTTACCGCGGACGGCCATACCGCCCGCGAATTTGGCCGCCGCGTCCAGGTCGGCATGGTCGGCATCAATGTGCCGATCCCGGTTCCCATGGCCTGGCACGGCTTTGGCGGCTGGAAAAAGAGCCTGTTTGGCGATATGCATGCTTATGGTGAAGAAGGTGTACGCTTCTACACCAAGCAGAAGTCCATTATGCAGCGTTGGCCTGAAAGCATTGGCAAGGGCGCCGAGTTCGCCATGCCGGTTGCCCGCTAAAAAGCGAGGTCAGGAACACCGGAGGACGTCATGCAGCCTGAAGAGCCCCTGAAAAAAGGTCCCCTTGAAGGGGTCCTCGTTCTGGACTTTTCGCGCGTCCTGGCCGGTCCCTACTGCACGATGATGCTGGCCGACATGGGCGCGCGCGTCATCAAGGTCGAGAAATTCGGCACCGGTGACGATACCCGCGCTTTCGGTCCCTTCGTGGACGGCGAGTCCGCCTATTTCATGTGCTTCAACCGCGGCAAGGAAAGCATCGTCCTTGATATCAAGTCGCCGCGCGACCGCGAGCTGCTGGAACGGTTGCTCGATGAAGCCGATGTGGTGGTGGAGAATTTCCGTCCCGGCGTGATGGATCGCCTTGGCTATGGCGCGGCGCGCCTGGAAAAGACCCATCCCCATATCGTCTATGCCTCCATTTCCGGTTTCGGCCATTCCGGTCCCTTCAGCGACCTGCCCGGCTATGACATGGTGGTCCAGGCGATGGGCGGGGTGATGAGCCTAACCGGCTGGCCTGATGGTCCGCCGGCCCGTGTCGGCACCAGCTTTGGCGATCTGGGCGCGGCCCTGTTCGCCACCATCGGCATCCTGGGCCAGCTCTACAAGCGCAACCAGAACGCCCAGGGCGGCCGCGTCGATATCGGCATGCTTGATTGCCAGGCCGCGCTGATGGAAACCGCTTTTGCGCGCTATGACGCAGAAGGCAAGGTGCCCACCCGCACAGGTGACAGCCATCCCTCGCTGGCGCCGTTCGAAAGCTTCGCGGCCAAGGACGCCCGCATCATCATCGCGGCGGGCAACGACACGCTGTTCACCCTGATGGCGGACGCCATCGGTGCCCCGGACATGACGCTGGACCCGCTCCTGGCCACCAATGACCTGCGCTGCCGCAACCGGCCGCACATGGTCAAGGTGATCGAGGCGGTCACCAGGACCAAGCCTGTGGAACACTGGATCGACAAGCTGAACGCCGCCGGCGTGCCCTGCTCGCCGATCAACACCATCGACAAGCTGTTCGCCCATCCGCAGCTGCTCGCCCGCGACATGTTCATCAAGGTCAAGGGTGAAGGCCCGCGCACGGTCAAGACAGCGGGCAATCCCATCCGCCTCAGCGGTTATGCCCTGAACGATACCGTCAACCCCATCGCGGCGCCGGGCCTTAACCAGCATCGCGAGGCGATCCTCCATGAGTTCATGGCGCCGCGTGACTCCTATGTTCCGCACGCCGACGCGGATGACGGGAAAATTGCCCTGGATGACCTGCCGGTACAGGACAACATCCCTACCAAATTGAGCGCGGAATAGTTTTTGTAACAAAGTACGGAGGAATTTGTCGTGAAGGGCAATTTGACATCTATCGCCAAGGACGAGCCGGCGACCGACACGAAGGGCGTCAAGAAACTTGAGACCATTCTGGTTGAGCGCCGCGAGCGCGTCGGCCTGATCACGCTGAACCGCCCCAAGACCCTCAACGCCCTCAACCGTCAGCTGGCCCAGGAAGTCCTGGCCACGCTGCGCGCCTTCGACGCCGATGATCGCGTTGGCGCCATCGTCATCGCCGGCAGCCCGCGCGCTTTCGCCGCCGGTGCCGATATTGCCGAAATGGCGGAAAAGTCCTTCACCGATTTCTACATGGACGACTTCCTGTCCTCCTGGGATGACGCGCGCCGTATCTCCAAGCCCATCATCGCCGCCGTGAGCGGCTTTGCCCTGGGCGGCGGCTGCGAGCTGGCTCTCCTTTGTGATTTCATCATCGCCTCGGAAGATGCCCAGTTCGGCCAGCCGGAGATCAAGCTGGGCGTGCTGCCGGGCATTGGCGGTTCGCAGCGCCTGGCGCGCTCGGTCGGCAAGTCCCTGGCCATGGACATGGTCCTGACGGGCCGCAGCATCGGCGCCGCCGAAGCCAAGGCTTGTGGCATGGTGGCCCGCGTGGTTCCCGCCGCGGACCTGCTTCAGACTGCGCTGGAAGCGGCCCACACCATCGCCGGGTACAACATGCCGGCCGTGAAAATGGCCAAGGAAGCTGTCAACGCCGCTTATGAAAGTGGCCTGACGGACGGCCTGCGTCACGAAAGGCTGCTGTTCCAGGCCGCTTTCGGCACGGAAGGCCAGAAGGAAGGCATGAATGCCTTTGTGGCCAAGCGGGCGCCGGTTTTCCGTCACCGCTAGGCGCGTTGCCGGACTGCACAATCGCTAATTTCATTTTCGAAGAGGTATCATCATGGCTGGCGCAATCGCTTTACCCCGTCTCATGCGTGTCGGTGGAGGCGCGTCCCAGGAGCTGGCCGCCGTCCTCGCCCAGCTGGGCCTTTCCAAGCCGCTGATCGTCACCGACGCCTATCTGGTGAAAAGCGGCCGCGTTGAAACCCTGGTGGACGGCCTGACCAAGGCCGGCATCACGTCGCGCGTGTTCGCCGACACCGTGCCCGATCCCACGGTGGCATCCATTGTCACGGGCCTGGAATTCCTCAAGGGCGGCGACCATGACTGCGTCATCGGTTTTGGCGGCGGCAGCCCGCTGGACAGCGCCAAGGCCATCGCCGTGATGGGCATGGACAAGGCCAAGAAGATTTCGGACTACAAGGTGCCCCACGTCCAGGATGCGCCGGGCCTGCCCATCATCGCCATTCCCACCACCGCCGGCACCGGCTCGGAAGCCACCCGCTTCACCATCATCACTGACGAAGTCAGCGATGAGAAGATGCTGTGCCCCGGCGTGGCCTATCTGCCCATCGCGGCCCTGGTTGACTATGAACTGACCATGACCAAGCCCAAGCGCCTCACTGCCGACACCGCCATCGACTCGCTGACCCACGCCATCGAGGCCTATGTCTCCAAGCGCGCCAATGGCTTCTCGGACCAGATGGCGCTGTCCGCCATGCGCCTGATCGCGCCGAACCTGCGCAAGGTCTTTAACGACGGCTCCGACAAGGCCGGCCGCGAAGCCCTGATGCTGGGCGCCACCATGGCGGGCGTCGCCTTCTCCAACGCCTCTGTGGCGCTGGTGCATGGCATGAGCCGCCCCATTGGCGCGCATTTCCATGTGCCCCACGGCCTGTCCAATGCCATGCTGCTGCCGGCGGTCACCGCCTATTCCGCCCCCGCCGCGCTGCATCGTTATGCCGACAGCGCCCGCGCCATGGGCGTGGCCAGCGAGGCCGAGGGCGACCAGAGCGCCGTGGCCCGCCTGCTGGATGAACTCACCGCCATCAACAATGAACTCGAAGTGCCGACCCCCAAGGGCTATGGCATTGACGAGGCGAAATGGCGTTCGCTGATGCCGACCATGGCGACGCAGGCGCTGGCCTCCGGCTCGCCAGGCAACAATCCGCGCGTGCCGACCACGGACGAGATCCTGGAAATCTACAACCAGGTCTGGAACTAGGCTTCCGCCGCCAGGACAAAAAAGGCCCCCCGCTCGCGCGGGGGGCCTTTTTACTTTGCGGTTCGCTCAGCGGACGCGGCGGACCTTGTAGAGCTTGCCGTCCACGCCCACCGACAGGTTGTAAGTGTTCACGGAGCCTTCCTTGACCGTCACCCGGTATTTTGATGCCGGGTCGCTCCATTGCGCGCGCGTGGTGCCGACATCGTTGGGGAGCTGTTCCCAAACCTGGCCATCCGCCAGGGTCACGCTGAAGGCGCCGCTGCCATTGAAACTGTAATTGGACATCGGCATTTTGTTCACCAGCACAGCCCCGCCCATGAGGGTGCCCCAGATGCCGGAGCTGACGCGTTTGACAGGCATCGGCGGCGGGCCGGCAGGGCGCGCCGGTGCAGCGGTGGCGACCCGCGGGTTGCCGAACAGCGGCTGACCCTGGGCCGGCGGCGTATAAGCGGGCGGCGTATAGGCGGGCCCGGCGCCAGCACCCGGGACCAGGCGCGTCTGGGAGGCCGGTGCGGGCGACAGGCCCAGCACGGTGCGCATGGGCTGGGCGGCGCCATAATAGCATTCCAGCCAACTGCGATATTCCACGATGGCATTACACCGGGTGGCCCCCGCCAGGACGTCATCCCTCGGGTCCGCCATGGCCTGGCCGCTGATCCCCAAAAGGCCGGCGGCCAGCGCCAGCATAAGTTTGATGTTTTTCATTTGCTCCTTGCCCTCTATCCCCAGGCTCCACGATCTTACGCAAAGATGGGCCAAGTCCCAAGGCCGGAAAGCGCAAGCCAGGGCGGCTTTTGCGCCCATGGGTACCGGGATGGGGGATTTTGGGGTTGCTTTGGCCAGGGCGTTAAAACATTTCCGGCGCCAGAGAGGTCCCTGGCGCCGGATAATGCCGTCAATTGATGTGCCGATCAGCCCTTGATGCGGATATAGCCCACATTCTTCTCGATCACGATGTCGGTGCCGAACGGCTTGGACAGCGCCGCCAGGCGGGTCAGGATCTTGTTGGCCTGCTCCGGCGAAGGCGTGCGCGGCATGCCCAGCTGCGAAATCGGGCCGTTCCAGCCGCCCTCGGTGGGATAGAGTCGCACTTCGACCAGCTTGCCCTTGTCGTAATAGCTCTTGGTCACGACGCTCTCGAAGTTGATGGCGCGCAGGGCCTGCGAAACCCGCACGTCCACGCCTTCCTTGGGTTCTTCGCGGGGCCAGGAACCGGACAGCAGGGCGGAGTCGAAATGCTGCCACTGGTAATAATTTTCGCCCAGGCCGTAGAAGATTGGCTTGCCCTTGTAGATTTCGATGCCGCGCAGCACGTGCGGGCCCGAACCCACGAACATGTCTGCGCCGTTGTCCACCGCGCCATGCGCCAGTTCGATCAGCATGTCAGGCGTCTGGTCTTCGAACAGCCATTGCTGGGATGTGATCGGGCCCACATGGCAATGGCAATTCACGATTTCGAAGTCCGACAGGTATTTGCCATTGCGAATGCTGCGCAGGTTTTCCTTCAGGTCGCTGGGGTTCATCACGAAATTGCGCGTGCCCGGGGGCCCGACTTTGTAATGGGTGTCCATGAAGGTAATGCGGTCGGCCGGTTCGTCGGTCGGCAGGGTGGAAACGTTGGTCGTCCCCGGTGGCGGCGTGAAGATCGCCGCGCGCATCTTTTTCATGATGTCGATCTGCTCTTGCGTGACATTGTACCAGACGGTGGGGATGATCGGGTTGTGGCCCATGCGGCCATTGGTGTTGCCGCTGCGATAGGTCGCCGCTGCATTGGTGCCTGTATACATCGAGACCAGCGCAACGCGGCCCTTGGGCCCGTTGAGATAGGCTGGTGCGCGGGCCTCTTCCAAGTCGCGGCCGGTGCCGGCAAAAATGATGCCGACCCTGTTCAGCTGCTCCTCGGTAGAGATCATGCTTTCGCGATCGGAATCCATGATGTGGTTATTGGCGCGGCCCATGATATCGAAGCCCATTTCCTTGAGCGCCGGGGCGACGTCCTTGTCACCCATCATGCCGCGCAGCGGACCGTCGAAATGATCCAGGTCGCCCAGATTGCCTTCCATGTTGCCATGGGTGACGTCTGCGTCCTGCATCAGCTTGACGATGTCATGGAAGGCCGGCAGGTCGAGGTCGCCGATCGGGCGCTTGACCATGACGTCGCCCACGGCGACGACGGTGAAAGGCTCCATGATCTTGTCGGCCAGGTTGGTTCCGGCATCGCGCGGCGCCGGCTCCAGCGGCGTAGTCCATTGCTGGCCGTTTCCGGAAATCTGGGCCCAGGCGCCGCCGCCGGCCAGGCCAACGATCAGCGCCGCCAAAGCCACTTTGCCCAAAAGCCGTGTCTTGTTGCGTGCATGGAAATTCATGTCAGCGTCTCCCTTTGATGGCTCTTCAAGAGCCAAGCGATGATTACGATGATGTGCAAAAATGCTCAACCGGTTCCCATGTCTCCGCCGGTCCCGGTTTTTGAAAAAAATCCGGCGCCAGGGATGTCCCTGGCGCCGGAGATAAATCCGCTTTCATGCGGGCCATGCTTACTTGATTCGAATGTAGCCCACGCCCTTTTCGATGACGATGTCCGTACCGAACGGCTTGGACAGCGCCGCTAGGCGGGTCAGGATCTTGTTGGCCTGCTCCGGCGAAGGTGTGCGCGGCATGCCCAGCTGCGAAATCGGGCCATTCCAGCCGCCTTCGGTGGGATAGAGGCGCACTTCAACCAGCTTGCCCTTGTCGTAATAGCTCTTGGTCACGACGCTTTCGAAGTTGATGGCGCGAAGGGCCTGCGAAACCCGCACATCCACGCCTTCCTTGGGTTCTTCACGCGCCCAGGAGCCGGACAGCACGTCGGCGTCGAAATGCTGCCACTGGTAATAGTTTTCGCCCAGGCCGTAGAAGATCGGCTTGCCCTTGTAGATTTCGATGCCGCGCAGCACATGCGGGCCGGAGCCCACGAACATGTCGGCGCCGTTGTCGACCGCGCCATGCGCCAGTTCAATCAGCATGTCGGGCGTCTGGTCTTCGAACAGCCATTGCTGGCTGGTGATCGGGCCTTGGTGGCAATGGCAATTGACGATTTCGAAATCCGACAGGTATTTGCCGTTGCGGATGCTGCGCAAATTTTCCTTCAAGTCGCTGGGGTTCATCACGAAATTGCGCGTACCCGGCGTGCCGATCTTGTAGTGGTTGTTCAGGAATTCCAGGCGGTCGGCCGGCTCGTTCGCGGGCAGGCTGGAGACGTTGGTCGTTCCCGCCGGCGCCGTATAGAGCGACTGGCGCATCTTCTTGAGCGTGTCCATCTGCTCCTGCGTGACATTGAACCAGATCGTGTAATTGATCGGGTTGAAGCCGACGCGGCCGCCGATATTGCCGCTGCGGTAGGTGGCGGCGGACGGCGCGGCATCCGGATTGTTCGGACCATGCATCGAGACCAGCGCCACGCGGCCCTTGGCCGAGTCGTAATAGGCGGGTGCCCGGGCCTCTTCCAGGTCGCGACCGTCACCGGCATGGATGATGCCGGCCTTGTCGAGCTGTTCCATGGTGGAGAACAGGCTCTCGCGTTCGGAGTCGAACACATGGTTGTTGGCGCGGCCCATGATGTCGAAGCCCATTTCCTTGAGCGCCGGGGCGACGTCCTTGTCGCCCATCATGCCGCGCAGCGGGCCCACGAAATGGTCCAGGTCGCCCAGATTGCCTTCCATGTTGCCATGGGTGACGTCTGCGTCCTGCATCAGCTTGGCGATGTCGTGGAAGGCGGGAATGTCGAGATTGCCGATCGGGCGCTTGACCATGACGTCGCCCACGGCGACGACCGTGAAGGGCTCCATGATCTTGTTCGCCAGGTTGGTGGCGGCGTCACGCGGCGCCGGCTCCAGCGGGGTGGTCCATTCCTGGCCCGAGCGCGTGTTTTGGGCCCAGGCGACGCTGCCTGCCAGCGCACCGGCGGCCAGCGCCACCAGCGCCACTTTGCCCAACAGCCGGGCCTTGTTGCGTGCATTGAATTTCATGTCAGCTACTCCCCTAAACGGCCCCTTCGAGAGCCAAGCGATGAATGCGATGGGTTGCTTGAGCGAAAGGCTCCCGGCAACGTTTTCCCGACCCTGATAGGCGCCCGCCATTGGCGGCTTCGCTCATTTGTTGGCGCAAGGTTCGCACAACCCCAAGTCCGGGCAATGACCATCCATGCGCAATCGATGTGCAAATTTGATCATCGGGGGTGCATTGCTGCACCACAATAAACATCAGGTATCTCAACCTATTATAGCTGTGCAACTGCAACACGCGGCGCTTCGCCGCCCAGTTCTGGAAAGCGCTACAGGGCGAAGGCGCGCTGGATAAACCAGAACGCCCCCGCCACCATGATCAGACCGGATAGGACCAGCCGCCCCTGGGGCCATTTGCGCAGCAGCACCAGGTTCAGCAGCGGATAGGTCACGGCAATAAAGGCCAGCTGTCCAAATTCCACCCCGCCATTGAACGACACGAGCGATAGCGCCAGGTTCTGCCGCGGCAGCAGCATCTCCTGCAACACGCTGGAAAAACCAAATCCGTGGATCAGCCCGAACAGGAAGGTGATGAGATAGCGTTTCATCGTCCGGATCTGCAGGATATTTTCCAGCGCCACATAGACGATGCTGGCCGCGATCGCGCTCTCGGTGATGCGGCTGGGGATCACGATGATCTGGAAAGCGGCCAGCGCCAGGGTGATGCTGTGGGCCACCGTGAAGGAGGTGGCGATCAGCACGATGGAGCGGATATTGGCGGTGGCGATGATCAGCAGCAGCAGGAAGGAGAGGTGATCGTAGCCGGTGAGGATATGGGTGATGCCCAGCCGCACGAACTGGCTCACAGTTTCCCAGACATGCGGCTGGCCGGGGCCGGCAAATACATGTTCGGAAGGACCGGTCTGTCCCAGCGCTGCGTTCTGCACTGCGCCGCCCATCTTTACGCTCAGAAGGGTGACATGGTCGGGCCGGATGGCGGCGGGCAGGGTGGAAATGATCTTCAGGCTGCTGACGTCGCGGTCGAACGTATAGGTCATGTCCAGCCGGATGACTTCGCTGGCCACATTGTCGGTGCTGATATTGTAGCTGGAAATCTCCGTCTTGATGGGCGGGTTTGGCGCCAAGAGCCTCAGATTGGCTTTCAGCAACGCGGCCAGCTGGGGCATGGCCGCATCCAGTTCTTCATAGGACAGGCTGCCATTGCCATTGATGTCATAGGCCGGAAAGGCGCTGGCATCGAGGATATGAAAGCCCGACACGACCGGACCCTTCACCTCCAGCGCGGATTCGCTGCGGGCAATGTCATGCGCCGCCGCCGGCAGGGCGCACAAAGCCAGCATCATCGCACACAGGAACCAGCGCTGGATCATCGCGAGCATGGTTTTTTCCAGGTCAGTTTGCGGACAGGGATTGAACAACCCCGTCCGCCGAAAGGGTCGTGCCATATCCGCGCGACAGCTCCCGGATTGCATCCAGGATAGCCGCGGCTTGCGATACCTTGGCGATCTGCGGTTCCACATCCGGGGCATTGACGCCGCCTGCCAGGCTCAAGGGCACAAGCTTGGCCGATAGCGGCGCCGCATGATCGAAGGTGATCACCGCCATGGCGCTCTGGCGATATTCGAGGGCGTTGCGTTCCGCCGGCCGCGCGCCGGTCGGCATGCCCAGATTCGGCGATTGCGGATCGGTGCCGCGGTCAAAGGCGTCATAGGCGCCCTCGGGTACCGATTTGCGCTGATAGAGGAAGTCGCCAAGGCTGTAGAAGATCAGGCCCTGGTGATATTTCTCCACGCCGCGCAGCCGGTGCGGGCCATGGCCGACCACGATCTGGGCTCCGGCATCCACTGCATCGCGGGCGAAGCTCTCCAGGAATTTCGCCGGTGCGGGGCTGGCATTGTCCGGCGTATGGCCGTGCAGGGAGACGATGAGAATGTCGGATTGCTTGCGCGCCGACCGGATCGTGTTCAGCAATGCGCCAATATCGTCCTGGTTGGCGACGAACTGCGCCTCGATTTTGTCACCCGGCACAATGGTCGTGCCCAGCATCTGCAGCGCCTTGCCGCCGTTGACCGGCTTGGCAAAACTGGTGCCCGCCATGATGCGAAAACTGTCGGGGTCCAAGGTCACCCGCACGTCGAAGCGCAGCGTGTTGACACCGCCCTTTCCCGCAATTTCGCCGCGCCGGGCTGTCGCCCGCGTTTCGGGCAGGGCCGAGGCGGTGATGGAAACCAGCCCGACGCGCATGCCGCCCCCGGTCATGATCGCTGGCGCGCGGGCGCTGCCCAAATCGCCGCCGCAGCCGGAATAGGAAAGGCCCTGCTTTTTCAGCATATCCATGGTCGCCGCCGCGCCCGAAACGCCATAGTCCAGCGCATGATTGTTGGCGCAGGACACCGCGTTGAAGCCGATTTTCTGCAGCGCCTGGATTTCCGGCGGCCCGCCATAGGGCCAGCCCGACAGGGTTTGCGTCAGCGGCTGCTGCGTCAGGGTGGCTTCCAGATTGGTGAAGGCGATGTTGCTGTCCTGCACGATGGACATGACCGGCTGCAGCGCCGTCATGTCCAGCCGCTCCGTCCGGGCCAGCATCGTGTCGCCGGTCAGGACAATCGTGAAGGGTCCATTGGGATGGCGGGGCGGCACAGAGGCCGGACCCTGGAGACGGGAATAGAAAAACGCCGCGGCGCCCGCCAGCACAAGGGCGATCACGATCAGTCCCAGCCGCAACCTCATGCGCGAAGCCCCATTCCCAATCCCGCAACCCGGCCAGTTATAACGGCCCGGGCGCCACCGCCGTCATTAATCTTAGTTTTCCGGCCGCGCATCAAGCCCCCGCGGACAAGGCGTCAGGCGGGATTTTATTCCGTATACAGATGTCTTTCGCCTTCCGGGCGCCATGATTTGGCATAAGATGAACCATCGAATCGGCATGACGGCCTGGAGCAGTCGAAATGACGGACGGGCCTGTAACGGGGCTGGTACCGCGCCATCGTCAACAGGTGGCGGCCCTGTGCTGGCGCCGCGCCCCGTTGCTGGAAGTCCTGCTTGTCACCAGCCTTCGAACCAAACGCTGGATTCTTCCCAAGGGCTGGCCGCAAACCGGCCTGACCCTGGCAGAGGCCGCCGCCCGTGAAGCGCTGGAAGAAGCGGGCGTGATGGACGAAGTCTCGCCTGACGTCATTGGCCACTATCATTACCTCAAGGAAAAAGGCGGCGAGTGCCTGCCTTGCCGCGTCGAGATTTTCGCCCTTCATGTGACGGGGCAGTGGCGGGCCTGGCCGGAAAAAGGCGCGCGCGAGATTGCCTGGCTGCCGCTGGACCAGGCAGCCAGGCGTGTCGCCGAAGCGGGGCTGCGCCACCTGCTGCTGGATTTTCGCAAAAGTCCCCGCGCCGCGTGAATGATCGCTTGCCGTGCGCGTCCGCGTGAAACGCAGACTAGTTTTCCGGCACCATGAAACTTTCCGGACTCGCGCTGGCGACCATCTGCCGGTAGGCCGCCTCGATATGACGCGTGGTTTTCGCGGTGTCGAACAGCGGCGTTGTCAGCCGGTTTTGCGCCAGCTTCTTGCGAAAACCGTCCAGCAGCAAATGTTCACGGGCCAGGCGCAAGGCGAGCATTTCATAATCGCCCAGATTTTCCGTGACCAGTTCCGGCAACTCCACCGCCCGCAGCAGGCTTGCCGCCACCCGCCCGGCAAAGGCGGATCCCCGGCAGGTGATCAGCGGCAGCCCCGCCCACAAGGCATCGCTGGCGGTGGTGTGCGCGCCATAGGGCAGTCCGTCGAGGAACAGATCCGCCAACGCCATGCGTGCCAGGTGTTTTTCCAGCGCCACCGTGTCGGCAAATATCAGCCGCTCCGGCGCGATGCCGTGGCGCGCCGCCTGCTGCCTCAGATTGTCCATGCAGACGGGATGCGGCTTCAGCAGCCAGAGCACCGAACCGGCTATCTGCGTCAGCAGTCCCATCCACAAAGAGAATATTTCCGGCGTGAATTTGTTGGCGTGATTGAAATTGCAAAAAACGAAGCCATCCTGCGGCAAGCCTTCTTCGGCGCGGCTGGGGCGCTGCGCGGCAATGACACGCTTGTTGTCGTTGACCTGGTAGCTGTGCGGCAGCCAGGCGATCTTTTCGCTGTAATGAATCTGCTCGGTCTTGGGGATCACCACCGGGTCCGCGATGATATAGTCCAGGCTGGAACCGCCCAGGGTGCCGGGATAGGCCAGGTATCCCGCCTGCACCGGCGCAGGGCGATGGCTGAAAATGCCGGCCCGCTGGTTGCCGGAATAGCCGTTGAGGTCCACCAGCACGTCAATCTCCAGCGCCTTTATTTGCGCCGCCGCTTCCATGTCGGACAGCGCCCGTATGTCGACGATCTTGTCCACCGCCGCTTCAAAACGCGCGCGCAGCGCGCTGCCGTCGCCGCCGCCATTGTCGAACGCAAAAATCTCGAACTGCGCCTTGTCATGCGCTTCGAAAAGCCCGGCCATCAGGTACAGCGTGGCGTGGGTGCGGAATTCGCCGCAGACATAGCCGATGCGGATCTTGCCCGGCCGCCGCGCGCCGCCGCGCCACAAGGGTTGCTGCGCGGGAAATTTGGCCTGGCCATAAATCCGGGCGCAGCGCAGCAGATCGTCGGACCTGTTCGAAAGCGCCAGATAAATAAAAGGCTCGATCACCGGCCTGCCCGCCCGCACGCCGTCATCCAGCGCGGCTTTTTGCGCGTCATAGCCGTCCCAGTCGCAGGCGAACAGCTTCAGGCGCATCAGGCTGCCGGGTGCGAACGCGAAATCCGGCGCCACCTTCACCAGCCGCTCCAGGTCGGCGATGGCGCCGGGCAGGTTGGCTTTATGCGACCAAAGAAGATTGCCGCGCGCATGCAGCGCCTGCGCAATGTTGGGCTCCACGCCAAGAGCCCGGTCATAATCGGCCAGCGCCTCATCGATGCGCCCCATGAAGGTCAGGGCAATGGCGCGGTTGTTGCGCGTGGCCCAGTCATCGGGGTTGATCGACAAAGCCCGGTCAAAACTCGCCAGCGCGTCTTCGTGACGCCGCATTTCGCGCAATGTGTCGCCGCGATTGTTGTGGATCTCGATACTGGCGGGCGACAAGGCGGCGGCGCGGTCGAAACTGGCGAGCGCCGCTTCATGCTGCTTCAGTGCGTTCAGCGCCAGGCCGCGATTGTTCCACACCGCCGCCAGGGATGGATCGGCCGCAAGCGCCTTGTCGAACTCCGCGACCGCTTCACGGGCGCGTTGCTGCGCCATTAATATCTCGCCGCGCTGGGCGAAGGCGATTGCGATCAGCGATTCGCCGGGCCTGGCGGCTTTCGTGGCGCGCTCCAGCATGGCCAGCGCATCGGCGTCCGACCCCAGCGCCGCCAGCACCAGGCCCAGATGCATCAGCGTCTCGGCGGCGTCCGGCTGCTGGCGCAGCGCCCTTTCCAGGAACGCATGCGCTGCAGCGAAATCGCGCTGGTGGTAGCGCAATATGCCTGTCAGATGCATGGCGGGAAAAAAGTCGGGCTGCGCCTTCAGCGCCGCGGCATAGAAGGGCTCGGCTTCCGCCAGCCGTCCTGCCTGGTGCAGGCGGAATCCCTGTTCGATGGCCTCATGGGGGGTCATGCGGCGGTTCGTCTTTCCGTTCGAAGCGGGTGCGGCGCCAGATTAGCACGGTTTATCCGCAGAAAAACGGGCATTCCGCCCCCGCCCGGCGGGGCCGCTCGCTTGCCACCGGGGCAGGGGCCAGACAGTATGCGGCACGCAAAAAACATCGAAGGGAACGCCATGCGTATTCTGCTTGCTTCTGCCATCCTGCTCGCTACGGCCACCGCCGCCTGTGCGCAGACGCCTGCGGCTCCTGCCGCGCCGCCGCCGCCCAGCTTCGACGTGCCCAGCACGCCCACCACCGTCTATATCGCCCGCCGCAACCTGAAAGCGGGCGAAAATGTGGGCCTGCATACCCATGCCGGCGAGGAAATGACCCAGGTCATTTCCGGCGATGTGGAACTGACCGTGGAAGGCAAATCGACCGTATATCATGGCGGACAAAGCTTCATGGTGGCGCGGGGCGCCAAGCATGACGCCAAAGCCGTGACCGAGGCCGTCCTGGCCGTCACCTATGTCCTGGACAAGGGCGCGCCGCTGCGCACCGCCGTCCCGTAGGGCGAAATTTTTGAATTGAAATTGCGGCGGGTCCGGCAGCGGGCCCGCCGTATTTTTTCCGGGCCCGCTTTTTTAAAGATAAGGCATCAACAGGCGGCAGGCCGCGTCGCGCAGCCGGATCCACACCGGCTGGCCCGTCAGCGCCTTGACGTCGAGTTTTTTTCCCCGCGCGATCCTGGCGTCGATGATCGCATCCAGTTTTTTCGCCAGTGCCGGATCATAGCATTCCAGGTCGAATTCAAAATTGAGCCGGAAGCTGCGGGCGTCCCAGTTTGAACTGCCGATCACGCACCAGCCGTCATCCACGGTGCAAAGCTTGGCATGGTCGAAGGGCTGTGGCGTAACGTAAACCTTGGCGGCGATATAATTGAAGAAGCGCAAATGCGCCCGCATCGCCCATTCCATGTAGTGATGATCGCTGCGTCCCGGCAAGACGATTTCCACCTCGACGCCCCGCAGCGCGGCCTGGGCGATGGCGAATTGCAGTCGGGCATCGGGCAGGAAATAAGGCGTCAGGATCCGGATGCGTTTTTTGGCCAGTGTCAGGGCGGCGCCCAGTATCATGTCCAGCTTGTAGAGGTCGGCGTCGGGGCCCGTGCGCAACCCGCGGGCATAGACCGGCCCCACCGGTGCCAGCTCGGGCCACCAGAAATCCTCATCCAGGTTTTCCCCGGTGGTGAAAATCCAGTCGCGTGCGAAAGCATCCATCACCAGCCGCACCACCGGTCCCTGGACGCAGAAGTGAACGTCCAGCACGCGCCTGTCTAGGCGCGCATTTTTCAGATTTTCGCCGCCGATATTGATCCCGCCCGTAAAAGCGGTGGCGCCGTCCACCACCAGCAGCTTCCTGTGATTGCGCATGTTCAGGAAGGGCATGCGCCAGGGCAGCCAGGTGTGCAGGAAACGCCGGGTGACGACGCCACCTTCGCGCAGGCGGAGGATAATGGGATTGATAAAATACCCGGTGCCGACGCCATCCAGCAGCACCCGCACCTGAACCCCGCGCTTGTGCGCCGCGATCAGGGCATCGATGAAGTCATGGCCCGTTGCGTCATTGCGGAAAATATAGGAGGCGAAGGCGATGGATTGCTTGGCGCCGGCGATGGCCGCCAGCATTTGCGGATAGGCGCCGTCGCCATTTTCCAGGATGTCCAGGGCATTGCCCGCGGTGAGCGGATCGCCGGTCACCCGCCCGCTGATATCCATCAATTCGGCGATATGGGGCGGCAGGCCGGGAATCTCCGCCGACAAGGGCCGGCGGTTCTTGGTGTCCTTGAGCCGCCGCTTGAGCTTGAGGGCGCGCCGGTTCACGCGGTTGATGCCGAACAGGTAATAAAGCACGCCCCCCAGGATGGGCGAGAACCAGGCGGCGCCGATCCAGCCCAGCGCGCCACGCACGTCGCTTTTCTTCAGCAGCACGTCCGCCGTCACCGTGGCGGCGACCAGCACATAGAGAATCGCCAGGGCGGTCTGGACCAGGGGGGACGGATGGGAAATCCAGAACATCGGGCGGGCACCGCTTTTTTATGCTTATTGCATGGGTTGTGGACGGGCAGGAAACAGATTTGCATGAAACCAGCCCCAAGGTTACCTACTTTACCCAAGGCAGCTACGGTCAGGATCATCATGGCTTTCGGGCATTTTCGGGACGGCGGGCAATTGCGGGTGGTCAGCTGGAATCTGCTGCGCCGGGTCGGCGCCGGCGTTGACGATGTTGCCCGCCTGGTCCGCAGCCATCATCCCGACCTGCTTTTCCTGCAGGAAGCCACCGAGGAAATCGTGGCGTTGCCATCCCTGGTGGGCGGGCATTTCTTCCGCCATGCCATGGACCGGCGCATTTACGGCCTTGCCGCCTGGAGCCCGCATCCCTTTCCCGCCACCACGGCCTTGCGCCTGCCGGCCTCGGTATTGCCGGGCCGCGTGCCGCCGCGCCACGCCCAGCTGGTGCAGTTTCGCGGCATCAATTTCGCCAATGTGCATCTTTCCCACGGCCAGTTCCTCAATCGCTGGCAATTGCTGCATATCGCCAGCGCGCTGGAGGGCGCGGCCGCCATCATTGGCGATTTCAACGCCGTGGGACCGACAGCATTGCCGGGCTTTCGCGACATCGGTCCGCGCCAGCGCACCCACCGTGCCGGCAACATCGCCAATTTGCGGCTCGACCGCTGCCTGGCGCGGGGCCTGCACATGAAACAGGGGCAGGTGCTGGAACGGGGCGCATCCGACCATCACCCCATTGTGCTGGACCTGGGCGTGAATGAAGCTGCGCTCGGCTTGATGGCGGTGCTCTGAGGAATGGCGCAGGCAACGGCAAAAATCGGAAAAATCCTGGCGATTGATATTGGCGCCACCGGCCTCAAGGCTGCCCTGGTCAGCCCGTCCGGAAAGCTGCTCATGCAGCGGTTGCGGATTGAAACGCCCCATCCCTGCCCGCCCAGGAAAATGGTGGCAGTGCTGGCGAAGCTGGTGAGGCCGCTCACGGGCTATGATTGTATTTCCATCGGCTTTCCGGGTTTTGTGCGCGGCGGCAAGGTTTATACCGCGCCGAACCTGGGCACCGATGACTGGGCCGGGTTCCGGCTGGCGGCAGCGATGAGCAAAAAACTGGGCAAGCCCGCAAGACTTCTCAACGATGCCGACATGCAGGGACTGGCCGTGGTCAAGGGCAGGGGCCTGGAGTTGGTCTGCACCCTGGGCACGGGATTTGGCACGGCCGTGTTTCATGACGGCGAATTGTTGCCGCATATGGACCTGGCGCATCTGGTGGCGCACAAGGGCGATGATTTCGACGATTATATCGGGGACGAGACCTGCCGCAGGATCGGCCACAAGGACTGGAACAAGCGGCTAAAGAAGCTCATTGCCATGCTGGGCAATGTCTTCTTTTTTGACCATCTCTATCTGGGGGGCGGCAATGCGCGGCTGATCCGCTTCAAGCTTCCCCGCAACGTGTCCATTGTTGCCAATGACGCGGGCATGGAAGGCGGCGCCTTTGTCTGGGCGCCCAGGGCGCGGCGTTAGGGCCTCAGGGTTTTTTCAGCGCCGCCAAGGCCAGCAGCACCCAGCCCGCCACGAATGCCAAGCCGCCCAGCGGCGTCACTGCGCCAAGCATCTTGATGCCAGTGAAGGCGAGCAGGTAAAGCGAACCACAGAAAAGCGCGGTGCCGATCAGGAACAGCAAGGCGGCGGCTTGCGCCTGCCGCGACGGCGTCGTGCGCAGCAGCAGCCCCGCCAGTCCCATCGCCAGGGCGTGATACATCTGGTATCGCGCCGCCGTTTCGAAAAGGGCAAGGGACGCCGCGTCCAGCCTTCCGGAAAGTCCATGCGCGGCGAAGGCGCCGCATAGCACCGAAAGCCCTCCCAGTATCGCCGCCACAAAAAGCCAGTTTCGCATGACGCCATCATAGACAGGTGTTTGCCAATGTGCGATTCCCCATGACGCATGAGCGAATTTGCCACCGCCAGCGACGGCATCCGGCTTGCCTTTGAACGGGTCGGCCAGGGCGATCCGGTCGTGCTGGTGCATGGCTTCGGCTCCAGCCGCCAGCAGAACTGGAAATCCACCGGCTGGTACGCCAGCCTGGCCGAGGCCGGCTTCGGCGTGGTGGCGATGGATTGCCGTGGGCATGGCCTCAGCGACAAGCCCCATGACGAAGCACTCTACGGTCACGACCGGATGGCGGAAGATGTCGCCGCGGTGATGGATGCCGCCGGGCTGACCACGGCGCCGCTGGTGGGCTATTCGATGGGCGGCTTTATCGGCCTGCGGCTGGCGGCGCGGTTTCCACAGCGCGTGTCGCGATTGGCGCTGGGCGGCGTGGGCGAGTTTTATTTGCGCGGACCACGCATTGGTGATGCCGATATGCGCCGCAAATTGTCGGACGCGCTGCTGACAGATGACAAGGCTTCCATCGCAGAGGCGCGCGGCCGCATGTTTCGCGATTTCGCCGATCAACCCGGCAAGGACCGTTTCGCGTTGGCCGCTTGCATGCGCGCCATGTCGCCCCACCTGCCGCCAGAGACCCTGGCACAAATAAGGCAGCCGGTGCTGGTGGTGTGCGGTGCCAACGACGAGATCGCCGGTCCTCCGGGCCCCCTGGCGGCGGCATTCCCTCACGGACAGGCCGTGATCGTGCCCGAACGCGACCACATGTCAGCCGTGGGCGAGCGCAAGACCCGCAACGCCGTGGTGGACTTTCTCAAGTCCGCCCAACCGCATAGCTGACGCCCCGTTCTGCAATATCGTTTCATGCGCGCACTTGCCCTTACGTTCCCCGGTTCGTGTGGAACTTTTCCGGCAACGGCCTTTGCGCTGGGGCGTTTTCTCCTTGAGAGCACCCTTGGCGCGTCCCGGGTCATCCGGACTCGGATATTACCGCGTTATATTCAGTATACGGAGTATTACCCTTGCACCCGGAATTCCCCTTGCAACAAGTACGCTATCGTACTGAAAAAAGACTATTTTTCAGACATTGGGATGCTAAGTTTCTCGTGGAGACAGCGAGTCAAGACGCTGCGGGCGTCGAACAATGTGACAAATCATGCACAGAGTTTTGCGCCGTCAGCCCTAACGAGTCGTTAGCAGGGGACTGCCTTACAGCGTCAGTTTTTTGTGTCGGAGTTCCCGCCCACCGCGCCACGCAGGCGCAAGGGCGGCGTGGCTGTTCCGGTGGGGCTGGCAGCCTCTGCGGGGCTGGCCAATTGGGTCACGGAGCTGTCCGGCTCGCGATCGCTTTTCAGTCCCATATCGGTGGCAAAAAGCTGGGCGACATAGACCGTATCGCCATTGATCGCCGCGCCCACGCCGGTGCGGTCATAGGCGGCAAAGGTAAGATTGTCGCGGTGCGGCTGGCTTTTCATCCATTCCTCGAGGAAGCGCGCCGCGAACGCGTTCACATCCACGCCGCTCTGCCTGACGTAATGCTGCGCTGCGAGATTTTCCCCCAACAGCCCCTGCCATTTGGCGTTCTGCTTCATCAAAAGGCTGGCCGAGGTGTCGCCATTGGGCGCGGCATGGGCGAGGTAATCTTTCTGCGCCATGTCGTTGGCCTTCTGGCGCGCGATATCGGCAAGTTCCGAATCGATCGCCAGCCGCTTGGCATTGGGGTCCAGCTTGATGCGCTGTTCCTCGGTGAGGATCGAGATGCGGGTTTCCAGCGCCGCCATCTGGGTCTTGGGGTCGGGCGGGCCCGGCGGCGCCTCCGGCAGGGTTTCGCAACCCGCCAACAGGAGAACGGCCAAGGCAAGACATGCGAATCGGTTCATCAGCCCGGTAGTATCTCAAACAGGCCGGCCGCGCCCATGCCGCCACCGATACACATGGTGGCAACGCCATATTTGGCGCCGCGGCGGCGGCCTTCCAGCAGCAGGTGGCCCGCCATGCGCGCGCCCGACATGCCGTAGGGATGGCCGATGGAAATGGCGCCGCCATTCACATTCAGGCGGTCCTGGGGAATGCCCAGCTTGTCGCGGCAATAGATCACCTGGCAGGCGAAGGCCTCGTTGAGTTCCCAAAGATCGATGTCCTTCACCGTCAGGCCATGACGCCCCAGCAGCCGCGGCACTGCCACGGTGGGACCGATGCCCATTTCCTCCGGCTCGACGCCGGCGGCGGCAAAGCCGCGGAAAATCGCCAGGGGCTTCAGGCCCTTTTTGGCGGCGAGGTCTGCGCTCATCACCACGCAGGCGGAGGCGCCGTCGGAAAATTGCGAGGCATTGCCGGCGGTGACATTCTTGCCTTCCTGCACCTGCTGGCCGCCCATATGCACGGGCTTGAGGGCGGCAAGTCCTTCCAGCGTGGTATCGGGGCGATTGCATTCGTCATGGTCCACCAGCGCATCAACCATGGTTTCTGTACCGCTGGCCTTGTCGATCTTCTTCATCTTGACGGTGATGGGAACGATCTCGTCCTTGAATTTTCCCGCTGCCTGCGCCGCAGCGGTGCGCTTCTGGCTTTCCAGCGCATAGGCATCGGAAGCTTCGCGGCTGATGCCGTAACGCTGGGCCACGATCTCGGCCGTTTCGATCATGCTCATCCACAGAGCGGGCTTGACCTGCAGGAGGTGTTCCTCGGTGAAGTGGTTGAGGTTGATCCCGCCCATCTGCACCAGAGAAATGGATTCCACGCCGGCGCCGATGGCGACATCGGTGGCTTCGGTCATGACCTGCTGCGCCGCCAGCGCAATGGCGTTGAGGCCGGAGGAGCAATAGCGGTTCACCGTGACGCCAGCCGTGGAAACGGGGCAGCCCGCCCAGATCAGCGCTTCGCGCGCGATATTGTTGCCGGTGGCGCCTTCGGGCATGCCGCAGCCCATGAAGACGTCTTCCACCTCGCCCGGGTCAATCCCGGCGCGGGCGATGGCGTGCTTGATGGCATGGCCGCCCATTACCGCGCCGTGCGTCTGGTTGAAGCTTCCCCGTACCGACTTGCCCATGCCGGTACGCGCGGTTGAGACGATCACGGCTTCTTTCATGGCAAATCCTTCTGCAAGGCCGGCAGACTACGCTCGCGCCGCCGCGCCGCAAAGCCCTCAGCGCTTCGCCGAGGCCGGATAGCGCAGGGTGAAGACAATGCAGATGGCCAGCGCCAGGGCGCTGGTGGCGATGCCCGCATAGAGCGGCTGCCCGGCGAAGGTCACGGCGGCATCGGCCAGGGCCATGGCGGCGAAGCCACCGAACCAGACCAGGGAAATCAGGTAATTGGTGCGCAGAAAAGCGGATTCGCTCCAGCCGCCGCGCGCCGCATATTGCAGCGAGAAAGGCCGGCGCAGCAGCAGCGAAATCAGGATCGCGGCGGTGAAGCCCAAATCCAGGATGGTGCGCAGCTCCGCCAGGCTGAGGCCGGGATCCAGGAAGCCGCGCCAAAGCGCCAGCACGCCGAACAGGCCGAGGCTGACGCCGTCCAGCAGGCGCAATTTGGGCTGCTCGACAAAATCCCGGATGGTGACGACAAAGGCGGCGGCGAAGGCGATCCACAAGGCCAGGTCGGCCGACAGCCGCGAGAGCAGGGCGAAGAGGATGAACGGCCCGAAGCCGAGCACAAGATTCATGGCTTGGCGGTCCGGGACAAAAAAGAAAAAGGCGGGGCGCTTTTGGCGCCCCGCCTTTTCGCCAGGTTACTTGGCGGCAGCCTGGGCCGGCGCAGCGTCAGCGACCGGAGGAGCCTTCTTGATATTCACATAGTCAACCCACAGGCGGGTGATACGCGCCGTGGCGGGGCCACCGCCGGTGACGGTGCCGAAGGTCGCCAAGGCTTCATCATACTTGCCCTGCGCAGCCTGGGCCTGTCCCAGCACCATCGGGGCTTCCGAAGTGTCGGGATTGCCGCCCTTGCTGATGGCCAGCTTGGCGGTCGCTTCGGCTTCGGCATACATGCCATAGCCATACAGCGCTTCCGCCAGCTTGGCGTTGTAGGTGCCGGTGCCCTTGGGACCCTGGCCCAGGGCGATCTGGGCCTGGATGTCCTTCTTGTCCGCTTCCATGCGCGGAATCGGATCGGGGTCCACCGTGCCGCCCTTCTGCTTGGCGATCGAGGCGTCACCGAAGAAGGACAGATGGCTGGCGGTACCGCCGATCATGGTCGCGTCGTTCTGGGAAACGGTCGCGCCGCTGAGGAACAGCAGGCGGCCGAGCCAGACGGCGTCCACGTCGCGGATGCCCTTGGTGCCGAAGGCAACGTCAATCATCTGCTGCCAGTCTTCGGGCTGGTTGTAATAGGCGACCAGCTTTTCCAGCGTGTCTTCGGCGCCGGCTTCATCCTTCAGGCTGACCTGCGCGGAGAGAAGAACCTGCAGCGTGTTGCGGCCCGGCTTCTTGCCGGCGGCAATGGCGGCAGCGACTGCCTTTTCCGCGTGGGCCTTGGCGGCAGCAAAATCGCCGCCGAGATAATAGGCGTTGCCGATCGCTTCGATGGTGTTCGGATCGGTCGGGTTGGTGGCTTCCAGCGCCTTGGCGTAGACGACCGCCTTGGGATAGTTCTTGCTGTTCATGGACAGCAGCAGCGCGGGGTTCAGATTGCCGATCTTTTCGGCTTCGGGCTGGGCGGGCGAGTCCGCAACTTCCTGTGCGGCCACGGCGGCGCCGGCCATGTCGTTCATCTTGACGTCGACATACATTTCCATCTGCGCGGCCTTGTATTTGTCGAAGTCGGAGCTGGCCGCTTCCTTGGCGGCGGCAACTTCTTCCTTGGCCTTGGGCAGGTCGTTGGCCTGCGCCGCTTTCTGGGCAGCCTGCAGATGCCTGCCGACGGAGGCGGAGGTGGAGGGCGCACGCTGGGCGAGGGCCGGTGTCGCGAGGATCGCGGTGGAGGCGCAGGCAGCCAAAAGAATGGCCGCCATCCTGACGCGAGTGGATTGGATCGTCATTTCTAGAATTCCTTTTGATAAGCCGGCATGGATTGCCGCGCGGACAACGCCCCTGAGCTTCCTAGTATGGGGTTGTTTGCAACTTTAATGTGGCGAAGGTCTGTTTCCAAGTGGGCAGGCCGTCAGCGATATTTGCTGCACTGCAGCGTAAACTGCCACCGGAATAGGGGGTAATGTCTTGTTTACCACGCAATGTCAGGTTGAGCCTTCAGTCCAAGGCGGGATGAGGGCGCCCTAGCCATGACTAGCACCATGAATTCCCAAAGGCTTTTTCGGCTCGACGGCCGCACGGCCTTTATCTCGGCGGCGCGCGGTCATCTGGGCCGGGCGATGACAAGGGCGCTGGCGCAGGCCGGCGCACACGTCATCGTCAATGGCCGCGACAATGCAGCGCTGGCCCGATTTGTGGCGGAACTGCAGGGCGAAGGTTTTTCAGCGGAGGGGGCTGCGTTTGACGCCGCTGATTCTGTGGCCATTGCGGGCTTCTTTGGCCGCTGTTCCCGCCTGGATATCCTGGTCAACAACGCTGTCTCGATGACGGTGAAATCCTTCGCGGACCTCACGCCCCAGGATTTCGCCCAGACCTATGCCAGCAGTGTCACCGCTGGTTTTGAAACCGTGCGCGCGGCCCTGCCGGCCTTGAAACAGGGCGTGGCGGCGTCGGGCGAGGCCAGTGTCATCAACATTGCCTCCATGTATGGCGTGGTTGCACCCGATGCGCGCCTCTATGACAGCCCGCAAGGCCAGAGCCCCTTTCATTACGGTCCCGCCAAGGCCGGGCTGCTGCAACTGACCCGCCATCTTGCCGCCGAGCTGGGACCCCACAAAATTCGCGTCAATGCGCTGGTTCCCGGGCCCTTTCCCAACCAGCCGGAAGCGGGGCTGGGCGCGCGCCTGGCGTCCCGCACCATGCTGGGCCGGCTGGGTGCCCCATCGGAGATCGCCGGGCCCTTGTTGTTCCTGGCCTCCCCGGCGGCCAGCTTCATCACCGGTTCAGCCCTGACGGTAGATGGTGGTTGGACCGCTTGGTGATAAAAGCGTGACCATGACATTCCTCTCGTCCTTCCGCATCGGCCAGCAGGCGCTGTATCCCGAGGAACTGCGCGAAAGGCTGGAGGGCTTCGCGCTACTGGAAAATGTCGGCGACGCCGCCCTGCGAAACCTGCTGGGCGAAGCGAACTGGTTCTGCCTTCCCGGCGGCACGCTTCTGGAACGTGATGGCGAGAATGCCGCGGCCTTGTTCCTGGTGGTCACAGGCTGCCTGGGAATATTCGTGCCGGATGCCCGCGGCCAGCGCCGCATGGTGGCGCTGGCGCCTGCCGGGGAAACCGTCGGGGAGATGTCGCTGATTTCCCGGGCGCGCGAACATTCCGCCCAGCTTGTCGCGCTGCGCGATACCGAGTTGCTGCGCATCAGCCCGGAAGGCTTCGAGCAGCTGGTCGCCCGCCATCCCCGGGTGATGATGAACATGATGCAGCAAATGTCCAAGCGCCTGCGCAACATGACGCGCGGCGGCGGCGACAGTCCGCGGCCCAAGACATTCGCCATCGTGCCGCTGCAGCCGGGACTGGAAAATACCCCGGTGGCCCATCGCCTGGCCGCAGCCCTCAGCGAAATGGGATCGCGCGCCGCGGTGCTGGATGTCGGCGCCAGCGACCAGAGCGCGGAATGGTTCAACACGTTTGAAGCGGCGCATGACGTGGTGTTCTATCGCGGCGATTTGCCGGACAGTTCCTGGACGCATCAATGCCTGCGCCAGGCCGACCGCATCTACCTGCTGGCGCGCGCCGACCAGCCGCTGCCGCAAAGCCCGCTGGGCCTGCCCGCGTTCAAGGAGCGGGCCAGCGGATTGCCTGAGCTGCTGCTGCTGCACCCCAATGAAGGCGGCGGCGCCAGCCAGAGCCTGCCCGAGCATTTCTCCATGCGCAGCGGCCTGTTTGAATCGCATCACCATATCCGCGGCGGCAACGGCGATGACGTAAAGCGCCTGGCGCGCTTTATCGCCGGGCGCGCAGTCGGCATTGTCCTGGCGGGCGGCGGCGCGCGCGGCTTTGCCCATATCGGCATCATCAAGGCGCTGAAAGAAGCGGGCGTGCCGTTTGACCATGTTGGCGGCACCTCCATGGGCGCCATCATCGCGGCGGGCCTGGCCCTGGAATGGGACGTGCCCGAACTGACCGAGCGCATGCGCCAGGCTTTTGTCGCCAACAATCCGCTGAGTGATTTCACCCTGCCGCTGATCGGGCTGGTGCGCGGCAAGAAGGCCAGCAAGATGCTGGAAAGGCATTTCGGAAATGTCCGGATCGAGGAACTGGCCAAGCCGTTCTTCTGTGTTTCCTCCGACTTGACCACGGGACGCATCCATGAACATCGCGCCGGCCTGTTGTGGCGGGCGCTGCGCGCCACCGTGGCCTTGCCCGGCATCCTGCCGCCCGTCACCCACCACGGACATCTGCTGGTGGACGGCGGCGTCATGAACAATCTGCCGGTCGATGTGATGCGCGAGCATGCCATGGGCGCGGGCCCCATCATCGCCTGTGACGTCACCGGCGAGCTTGATCTGCAGGCGCGCGACGACCGCTATGGCGAGCGGCCCTGGTGGTGGCTGGTGGGCCAGCGCATGCGCGGCACGCCCAGCATCATTTCCATCCTGATGCGGTCGGGCACGGTGGGCTCGGAAGCCCAGCGCCGGATCGTGCGTGAACAGGCCGATTATATCATCGAGCCGCCCATGCCCGAGATTGGCTTGCGGGACTGGAAGAAATTCGACCAGGCGATCCAGGAAGGCTATGACGTGGCGCGGGCATCCATCGAAAAGAACGGCGTGCCGCTGACCACCATCGGCGCCGAAGGTCCCGCCACGGGACTGAAACGCGCTATCGCGATTCCCTAAGGGGCATTGGCGGCCGCGATGGCCGCATCCAGCCGCTGCTTGATACGGCGCATGTCGGCGTTGCCATTGTCGACATAGGTCTTCAGGCAATCATTGAAGACCGCCATCTTTTCATTGACGACGGCGATCTGCTTGTTGAACGCCTCCAAGTGAAGCATGTAGTTCCTCATTTCCGTTCCCGATGCGAGGGTGCCCGGCGATTTGCCGGGCGGGACTGGTTGCTGCGGCTTGATGCAGGTGGGACCCGGATATTCCGTCAGGGCGATATTGGATCCTTCCTGCGCGCCTGCCGGCACAGGCGTGATCAGGGCCAGGACGCAGGGCAGGATAAATTTGCGCATCTTCTGTTCTTTCTCAGCGGGCAGCAGGGCAGACAATCACAGGACTTGGCTTGGTGCAAAGCCGCGGTCACACTCGGGCCATGACGGACGATGATCCCATATCCCGGGCGCAGGCGATGATTGCCGATGGCCGCGCCCATGACGCGGCCCGGGACTTGCGCGCCCGCCTGGAAGAAGGCCGGGGCGGCGCGCTGGCGCGGGTCACGCTGGTGCAGGCGCTGCTGGCCAGCGGCGATGTGCTGGGCGCCGTGGCGGAGGCCCGCGAAGCGGTTTCGCTCAATCCCGGTTTGCCGGCCGTGCTGGTGGCGCTGGGGGAGGCGTTGCTGGCGGCGGAAAATCTCCCCGCAGCGATCAGCGAATTGCAACGCGCGCTAAGGCTCGATCCTGATCACCAGGAGGCGCGTTTCCTGACCGGCCGCGCCTGGGCGCAGGCGGGCGAAGCGGACAAGGCGCTGGAAATCTTCGCCCAGCTCGATCCGCAGGCAACGCAAGGGCTGGCGGCGTGGCAGGCGCGCGCGCAGGCAATGCGCACCGCATCGCGCAGCGACCCGGGCTATGTGCGGCATCTGTTCGACCAGTTTTCGGCGGATTATGACGCGCGCATGCGCGGCCAGCTCGCCTATGCCGCGCCGGAAATCCTGCACGAACTGGCGGGGCTGGTGATGCATGGACGCGAGGGGCTAGCCATTCTGGATTTGGGATGCGGCACCGGGCTTGCGGGCGCTGTATTCAGGCCGCTGGCGGCGCGGCTGGATGGCATAGATCTGTCGCCGGCCATGATCGAAAAGGCGCGGGCGCGCGCGATCTATGACCATCTGGCGGTGGGCGATATCGAGAGCGCCTTGGCCGGGCAGTATGACCTGGTGCTGGCGGCGGACACGCTGGTCTATCTGGGGGACCTGGATCCGGTTCTGCGGGCGGTGCGCGCCTGCCTGCGGCCGGACGGTTACTTCCTCTTTACCGTGGAGGCGGCACAGGAGGGTTTTGAACTGGGACCCAAGCGGCGCTGGCGGCACAGCGAGGCCTATTTGCGGTCCCGGGCGGCCGCGGCGGGGTACCAGATCGCCGGTTTTGTTGCCGCCGCGCCACGCCATGAGGCCAATGTGCCGGTTCGCGGCTTTGCCGTCGCACTTGCCGCAGGCTGAACGGCAGCGTTTTGGCCCCTGACGCGTTGTTAGCCACGGAACTCCTGCAGCAGGTTTTTAGCGTGGTTGCCATCGACAGCGGATTGGACTCGGGCCGTCAACCGATCCTGAACATCAAACTCCCCCTGGCCTTTTTTATCGGCGGCGCCGCCGCCCTTATCGGGCTGGGCGCCATGGTGGTGAATGATTTCAGCGAAAGCGGTTTGCGGCTGGCCAGCGAACTGGACTGGCGTTTCACCTGCCTGGTTTTTTTCGTGGCTGCGATTGCCGGTCCGGTGGGCCGCCTGCTGCCGTTTGCATTTTCCAAAACACTGGGCGCATTGCGCCGCCAGCTGATCTGGAGCGTCTGCGCCAGCTACGGGGTCTATCTCGCCACGCTCTTGCTGCCCAACTGGTTCGGCCATACCGGAATTGAAGGTGGCGTGACGGGCGGCATGATGCTGTTTGCGCTTTTCAGCGGGCTGGTAATACTGGTGATGGCCTATGCCGCCAGCCGCGAAGCGGAAATCCAGTTCGGGGCCGCGACACTGCGCGCGCTGCTCTCCGTGGCGATGTCCTTCTTCTGGCTGACCTATGCCCTCACGGGCCTGGCCCATCTGTCCGGCCCGCACCGGCCAGATGCGTTCTATGGCGTCAGCCTGGGGCTGATGATATTTGCCCTGCTGCTGAGTTTTGCTGATCAATTTATCGCCAAGCTGCGCGGAATTGCTGCAGCACCAAGCCTCTAGAGACGCGGTTCCCAAGGGGAAATAAAACGTTCCTGACCCCTGAATCCGGGCTTGGCACGGGCCGTGCCGTTATGCTTCACTCCCGCCGCAATGAGGGGCGAACCTAAGGGAGTCGAACGTACAATGTTGAAAAAATTTGGATTGGCCGCCGTCCTGCTCGTGGCGGGCGCCGTGCCGAGCTTCGCGGCAGATACCTGCACCACGCCGGTCGTTCCGGCGGCGATTGACGGCGCCACAGTTGCCATTGATGTGCTGCGCAAGGCGATCGCTGATACCAAGGCCTATATCGCCGCATCGGACGCTTATCAGCAGTGCATCGTTGATTATGTCGCCACCGTGAAGGCCGATGCCGACAAGAACAAGACGCCGGTTGACGCCGCCTTGATCCAGGCCGAAGCCGCCAAGGGTGAAGCCAACCAGGCCAGCAAGCAGAAGGCCGGTGACGACATCAATACCGCGATCGGCGCCTACAAGAAGGCCCATCCGACGTAGGACCGGCAAAATTGAACCGGATCAGCCGCGCCAGAATCACCTGGCGCGGCTTTTTCGTGGCCGGATTTGCCGGCGAATCATTTATCATCCCGCGATGGGCGACATTCGAACCTTGCGCAAGCCGCGTCCCTTGGGGGTTTCCAAGGCGGCTTCGCGTTCCTCGATTCTGGATGCGGCGCGCCGGGTGGCGGCGCGCGATGGCGCCCGCGACCTTTCCCTGCGCGCTGTCGCCGCAGAAGCCGGTTTCGCCCCCGCCGCCCTGTATGGCTATTTTCGCGGCAAGGATGACTTGCTGCTGGCGCTGGCGGCTGACGATCTTTCCGGCCTGGCGCGGGCCATGCGCGATGCCGGAGGCGCATCTGTCGCCCCTTCGGGACGGCTGGCCGGCGCGGCCAGCGCCGCCCTGGCCCTGCTGGGCGATACCGAGACATTTGCCGCAGCCTCCGCAGTCCTGCCGCGCACCGGCGGCAGCGGCGATGCGGAACGGCTTTTCAACGGCCGCATGATCGCGGCGCTGCGCGCGCTGTCCGAAGCAGGTGGCCTGCCGTCCGAGAGCCGCGAAAACCAGTGCGATGTGGTGCTGGTGGCTGCCGCGCTTTCCGGGCTGGCGATGCTGGCGCGTTCGGGCCGACTGGCGGCCCTGGGCTTTTCCCCGGACGAAATTCTCGCCCGGCTCGACAGCCACTTCGCCTCCTGACGGGAGTCTCCCGATGCTGACAGCGACGTTCGACACTCTGCCCGCGCTTGCCGGCAGTGAAATCGGCGTTTCGGACTGGCTGACCATCGATCAGGCGCGCATCGACCTTTTTGCCGAGGCCACCGGCGACCGGCAATGGATTCACCTCGATGCCGAGCGCGCGAAAAGGGAAATGCCCGGCGGCAAGACCATCGCCCATGGTTACCTCACGCTGTCGCTGATCCCGTTCCTGATCGCGGACCTGCTCAAGATTGAAGGCCTGGCGCGCGGGATCAATTACGGCTCGGACAAGGTGCGCTTTACCAACATGGTGCCGGTGGGAAGCCGGGTGCGGGCGCGGCAAAAACTGCTCAGCGTCGATCCAAAGGGCGGGGGCCTCAGGCTCGTCAGCGAAATCACCATCGAGATCGAAGGTGAGAGGCGCCCCGCCTGCGTGGCGGAAACCATCACCATTATCTACGACCGCTAGCCGCGATAATATTGCAGCAATGTCCAGACCCCGATCAGGATAAAGCCGGCGCCCGCGATGGGCTTGAGCGGCAAATTGCCCAGATAGGCGCTACCCGCCGTACCAATCCCTACCGCAATGGCGCTGGACAGGACCAGCGCGCCGGCGGAAGCGGTGAACACCATCCAGGGCGTCACTTTTCCCTCTGTTGCAAACAGCAGGGTGGCAAGCTGGGTCTTGTCACCCAGCTCCGCCAGGAAAATGGTCACGAAAATCGGGATAATTGCGTTCATGGGGGCTCCTATTTGCCGTTGGCGCCGCGAACGGCAAATTGCGCCGTCAAGGGCGGCATGCCCTGGAACGACAATGTGACGGGAACCGAGGCGCCGCGCCTCAGAACAGGCCTTGGGTCCATGCACATCAGGTGATAACCGCCCGGTGCGAAACTGAGGCTGCCGCCTGCCGGCACATCAACCTGTTTGACATCCTGCATGCTGCTCATGCCGCCCTTGTCATCGGATTTGTGCAGCATCAGGCCGCCACAGGCCGGCGAGTCCGCGCCGGTCAGCGTCACTTTTGTCGCGCCGTGATTTTGCAGGGTGAAATATCCTCCCGCCGGCGTGCTGCCCGGCAACAAGCGTATCCAGCCGTCGCTGAGCGTGAGCGTGGTGTTTGGCGCCGCGGCGGGTGCGGCCGGTGTCGCTTGGGTGGCGGAAACCGTCAGCACCGGCGCCGGCTTGTCCAGGTGATGGCCATCGGCGGCGGGCAGCTCCGACCAGTTCTCGCTGCCTTTCTCGCAGGCCTGGAACACCGGGAAAGCGAGCGTCGCGGCCTTGCGCGGCAGGTTCATGGTCATGACGAATTCGCCCTTGGCATCGGACGCAAGCTTGCCGCCTTTCCAGGTGATGGCGCTGATGCGCCCGCCCGCCCGCACGGTGGCGATGCTCCAGCCCTCTGCTGCCTTGGCCTGGACGTTGGAAACGTCCCGCGGAAGCGCGACGCTGATGGCGGTGGTGGGCGAGCCGCTGCAGCCATGGCCGACATGGAAGTGCGCCACATATTGCGCGCCGGGAAGCGCCGTGGGTTCGCCAAGCGTGACATGGGCGAAGGCGGCGCCGGATGTCAGTGACATCAGGGTGAAAGCCAAGAGGAATTTATTGCGCATAGTGGATCTCCAGCACGGCGGTATGTTGCGGAAAGGGGTGGAACAGGAAATATTTGTCATTGTTGAGATTGTCCATCCCCGCCGAGATTCTCCAATTTTCATCGAGCTTGTAGCGGATACGTGCGTCCAGCACAAAATATCCGGCAAACCCCTGGTAGGTCTGCGAAACAGGATCGGAATTGTCGATTGTGCCGAAGCTGCGGTCGCTGTAACGCGCGCCAAGAGTGAAGGACCAGGCGGAATCGGGCCGCCAGGTCGCCACCGCGTTGGCCCGCCATTTGGGAATCTGCGGCGCGAACTTGTTCACCGCCGCAGGGAAGACCGGGTCCCTGACGATGCGGCCATCGGCATAGGTGATGCTTCCCATCAGTTCCAGGCCCGGTAACATCACGTCATATTGGTCGGCCACCAGCTCGACGCCGCGCACCCGCACATGGTCCACATTCTGCACATAGGAGAACAGGGCGGTGGAGCCCGTGACCAGCGGCGCTGATTGCGAGATCAGGGCGTTGAAGACGTCCTGCTGGAACAGCGAGGCGCGGAACAAGCTGCCTTCGTTGCGATGCTCCGCCGCCAGTTCGTAATCATTGCTGCGCTCCGGCTTCAGGTTGGGATTTGGCACGCTGAGCGTCGCGCCGGTGGTGACCGACTGGTAGAGTTCCGTCACCGTCGGCATGCGGTAAGCCTGGCCGAAGGACGCCGTCAGCTTCCAGTCTTCGCTGGCCTGCCAGGCCGCCGTGGCCTTGGGTGAGAAGGCCTGCGCCGCACTGCGCGGCTGGTTCACGTTCAGCGCCGGAGAGGCGGAGTAATTGTTGCCGTCATGGGCCCGCCAATCCTCATAGCGTGCGCCCAGCGCCAGTTTCACCGCCGGTGTGATGGTCACGAGATCCTGGGCCCAGATGGCGTTGGTGGCGGTGCGTCCCCTGGCCGAGTTCACCACCGTGCCCAGCCCGCCCGCGATCCAGTCGGCGAGGTTGTTGCGAACCTGCGAGAAAGTCTCGGCATCGCGATGCAGGCCGAAAGAGACTTCGTGATCGGCCCAGCCGCGCCACAGGCCAGTGGCGTCATAGGTCATCCAGCCCGTGCCATTGACGCGGTTGACCGTACCCGCGCCACCTGTAATGGCGGCGGGAAGCGCCGCGGTCGGCACGCGCTGTTTGTCAGTCAAATAGTCGAAACGGCTGACGATCAGTTCCCAGGCAAAATCACTGTCCCCCGCCGATTTCAGCGACAGGCCCTGCGCCAGCTTGCTCTGCTGGGTATTGTAGAGATTGTTGGAAAAGGTGCTGGCGGCGATGTTGTAGTTGTAGCCGTTGATATTGCTGTTGCCGGTGTAGACCTCGACGCCCGCGGCATTGCGCAAGTAAGTTTCGACGCCTGAATCATCATCCTGGTGGAACAGGCTGGCCATGTAGCCGAGCGTCGCGCCGCCGAAATCATACGCCAGCTTGAGCGAGACTGTATCCTGCACCTGGCTCTCGATGCCGGTGGCGCCGATTTCCACGATGGCTGCGCCGGTGCGGTTCAGGTCATTGAAGGCTCCGGTCAGTGGGGTGCCCGCCGTGCTGGCCGAAGCGGGCCGCGCCAGGGTGGCGTAGCCCAGCGGCTGGCCGGTGGAATCAAGGTGATTGGCCGAAAGCCGCCAGGAGAAATTACCGATCCGGTCGCCGATTCCGGCCGCGACCTGCCAGGTGCCTACCGTCATGGCGCTGGCATATTGGGAAAAGTCCTGCACCGCGCCGGTGGCATCGGCATAAAGCTCGAAGCTGTCCGGCATGCGGGTGGTGATGTTGATGGTCGCGCCCATGGAATTGCCGGCGGATCGCGCCGCAAAAGGTCCAAAAAGCACGTCGATCCGGCTTATGTCGTGCGGCGCGGCGACGCCGAAATTGGGCGAAGCCGTGGTGTTGTTGTTGCCGATGGGCGCGGAAACCATGATGCCATCCACGAAGATGAGGTTGCGGGCCGAAGCGCCGACGCCGGAGGTGCGGGTGGCGACCGGGTCCTGGGTGTCGCCGAAATGGCGTTTGCGCACCACCAGGGACGGCGCGTATTTCAGCATATCCTCGGTGTTGACGGTGTTGATCTGTTCCTGCGCCTTGGTGGCGCTGACCGCAATGTCGGTGGCGGCGGGATCGTCAGAAGCACGGGTGCCGTTGACGATGACATATTCTGGCGCAAGCCCCGCGCCGATATTTTGGGCAAAAGCGGGCGAGGCGGACAGAAGAATTGCCGAAAGAATCGTGAAGGATGCGCAGGCGCGCAGACGTGAACGCAAGGACATGGAACTCTCCGAATGATTGAGCAGGCGCGCGGAGAAATCCGCACGCGGTTGGCGTCAGATCAGGCGGAGATGGGGGGCGCGCGCGGCGATTGCGGCGCGTAGGACGCCGGTGAAACTGCGTCAACAAAGGCTGTCCGGGACAATATCGCCGTGCCCGAGGCTTGCGGCGCAGGCAGAGCAATCGCCTCGGGCGCCGCCGCAAGCGGGGCCGCTGCGGCGAAGGGGCAGGACTCATGGGCGCGCGGATCATTTGGCGCCTGCTTCTGCGCCTTGCCGCTTTGGTCGGCTGCGTCCATGGAGCAGATGATGAAGGGAGCGCCGGAGGCGGCCTGCGGATTGGGCATCCAGCCGGCCGGCAGCATGGCGCGCAGGAACAATGCGGCAAGCGCAAGATGGACGGCGATGTGGCGAAGGCCCTTCATGGGGGCAAATTCCTTGGACCGGGGCAGGGGGTCAAGGCAGCGCATTGTCGCGCCCAAACGAAAACCCCGCCGTTTCCGGCGGGGCCTCGCAAGTCCGGCAAGAGCCGGACACTCCGTCACGGGATTTCTCCCGTCTGTCTCAATCTAGCTTTGAGAGTGGCGGCACCGTTTCAAGGCCCCGTTGGCTCTGCGCGAGGCGGAGCCGGGTCTTATCGCAGGTGGAGTTTCTTCCATTTTCGGAAACCTCCTTTCACGTTAGACACGAGCAGACCTCAAGCCTTCGCGGATGCCAGAGGTTCGTGGCGCCGAGGCTTCCTGACTCCCCAGGAACTGCCTGTCACGCAGCCCGCATCTGAAAGATGGGGCGCGGGTTGCGGCCTTCGAACTCTCACATCCCGGCGATTGACCGTTCTGCGACGGTTAAATTAAACGCCTGCTTCGCGGTTCCGTCAATGCTGTTTTTCACTGGGTTGCATGTGGCTGCTTTACGCTTTTTCCGCCATTTGGCATCAGCGGCAAGAAATAATAGCCTGAGTGCGTGACCGGCCATGCGGTATCGCTGACCGGGCCAAAAGGTGGGGGCAATGGACGCATCAGAGGAAGAAAGTCCCGCGCGTGATGCGTGGCGCTTTCTGGCGCCGGCGACGATCTTCCTTGCCGCACTCCTGCTTTTTGAGGTGGAGCCGCTGATTGCCAAGGCCATCCTGCCCTGGTTCGGCGGTTCGGCGGCGGTTTGGATGGCCTGCCTGTTGTTTTTCCAGGCGGCGCTGCTGGCGGGATATCTCTATGCCCATCTGCTGGCGAGATATTGCTCCCCTGTCTGGCAGACACGCCTACATATCGGCCTGCTTATTGTCAGCCTGTCGTTTCTTCCCATCCTGCCCTCCGCCGGCTGGAAACCAGCGGGCAGCGAAGATCCTCTGCTGCTGATCCTGGGGCTGCTTGCAGGCACCGTCGGCCTTCCGTTCCTGCTGTTGTCTTCGGCCACGCCGCTGGTGACGGCTTGGAAATTACGCGCACCGCAGTCTGGGCCCTCATATTCCCTCTACCGGCTCTATGCGCTGTCCAACCTGGGTTCGATGCTGGCGCTGCTCAGCTATCCGGTCCTGATCGAGCCCTTAATTCCCTTGCGGCTACAAGGCGTTATCTGGTCCAGCCTTTATGCGGGCTTTGCCCTGCTCAGCATCATAACGGCCTGGTATTACCGCCACCCGGCTGCGGATTTGCCGGCCGCCCAGGCAGAGCAGGAGGATGCACGGCCTTCCATCGTGGACCGGCTGTTCTGGTTTTTCCTGCCGTTGGCGGCGTCGGCGCTCCTGCTGGCTGTTACCAATCATATCCTGCGCAATATCGCCGCCATACCGCTGCTCTGGGTGGCGCCGCTGGCGCTTTACCTGCTCAGTTTTGTCATCTGCTTCGATTCCCCCCGCTGGTATGTGCGGGCCATCTGGTATCCGCTTTTCGCGCTGATGGCGGGCGCCATGATCTATGTCATGGTGGGCGTGTTCCTGATCCAGCATTTCGGAGGCTTGCTGGCGTTTTACGCCGTCGGTTTATATGTGTGCTGCATCGTTTGCCACGGCGAACTGGCGGCCCTGAAACCATCGCCGCGCTATCTCACTTCCTATTACCTCTGCATCGCGGCGGGCGGCGCCTGCGGCGGCATTTTCGTAGCCGCGATTGCGCCCTCCTTTTTCAATTCCGACATCGATCTTGCGCTGATACTTCCTGCCACGGCGCTGCTGGTCCTGCGCGCAGCCTGGCGGCGACTGCCAAGGGCTTCGGATTCGGTCTGGGCCATGCTGGCGCTTGCCGTTCTCCTGGTCGGCTGGGTGGTCGATACTGGCCGCATGGCGCGTAAGGTCAAAGTTGATATCCAAGATGCGAAATTCCTCGAGCGCAATTTCTATGGCGCGCTGCGCGTCATCGATGGAGGCCCGATCCGCTTGCTGCGCAACGGCAATATCATCCATGGCCGCGAATTCCTGTCGCCGCAGCGGGCAACAGAGGCCACCAGCTATTACAGCCCCAAATCGGGGCTGGGGCTGGCGGTGGCGCAGTTGCAGGCCCGCGGCCCCATTCATGTCGGTATTGTGGGCCTGGGCATCGGCACCATCGCCGCCTATGGCCGCACCGGCGATGCCTACCGCTTCTATGAAATCAATCCGGCGGTGCCCGACATCGCACGGCATTATTTTCGCTATCTGGAATTGTGCAAGGCGGCGTGGCGCATCGTGATGGGAGACGCGCGGCTTTCGCTGGAGCGCGAGCCGCCGCAGAAATTCGACCTGCTGGCGGTGGATGCCTTCACCAGCGATTCCATTCCCATGCACCTGCTGACCCGCGAAAGCTTTGCGCTTTACTGGCGGCACCTGAAGCCGGACGGCGTCCTGGCGGTGCATATTTCCAATCTTTATATCGACCTGGGCCCGGTGGTGGCGGCCGCCGCGCTGGCGGATGGCAAGATGGCGCGCGCGGTGGAAAATCCCGAGGATCTGAAAAACGGCGTGGACATGTCGAACTGGATTCTGATCACCGCCGACAAGCGGTTTTTCGACAGTCCCGCGCTGAAGGGGGCCCGCCCGATTGCGGTGCCCGCATCTTTCCGCGCCTGGACTGACGATTACAGCAATCTGTGGCTGTCGCTGCGCTGAATCCCGGCATTTCAATCCATGGCGTTTGCCCAATGGCGCAAGCGGGCTTTCGTGGCACCGGAATGACCAGCCTGTCATTTGCCTGTCATTTTGCCTGTGCGAAGGCGCGGCGAGGGCTTTGCGGCTGGATGCGTCTCGCATATGCTCACGAGCAAACACAAATATATAAGAGAGGGTATTCGACCATGAAATTCAACCGCAAGACGCTGGGCCTTGGCCTGGGCGTCCTGGCAATGTCCGTCACCGCCGCCATGGCGCAGATGGACAATGGCCCCGCCACCGAAAAGAAATACGGCATCGGGCTGCCGCGCGATCACGCCACCACCATTTTCACCGACGCGCAATATCCCAAATTCGCGCTTCGCCCCGACCAGCAGCAATATGCCGACATTGACGGCGCGCGCATGAAGAAGGACATCTTCGCCCTTGCCGCTGTCTCGCTGAAATACCGCGCCGAAGGCCATCCGCAATGGTGGGGACGCTTCCCCGGCACCACGGCGGATGTCGAAGGCGTCAAATATGCCCTGGATGTATTCAAGAGCCTTGGCATGAAGACCGAGTCCGTGCCCTTCACCCTGCCTGAGGACTGGCGCCCCGTTTCCTGGGATGCCAGCTATCAGTCCGGCGGCAAGACCATCAACCTGACCACTGCCTTCCCTGTTTCAGGCACCAAGGGCACCGGTCCGGAAGGCGTCACCGCCGAAGCCATCTGGGTGGGCATCGGCTCCAACGCCGATTTCATTGGCCGCGACGTCAAGGGCAAGGCCGTGGTGATCTATTCCATCTTCGTGCCGGGCGGGCGTTCGCACTCGGCTTCCGACCGCGCCAACCTTTTCAACGCCAACAAGCAGGCCGTTGAAAAAGGCGCCGCCATGGTCATCAACGTCATGTCGGTGCCCGGCAACGGCCAGTATCAGCCGGAAGGCGGACTGGAAGAAGTCACCCAGCTGACCCTCAGCCAGGATGAAGGTTTCGCCCTGCGCGACCGCCTTGCCGCCGGCGAGAAGATCAACATCACGGCGCATTTGAATGCGCCGCCGCTGAAGGACGTCAAGACCGCCTATCACTGGGCTTACCTGCCCGGTAAGTCGGACGAGCAGATCATGATCCAGATGCACACGGACGGCTATTTCCAGGCGGCGGAAGACAATGCCAGCGGCATGGCTTCAGGCCTGGAGCTGGCCCGCCATTACGCCAAGCTGCCGATCGATCAGCGCCCGCGCAGCATGGTGTTCCTGATGTTCCCGGACCATCATCATGGCGAGTTCGCGCATCGCAAGCTGATCGATCCCACCTATGCCTGGGACAAGGTGGCGCTGAAGATCACGCTGGAGCATCCCTCCGAGACGCAGCTGATCATGTACAATGAAGACCTGACGCCCTCCAACCAGCTCAGCGCCACGCGCTGGAACGCCCTGGGCAGCCCGGAATTCGAAACCATGGCGCTGCAGCAGCTGGCCGACTTCGGCGACAGCGTCTATGGCGTGGAAGACGGACCCAAGAACGGCCCCTATGCGCCGTCCTTCCACATCATCAATCACATCATCTATCACACCAGCCTGGACACGCCCGATCTGGTGCCGGCCGAAGGCATGGCGCGCTCCACCCGCGCCTATGCCTCGATCATCGACCATGCCAACAAGATGACCATTCCCCAACTGAAAGGCCCGGGCTGGCCCTATGACAAGGACCAGGGCTCGATCCACGGCTCGATCATTCCCGCGAAATAATCGCCGCGGACCGCAATGCAAAAAGCCCCGCGGAAACGTTCCGCGGGGCTTTTTTTATTACAGAGTCAAGGCAACCTTAGGTCCAGCCAGAGGACGAAACTGCCCTAGCGGCTTTTTCTTGCCGGTTGCGGATAGCCCGCGCGAAACATGCTTGCCGACATGCGGCCGTCCTTCCCGGGATGTACGCCGTCAGAGCCTATGAGACAGAATTGGGGTTTTAGCTAAGGGAGGAATTTGGTCTCATCGCTCTGAGAAAGGACGACCGATGAGAACGAGATCCCCAAGTCCCAAAGCGCCTGCGGAACGGGTCCTGAAGGACATTCGCCGCGCCACGCGCCGGCATTTTTCCGCCGAAGACAAGATCCGGATAGTGCTGGAAGGGCTTCGCGGCGAGGACAGCATCGCCGAGCTGTGCCGCAAGGAGAGCATTGCCCAGTCCCAGTATTACGGCTGGTCGAAGGAGTTCCTGGAGGCAGGCAAGCGGCGGCTGGCGGGCGATACGGCCCGGGCAGCGA
>CANJLC010000015.1 GCA_947475445.1 Alphaproteobacteria bacterium
CCGCAACCGACCCGCCCTGCGAAAGCACAATCTCCGCCTCCCGCAGCTTGCCAATAACTTCCTCAGGCTGATGCCTGCGTCCCATTTCAAATCTCCCTCCAAGGTTCCAATATGATAGTCCCTGGACCACTTGGAAGGGGGCAGATCAAAGGCTTGGTGCTAGCCGGGTGGGGTTCTTGGGCAACAGCGGCCATCTTATTTTGGCGGCGTGAAATTCCTACTCGCCCCGCGTGCTTGTGGACCAGCTTGTGGACCACGCGCACAAAACTGGGATTAACGTAATATAATCAATGTATTATGGAGGACTCTCTGTCCGCCAATAAAACAGCCCCCGGTCCAGGGGGCTTTTTTATTGGCGGATCGGAGGGAGGTGGACGGACCCCCGTTCGACAAAATCGGCGACAGCCGATTTTGGGCGCTTGGCGGGCCATCGGCCCGCAGAGCGATCCGAGCGTCAGCGAGGACGAAAACATGCCTTGAGCATGTTTTCGCAATCCCTCTCTGTCCGCCATATCCAATTGAATAGATGAGTCGTTTTAAGGGGTAAGGTTTTCCACCTGCCGCCTTTCCCATTCGCTACCCCTCCTTGATAGCGGGTATTAGCGGTTTACAGAGCGAAGGTCCGTGCCTGTTTGAAAATGAGAGGGTCAACGCAGCTACTGCCCTTCGGCTATTCGTCCGCGAAATCGCCCTTTCGAAAGATTTCCCAGCTCGCCATGAAGATCGCTGCAATGAGCGGGCCCAAGATGAAGCCGTTCAGGCCGAAGATCCCGATCCCGCCGAAGGTGGAGAGCAGAACGATGTAATCTGGAAGTTTAGCGGACTTTCCAACCAGAACGGGCCGAAGCAGATTGTCCGACAAGCCGATGACCACAACGCCATAACCCGTCAGGACCAGCCCCTGCCATAGATAGCCGGTTGCAACCAGGTAAAGCGCTACGGGTCCCCACACAATGGCGGCGCCAACGGATGGGAGTAGCGACAGGAATGCCATCACGACGGCCCATAGTATGGGGCCCGGGATGCCCAGTGCCCAGAAAGCAAGCCCGCCCAGCATGCCCTGAACGAATGCGACGACCAGGCCCCCTTTCACCGTTGCTCGAACCACCACCGATATCCTGTCGAGCAACAGCGTCTTGTGTTCCGCACGCAGCGGAACAGCACTTTTCACGCGCTTCACCAAGTCGTCACCGTCACGAAGAAGGAAAAAGAGCAGGTACAACATCACTGCGACGCCGATGACGAAATCGAATGCGCCCAGCCCTATGCCAAGAGCCCGCGCCGCAATGAGCTGGCTAGCCTGGGCCAGCGCGGCGGTCAGCTTGGCGCGCGCGGCCGCAAGGTCCGTAAGACCAAAATTGTTCAGGATTTCACGCATCCAGGCGGGCAGCGCATCCAGAATGCGCTGGAGGTACAGCACAAAATCGAGCTCGCCAGATTGGAGCATGCGATAGATTTCGGATGCCTGATGGCCCAGCGAGGTGCTGATCAGGATGAGTGGCACAATCGCAATGACAATTACGAATAGTATTGTAGCAGCTGAAGCAACGCTCCGGCGATGTCCCATTGCCTTTCGGAGGCGCAGGTTCAGAGAATTGAAAAGGAGCGCGACCACCAATCCCCACAGGATGGCCCCAAAAAAAGGCGCCAGCACCCAGGCGAAAGCGATGGTCGCCAGCAGGACCAGCAAAATAAATGCGCGGTCTTCAATTTTTTTCATGCCGGCGGGTTCCTATAACGGCCTGTCAGGTGAGAGCGGCCTGCATACTCTGTGTTGATGCCGCTAATGGTGCAAGCGAATCTCGGTCAGATCGGGATAGGGGTTCCGCGAGGATTTCTGGTCCCCGGTCTCGGGACCCGTTTTTACCGTCCGTTTGACCGGCGTTTGGCTTGGCGGCATTTTTGCCCTATCAAGAAAATCGAACGAACAGGGGACCGGAAGCGTCATGTCAAAAAAGCAGTTCATTATCCTGGGCGCGGCCCTGCTTTTGCTGCTGGCGGCCGCCGGCGCCGGCTATTACCTCACGCGCGGCACGCCGGCGGACATGGCTGCCGCGGCAAGCGGCGAACTGCCGCCCGACAGCGTCACGGCGACCGACCATGTCATGGGCAGCGCCGATGCGCCGGTGACCATAATCGAATATTTTGCGCAAGCCTGCTCGGTCTGCGCCGCCTTCGATGCGCAGGTCTTCCCGCAGCTCAAGGCCAAATATATCGATACCGGCAAGGTGCGCTATGTCATGCGCCTGTTCCCGCTTTTCCCGATCGATGCGCCGTCGCACAAGCTGGCCCTGTGCATGCCCAGGGAATATTTCTTCCAGGCGACCGACCTTCTGTTCCGCAGCCAGCCGCAATGGGATAGCGCCGAATTCCAGGGCGTGGATGCACATGCCGGCCTGCTGCAGATGGCGCGCGTCATGGGCATGGACGCCGCCAAGGCCGAAGCCTGCATGACCTCGACCGAACATGACGCCGCCATCAACAAGGTCGCGGAAGAAGGCAATGCGCGCTACCAGATCGAAGGCACGCCCACTTTCGTGATCGATTTCAAGAAATATGACGGCGGCAAAAGCTGGGACGCTATCCAGGTCGCGATCGATGCGGCGCTGGCCGCCAAGGGCAAGTAGGACGTCACCGCCGCTCAGCTCATACGGGAATAATCGGAGGCCTGGCTGAAGACGCGGTTCATGCCGCGCCAGATTTCCACCATGTCGCCGTCTTTCGCCAGCAGGCGGGCGCGGCAGATGGCGGCATGTTCGCTGACCTGGGGCGTAACCTGTACCAGCGCGTCTTCGCCGCTGCGGGTGATGCGGATGACATAATCCCTGGATACGCCCATCTGTTTCTCCCTGTCCCAGTCATTGGGCCACCAGTGAACGGTGCGGCCCTGCCTTGCGTTCCGGCATAGAGATGCCGCGCGGGGATAAATCGCGCCATGCGGATCAAATACCTGCCGGGGTGGCAGGGAATTACCTGCCCATCAGGGTTTTATACCTATGCGGCAATAGCCCGGCGGTCCGGATTGATTCACCACTGCCCCCTGCCCTTGTGGGCGGAACGCTCCGGCCCCGTGGCGTACGGAGACCGAACGCTCCGTTGGCTATCTCGCCGGCGGGGCGTTTTGCTTTTCCGGCCCCTGGGCTGGCCTGCCGGCGCGCAAAAGGTCATATGGCCGAACAATCGCTGGCATGAGATGGTCGCTGCCCCAACACGCCAGCGGCCCGATGACTTCAGCACAGGATTTGCAAAAATTGTGGGACCAGGCTGCCGCCCTGCACCAGGGGGGCAGGCTGGCGCAAGCCGAGCAGCTGTATCTGCAGGTCTTGGCCGCAGAACCGCGCCTGGCGGCAGGCTGGAACGTGCTGGGATCCCTGCGGGCGCAACAGGGCCGCGTTGCCGAGGCGCTGGCGGATTTCGACAGGGCCGTGGCGCTCAAACCGGCCCATGCGGAGGCCCATGCCAATCGCGCCCATGCCTTGTGGGCCCTGGGCCGGTTGGAGGAGGCGGTGACGGCCTATGACCGGTCATTGGCGGTCCAGCCTGGCGATCCGCAGCTCTGGAATTATCGCGGCGGCGCCCTGGCCCAGCTGAACCGCCTGGACGACGCCCTGGCCAGCTTCGTGCGCGCCGCCGCCCTCAAGCCCGATCATGTCGAGGCGCTGAACAACCAGGGTGTCATCCTGCAGATTCTTCGCCGCTTCGACGAATCGCTGGCCGTCTTTGATCGCGCGCTGGCGGCAAGGCCCGATCACGCCGAGGCGCTGAACGGCCGCGCCGCCACCCTGTCCGAGATGGAAAATTTTGCCGCCGCCCTGGCCAATGTGGAAAAAGCGATCGCGCTGCAGCCCGCCTACACGGAAGCGCATTACAATCACGGCGGCATTCTTGCCGATCTGGGCCGCTTTGAAGACGCGGTGGCGTCCTATGACCGGGCGCTGGCGCTCAAGCCCGACTATGCCGAGGCGCAATATAACCAGAGCCTGTGCCGGCTGCTGCTGGGCCAGTTCGAGAAAGGCTGGGCGCAATATGAATGGCGCAAGCGGCGGCGCTTACCCATCACCCTGCGCAACCATCCCCAGCCGCACTGGCTGGGCGAAGAGGATATTTCCGGCAAGCAGCTGTTTCTGTATTGGGAACAGGGGTTGGGCGACACGATCCAGCTGTGCCGTTACGCCCGGATGGCGGCGGCAAAGGGCGCCAGGGTCGTGCTGTCGGTGCAAACGCCGCTGGTGGGGCTGCTGCAGCAACTGGGTCCTGAAGTCGAAGTGATCGGCAAGGAGGACACTCCGCACCATTTTGATTTTCAGTCCTCATTGATGAGCATGCCACTGGCTTTTGGCGGCGCCATTCCTTCCGCCCCCTATCTCCATCCCGATCCCGAACTCGCGGCGCAATGGGCTGACCGCCTGCCGCCCAAAACCCGTCCCCGTATCGGGTTGGTGTGGAGCGGCGGGCAAAATCACAGGAATGATCACAACCGTTCCATGCCGTTCGAGACGCTGGCGCCGCTGCTGGGGCCGCAGGCGGATTGGGTTTGCCTGCAAAAGGAGATTCGCGACATCGACATCGCCGCGGTGCGCCGCCATGGCAAAGTGACTTGTTTCGGCAACGCGCTGCGGGATTTCCGCGACACCGCCGCCCTGGCCAGCCTGATGGACCTGGTGATCAGCGTCGACACCGCAGTGGCGCACATGACCGGCGCGCTGGGCCAGCCTGTCTGGATCCTGCTGGCGCAGCGTCCCGACTGGCGCTGGCAATTGGAGCGGGACGACAGCCCCTGGTATCCATCCGCGAGACTGTTCCGCCAGCAAAGGCGCGGCGACTGGGCCGGCGTGATCGCGCGCCTGCAAACCGAAATCGCGGCCATCGCGCCGGGCTAGCGATCAATTGCCGGCGGTGAGGGCGGCGGCGGCCTTGGCGATGTCATAATCCTTCAGCCGGTCGGCGGCAGGCGTGAAGGCCGGCTCCAGCTCGATGGTTTTCTTGTAGTCGAGATAGGCTTCCTTGTATTTGCCGGTCAGCTGCTCGGCCACGGCACGGTTGTAATAACCGACAAAGGGATAGCTGACGCCAAGTTCGATGCCATGATTGATATCGGCCATCGCCTCGTCAAAGCGCTTCTGTGCGATGAAAGCGCCGCCCCGGTCCACATAGGCATCGCCCAGCGTGGGGAATATCCGGATGCCATTGTTGTAATCATCCATGGCGGCTTGGATGCGGTTCAGCTGCATCTCCATTGAAGCGCGGTTGACCATGGTGGCGGCGCGGTCGTGCGAGGACAGCATTTCATTATCGAGCGCCGAATTGCAGGTGCCGATGCCGCCCTTGGGGTCCTTGCCGATCTTGGCGAGGACGAAACAGGTATGCGCCAGTGAATTGCCAACCACGGTGACCACCGCTTGCGCCGGAGCTGGCAAACCCAGAAGGGCAGCCAGCGCCGCAATTCCCGCCCATCTCCGCGCCATGCTTTCTCCTGGCCAAGCTGCCGCCAATGATAATCCCGCGCCCCCTATTTTGGTAGGCTATTTCCCCGTTGCACCGGGCACCGGCATGGCCGATTGTCCCGGCAGCGCGGGCTGAAGCTGTCAGCGCCCTGAAGGACCAGCCGGACGCGCGCATGACCCCGCAACTTCTGTTCAACCAGGCAGTTTCCCTGCACCAGCAAGGCCGGCTGGCGGATGCCGAACCGCTTTATCTGCAGCTGCTGGCCGCCGCGCCTGACGTTTTCCAGGGCCATTATCTTTTTGCCATCCTGCGCTTCCAGCAGCAGCGCAGCGCGGAGGCGCTGCGCGCGTTGGAAACGGCGCTGAAAATCAATCCCGACGCCCCCGAGGCACTCAATCTGCATGGCGTCCTGCTGCAGGCCGGCGGGCGGCGCGAAGAGGCGCTCGCCAGTTTCACCAGGGCCTTCGCCCTGAAGCCGGATTTTGCCGAAGCCAGCTACAACAAGGGCATCGCCCTGGCCGAACTGAAACGCCATGCCGAGGCGGTACTGGCCTTCGACCAGGCGCTGGCGCTTGCCCCCAATGCGGAAGTCTTCAACAGCCGTGGCTCGACTTTGCGAACCCTAAAGCGCTTTGGCCCGGCGCTGGAAAGTTTTGATGCCGCGCTGGCGCTGGCGCCCGATCACGTGGAAGCCCTGACCAATCGCGCCAGCCTGCTGCTGCGCCTGGCCCGCTTCGATGAAGCCGCGCCGGACCTTGGGCGCGCGCTGGCGCTGCGTCCGGACGATCCGGGCGCGCTGGCGATGCACGGGCGCCTGCTGTGCGAAACAGGCCGCGTGGCGGAAGGCTTTGCTGTGCTTCGCCGGCACGCCGAACTGGTGCATGGCGCCGATCCCGGCACGCGGGACGGCGATCCGGAGCATAAGCGCACTCACGACGCCGAACAGCGCGCCCACCTGGCAGCGCAGGGCGTGACGCCGGGCTTCCACCTGGGGGACGGCGCAAGGCTTGCGGGCGCTGCCATCAGTCCCGCCAATGCGCAGGATATTGACGCGCAATGGCTGTCAAACAAGCCGCAGCTGGTGGTGATCGACAATTTGCTGACGCCACAAGCGCTGGAAAAACTGCAACGCTATTGCCGCGATTCCACCATCTGGCGCGATGCCTACAAGAACGGCTATCTGGGCGCAATGCCGGAATATGGCCTGGCCGCGCCGCTGCTGGCGCAGATCGCCGATGAATTGCGCCAGACTTTCCCGGCGGTGTTCGGCGACCACCAGCTGCAGCTGCTGTGGGGATTCAAATATGATGGAAGCCTTGGCGGGGTCGGCATCCATGCCGACCAGGCGGCGGTCAATGTGAATATCTGGATCACGCCGGACGAGGCCAATACCAATCCGGACAATGGCGGGCTGATCGTCTGGGACGCCAGCGCGCCGCTGGACTGGGAATTCAGCCAGTATAATGGCTGTAACGACGACGCGGTGCGCGATTTCCTGGCCAAGGCCGGCGCCAAAGCCACCGTGGTGCCCTATCGCGCCAACCGGGCGGTGATTTTCGATTCCGACCTGTTCCACGAAACCGACAACATCGAATTCAGGCCCGGTTACGAGAACCGCCGCATCGGCATTACCCTGCTGTATGGCCGGCGCTCCGCCAGCGGCAATTGAATCCCTCGAAGATGAACGGCGCCGCCAACCCGCCTTGTGCGCAGCTATTGAGGCGACGAAAGGGCGCGCGCATGCTTAAATGGGGCAATGAACGGCCTGAGAAAATTGTTGCCCGCGTTGATGCTGGCGGCCCTGTGCCCGCCGGCACGGGCCGACTATATCGGTGACCAGGTGGCGCTTTGCGAGGCGCCACTGACGCCGGAAAATCGCCAGGGCGTGATCGCTGCCTGCAGCGCGGTGGTGCTGTTCGGGGAATTGCCGGGCGATATCCAGCTACCGGCTTTCGTCCATCGCGGCAATGCCTATGCCCTGGGCGCGGATTTTCCCCACGCCCTGGTGGACTACGCCATCGCCATGGACATTGATGCCCGCAATCCGGATCCCCTGGTGGCCCGCGGCATCACCCTCCTGAAACAGAAGAAATTCCAGGACGCCTGGAATGATTTCGACGCCGCCATCGCACTGGCGCCGCGTGATGCCGTCGCGCTGTACGGCCGCGGCCTTGCAGCGCAGAAACTGGGGAAAGACGGAAGCGCCGATCTGGCGGCGGCAACGGCGCTGGATCCGGGCCTGGCGCGTTTCTACGACGATTACGGCCTGTAACCACCTACCAGAGGCGCACGCGCTCCTGCGGCGGCAGGTAATATTTGTCGCTCGGCTTCACCGCGAATGCGTCGTACCATTCATCCTGGTTGCGGGTAGGCCCGATGACGCGGAATTCCGCAGCGGTATGCTCATCGGACAATGTCTGGGTGCGCAGCGCGCTGGCGCGCTGGCGCACCCGCCAGATCTGCCCCATCGACAGATAGAAACGCTGGTCCCCCGTCAGCCCGTCAATCACCGGCGCGGGCTTGCCGTTCAGCGACAAATGATAGGCCTTGAGCGCAATCGCCAGCCCGGCATTGTCCGCGATATTCTCGCCCAGCGTGTTCTGCCCGATCACATGCAGGCCCGGCAGCGGTTCAAAGGCGTCATACTGCTTCACCAGCGCCGCTGTGCGTGCGTCGAAATTGGCGCGATCCTCTTTGGTCCACCAATCCTGGTACACGCCATGGCCGTCATACTTGCTGCCCTGGTCGTCGAAGCCGTGGCTGATCTCATGGCCGATCACCATGCCGATGCCGCCATAATTGACGGCATCATCGGCCGTGGGATCGAAAAATGGCGGCTGCAGGATGGCGGCCGGAAACACGATCTCGTTGAACGCGGTATTGTAATAGGCGTTGATGGTGGGCGTCGTCATGCCCCATTCGCTGCGGTCCACCGGCTGGTTGATGCGCGCGACGTTGCGGCGCCATTCAAAAAGCTGGCCGCGCTGGATATTGCCGATCAAATCGCCGCGCCGCACCTCATAGGCGGAATAATCGCGCCAATGGTCGGGATAGCCGATCTTGGGCGTGAATTGCCGGATTTTCTCCAGCGCCTTTTCGCGCGTGGCCGGCGTCATCCAGCTGAGCGTCTTGATATCGGCTTCATAGGCCTTCAGCACATTGCCCACCAGGATTTCCGCCTTGGCCTTGGCTTCCGGCGGAAAATAGCGCGCCACATAAAGCCGGCCCAGGGCTTCGCCCATCATCTTGTCCAGCAGGCGGATGCCGCGTATGGGCCGGTCCAGCTGCCGCGTATTGCCGGACAGGACCGTGCCGTAGAAGGCAAAATCCCGTTCATCGAATTTCGCCGGCAGGTACCGCGCATAGGTATGCAGGTAGTGAACGACAAGGTAATCGCGCCAGGTCGACACCGGCGTGGCGGCGAATATTTTCGCCATCGGCGGGAAGGCGGATTTCTCGGCCACGATCACTTGCCGCTCCCCGCCGGCGGCTTTGGTGGGAATCTCCAGCGCGGCGAAGAAAATGTCCCAGTTGAATTGCGTCGCCAGGCTTTTCAGCCCTGAAAAGGGCATGGGATTGTAGATCTTGTCCTGGTCGCGGCGGTCGGCCCGGCTCCACTGCACTTTGGCAATTTCCGTTTCCAGCGCCAGGATGCGGTCCGCGCGGACTTGCGCATCGTCCAGGCCCGCCAGCTGCATCACGTCGGCCAGGTAGGCGTGGTAGGCGCTGCGCGTCTTCAATGTCGCCGCATCGTCCGACAAATAATAATTGCGGTCCGGCATGCCCAACCCCGATTGGGTCAGGTTGATGGAATAGGAATCCGGGTTCTTGTCATCCACATTGATCGAGATTTCAAAAAGGCTGGTGGTGGCCATCTGGGTCGAGGCCATGGCGCGGGCGACATCATCCAGTGTTTTCAACCCGCCCAGATTGTCCAGATCCTTTTGCACGGGCGCCAGGCCTGCCGCGTCGATGGCCTTCTTGTCCTGAAAATCGTCATACAGGTCCCGCAGCTTGCGCTCGTCGTCTGGCCGCGCGCTTTGCGGTTTCTTGCCAAGGTCATCAACGATGGCCCGCATGCGCTTCTCGGACAGGATCTGCAGATCCTGGAATGATCCGGTCTGGGAGCGCTCCGCTGGAATCAGCGCCTTCTTAACCCAGGCGCCGTTGGCGTAATCAAAAAAATTGTCGCCGGGCCTGACGCCATGGTCCACCGAACGTAGGTCGATGCCCCATTTGCCGAATTGCGGGCTGGGAATATCCTGCGACAGCGCCGGCGCCACCAGCGCACAGCTCAAAACCAGCACCGCGGAAAAACGCGCCGTCATGGATGCCGTGCGGGGGCGAAGGGCCGCGGCACTTCCGGCGCCGGCGCAAACCCCGCCGCGCTGCCTTGCACGGCGCCGGCTTCAACGGCCGCATTTTCAACGGTGAGCCCCGGCGTGACCGGCTTTCCATCCGGCCCTGCCATGATCGAAACCGCCAGCACCGCGCCGGGCACCAGCAGGCTTTTGTCGCCCTGCACCAGCGCCATCACCGGCGCATCCGCCGGCACGGCGAAAACGACAGCGCCCTGGCAGCCGGCCAGCGGATCAAGCGGCGCACGCCCCGCGCAATTGGCGCCCTCGCCAGTTGCGCCGCGGAATTTCACGCCAAGCGTGGTTGTCCCGACATTGGTGACGGTGCCGCCCAGAACAGTGCTGGGACCGGCCGGATAGAGCCCCTCGCCCGACCCGCGCAGCGTTTCCGGGAAAATATGCACTTCCCGCGCGCTCAAAGCGCCAAGCGGGGACTTGTCCAGCGTGGCGCCGATGAAGTCCCCCGTCCTGATTTCGCCAAGGCTCGCCGGAGCCTGCTTCATGATGCGGGTGGCGGGCCGCACCCCGATCTTCAGGCTCTGGCTTTCGCCCGCCGGCATGACGGTCAGGACATTGCTGTCAAAGCCGACCACGGTCGCCCTGATACGAGGTACGGCTGTCTGCGCGGAGGCCGCACTGGTCAAAAAAGCAAGCGCAAGACCCAGGCAAAACCGCATTGCGGGCCTTAGAGCGGCTTCTGGAATTTCAGCACCATCTGGTCGGTGTGATCATGCTCACCCGCTTCGAACACGCGCTTGCTGTCGTCGTCAGCGGCGTTGGTGAGGATATTGCTCTCAGCCACCAGCTTGAAACCGGCCGCCTCGATCTCGCGCTTTGCGATATCCTCGTCCTGGCGGTGCAGCGCTTCCGTCGCGCCTGCGCCCGCGCCCTTGACCGCGCGATGATCCACCACGATGAAATATCCGCCCGGCTTGAGTGCGGCGAATATACCCTTGTTCATTGCCGCCACATCGGTGGCATAGCTGGCATTGTGGGTGTCGTGGTAATTGTCGCTGGTCCAGATCAAATCGACCGGCTGCGGAGTCGAAAATTGGGCCAGCGGCGCATGCTGCACGCTGAGATTGGGATAAAGCTGTTTCAGGTCCGTAAACTGGTTGTTCGGGTCCTTGCCCGCCGTCGTCAACCGCGCGTCATATTGCACGCCGAAATAGGCGATGACCTTGCCCTGCGGCCCCACCGCCTTGGCGAACAGATGGGTGTAATAGCCGCCGCCGGGCAGCAGATCGACCACAGTCATGCCGGGCTTGATGCCGGCGAAATCCATCAGCTCCGCGGGCTTGCGAAATTCATCGCGGCTGGTGTCGGTGGCGGGGCGCGCTGCATTGGAAAGCGCGGCAGTGTTGGAGGCCGAGGCGGCATAGGCAGCGCCGCCGACAACGGTGCTGACAAGGGCGGCGATCAGAATGCGTTTCATGGTCACTCCGTGAGGTTGTGCGGCGGACGAAAATGGCCGCGCATCCCCTTGGGACGCGCGGCCAGAACGCATCGGCGATTACATCGGCTTCTGGAACTTCAGCACAAACTGGTCGGTGTGGTCATGTTCACCCGCCTCGAAAACCTTCTTGGTGTTGTCATCAGCAGGATTGGTGAGGATCTTGCTTTCCGCCGCCAGCTTGAAGCCTGCCGCCAGTATTTCCTGCTTGGCGATGTCCTCGTCGGTACGGTGCAGCGCGTCGGTGGCGCCGGGACCCGCACCCTTGGCGGCGCGGTGGTCAATGACCATGTAGATGCCGCCCGGCTTGAGCGCGGCGAAGATCGCCTTGTTCATTGCCGCCACATCGGTGGCAAAGCCCTTGTTGTGGACATCGTGATAATTGTCCGAGGTCCAGATCACATCGACAGGCTGGGGCGTCTTGAAATTGTCCAGGGGCGATTGGATGACGCTGACATTGGGATTGGCGGCGACCAGGGCGTTGAATGCCTCATTGGGGGCCTTGGCCATCAGCGCATAGACATGGCCGCTCGTGCCCACCGTCTTGGCGAACAGGCGGGTGAAATAGCCGCCGCCCGGCAGAAGATCGACCACCTGCTGGCCCGGCTTGATGCCGGCAAAGTCCATCAGGTCGGCGGGGTGGCGGTTGGCGTCGCGCGCCGTGTCCGTGGCGGGACGGCCCGCATCGGCAATGGCGGCGTTGATGGGGGCGGAGGCGGCATAGGCGGCGCCCGCCAGAAGGGTACTCACAACACCTGCGATAAGAATGCGTTTCATGTTTTTCTCCCGGAAATGTTCCGCCGGATTTTTCCGGCTGAAGCAGTAAGGTTGTTAGTCAGGAATCTCGATCGGCACGCCCGGTTCATGCTTTGAGGCGTGGATCACAAGTGAAGACTTGACGCTGGCCACGTTCTTTTCCGCCGTCAGCGTATCGGTGATGAAGGACTGGAAAGCCGACAAATCTGTGGCGACGCATTTGAGGATGAAGTCCACCTCGCCCGACAGCATGTGGCATTCGCGCACTTCCGGCCAGGACCGCACCCGCTCCTCGAAATGCTTGAGGTCGGCGTCCTTCTGTCTGGCCAGCCCGACAAAGACGAAACCGGCGACCTGGAAGCCCAGCGCCTTGCTGTTCAGCTCGGCGTGATAGCCCTGCACAAAACCGGCCTTTTCCAGCGTCCGCATGCGGCGCAGGCAGGGTGGGGCGGTGATCTTGGCGCGGCGGGACAGCTCCACATTGGTAATGCGCCCATTGGCCTGCAACTCGGCCAGGATGCGCATGTCTATGGCGTCCAGCTTGCGGTTTTCCACGGCAATAAACTTTCTGTAGCGAGGCCGGTTTGTACGCTTTGGCCGGTTCCAAGGCAATTATATTTCCAAAAAGCCCCGACTCGGTTGCGAGTCACGACGTGAAAATCCGGGCCATCCCAGGCCAAAGCGGCAAAATTCCGAGCCCGCCCCGGTGGTTGGGAAGCGTCTTGACCTTTCCCCCGCCGGTCCCGATATCAGACCCCCTCGAGACGCGCAGAGTCCTGTCATGACCAATCATTCAAAAGTGATCATCCTGGGCAGCGGCCCGGCCGGCTGCACCGCCGCCATCTATGCCGCGCGCGCCATGCTGGAGCCGACCCTGATCGCCGGCATCCAGCCGGGGGGCCAGCTCACCATCACGACCGAAGTGGAAAATTATCCCGGCTTTGCCGACGCCATCCAAGGGCCCTGGCTGATGGACCAGATGCAGGCCCAGGCCGCGCATCTGGGCACAAAATTTGTCCAGGACATGATCGCGTCGGTGGACCTGTCGCGCCGCCCCTTCAAGCTGACGGGCGACAGCGGCGACATCTATACCTGCGACGCGCTGATCATCGCCACGGGCGCCAGCGCCAACTGGCTGGGCCTGCCCAGCGAAAGCCAGTTCCAGGGATTTGGCGTTTCGGCCTGCGCCACCTGCGACGGGTTTTTCTATCGCGGCAAGAATGTCGCCGTGGTCGGCGGCGGCAACACGGCCGTCGAGGAAGCCTTGTTCCTCACCAATTTCGCCGACAAGGTGACGTTGATCCATCGCCGCGACAGCCTGCGCGCCGACAAGACCAACCAGGCGCGCCTGGCCGCGAACAAGAAAATCGAATGCCTCTATGACAGCGAAGTGGCCGAGGTGCTGGGCACCACCGAGCCCAAGGGCGTCACCGGCATCAAGATCCGCAACACCGTCACCGGCTCGCTGCACGATCTGGCCGTGCATGGATTGTTCATCGCCATCGGCCATTCCCCCGCCACCAGCCTTTTCAAGGGCAAGCTGGAGATGGACAATGAGGGCTATATCGCCACCGCGCCCGATTCCACGCATACCAGCGTTGCAGGCGTCTACGCTGCCGGTGACGTGAAAGATAAGGTATTCCGGCAGGCCGTTACGGCGGCGGGGATGGGATGCATGGCGGCGCTGGAGGCGGAACGCTTCCTGGCCGGCGCCCATGCGGGAGCAGTGCCGCTCAAAGTCTGAGGCCGGGGGACGTCATGGACTGGGACAAGCTTCGCATCTTTCAGGCTGTCGCATCGGCAGGAAGCTTTACCCATGCCGGGCAGACGCTTTCGCTCAGCCAGTCGGCGGTCAGCCGCCAGATCAGCGCGCTGGAAGAAGAAATCTCCACGCCGCTGTTCCAGCGCCATGCCCGCGGCCTGACCCTCACCGATGAAGGCGAGCTGCTCTATGCCGCCGTCAGCGATGTGCTGTCGCGCCTGGCCGCCGCAGAGGAAGCGCTCAAGAACATCCATGAATCGCCCCGGGGCCCGCTCAAGCTCACCGCCAGCCACGGCATCGCCGCCTACTGGCTGCTGCCGCGCCTGAAGGATTTCGCCAAGGAGTATCCCGAAGTCGAAATTCACCTGCTGATGGACGATCACGAGCTGGACCTGTCGCAGCGCGAAGCCGATCTGGCGATCCGCATGCGCGCGCCGGTGCAGGCCGACCTGATCCAGCGCAAGCTTTTCACCGTGCATTACCACATGTACGCGTCGAAGGAATATCTGAAGGCCCATGGCGCGCCGAAATCGCTGGAGGAAGTCTGCAACTTCCCCATCGTGGTCTATGGCGAAACCGCCGCGCCGGAGATCCGCGAAATCAACTGGCTGCTGGAGCATTACAGGAAGCACTTCAAGCCCGGCTGCAAGGGCTCCATCACCCGCATCAACAACATCACGGGCATCTTGCAGGCGGTGGAAGTGGGGCTTGGGGTGGGCGTGCTGCCCGACTATGTCGCGGTCGGCCATCCCGACCTGGTGCAGGTGCTGCCGGATGTGCCGGCCCCCAGCTTTGACGTGCATTTGGTCTATGCCGATGCCTTGCGCCAGTCCAAGCGCGTGGCGGCATTCCGCGATTTCCTGGTCAAGGGCTCGAAGGACTGGCAGTACTGATCAGTCTGGCGTCAATGCGATGTCCGGATCGCCTTCCATATATTCACAAGCGATTTTGGCGCCGGGCCGCGAGGTAAGGTCCGGCGGCAACAGCTGTTCGCATTCCTCGAACGGGACGAAGGGGCCTTGCAGGATGGCCCCGGCGCTGACCTCGTACCAGGCTGCCCCTTTCCACAGCGGATGGGCCTGCGCCGTCCCGGCCAGGCCCAGCGCGGCAACGGCAAGACGGAGCGTCCGGCGCAATTTTTTCATCTTGCGAGAATAATGCTTTTCCGCGCCTTTCGCCCGGCCGGCAGATGGAGCCATACGCAGATTTTCCCAAAATCGGGCCGTGGCGCGCGGTGGAAATATCCGGCCAGCTTTGGTGGGCGTTGAAGGAGCCGCCACGCCTGTTTCCCCACGGGTATGGCGGCTTGTTTCTTGTTCGGCGCGGCCCCGCTACCAGCGCGGAATTGGCCTTTTTAACCCCTTGCCTCCCAGCCCCATTAAGCCAGCTTTTCCGGGCTTTTTTGACCACTTGAAACTAATAATGGAGATACCCATTTCCTTGATGTCGCGTTTCTCCCCCCCCGAGCGCGACACGCCGCGCTCTTAGCCCCTTTGAGCGCGAATTCTGGCCCGGGCTGCCTTTGGCGGCCCGGGCCTTTTTCTTTGCCGCCATCCCGAAGAATCCTCCATTTTCGCGCCATACGGCGATGGGATCTGAAGGGGGCTGACTATGTGCGAGTGCGCGACACGGCGTGAGATAATGGGATTTGCCGCCGGTGCGGCCATGACGGGACTGGCGGGAACCAGCGCCCAGGCGGCGGGCGTCACCGCCCTGGCCATCACCTGCATTGACTACCGGCTGGTGGATGACACGGTGCGGTTCTTTGATGGCCAAAAACTGACCAATGACTATGACCAGGTTTCGCTGGCTGGCGCTTCGCTGGCCGCGGTGTCGGACAAATTTCCGCAATCCAATGCCGCCTTCTGGAACCATATCGGCATCGCAAAACAGCTGCACCACATCAAGAAAGTGATCGTCGTGGATCACCGCGACTGCGGCACCTTCAAGGTTGCCTATGGCAAGGATTACAAGGGCACGGGCGCAGCCGAACTGGCGCAGCACAAGCAGGTGATGACCCAGGTCAAGGCGAAGCTCGCCAAGGAGTATCCCGACCTGGCGTCGGAATTCTACCTGATGGATGTGAGCGGAAAGACCGAACGCGTCCTCTGACGTTTCAGGGGAACTGGCGGCTCAGAAGAATATCCTGGCGTCGAGCTGGAACAGCTTCTGGCCGATTTCGCCCGATGGAACGCCCACGGCGATATATTGGCCGCGGCGCGAATGCATCAGCAGGCCTTCACCGGTGATGCGCAGCCAGTCGGTGCCCTGCCAGGAAAGACTTAAGGTCATGGCGCGGCCATCTTCGCTCATGGCGGGCGGCGCAGCGGCGACATGGCGGGTCTGGAACACATCCATGCGTGCGCTGGCGCGCCAGTCCTCAAAACCGGCCTCGGTCAAATCATAACTGGCGAGCAGGAAGGCCGACTGGAATTTGGTGTCACTGATGAGGCCCGGGCGTACCACCACGATGGTCTGGCCCTGCAGGCCCTGCGCGATCAGCACCAGGGAATCGATCTGGGTGCGAAAGCCATAGGCATAGAAGCGCGTGTCCCAGGCCGTGTCGCGCACCGACTTGGCGGCGGGGTTGCCTTCATTGTCGTAACGCAGCACCGACAGTTTGCCGATATTGGCCATCTGCCAGGTCAGCCCGGCATACCAACCGATGCGGTCGTCAATCTCGTCGAACATGCCGGTGCGGCCCGGCACGGGCGCGCGGAAGGTGCGCAAGCTGGCGTCCGGCAGGCGGACGCGCTCGAACAGGCCGGTGGGCCGGTCACCCATGGCCCAGCCGCGATCCGCCATCAGGATGCCGGCTTCGTCGTTGCAGCAAGTGAAAGCGCCGATGACGGAGAAGGTGCCGGCCTTGTCGGTGCGCCAGCGCAGCGTGCCTTCGCTGCCGATGGTGCGCAGCTCTTCGCCGATCCAGCTGTTGATGGCGGAATAGGTCAGCGTGTAGGGGCTGTCCCAGCCCAGATCATCATTCTCGAGGCTGATGGTGGGGAAGAAGGCGCCGCCCTTTACCGACCAGCTTACAGGCCCGTCACTTTGCGGGTGCAGGAAGAAATAGGCTTCCAGCGCGTCCACGCCGCTGACCTGGTCCTGGTCGGCGCGGGCCACGGCGATGGCGGACAGATCGTCGGTCAGGTTCAGGGTGCCCTGGACGATGCCCGAAAAGCGCATGTCGCCCGTGTCGCCGCCATTGCGGTATTTGCCAAGGCCGCCGCTCAGCCAGTCGGTCATTTTCGGTTCGGCGATGATGCGCGCATCGGCATAGCCGGCGAATTCGAAATCGATCGCGCGCGCGCGCCAGCGGCGCAGCGATCATGATCGCAGCCAGCGCAACTCCACGAACTGTGGATGTGCCCCTGAACATGGCGTGACTTTAACCCCCACATGCTTAACGGGGGGTAACCATGCATTCGCCAAGGGTTCTGCGGTGAAATCCGTCCCGATGGTCGTTTTACAGCGTTATCTCAAGCTGGCGGTAAACCGCTGGATCCGCTTGCACGCTTCTTCAAGTGCCTTGTTCGACGTCGCGTAGGAAATGCGGAAGAAGGGGCTCAATCCGAACGCCGCGCCATGCACCACCGCCACGCCTTCAGCTTCCAGAAGTTCGCTGGCGAAGTCTTCATCGGTGGCGATGACCTTGCCCTTTTCGGTCTTCTTGCCGATCAGCTTGCGGATGGTGGGGTAGACATAGAAGGCGCCTTCCGGCTTGGGGCATTCGATGCCCGATGCCTGGTTCAGCATCGAGACGACCAGGTCGCGGCGTTCCTCGAACAGCTTCTGGAAACCGGGAATGAAATCCTGGGTGCCGTTCAGCGCTTCCACACTGGCCCATTGCGAGATGGACGAGGCGTTGGTCGCCGACTGGCTCTGCAGCTTGGCCATCGCCTTGATCAGCGCTTCTGGCCCGGCGCAATAGCCGATGCGCCAGCCGGTCATGGCATAGGCCTTGGACACGCCATTCATGGTCAGGGTGCGCTCATACAGTCCGGGCTCGACTTCGGCCACGGTGGAGAATTTGAATCCGCCATAGACCAGGTGCTCATACATGTCGTCGGTAAGGATCCAGACCTGCGGATGCTTCATCAGCACATCGGTCAGGGCTTTGAGCTGTTCGCGCGCGTAGCAGGCGCCGGTGGGATTGGAGGGCTGGTTGAAGATCAGCCACTTTGTCTTCGGCGTGATGGCCTTTTCCAGCGCTTCGGGTGTCAGGCGGAAGCCCTGCTCCATGGTGCATTCCACGATCACCGGCTTGGCGCCGCCCAAAAGCACGATGTCCGGATAGGACACCCAATAGGGCGCCGGCACGATCACTTCGTCGCCGGGGTTCAGCGTCGCCAGCAGCGCGTTGTAGATGATGGCCTTGCCGCCCGGCGACACGAAGGTCTGGGACGGCTTGTAGTCCAGGTTATTCTCGCGCTTGAATTTTTTGGCGATGGCGTCGCGCAGCTCGGCAATGCCTTCCACCGCAGTGTATTTGGTCTCGCCGCGGTTGATGGCGGCGATGGCCGCATCCTTGATGTTCTGGGGGGTGTCGAAATCCGGCTCGCCGGCGCCCAGTCCGATCACGTCGCGCCCGGCGGCCTTGAGCTCGCGCGCCTTGGTGGTCACCGCGATGGTGGGCGAGGGCTGGATGCGGTTCAGCGATTCGGCCAGAAAGCCTTTGGGCAGAGACATGAGGAAAAATCCCAGCTAATGCGCGGGTTCACTAGCAACCGGGCCGGGGCCGGGCAAGGCCCGCGCGCCGCATAAGGCATATGTCCACGGCTTTCGCGGGCTTATGCTGGCCCCCGGTCGCCCTTAAGTCGGAGAAACCATGCGCCTGATCGCATCCGTGCTGGCGTTTGCGGCCCTTGCCGCCCTGACCGCCTGCTCCAAACCCGCCCCGCCCCAGGGCCGTTGGGAAGGCGGCTATGCCAAAGCCGGCACCCTCATCGTGGCGCGGGTGGAAATCGGCAAGGACGGACTGGTGCGGGTCAGCGCGCCCCCCATCACCAACCTGGAAAATGCTAAACCCGAACAGCTGGAGATGGAACGCGACAAGCTGGCGGCCGAACTGGCGGCTGGCTGGGACGAGGTCAAGCCGCGGGAATTCAAGTTTGACGGCGACACCTTCCGCAAGCCGGGTGGATTCGCGCCGCAGATGATCTGGGACAAGGCCACCAACCAGATGACGCTCGAACTTTATATTGGCGCCAATCCCGCTTTGCCCGTGGTGCTCAGGCCCGTGAGCGCGTTTCACGACAATCCTTGGGGTTCGGCGTGATCGGCGTAAGCCGGGCAAATCGGTCTGGTAGACCGAATTGAACGTCGAACGCGCCGAGCTTGGGCGAGGCGCCGGGTGTTGCAACCAGCGCGAATTTTTTACTTCCTCTGCCCGCCCTGCTGACCCGCCAGATCGTTCTGTTTCGGCGTGCCGCCCTGGCCTTGCTGCTGGCGCGGCATTGGGGCCGGATGCTCCAACTCGCTTTCCGGATTCTTGATCGAGCCGGCGGCAATGGCGACGGCCTGGTCTTCCTCGGTGCGCTGGGACAGGGGAATGGGATTGCCCTTGCTGTCCACCTCGATGCCAGGCGGCGAGCCCGGATTGACGTGCATCTTGCCCTTGGCGGTGGGTTCTTTGGTCATGGCGCGCTCCGGTTTGCGAGGTGGAAACGGATGCGCAGGGGGACGGTTCCTTCACGCCCACTTGTGGAATGAGAAGAACGCCGCGCCACAGAGAAACAGGAACGCCACGGCGTGATTTCAGCGCAGCGCCTCTCCCAGATACATCACCGAGAACACGCCGAACACCAGCAAGGTGATGATCTCCTGCATGGTCTTGAGCTGCGCGGCGGAATAGACCCGCGCGCCCAAATGATTGGCGGGGACGGCCAGGCAATATTCAAAAAGGGCGATGCCCCAGCACACCGGGATCAGCACCCAAAGGGATGCGGAGGGGAATTTGAGCTGGCCGTACCAGGCGAATGTCATGAAGACGTTGGAGCAGACGAGCAGCAGGATGGGTGTGAGATAAACGAGGTTCATCGCGGATTCTTTCAAAGAAGCGGCAAGAGGCGTTCGGCGCGGTTCTTAGCGCCCCCGGGCCCCTCGCCCAAGCTCGGGGCGCTCGCCGTCCACTGGACCATTTCGCAGGGCCTTCGGCCCCGACGCGGCTCGCCCCGAATTGTTTCGCTGGTCTGGGAGAGGGTCCTTTTGGCGACATTCCATTACAATTTTCCCCAGCCCCGGTCCTTTTCGTGTGGCCCCCAAGGGATCAATCTGGGGGCTGGCCTTGTGTCCATTCGGCGCTCCACCAAACGGATACAGCCACAGGACGTCCGGACCGGCTTTGGTGCCCCCCACGTAAAGCCACCCGTCCGGCCGTCCCTTTTCACAAAACTCCAACCTTGCTACGGGCTTCGGGCCGCAAGCAGTTTTTCAGACTTTGGGGCTACAAAGCGTCCCTGAGCCGGGAATACGTGACAAAGGTTTACAGGGCCGGTCCCTTGTCTAATGGCGGCTTCTAGCCATATTTGGGGCACACCTGCCCGGCAGGATGTGCTTCGGGGCCCGCCTATTTCCATGAATGAGAGTTCGATGAAAGCCATTATCCGCAGCCTGTCCGTCAGCGTCCTTGCCCTGACCGCAGCGGGTTGCTCGACCCCCAATCCCACCGCCCTGGACCGCCCCGGCGATGTCCCGGTGGCTTTCACGGCCCCCCTGGCCAAGGATGCCCCCATCTGGCCGGAAGCCGGCTGGTGGTCGAATTTCCAGGCTCCCGAACTGCCCGCCCTGGAAGACACCGCCTCCAAGGAAAATCTCGATCTCGCCGCCGCCGCCGCCCAGGTGCTGCAGGCCGAGGCGACCAATGGCGTGGCCTTCAGCGCCCTGCTTCCGACCCTTTCCGCCAATGGCGGCTTCAATCGCAAAGGCACCAACACGGCGCTGGGCGAAAACGACGTCAACGCCTTCTCCGCCGGTCTTTCCGCCAGCTATGAGCTGGATTTCTGGGGCCTCAACCAGGACAAGCTGCGCCAGGCGCGCGAAAGCCTGCGCGCCGCGCGCTATGCCCAGTCCGTGGTGGGCATCACCACCGCCGCCAGCGTTGCCAATTCCTATTTCATCATCCTGTCGCTGCGCGAACGCATCACCATCACCCGCCAGAATATCGACGCCGCCAAGCGCATCATGACCGTCACCCAGGCCAAGGTGACCAATGGCGTGTCGTCCAACCTGGATCTCGCCCAGCAGCAATCCACCGTCGCCGCGCAGCAGGCGCGCCTGCCCGCCCTGATCGAGCAGGAACGCGAAGCGCGCTATGCCCTCGCCATCCTGCTGGGCCGCGCGCCCGAAGGTTTTGACGTCAAGGCTCAGAATCTCGACGGCATCGTCTCGCCCACCGTGCAGCCCGGCCTGCCCTCCGAAGCGCTGCTGCGCCGCCCCGACGTGGCCCAGGCCGAAGCCAACCTCTATGCCGCCCATGCCAATGTGGATGCTGCGCGCGCCGCCTTCTTCCCCCATGTCGGCCTGTCAGGCTCGGCGGGTTACGGTTCGGCGGTTCTCGACGGCCTGATCAGCCCGGGCAATTTCGCCTGGAGCATCGGCACCACCTTGCTGCAGACCATTTTTGACGGCGGCCGGCTGAAGGCGCAGGACGATCTCGCCCTGGGACAGCAAAAGCAGCTGATCGCGCAGTACCGCAAATCGGTCTTCAACGCCTTCAGCGATATCGAAACTGCGCTTGGCCAGGCCAGCGCCACCAACGAACAGCTGGTCGCGCTGACCGAACAGGTGCGTGCGTCCACGGAAGCCTTCCGCATCGCCGAACTTCAGTACCGCGAAGGCACGATTGATATTCTCTCGTTGCTGCAGACCCAGCAGACCTTGTTCGGCGCCCAGGATTCGCTGGTCCAGACCAAGCTGGCGCGGTTGCAGGCGGATGTCAGCGCCTATCGCGCACTGGGCGGCGGCTGGACACAGCAGGCGTCGGATGCGGCTTTCCAGCCGCAGCTCGACTGGTGGCCCCTCTAAAGTCGCGGATCTTTTGATCGCTGAGTTTGTCGGCCGTGCTCACGTGCATTCGCACGCCCTGTGCCACTACGCTGACGCTAGGAAACCCTGCTCAGCGCCCAAAATCTCTCTCTCCATCGGGAGCAGTTAAAATCCGAAGAGTTTGCCGACGATCTTCTGCACCACGCTTTCAAAGCGCAGCGGCGCCGTGGTCACGGCCAGGTTGATGCAATCGCTGTCATCGCCATCGGCAATGGGGTTGTGCCTGAGGTCCGGTGACGCGGTCTGGAAATCGCCCGGGCCATAGCTGCCAGTGACATCGGTAAAGCCACCCGCCAGCACCAGGGTATATTCCATGCCCTTGTGTCCATGGCGTCCCACATCCGTGCCGGGCGCGCCGCGCAACAGGCGCATGCTGACGCCGCCGCGGCGCGTCAGCGGAACATAGGCCAGCTTCGGCCCCATCTTGCGCCAGCCGACCTGCGACAGGTCGCGGCCCAGGAACCGACGAAGCGGCAAGGGCGTATTGTCGTTCGAAACCGGCCTCGCCTGCTCCGGCATGGGCGCATCCAGCTGCGCCAAAGTCCGTGCCAAAGCGTCCGGCGCCAGCGGCGCCGGGGCAATGACATCCAGCAGCGTGCCACCCACTTTTTCCGCCAGTGCCACGGTCGCGCGGCACTGCGCGCAAAAGCAAAGATGCGTGGCCACGATCAGCGCCATCGATTCATCCAGCGCCCCGGCCGCATGGGCCAGCAGAAGGTCTTCTTCAGGATGATGCCGGACCGTCATGGCATGTCTCCCATGGCGCCGCGCAGCCGCGTCATGGCAAGACGCAGGCGCGATTTCACCGTCCCCAGCGGTATGCCCAGCTCCGTGGCGATCTGGCTATGCGGCTTGCTGGAGAAAAAAGACAGGTTCACGATCTGCGCCTGGTCGGGCGGCAAGGTCGAAAGCGCATGGCGCAGCGCCACTTCGCTTTGCCCACGGGAAAACCCGTCTTCCGCATTTTCCTCCGCCTCGGGAACAAAATCGGCAGGATCCAGCGGCGGGCGGCTTTCGCGGCGCACCGCGTCAATACGCAGATTGCGCGCGATGGTGAACATCCAGGTTGCGGCCGACGCCTTGGCCGGATCAAACAGCGCCGCCTTGCGCCACAAAAGCAGCATCGCTTCCTGCGCCAGTTCTTCGGCCTGCTGCGGCGTCACGCCCAGCCGCATCAAATAGGATTTGAGGCGCGGCGCGAAATGGGCGAACAGCGCCTCGAACGCGGCCCGGTCGCGGCGTTCCGCGACTTGGCGCACAAGCTGGTCCATGCTGTCCGCCGGCCTGGTCATGCGCAGGCGCACCACAGCCGGGGGGCGTGGGAAAAAGCCGGGTTTCGCAACACTTGCAGCATGCGCCATCATACAGGCTTTTACGCAAGGACCAGCCCGGCGGATCAATGATCCAACCGGGGCCGCGCCGCGTAAATAAAGCGGCTTGGAAGGGTTCCCGCTTGCGCCAGTCTGCCCTTTACCCCGGAATTGTGATGCACAGGCGGCTGCGGCCCCGGCACCACCGCTTTGCCTATCGGGTTTTCGCGATGCTGGTGGACCTGGACGAACTGCCCGGCCTGGACCGCGGCCTGAGGCTATTTTCCTGGAATCGCTTCGGGCTTTTCAGCTTCCATGACCGCGATCATGGTGATGGCACGCCGCTCAAGGCATGGCTGGACGGGCTCCTGGGGGCAGCCGGCATCACCGCGACAGGCCCCAGGCGCGTGCTCTGCTATCCGCGCATCCTGGGCTATGTCTTCAATCCGCTCAGCGTCTGGTTCTGCCACGGCGAAAGTGGCGCGCTGAAAGCCATAATCTATGAGGTGCACAACACCTATGCCGAACGCCACGCCTATGTGTTGCCCGTCGCCAGCGACAGCGCGCTGGTGCGGCATGGCTGCGCCAAGGATTTTTATGTCTCGCCCTTTCTCTCGCCCGATTGCCGCTATCAATTCCGAATCCATCCGCCGGGCGAAAAAACCGCCATCGTGATCCATGAGGAGGAAGCCGGTGCGCCCATCCTCAGCGCTTCCTTCAGCGGCCGGCGCCGCGCCCTGGACGACCGGGCCTTGCTGGCCATGTTCCTGGCCTATCCCCTGATGACTCTCAAAATCGTGGCCGCCATCCATTTCGAGGCAGTTCGGCTGATGTTCAAGGGCATCCGCCGCCATCCGCATGGCGTGAAGCCCGCCCCCACGGAATAGAACAAATATAAAGCAGGGAATTTTTGGGGCTGGCCCGGTGTTAGGGAACCAGTACCCCGGCTCATTTCAGCCGTTTTCCGGAAGAACCCATGGTCAGCCTTGATAACGCCTCGGGAGAGCCTGCGGCCTGGTTCAAACTGGACCACTCAGTGGGGGCCGGTCAAAGCTCACGGCCTTCCTGGGCCTTGACCTGGCTCTTGGCCGACTTGCCATGCTCATACGCCTCTTCCTTGGCGTAACCGGCGGCTTCCTTGATATGTCCTTTGATGCTCATGGGAACTCCTTCTAGAAAACGCTATAAGGAAAAGCGGCGCCGCGAATTTTGTTCCGGGCCGGAATTGCGAGTTCCGCAGCAGGGATCTGGTGCATGTCGACACGGAAAAGAATCCTTCTATTGACCTTGGTCCTGATGGCGGCGCCCGGTGCTTTGGCCGCCGATGACATGCTTTCCGCAGACCCCGAACTGCGTCCCGCTTATTGCGCCGGTTATTTTGAAGGCGAGGAGCAGACCATAGGCGACACTTGCCATATCGCGGAAGCCGGATGGGAAAATGGCTGCTCCGAGGTTGCGCGCCGCAAGAACCGATCCCTGGAGCAGTGGTCCGCCGGCAATCCACGCAATGCCATTGCAACACAGGCGGGCTATGCCGATTACCGTCAGTGCATCACGGAAGTTTCCTCCGATGCGGGCGTCACCCAAACGCTGGAATGCGAAAAGCACTTCACCGGAAGGCAACTCAGTATCTGCATATCGTCCGGCCCGGCGACGCCGGCCTGCAAAAGACTGCTTCCATGCGCTGAGTGACGGGTGGGTTCGATCCTCGGCCGTGCCGCCAATAAAAAAGCCCCCAACGTTGGGGGCTTTTTTATTGGCGGACAGGGTGGGATTCGAACCCACGGTACCCTTGCAGGTACGCCGCATTTCGAGTGCGGTACATTCAACCACTCTGCCACCTGTCCGCCGCCGGTGATAAGGGAGGCGGACAGGCTTGGCAAGATTTTTTGCAGCAATTCAGCCGGCTTTTGTCACGTCAAAAACCATATTTTCAGGAGCCGGGCCGAAAGATGCCCACGGCACGACCTTGACCTGGGAAACGCCGGGCTTGGACCAGTCACAGACCCCGCCAGCAAAAATCTTCTTCGCCCGCCCCATCTGCGCGGCGGTGAACGCGACCTTGTAGTCCGCTTCGCTCACCGGCTTGGTCTGACATTTGATGATGCTGTAGGCGATGGGAGAACCGGCGATAAAGCGGGGGTTGGTCCAGTTGGGGAAGAGCTTGTTGCAGGCCGTGCTGGGCTCATGGCCCACCACCTGCTTTTCGGCAACGAAGCTGCCCGCATCGCGCCAGCAGCCATCCACCAGGTTTTTGGGCCGGCCGGCTATCACCTTGGCGCGCTGGCTCCTGGCCGAACCGTCCTTGTGCACGGATTCCGCCCAGCCACTGAACGCCGCAAAGGCTTTTTCGAATGGCACCGGCTTGCCGCGCCACATCACATGATTGTCGGCATTGCCGTTGGCCCGCGCCAGGCGGTCCCGCAGGGCATAATGGAACCACTGGTAATGATAGCCGGCTTCGTCGCGCATGATGCCCGAAACATCGAACACCGGGATGGTGGAAAGGCCCGCCCCACCATCCAGGATCAGGCCCGCCTGATAGGCGCGCTTGAGCGCCTGGGTGTTGGCGGCGCTGCGCTGGGGCACATAACTGGCGTCCTGGTCATAGCCGCCCACCCCCTCATTAAGGTCGAGGAACTGGTCGACGCTGATGGTTTTGTCGTTGAGCGCCGCCAAGCCATATTGCACGCCGATATTGTCGAAGGTGCGATTGGCGAAACCGGACTTGGGATCGGTGCCATAAATGTTCTTGGAATCATCGAAGATGGTGGGGCGCAGTCCCTTCGGATTGGTTTTGGGATCGTAATAGAGATTTTTCGGCACTGAGTCGTTCCAGCGCGCGGGCAGATAGCCGGCGACGTCCTTGCGGCCGCCAACAGGATCGGTGCGGCCCGCCTGGTTGGCGGCGTCAATCCACGCCTGCTTGCCCTGGTAGCCAGACACCGCCACCTGCTGCGCCTCGGTGAATTTCCTGCCCGCCGGCGTCAGCATGAAATAATGCGTCAGCAGATGCCCATCCAGGCCCGAGAACGCGATCGTCACCGGATCGGGAAACGTGCAGGAGATCAGGATGCCGTCAAACAGGCCGGGCAACTGGTCGCCCAGTTGCGCCGAGCTGTAGGAGCCGCCGGAGCAGCCGATGGCGAGATTGAGTTCAGGCACGCCCACCGTCTTGATGAAATGCTCGCGGCTCATCACCGCCGCTTCCCCGGCAAGAACCTGGTTGCAGCTTTGCGAGGGGTTCATCAGCGTATTGCCCATCAGGGCATAGCCCTGGCCCAGGCGCGCCGGCGAGAAGATCGAGGCGTCAAAGCCGTCCAGCACAATGCTGCCGCCCTTCATGCCCTGGAAGTACCAGCCGCCGGGGCAGCCCGTGCCGGTGATGGTGATCAGCCGCCTGTTCCAGCCCCTGGGCGGATTGCGCCAGGAGGAACCGGAATCGGATTTTGCGTCATACAGCACGGTGCTCTGGTAGATGCCGCGATCGACCGTGGAGGTTTCCAGCCGCACAATGAAGGGCATGGTGACGCCTGCGCTGGTAGTGGTCATGGCGACATCGGCGGGCGGTTTGGCGGGATCGGCGATCCGTTTCAGGTCCGTGGCGCCCTTGGCCAGATAGAGATAGGTGATCTTGGTCGGAGCCGAACAATTCTTGTCGGTCGGCGGATTGAAAACGCTTTTGTCCGCCAGCAGCCCCGGGGTCGCGCCGCTGAAGATCGGAAATTGTCCGGTGGTGCAGAAATAAGGCGTCTGCAGCGGTCCCGACACGATGGGGCCGGTAATGGGATAATTCTTGATAGACAGGCTCTTGCCGCCCGCCGCAATCATGTTGACGCCCAGCTTCAGGCCTTTCACCAGACCGTCGCGGCTGTGCGGCGCAGAACTGGCCCCAAAAGCCTTGCTGACATCGGTGCCGTTCAGCGTCACGGGCGTGGCCGCGTCATCGGATTGGGTGATCCGCAACAGCACATCGCCGCCGCTGACCCGGTCGGGCCGCGACGACAGCGCCTTGATGTCAAGAACGGCGGCGGACGCCGGTACGCAAAGAACTGCGGCAAGGATGATGGCGCATTGCGCCCGGATCATGAATTTTATGTTTTCCTCCCAATTTTGTTCTGTTGAAGCGCAAAAGGCCCCGGCGCTAAAACGCCAAAGTCTTTCACGAAGTCATTTTCGCCAGTTTCAATCCGGCAGGCCAAATACCATCAGCGCATTGCCGTGCGACGGACGGCGTACTTCCTCGCTGAGCATGAAGGTGGGCTTTTCCTCGGGGCTGCCGCCGCCAAGGCCCGTGGTCACGGCAACATACTGCTTGCCGTCCACGCTGAAGGTGATCGGATGGCCTTGCACCGTGGTGCCCAGCTTTGTCGTCCACAGCGTCTTGCCGCTCTTGACATCAACGGCGCGGAACACGCGGGCGAAGTCGCCGACAAAGGCGACATTGCCCGCCGTCGAAAGAACGCCGGTGAGGAAGGGCGAACGCTGCTGGAAGCTCCATAGCGGCTTCATGGTGTTGGTCTCATAGGCCGAGACGCGTCCCAGGTTTCCGCTGCTGCCCGGCATTTCGTAGAACATCTGCGAACCAGACCCCAGCATCATCACGCAGGTCTGGCTCAGCGGCAGGATCATGGTGTCCGACGGCTGGTGATAGCTCGCCGCCGGCCAGTCCTTGCCGCCTTCCGGGCCCGGGCAGGACGGCAGCCACTGCTCCATCTTCTGATCCAGCATGTCCTTGCGGTAATTGACCCGCCCGGTCTTGGGATCGATCTTGGTATAGACGTTCTGGAAAACCGTCTGGCGCGAATCCAGATACTTGCCCGTCTCCCGGTCCAGCTTCCACAGGATGCCCGCCTTGCCGGTGGTCATCACGGTTTTCTGGCTGCCATGATCAATCAGGATGCGCTCAAACACTTCGTCCAGGTCAAAGCTCTCGCCCGGCGCATGATTGAAATACCATTTCAGCTTGCCGGTATCCGGATCCAGCGCCAGCGTGGAGTTGGCATAGAGTGTGTCGCCATCGCCGCTGCCACGCAGGTCGCGGCGCCACGGCTTGGCCTGGGCCGTGCCCCAAAAGGTGGTGTTCAGCACCGGATCATAGGTGCCTGCGATCCATGTCTCGGTGCCGGCACGCTTTTCATTGGGCAGATTGTTCCAGGTGTCGCCACCGGGCGTGCCTGCGTCCGCCACGGTCACGAACTTCCACACCCGCGCGCCGGTGTTGGCGTCATAGGCGCTGATGTAGCAATGGTTTTTCTGCGGAATGCGTCCGCAGCCCACCAGACCGACAATCGCCTTGCCGTGAATGATGATCACCCCGCCGGTGTTGCCGCCGATGCCGTCCTTTTCCGGTTCGGCGATCATGGTCTGCCACACGGTCTTGCCGGTCTTGGCGTCCAGGCCATACAGCTTGGCGTCCGGCGTGGGCACGATCACCTTGTCATTGTAAAGGCCGATGCTGCGGGTGGGGTCGCTGGCGCCGCCGGGCTCATCATTGCGCGGCAGCGGGCCCAGGCGATTTTCCCACAGCAGCTCGCCGCTCTTGGCATCGAGCGCCTGCACCGTATTGCCGGCGGAGACGATGTAGAGAATGCCGTCATGAACAACTGGGGTGGTTTCCTGGCTGGCGCCGTCATTGAGCGTCCACAGCCATTTGAGCTGCAGGTTTTTGACATTGTCCGGCGTGATCTGGTTCAGCTTGCTGAAGCTCCAGCCGGCATAACCGCCGCGATACATCAGCCAGTCATTGTCGGATGGATGTGTCAGCACATCATCGGTGACGGGGCTGAAATTCTTGATGCTGCCGGGCACCAGCAGGCCCAGGGCGCGATTGACGGTGAAGCGTCCACCCGCGCCGTCGGCACGGGACGCCAGGGCGGGAGCCGCCGGGGCCGCACCGGCGGCAGGACGGGCCGCAGGCGCCGCGGCGACGGGCGCAGCCGCTTGCGCGACCTTCTTGACGCCATTGGCGACATCGGGCGGCACCGTGCCGCTGGCGATGGCGCTGATCTTGACCGCCGTGGTGGGCGTCAGCGCGGCAGTGCCGGCTTTCGCCCCATTGGCATGCAGCAGGAAGGCGGCGAGGTTGGTGTAGGTCGGCACATCAAGGCTGCCGCCCGCGCCATAGGGCATGTCGGTATGAATCTTGTCGAACAGATCCTTGGTGGATTTGCTGGCCCAGGAAACCATGAAGGCCTGGCCCGCGATGGGCAGCGCCTCGCCCGAACCAGACAAATTGTCCGTGTGGCAGGCCTGGCAATTTTCGACATAAGCGTTGCGGCCGGCGTCAACCTGGGCCTGCGTGAACGGCCCGGCAGCATTCTGCGCCACGCTGCTGGCGGCCCATAATGCGATGGTGGCGCAGGTGGCGAACGCCGCAGCGGCTACAGCCTTGTTCCTTGAGAGCGTCATGTTTTTCTCCCGTGATTTCTTATGAATTCCTGTCGGTGGCCAATTCATGCGTGCTGCCATGCTCGACGCTGAGCGGCATGTCATATTGCGGCAGGAACCAGTGACCCATCTGCGGCACGTCCTGGCCCACTTCTTCATGGGCAATCATGATCCAGCCCCACAGATTGCCGGCAGGCGCGGGCGCCTTTTCGCTGTTGATCTGGATATAGAGCCGCCCGGCAGGAAGCGCCGCCAGTTCCTTGGCATTCAGCATGACATCGCCGGTCAGCGTGCCGCTGGCCGCCTTGGTCACGGCCAGCTCGGTGCCGCAGGTGCCCGCGACGCCGATGCCCACACCGACGCATAGATGCGCATCGGTTGCCGCTGAAGCCAGGCCGTCAAAATTGATGTTGAGCGTGAGCTTCCGGCCATCCAGGGTGATGGTGCCCGCGCCGCGCCCCACGGCCAGCAGCTTGGTGGCGTTGGTGCGGGCCACGGGACCAAGATTGACCTGGTAGGCTTCGGGCGCCGCGCTTGCCGCGCCGCTGGCGAGCATTGCGATAGCAGCAATCGCGCTGATGCGAAGATACGACATGGAATGAATCTCCCCTGGTCCTTTGTTTGGGGGCGACATGCATGACGGCAGGACGCAGCCCATCCGGGCAGCGCGGCACACCGATCTATGGCTGAATCATCCCCGTTCTGCCGGAAACATTAGCAGAGTCGCAGTAGGCCCGGAAGTTGGCTCCGGGGCCTGGCAATGGGCCTTTATTGTATCAAGATATCGCGCTTTTCGCCCGTTTCAGGCCTCGCCGCGCAGCCATTCCAGCCGGGCCCGCCCTCCCGGCAGGCGCGGCGCAATCCTGTCCAGAATTTCATGCATCGCCGCATCGAAGCCATAGGGCGGGTTGAGCACCAGCAGCCCGGCGCTGGCAAGCTTGCCCTGCGGCGCATCAATGGTGACCTCGATGTTGAGAACCTTGCCCGCGCCACTGGTCAGCACTTCGCCGCAAAAAGCGCGCGCCGCCGCGGCTGATTTGACCGGGTACCAGATCAGGTAAATGCCGGTGGCGAAGCGGCGCACCGCGCCGCGTACCGTCTCGCCAGCGGTCTCAAATTCATCCGGCGCTTCAAAGGGCGGGTCTATCAAGACCAGCCCGCGCCGCTCCGGCGGCGGCAATTGGGCGATCAGCCGGGCGTAACCATCGCCTTCTTCGGCGCGCGCCTTGCGGAAGGGCGACAATATTTCCTTCAGCAGCGCTGCCTCTTCGGGATGTTTCTCGATGGCGGTCAGCCGGTCCTGCGGCCGCAGCATCTTGGCCGCGATCAGGGGTGATCCTGGATATGTCCCGGGGCCGCTTTCCTCCACCATGGAAAGATAACGCTCCAGCACTTCGGGACCTTTGAGGCCGTGTAATTTCCCGATGCCGTTTTCCGCTTCGCCGGTCCTCTGTGCCTCGTCAGACGACAGGTCATAAAGCCCCCTGCCCGCATGGCTGTCGATCACCGCGAACGGCGTATCCTTTTTTTGCAGGTGCAGGAGAATCTGGACCAGCGCAACATGCTTGACGACATCCGCGAAATTTCCGGCATGGTACGCGTGGCGATAATTCATCCTTGCAACTCAGGCCGGCCGATGCGGAGGGCGGAGGGGGAACAAAAACGTCACGCAGACTTCTCGTAATCCCGATGCACGTCATGGGCGATGATGCCGACGCCCTGGGGCGGGATCGTCAGCCAGTCCTTGCGCGCCAGGGTGCGGCGCGTGTCTTCCAGCCCGCTCTGCCAATGCTCATGCATGGAATCGGCGGAAAATTCATAATCGCGCGCATTGCTCTCATAGATTTTGCGCTGGTAGATCATCTGCAGGATGGTCGCCTGGGGCAGGTCAGCCAGCTTGTCGCGCATCTCGCGCTGCTCGTCGGAAAGATCGCCATCCGGCACTTTTACCAGCGCCTCATAGGCGCGTTGCTTCCAGCGCTGCAGCCGCGCGAACATGTCGGTGACCTGACGGGTGCGCGAGGAATAGACAATGTCCTTCTCGCGGCCCATCACGTCTTGAATTGTGCGCGGCAGCGGCCCGCGGGCGCTGAACAGATCGACCTGGAACACCAGCGAATTGAGATTGTCGTCCTGCGCCAGCAAATGCTGCAGCGGCGTATTAGACACCACACCGCCATCCCAGAAATAATCTGTGCCGATCTTGACCATGGGAAGTCCCGGCGGCAGCGCCGCCGATGCCATCACATGTTCGGGAATGATGGTGTCGTGCCGGTTGTCGAAGTACACAAAATTGCCTGACTGCACATTCACCGCCCCAACCGAAAACCGCACGGCCTTGGTATTGAGGTAGTCGAAATCAATCACCTCGGTCAGGGTCTGGCGCAGCGGCGCGGTGTCGTAATAGCTGGTGGCGTCCTTGGCGCCGGCGGGCAGCAGCCATGGGCTGATCTTGTGCGGCTCGAAGAAACCAGGCTGGCCCTGGAACAGGGTGGTCATCGCGCTATAGGCATTGCGCCACTGCTTGAAGATATCGCCGTCCGGCGTTTGGACGAGAAGCGCGCGGTCGGTGATGCGGCGCCAGAATTCGCTGAGGGCTTCCAGCCGCTCCTCGACCTTGTTGCCGGCGATGATGGCGGCGTTTATGCCGCCGATCGAGACGCCGGAAATCCAGTCCGGCTCCAGCCCCGCCTCATTCAGCGCCTGGTAGACGCCCGCCTGGTAGGCGCCCAGCGCGCCGCCGCCCTGCAGCACCAGGGCGATGCGGTCGCAGCGGTCGGGGCGGCGCAGCTTGCGGCTGGCCGGGAAGGCTTTAGTGTCCATGGGCTCAAATCATAGCGGGATTCGCCGAATTTTGTCCGAATTTTTTGCGCTGCGGCCTTAACACGCGCGGGCAAGGAAGCTGTCCTGTGCCATGCTGGCGGCAAAATTGGAGGCCCCCATGCACCAAGGCAAAGTCGCCCTCGTCACCGGCTCGACCTCGGGCATCGGCCTGGCCATCGCCCGCACCTTTGCGCAGAACGGCGCCAACGTCGTGATCAACGGCTTTGGCGACAAGGACGCCATCGAGCAGGAGCGCAGCGGCATCGAAAAGGATTTCGGGGTCAAGGCGATCTATTCGGGCGCCGACATGAGCAAGGGCGACCAGATCGCCGCCATGGTTGCCGATGCCGGCAAGGCGCTGGGCAGCGTGGACATACTGGTCAACAATGCCGGCATCCAGTTCGTTTCGCCGGTGGAGGATTTCCCCGTCGAGAAATGGGACCAGATCATCGCCATCAACCTCTCTGCCGCCTTCCATGCATCACGCGCCGCCGTGCCCGGCATGAAGGCGAAGAAGTGGGGCCGCATCATCAACACGGCCAGCGCCCATGCCCTGGTCGCCTCACCCTTCAAGTCGGCCTATGTCTCCGCCAAGCATGGCGTGGCGGGACTGACCAAGACCGTGGCGCTGGAAACCGCCGCCCACGGCATCACAGTCAACGCCATCTGCCCCGGTTATGTCTGGACCCCGCTGGTCGAAAAACAAATTCCCGACACCATGGCGGCGCGCAACCTGACGCGCGAACAGGTGATCAAGGACGTGTTGCTGGCAGCCCAGCCGACCAAGGAATTCGTCACCGTGGAAGAGATTTCGGGCCTTGCACTCTATCTGACCTCAGACTTGGCCCGCTCCATCACCGGCGCGATTCTGAGCATTGATGGCGGCTGGACGGCGGCTTGATGCCGCGGCCCTTCGCCCAAGCTCAGGGCGTTCGCCTTTTCTCGCATGTCCGCTGGACATGCTCGCGCGCTTCGCGCGCCAGAGGCTCACGGACAGCGGCGTAATTGCCGCATCCATCGCCTACATTGCGAGGTGTATTTGGCCCTTGTTTTACGGGCCTTTTCTGTAGCGCCGGTACACTTCGCGACAATCAAATCATTTCCGCCTCAAAGCATTCAGCCAGGGTTCACGGCGGAATCCCTACCTTGTGCGTTATCGACACTGCAGAAAAGGAAACACCATGAAACGCACACTCACTATTGCTCTTGCTCTCTCGCTTCTGGCGGGCACGGGCAGCGCCTTCGCCCAGGGCACCTACAATCAAAGCCGCAACAATCACGACAACGGCTTCAATGCCGATACGCAGCGCAATGACGATCATCGCGGCAACAACAACGCCAATAACAACAACCGGAACAACAATCGGCATGCCAATTGGCGCCAGGGCGGTCATATCGACCGCAGCGACTGGGGCCGTGGCCACCGTGTGGATTATCGCGCCCGTCATTTGCGCACCCCGCCGCGCGGTTATGAATGGCGCGAAGTGGACGGCAATTATGTCCTTGCCGCCGCCGTTACGGGCCCGATCGCCTCGATCATCCTCGCCAACCACTAGCGGACCCCACAAACCAAAACGGCGCTCCTTGCGGGGCGCCGTTTTTTTTGCAGGCCTGAAGAAACCTATTTCGGCGTGATGCGCCACAAAGCGCCCTTGGCGTCATCCTCGATCGCCCAGATCGCGCCATCGGGAGCAACTTCAATATTGCGGATACGGTGGCCCATGTCCCAGCGCTCGGCCGGCTTGGCGCCGCCCTTGCCGTCGAACACGATGCGGTTCAGCGTCTTGCTGGCCATGCCGGTAATGAAGCCGTTGCCATTCCATTGCGGGAACATGGCGCCCTTGTAGAAGGTCAGGCTGCCCGGCGCGATGACCGGCGCCCAATAGATCACCGGCTTGGCCAGGTTCGGAAAATCATCGGGCGAGGGAATCGGCTTCTTGTTGTAATTGACGCCATAGGAGGTAATCGGCCAGCCGTAATTCTTGCCCGGCTCGATCAGGTTCAGCTCGTCGCCGCCGAACGGACCATGCTCGACTTCCCAGAGCCTTCCGTCCGGCGCAAAGGCCAGGCCATAGGGCGTGCGGTGACCCATGCTCCAGATTTCGGCCGGCGTGGTGTTGGTGCCGGGCAGCGTGACGGTGCCGATCTGCTTGGGCGTTTTGGCTTCCTCCGTATCCGCGGGCCAGTCGATCACCGGGACCGTGGATGTGCCGGTCTTGCCGGCGCCCGGATTGCCCGGTGCGGGCTTGCCGTCCAGAGTCAGGCGCAGGATCTTGCCCAGCGCCACATTGGGATCCTGGGCCGGCGACATGCGCAATTCGTCGCCGACGGACAGGAACAAATATTTGCCGTCGGGCGAGAAAGCGACCTTGGCGCCGAAATTGCCGCGCTTGCTGTCAGCCTTGGGATATTCGCGCCACAGGACCTTGAGGCCTTCGAGGCTGGCCGCATTGCCCTTGATCGCCAGGCGTCCGCGCGCCAGCGCCAGGCTGGCGCCGCCCTCTCCGGGCTCGGCATAGGTAAGATAGACATTGTGATCCGTGGCGTAATGCGGCGACAGGAACACGCCCAGCATGCCGCCCATGCCCAGCTTCAGGGCCTGCGGCACACCGGAAATTTCGGTCTTCTCGCCCTTCTGCGTCACCAGCCAGACCGGGCCGACCTTTTCGGTGATCAGCATGCGGCCATCCGGCAGGAAGGCGATCTTCCAGGGAAAATTGAATGTCGACACCTGCGTCATGGTGAAGGGCAATGCGGCTTCTGGCTTTTGCGTGCCTGCATTGACCTGCGCCATCGCGCCGGTCGAAACAAGCGCCAGAGCAAGCGTCAACAATGCTTTCGTAGCTTTCATGGTCTCCCCCATCAATTTTTTATGCGCAGCCAGGGCGCACCTTAAAATTATTTCCGAACAGATACCACGGCCACGCGCCGAACAATTTCGTGCTGCACATGCGAGTGCGCCTCTGCGTGTAAGTGGTTCTCTTACATAGACGGCGCGCGATGAACACTGCCGCGCCGGCCTCTCTGCGCGCGGCCAACACGCTGCCGCTAGGCCGCCGCGGCCGCTCAGCATTAAAAAAGCGCGCCTGTAAGGGCGCGCTTTTTTAATTGGTGCGGGCGGTCGGAATCGAACCGACACACCTTGCGGTACCAGATTTTGAGTCTGGCGCGTCTACCAGTTCCACCACGCCCGCATCCAAGGCGCGGGAATATAGCCAGCCCCGGCCCCCCGTCAAACCTTCAAAATCGCTGCCTTTTTGGGGCCCGTTCTGGGGTCTTGCGCGGCTGCCGCCCCCGGGTTTTAAGTGGGGCATGAACGCACCCCTGCCTGCCGACACGGCACCCCGGACAGACTGGACGCGCGAGGAAATCGCCGCCCTGTTCGCCCTGCCTTTTGCCGAACTGATGTTCAGGGCGGCGTCGGTTCACCGGCGCAATTTCGACCCCAGCGAAGTGCAGATTTCCACCCTGCTGTCTATCAAGACCGGCGGCTGTCCCGAGGACTGCGCCTATTGCCCCCAGGCCGCCCAGTACGACACCGGCGTCAAGGCTGAAAAGCTGATGGATGTCGAGGCCGTGCTGACAGATGCCCGCAAAGCCAAGGAAGCCGGCGCTTCCCGCTTTTGCATGGGCGCGGCCTGGCGCTCGCCCAAGGACAAGGACCTGGACGCTGTCTGCACCATGATCGAAGGCGTCAAGGCGATGGGGCTGGAAAGCTGTGTCACGCTGGGCATGCTGACCGGGCCGCAGGCGCAGCGCCTCAAGGGCGCGGGGCTGGATTATTACAACCACAATCTCGATACCTCGCCCGAGCATTACCGTCACATCATCAGTACACGGACATATCAGGACCGCCTCGACACGCTGGAACATGTCCGCAATGCGGGGCTAAATGTCTGTTGCGGCGGCATTGTCGGGATGGGCGAGAGCGCCGCCGACCGGACCGGCATGATCCACGCCCTGGCCACGTTGCCCGAGCATCCCCAATCGGTGCCGATCAATGCGCTGGTGGCAGTGAAGGGAACACCGGCGGCGCAGGCGGCGGCGCTCGACGCCATCGATTTCGTGCGCACCATCGCGGTGGCGCGCATTGTCATGCCGCGCTCCATGGTGCGGCTGTCGGCGGGCCGCGAATCCATGAGCCAGGAAACCCAGGCCCTGTGCTTCCTGGCGGGTGCCAATTCCATCTTTTACGGCGAAAAGCTCCTCACCACGCCAAACCCCGAAACAGACGCCGACAAGGCCCTGTTTGCCCGGCTGGGGATGCGTTCCATGCCCCTGAAAGACGCCGGACACTAACAGCGCCTTAACCGGCCTGCCCTATCCTGTGGGGGATGAGGCAGCTTCTGTTCATCCTGGTCATCCTGGCCGTCGGCGCCGTGGCGCTGGCCCCTGCCATTGCCCTGCTGGGCCTGGATCCCATGCCCGGAGATTTTGCCGTAAATCAGGGTGACTGGCATTTCACGGTCCCCGTGACCTATTCGCTGTGTGCAAGCCTGGGATTGGGCCTTTTCTATTACCTCATGAAGCGATAACACCCACGCGCAACCTCGCTTTTTCCGAGTCGCGCCAATGGCCAACCGCAAGATTTCCCGTGCCCTTTTGTCAGTTTCCGACAAGACGGGATTGATTGAATTTGCCAAAGGACTGGCGGCTCAGGGGGTGATGCTGATTTCCACCGGCGGCACCGCCAAGGCGCTGCGCGACGCGGGCCTTGCTGTCAGCGACGTCTCCGAGATCACCCAATTTCCCGAAATGATGGATGGACGGGTCAAGACCCTGCACCCCAATGTGCATGGCGGCCTGCTGGCGCTGCGTGACAAGGCGGACCATGCCGCCTCCATGAAAGAGCATGGCATCACCGGCATCGACCTGCTGGTGTGCAATCTCTATCCCTTCGAGGCCACGGTGGCGCGCGGCGCCGATTTTGACACCACCATCGAGAATATTGATATCGGCGGCCCGGCCATGACGCGCAGCGCCGCCAAGAACCATGACTGGGTGACGGTCGTGGTGGATGTGGAAGACTACAAGGCCGTGCTGGACGAGATGGCGGCCAATGACGGCGCCACCACGGCAGGCCTGCGCCGCACCCTGGCGCAGCGCGCTTTCGCCCGCACCGCCGCCTATGACGCGGCGGTTTCCAACTGGTTCGCAGGCGAACTGGAAAAGGGCGGCGAGAAAACCCCGCCCCGCCGCCGCAGCTTTGGCGGATTGCTGCGCCAACCGCTGCGCTATGGCGAAAATCCCCACCAGGGCGCAGCTTTCTATGTGGACGGCTCGTCGCGTCCGGGCGTCGCCAGCGCCACGCAGCTCCAGGGCAAGGAATTGTCCTTCAACAACATCAACGACACTGATGCCGCTTACGAACTGGTGGCGGAGTTTGATCCGAAAAATGGCGCGGCCTGCGCCATCATCAAGCATGCCAATCCCTGCGGCGTGGCCCTGGGCTCCAGCCTGAAAGACGCCTATCTCAAGGCGCTGGCCTGTGACAGCGTCAGCGCCTTTGGCGGCGTACTGGCCTTCAACCAGAAACTGGATGGCGAGACCGCCGAGGAAATCTCCAAGATTTTCACCGAAGTGATCATCGCGCCGGATGCCGACGAGGACGCAAAGCGCATCCTGTCGGCCAAGAAGAATCTGCGCCTGCTGACGGCGGGCGCATTGCCCGATCCGCTTAGCCCCACCCTCACCTACCGTTCGGTGGCGGGAGGCTTCCTGGTCCAGACCCGCGACAATGGCCGCATCACGGAAGATAAATTGAAACTGGTCACCAAGCGCAAGCCGTCGCCGCAGGAGATCAAGGACATGCTGCTGGCCTTCACAATCGGCAAGCATGTGAAATCCAACGCCATCATTTACGTGAAGGATGGCTCCACCGCCGGCATCGGCGCTGGCCAGATGTCCCGCGTGGATAGCGCCCGCATCGCCGCCATCAAGGCGAAAGACGCCGCCAAGATCGCCGGCTGGAGCGAGCCGCGCACGGTGGGTTCGTCGGCCGCTTCGGAAGCCTTCTTCCCCTTCCCCGACGGATTGCTGGCGGTCGCCGAAGCCGGCGCCACGGCGGTGATCCAGCCGGGCGGCTCGATGAATGATCAGAAAGTCATCGATGCAGCCGACGAAGCGGGCCTTGCGATGGTTTTCACCGGCATGCGCCACTTTCGGCACTAAGGCTTACTTGAAAACCTCGTCCACGCTGACGCCCCAGACGCGATTGCGGGCGATCCAGCCGTCAATGCCCTCGCCACGAATGTGACAGGCGACGCGGGTGCAACTTTTCAGTCCCGCAATCGCCCCGGGATCTGCCAACCCGACCACCTTGCCGCCAGCCGCCGTTTCATGGATCTGCACCCTGTCCTTGCCGGTTACCAGCACGGTGCGATCATCCGACAGCATGGAGGCGCTCATCCAGCCGGTTGTGCCATCCGCCGCCTGGACCCGGCGCCAGACATCGAACTTGGCAATGACTGTGAAGGGGTAGCCGCGATGGCGGTATATCCAAAGAACCTTATGACTGAAGCTGGGCCCTTCGCGCAGAAAGGCCTTGTTCACGCGCTGGCTGACAAAGCGCGCCGGCGCGGCGGTGGCAGAAGCCACCGCCATGGCCACCAGGCACAATGCCAGCACCGAGCTTCGCATGCGGTCCGCAAGCCTTACTGATTCGACGCAATTTTTAGCACAGAAGGCTCAGGCGATAGTGCGCTTCATCAGGTCCAGCAGCTTTTGCGCATGGCGTTCCGCCATGGCTTCATCGAACACATCGCGCCCCGGCACGGTCCAGCCATGCCGGGCCTGGTACATCTCACTCTGGAACTTGCCGCCCCAGCCCTTGAGCGTGTCGTCCAGCTTTGCGATCTGGGCCGGTGTCGCCGTCGGGTCCTCGATGGCATGGCCGAAATACAGTTCACCTTTGACATCGGCGATGCGCGCATGGGGGCTGTCAGCATCCTCCGTCACCAGGCGTCCGCCATGGAAGGATGCGGCGGCGGCGACAAGGTCTGGCGCCACGGCGGCGGTGCGCAGCGCCATGGCGCCGGTATAGCAATAGCCTACCACCGCGATCTTGGGACCCTTGCTGCGCGCCAGCAGCGCTTTTACATAATGGGGGGCATCGCGCTCCATCTGGGCATTGGTCAGCGAAGCGAAAAGCGCATTCATCCGCTGCATCGAGCGTTCCTCGCCCATCTTGAATTCGAAATCCAGCAGCGGCAGCGCGCCGAAACGGTAAAAGACGTTGGGCATCAGAACGGCGTAGCCGGCCTGCGCAAAGCGTCTCGCCACACCCTGGTTGGCGGGCCGGATGCCGAACAGGTCGGTAAAGAATAACAGACCGGGGAAAGTTCCCGGGCCCGGGGGATAGAGAAACGCTTCGGCATCGCCGTCAGCGGCGCCAATCACAAGTCTTTCTTCAATCATGCGCCTACTTTCTTCCATTCATAGGTCACCGCATTCCAGTAACGCGCACGATGACTGCCGCTGCGCGACCAGCCGCGCAAGCGCAATTGCCGCCCGATCATGGCGTTGAAATAGCCATGCGCCACCAGCACTGCCGTGCCGCCGCCCTGGGTGCGGGCGGTGAGCATGTCCGCGGCCCGGATGGCGCGGTCGCGCGCCTGGGCGTAATTCTCGATTCCCGGCGTATGACCCAGATGCCAGAGCAGGCGCGCGATCACCGCCCATTTGGGAACACTCATCCTCAGCAAGGATATCGGCGGGCTCGCCAGGGGCGCTTCGGCAAACAGCGGATCGACGATCAATTCGGCATGGGGCGCCAGCATGCGGGCGCTCTCATGCGCGCGGCGGCGGTCGCTGGTGAGGATTTGCGTGACCCCCTGCATCAGCTCCGCGATCTCGCGCGGCGGCAGGATGGACGGATCAAGCCCTGCCGCTTCATAGGCTTCTATATAGTCGCGAAACTCAGCGTGGCTGGTGCGCGGCCTGAGCGGAATGGCGGGCTGGCCGTGTCGGATCAGGATGATGCGGGCGCCCGGCAAGGGCTGATTCTGGTGTGGCATGCGCGATCAAAGATCAACGCAAACGCTGCACAAAGCTATGGCAGTTTGGGCGGCGGGCTGTCTGAAATGCGCAAATCCGAGTCGTTTTCCGTCCAAAAACGCCGAAATTTTCCGGCGGTACAGACCTGACTCTGCTATCGATTCCAAGCTTTTCCGCCCAATTAGTCATCGACATGCCCACAATTTGGGCAAATGCGTGTTGCATTGCAACAACGCTTTGCCAAATCCGGTCCAAAGTGGCCAAAAACAAGCTCCGCAGGACAATTGTCATATTGAGTTTGGCCCCCCTAAAACTGGATCGTCAGCCCAGTTTCAACCGGGGCGTCCAGCCTGGGCAAGTCCACACCAGTCCACGGTGTGCTCAACGAGAGGATTACAAATGAAGACGATTACGAAAATGACGCTGGCTGCCGCGAGCCTGCTTGGCCTGGCGTCCAGCACGGCCGTTTATGCGCAGGATGCGCCCGCCGTGACCGTGAGCGCCGCCCTTGCGGTGCAGAGCGATTATCGCTTCCGTGGCATTTCCCAGAACAACAAGAAGATCGCGCCCCAGGGCACGCTCAACTTCACGCTGCCGGAAGGCTTTTACGTCGGTACCTGGGCTTCCCAGACCAACTGGCAGCTCGGCGGCTCGAACCACAATCCGGGCTATGAAATCGACATTTATGGCGGCAAGCACACCACGGTGTTCGACTCCGACCTGAACATTGAGGCCTATTACTATGCCTATCCCGACGCCAACACGTTTGGCGGTTCGGAAGCCAGCTTCGTCGAAATCATCACCCAGCTCAGCCACAGCTTCGAAGGCTTCAGCCTGACGGGCACCTGGGCCTATTCGCCCATGTTCAGCCTGGGCGGCGGTGTTTCCAACTATCTGGCCGGCAACCTGACCATTCCGGTCAATGACTGGCTCTCGCTCAGCGGCAATGTCGGCCACCAGTGGGTGCAGGCTGCCAAGAATTTCGGTTCGGGCGACTATACCCACTACGACGCCGGCCTGACGGCCAGCTACATGGGCTTCGCGCTTGACGCCCGTTATGTCGGCACCGACCTGTCCAACTCGGCTTGCAGCGGCTTCTACATGGCCACCAAGAATGCCTGCTCGGGCGGCGGTGTCATCACCCTCACCTACAACATCGCTTTCAACTAAAAGCGGTTTCGTAAAAAACCAAACCCGCCGGACGAAAGTTCGGCGGGTTTTTTCTGTTTGACGCGGCGCGCGAAGCGCGTGAGCAAATCCGGTGGGTCCATAGCGACAGCGTTTGGATGCGAAAACGGCGAACGTCGCGAGCCTGCGAGCGGGTGCCCCAGAAGCGATACTTCATTAAACCCACATAGCTCTACGCAATTGCCCCAGGTCGAACGGCTTTGTCAGGTGGACAATATCCTTGGTCTCGGGGCTGGTGCCGGCCTCCACGTCAGAACGGATAGCCGCCATTTGCTGGCGGGCGCGTTCCAGCGCCTGTGTCACGACGGGCGTCGGCGCGGATCCCGCGCTTCCAGCCCGCTCCGCCGCCCGCAGGCCTTCGAACCGGGTATTGATCAGCTTCTGCAGGCGGTCGGCACGACGCAACTGGTCGGGACTATCGGCCGCCAGTGCGCGACACTGTTTCATGTCTGCGGGCACGCGCGCCGCGCGGGCGCGGTAAACGGTGACGAAAGTGGGGTTATGGGCGATCAGGTAGCCCCGGATACTGCTTTCGGCTCCCTGGACATCATCTTGGAGCGTGCGAAGCGACTCCATCACCTGGTAAGTGTGACGAACCCAGCGCTGCGCTTCGCGCTCGTTGGCGGCGAACTGGATCGTGATGTAGGCAACGACAGCCAACACCAGAAATAGCGGCACCACCGCCAGCAAAACCAGCCTATTTGCAGCCAAGATGCGTCCAGACCCACAAAGCCCGGAGCCCCAACGCCCGATATTGGGATTGGTTCCGCCCAAAACGTAAATTGGTGGGGGATTGCAAAAAAAACAGCCCGGAAATGACAAAGGCCCCGGTTTCCCGGGGCCTTTGGTGTTCGTTACGCCCGGCCGCTCGCCTGAGCTCATGTCGTTCGCCGCGCCGAGCGGTCCGCTGGACCGTTCGGCAAGACGCGGCTCACCCCTGTCTTGTTATGTCGTAGACGAGGTTTTCCTGGGCCGGCCCGAAGGACGCCCAAGGCACCACCTTGACCTGGCCCACGCCCGGCTTGGAGAAATCGCAGACGCCGCCCGCGAATATCTTCTTCAGGCGCGCGGTCTGGTCGGGATTGAAGGCGACCTTGTAATCCTTCGCGTTCACCGGACGCAGCGCGCACTTGATGATGTCCGCCGCCAGCGGGCCGCCGGCCGCCAGCCGCGGGAAGCCATAGGACGGGAACGCCGCGTTGCAGGAAGTCTTGCTGTCGGAGCCGAAGACCTGCGGTTCGGCGGTAAATGCCGTGGGTGTCTTCCAGCAGCCATCCACCAGGCTGGCAGGCCGGTTGGCAATCACCTTCTGGCGCTGGCTGCGGCCGGAATTGTCCTTGGCTACCGCTTCCACCCAGCTGATGAAGGCAGGCCAGGCCTTGGCCAGCGGCACCGGGTTGCCGCGCCACATCACATGGTTCTTTGTATCGCCATTCTGCCTAGCCATGCGCTCGCGCACCGCAAAATGGTACCACTGATAGTGATAGCCGCCATCGTCATTGAAGGTGCCGGTGACGTCGAACACGGGAATCTGCGACAGACCGGCGCCGCCGCTGAGCGTCACGCCACCCTGATAGACGCGCTTGAGCGCGCCGGCGTCACCCACCACGCGGTTTGCCACATAATTGGCATTCTGGTCATAGCCGCCAATGCCTTCATTGAGGTCGAGGAACTGGTCGGCCGTGATTGATCTGCCCCCTTCCAAGTGGTCCAGGGACTATCATATTGGAACCTTGGAGGGAGATTTGAAATGGGACGCAGGCATCAGCCTGAGGAAGTTATTGGCAAGCTGCGGGAGGCGGAGATTGTGCTTTCGCAGGGCGGGTCGGTTGCG
>CANJLC010000016.1 GCA_947475445.1 Alphaproteobacteria bacterium
TATCAGCCGCCGGCCCCCGAAACCGCGTCGTCGCTATGGCCGCCCACCGGTTACGCTACGCTCCACCTACGGCCGGCCATAGCGCTGGAGGCTGGAATGCACTAACAATCAAAACGGACCACTCAGTGGGGGCCGATCACAGCTTGCCAATAACTTCCTCAGGCTGATGCCTGCGTCCCATTTCAAATCTCCCTCCAAGGTTCCAATATGATAGTCCCTGGACCACTTGGAAGGGGGCAGATCAGATGTCTGAATAGAGTAAAGATCGGCAGCAGATAGCTCTGCATGCCGTCCAATGACGCAATACCGGCTGTCATATTCTCTCCACCTAATCCACGGGTCGCGTTGTTCCAATGAGCCCCACGCTGCCCGCTTGAAATTCAACTTAGACAGGAGCCCTGCGGGAATATAGCCCTTCTGACCTGGGTGGGCTCCCGCTGCGGCAGGTGTGGCGGTTTAGCTGGCGGCGCACCACGCTGGTTCACCATCGGCGAGAGCGGGAAAGCGGTGATTAAGGGGAATGTTTCAGTCGCATTCTGGCGGACGGAAGCGATCTTCACTGGCGCACATAGGCACGTCAGGGCGATCTCGGTGTTCCTCTGAGTTCCCCCACTGCGGTATCGGTATGGTATCGGGGTCTGGCCGAAGATTATGCGTTCCTGAAGGCGTGCTAATAACCATCTGAAATTTATGAGAAAAGTGGTGGGCGCGACAGGGATCGAACCTGTGACCCCTTCCATGTCAAGGAAGTGCTCTCCCGCTGAGCTACGCGCCCCACCGTGCGGCAAGTGGCGGCTTTCTAGCTGCCCCGGTCCCTAAAAGAAAGTGGGCCCTTCGACCGGCTCAGAGTGGGGATTTTGGGCAGTTTTTAAGGCTGGATGGCCGGCTCGCAGGCCGGCCATGGAGGGTTTGGATCAGGCCGCGGCCAGCATCCGGTCAACTTCGGCCACGATTTCGCGAAGATGGAAGGGCTTGGACAGGACCTTGGCCTGTTTGGGGGCGCCGGAGGCGGGGTGCAGGGCGACCGCGGCGAAGCCGGTGATAAACATGATCTTGAGGGCGGCGTTCATTTCCACGGCGCGCTTGGCCAGTTCGATGCCGTCCATGCCGGGCATTACAATGTCAGTCAGCAAAAGGTCGAAGGTAAAGCCTTTGACGCATTCCCAGGCGTCGCCGCCATCGCCGAAATCGGTGACGGCATGGCCGGCCTTGACCAGCGCCGCGGCAAGGAACTTGCGCAGCGATTCATCGTCTTCCGCCAAGAGGATATGCGCCATGCGTGCCGCCCTGCCCGTCTCTTTCCTAAAACATATCCGCCAAAGGGTAAACTGTGGTTAAGAGCCAAAAGCGCCTTTGGAACCCGGGACTTGGCCCTGGGGAGCCGGACCGGCCTTGTGCCTTTGGGCCCTTTGGGCTTGTCTGTGGGTGCAGTTTTGCGGTTTTGCGCGATGACCCCGTCGGACCAGGGCTCAGGACACCAAGGGGGCGATGCCGCCCTGGCCCTGCTCTTTGGCGAGCCGTTCCGCATTGCCCGGCCGCTGCGCCAATCGCTGCCTTTCATCTTCGCCTCGCCCCATTCGGGCCGGATTTACCCGGGCAGCCTGGTGGCGGCCAGCAGGCTGGACGCGCTGGCACTGCGCCGTTCGGAAGACGCCTTTGCCGATGAGCTGTTCGGCGGCGTGACCGGGCTGGGCGCACCCCTGATCACGGCGCGCTTCCCGCGCGCCTATTGCGACGCCAACCGCGCCCCCGGCGAGCTGGACCCGGGCATGTTTTCCGGGCCGCTGGGCCTGGCGGTGGATGCGCCGGGTGCGCGCGTGCTGGCAGGGCTTGGCGTTATTCCGCGCATTGTGCGCGACGGGGCGGAAATCTATCGCGGCAAGCTTGCGCCGCAGGAGGCGCAGGCCAGGCTGGCCTATCTGCACCGCCCCTATCACGCAGCCCTGATGGGGCTGGTGGAGGAAACGCTGGCGCGCTTTGGCGTGGCCATCGTGATTGATTGCCATTCCATGCCCTCGGCGCTGGCGGTGCCCGATATCGTGCTGGGCGACCGCTATGGCGCTTCCGCGCCGCCGGCGCTGACGGGATGGACCGAAAACGCCTTTGCCAATGCGGGTTTCAGCATTGTGCGCAATTCGCCCTATGCCGGGGGCTATACCACCACGCTGTATGGCCGCGGTCCCGTGGGCTGCCATGCGCTGCAGATCGAGATCAATCGCAGCCTGTACCTGGAAGAAGACACGATGGCGCGGCGGCCCGCATTTGAGACAGTGCAAAAGCGATTGCTGGAAGCCTTGACCAAGGTGACGGCGATCCCGCTTAGCGCCTTCAACCGTCGCAGCGGCTCGATGCCTTTGGCGGCGGAATAATCAAACTTCAGAAGCGCGGTTTTGGCCCAGAGATTTTGTGGGCTGGCCAGGCGCGAGGAGTGATGTGGGCTTTAAGGCCCATGAGCGACGCGCAACGCCGCCAGCCCGCAAAAGATCGGGCCAAAAAAAATGGCCGCTCCGAAGAGCGGCCAAGTTCAGGGAGGAAACGCCCAGGAAGGGCGGCGGCCTCGCAATCGAAGATCGCGATACCGCACTGCAGCAATATGGCGAAACTCCAACTTTGGTGCAAGTCCAATAACGCATGGCTGCTACGCTTTTTTCCTCAGAAAAGCTCAGAAATTTCACGCAAAAAGTGCCTGATTTTCAGTCATTTGCCTGCTTTTGCGGCGTTGTGCAGCGCGGCAATCCTCCCTTATTTTTCCGGGCAAGCCGCGGATTCTTATTTCTGTCGCCGCGACGAAACAAAAGATTCGCGCGAAGCATCTAGCTAACCGCCAATCCGCAAAGGCCAATTTGCAAAGGCGGCGGGAGCAAAGCGGGAGCGCGCGATGACCGACAGTCTCTGGTTTGAAAGTGCCGCAAATTCTTTTGTCCCTTTATCCACAGGGCGTGCCGCGGCAAGGGTCGAATTCGACAACCGCCCCACGCGCAGCCATCGCACCATTTTCATTTCAGACACCCATCTGGGCACCAAGGGCTGCAAGGCCGAGGCGCTGGCGGATTTCCTGGCCCACAATGAATGCCAGACCCTGTTCCTGGTCGGCGACATTGTGGATGGCTGGCAATTGAAGCGCCGCTGGTACTGGAACCAGGACCAGAGCCATGTGGTGGCGCAGATCCTGCGCAAGGTGGACCAGGGCTGCCGCGTGATTTTCGTGCCAGGCAATCATGACGAATTCGCCCGCGATTATGCGGGAAGGCTGTTCGGCGGCATTGAGATCGTCAATGAAGCGATTCATGTCACGGCTGACGACAAGCGGCTTTGGGTGCTGCATGGCGACCGGTTTGACGGGGTGATCGGCTGCGCCAAATGGCTGGCCCATGTCGGCGACTGGGCCTATGGCATGGCGCTTTCCTGGAACGAAATGCTGTTCAAGGCGCGCAAGGCGCTGGGCCTGCCCTATTGGTCGCTGTCGGCCTGGCTGAAGCACAAGGTCAAGAACGCGGTGGAATTCATCTCGCGGTTCGAGGAGGTGGTGGCGGCGGAAGCCCGCCGGCGCGGCGTGGATGGCGTGGTTTGCGGCCATATCCACCATGCCGAGATCCGCATGATCGGTGATGTCCTGTACCTCAATGACGGAGACTGGGTTGAAAGCTGCAGCGCCCTTGTCGAAGATGCCCGCGGAAATATGGAGATTCTGCGCTGGGCACTCCCTCCTCAGAGAAACGCCGTTTTGGCCCCCGCCCGGAGCGACGAACCCGCGCCGGCGCTTATTCCCGCCTAGGGCGCGGCGCCTGCAGCCGGGGCCCGTGCCCGGCGTGGCCGCGCAGTTGAAGATCCTCATCGTCACCGATGCCTGGCGGCCGCAGGTCAATGGCGTGGTGCGCACGCTCGAAGTGCTGGGCGAGGATCTGGCCGCACTGGGCCACCAGGTGCGTTACGCCACGCCGCAGGGCCGCTTGACGGTGCCCATGCCCACCTATCCCGAAATCCGCCTGGCGCTGTTTCCCAGGCGCGTGCTGGAAAAGGAAATCCGCGCATTTGCGCCCGATGCCGTGCATATCGCCACCGAAGGCCCGCTGGGACTTTGCGCCCGCGCCATCTGCATCAAATATGGCATCGCCTTTTCCACATCCTTCCACACGCGTTTCCCCGAATATGTGAAAGCGCGCTTTCCCTTTGTGCCGCTGGCGCTGGTCTATGGCTGGCTGCGCTGGTTCCATGGCCCTGCCACCGCGATGATGGTGGCGACGCAAAGCCTGAAGCGTGAAATGGCCAGCCACGGGTTCCACCATTTGCGCATCTGGTCGCGCGGCGTGGACGTGGATCATTTCCAGCCCGTGCCCGGCGCCAGCCTGCCTTACGAAGGCCCCATCTGGCTGTGCGTGGGACGCGTGGCGGTGGAAAAGAATATTGAGGCCTTCCTGGCGCTCGATTTGCCCGGCACCAAGGTGGTGGTGGGTGATGGCCCGGCGCGCCTGGCGCTTGCCGAGAAATACCCTGAAGCAAAATTCCTGGGTGCATTGTCCGGCGCGGCGCTGGTGCGCGCTTACAGCGCCAGCACGGTTTTCGTATTTCCCAGCCGGACGGACACTTTCGGTCTGGTGCTGCTGGAAGCCCTGGCCTGCGGCCTCCCCGTCGCGGCCTATCCGGTCCAGGGACCGCTGGACGTGGTTGGCCCCCCCGAGGGCGCCGGCGTGGCCGTGCTGGATGAAGACCTGCGGACGGCATGCCTGGGGGCCCTCAAGCTGGCCCAGAGGGGCGCAAGCCCCACCCCCCGGGAATTCGCCCTGGGCCATTCCTGGCGAGCCTGCACGCTGCAATTCCTGCGCAATATCGTGGTGGAGCCGGACCCGGACTAGGTTACCGGCGAAATCACTTATCCCAGGGCCGGGAACCGGCTAGAACCGGCCAAACGCAAAGGTTCCCGGTTCCCGATGGCGTCCCAGACCAGTCCTTTTCCGACCCGTCGGGCCTTTCTGACCAGCCGAGAAGGGCTGTTTCTGGGCCTGAGCATCATGTTCTGGGCCTGCTTCGTGGTGGTGCTGGGCAAGGACACGAGCTGGGATTTTCGCAATTACCATTGGTACGGGCCTTATGCCTTCCTGACCGGGCGCATGGGCCTGGATGTCGCCGTCGCGCACCAGGGCAGCTGGTACAATCCCTTCCTCGACATTCCCTTCTATCTGCTGGCCAGCCACACCACGTCCTGGATTGCGCTGGGCGTGATGGGCGCGGTGCAGGGCGCCAATATCGTGCCGGTCTATTTGATGGCGCGCGAAGGGCTTGTCCTGTCCGAGCGCAAGCTGGCGGCGGGCGCGCTGGCGACAGCGAGCATGTTCGGGGCGCTGACGCTTTCCGAGCTGGGCACCACCTATTACGACACGGTGATGAGCCTGTTCTGGCTCACCAGCCTTGCCATCCTGATCGTGCATCGCGACACACTGCGCACCGGGACGCTGCGCAAGGCCGGGGTCATCGCTGCCATTGCCGGATTCATCACGGGCATGGCGATGGGCCTCAAACTGCCGGAAATGCCTTTTTGCATCGGCTTCGCCGCGGCGCTGCTGGCGCTGGGCGGCAGCGCCCGGCACCAGGTGGTGCGGCTGGCGGCGGGCGGGATCGCGGGCGTCATCGGTTTTAGCATATTCGCGCTGCCCTGGATGGCGCATGTCTACCAGCTCACCGGCAATCCGCTGTTTCCGTACTGGAATGACTATTGGAAATCGCCGCTGGCGCTGAACGCGACCTATCGCGATTTGCGCTTTGTTCCGCGCCTGCTGAACCACCAGCTGTTCTTTCCGGTCTATTTCTCGATCGATTGGCACATTGCCGACGATCTGAGCTTCCAGGATTTTCGGGTCTGCGTCGCCTATTTCGCCGTCATTGCGGCGCTGGGGCTCCTGGCGCTGCGCCGGCATAACCGCGATCCGCTGGTGGCGGGTAGCGTGGCGCTGCCTTTGTTCGCCTTCGCGGCCACGTCCTATTTCACATGGCTGAAATTCTTCGCCATCTACCGCTACATCGTGGGCTACGAGATTCTGGCGCCGCTGCTGATCGTGGCGGCGGTGGGTCTTTTCCCGCCGGCGCGGCGCATCCGCTACATGATCCTGGCGGCGCTGGCCTTCGCGATCCTGGTGACGGCGCGCAGCGACTTCCTGGAACGTGCGCCGCTGGGCGATCCTTACATCCAGGCCGCCATCCCGCCCATTGCCCGGCCCGACAAGACCATGGTGGTGATGACGGGCGACGCGCCCATGGGCTTCATCGTCACCCAATTGCCGCCGCAAATTCCCGTGCTGCGCATTGACGGCTGGATGGTGCAACCGCGCGACGGCACGCAGATCACCGCCAGCATGAAAGGCCGGGTGGGTCGCCATGTCCGGCTGGGCGGCGATCTTTACCTGATCGCAGACGCCACGGACATGTCGCGGGCGCGCGACGCGCTGTCCGATTATAATCTTGCTATTCGCTGGAGCGAGTGCCAGCAATTCGACACCAACCTGGTGGGTACCTATCAATGGTGCCCGCTGGCCATGAAAAGCTAGGCCGAGGAAATCATGACGCCGCGCATCGCCGTGCTGGTGCCCTGCTACAATGAAGAAGCAGCCATTGCCAAGGTGGTGCGCGATTTCCGTGATGCGCTGCCCGGCGCGGTGATCTATGTCTATGACAACAATTCCAGGGACCAGACCGCGGCGCGGGCCCGCGAGGCCGGTGCGGTGGTGCGCCAGGAGCAGCGCCAGGGCAAGGGCAATGTGGTGCGCCGCATGTTCGCAGATATCGAGGCCGACATTTACCTTCTGGTGGACGGCGACGACACCTATGACGCGGGCGCCAGCGTTCGCATGATCCGCAGCGCCGTCGAGAATGGCGTTGATCTTCTCACGGCAAAGCGCATTCATACCGACGCCGCCGCCTATCGTCCCGGCCATGTGCTGGGCAACCGCCTGCTGACCGGCCTGACGTCGCTTTTGTTCAATGTGAAATTGTCGGACATGCTGTCGGGCTATCGCGTTTTCTCGCGGCGCTTCGTCAAAAGCTTTCCTTTCACCGCCGAAGGCTTCGGGATCGAGACCGAACTGACGGTGCATGCGGTTCGGCTGATGATGCCGATGGCCGAGATGGACACGCGCTACAAGGAACGCCCGGCGGGATCGGTGTCGAAGCTCAATACTTTTCGCGACGGATTTCGCATCCTGTGGACCATCGGCTACCTGGTGCGCGAGGAGCGGCCCCTGGTATTTTTCACCACATTCTTCGCCCTGCTGGCGGCGGCATCGCTGCTGCTGGGCACGCCCGTGGTGACGGAATTTCTGCACACCGGGCTGGTGCCGCGCCTTCCCACTGCGGTGCTGGCGACCGGCCTGATGCTGCTGGCCTTCCTGGCGCTGATGGCCGGCCTGATCCTGGACACGGTCACGCGCGGGCGCTGGGAACTCAAGCGCATGGCCTATCTCGCCATACCGGGGCCGCAGGATCTCACCCCGCCATGAATGGGGGGCGATAGGTGAGCCTGGCGCGCTATCTCCTGCGGCATTCCTTTGTGCGTTTCGGGATTATTGGCGCCCTGGGGTATCTGGTGGATACCGGCGTGCTGGGGATTGCCACCGGCATCCTCAAGCTGGAATTCGAGGCCGGACGCGCTTTTTCCATTTTCATCGCCATGGCATTCACCTGGCTGGGCAATCGCTATTTCACCTTTGCCGACCGCCGGGCGCATGGCGTTTCCGGCGCGTTTCAGGAATGGGCAAAATTCGTGGGGGCAAACCTGCTGGGCGCCGTGGTCAATTACGGCATCTCGGTGTTGCTGGTGCATTATGCGCCGCTGCCCTTCAGCAACAAATATGCCGCCCAGGCGGTGGGCGTGCTGGCGGGCCTGGTGTTCAATTTCACGCTTTCGCGCACGATTGTTTTCAAAAAACCGCCCGTCTGAATGTTGGATTCGCCGGGCCAAGCCTTTAGCCTGAGAGCCATGGGCTGGATGCGCTTTGCCTTGGGATGTGCCGCCGCCTGGCTGCTGGCCTCGCCGGCCGCCGCGTCTTCCACTTATGTCATCCGCCAGGCCGCCTGGACAGCGTCCGACGAGCGCGGCTATGGCGAATTCATCGCCGCCATCGGGGCCTCGGGCTGCCGCACCGTGGATTCCTGCCTGCGCAATGGCGCCAATATCTTCGCCGCCAGCGATCCGAAGGGATTTGTCTTCCTCTCGGACTGTGCCGATCTTCCCTATGTCCTGCGCTTTTATTACGCCTGGCATCGCGGCCTGCCTTTTTCCTATGTCAGCGAAGTGGGACCGCGCGGCCGGGCCCGCGACATCCGCTATTCACCGCGCGGCAATGAAGTGGAGCGCCGGCGCGATGTCCCGACCGGCGCCGACGCACGCGATATTCTTGAGACCCTGCGCGATGCCGTATCGTCCGCCAGCTATCGCATCCATCCCGCGCTGGAAGAGCCGCTCGAAAGCGATTTTTACTCGCCTGCGATCAGCCCCAGATCCATCCGTGCCGGCACCGTGGTCTATGATCCCAACGGCCACCTGGCCGTGATCTGGAAAGTCGAGAGCGATGGCAGGCTTCGCTACATAGACGCCCATTCCGACGGCTCGCTGACGCGCGGGTATTATGACCTGCGCTTTGTGCGCGCCACGCCGGGCATGGGCGCCGGTTTCAAGAACTGGCGGCCGATACGGCTGGAGGGAGCGCGGCGGATGGACGATGGCGCGCTGGCCGGCGGTCGACTGGTGGCGGCGCGCAACAGCGAGATTGCCGATTACGACCTGGCGCAGTTTTTCGGCACGGCTCCGATGCAGGGTGACCAAGACTGGAAACAGGGACGCTTTGTCCTGAACGGACAGGTGCTGGATTATTATGATTATGTCCGCGCCCGCATGGCCGGCGGGAGCTTGCGCTTTGATCCCTTGCGCGAAGTGGCAGACATGGTGCAGTCCAATTGCGCCGATCTGTCCTATCGCACCGATGCCGTGACGCTGGCGCTTGCTGCCGGCCTGCAGAACCAGGCACAGCCGGCGCGGCTGCCGGTCAACATTTATGGCGCGCAGGGCGATTGGGAGGATTATTCCACGCCCTCGCGCGATGCCCGGCTGAAGACGGCCTTCAAGGAATTGCGCGATAACGTCGAGCGTTTCATGGCGATGCAGGCAGCCGGCGATTCGCGCCTGGCCTATGGCGGCCGCGATTTGGCCGGCGACATGCTGGCTGTTTATGACCGTGGCGCTGCTGCATGCACCATCAGCTATGCACGCAGCGACGGCAGCCGGGTTTCTTTCGGCTATGAAGAAGCCAGGCGGCGGCTGTTTCGCCTGTCCTTTGATCCCTATCACTGCGTGGAGCGCCGCTGGGGCGCGGAAGGCGCCGAGCTTTCCACTTGCCGTGACGGGTCCGGCAAGCAGGCCTGGTACCGGGCAGAGCAACCCTTACGCAACCAGCTCGATCGCAGCTATGAGGCGCGCATGGACTGGTCGCTGGGCGAGCTGCTGGCCGGCGGCATGGGCGTGGCGCAGCCGCCGGATATCGACACGCGCGGATTCCTGCTGGCGCAAAAAGAAAAACCGGGCGCCCGATTTTCGGACGCCCGGTTTCCCGGATTGAGATAAGGCGCTTTTAGCCCTTCTTGGCCGGAGCCTTGGGGGCAGCAACCGCCGGAGCCTTGGCCGAGTACAGCGCGTAGAGGTGCGCGATCATGGTGGCGTTGGGCGTGGACTTGATGCTGTTGAAGGTCTTGGCGGCTTCGGCCTTCTTGCCGGCTGCCAACTGGGCCTGGCCCAGCACCATCGCTGCATTGTCCTTGTCCTTGGCCTTGGCCTGAGCGGCCGTGGCGCTGGCGACAGCGCCGGCGGCGTCGCCCTGGGTGAGCTGCTGTTCGGCAACCTGGATCAGGGCATCACCGTTGGGGTCCTTGGCAGCAGCAGCCGCCGCGGCAGCCAGGCCACCCTTTTGGGCAGCGGCCTGGGTCTTGGCCAGCGCCAGCAGGCGCTGCGAACGGGCGTCATTGAGAACCCCGGCTGCAGCACCCTTTTCAACAACGGCCTGGGCTTCAGCGGGAAGCTTCAGCTGGATCGCGAGCTGGGCGAGCGTGGTGTACTCGTCCTTGCCGGCGATCGTGCCGGTGTTGTTCTTCAGGCGATAGATGTTGAGGGTCTGGTGATCATTCATGCCCTTGCTGCGTTCCGACAGCTTGAGCAGCGAATTCCAGTTTTCCGTCTTGCCGGAGTGCGAGACCAGGGTTTCGAGAGCCTGGCGCTGGGTGTCTTCATCGTTGGCGTCATAGGCGCAGCGATTCAGCAGTTCCAGCGTGGTGTCGTCCGGGCTGGTCAGATTGGCCTTGATGTACTTGACGCAACCGGCGGCGTTCTTGTTCAGGTAATAGGACTGGGCGATGACCTGCTTTTCCGAGGTGCCCAATCCGCCGAGGGACTTGAGCGTGTCGCCAGCGGCGATCACTGCGGAATAGTTGCGCGCGGCATAGTCGTTGCCGAACTTGGCCTTGGCGGCAGCAAGGCCACCGAGCGAAGCGTCGCCCGACTTGACGCCGACAAACGACTTCATCTTCGCGATGATGTCGCTTTCGTCGGCGGTCTTGCCCGGGACCGATTCGGCTTCGTTCACCTTCGCCATTGCCGCCTTGTAATTGCCGGAAGCAGCCAGCTTCTGGGCTTCCTGCAGGGGCGTGCCGACTTCAGGACGCACATTGGCAGCCATGGCCGGAACGGAGAGCAGAGCCGCAGCGCCAGCAATGGCAGCGGTACCCAGGAGAGCCGCCGCAAGGGCGGAACGCAGTTTATTGGCAGTCATCACAAGACCTCTTTCGATCAACGCAAAAAACGGAAAGCGCGCGGTGTTTGCCGCACGCTTTATCCGGCGGCCATGTCCCTCACGACCTAATTATACTGATCAATCCCGGTAAATCCAATATGGGTGGCGCCCAGGCGCTGCGCATCGGCAAGAACCTGTGCAACCGCATCATATTTGGCCAAACGGTTGGGATTTACATGGATTTCCGGCTGCGGATTGGATTGGGCCGCATTGGCCAGGTAGGAATCCAGGGTCGGGCGGTCCACCGGATCGCCGTTCCAGGTCACAGTTCCATCAAAGTCCACGCCCAGTTCAATCGAGACCGGGGGGGTGGCAGGCGGGGTCGAGTTCGGCGCCGGCATATCCAGCTTCACCGCATGCGTCTGCATGGGCAGCGTGATGATAAGCAGGGTGAGCAGAACGAGCATGACGTCGATGAGCGGGGTGGTGTTCATTTCCACCATCACTTCATCGTCGCCTTGCGGATCTCCAACGGCCATCGACATGGGATAGGTACCTTTTTCTTAGAAAGAGAGCCGGCAGCCCCTAGTTCTGGGGCGTGCCGTCTTCAAGGTTGTGCGGTTCGGTCAAGAAGCCGACCTTCTGGATGCCAGCTTCCTGGCAGGCCAGAATGACGCGGCCAACGGCTTCGAAGCGGGCCTGCTTGTCACCGCGGATATGCACTTCCGGGAATGGCTTATGGGCCTTCTGGGCTTCATAGAGCGCGTTCACCAGGCGATAGCGCAGGGTCTGGGGATCCAGGGGGACCTGCTCATCGTTGAAGAACATATTCTCGTCCTTGTCGACCGAGACGCGGATATTTTCCGGCTTGGTAACCGTGACGATGTTGCGGTAGTTCGGCAGTTCCACCTGAACCGTCTTCAAGACCACCGGAATGGTAACCAGGAAGATGATCAGCAGCACCAACATCACGTCCACCAAGGGGGTGGTATTGATGGTGGTATTGAGTGCTGAGTCTTCCGCCGGCGGCGCGTTGTTCATAGCCATGGTGGTTCTCTTACCTAGTGGACCGGGTCAGACTTACTTCTTGCTCGAGACGAGGTAGGTCTGCAGGTCGCCCGAGAAGGAGCGCAGCTTTTCCACGATCACCTTGTTGCGGCGGACCAGGTAGTTATAGAGCAACACGGCCGGAACAGCGGCCGCGAGGCCGATGGCGGTCATGATAAGCGCTTCACCCACCGGGCCGGCGACCTTGTCGATCGAGGCCTGGCCGGCCACGCCGATACCGATAAGGGCTTGCAGAATGCCCCACACCGTGCCGAACAGACCGACGAACGGCGAAACCGAGCCGACCGAGGCGAGGAACGCGATGCCGCCCTGCAGACGCGAGGTGGCGTCTTCCAGGCTGTGCGACAGCTGCATGCCGATCCAGTCATTCATGCCAACCAGGGCGTTGCCGCTGTTGGAAGCCTTCACGCCGCTTTCGGCAAGCGCGCGGAACATGGAGTTCTTGTGCAGCTTGTCGATGCCTTCGTTCAGGGTGCCAGCGGTCCAGAACTTCTGATCAACGGCCTTGGCATGGTTCAGGATGCGGGCCTGTTCGATGTACTTGGTGATGAAGATGTACCAAGTGCCGATCGACATGACGGCCAGGATGATCAGGATGGTCAGCGAGACCGGGTTCTTTTCTTCAATGATGTGGGTCAGGCCGTAGGGCGTGCTGGTCGGTTCCGCAACGGCGGCAGCCTTCTGGGCTTCCGTCGGGGCAGCGGGGGCGGCTTCCGGGGCCGGAGCCATGGCGGCATCCGGAGCCGGCGCGGCCGCATCAGCAGCCGGGGCGGCCGGGGCGGCGTCTTGAGCGAAGGCCACCGGCGCAAAGCCAAGACCCGTAACGAGGACGATGGCGGCTGCGATCGTCAGATGCTTCGAAACCATTTTCTACACTCCGTTTATAATGTTGTATTCGAGACAGATTTTACGTTCGAACGCGCTACTGAGCGTCCTTCAGATTCCAGACAACAGACACCAGTGTGGTCGCTTCAACAGCCTTGCCTTCCTGGGTCGGAGGCTGCCAGCGCCAGACATTCTTCACATACTCGACGGCGGCGGCATCCAGACGATCCGAGCCGCTTGTCTTCTCAAGCGTGGATTCCTTGACGCGGCCATCGACGCCAATGACCACCTTGATGGTCGTTGTGCCCTGCTCGCCCAGACGCTGGGAGATTGTCGGATAGGGCGGGATGGTGTGTGTGCGCATGATTGCTTCCAGCTTGGTGGGAGCAACCTTGGCGATCGGCGCCGGAGCGGCCGGCGGCGGAGCCGGCGGAGCCTTGGGCGGCGCGACAATGGCGAAGTCCGGCACGACCGTGGTGGTCGGCGGCGGACGGATAAGATCCGGCGGCGGCGGCGGCGGCGCCTTGGGAACCGCCTTGGCCTGTTCGACCGTGGCGCTCAGCGCGGCCTTTTCCTTGTTGATCGCGGCCTGGCGCAAGCCAAGGATCAGCGCGATCACGATAACCACGTGGATGCCGATCACGATCGAGGTGGCCATGGTCTTGGCCTTCTTATCCTGAGCGGAAATAGCTTTTAGTGCGTGACCGGGGCGTTCCATGCGTTCTCACTCGTTAGACAAAACCAGACCCGGCGCATGAGGCACCGGGCCGCCAAACGAAAAAATGTTGAGACAAACCGTCTCCCAACCTGGCGCCATTTGCCTGACGCTTCTTGTGGCCGCTCTTAAAGCAATCGTAATCGTGCTTGGCAAGAGGGGATTGCCGTACGGATGCCGCAGCGGGCCGCGCCGGGCCAGTCATGCACAGGTCAAATCACCATGCAGTTGCCTGTTTTCAGGAGGTTATTTCGCAAATGCAGCATAAAAATTGGGCGGTCTGAAAACGGGCCTGAATCTTATAAAACCCAATAAAAACCGGCCTATTTCGTGTTTTCCCTCTTGGGTGGCGCCGGGGGCGGGCAAGATTAATGCGCATTTTTTGCCCGCATTGCGAAGAGGTTCCGCCGCGCTTTCCGCGACAAAAATTATTGGGCCGCCGCAGCATTTTTTTATGTGGCGGGGCAAACCGCGCTTGGCGGGCCGCAATCAGCGATACAGTTTGCATCCCTCGCCCGGACCGCGGCATGCCCCGCGGCGCGGCGCCCGGAAGAAAGGATTCGTGATGCGATATTTGCACACCATGGTGCGTATTTCAGACCTGGATGCCGCGCTGGATTTCTATTGCACCAAGCTGGGCCTGAAGGAATTGCGGCGCCAGGAAAACGTGCAGGGCCGTTTTACATTGGTCTTTCTCGCCGCCCCGGAAGATGCCGCCCGGATTGCGGTTGGCACCACCAGCGCCATGAGCCCCCTGATTGAACTGACCTACAATTGGGACGAGAAAGGCTATTCCGGCGGACGCAATTTCGGCCATCTCGCCTTTGCCGTGCCGGACATCTACGCGATATGTGAAAGACTGATGACGGCGGGCGTCACCATCAATCGCCCGCCCCGCGACGGCAACATGGCCTTCATCCGCTCACCCGACGGCATCTCGATTGAATTGCTGCAACAGGGCGACGCGCTCGCGCCGCAAGAACCATGGCTCTCAATGCCCAATACCGGTTCTTGGTGATGCATCCCGGCGTGAGGGAATTTGCCATCTGGGCAGGAGCGTCCCGCGGAGCGTGCGTTAGCATGTGAGCAGGCGCGACGAACCTAGAGCGCAAAAGACCCGCGCCCGTTAGATTCTGCCGAGAAGGGTAACCATGCCGATCTGTGTCGTGGACGCGTTATTGCCGCGAATCCAGTCGTAATTGACGCCCAGATGCCAGGAGTCGGTGCCGGCGCCCAGGCTGAAGCCTACCAGCGCATTGCCGGAATCCGGATCCGGCCCGACAAAGGTGAAGGCGTTGCCCGGACCATTGAGGCCGCCGGTGGAAGACGCAAACGCGGCCTTGATCTTCACCGGTGAATTCAGGGCGTCAAAACGATAGCCAATGCGTCCCTCGGGCGTCAGGTCGGCGCCCCACAGGGAGAAGCTCCTCTTGACGTCGGCGCCCAGGAACAGGCGCAGCGAGGTGGCGTAATAGGGCGCGACCTGCAGGTTGAAGCCGTCGCCACCACCGGTTTCGGTATAGCCTTCCTCGCGCATCGTCATGCCGTCCAGGCTGACATGCGGGATCACATCCACGCCGCCATAATTCATGAACAGGCCGGTCGTGCCGCCAAGCGAGCCCAGCAGGCTGGCGCGCTTGCCTTGCGCGACCCGGCCCTGGTTGCCGATAAACAAGCTGCGCTGGCCGTCCAGATTGCCATAGCCAAGATCGAACTTGGTGTCGAAGAAGACGTGGCGGCCGTGCCAGTCGCTATAGGCGGTCAGCATGTACCATTGCAGGTTGGTCTTGCTCTGGCGCGGCAAAGTCTGGATCACGTCGCTGGAATAGAAAGTGAGCGCGCCGCCATACCAGCCGCCGCGCGCCGAGCCCGCATCAATGCCCAGCGAAAATCCGAAGCCATGATCCTTGTAGACGGTCAGATCGCCCTCGCCGTCGTAACGGCCCTTGTTGTTGACCATGCCGGCGAATTCCTCGCCCCACAGGGTCATCTCGCCGTCGCGGTCGCCATAAGAGCGCAGCAGGCGCTGGCGGGCGGCAACAGGGCCGGTGGCCTGGTCGGTGATCAGCACCGCCACCTGGCGGGCGCCGCCGGACACATCGGGAGCAAATTGCGAGAAAATTTCCTGGGTCTTGGCCTGGCTGGCGGCGATGTTGATGCCGCTGATGACGCCGTTGTTGTTGTTATAGACGGTCAGGCTGGAGGCGATGGCGGTGCCGAGGTCCGGATCATTGGCCAGCGCCGCAGCCGTCTTGGGGAACAGTTTCAGGGCGGCGCCGGACAGGTTCAGGCCCGCTGTGCCGTCGGCATTTTTCGCCCCGGTCGAGCGCGGCACCAGCGTCAGGGTGAGTGTCTGGTTGCCATTGCTGGTGCCCAGCGCCAGGGGACGCGGCACGGACGCGCTTTCCAGCGGCGATTCAAACAGGAACGGAATGGCCTGGGCCAGCGAGGTGTTCTGGTTGGCCAGGCCCGCATCGATGACGGTCGGCGCGCTGATCAGGGTGATGACCTGCGCCGTGGGGGCGGCGGCGCTGGCCGCCGTGCTGCCGGAGGAAATGAAGCTGCCGAACTGCAATCCGATCTGGGCGCTGGAGGAGATCGTCGCCTGGTTGGTCGCCAGCAACACCGGCGTGGCGGACGAGGAGTTCTGCGAAATGGTCAGGCCGAGCAGGCCGCCATTGACGTTGACGTTGCGGGTATTGACCGAACCGGTGCCTTGCGTGTTGGCGATATACAGCTGGCCGTTATTGTCGACCTGGATGTCGAGACCGCCGCTGCCGGACAGGATCACGCTGTTGACATAACCATAGCCGCCAACATGCAGGACGTTGCCGGTGCCGGACCCGAAGCTCAGCAAATTGGGGTTGGTGGTCGGTGCGAAACCCGAGGTCGCCGACAGGACGCGGCCCGACAGGGTGGCAAAGACATAGGGCGTGTTGGTGATGGAGGTGCCCTGGGCCTTGGCGACCGCGGCATTGGCACTGCCGCTGCTGTCGCCGGTGCCGGTACCGGTATTGCCGACATTGAGCGTGTTGCCGCCGCCGCCGGCGTTGAAATAAACGTCACCGACGATCGCGCCGCTATTGTTGATCGTGGTGCCGCCCGTCGTGCCGGCGAGCAGGTTGATGGCATGGTTGGTCACGCCCGTCACCGCGCCGGATTCCGGGTTCAGCACCGTGGTGATGGCCTGGATGCTGCCCGCATTGTTGATGGTCTTGACGCTGCCGGACGCATCCACGATGGCGATGGCGCTCTGGACGAAGGGTGTCTTGGTCGAGGCGATTTCTGCGGTGGGCGCATACGTGCTGGTCTGAACCTGGGCGATGATGGAGCCATGCTGCAGGACATCGATTTCCGGCACGCTGGCGCGGTCCAGGATGCCCAGCGCGGTGGCGGAGCCGCCGCCCGGCCCGGTGACCGTGGCGTTGATCGTGCCGGCCGTGGCGGAGTTTGACGAGGTCTGTTCGCCCGAGACCACAAAGCGCGGGATGGTCGTGTAGGAGCCGATGGTGATGGTATCGGTCGAGACGGAGGAATTGGTGTCCACCGAGGTGATGGCGGTGGATGAGATTGTTCCGGTGTTGAGCAGGCCGCCGCTGATCAGCGTGTAATTCGCCGCCGAGGAGCCATTGATGATCATGCCCGTGGAATTGGTGTCGTAATTCTGCGGCGTGACGCGGATCGAACCGCGGTTGATGAAGCCGAAGCCGGGATTGGCGGCCGTGGGCGCGGTTACGCCATCCACCGAATCGACCGAAGCGGGGATCACGCCCAGGATGACCGGCCCGCGGACCGTGGCGTTGCTGGACGTGATGGTCTGGGACGGGTCAATCAGGAAGGCGGGATAGGCCACGCCCTGGATGGTGGCGCCATTGCCCAGGATGGAGGCAACGGGCGTGCCGGCGTTGGCGGTGGCCGGGCCATTGTTGAGGAAGCCGCCCGTGATGGAATTGGCGATGACGACTGCCGAAGCGCCATCCGGATTGACGCCCTTGACGCTGGGATTGGTGGTGCCGACCACGGCGATGGAGCCGGAATTGACGAAGGCGCCGGCATTGCCGAAGGCGGCGCCAGCGCTGTTGACGAGCGGACTGGCGGCGCAAGTGTAGCTGAGGCCGGGATTGTCCACGCAGGGCGAGATTGTCCCCAACACGGCGATGCCGCGCGCCAGGGGACCGACATTCTGCAGCTGGCTGGTGTTGTCAAAAACAAGGTTGCCCTGAATATTGCCCTCAATCTGCATAAGGGTCGTGCCCGTGGCGCTGGAATCCTTGGGCAACTGCATGGCGTTGACGCCGCCATAGCTGACATTGCCGTCAATGGTGGTGCCCTGCGCCAGGTAGAAAGCGAAGCTGCCCTCGCCCGTCACGCTGACGCTTGAGGTCTCAATCGCGCTGCTCGTGCCCAGCGTTGCGGTCGCGCTGGTGAAATTGATGGGCGCAAAAAATGTGTTGCCGCCCACGATGCCCAGCCCAGCCTTTCCGGTGCCGGTGCCGGTCAGGGAAATGGATCCGACATTGTATATGCCGGTGCTGTTCACCAGATTGCCGCCGCTGGTATCCACCAGGATGCCAACCGAGGAGGCGCTGTCGGCGTTGGTGATCTTGCCGTAATTGGCCAGCGAGTTATTGGAATTGATGGTGACATTGGCGACGGTGGTCTTGAGCGAAATCGACCCCCCCGGCTGGATGGAGATGTTGCCGCCCGCGGCGGTGGTGAGTGCCGTGCTGGTTTCGCTGGTGATATCGGTATCGGCGCGCGCGCCATGCATGGCTGCACCGGCCAGGATCGCGGCCATGGCGGCAGAAAGCATCAAACGCTGCTTGGTCAAAATCCGATCCTTTTTGTCGCCGGCCAAGGGGCAATACGGGCAACTCCCGCGTCCAACCCCGGTTCTGGCTTTCGCCTTTTCAGCCCAGAAGATGGGCTTTCCAAGGCGCTTTCGCTCAATCCGTCCCGATCCTTAGGGTCAGCCGGCCACCTGCCGGTCCGGACCGCTCTCCCAGAAACCCCTTTGTACCCACTAGCAGGGCCGGTTCAACAGCAAATTTTCGCGTTTTAATCAGGTGTTAGCCCCCCTTGGCCCAGTATCGGGGGTGAAAAAAGCTTAACGGGGCGCGTTTTTGCCATGACCCAGGCCCGCCACACCGGCTTTGCCCGGCTGACCCAAAGGGATGTCAGCCAGGCCGTGGCCCGCCATGAGATGCTTTATTCCGGCCGGATCGGCGGGGCGCGGGCATCCTTTGCCTTTTGCGACCTGTCCGGACTGGACCTTTCGGGACGCAACCTGGCCGATGCCGACTTCACCGGCGCCGCGATGGAGGAAGCCAACCTGGCCGGAGCCCGGCTGGATTCCGCCAGTTTCTTCGGCAGCGATTTGCGCCGCTGCAACCTGAAGGGCGCCAGCCTGCGCCGGGCCGACCTGCGCGGCGCAAGCTTGCGCGGCGCCAATTTGATCGGCGCAGATCTCTATGAAGCCGATTTGCGCGAAGGCTCCATCGCGGAGAAGGAACGCTCGGGCAATCTGCGCCTGCTGCAGCATGATATCGGCAGCGCCGAACTGCCCTCCGCCATGCTCAATTCCGCCAACCTGGAGCGCGCCCGCATGACCGGCGCCATGGCGGTGCAGGCCGATTTCACCGATGCCGTCATGAAAGGCTGCCGCCTCACACGCGCCAATCTGCGCCAGTGCAAGCTCAACGGCGCCGACCTGGAAAATGCCGATCTGTCGGGCTGCAACCTCACCGGCGCGGACCTGAACGGCGCCATCCTGATCGGCGCGCGTCTTGATCTTGCCACCACCCATGGCGCGGATTTGACCAAGGCGCTGATGGAACAGGTTGAGCCCGATCCGAAGGAAACAAGGCGCATTGAGGATCTGCTCGCCGCCCACACGCGCTGGGCGGAGACCGATGGCCGCGAAGGCGCGCCGGCGGACCTGACGGGACTCGATCTGCGCAATGTGGGGCGCCTGTCGCATCGCCGGCTGACGGCGTTGATCGCGCCAAATGCCATCCTGTATGGCGTCAATTTCGAAGGCGCATCGCTCCAGGGCAGCAACCTGGCGGGTGCGGATTTGCGCTCGGCCAAGCTGGGCGGCGCGGACCTGCGCGGCGTCAATCTTTCCGGCGCCAAGCTCAATCACGCCGACCTGCGCGACACCAAGCTGGGTCCGCTGCTGATTTCCGATGCGCGGCTGCTGCCGGCCCGTCTCGACAATAGCGAAGCGCGCTACGCCGATTTCCGCGGCGCCGATTTGCGCCGGGTGCGCGCCACCGGCAGCGATTTTGCCTATGCCAACCTCGGCGACGCCGATTTGCGCGATGTGGACATGACGGGCGTGGAACTGACCGGCGCCAAATTGCCGATGCAGTTCGCTGAAGCCGCGCAAATACCCGCTTAAACCGGCACTTTCTCTGCCTGAGCAGCGGCCGCGCCGGTCTTGGCGCGGATGAACTGGCCCAGCCGCGCCAGCGAAACCTTGGCCTCATTGGCGCGCAAATCCGCCTGGAACAGATGGCCCATGCCGTCATAGATCTCCACGCTCACCGGGGTTGCGGAATCGGCGGCGCGATCCCCCAGCTTGGAGGCGTCGTCGCGCAATATTTCCGTCGAGCCGGCATGCACCATGATGGGCGGGAAATCCTTGAGGTTGGCGAAAGCCGGTGAGGCATAGGCGTCTGACGGATTGGATTTGCGCAAATAGTGGCGGGCGCACTGGAACAGGATTTCCCAATGCATCGCCGAATCATTCTTCTGGTTCTGCAACAACGACCAGCCGGAGAGCGACAGGTCGGCCCAGGGCGACATCGCCACAATCCCCGCCGGCATGGGCAGCCCGGCATTGCGGATCGCCAGCAGCACCGAGAAGGCAAGCCCGCCGCCCGAGCCATCGCCCGCAAGGACAACGCCGCCCGGCTGGATGCCCGTGCCCAGCAGGCCGCGATAGGCGTCAATGCCGTCGCGCACGGCGGCGGGATAAACACATTCGGGCGCCAGGCGATAGCGCACCGCAAAAGCCGATGCCTCGCCGGCTTCCGCCAGCTTTGCGATCAGGGCGCGATGGGTTTCCGGAGAACCGGCGATATAGCCGCCGCCATGGAAATACAGGATCACGCGCCCCGGCGCGGCCTTGGGATGGCGGGTCCATTCGCCGGAGATGGGGCCAAGCTGGCCTTGAATGAATTGCGCCTGCGCCGGCGGTTCGCCAAAACGGGCAAACAGGGCGGTGAAATGCGCGCGCAGCTGCTCAATGTCACTGACGACTGCACCAGCGGGAGTTCGGGTCCACAACGCCATGGCGGCGAACCTAACAAACTCGGCCCCATACCGCAAAATCAGCGACCGCAAAAAGGCGGGAGCCCGCAAGGGCTCCCGCCTGCATTTTTGCGGGTTGGTTAAACCGCGCCCTTACGCGGCCCTTGCACCCTCGATGCTCCGCAGATCGGGGGCATTGATGGGGATCTTGCGGGGCTTTTTTTCTTCCGGAACGATGCGTTCCAGGTCGATATGCAGCAGCCCATTGGCGAGGGCGGCGGCCCGGACTTCGACATGCTCGGCAAGCTGGAACTGGCGTTCGAACGCCCGTCCGGCAATGCCCTGGTGCAGGTAGGCGGGCTTTTCGGCCTCGTCCTTCTTGCCCTGTACCGTCAGCACGCCGTCGCGCACCTCGATGGCGAGGTCCTTTTCGGCAAAGCCGGCCACGGCAATGGTGACGCGGTAATGATTTTCGTCGCTGCGTTCAATATTGTAGGGCGGATAGCCCGGCGCGCTGCCTTCGGCCTGGTCGAGCAGGTTGAGCAGGCGGTCAAAACCGACGGTGGTGCGGAAAAACGGGGAATAATCCAGACGCATGAGAACAACCTCCTAGAAGCGTTGAAACAAAGTTCCGGTGCCGATTGCCCCCGGAACAGTCTCTAGGTAGGTGCGCAAAAAACCTCTTCAAGGCCCTTGAAAACGCATGAAATGCACCCATGGCAGGACCAGGAAATTGTGCCAGGCCAGGATCCAGAAAATCGCCATGGCGGAATAGATAATAACGTCCATCCACCCCCGCGTGAGGGCGATGCCGGTGGCGTTGCGGATGACGGTGCGCAGCCAAGCGCCTTCTTCGGGATTGCGCTCCGGGGCGCGCCAGCGCCGGTAGCGCAGCCAGCTTTCCAGATTGTTGAGAATGCAGGCGTTGGCGTTCAGCTTCCAGTGCACAATCACGGCCGGGAGAAAGCAAAGATAAAAAAGCAGGGGGCCGCGTGACCGCCAGGCCCAGCCCAGCACAATGAAGGCCAGGATCGCCAGATGCAGGTAAAAACAGAAATTGCCCAGGGCGTCGCGCCTGGGTCTGGTCTGATCCGCCATGCCCAAGTCTGGCCCGTTATCGCCCCCGCTTCAATGCAGCGCCAATAGGCCCTAGGTTCAGGCCATGACACCGGCGCAAGACTGTTTCCGGCCGCTTTTCCTGCCCGCCCCCGGGGCGCGGCTGCGGGCGGCTGTGTTCGAGGCGGACAGTCCGCGCCGCGTTTGCGTGCTGCTGAACGGCCAGACTGAATTCATCGAAAAATATTTCGAGGTGATAGATGAATTGCGCCAGCGCGGTTTCACCGTGGTGGCGCTGGACTGGCGCGGACAGGGCGGCTCGGGACGGCTAGTGCCGGGGGCGCCGCTGCGCGCGCATATCCACGATTTTGCGGAATATGACCAGGACCTGGATGCGCTGATGGACCAGCTGGTGGCGCCGCTTCTTGCCGGCGGCGCATTGCCCATCGCCCTGGCCCATTCCATGGGGGGCCACATCCTGCTGCGCTACCTGCACCGCCATCCAGGGCGCATTGCCGCAGCTATCTTTGGGGCGCCCATGGTGCGCTTCTCCAGCCGCGGCCTGCCGCGCTGGCCGATGCGGCTGGTGACACAGTGGAAAGTGCGTCACGGCCATGCCGAAGAAGCTGTCTGGGGCATGGCCAAGCGCGATCCGCTGACACTGGATTTCCAGCACCAGCTCGTCACCTCCGATCCGGCGCGCTTCCAGCGCACAAGGGATTTTTTGCTGCGCCATCCGGATTTGCGGCTGGGCGCACCCACCTGGGGCTGGGTGGACGCCGCCTTGCGCGCCACCGACGACATGAATGAACCTGCATTCGCCGGCGCCATCGCCACGCCGTCGCTGGTCTTTGGCGCGGGCCATGACATGATCTGCGTCACCGCCGACACAAGGCGCTTTGCGTCACGCATGCGCCAGGCGCGCTTTGTGGAGATTGCCGGCGCCAATCACGAAATCCTGATGGAGCGCGATACCTTCCGCGCCCAGTTCTGGAACGCGTTCGACGCCTTCACGGCGGATCACCAAAGGCTCAGCTAGGCGAGAAGTTTCATCACTTCGGCATGCACGCGCGCGTCGCCGGCGGCCAGGATGGTTTTGCCGGGCGCGGCGCTGCCGCCATCCCAGCTGGTCATCACCCCGCCCGCGCCTTCGACAATCGGGATCAGCGCCGCCGCATCCCAGGCATGGAAATTGGCCTCGATGATCACATCGACAAAGCCCAGCGCCAGCGCCGCGAAGAGATAACAGTCGCCGCCATAGCGCGTCATGCGCGCCTTTGCCTGGACGCGCGCGAAAGCGGCCATCTGGTCCGGCGCAAAATAGGCGGACGGATCGGTGGCGCAGAGGATGGCGTCCTGCAGCGAAGCGCAGGCGCGGGTCTTGAGCGGCGTGCTGCGTCCCGCCTGCACCAGCTGCGCCTCGCCATTGACGCCGATAAAGCGTTCGCCCAGCACCGGCTGGTCGAGAATGCCCAGCGCCGCCACGCCGTCTTTTTCCAGCGCGATCAGCGAGCCCCATTCATGCCGCCCGGTGATGAAGGCGCGCGTGCCATCCACCGGGTCCAGCACCCAGCGGTAATTGTTCCTGCCCGGCGTTTCGCCAAATTCCTCGCCCAGGATGGCGTCATCAGGACGTTCGCGCGCGATCAATTCGCGAATGGCGCGCTCGGCGCCGCGGTCCGCCTCGGTGACGGGGTCGAAGGCATGCACGCCTTCCTTGTGGGCGATGTCGATGCGGCTGCGGAAAAAAGGGCGGATCACCCCGCCGGCCGTATCGGCCAGGCGGTTGGCAAACGCGATCAGATCAGCGTCAATGGCGGGCATCGAAAAGGGTCATGCCATGAAAAGCATCGTCGTGACAGGGGCTTCCACCGGCATCGGCCTGGCCTCAGTCAAAACCCTGCTGGCACGGGGGTTTCGCGTCTTTGGCAGCGTGCGCAAGCAGGCGGATGGTGCCCGCCTCAGAAGCGAATTGGGCGCCCATTTCACGCCCCTGATTTTCGACGTCACGGACGCCGAGGCGGTGGCGCGGGGCGCGGCGGAGGTGGCGGCGGCGCTGGACGGCGAAACCCTGGCCGGACTGGTCAACAATGCCGGCATCGCCGTGCCCGGCGCGCTGCTGATACTGGCCCCGCAGGATCTCAAGCGGCAGCTGGACGTCAATGTGGTGAGCGCGATGATCGTCACCCAGGCCTTCGCGCCGCTGCTGGGAACCGACAAGGGCCGCAAGGGCCTGCCGGGCCGCATCGTGATGATGTCATCGGTCGGCGGCACCAGCGCCACGCCCTTCATGGGCGCCTACAACGCCTCGAAATTCGCGCTGGAAGGATTTTCCGAAGCGCTGCGGCGCGAGCTGATGCTGTTCGGCATCGACGTGATCATCGTCGCGCCCGGCCAGGTCAAGACGCCGATCTGGGGCAAGGCCGAAGCGATGGACTGGACGGGCTATGAAAATACGCCCTATGCGCGGCCGATCAAGAAAATGCTGGAATGGGTGGAATATGGCGACAAGAGCGGATTGCCGCCCGAAGCAATCGGCGCGGCGGTGGCAAAGGCCCTGACAACGGCCCATCCCAAAACGCGCTATGTGCTGACGCCCTCGCCCGTCCAGCATTTCGCCATGAACCACCTGCCCAAGCGCTGGGTGGACCGCATCATGGCCAGGATGCTGGGGCTGACCAAACCAAAGCCGTGAACGCAACATCCGCGCGCCTGTTAAGCGCGAGGGATTTTTGTTCCGTTGCCTAGGTGCGTAGCGTCAGCGTAGGCGCGCATAGGCAACGATAAAACGCGGCATTAAGTGCGATGCACCGCCCTCGCCCGCGGTGCGGGCTCGAAGCGGGGCCAGCGTTTCTAAGCTCGCTTCGCTCGCAAGAAACGCCAGGCCAAAGACCCGCGCTTAAGCGTCTTGCTTGGCACGCTTGCGCAGGTGCGGCTTGAGGGCCTTCTTGCGGATGCGGATGTTCAGCGGCGTGACTTCAACCAGCTCATCATCCTGGATATAGGCCATGGCCTGTTCCAGCGTCATCGGCACAATCGGAGTCAGCTTGACGGCCTCGTCCTTGGAGGTGGTGCGGATGTTGGTCAGCTGCTTGGACTTGAGCGGATTGACGTCCAGGTCATTGTCCTTGGCGTTCTGGCCGATGATCATGCCTTCATAGACCTTGGCGCCGGTGGTGATGAAGAGCTTGCCGCGCTCTTCGATGTACCAAAGGCCATAGGTCACCGCTTCACCCTGCTCGGTGGAGATCAGCACGCCATTGGTGCGGCCGCCGACACTGCCCTTGTGCGGGGCATATTCCAGGAACATGCGGTTCATCACGCCGGTGCCGCGCGTGTCGGTGAGGAATTCGCCGTGATAGCCGATCAACCCGCGCGCCGGGCCGTGGAAGACAATGCGGGTCTTGCCGGCGCCGGTGGGGCGCATGTCGGTCATTTCGCCTTTGCGCTGCGAGATCTTCTCGATCACCGTGCCGGTATAGGCGTCATCGACATCGACGGTGACTTCCTCGATCGGCTCCAGCTTCTCGCCATTCTCGGTCTTCATCACGACGCGGGGGCGGGAAATGGAGAGTTCGAAGCCTTCGCGGCGCATGGATTCGATCAGCACGCCCAGCTGGAGTTCGCCGCGGCCCGCGACTTCAAAATCGCCGTCGCCGGTTTCGGTGACTTTCAGCGCCACATTGCCTTCGGCTTCGCGGATCAGGCGTTCGCGGATGACGCGGCTTTGCACCTTGTCGCCTTCGCGGCCGGCATAGGGACTGTCATTGACCGAGATGGTCATGGACAAGGTCGGCGGATCGATGGGATGGGCCGGGATCGCCTCGGTCACGGTCAGGTCGCACAGCGTGTCGGCCACGGTGGCGGTTTCCAGGCCGGCGATGGCGATGATGTCGCCGGCTTCGGCGCGCTCCACCGGCACGCGGGCCAGGCCCCGGAAGGCCAGCAGCTTGGTGACGCGGGTCTTTTCGATGATCTCGCCGGCGGCGTTCAGGGCCTTGATGTTGCGGCCCATGGTGGCGCTGCCCGATTCAATGCGGCCCGTGAGAATGCGGCCCAGGAACGGGTCGGCTTCCAGCGTGGTGACCAGCATCTTGAAGGGATGTTCGTCGCCGGCCAGCTTTTGCGGCTTGGGCGGCGGCACATCTTCAACGATGCGCTTGAACAAGGGCGACAGGTCCTTGCGCTCGTCTTCCAGTTCATTGACCGCCCAGCCATTGCGGCCCGAGGCATAGAGGTGGTGGAAATCAAGCTGGTTGTCATTGGCTTCCAGCGCCAGGAACAGGTCGAAAATGGATTCCAGCGTTTCCTTGGGCTGGGCATCCGAACGGTCGATCTTGTTGATGACCACAATGGGCTTGAGGCCCAGCTTCAGCGCCTTGGCCAAAACGAATTTGGTCTGGGGCATCACGGATTCCGCCGCGTCCACCAGCAGCACCACGCCGTCCACCATGGAGAGAATGCGTTCGACTTCGCCGCCGAAATCGGCATGGCCGGGCGTATCCACCGTATTGATGCGCACGCCCTGCCATTCGACCGAAGTGCACTTGGCCAGGATGGTGATGCCGCGCTCACGTTCCTGGTCGTTGGAGTCCATGGCGCGCTCCGCCATCTGCTGGTTCTCGCGCACCGAGCCGGATTGCTTGAGGAGCTGGTCAACCAGGGTGGTCTTGCCGTGGTCGACATGCGCGATGATCGCGATGTTGCGAATTTCCATGAATCAAAAGGTCTTTCTTTGGTGGCCGCTTCATAGAGTGCTGCACCGCCCTTGCCAAGGAAGCAGCTAAGCTGTTACGGATATTGTATATTTCCTTTTAGTTTCAATGTATTAATGAAGTAACAGCAACGCTTTGGAAGGCAGATTGGCGGCGTTCCGGGACAATTGTGAGAAACTTTTCGCGTATTGAGGTGGCAGAAGGCCTGGCTGGAAGCCCCATAAGCTCCGGCAGCGCTTGAGGTTTTTGTCGTGCGGCCATCATGATAATTCGCCACATGATCAAAACACGCCGTATTTTCAGCACGATTTTGCAGTGCAGTACCGTTAGTGTAGGCGGTGTAAATACGGATTGTCGGACGACTGAGGGAAACGCACCAGGGCGGTCAAACCAGCCCGGACAGTGAAAAGCAGGATTATGACGATGAACGTGCAGGTGCCGCCAAGGCGGGTGGAGCAGAATGTCCGGCAGGCCGGCTCGCCGCTGCGCCGTTACGGGATCGGCGGCCTTGCGCTGCTGGCCGTTCTGGGCGGCTATTACTACTACAACCATATGAGCGCCGGACCGACAGGCCCGCGCCGCGTGCAGGCAGCCCCGGTCAAGGTTGCAAGGGCGCAGCAGCGCGACATGCCCGTGATCGAACGCACCATCGGCACCGTGGTCGCCAACTCGTCCGTCTCGGTCACGGCGCGCGTGCAGGGCCAGCTGACCAAGGCCTTCTTCAAGGAAGGCCAGATGGTCAAGCAGGGCGATCTGTTGTTCCAGGTCGATCCCTCGCCCTACCAGGCCGCCTATGATGCGGCCAGCGCCACGCTTGCCAGCGCCAAGACCAATGCCGACCGTTCCGCCGCCCTGCTCAAGCAGAACGCCATCGCGCCGCAGATCAACGACAACAACCAGGCCCTTTATCTGCAGGCCAAGGCCAATACCGAAGCCGCGCGGCTCAACCTGCAATTCACCCAGATCCGCTCGCCCATCAACGGCAAGACCGGTCCCATCCTGTTGCAGCCGGGCAACCTGGTTTCGGTCAACGGCCTGACCGCACCTTTGGTCAACATCACTGAAATCCAGCCCATCAAGGTTTCCTTTGTCCTGCCGCAATCGGACCTGCCGCGCATCCAGGCGCGCCAGCACCAGCCGCAAGGTTTGCTGGCCCAGGTCAAGCTGCATGACGCGGGCGGCGAGGCCGACCTGTCGGCGCCGGTGAACTTCATCTCCAACGCGGTTGTCGCCACCAGCGGCACCATCGAACTGCGCGCCAGTTTCCCGAACACCGATGCCTCGCTGGTTCCCGGCCAGCTGGTGGATGTGGTGGTCGAACTGGCCAAGCTGTCCAATGCCATTGTCGTGCCGCGCGAAGCGATCAACAACGGCCCGGACGGAACCTATGTCTATGTCGTGACCGCCGAGAATATTTCGGAGGTGCGTCCCGTGAAAGTGACGTTCGATGACGGCGTCAATGCCGCGATCACGGGCAATGTGCATGGCGGCGACCGGGTGATTGTTGACGGCCAGCTGCGCGCGCTGCCGGGCGGCAAGGTCGTTGTCCAGGGCGCGCGGCGCCCTGGCGCGGGCGGCGCCGGTGCCGGTGCAGCCACTGGCGGACAGCGCCGCGGCCCTGGTGGCGCTGGACGGCGCGCCCCTGGGGGCGGCGCAAACCAGGCGGGCGCGCCCCAAAACGCAGGTTAGGCCATGAATCCGTCACGCGCTTTTATCGAACGGCCCGTCATGACCACCATGGTCATGGCGGCTTTCGTCATCTTCGGCATTTTTGGCTATTTCACGCTGCCGATATCCGACCTGCCGACTTACGACTCCACGAACATCAACGTCCAGGCCAGCTTGCCCGGCGCCGATCCCGACACGATGGCTTCGGCCGTGGCGGCGCCGCTGGAAAACCAGTTTTCGAGCATTGCCGGCATCGACCAGATGACCTCGTCATCGCGCCAGGGCAATACGCAAATCAATCTCCAGTTCAGCCTGGACCGCGATATCGACAGCGCCGCGCAGGACGTGCAGGCGGCGCTCAGCGCCGCGACGCGCCAATTGCCCCGCAACATGCCGTCGCCGCCCACCTTCCGCAAAAACAACGCCACCGACCAGCCGATCATTTTCATCGCGCTGCAGTCCGACACGCTTGATCCCTCCAAGCTGGACGAATTCGCCGAAACCATGCTGGCGCGCCAGCTGTCCACCATCGAGGGCGTCGCCGGCGTGGATGTGGGCGGTTCATCCAAATATGCGGTGCGCATCCAGGCCGATCCGGCGGCGCTGGCGGCGCGCAACATCGGCTTTGACACGCTGCAGCAGGCCATCGTCCAGACCAACGTCAACCAGGCCACAGGTTCGCTGAACGGGGCGACCCGCTCCCAGGTCATTCACGCCAACGGCCAGCTCAACAACGCCGAGGATTTCCGCCGCCAGATTTTCGCCTATCGCAACGGCGCTCCGGTCCGGATCGGCGATGTCGCCACCGTGATCGACGGGTTGCAGAATCCCTATGCCAAGAGCTGGTATAACGGCAAACCGTCCATCGTCCTGTCGGTCCAGCGCCAGGCCGGCTCCAACACGGTCGCCACCATCGAAAAGATCAAGGCGCTGCTGCCGCAATTCGAGCAGTCGCTGCCGGAAAGCGTGAAGCTGGACGTCATCTATGACCGCTCCATCACCATCAATGCGGCGATCGAGGACGTGCAATATACGCTGCTGGTCGCGGGCCTGCTGGTCGTGCTGGTGATCTTCGCCTTCCTGCGCCGGGCCTCGGCCACGCTGATCCCGTCGCTGGCGCTGCCCATCGCGGTGATCGGCACCTTCGCCGGCATGTCGGCGCTTGGCTTCAGCCTGGACAATCTTTCCATGATGGCGCTGACCCTGTCGGTGGGCTTCGTGGTGGATGATGCCATCGTCATGCTGGAGAATATCGTCCGGCATATCGAGAAGGGCGAAAAGCCCTATGACGCCGCCATCAAGGGGTCGGGCGAAATCGTCTTCACCATTCTGTCGATGACCACCAGCCTGGCGGCGGTCTTTATTCCCCTCGTCTTCATGGGCGGCGTGGTGGGGCGCCTGCTGCACGAATTCGCCCTGACCATCATCATCGCCATCGTCTGCTCGGGCATTATTTCCGTAACTCTCACGCCGATGCTCTGCGCCAGAATCCTGAAAGGCGATCATGGCGAAAAGCATGGCCGCCTCTATCATGCCTGCGAGAATATCTTCAACTGGATGCAGAACAGCTATGACCGCACCCTGCGCTGGGCGCTGGGACATCGCCGCGTTATCCTGGGCGTGTTCGTCGCCAGCGTTGTGGCATCGGCGGGGCTTTACATGGTCATGCCGCAAGACTTCTTCCCCAGCGACGATGTCAGCCGCATCAATGGCCAGGTTCAGGCCGCCAACGGCACATCCTTCGAACAGATGGCCAGATACGTCACCCAGGTCCGGCAAGTGATCGAAGCCGATCCCGATGTCGCGGGCGTTCAGGCGCAGGTGATGGGCAACAACGGCGCGGCCGGCACCAACTTCGCCTTTCTGGGTTTGATCGTGCTGAAGCCCTTGTCGGAGCGCAACCGTTCGGCCGACCAGATCATCCGCGAGCTGCGGCCGAAATTGTCCCGCATCGCCGGGGTTAATGTGTTCCTGAGCAACCCCCCGCCGGTACGCATCGGCGGACGCGGCGGCCGCGCCAATTACCAATATACGCTGCAAGGGCTGGACCTGGACAATCTGCGCGAAACCTCCACCAAGCTGATGGCGGCGATGCGCAGCAATCCCGCCTTTGTCGACGTCAACAGCGACTATGACGCGGTGATGCCGTCGGTGCAGGTGGCGATCGATCGCGACCGCGCCGCCGCATCGGGCGTTACGGTGCAGCAGATCGAAAACGCCCTGGGATCAGCCTTCTCCAGCAGCCAGGTAACGCAGATCAACGCGCCGTCCGACCAGTATCAGGTGATCCTGGAATTGCTGCCGAAATTCCAGCGCGAAGTCACGGCGCTGGACCAGATCTACATTACCTCAACAGCCGGCACGCTGGTGCCGCTGACGGCGGTGACCCATATCACCAACAGCACCATGCCGATCAGCATCAACCATTCGGGCCAGGTGCCGGCCATCACCGTGTCCTTCGACATGGCGCCAGGCAAGGCCTTGTCCGACGCAGTGACCGGCGTGAAACAGGCCGAGGAAGAAATCGGCATGCCGGCCGATATTACCGGCGGATTCCAAGGCACCGCCCAGGCGTTCCAGCAATCCACCCAGAATATGGGCCTGCTGCTCTTCATCGCCATGGTGGTGGTCTACATCATCCTGGGCATCCTGTATGAGAGCTTCATCCATCCGCTGACCATCCTGTCGGGCCTGCCGTCCGCGGCGATGGGCGCGCTGCTGACCTTGTTCATCGTGGGCATGCCGCTGACGCTCTATGCCTTTGTCGGCATGATCATGCTGATCGGCATCGTGAAGAAGAACGCCATCATGATGATCGATTTCGCCCTCAACAAGCAGCGCAGCACCGCGGGCGTCACGGCCGAGGAAGCCATCTACGAAGCAGCCATCACCCGTTTCCGCCCCATCATGATGACCACCATGGCGGCATTGATGGGCACCCTGCCCATCGCGTTTGGCATGGGCGCGGGCGCCGATTCCCGCCGCCCCCTGGGCGTCTGCGTGGCCGGCGGCCTGCTGCTGTCGCAGCTGTTGACGCTCTACATCACGCCGGTGATCTATATTTACCTCGACCGGCTGCGCGAAGGTCACCTCTTCGGCACCAAGCGCAAGCCGCGGATGCAGGGACCGCACGCCGCGCCCGCGGAATAGCCCCGGCGCGGATCGCAATAAAAAAGGGCGCCCGCGTGGGCGCCCTTTTGGTTCCTAGAGCAGCGCGGCCACCGGCTTGGGCCTGATGCGATCAAACAGTCCCGATAGAAAAAGGCCGGCCACAAAGCCGCCCAGATGCGCCTGCCAGGCGATCAGTCCGGGCGCGCCGCCCGGCATGCCCAGGCCTGTGATGCCCAGCACAATATTGAGTCCGGCCCACAGCAGGGCGAACAGCAGGATCTGGCGCGACAGGATGGGCAGCAGGGGCGCATTGGCGGGCGCACCGTTCGCCGCCCAGACGGGCGCCTGGGTCGGCAGCAGCCGGATGCCCGCCGCCATCAGTCCCGAGATGGCGCCTGAAGCACCGATCACCGGCTCCAGCGAGCCCCAGTTGAAGGCCAGGTGGGTCGCCGCCCCGGCAACGCCGCAGACAACAAAGAAAAGCAGGAACAGGAACGTCCCGAAACGCCGCGCCACGATTGGCCCGAAAGCCAGCAGCCAGAGGCAATTGATGATGAGGTGGGTGTAGTCATTATGGAGCGCCATGTAGCTGACAAAGGGCAGCCCCCGGTCGATCAGGCTGCCTGGATCATCGATCCCATGCTGGGACAGGAAAGCCGCGCTGTAGCGTGCCGGAATGAACGCATACTGGTTGATCCACAAAAGCGATTGCTCCGCCGACACCGTCATGCGGGCGACATGGGCGGCCACCAGGCCGGCGATCAGCAGCAGCACCGCGGACGGGGCGTGGAAGACAGGCTGACGAGGGGCATGCGGCGCGAGGAAGGCCATGGCTTATATCTAAGGCGTTCGTGGATGCGTGCAATGGCCCGGATCGGCACAGGCCTGCAGGACCAAGAACGCACCAGCGCGGGACACTCAGGCTGGATCGAAGCTTGCCTGTGAGGCCCCCAGGGCCGCCGCGAACGCTCCAACTGGCGTTAACATTCCGGAAACCAGTGCGGTTTGGCGGCTTTGCTGGGGTTTTTCAAACCCGCCGTTCCAGCTTGGCACGCAAAGTCTTAACGGCGATTAAGAACTGGCACGGCGGTTGCTCTGTTAGGTCACGAGCAATTTTGGAATTTTCGCCATGCGCCATTCAAAGACCATCCTCGCCATCCTCCTGCTGAGCGCCACCACCCTTTTGGGCGGCGCCACGGCGGCCTGCGCGCAGGCCTGGACCAATTCGGCCGGTTACAACGGTTACGGCGCCAGCTCGCAGAATACGCCCTCCAGCTATCAGATGCGCGATCCCGCCGGCAATCTGACCGTGGTCAACGGCCAATTCACCCCCAGCTCCTACTCGTCCCAGTCCGGAACACAATCGGCCCATACATCGGGCGGCGGAGTTGGCACGGGCGGTGCAGGAGCCCAGTACGGACAAGCCTCGGCGATCGGTAACTCGCTCAACGTGGTCGTTCTGGGAAGCCACAATACGACCGTGGTGGATGCACAGCAGATCAATAACGGAAACCAGACAGCGAGTGTTGACCTCAACAGTCACTGAATAAATTTAAGAAAGAAGGGACGCCCCTCCCATGACGCGCCGCGGACGTAAACACCTTTTGAAGCCGCTGATCCTCATCCTCGCCACATTGGCGCTGGAAGGTTGCATCAGCCCTTCCGCCGACTCGGTCGGGCGCTACACCTCTCCGATCGGCGGCGCGCCGGTCATCTCCAACGAGACACCCTATTCCGCCGCCCTGCGCTGCATGGGCGGGATTGTCGGCCAGCACCCGGTTCGCATCGCGGTCGGCCAGATCAGCGACTTTACCGGCAAGACGGAATCCGACGGCTCGGGCCGCAAGGTCACCGCCGGCGCCGCCCTGATGGCCATGACCGCCTTGTCCAAGGCCGGCGTGCACATGGTCGAGCGCTTCGACACCTCGGTCGCCGAAATGGAGCTGAAATATTCCAACAACAAGCTGATCAGCGACGACCAGAACCCGCAGCGCGGCGACTTCCGCAAGATCATGGCCGGCTCAATCCCCGGCTCGGACTACTACATCGTCGGTGGCGTCACCGAGCTGAACTTCAACCTGCGCTCCGAGAATGCCTCGGGCAATGGCGGCGGCACGGCGACCAATGCCACCACCGGCACCGCCGGCGGCAGCCTCTATGTGATGAATGTCGGCCTGGACATGCGCCTGGTCAACACCAACACGCTGGAAGTCGCGGACGTGATTTCCTACCAGAAGCAGATCATTGGCCGCCAGGTTTCCGCGGGCATCTTCGACTTCCTGGGCATGAACTTCTTCGACCTCAGCGTTGGCGAAAGCGCGCTGGAGCCGATCCAGCTGGCGGTGCGTTCGGTGATCGAACGCGCGGTGCTGGAAATGGTGACCCGCGTCTATCGCGCGCCGGGTGGGGCTTGCGCCTCGCCGATCGGCACCGCGGCGGATCCGCTGGGTGACTATGCCCCCAACCCCTATGCCCGCCAGGCCGCCTATGCCTATCCGGCCCAGCCTTATCCGTACCAGCCCTATCCGTACCAGCCCTACCAGCAATCCTATAACCCCAACATCGCCTTCAACCAGGAGAACTACAATGAAGCTTCGCGCCAAAACCCTTATCGCGGCTACGGCTCTAATGACGCTGTCGGCAACATGCGCCTTCGCGGGGGGCTCTGAGTACGGTTCCTGGAATGATGGCAATTACACCGGCGGCGCCGGCTCCATGATCCAGAACAGCCAGAGCGTGACGCAGACCCAGTGGTCGAACCTCAATGGCCAACTCGACACCATCGCGGGCGACGCGGTTGTGATGGGCGCGGCAGGCGGCAACCTGATGGACATCACCACCATGAACAACACGGCGGTGAAATCCAGCCAGATCGTCGGCCCCAATGCCGCCATCGGTTCGAACATCGACGTGGGCATCAACAATATCGGCGGCAGCGTCGGCATCCAGAACCAGGCGGTTTGCAACGGCCTGAGCGTCTCGACCGACCCGACCTTCTCGGCCACCCATTCCTACCAGGAATGCGGCGCGTTGGACCCGTCGTCGAAGATCAACGCCAACGTCACCAATATTTATGGCGACGCGGTATTCCAGAGCTCGGCCCTGGGCAACACCTTCGAGGCGGACTCCAATGCCCCGAACATGCCGGTCTTCAACAAGCAGGTGAACAATTCGATCGGTGCGTCGACCATCAACGCCAATATCTACAATATCGGTGGTTCGACCAGCCTGACGTCCAGCGCCATCGGCAATACCGGCCAGGTCATCCACTACAACACCCACTAAGCCCCAAAAGGCTGGCGAGACCTCCACTCTCGCCAGCCGGCATCCACGAGGTTCCGCGTCGGCATTCCCTGGGGCAAACTGGGTTTGCCGAAAGGGTGAAAGGGGCAGCTCTATTGAGCTGCCCCTTTCTTCTTTGTTGACCCCCTCCGGCCTTCGCGGGTCGGCCTTCGGCCTGGGCCCGCCACGGCCGGCCTCAGCCAAGACGTGCTGCCCTTCGAGTTTCCGAATTCCAATTTTTGGCATTTTGCGCTATCACCCAAGGCATGACGGCCCTGCCCATTGACCTGGATGCATTCAACGCCGCGCCCGTGACGCGCGAGCCTTTCGCCTATCTGATGCTGCCGCACTTTGTGAAGCCGGACGCCATCGCGGCGATCAATGCCGATTACCCCCTGGTCAGCCATCCCGGCTCATTCCCGCTGCCCACCCTGAAATATGGTCCGGCCTTCGCGCAGTTCATCGCCGCCATCCAGGGGCCTGAATTCACCCGCGCGGTGGAGCAGAAACTGGGCGTGGACCTGAAGGGGCGTCCCACCATGGTGACGGCGCGCGGCGTCTCAGCGGCGCGGGACGGACAAATCCATACCGACAGCCGCACCAAGCTCATCACCGTGCTGATCTACATGAACAATGCCTGGGAGGCGAAGACCGGCCGCCTGCGCCTGCTGCGCGGGCCGGACGACCTGGAAGACGTGATCGCCGAAGTGCCCCCCGACGAAGGCACGCTGCTGATTTTCAAGAACGAGCCCAATGCCTGGCATGGCTTTCACGCCTTTGAAGGGCCGCGCCGGGTGATCCAGCTCAACTGGGTGACCGATATGGGTGTGGTCAAGCGCGAACAGTTCCGCCATCGCGTCAGCGCTTTTTTCAAGCGACTGCGCGGGAAAAAAGTTCAAGAGCAGATGTAATCATGCCAGCGACCGGCGAAATCGCGAATGCGGTGGCCGGTTTGCGTTTTCTCGACATTGGCGGAATCCAGCGGCACCTTGCCGAAGCCGCCGGGAATATCCAGGACATAGGTGGGCTGCGCCAGGCCTGACACTGTGCTGCGCAAGCCCCGCATCAGCGCCAGGCCTTCCTCGATCGAAACACGAAAATGCGACGTGCCGCGCGCCAGGTCGGGATGGTGCAGGTAGTAGGGCTTGATGCGGTTGGCCAAAAAGGCCCGCATCAGCGCGGTCATGCATTCCAGGTCGTTGTTCACGCCCTTGAGCAGCACCGACTGGCTGACCAGGGGGATTCCCGCATCCACCAGCCGCGCCAGCGCGGCCTTGGCGTCCGGTGAAAATTCCCGGGCGTGATTGGCATGAACGGCAACCCAGGTCGTGATACTGGGCGCCAATAATGCGGCGATGAAATCATCCGTCACCCGCGCCGGCTCCACCAGCGGCACGCGGGTATGCCAGCGGATAAATTTGACATGCGCGATGGCGGCCAGGCGCCGGGTGATTTCGCCGGCGCGCCGCACGCTGAGGCCAAAAGGGTCGCCGCCGGTCAGGATGACTTCTTCAATTTGCGGCTGGCCCTGGATATAGGCGAAGGCCCGCTCGAAATCTTCAGGCGAAAGCGCATTGGGCTTGCCGGGTCCGATCATTTCGCGGCGGAAACAGAAGCGGCAATAGACCGGACAATGCGACACGGCCTTGAACAGCACCCGGTCTTGATGGCGATGGACAATGCCCGGCACGGGCGAGTGCGCCGCATCACCAATGGGATCAAAATGCTCGCGTGCCGATTCAATCAGTTCGGCGATGTCGGGCAGGAACTGGCGGGCGATGGGGTCGTTTGGGTCCTCAGGATCAATCAGCGCCTGGATGGTGGGCGATATCGCGACGGCATATTTCCTGGCGACCAGTTCGAGAGTCATGCCGGCCCTTATAACGGCGTCCACAGGACATGACCAATATCCGGCGCGCCGCTTGCCAGCATCACCAGGCGGTCAAAGCCCAGCGCCACGCCCGAGGCCGGCGGCATTTGCGCCAGGGCGGCGAGAAAATCCTCGTCCAGGGGATAGCGTTCGCCATGGATTTTTTCCTTTTCATCCATTTCGGCGACAAAGCGGGCGCGCTGCTCCACCGGATCGGTCAATTCGCCAAAGCCATTGGCCAGTTCCACACCGCAGGCATAGAGCTCGAACCGTTCCGAAACGCGGCCATCGCCGGGCTTGGGCCGGGCCAATGCGGCTTCACAGCGCGGGTATTCATAAAGGATGGTGGGCTGGCCGATGCCCAACCTTGGTTCAACACTGGCCGCCAATACCTTGCTGAAAATATAGGACCAGCCATCCTGTTCGGTGATGGCAAAGCCAGCCCGGCGGGCACGCGTCGCCAGCATGTCGCGATTGCCAATGCCGTCGGGCGACAGGGTGTCCAGCAATTCGATTCCGGCATGGATGCGCAAAGCCTCGCCCACCGTCAGCCATTGGGGCTCGGCAAAAACGTTGCAACGGCGCTCCAGCCAGGTGAGTGGCCGTCCCGATATTTCCGCCGCCAGTTTCAGCAACGCCAGCGTATCTGCGATCACGGCCCTGTAATCCTCACCGGCGCGATACCATTCCAGCATGGTGAATTCGGGCGCATGCAGGCGGCCGCGTTCCCGGTTGCGAAAGACGCGGGCGAATTCGAAGATTTTCGCTTCCCCCGCCGCCAGCAATTTCTTGGCGGAAAATTCCGGCGAGGTGTGGAGGTAAAGCTGCTGGCGGCTGCCATCGGGCAGCAACGCTTCTGTTCCAAAGGCGTGCAGATGGGCCTCGTTGCCGGGGGAAACGCCAAGGATGCCGCACTCCACCTCGGTGAAGCCCTGGCCGTCAAAAAAGCCCCGCAAGGCCGCCTTTATGCGCCCCCGCAGGAGCAGGAGCGGGCGGCGGTCGGCATGGCTTTCGGCGTCCCACCAAGGCATTTGTTTTGTACCCTGCTCCCTGCTAAAGACCCCGGCAAATCCCGTGTTTTGAGAGGTTTCCCGTGGTTTCGGTTATCGCCAGCTCCGTGCGCAAAGGCAATGTCATTGAGAAAGAGGGCAAGCTCTATCTTGTCCTGACGGCCGAGAATATCCATCCCGGCAAGGGCACGCCCGTCACCCACCTGGAAATGCGCCGCATTTCGGATGGCGTGAAGACCGTGGAAAGGCTGCGCACCACCGACAGCATCGAAAAGGCCTTTGTCGAACACAGCGACTATAATTACCTCTACCAGGACGGCGACAGCTACGTGTTCATGGAACCCCAGACTTTTGAACAGGTCACGGTGGGTCCGGACGTGATCGGCGACAAGGCGCCTTACCTGAACGAAAACATGCAGGTGCAGCTTCAGACTTTTGAAGGCCGCCCCATTTCCATCGAAATTCCCCAGCGCGCCACCTTTGAAGTGGTGGACACCGAGCCGGTGATGAAGGGCCAGACGGCGTCCGGTTCCTTCAAGCCGGCGGTCCTGTCCAATGGCGTGCGCACCATGGTGCCGACCCATATCGTGATCGGCACCCGCATCGTGGTGATGACCGAAGACGGCGCCTATGTGGAGCGCGCCAAGGACTAGAAAGTGCCGGATTTAAAGGGTTTTTCGTACCGATAGTCGGCCCCGCCGGTCTGTGCTAACGTCGCGCCGGTATTTCTGAAAGGACTTTCCCATGAAGCCCGTCATGCTTGGCCTGGCCCTGGCCAGCCTTCTCAGCGCCCCCGCCCTGGCGGCCCTCAAGGTCGGTGACGCCGCCCCCGATTTCACTGCTGTCGCCAGCCTGGGCGGCAAGGAATTCACCTTCAAGCTGGCCGATGCCCTGAAAAAGGGTCCGACCGTGGTGTATTTTTATCCCTCCGCCTACACCGGCGGCTGCGACCTGGAAGCGCATACTTTCGCGGAAAATGCCGACAAGTTCGCGTCGGCCGGCGCCAGCATCATCGGCGTGTCGGGCGACAACCTGGAACGGCTGAACCAGTTCGCCGCCGATCCGGCTTTCTGCGCCGGCAAGTTCCCCATCGCCTCGGATGAAAAGCTGACGGTGGCCAAGTCCTACAAGCTGAACACCTCGGCTGCCCGCGCCGGCGCCAAGGATGTGCGCGGCATCGAGATCAACCATGCCTTTATCGAGCGGGTGACCTATGTCATCGGCAAGGATCACAAAATCGTGGCGGTGATGTCGTCCAATGACGACAAGCTGACGCCCGACCAGCATGTCGACAAGTCGCTGGAGATCGTAAAGAAAATCGCCGCAAAATAGGCGGACCGGCCTGCTGGATACCGACGCCCGGTCCCTGGAGGACCGGGCGTTTTCATTTGACAAATCATCAGGCCGGCGGGGCATCCACAGGGGTGATGCTGCAGCGCACTTTTTTGAAAAAACTAAGCGATTCCAAGGATTTATTGTTGCATCTGTGCCACTAACCAGTGGCAAGGAAACATCTTTGTCACAAACCTGACGCCTGCTTTAGTAGCCCCGGGCTGGACATGGTTCAGGGGGCACCTGACCAACACAAAGTCCGAAAAAACCCGGCGGGATTCACCAAGCCGGCAATGAAAAAACAGATTCGGGTTTTGGGGTCATGGTTCGGTTCAAGCGTTTGATGATGGGAGTGCTGACGGCCGCCGTCCTGCTGGCGCCTGTCTCGGCGCAAGCCAGCATCCGCGGCACGGTCGAGGATTTCCTGGACCAGGTCGCCGCCTTCGCCAATCCCAGCGCCGTGGAGCCGCCGCCATCGGGCATTGTTCGCCCTGTCACCCACGTCACGCCGCGCAATACCCTGGCCTCGGTGATCATTCCCGAAATCCAGATGCCGTCCGTGGGCGTGCCGGAACTGCCTGCCCCGCGCATCGAAACCCCGCTGAAGAAATTCTTCTGCGCCGAATATGCCCGCGTCCGCTCGGGCATGGCAGTGTTCGGCGACGCCAAACTCTGGTGGTCCCGCGCCAAGAATCTCTATGCGCGCGTCCATGCGCCGGCCGAGGAATCGGTGATGGTGTTCACTGCCACCCAGCGGCTGAAGCTGGGCCATGTCGCGGTGGTCACCCATATTGTCTCCAGCCGCGAGATCCGCGTTGACCAGGCCAATTGGGAAAATCATGGCGAGATCGACCATGCCACCCCGGTGGTGGACGTCAGCAAGAAGAATGACTGGAGCCAGGTGCGGGTCTGGAACATGAAGTCCGCTACCTACGGCCGGGTCTATCCGGTCACCGGCTTCATCGCCAAGCAGCTGGTCCGCCAGGCTTCGGCGCAGTAAGTTTGGCGGCCATGGCCGCCCGGAAAATCGCCTATATTGAGGAATGGGACAGTGACTTCATCCGCTGGTCCGGCAATTTGTTGCGAAAGTTCCTGGATGATGGCCGCCTGGTGCGTGCGCGCCCAGGCGAAAAACCCGACCTGCTGATCACCAGCATCTGGCGCAGGCATGAACTGCCGGCCGATATTCCCACCATCCTGATCAGCAACGAGAATTGGGACCTGTTTCCCGCGCATGAACCCCTGAGCCGGCATTTGGCGGTTTTGGGCACCTGCAGCCCGCGGGACAGCTGCAATTTCATTGCCTATCCCTTCGCGGCGGTACATTTCGATGTTCCGGTGGAACAGCTTTATGCCCTGCGGCAGGAATTGCTGGCGATTCCCAAGACGCGCTTTTGCTGTTTTGTGGTTTCCAACACCATGGGCGCGATGGCGGGGCCGCGCGTGCGGCTTTTCCAGCAGATCCATGATTGGCAGAATGTGGATTCAGCGGGGCAGGTGATGAACAATACGGGATATCTGGCGCCGCGCGGCACCGATTTCCTGCGCTGGATCGCGCAGTACAAATACATGATCTGCCTGGAGAATAGCAGCGCGCCGGGTTACCTCACCGAAAAGCCGTTCCAGGCGTGGGCAGCCGGTACCGTGCCGATCTATGCCGGCGGCGCCATGAGCGAGCTTAATCCCGATGCCATCGTGCCGGCGGACGGGCGCGTGCTGGAAACACTGCAGCTGCTGGAATGGTCGCCGGACGCGTATGAGAAAAAGCGCCAGGCGCCGCTGACGCCGGCGCCTTTTTCATTGGCGCAATTCGAGGCGCGCTTCGGGTCTTTGCTGGAAAGCCTGTAAGGCTTCAGCCCCAATCCTTGCCCTTGTGGGGTTTGCGGATCAGGGCGGGTTCGGCAAAGCCGGGCTTGGCGGCGACGGGGGCCGCTTTCTTGTCAGCCTTGGGCTTTTTCTTTTCCCGGCTGCTTTTCTGTTCGCGATTGGCCATGGGTGCTCCTTCTGACTTGCGCGCATCCGCGCGCTGGCGTGGATTCAATGCGGCAGCAAGGTTAGCCAAAATTCTGGACAACAAAAAGCCCCGCCGCATTGCTGCGGCGGGGCTTTTCGATTTGTGATAGCGGGTTAGATCTTTTCTTTCTGTCCTTGGCAGACCTGGCAGCGTCCGACTCTCCCGCGGCTTGAGCCGCAGTACCATGGGCGCAGAAGGCTTTGACGGCCGAGTTCGGAATGGGATCGGGTAGAATTCCTTCGCTATGACCACCAGGTCGGCAAAGGACAGAAAGAATCCGCGTGGGAGAACCCACGCGAACCGCACAAAAATCTATACGACACACGGCGACCGATTATTTTGGTTTGTTCTTGCCTGGATTTGTTTCCAGGCATGAAACGAGTGCTGGCAATCAAGCCAATCGAGCGATTAGTACCAGTCAGCTCAACGCATTGCTGCGCTTACACATCTGGCCTATCGACGGGGTAGTCTTCCCCGGCTCTCAAGCGAAACCTGGTTTTGAGGTGAGTTTCCCGCTTAGATGCTTTCAGCGGTTATCTCGACCGTATTTAGCTACTCGGCTATGCCACTGGCGTGACAACCGATCCACCAGAGATACGTTCATTCCGGTCCTCTCGTACTAGGAATAAGTCCTCTCAAGTTTCGAACACCCACGGCAGATAGGGACCGAACTGTCTCACGACGTTCTAAACCCAGCTCACGTACCACTTTAAATGGCGAACAGCCATACCCTTGGGACCGGCTACAGCCCCAGGA
>CANJLC010000017.1 GCA_947475445.1 Alphaproteobacteria bacterium
GGCGAAGGCGAAGAAGGCCGCGACGAGATGAACGAGCTGGAAGAGCGCATCCGCAAGACCAAGCTGTCGAAGGAAGCGCGCGAGAAGGCCACTGCCGAAGTCAAGAAGCTGCGCTCCATGTCACCCATGAGCGCGGAAGCGACCGTCGTGCGCAATTATCTCGACTGGCTGCTGTCGCTGCCCTGGGGCAAGAAGTCCAAGGTCAAGAAGGACATCGACGCCGCCGAGAAAGTGCTCAACGACGATCATTACGGCCTGGAGAAGGTCAAGGAGCGCATCCTTGAGTATCTCGCGGTGCAAAGCCGCGTGGGCAAGATCAAAGGACCGATCCTGTGCCTGGTCGGACCGCCGGGCGTGGGCAAGACCTCGCTGGGCAAGTCCATCGCCAAGGCGACGGGCCGTGAATTCGTGCGCATGTCGCTGGGCGGCATGCGGGACGAAGCGGAAATCCGTGGCCATCGCCGGACCTATATCGGCTCCATGCCCGGCAAGATCATCCAGTCCATGAAGAAGGCGAAGACGTCCAATCCGCTCTTCCTGCTGGACGAGATCGACAAGCTGGGCGCCGATTATCGCGGCGACCCGTCGTCTGCGCTGCTCGAAGTGCTCGACCCCGAGCAGAACAGCAGCTTTGCCGACCATTACCTGGAGGTCGATTTCGACCTGTCGGACGTGATGTTCGTCACCACGGCCAACTCCCTGCGCATGCCGCAGCCCCTGATGGACCGCATGGAGATCATCCGCATCCCCGGCTACACCGAGGATGAAAAGGTCGAGATCGCCAAGCGCCACCTCATTCCCAAGGAAATGGCGGCGCATGCCCTCAAGGCCGAGGAGTGGACCATCACCGATGCGGGCCTGCGCGACCTGATCCGCTATCACAGCCGCGAGGCCGGCGTTCGCAATCTCGAACGCGAAATCGCGAACCTGACCCGCAAGGCCGTCAAGCAGATCATGTCGGCCAAGGCCAAGAGCGTGGAAGTCACGGCGGAAAATCTCGACAGCTTCGCCGGGGTTCGCAAGTACCGCTATGGCGAGATGGAAGGCGAGGACCAGGTTGGTGTCGTCACCGGCCTGGCCTGGACGGAAGTGGGCGGCGAAACGCTGACCATTGAAGCCGTCATGCTGCCCGGCAAGGGCCGCTTCCAGGCCACCGGCAAGCTGGGCGATGTGATGAAGGAATCCATCGACGCGGCGCGGTCCTATGTCCGCTCCAAGGCGACCACCTTCGGCATCAAGCCGCCGACCTTCGACAAGGTGGATATCCACGTCCATGTGCCCGAAGGCGCCACGCCCAAGGACGGCCCCTCGGCCGGCCTGGCGATGGCGACCTCCATCGTCTCGGTGCTGACCGGCATTCCCATTCGCCGCGATGTGGCGATGACGGGCGAGGTCACGCTGCGCGGACGGGCGCTGCCGATCGGCGGCCTCAAGGAAAAGCTTCTCGCAGCCCTTCGGGCGGGGATCACCACCGTGATCATCCCCAAGGAGAATGAGAAGGACCTGGCCGAGGTGCCGGACAATGTGAAAACCGGCCTCAAGATCATACCGGTGGCCGATGTCGGCGAAGTCCTGAAGATCGCCCTGGTGCGCGAACCGGTGGCGATCGACTGGGCCGAGCCTGAGGTTGAAACCGTCCCGCGGGTGGCGCTGGACGAGGGCGACCCCGATCCCCTGGTCACCCACTAAAGTCAAAAACCAAGGGCCCGGAGACCATTTCCGGGCCCTTTTTTTGGCCTTTTTTACCAAAAAAAGCAGGGATATTGCGGTTTTTCGCCTTGGCAAGGCCTTACCCCCGCCCCTAGAGTCCCGTCCTATAGGGAAGAATCGCAAACGGAGCGCCGGCAACAGCCGGGGCGACCATCAGATAAGGGAGCGCCTTGTGAACAAGAACGATCTCATCCAGAAGCTCGCCGACCATACCGGGCTGCCGAAAAACGACGCGGCCAAGGCAGTGGACGGCGTGTTTGACTTGATCGCGGCCTCGCTCAAGTCCGGGGACGAGGTGCGCCTCACCGGTTTCGGCGTTTTCGTGGTCGCCACCCGGGCCGGCGGCAAGGGCCGCAATCCCCAGACCGGCGAGGAAATCACCATCAAGCCGTCCAAGCAGCCGCGCTTCCGGGCCGGCAAGCAGCTCAAGGACTCCCTCAACTAAGAGGGGCTGGTATCTGACAATGCCGCGCTGGCGATGGCCTGCGCGGCATTGTTTTTGGATATACTGAAATTCGGGCAGTTAGCTCAGCGGTAGAGCGTCTCCTTTACACGGAGAGGGCCGGGGGTTCGATCCCCTCACTGCCCACCACAGTCAAGGGCGCCATCACAAATCGTGGCGAACCGGCTTGCGCAGCGCGAACTGGGCCACCAGGAAAGACCCCACCGCGCATCCGGCAATTCCCAGGATCATCGGCTGCGGCGTGCCGTCCGCGAAAAATCCCGCCAGCGCCATCATCACGGAACCCACGATCATCTGCAGCGAGCCCATCAGCGCCGAAGCGGTTCCTGCGATCTCGCCATGATGTTCCATCGCCAGCACGGCCGTGGTGGGCAGGACCAGCCCCAGGAAGCCATAGCCGACAAACAGAAACCCCATCATCACGAAAAGGCTGTTCACGCCGGCGAGCGACAGGACCGCGAGGCTGGCCATGGCCAGTCCAAAACCCGCCGCAGCGGCGCGGATCACCGGACCCAGCCCGAATTTTCGAGTCAGGTTGCCCGTGAGCTGGCTGAAGCCGAAAAAGGATGCCGCGTTCAGGGCGAAGCAAAGGCTGAAAAGCTGGGGCGTCAGGCCGAAATAGTTGATCAGCACGAAAGACGCGCTGCCCAGGTAAACGAAGAAGGCTGAAATGCCCAGCGCACCCACCAGCGTCAGGCCGGTGAACTCCAGGTCGCGCAGCAGCAGCCAATAGGCGCTGAATGCGCCGCGCCAGCTGCTGCCGCCGCGCTGGCTGGCCGGCCGCGTTTCCTTCAGTTGGGTCACGGCCAGCGCCAGGGCGATGGCGGCGGCGACCGTCAAAACCACAAAGACGCCGCGCCAGCCGAACGCCGCGATCACGAAGCTTCCGGTCAAGGGCGCCAGGATGGGCGAAATGCTGACGGTCAGCATCAGCAGCGCCATCAGCCGCGTGGCTTCATGGCCGGTGTGCAGGTCGCGCACGATGGCGCGCGGCACCACCATGCCGGCGCAGGCGCCGAATGCCTGCACGATCCGAAAGCCGATCAGCGCGTGAATGTCCGGCGCCAGCGCGCAGCCGATGCTGCCGCAGGCGAATATGATCAAGCCGCCATAGATGGGCGGCTTGCGTCCGACAATGTCGCTGAGCGGGCCATAGAAAAGTTGGCAGATGCCGATGACGATGAAAAACGTCATCAGGGTCATCTGCACGGCGGCGGGTGTCGCCTGCAGGCTATGGCCCATGGAGGGCAGGGCCGGCAGGTACATGTCGATGGAAAAGGGCCCCACCGCGGTGATCAAACCCAGGACAATGGCCAGGCGCAGGAAATGACGGGTCAAGCTTCAATCCGGATTGTGAGACGGCAGGGCAACTTCTATTCCCTTATTGCTGCGCCAATGCAACACGCGCGGGCCGGCAAAAGCTGTTAGTCTGTCACGCGAACGGCCGCGGGGTTGGCATGAGACACGCAATTTTTCTGGTGCTTGCGCTGGGCCTGCCTGTTCCCGACCTTGCCCAGCCTGCCGATGTCCTTAGCGAGCGGGTGATTGTCACGGCGCCCCGCCTCACGCCGCAAATCGAGGCCATGATTCACGATTTCATAGGCGCCCGCGCCACGCCGGCGCAATTGCTGGGCCAGGTGCCGCGCTGGAACCGGCCGCTTTGTCCGCGCACCGACGGCCTTTCGCGCGACGCCTACACCGCCTTTGTCAGCCAGCGCATCCGCGTGGTGGCGAACATGGCGGGGGCCAAATTGGCGCCGGCGCCCTGCAATCCCAATATCCAGATTTTCTTCACGGACAATCCAGAAGCGACACTCTATGGCGTGAAGGCCCGGGACAGGAATTTGCTGGGCTACAAGGGCGCCCAGACCATCACGCACCCCATCCAGGCCTGGTATGTCACCGGCATCACCGACCTGGACGGCAGGATCGTGATTGACCAGGACGCGCAGGGCAGCATGGACAGCCAGGGCGGCAGCAGCGGCGGCGATGGCGCCGCGCCGGGCCAGATTACCTGGACCTTTCCCACCCTGCTGGTGAATGGCTATCGCGGCAAAACGGATTTGCGCAGCGACCTGGCCAATATCGTCATCATTGCCGACAAGAAAGTGACCGCCAATTACAAGCTGGCCGCCGTGGCCGATTACATTGCGGTGCTGGCGCTGACCTATACCGCGGATTTTTCCTCCTGCCAGGAACTGCCCAGCATCACCAACCTGTTCGCGCCTGGCTGCCCGCCGGATCGCCGGCCGGAAGGTCTGACCGACGGCGATATCGGCTATCTGCGCGGCATCTACCGCATGCCTCCCGACCAGAAGCTGGGCCTGCAGCAAAGCACCATCGCCGCCGAAATGAAAAAAAGCATGGGGCGCTGAATCAGCGGGGCACAGCATCAAACGCGATGGTGGTGCGGACCGTGTCGCTGTGGAACGGCACCGTGCCGTGCCACATGTAGGAGGGGAACAGCACCAGCCGCCCCGGCACGGGCTGGATCGCCCGCCGCACGCCAAGGCCGATATCGTAACTGGGTTCGCCGAACTTGATCCAGCCCTGTTTCTGCGTTTCGTCCTTCACCGCATCGGGCACCCCGACATAATAGCAGGAGCTGATCCAGCCTTCGGGATGGACGTGGTTGACGTGATAGCCGCAATCCCGCAGCCGCGACGACCAGGAGCCGGTGAAGCGAAAGCCGGCGCCGCGCCGCCCCCGGAAGGGATGGGCGGCATCCGGCGCAATCCCGGCGATATAACGCTGCATGGCCTCAGCGATACGTTGCTTCAGCCGCTCGACCAGGTCATGGCCCGCGCCGAAGATATTGCCGCGGGTCTGGCTGCCGCTGCGCAGGGACTGGTTGATGGGTTCGCGCGTCTGGGGATGCACCTGCGCCAGCCATTCGTTCAGTTCTGCATTGAAGGATGCCATGTCGGAAAAACCCTGCGGCGGTTCTAGGTCGAACATCTGGATCAGCTCGTCATAGCCATTGAGCCGCTCCTCACGCGCATCGTCCATCAGGCGCCAGGCCGAACCCAGCACAGCCAGGCCAAGCTGGTCATGGGGTGCGCGGGCGATGCATTTTTCCGCCATCACGGCTGCCTTTTCGGGATCGCGGCTTTGCAGGGAGGCGATGGCCAGTCCCCGGATCAGTCCCGGATCGTCCGGCGCGCGGGCCAGGGCTTTTTCCAGCGTCTTCACGGCTTCGTCATGGCGGCCAAGCTGGGCCAGCGCTTCGGCCGCGCCGCTCATGGCATCGCAATTGTCCGGCTCGCGCGCCAGCACCGCTTCATAGGCGGCATGCGCTTCCACCGTGCGCTTGGAAAGGGACAACAGGCCCGCCTTGCTCAAGGCAAGCGGCGTGTGGTCCGGGGCCTTGTCGTAGGACGCCAGGAATTCCTCGTCCCGTCCCAGCGAATGCAGCAAGTCGTTATAGGCCTGGTGCGCAGCGGGATTGAGCGGCTCGCGCGCGATCACGTCTTTCATCACCGCCAGCGCCTCGTCAAAGCGCGACAATTCCACCAGCAAATCGGCTCTGGTCAGCTCCACGCTGCTGCGGCCGGGATCCAGCTTCGCCACGCGGGCGAAATTCTCCAGTGCTGCGTCTTTCTTGCCCTGGCCATACTGCGCGAAGGCCAGGTTATAGGCGAAGGCAGACTTCAGGCGCGGGTCCTGCGCATCGCCAAAGCCTTGCGCCAGCAATGCTTCGCTTTCCGAAGGCCGGTCATTGTCCTTCAGCAGGACGCCCAGCGACAACAGCGCCAGCTGATGGCCCGGAACCAGCGCCAGCACCCGGCGCCAGCTTGCTTCGGCGCTCGCCGGATCACCCAGCCGGTGCTGCAATTCGCCCAATTCATACCACGCATCCGCAAGGCCCGGATCGGCCGCCACGGCATCGGCCATCGCCGCCGCCGCTTCACCATGCCGGCCGGCCAGCAGCAGCACCTTGCCCAGATTCATCAGCACATGGGCGTGGTGCGGGCGGATGGAAAGCGACCGGCCAAGGTGCTGGATCGCCTCATCCAGTCTGTGCTGCTGGATTCGCACCAGCGCCAGCAGATGCAGCGCATCGGGGTCTGGTCCCGGCGCCAGCAAGGCGTGCGCAAGCTGCTCCGCCGCAGCGATATTGCCCTGCGCCAGATGCTGGGCGCCTTGCAGGATGGAATTGGAAACGGACATGGGGCGGAAGTCTAGGATAAATACCGGTTCACGCCAAAAAGCCTGTTACGGCGCCGTCATTCGCCAAAAGCCGCGCCGTGCGCTAGAACGCAGGCGCGGGGTGAATGTCTGTCAGGAGTGTTCCATTGCGTCATCGCCCCTTTTTGCTCGCCGGATCCTGCATCCTGACCCTGGCGGCCTGCGGCCCGTCCCGCCCGCCTGAACCCGATATGTACAGCCCGAACTACCGCCCGCCGCGCGAGGAAATTTTCAACGGCGGCCCCAACGCCATTCTCCTCAAATATGACGCCAATCATGACGGCGAGCTGACGCGTGCCGAACTGGCCGCGGGCCTCAAGGCGGAATTCGCCAGCTACGATGCCGGTCACAAGGGCTGCATCAATGTCGAGCAAACCGCCGCCATCAATGCCAGCCGCATTGCCGCCGACCAGGCCACCGCCACGCCGCTGCAGGACTGGAACAATGACGACTGCATAGACCTGCGCGAATTTTCCACCACCGCCAATTCGCTGTTCGCGGAACGGGACCGTGACCTCAATGGCGTCATCACGGCCAAGGAATTCAAGCCGGCCGGTGCAAGGGATGACGAGGAACCTGGCCGTGAGGTCAGGGGCGAGCGCGGCCCCGGACAGGGCCGGCCCGGGGGAGGTTCCGGTGGTGGCGGTCCCGGTGGCGGCCCGCCCCGCCAATAACTTGACTTGATGGGATGGGGGCCCTACATCGGCCCCCTTCGCGCGCCCTTTTTGGGGGCCGATGCGGGGGCGTAGCTCAGTTGGTTAGAGTGTCGGCCTGTCACGCCGAAGGTCGCGGGTTCGAGCCCCGTCGCTCCCGCCAGTCCTTTCAAGGACTTGGCATTAGTATGGAGGTGCTTGCACGATCTTGTGTAAGCACCATGTAAGCAAAAGACCTCGCAGCCTAACTCCCAAGGGGCCAAAATAACCGCCAGTTGCCGGTTTGGAAGAAGGTTGCTCGCTTTGTCAAAGTGAAGGGTCGTAAGTCCGTATGGGCCCAACATTGTCCGCCGAGATGAACTGAAGAAAATAACACGCATATAGGGGTGCGAAGGCCACTACCCCCTTCGGCGTCCGGCAGGACAAAGCGCTTACCGCTTGCCCATATGGGGCCGCCGCCGCTGAAATAGTCCCACCTGCGCCCGTTATGGCGCTTTCTGAATCCAGAACTGGTACATCGCGGCAAAGGTGCCGGGATTTTCCTTCTCGAACAGCTGCCATTGTTTCAAATTGGTGGCGGCGGGATCGTTGGGAAAGCGCAGGCGATAAGCCTGCAACAGCGCGCCATCCAGTTCGAAACCCAGAAAGTTCAGCGCGTGTTTGTCCAGAAATTCCGCGACCTGATCCAGCGTGAAGCTCTGCTCCTGGACATGGAAAAGCAGGTCGCGACAGCTGCTGGTGCTGAAGAAATCCGGCGACGCCAGTATGGCTGCGAAGTGGCCGGCATGTTCTTCCGCTTTCATTTGCTGGCGGCATTGGCGTATGCCGTCAGACGTTTCTGCAAAACCCTGTTCTTTGATAAAGGCGCGCGCCTGGGCCAAGCCGCGCCGCGCTGTTTCGCTATATAGGCCGACCATCATGAAGCCGCCGGGCTGCAGCAAAGCCTGAAGCTTGGTCCAGCCCGCCAGCGGATCGGCCAGATGATGCAGCACACCTACGGATTCGATGGCGTCGAAGCGCCGCTCACCATCCAGCTGCGTCAAGTCGGCTTGCGCATGCTCCAGATTGTCCAGGTGGCAGGACATGCGCATGGCGTAGGCTAGGCTGGCGCGGCTAAGATCCACCGCCAGCACCTGTGCGGCAGGGAATTTCGCAGCAGTAGCTGCGGAATGCTGGCCGGTGCCGCACCCGGCTACCAGAATGTCTTCCTTTTGCAGGGATGCGCGCCGGTCAAACGCGGAGAGGGGAAATTTGCGGCGCAGATAGGCGCCGACCGAACGGGCAGGCACCACGGGGGCAAGCCGTACCCAGCGCGGATAAGGATGTGCCTCATACTGGGCCTGCACCAGCTGTGAGACTGGCGCGGTGATGTTCGTCAGCCGGGGAATGGTGGCTTTCAACCGGCGCTCGTCAGCGGGTTCTGCGATCTGTTGCGTCAATACGGTCTGCAGGGCCTCGGGCCAGGCCTGTTGCAGCAGGGCTTCGCAGCCTGGCACTTCACCCAGGGGAAAATACGATGCCAGCGCCAGCAATTGTAGCGGCGCCAATTTTTCGCCAGCAGCCAGCGCATCGCGCAAACTATGCGCCTGCTGCTGCTCGTCCACGCCGCAGGCAAAGACATAGTCATTGATGAAGCATTGCCGGGCGAGGGCGGCAGCGAATTCCACATTGTCCAGCTCACCTGCCAGTAATTCGTGCCGCGCCCGGGTGAGAAAACGCTCCAGCGCCAGATCCACATTCGGCGCAGCGCAAAGCAGTGCTTGCAGCAGCGGATCATTTGGCGATGGCGGATCGAGCAAAAAGCGCGCCGCCGCCCGCACCAGGTCGCCTGGCCGTGCCCAGGGCGCGTTCAGCGCCGTTTCCAGAAGCCCCCGCAAGTCGGTGTCGCCGCCGTCAAGCCCTGCGATACAGTCCGCGAAGATTTTTCCGATCTGGCCTTGGTCCGGGGCCGCCAGCAGGGGCTTAATCACCTGCAAGGCGGCGCGTGCATCGCCCTGCGCCAGCAGCAGCAGCGCCAGGTTTTCCAGTGCAGGACGGCTGGCGGCTTTCTGGTAGCAACCCTGCGCTTCGCCCAATGCGCCGCCCGCCACCAGCGCATTTCCTAGCGCCAGCCAGGAATCGGAGTGCTCCGGACCTGCTGCAACCGCCTGGCGCAGGCTGGCGATGGCGTCCTCGCGCCGGCCAAGCTCCAATTGCACCTGTCCCTGGTTGCACAGGGCCTCCGCGTAACCGGGACGCACCGTCAGCGCGCTTGCATATGCGTCCAAGGCCTCGTCGAGTTGCTCCATATCCCACAGCGCATTGCCGCGATTGTTGTGCAGTGTTGCATCATCCGGCAGCACCGCCAGCGCACTGTCGTAATCGTCAAGCGCCGCCCGCGCGTGCCCCATTGCACGCCGCACCTGGCCACGATTGTTCAGGGCGGCTGGAAAATCTGGCTTGATCGCCAGCGCTTCGTTCAAATCCGCCAGCGCCTCATCCAGGCGTCCTGCCTGCAGCAGTAGCCCGCCGCGATTGCTGCGTGCGCTGGCCAGACGCGGATTGCAGCGCAGCGCCGCGTCGTAATCGGCCAGCGCATCTTCCGCGCGATTCAGCATCTGGAGTGCGTTGGCCCGATTGGCATGGGCGGCGGCCATGTCTGGAGCCAGCGCCACGGCCTTGTCGTGACTGGCCAGAGATGCTTGCGGGTCGCCCATGGCCTGCAACGCCAGGCCCTGCATCATCCAGGCACTGGCGTCATTGGGCTTTGCCGCAAGGGCGGTGCCAAACAAAGTCCGCGCGGCTTGCGGATCGCCCTGGCGGAACGCGATCAACCCCAGCTGGTAACAGGCGTCAAAATCTCCTGGATTAGCTTCGCGCATCAGCTGGTACAGGCGCTGCGCCTCCTCAAAGCGTCCGGTCATTTCAAACGATGCCGCCTGCGCGCGAAGATCCACAGCCTGCTCCTGCTGGCTAGTAAGCCAGTTTCAATCCCGGCCGGGGCCAGGAAATGGCTGCCAGCCGCCCCGTGGTGGTCAGGCTGACATAGGCGGTCTTCAGTCCTTTGCCGCCGAAACCTACATTGGTGACAAAACGGTCCGGCATCGCGGCGCTTTCCAACAGCTTGCCCTCTGGCGATATGGTGATCAGCTGGCCTTCGCGTGGCAGGGTGGCGACATCGCCGCGTCCCAGTGCGCCGATTACAGCATTGCCTGCCGAATCGACCGCCATGGAGTCAAAGCCATATTGTCCCGCCGCGTCATACAGCATGCGCGGTTCGGGCTCTCCATTTGCGCCGGCGGCCAGTCGGCCTGGGTTTTCCACGGTGAAGCCCCACAGATGGCCGCTGCCGATCACGTAAAGTGTCTTGTTGTCGGGCGACAGGCCGATGCCGTTCGAACCGGCCAGCCAGGCCACCCTGCGTATGTTGTTGCCGTCCACGGTAGCGAAAAATACGGCGCCGCGATCCGTGCCATTGGGGTGCGGCATGCGCGCGGCGGTGAACCAGAATCCGCCCCGCGGATCGAATACGATGTCATTGGGCCCCTGCAACTTGATGCCCCCAGCTTCGCTATAAAGCGTGCTGAAGGCACCGGTTTTCAGATCCACGCGCTGAATCAGCCCCACCGCATCGGGATTGTTGCCGGAAAAAACCATCAGATCGCCGGCCGGCTTGAAAATCAGACCGCCGCTGTTGCAGACATAGGCCGTGCCGTCCGGCCCTGGCGCGACACCGTTGGGCGTTCCGCCCAGGTTGGCCACCACATGCACCAGTCCGTCGGGGGTCACCCTGCTTAGCGTGCCGCGCGCCATTTCGACAACCAGCACGCTGCCATCAGGCAGGGGCTTGGGCGATTCCGGCGCTTTCAAGCCGGTGGCGATGATACGCACCATTGCGCCCTGCGCCATGGATACGCGCGGAAAGGTGGCCAGCGCCGCGCCCGCTGCAAGTAGATCCCGGCGCCTCAAATTTTTCATGCGTCCCCCGAAGCAATCAGTGTGCGTGCAAGGCTGGGCCCATGGCGCCAGCGTACCAGGTATGGCCGCCCTTGGCGGTGAAGATCAGCGGACGGGTGATGTGCTCCGCCAGGCGCCGGTTTACTTCGTCGTTCGCCGCGCCAATGTCATAGGCGCTGTATTCATAGACAGCCAGATAACCGGGCCAGGGAATGCCCGCCGGTTCGGCGCGCACCAGCTGGGAACGCTGGCCCCATGTTACGCCGGGATTGCGGATCACGTCGGGAAAATGCTTCTCATCATAATTGCTGTTGAAGGCGGCCTCGTGCGCCGAATCGGCGTTGACCATGGCCAGCAGGTAAAATCTTTTCAGTGTTGTCTTGCCCGTAATTGCCGGGGCCGGCGCCGTGCCCGGAACATCGCGGGCCATTACCTTGGGCCTGGGCGCATAATAGGCGGTGATCGTGACGTCCTTGTCGATGACCGCGCTGCCCTGTTGCATGAGGGCGGACAGGGCAGCGGCGGCCGCGTCGAGGTTTTCCGTATCCAGCGCGATCTGAAGGTATAAGGGTGGATAGGGCGTGCCCGGGCGCTGCGCCTGCTCGATCTTGAAGCGCTGCACGCTTCGCACGTCGGGCGCCTTCAAGACTTGTGCGATATGGTTGGTGTACCAGGCCTGGAACGCCGCATCTTTCCCCGGCGCTGGGCCGGTGAATTCCATCACATCATAGGGCGCGCCCTGCGCGCTGGACGCGGCAAGTGCAAATGCGATGGCGGCGGCGATTTTGGAAAAAGAAGGCATGCAATCCTCCCGGGCTAGTGACGCATTGGGTGGTTGCGAGGCGGAGCGCCGGGCCCGGTTATCGTTCCGGGCCCGGCATCACGCAGATCAGGCTACTGTTCGTCGGGCAGGGCAAAAACCCACAGGACGGAACCGCCCGGGCGCGGCGCCTGAACTTCGGGCGTAAGCTGGTGCATGTTGTTCAGGCGGCCATTGCCACAGCAGCCCGGAATCACTGCCACATACTGCTTGCCCTTTGCGGTGTACGTGATGGGATACGTGTTGATCACATCATTCAGCCGTGTCTTCCAGAGCACCTTGCCATCGGTCTGGTCATAGGCGCGGAACCAGCGATCGGCATCGCCCGCAAAGATCAGGCCGCCGGCCGTTGCCACCGTCGCGCTGGTGATGGAAACGCGCTGACGAACAGACCAGAGCGTCTTGCCGGTCGCCCAGTTCACGGCGTCCAGGCGGCCGATATTGCCATCCGTCCCGGGCTGATAGCGCGCCATACGGGTTTCTTCACCCTGGGTGTAAGCTGCCTGGTTCGGCCCGAACATGGTCGGCGCGCTTTCACCGCAGACTTCCACCAAGGAGGTATAATCGATACCGCTGGAAGCATCATAGGAGCCCGCAGGCCAGTTCTTGTCGCCATAACCGGCCGAGCATTGCAGGTTGCGCCGCTGGCCTGTCAGGTCAGGGATGGTGGCCTCGTTATAAGTCTTGCGGCCCGTCTTCTTGTCGTAAGTCTTGACGATGTTCTGCAGTCCGGCGTCATGCGAGAGCACGAATTTTCCCGTGGCTGCCTCGACGCAATCCGTCCAGACCATTTTTCCTGTCGAACACACGACCTTCAAAGGCTTGCCGTTGATGTTCATGGTGGCAATGGTCTGCTCGAAGGCAAAGTCCAGGTCCCAATAGTCCTGCGGCAGATGCTGGTAATGCCACTTGACCTTGCCGGTATCAGCATCCAGCGCGATGGTGGAATCGACATACAGTCCGTCGCGGGTGGTGCCGCGACGCTTGGCCGGGTCAAGATTTCCCTTCATCAGCTCTTGCCAATGATAAGTATTGCCCGTCGCGACATAGATCAGGTTGAGCTCCGGATCGTAGCTTGGCGTGGTCCAGATCGACGCGCCGAAACGCTGGTCATCTGGAAGCCCGTTCCAAGTGTCACCGCCGGGTTCTCCCGTCTTGGCGACCGTGTAGAAGCGCCAGACCTCGGTGCCGGTGTTCGCATCCAGCGCGATAACGGGGCAGCCGCCGGCGGCGCATCCCGAGGTTCCCTGGATAACCTTGCCTTTGACGACAAGCGGACCGGCGGTCAGCCGGCCAATCTTCTCATCGCCCAGCAGGTGATCCCAGATCACCTTGCCGGTCTTGATGTCCAGCGCCACTTCATGGCGGTCATCGCTGCCGAAAATGATCTTGTTGTCATAGATGGCAAAGCTGCGATGTACCGAAGGCTGCGGCGCGCGCGCGCCGGGAACCGGCACGGGCTGCGGGCGGCTATATTCCCATAGTAACTCGCCATTGGTGCCATCCAGCGCCTGCACATGGTCGGCCGCGCTGGCGACATAAATGATGCCGTCATGAACTAGCGGCGTGGCCTGTGTGGTATTGATCGGGAGGGACCAGGTCCATGCCGAGGTCAGCGTTTTCACATTGCTTCGATTGATCTGCTTGAGCGGGCTAAACCCGTGCACGTCATAGGTGCGGCGCCAGTGCAGCCAATCGCCTTCCGCAGGGTTCAGCAGGACGGCATCGGTGACCGGGGAAACACTTGCCGCCAGCGCTGCGCGTTGTTGAATGATTTCCTTGGCCTTTGCATCCATTTCAATGCGCGGTGCAATGCCCACCGGACCTACAGCCGGGCGTGCCGCCTGGGGCGGAGAAGCTTCCTCCTGCGCGGAAGCCATGCTGGCCGCCAAGATTCCGGTCAATGCGGCGGTCGTCGCCAGAAGCAAGTATTTCCTATGTGCGTTCATGTTTTCCTGTTCCCTGTCGCAGCCATTGCGGTGGCGATTTTTGATCGAGCAATGAATGTCATATATATCTCTATAGCACTGGAACAGATTTTGCCATATGCATGCTTGGCGCACCCCACAACCAGCACCGCGGGGGTGGGCATGCGTTGATCTAAATATCTGTAATTGCTTTTTTTTACGGCAAACGGGATTTCAATTCATGAGTCAGGCGGACCCATTCGCGGATTTCCTGTCCCGTCGCGTCGAAGCTGCGACAAATTTAGCCCAGAAAAATATTGCACCGCACAATTTTTTTAAGTCTGCGTGGTCTTTGCAAATACAATCCGCGCAGGGGATCGCCGCGTCGGTTCCTCCGCACAACATGGTCAAACTTCCAGCAAGAAGAGGTAAAGCACATGTCCAGCGATAAGAATTCCCCCACCGGCAATCCTGAGACCAGACGCGGACGCGGCGTCGTCGCTGGAATTGTCTTCATGTTTGAGAAGGTGATGCCCGATCCCTTCGTGCTGTCGATCGGGATCACGATGGCGGTGCTGCTCTTCGCCTATTTCTTCGCGCCGCAGGGCGATCTTCCCAATATCCTCAAATCCTGGTTCACCGGCGCCTTCGGCATCCTGGCCTTCGCGCTCCAGATGATCCTGATCCTGGCGACAGGATTTGCCATCGCCGACGCCGCCCCCGTGCAACGTGGGCTGAAGGCGGTGGCTTGGCGGGCGCAAACGCCGGCCAAGGCCGCCATGATCATTTTTCCCGTCGTTGCGGTGGCTGCCTGGCTGAACTGGGGCCTGGGCCTGGTGGTGGGTGCGCTGCTGGCGCGTGAGATAGCCAAGCAGACGCGTGTGGATTTTGCGTGGCTGGTGGCGGGAAGTTACTCCGCATGGTCGATTTGCAACTCCGGCCTGTCCAGCTCGATTGCGCTCTCCCAAGCGTCGCATGGCAACGCCCTGAATTTTGTGGAAAAGGCCACAGGACAGATCGTACCCCTGTCCCAAACCATTTTCTCGCCCTTTGTTTTTGTTCCGGCTTTCCTGGTTGTTGTCGTGATGGGGCTAATTTTCGTGAAGATCCATCCCGCCGATGCCGATGTCGTGGTGTTTGCCGGCGGCGCGCCGGAAACGGCCAATCCGCATGCCAAGACGACCGACCTCAATTCCTTTGCCGCCCGCGCCGAGCGCTCGATGGTCGGAACCTTGCTCCTGCTGGCGCTGGGCATCGCCTACATCGTGATGCTGTTCCAGGACGGGGAATTCGAACTCGACATCAACATGACGATACTGCTGTTTTTCCTGATCGGCCTGGCCCTGCAGCGCACCCCCATCGCTTATGCTGATTCCATCCGGCGCGCGGCTCACCAGACAGGTTCCATGCTTCTGCAATACCCCATGTATGGCGGCATCATGGGCATCATGCGCGGCACCGGGCTGGCCGCCGCAATCTCCAAGGGCTTCGTCGCGGTCGCCACGCCGGTGACCTTGCCGCTCTGGGCATTTATGAGTTCGCTGGTCATCACCCTGCTGATCCCCAGTGCGGGTGGTCACTGGGCGGTGGATGGTCCGTTCGTAGTACCGGCTGCGTTGGCATTGAAAGCTTCGGTGCCGCATTCCATCATGGGTGTTGCGATGGCTGAGAATGTCTCGAACATGCTGCAGCCTTTCTGGGCGGTGCCGGTTGTCGCTATCGCCGGCATACGCATCCAGCGTGTCATGGGATACACGGCGATCACCTTCGCGGTTTCGCTTGTCATTTACGCATTGTCGCTTTGGCTTATCCCCTGAGCGATTAGTGCAATGCAGCAATTCGTGCGGCTGGAAGGCCGCTCGCCTCGACAAGAACTGGGTGCCTGTTTATAGTCATATATATGACTGGCTCTCTCGGGCACCGAGGGGCCGGTTTTTCGAAAATGGCACGCCTCGCCCGTCAAAACGGAGGCGGCCATCAGGGAGACATGGTGGGACGCGCACGTGACGCAGAGCCAGGCTTTTTGACGCTGCGTCGTGCGATGGCGGTCGTTTTTGCATGGGCCGCTATCTATACTATCTCCCCAGGCGTGCCAGCGCTGGCGCAGGGCCGGGGAGAATTGCTGAGCGTCGCTGCTGACAGCCCCGAGCGCATCGAAGCCCTAGGCCGCGACGTAGAACGCGCCGAATCCCTTCGCCAGATAAAGGACCTGCAGAGCCTCTATACCCAGTTCGCGGAGTTCGGGCTGTGGGACGAGGTTGGCGGCCTGCTGAGCGATGATGTCGAACTGGTTTCCAACGACAAGGTCGCGTTCAAGGGCCGCGTGGACTTCGTCCAGCACTTAAAGGATGAGTTCAATGGCGGGCAGGCGGGCCTGGCAAAGGGCCAGCTGCATACCGACCTGGTGATGCAGCCGGTGATCGTCCTGTCCTATGACGGCAACAGCGCGACCGGACGCTGGACCCGCATGGCCTGGGATGGCAAGCGCGTCGGACCGCAGGCCGGAACCGCCAGTATTTCGGGCGGCATGCAGCTGAACGATTACGTTAAGGTCGGCGGCGTCTGGAAGCTGGCCCGGCTTCACTATTATCCGCAATATTCCGGCCCCTATGAGACGGGCTTTTACGCCACGCAGCCTAGCCTACCCCTGGTGCCCTACAGCTACACGCCCGGCCAGGCCGGACGCCCGGTTCCCGACCAGCCAAGCGGCGTGGACCGCAGCCACAAGCTCAGCCTGGAGGACAGCGAACAGCGCGTTGAGGCAATGAATGACGCCAATGCGGTGCGCAATCTTCAGAACGTCTATGGCTATTACATTGACCGCAAGATGTGGTCCGATGTCGGCGACCTGTTCGCCGATGACGGCGTGCTGGAAATCGCCGGCCAGGGCATCTGGTCGGGCCCGAAGGGCATCCGGCGTGCGCTGGAACGCGATGGGCCCGAAGGCCTGAAGCGAGGCGAGGCCAACGACCATATTCAAATGAATTCCTATGTCACCGTCGATCCCAACGGGATCGAGGCAAGGGCGCGCGGGCTGGAGGTCGGCATGCTGACGCCTCGGCTGGGCGAGGGCTACTGGTCCGTCGCGATCTTCGACAACCGCTATGTCAAAGGCGCCGACGGAAAATGGCGCATCCGCGAACTGCGCCTCTACCCGAAAATGAAAGCGGACTATTATCAGGGCTGGGGCAAGAGCAATATCATCGAGTCCAGACCCATGGGCGCCCCCGACAGGCCGTCCCCCGCCGACGATTCTCCCCAGGTCAGCAACGCCATTCCCGTGTTCGATTTTCCCAATCCGGGCACCGGCAAGCCCGTGACCTATCTTCCGGGCGCCAAGGTGGTGGGTGGTGACCGCCTGGTGGCGGCGCCTGCCGCGCCTGCGCGCACCGCGCCCGGCGGATCGGTTGCGTCGCGCATGGCGGAAGTCAGGCGCAAGCTCAGCATCGCCAAGGCCTATGACGCCGTCGAGAACGTCTCCAACACCTTTGGTTACTATCTGGACGATACGATGTGGGACCAGATGGCGGAGATTTTCGCCGCTGATGGCACGCGTCCCCAGGGGCCCGGCTTTTACGTGGGCCGCAAGCACATCATCGAGGCGATGACCCAGACGCATTTCAGCGGCCCGCCGTCGCCGACCAACATCCGTGACCACATCAACATCCACCAGCGCCTGCAGCCGGTGATTGATATCGCGCCCGATGGCGCCAGCGCCAAGCTGCGCACGCGGCTGTTCCTGTATCACGCCAGCCAGAAGGGCAGGGAATCGGCCACCTTCGGAAGCGGCATGTATCCCAATGAAACCTTCAAGCTGGAAGACGGCGTCTGGAAGATGAAGGTGGGCGGTGAAATCGATGAAACCTACATTTCGTCATCGAGCTGGAAGGATGGCTGGGCCCGGCCGCAGGAGCGTGCCGCCCGGGCCGGCACGGGCGATGCTGGCTGGCGTCCCGGCATGCCGCCGCCGCTTTCCGGCATCACCAACACGATTGATTTTCCGCCCGACATTCCGCGCACGGTGTTCGACACCTATCGCTGGAAAGGCATGCAAAGCACCAATTGGCCCGACATCAAGCCGATGTGGTTTGCCTACCGCAACCCGGTCAGCGGGCGAACGCCGTCAAACTACTGTCCCGATATTCTGACTTGTGGAGGCTACTGATCCGCAAGGCCGCGTTCGGGTGAGCTTGAGACGATACGAATTGATTTTTTTATTCCTCGAAAAACCTACAGGAGAAACGTCATGAAGCGCATTCTTACGGCCACGCTGCTTGCCACGGCAGGCATCGCGGTGATGGCAACCGCCAGCGTCGCCCAGCTCGAGCGTCGCCCGATTGTGGACTACAAGGACATCTTCTATCCCCCGGCTTTTACAAAGGCGCAGATCGCGCCGGAAATTCCGTTCGAGGCGGTCGACTCGCACTGGTTCAAGATGCCGCCGGAAGAGCACAACTGGAACATCGACTTCGGTGAAGTCGCGGCCGTGACGGACAATGACCAGGGCCATGTTTTCGTTCTCAATCGCAATGATGTTCGCGGCAACGTGTACGGCGGCAATGCCACCCAGGTTCTGGAATTCGACGAAAAAGGCAATTTCGTGCGCGAAATTGGCCACAACATGTACGGCTTTGCCTATGGCCACGGCATCCGCGTCGACAAGAATGGCGACATCTGGGTCGTGGACAAGGGTTCCGACATGGTGACCAAGTTCGACCATGTCACCGGCAAGAAGCTGCTGGTGCTCGGCCGCCGAGCCGAAGCATCCTCGGCTTATTGGGCTCGGGGCGGGGACCGCGCCAAGCAACATCCGGAAGAAGGCGGCTTTGCCGAGCCGACGGATGTAGCTTGGGATTCCAAGGGTAATATCTATGTCAGCGACGGCTATGTGCATTCGCGCGTGGCCAAGTTCGATCCTGCCGGAAACTGGATCGGGACTTGGGGCAAGTCCGGTGTGGGGCCGGGGGAGTTTCGCACTGTCCACAACGTCCAGGTCGACAAGAACGACAATGTCTGGGTCGCGGATCGCAGCAATGGCCGTATCCAGGTGTTTGATACGGACGGCAAGTTTCTGAGGGAAGTGATCCTCAATGTGCCTACAAAGACCTATCAACCGATCATGGGTCACCAGTATCCGCCGGAGTCCAAGGTTGGCAGCACCGAAGAAAAGCCGGTCAATTGGGCCTATCGCCCCGGAACGCCTGATGCCCTTTGCTATAACGCAAAGGAAAATGTGATGTTTGTGGGCGATCTGTATCCTGGCCGCGTTTACAAGGTGGACCTGTCCGGCAAGGTGCTGGGTTACTTTGGCCATGCCGGCAAGGAAACGGGCAACACAGGCGCGATCCACGGCCTGGCCTGCCGTAACGCCAACATGATCTACACCGCCGAGTTCGAGAATGATCAGGTTCAGCGATTCATTCTGCACCCGGAAAACGCCAAAGTGACCGGCAACTAGTTTGAGACGCCGCCCGGCCTTGTGACCGGGCGGCGTTTTTGTTTCAAACAGAAAGCAGAAAAAAGAGATGCGAATTCCAGCTTCGATCGGTGCCTTTTTCGTCGCGGCAATACTTTTGTCCGGCGCGGCCTGCGCCCAGGACCAGGAAAAAGTCGCAACAGCCAAGCCTGGCGATATGCGCCTGTTCATCTCGAACGGCCTTCGCGAACCCTTCAAGACGGTGCGCGCCGAGGCTGAAAAGCTTATCGGCCGCCCTTTCACCGTGGAGTATGGCGCCTCGCGCGGTATGCAAACACAGATTGAGGCTGGGCAAGCATTCGACATCGCCATCCTGACCCCGGACGTGATTGCCGACATGGCCTCCAAGGGCAAGGTCGTTCCAGGAAGCAGCACCGACCTGGCGCATGTTCCGGTTGCCATCGGCGTGCGCGGCCTGTCGAAGATCGACATCGGCACCCCCGCCGCCCTGAAAGCGGCGCTGCTGGGCGCGCGCAAGGTTGGCTTCTCGGCTATCGGCGCTTCGCGCCCCACCGTGGACAACACCTTCTCCAAGCTGGGTGTAGGGGACGTGCTGAAGGACAAGATCGTTGGCACCCCGCCGACTCATGACACCACGCCGATGCCGCCAGAAGGCCAGTATGACATCGTCATCAATCTGGTCAGCGAAATTCTGCCTTTGACCGGGGGCTGGAGCTACGCCGGCAATGTTCCGAAAGAACTGCAGGTACCGGTGACGATGTCCGCTGGTATCGGCACGCAGGGCGATGCAGTGGCAGCCAGGAAACTGATTACCTTCCTGCAAGGCCCGGCCATCGAAGCCGGCCTCAAGTCCAACAACATGAGCCGTTAGTCAAAAAAGCGTTAGTAAAAAAACCAAGGCGAAGTCAGCATGCCTCACTCCCCTTCACTCATGGCTAAATCCACTGTGGTATTGCTCCTGGCAACGGCATATGCCGTTGCCCAGGACGCGCCCGCCAGGATTGCCAATGCCAAGCCGAATGAAGTGCGCGTGCTGGCATCCACGGGACTTAAAGCCTCGCTCGATCCGGTGAAGGCAGCCGCCGAAAGAGCCGTGGGTCGCCCCCTGGTAATCGAGTATGGCGCCTCCAAGAACCTGCAGGTTCAGATCGAGGGCGATGCCCCGTTCGAAGCTACCATCCTGACGCGCGATGTGATCGATGCGATGATCGCCAAGGGTAAGGTCGTTGCCGGCAGCGCCAGCGACATTGGTCATGTTGTCGTCTCGTTCGCGGTCAAGGGCGAAAGTCCAAAATCGCCCGATATCAAGACGGGACCCGGAATCAAGGCGCTGCTTCTGGGCGCAAGGCAAGTGCGCTGGCTGGAAATTGGTGCATCTGCTCCGACCGTGAACAAGATGCTCGACGGGCTGGGTATCGCCCGCGCTCTTGATGGCAAGGCGGCAACCGACAATGTCAGCCAGGCTGCGCCGCAAGTGGCTGGCGCCGGCGAGTATGAAGTCTTGTTGAATCTCAACAGCGAACTTCACCCCGTCAATGGCTGGACCATCCTGGGCATGGTGCCAAAGGCCTACCAGGTGCCGATCGTTGAAAGCGTTGGTATCGGCGCCAAGGGCGACCCGGCGGCAGCAAAGTCCTTCATCGCCTTCCTGCGAACACCCGAATTTGAAAAGTCGCTGATTGCCAGCGGCATGACACGCTGATCCACGGAGAAAAGACATGACCCTTTCCAACAGCCTGAAACTTGGTGCAATGGTGCTGGCGCTTGCGATGGTGGCCGGGCAGGGCGATGCGCAGGAAGCGGTACCTGCTGCGGCGCCGACCCGCGCCCAGGCGCCTCAGGCCCTGACCACACATGTGATCAAAGAAGGCAAGGTCTATTGGGTCGAAGGCGGCGGCGGCAATTCCGGCATCGTCATCGGCGACAAGGGCGTGGTGGTCATCGACGCCAAGACAACGCCGGAAGCCGGCGCCCAGCTGGTGGCGGAAGTCGCCAAGCTCACGCCCAAGCCGATCACGGATGTCATCATCACGCATAGTGATGGCGATCACGTCAACGGACTGGCGGGATTTCCTGATGGGCTGAAGATCATCGCCCACAAGAACAACAAGATGGAGCAGATGGCGGTTTATCAATTCGCCGCTGTCGAGGTTGGGGGCGGAAAATGCATTCCCCCGGCCAACCGCCTGCCCAACACCATTATTTTCAAGGACTTGGTCTCGACGACCATCAATGGCGAGCGTTTCGTCTTTCACCATTTCGGGCCCGCCCATACCAATGGTGACCTCATCATCGAGCTGCCCGCCTACAAGGTGGCTTTCGTGGGTGACATCATCACCACCAGCGTTCTGATCCATCCTGAAAAGAACGGGACATTTGAAGGCTGGTTCGCGAATGCCAAGGCGCTCCTCAGTCTCAATATCGACTCCTATGTTGGTGGACATGCCCGCGGGCTCGACACCAAGGACAGCCTGCGCAAGCAGGTTGCAGACAACATGGCGGTGCGCGGAAAAGTCGATGCCCTGGTCGATACCGGCAAGTCCCTGATCGAGGTCAAGGCTGCCATGGGCGATCCAGCCAAGGATGCAAGTGGGTGCCGCGGAATCCCCTATCTCAGCCTGCCGAATGTCGAATTCGGCGAGCGGACAGACAGGAATTCCGAACTGAAGTAGCCCTCAAGTGCAGAAATGTAACAGGCCTGGCTAAAACCGTTTGCAGGCATCTACGGGCAGTCATTTGCATTGATATAGAGATATATATGACTATAGAAAAGTATAACTAGTCATCAAATAGGCCCAAAAGGGGTCAGGCGTCAGAGGAATAAGCGTCCGCTATTGGCGGCAGTCGCACGCAAGCAAATCAAAAAATTCGGGAGAGAACAGCAATGGCATTCCAGATCAGTCACATCAAAACAGTGTTGCTCGCCACGTCTATTTTGTCGGCCGGTTTTGCCGGCGCGGCCTTTGCGCAGAGCGATTCTGCCATTGAATCCGTCGTGGTTACCGGCACCCGCTTGTCGAGCGGCTTCGTGACTCCCACTCCCGTGACCGCAGTCGGCGCCGAGCAGTTGCTGCAGCGCGCGCCTTCGACCATTTCTGACGTGGTCAACGAATTGCCCATGATGCGCCAGACCACAGGCAATACCCAGGCTCCGCGCGGCAACGGCAGTGGCGGCCAGAACCTGGTCGATCTTCGCGGCTTGGGCGCCACGCGCACCCTGATTTTGCTTGATGGCAACCGTTTCGTACCCACCAGCCTGAATGGCGCGACCGACGTCAACGTCATTCCCACCAACCTGATCGGCCGCGTCGATGTGGTGACTGGTGGTGCCTCGGCGGCATATGGCTCGGATGCCGTGTCGGGCGTGGTCAACTTTGTCGTGAAGCAACACATCGACGGCATTCAAGCTTCGATGCAATACGGTGAATCGGAGCGCGGCGACAATATCGAGCCGGCATTCTCGGTCGCGGCCGGGGGTGACTTCTTCAATGACAGATTACATGTGATTGGCGGTGGTGATTTCTCCAACAACCATGGTGTCGGTACCATCTACAGCCGTCCCGATTATTATGGCACGGAGCAAGGCTGCCTTGTCACTAACCCCGCCACGCGCGCGGCCAATGTGCCGGCCGTCTCGCTGGTCACAAATTGCACCTGGTCGACCCAGGCCGCCGGCTCCGTGATCGTCAGTGGCCGCACGGCCACAGGCGGGACCAACACAGCTCTCAACAACATTGCCTTCGGCACGGGGGGCGTCCCCTACCAGTTCCAGACCGGCACGGTCCTGGGTACCCTCATGTATGGCGGCCTGCCCAATCCGGAAGATCCGCATGCCAGCCCCAACGGCAACTGGCTGCTGGAAGCACCGCACAAGCGCTATACCGCCCTGGGCAAGATCACATATGACCTGACCGACGATATCAGCGTTTACGCCATGTATAATTATGGCCACAACGAACAGCGCGGCCTGAGCACCTTCCACCAGGAAACCAACATCAAGATCAATTCCGACAACCCCTTCATTCCGGCATCGATCAAGGCCGCGATGGCGACCAACGGCATCACGCAGCTCCTCGTGGGCAAGCAGGAAGAAGCCCTGGGCGGTTATCAATTCTACCAGAAGAACACCACCAGTCGCGGTGCGGTCGGCATCAAGGGAACGGTCTTTGGCGACTGGAGCTGGGATGCCTATTACACCCATGGCGAAACGCCCCAGGATACACCGCTGCTTTCCAACGTCCTGGAAGGCAATTACCTGGCGGCGATCTATGCTGTCACGGACCCCAAGACCGGGCAGGCGGTTTGCGGACCCACCGCGACCAACCCGAATTTCGGCACCGGACAGATCGGCGCGGGCCGCGAAACTCAGGTTTCGGCGGGTTGCCAGCCTTTCAACATCTTTGGCCCGTCGGTAAACGTGTTCCAGGGCAATGGCCGCGGCTATGCGGCGGTGAACGTCAACCCGTCGATTGTGAACAACCCCTCGGCGTCGCTGGCTTCGGTCAATTACATCGCGCATACCACGGCATCAGGCAGTTACTATCAGCAGGATGTTGTCGCCGCGAATATTCACGGCGATCCCTTTGAACTATGGGCGGGCCCGGTCTCGATGGCTTTGGGTATTGAGCACCGCCGCGAAGGTGGCCGTACATTCACGGATTTCGAGGGTCTCAACAATTACTCCTTGTCGAACAACGGCTCGAGCTTTTCCGGTGCCTTCCAGGTCACTGAAGGCTATGTCGAACTCGGCATTCCGCTCGCGAAGGATGTTGCATGGGCCCAGGCGCTGGACCTCGACATTGCCGTCCGTGACACGGGATACGAAGCCGGCAACCGCATGACCTACAAGGTTGGCGTCAACTATTCCCCGGTGGACTGGCTGCGCTTCCGCGCTACCCGTTCGCGCGACGTGCGTGAACCGTCCATCCAGGAACTGTTCGCGACCATCTCCCAAGGCATCACGGCTACGTTCAACAGCAAGGTGACCGGAAAGAGCGGCCCAGAATACACCATCTCGGGCGGCAATCCCAATCTGAAGCCCGAAGTGGCGACGAGCTGGACCGCCGGCGCGGTGTTCACGCCGAACTTTGGCAATATTCTGGATGGTCTGAAGGTATCGGTCGACTACTATAGCGTCAGCATTCGCGGCGCGATCGGCTCGGTTTCCGCGGCCAACACCGACACATTCTGCGCCACCGGGCTCACCTTCTATTGCCAGTTCATCCTGCCCACGGGCGGCCCTGGCGGCGCTCTGGCAATCAAGACTCAGCTCGCCAACCTGAACTTGGAACATACCGATGGCTTTGACTTTGAAGTTGCGTATCCCGCTCCGATCGACAGCCTGGGTCTGCCTGGAGATCTGAATGTTCGCTGGCTTTCAACCTTCGTGAACGCCAAAAGCGTGACCACCGCAGTGTCGACCACCCAACTGGCCGGCTCCGGCGTGGGCGGCGGCATTGCCAAGTGGATCAGCAATTTAAACCTCAACTATGGATTGGGCGCTTCGACAACTGATGTGACGGTTCGCTTCACGGGCGATCTCCTCGCCGATGCCACACTGGTTGGACCTGGTCAGCCCGGTTACAGCCCTACTTTGTCGAACAGTACCAACATCAATCAGTATCCTTCGTCCTACTATGTGGATTTGAGCGAGCAGTATCGCTTGGGCGAAGTGCTGGGCGGGGACATGTCGATCTTCTTCAATGTGAAGAATCTGCTGGACAAGTCAGAGCCGGCATTGGGTCTGATAGCGTTCGTCACGGGCGGCGATCCCTACGACAAGATCGGCCGAACCTACAAGCTTGGTTTGCGCGTCAATTTCTAGGCATCGCGCCATGAAATAAATGAGCGGTGCAGACTATTCTGCGCCGCTCATTTTTTTGGCAATCATGTTCGAGTGTGAACAGCAATTGCATCGTCTAAACAAATCGCGATAAATCCTATTTTGTTGTAAAAATATCGACTTTGAAATTCGGTGTTGGTATCTTTGTTCGCGTTTGAAATGTTCAACTGTCTGCAACGGGGCACGCCTCCAGGAGGAAGCAAGATGGAACGACGCGATATTCTAAAGGGCGGTGCGGTGCTGGCGGCATTTGTTGGCGCCTCGGCCACGGCCAATTCCGCGCTCGCGCAGGGCAACGACCTGGCCACCGCGCAAGGCGTATGGGGCACGAAAGTGTCGACCGATGACTACATCGAGATTCTGCAGCTCTACAATCGCTACTGCCACGCCTTGGACATGGGCACGGGCGATGCCTTTGCGGCATGCTTCACGCCGGATGGCGAATTCACCGGCGGTCGTCCGCCCGGCAAGGCCAGCGACGACCGGACGCCCCGCAAGGGGACGGCGGCCCTGACGCAAATGGGCAGCACAAGCGGCACACGGCACTTCACGGCGAACCTGGTTGTGACAAAGACGCCGGAAGGCGCAAAGGGCTCGTGCTACCTGCTTCTGTACAGCGCGCGCACCGTGCCGGACAGCTATACCGAAATCGCCGTCTACAATGACTGGCTGGTCAAGACGCCCGAAGGCTGGAAGTTCAAAAAGCGCGTTGTCTGGCGCGACGATGACGACATCACGCCCTTCAAGCCCAAACCCGTTGCGCCGCGAGCCGGCTAACAAATCTCAGTCCTGGAGGAAAGCATGACCATGAAAAACGCTTCGCTGTTGGCCAGTCTGGGATTTGCCGTCGTCCTTGTTCAGGTAGCACCGGCTTTCGCGCAGGGGTCTGCAGGGCCCAAGGTGGCAGATGCCAAGCCGGGCGAGATTCGTCTGCTGGTGACCGCGGCCATTCGCGAACCCCTTGATGCGGTCATGGCCAAGGCCCAGGCCGCCATCGGCAAGCCGATGGTCGTGGAGTATGGTTCCGCCCGCGGCAACCTGAAGGACGAAATCCTCAAGGGACAGGATTTCGAACTTGCGATTCTCTTGCCGGATGTGAACGAACAGCTTCTGGCGGCGGGAAAAATTCTGCCCGATACTTTCGAAATTGCGCATGTCCCCGTAGCGATCGGCCTGCGCGGCGACGCCAAAGTCGACGTCAGTACGCCGGCGGCGATCAAGGATGCAATGCTCAAGGCGAAATCGATCAAGTATGCCCCCACCGGCGCGGCGCTGCTGACTGTGAAAAACCTTTTTTCCAAGCTTGATGTCGGCGACAAGGTTCACGATTCCAGCACTTTGCGGGCCGAAGTGCCGCTTGCCGCTGGTGAGTATGAGCTCAATTTCTATCCGCTCAGCGAAATCATCCCGAACAAGAAGCTGAAAAATCTGGGCGCCGTAATCCCGGCGCTTCAGGTTCCGTCGACCATTCAGGTCGTTATCGGAAAGAACGCAAACGATCCCAAGTCCGCACGGGCTCTCATAAAATTCCTCCAGGGGCCGGCAATTGATGAAGCCCTCAAGGCAGACGGAATGGAAAAAAGCACCTTGGTTTCAAAATTGAAATAGCCAAACGATGGACACCTGAATAAGCGTCGAGTTTCAAAATTAACTGCATACCGCGCTTTGCCTCGTTAACTTCCCCCGGGCTGCGCGAGTACTGGGGTCCAGCCGAATTTTTGCTGGACCCCATTTTTTGAGTGGGTGTTGAAGTGCCTAGCGTGACGAGAGCAGTGCGTTGCTGATATTGACGAAGTTTGGTGGATTACATGGCAGCAAAAGTTTACAGTGATGCGACCTCGGCGATTTCCGGACTGGTTTTCGATGGCATGTCGCTTATGTCCGGTGGGTTTGGACTGTCGGGGAATCCGGAAAATTTGATTGCCGCGTTGACGAAAAATGGCGTCAAGAACATTACCGTCATCTCCAACAATTGCGGCGCCGATAATTTCGGGCTCTGGACATTGCTGAATGGCGGTCAGATCAGAAAAATGATTTCGTCCTATATCGGCGAGAACAAGCTGTTTGAGCAGCTCTATATTTCCGGGCAGATTGAGGTGGAACTCAATCCCCAGGGCACGCTGGCGGAGCGAATCCGGGCTGGTGGCGCAGGCATTCCCGCCTTTTACACCCGGACCGGCGTTGGTACCGTTGTGGCGGAAGGCAAGCCGACAGAAGTCTTCGACGGCCAGACATATTTGCGTGAAACTTGGCTGCGCGCGGACCTGTCCATCGTCAAGGCGTGGAAAGGCGATCACGAGGGCAATCTGGTCTATCGGAAAACGGCTCGAAATTTCAATCCCTGCATGGCTACCGCCGGCAAGGCCACCATCGCGGAGGTGGAAGAGCTTGTGCCCAATGGGTCGCTTGACCCCGACAGCATCCATACGCCTGGAATTTTCGTGACGCGGATTTTCAAGGGCAGCCAATATGCCAAGAAGATCGAACACAGGACAGTGCGTCAGCGTCCTGCTAGTGTGAACGCCTGATGCCTTGGTCCAGGGAAGAGATGGCCGCCCGTGCGGCGCGTGAGTTCAAGGATGGCTATTACGTCAATCTTGGCATCGGCATACCCACGTTGGTTGCCAATTACATTCCACCGGAGATGAAGGTCACGCTGCAGAGCGAGAATGGCATGCTGGGCATTGGTCCCTTCCCCTACGAGGGCGAGGAGGACGCGGACCTGATCAATGCGGGAAAGCAGACGGTAACCGAGCTGCCGACCACCAGCTTTTTCTCGTCCGCCGAGAGCTTTGCGATGATTCGCGGTGGTCACATCGATATTGCGGTGCTTGGGGCGATGGAGGTTTCGGAAGAGGGCGACATCGCAAACTGGACCATCCCTGGAAAGATGGTCAAGGGCATGGGCGGCGCGATGGACCTCGTTGCCGGCGTCAAGCGCATCATTGTGGTTATGGAGCACGCCAACAAGGCTGGAAAATCCAAGATCCGGAAAAGCTGCAGCTTGCCGCTCACAGGCCGCCGCTGCGTCGATATGGTCATAACGGATCTGGCCGTATTTGACGTGGATCGCAACAAGGGCGGAATGACCTTGATTGAACTGGCGCCCGGCGTCAGCATGGACGATGTGAAAGCGAAGACGGAAGCAAATTTCCATCAGGGTTATATGAAGTGACTGCGGCATTCATCTGCGACGGCATCCGCACGCCTTTTGGACGCTATGGTGGCGCACTGGCGAGCATCCGGGCGGATGATCTGGCTGCCATGGCCTTGCGGGCCCTGATGGCGCGCAACGCAGCGCTGGACCCGGCTCTGGTGGACGAAATTGTTCTGGGATGCGCCAATCAGGCAGGCGAGGACAATCGAAATGTCGCGCGCATGGCCGGCCTTTTGGCTGGGCTTCCGGAAACCGTTCCCGGCGTCACCGTCAACCGGCTTTGCGCCTCAGGCCTGGATGCGGTGGCTTATGCCGCGAGGGCAATCGCCAGCGGGCAGGCTGACGTGATGATTGCGGGCGGGGTGGAAAGCATGACGCGGGCGCCCTTCGTCATGCCCAAGGCCGACGCGCCATTTTCCCGGTCCGCCCGGCTGGAGGACACCACTATCGGCTGGCGCTTCATAAATCCTGAAATGCAAAAAGCCTATGGTGTCGATTCTATGCCTGAGACCGGGGAGAATGTCGCCGCGGCATACAATATCAGCCGTGCCGATCAGGATGGCTTTGCCTTTCGCAGCCAGCAACGCGCTGCGGCTGCGACGGCAAGGGCGTATTTTGAAGGAGAAATTGTGCCGGTGTCGGTGCCGGGCGGCAAGGATGGTCCAAGGTTTGTTGGTGCCGATGAACATCCGCGGCCGCAAACCACTCTGGAAATGCTGGCAAAACTGAAGCCGGTGGTGCGCGAAGGCGGCACTGTGACCGCGGGCAATTCGTCTGGCGTCAATGATGGCGCTGCGGCGCTTGTCATTGCTTCCGAGGCAGCTGCCAAGCGTCATGGCTTAAAGCCGCGTGCGCGCATTCTGGGATATGCCACCGCAGGCGTGGCGCCACGTATCATGGGAATGGGGCCGGTGCCTGCCACTCAGCGCCTCATGCAGCGAACCGGACTTAGAATCAAAGACTTCAACGTCGTGGAACTGAATGAGGCGTTTGCGGCACAATCGCTCGCCGTTTTGCGCGGGCTTGGACTTGGAGACGACGCAAATCATGTCAACGCCAATGGCGGCGCGATTGCGATTGGGCACCCGCTGGGTGCTTCCGGCGCGCGGCTGGCGCTGACTGCCTTGCGCAATCTGGAGGAGCGGAGCGAGCGATACGCACTTGCGACACTCTGCGTGGGCGTGGGGCAGGGGGCTGCCCTGGCGATGGAGCGTGTTTGACATGTTTATGCCGCAAACCGCGCATAGCCTGAGCGTTGGGGCCGAATGCATTTTTACTGGAAAGGCATGACAATGCTAAAGGCAATATCTGCAGTGTTACTCGTTGCCGCTGCTTCCACCGCCTGTGTCTCGGTCCAGGCGCAAACCCTCGCAAGCCCCGTCTACACTACTGAGCAGGCGAAGCGCGGTGAAGCCGCCTACATGCAAAATTGCTCGGGATGCCATGGTGACCAACTGGATAATGGGGAAGGCGATGGCGCCGCGCCGCTGGTTGGACCAGCATTCATTCAAGGCTGGTCCGCAAAATCGCTGGATGAGCTTTTTAATTTCACCAGCACCAACATGCCCATCAATGCGCCAGGATCACTTGCTCCACAGACCTATGCCGACCTGGTTGCCTTCCTGCTGAGCAGGAATGGCGTGTCACCCGGGGCGCAGGAGCTGCCGTTTGATACGGTAAAGTTGAAGGAAATGTCCGGCCCGCGCTAATCCGGTGAATATTCCAGGCGAGCGATTGAAGGGCGTTGCAATGTCAACGGACGACAACCTTGTATTGAAATCCGATCGCCGTGCAGTAGGACCGACGCCATTCCACGGGATGGCCATCCTTCGCAAAGGCGCAGCGCTTGATCTCCATCAGCATGGTGTCTTCCATGACGCCAAGAATCTTGGCCATTGGGGCGTCCGTGGTGACTGCGAGATGCTCCTCGACGCGTGCGATAACGATCTTGAAGTGCTCCTCGTAGGCCGGGTAGAGCAGCGGCTCGAAGGCGCTCACATCGATATCGAGGATTCCCGCGAACCGGTCTGTAGGAAGCCATATGTCCTCCGCAAGAACGATGTGCTCATCGCGCGTGCGGACGCGCTTCATCTTGATCGCGTCCTGTCCCGGTTTGAGTTCAAGCGCAAGGCGCACTTCCTGTGGCGGCGTCATGCGGCGGCGATCCAGAACATGGCCGTCCGGCATCAAGATGGTGCCGTTTTGCGAAAGGTGGCCAAAAAAACGGAACATCGGGGTCGCGAAACCAGACCTGCGCACAAACGTCCCTTTGCCATGGACGCGATCAATAAGCCCTTCCGCGACCAGCAGATCGAGCGCCTTGCGCACCGTTCCCACCGAAACGCGATTTTGCTTGGCCAGCTTGGCTTCCGTCGGAATGGCGTTGCCAGGCTTCCATTCGCAGCTGGTGATGGCATGCGCCACCAGATCGCGGATCTTGAGGTAGCGTGGCAATCTTGGGTCGGTCATGGTCGCGGATGCCAGTTATTGAACCTGCCGCAAATTGGTTTTTCGTCTGCGCAGGCGTTGCGACTTTTCCAGCAAAAACCAGTTGGAAATGGGTCGGTTGCCAAGAAGCGGAATGCTAAGGAGGTCCCCCCAAATTGTCAAATAGCTTTTTATGTCATGGCCTTAGCTGATTTTTGCGCGGGTTCGACTGCCCGCGTTTTGAATTGGGGTTTGCGCCCGGTGTGGCCTGGGCGTTCGCCGGCCTCCGGCCATCAGGAATAATTCGATGCGCGAATCCCGTACCATCATGGGAATGCAAGTCGTACTGACTATTCCCGGCGAGGTGGCCACCCCCGCGGATTTCGAGGCTGTATTCGCCCATTTTGTCGCTGTGGATGACAGATTCAGCCCGTTCAAGCCCGACAGCGAGATCAGCCGCATCAACCGGGGTGAAATTGCCACGCAGGACTATAGCGCGCAGATGACTGAAATTTTCGCGCTTTCCGAAAAGACCAAACTGGAATCGGCAGGCTTTTTCAACATCTGCCGCCCGGATGGATTGATCGACCCTTGCGGAATCGTCAAGGGCTGGGCCATTCACAAGGCCGCCTGCCTGTTGCGGGAACGGGACATCGAGAATTTCTGCGTCGAGGCGGGCGGCGACGTTCAGTGCCACGGTGTGAATGCCGCGGGTGAAGAGTGGCGCGTGGGAATCCGCAGCCCCTTCAATTCCGGCAAATTGATAAAAATGCTGCATCCCAAGGGTTGCGGTGTCGCCACATCGGGCTCGTATATCCAGGGTCCACACATCTATGATCCGCTGACCGGGAGAAATGTGGACAGTGATATTGTGAGTCTCACCGTCGTCGGTCCGGACGTGATGGAGGCTGACCGCTACGCCACCGCGGCTTTTGCAATGGGACGGGGCGGCATTGCGTTCATCGCCAATCTGGATGGATTTGAAGGTTATGAGGTTGACCGAACCGGCATATCGCGCATGACCAGCGGACTGGTCCGCCACCTGCCATGCTAGGGAAGCTGCCAAATACGCCGGGCCCGCGCATCGGCCTGAAATACATTGTCTCCCTGCTGCTTCTCTTGGTTTCCGCAGCCTATGGTTATTGGCAGAATTTTGCCCGCGATCCCGAAGCCGGCATTCGCAGGACGGCAAGGGCCCAGCCGCATGTCTATCCAATGCCGCTAGCCAATGCGCAATCGGCGGCACTGGCCCCGCAGGCAGCAGCGGTTCCGACCGTGCCCGCTGTCCCTATCTTGCCCAATGCGCCCGCGGTACCTGCGCAGCCCGCAGCGCCTGACATTGCGACGCCACCGCCCACGCCCAGCGACGAAGCCCGCTTGGATGCGCCGCCCGCTGCGCCGCAGATCCCCCCGCTTGCGCCGCCCATGGAGCCCCCGGCCCCGGTCGTGCCTGCATTCCCCGCCCAGCACCGGCAATACGCCTTCGCCGATGGTGATTACACGGGCGCAGAAGCGGATTCCGAATGGGGAATTGTGCAGGTCAAAGTCTTTGTCCGAAACGGCGTTATCCAGGACGTGCAGTTCCTGCAAATTCCCGATCACCGGCGCAGATCTGCGGAAATCAGCGATTGGGCCGGCCCCCTGCTGATCGAGGAGGCGATCAAGGAACAGAATTACGACGTCGATGTCGTTTCGTCTGCCACCGTCACCAGCCTGGCCTTTCAGCAGACGCTTTTCGACGCGCTAAGACAGGCAAAGAGATAGCGCATGACCCAATTTCTCAGCCGCATTCGCACCTATCGCCTGATGGTCTATTACATGGCTGCGCTGCTGGCGATGGGCATGGTGCTGGCAGGGTTGGGTATTATTCGCTACCGGCTTTCAGACATGGCATTCTCGGCCAGCGTGATCCTGGCGACATGCCTGGTCATCAACTGGATATTCGCACGCAGCTTCCGCGCGAATTCCAATCCGGAATCGGTTCTGATCACGGGGCTGATTCTTGTCTTGATAATTACGCCTTTCGCGCCCGGCGATTTTACCCGCCTTGGCGCCGCCATGTTCGCATCGTCCTGGGCCGTGGCGTCAAAATTCATGCTGGCCACGGGCAAGCGCCATGTTTTCAACCCTGCCGCCTTGGGCGTGGCCCTGGCGGCCATTGTGCTTCACCAGTCCGCAAGCTGGTGGGTTGGGGATTCGTATCTGTTGCTACCCTTGGTGGCCGCGGGCGGCATCTTGATCCTGCAAAGGCTTGCCTATGCCGATTTGCTTCTGGGCTTCGGCGCCGTGGTGCTGGGATTGGCCGTCAGCGGCAGTGACTGGAGCAAGGCGGCATCCTCCATCTCCCTGATGCTGTTTCACTCCAGCTTCTTTTTCTTCGCCTTTGTCATGTTGACCGAGCCGCGCACGGCGCCCCTTGGCCGGTGGCGGCGCATGGCCTTCGGCGCGCTCACCGGGCTGCTTTATTCTCCCTTGGCCCATCTGGGATCGTTCTATTTTACTCCGGAAGTTGCGCTGCTGGCCGGCAACGTCTTCACGTTGTTGTCGAAGCGCAAGAGCATTGATCGATGGCTGACAGGGTGGCGTCCTCGCGCGCACCTTGCTCAGACAGAGCCGGCATCACATCCAACACCCTGAGCGTAAGCATGACCTGCATGGCTCTTTTTGTACCAAGCGAATTGATAGAAATTGGCTTGGAAAGGAGCTTGGACATGCCGAAGAAGAGGCCCACCCCGGAGCAGATTGTGACGCTGCTGCGGCAGATTGAGGTGTCGACGTCACAGGGTAAATCGATA
>CANJLC010000018.1 GCA_947475445.1 Alphaproteobacteria bacterium
TCGCTCGGTTATCAGCCGCCGGCCCCCGAAACCGCGTCGTCGCTATGGCCGCCCTCCGGTTCCGCTACGCTCCACCTACGGCCGGCCATAGCGCTGGAGGCTGGAATGCACTAACAATCAAAACGGACCACCCAGTGGGGGCCGATCATAGTCACTTAGGGATGACAATTGCTGATGTGAAAGCGCTATCCGGCGAAAAGAAGCTGAGCGATCACTTCAAGCGGCAACGGGAAATGTTTTATCACGCCGAGTCGCTACGCGTTTTCGTACGCGAACAGGTTGAGCCCGGAACCTTTGAGAGCCTTCAAGAGGAAATTTTCCATGGTGTCGTTGATCTCAGCGAGGCAGCCCATGATGACGGTTACGCTTGCGTCGTTGCTGTGACCAAAGAGGCGCAAGATCTACCAATTGATGCCCATCCGCTGGCGCCCAGCACGTTTGGCCAAGACAAACGCGGCATTTGCCACCAGCTTGCTAACGAAAAACGCCTCAAGTGGGCCAAGTGACAAGCCAGTACCCGCTCACCTTTAATGGACCGCTTGAGGCCGGTGTCCGCGCGGTAGCCTTGTTGGCCGCAGCATTCCCTCGCAGCTTCGACGTGCAGCGCATTACTGCGCTCGATTACTTGCTACTGCACACTCGTGAGTTGGGCGGGCCCGACAATCTGCATCCCGCAGCTCCCATCAAGACTCCGGCCACCGAAGTGCGAGGCAAAGTCGTCCAGAGTGCGCTTTACCTGATGATGACCCGCGATCTGGTCTGCCGTCATGTGACGGACCAAGGAATCCTCTACCGCGCTGGCGAATCGGCAGCGCCGTTCATTAACGCCTTTCAGAGCCCTTACCTCATCTCGCTGCGCGATCATGCGGCTTGGCTGATGGGTCACCTGGGCGCCTACACCGACCAGGAGTTCAGCGGGTTGATGCGTCAGTGGTTTGACGAATGGGTGGAGGAATTCCAGGAAGTGGAACCCCGATTTGGAGACGAACCGTGATGCCCGGCCTTCGGCTTTGCCACCTCACATTTCTGGGGCCACATCGCGAACCAGCGACTGTGGAATTTGGTCCAGGCCTCAATGTCATTTACGGCGCCTCTGACACCGGCAAGTCATTCATCGTGGAAACGATTGATTTCATGCTGGGAGGCAAGCTCCCGCTGCGCGATTTTGAAGAGCGCGTTGGTTACGACCGCATTTTGCTTGGTGCGGAAACGCTGGATGGTCAGAGCTTCACTATTCATCGCAGCACGGCTGGCGGTGCGTTCAAGGTGTTTGATGGACTACACCATAGGTACCAGCCGAAGGCGGTGTGGACTATGCCGAACAGCATAACGAAAAAAGAGACGACAATCTCTCGACTTTTCTGCTTTCCAAGCTAGACCTGACCCATCGCCGCTTACGTCGCAACAAGCGCGGCCTCACGCAGGTCCTCAGTTTTCGCAATATCGCGCGCCTGATGATTGTGAATGAGGAAGAAATCATTCAACAACGCTCGCCCCTTTCGGACGGCAGCTATATTGCCGATACTGCCAATACATCTGTATTCAAGTTGCTGCTGACGGGTGTCGACGACAGCGCCTTAGGCACGCCCGCCGCTGCAACTGAAGAAGAGACCTCGCGTGAGGCACAGATAGGGCTCCTTGATAGCCTCATTAAGGACCTGCAACATCAGGTTCGCGACTTGGCGGGCGCTCCGGTCGAACTCGAACAGCAGCTAGACAGGCTTGATGGCAGTATCAGCCGCCAAGCGCAGCAGCTTGCAATTTCGGAATCCCACTATCGGGAAATTGCCGGCAATCGCCGCGAAAACTTCAGGAAGCTGGAAGAAGCCAGCAATCGGCTAACGGAAATTCGTTCGCTGCTCGATCGCTTTAAGCTCTTGGACAAGCATTACACGTCCGATCTTTCTCGGCTTCGCGCCATAGAGGAGGCTGGCAGCCTATTTGGCGCGTTTGGCGCCGGTGATTGTCCGCTTTGCGGCGCCAGCCCCGAAAAGCATAAAACTAGCGAGGGCTGTGAAGGCGATGTCGATTCCATTATCGCCGCCGCTAAGGCTGAAGCCAGAAAGGTCGAGCAGCGGCAAGCTGAGCTTCAGGTCACGATCAAGGGCCTGGAAAAGGAAGCGAGCTCCTTCGAGCGGCGTATTCCTAAGATCGAAGAGGAAACAAGGAAACTTTCGGCCGAGATGGAAGTCATCATCGCGCCGCAGTTGCGCACCATTCGCGCCAATTATGGCCAACTGGCGGACAAAAAAGTGGAGGTACGCGAGGCGCTGGGACTTTATCGCACGCTAAAGGACTTGGAGGAACGCAGGTTTAAATTACTGGAAGATGAGGGCGCGACCGGTAATCTCGCGAATGTAGACGTTGACCTGTCAACCGCGACGGTGGACAAATTCGCGGCGCGTGTTCTTTTGCTACTCAAAGCTTGGCAGTTTCCAGATGCCGATCGCGTTCACTTTGACCTCAAGACACGAGATTTGGTCATCAATGGCAAGGTGCGTACCTCCTATGGCAAAGGACTGCGAGCCATTACTCAGGCTGCATTCAGCATCGGATTACTCGACTTTTGCCGGGACAATGGCACGCCTCACCCAGGGCTGGTCATTCTCGATTCTCCACTGCTCTCCTATCGGGAGCCTGACAGCCAGGCTGACGATCTTCGCGGCACTGATGTAAATTCTCATTTTTATAATTATCTGACAGCTATGAAGTCTGATCGTCAGGTCATTATAATCGAGAATACGGACCCGCCTGCGAACGTCCAGGTTTCAGCCCAGTCGTTGAAATTCACTGGCAACCCCGCGGCCCCAAGATTTGGTTTGTTTCCTCTCAGAAATGAGAAAACTGGCAATACTTCCCAACCTTCGCAAGGGTAGATTCATACCATAATCGGCGTTGATCGCTTTTCAGCGTTCGCTTCACCGCACCCCGGCGCCTCGCCCAAGCTCGGCGCGTTCGCCACTCAAATCGGTTCACTGAACCGATTTGCCGGCCTTCGGCCGTCGTGGCTTACCCCATTACAAAAACGGGTCGCGGACCATGATGGTGTCGTCGCGGTCGGGGCTGGTGGACAATAGCGCCACCTGCGCCCCGATCAGTTCTTCGATCCGCCGCACATACTTGATGGCGTTGGCGGGAAGCTGGGCCCAGCTGCGCGCGCCGCGCGTGGAATCCGTCCAGCCTTCCAGCGTCTCGTAAACCGGCTTCACCAGCGCCTGGCTGTTGGCGTCGGCGGGCAAATAATCCACCCTTTTGCCGTCCAGTTCGTAATGGGTGCAGACCTTCAATTCCTCAAAACCGTCCAGCACGTCCAGCTTGGTCAGGCAGATGCCGTCCACGCCGCCGGTGATCACGGTCTGGCGCACCAGCACGGCGTCGAACCAGCCGCAGCGGCGCTTCCTCCCCGTCACGGTGCCGAATTCATGGCCGCGCTCGCCCAGCTTTTCGCCGGTGGCGTCCTTCAGTTCGGTGGGGAAGGGGCCTTCGCCCACCCGCGTGGTGTAGCTTTTGACGATGCCCAGCACGGTGCCGATCTCGCGCGGGCCAACGCCGGCGCCCGCCGCCGCCTGTCCCGCCACCGTGTTGGACGAGGTGACGAACGGATAGGTGCCGTGGTCAATGTCCAGCAGCACGGCCTGCGCGCCCTCGAACAGGATGCGCTTGCCCGCCCGCTTGGCGGCATCCAGCTCGCGCCAGGAGGAGCCGATGAAGGGCGTGATCTTGGGTGCAATCTCCTTCAGTGACACCAGCAGTGCGGCGGCATCCACCTCGGCATGGCCAAAACCCCGGCGCAGCACATTGTGATGCGCCAGCAGCTTTTCGATTTTTGCGGGCAGCGAGGCCGGGTCCATCAAATCGATGGCGCGCAGCGCCCGCCGTCCCACCTTGTCTTCGTAAGACGGGCCGATGCCGCGCTTGGTGGTGCCGATCTTCTGCGCGGCGGCGTCCTCGCGCATCCCATCCAGCTCGCGGTGCAGCGGCAGCACCAGCACGGCATTTTCCGCCAGCACCAGGATGTCCGGCGTGATCGTAAGTCCCGCCGCGCCGACACGGGCGATTTCATCCAGCAGCGACCAGGGGTCCACCACCACGCCATTGCCGATGATGGAACGCTTGCCCTGCACCACGCCCGAGGGCAGCAGCGACAATTTATAGGTCTTGTCCCCCACCACGATGGTGTGGCCGGCATTGTTGCCGCCCTGGAACCGCACCACCATCTCGGCCCGGTTGGAGAGCCAGTCAATGATCTTGCCTTTGCCCTCGTCACCCCATTGGGCGCCGATCACGGTGACGTTGGTCATGGTTTTTATTCCGTACGCGGATTAATTGGCTGAGCCTGCGATTCTCGCGCGGCACGGTGTCTATTTATAGCATGGGAACCGGCGCGGGGAGGGCCATGATGCCGCGGTTTTTTGCCCGCAAAAGCGCCCATTTACGCCCCCGCGCGTTGTTCCTATGGTTTGGGTGCTTTGGGAACTGTGAGGCGCGGATGAAAACGATGGTTGAGACATGAGCGTCACCCTCATCCTGGCGGCAGCCGACAATGGTGTCATCGGCAAGGATGGCGCCATCCCCTGGCACATTTCCGATGACCTCAAGCGCTTCAAGGCCCTCACTTTGGGCAAGCCCATCATAATGGGGCGCAAGACCTGGGATTCATTGCCGAAAAAGCCATTGCCCGGCCGCCGCAACATCGTGGTGACACGCGACAGCCTCTGGCAGGCCGATGGCGCAGAATGCATGAGCCTGGAGCAGGCGCTTGGCGTGGCCGATGCCTTCGTGATCGGCGGCGCGGAAATCTATCGCGCTGCGCTGGCGCGGGCAGATCGTATCGAACTCACCCAGGTGCACAAATCCTTCGACGGCGATGCGCGCTTTGATTTTGACCGGGCGGAGTGGCGTGAAATCGCGCGCGAAGACCACGCCACGCCCGAGGGCCTGCGCTACAGCTTTGTGACGCTGGAGCATGAACGCCGGCACAATGTCGCCCGGCTGAAAAAAACTACTCGATAATAATTTTCGGCGCGGCCCGGTCGGCCGTCTTCAGCGCCGCGGCCACTTTCTCCGCCACCGCCATGAAGGCCTTGGCTTCCGGGCCATCCGGGCTTTCCACCATCACCGGCGTTCCGGCATCCGACATTTCGCGGATGCGCGGCAAGAGCGGAATCTCGCCCAGGAATGGCGCCCCCAGCTTGGCCGCCGTGCCGCGCGCGCCGCCCTGGCCGAAAATATGATGCGCATGGCCGCAATCGGGGCAGATGAACACGCTCATGTTTTCCACGATGCCCAGGATCGGCACCTGGGTTTTCTGGAACATGGCGATGCCTTTCCTGGCATCGATCAGCGCCAGGTCCTGCGGCGTGGAAACAATCACCGCGCCTTTCAGCGGCACGCGCTGCGCAATGGTCAGCTGCGCGTCGCCGGTGCCCGGCGGCATGTCCAGCACCAGCACATCCAGCGGCGCCCACAGCACGTCCGCCATCATTTGCGTCAGTGCCGACTGCACCATCGGCCCGCGCCAGATCATGGCTTCGTCTTCCTTGACCATGAAACCGATGGACATGGTCTTGATGCCGTATTTCTCGATGGGCCTGAGCTTCTTGCCCTCGGCCTGCGGCTTGTCGCGGATATCCAGCAGCCGCGGCACGGACGGGCCATAGATATCCGCGTCCAGCAAACCCACTTTCAGTCCCAGCCGCGCCAGGCCCAGCGCCAGGTTGACCGCGACAGTGGACTTGCCCACCCCGCCCTTGCCGCTGGCCACCGCGATGATCTGCGCCACGCCGGGTATGCCCTGCGGCGCCGGCGGCGCCGCTCTTGGCGGCTCATGGGCATGGCCCTGGTGCGCCGTCAGCACCGCGGTGACAGCGCCAACACCGGCCAGTTTTTTCACCGCCGCGATGGCGGCAACGCGCAAGGGTTCCGCGCCGGGACCTTGTTCCGGCGGCACTTCCAGCGCAAAGCCCACGGCCACCGCGCCATCCGGCTGGGGCTTCAGGGCCAGGCCCGTCACCATGTTCTGCTGCACGACGCTGCGGCCGCTTTTGGGATCAATCACCTGATCCAGGGCCTTGAGGATATCGTCCCGGCTGATGCTCATGGTGGGGCTTATAAGGCCGGAGCGGGGCCAAACCAACTGGCTGCGCATTTTTGCGCGCCCGTGGCCCATTCGCCCTATTTGCGCTGCAACACTGCCGCTATTCTGGCCTGCGATTCCCTGATTGAGCCCGCCGTGATCCGCCGTTTCTCCCTGATGTCTTTTGCCTTCCTGCTTCTTGCCGCGCCAGTGCTGGCGCGCCCTGCGCCGGATTCCTTTGCCGACCTGTCGGCCCGCCTGCTGCCCACCGTGGTCAACATCGCCACCTCCCAGACGCTGAAGGCGCCGCCGCCGCAGGAAATGCCGCAACTGCCGCCGGGCTCGCCGCTGGAGGACCTGTTCAAGAATTTCATGGGGCCCAAAAGCAACACGCCGCGCCATGTCACCTCGCTGGGCTCGGGCTTCATCATTGATCCCAGCGGTTACATCGTCACCAACAATCACGTGATCGATAATTCCGACCAGATCACCATCACGCTCAATGACGGCACCTCGCTGCCCGCCAAGATCATCGGCCGCGACACCAAGACCGACCTGGCCCTGCTCAAGGTCACGCCCAAGAAACCGCTGCCCGCCACCAAGTTCGGCGACAGCGACAAGGCGCGGGTGGGCGAATGGGTGATCGCCATCGGCGATCCCTTTGGCCTGGGCTCGACCGTGACGGCGGGCATCGTCTCGGCGCGCAACCGCGACATCAATGCCGGGCCCTATGATGATTTCATCCAGACCGATGCCCCCATCAATCGCGGCAATTCCGGCGGCCCGCTGTTCGACATGGACGGCAATGTGATGGGCATCAATTCGGCGATCTACTCGCCCTCGGGCGGCAGCGTCGGCATCGGCTTTGCGATTCCCTCCAACCTGGCGCGCGACGTGGTGCAGCAGCTGCGCCAGTTCGGCGTGGCGCGGCGCGGCTGGATCGGCGTGCGCATCCAGGGCATCAACGAAGAACTTGCCGAGGCGCTCAGCCTCTCCACCACGCAAGGCGCGCTGGTGGCCGATGTCACCTCCGGCGGTCCCGCCGCCAAGGCAGGCCTGGCCAAGGGCGATCTCGTCACCGGCTTTGACGGCAAGCCCATCACGGATTCGCGCACCCTGCCGCGCATCGTCGCCGCCACGCCCATCGGCAAGACCACCAATATCGACGTGCTGCGCAAGGGCATCAAGCGCAGCTTCAAGGTCTATGTCGCCAAGCTGGAAGAAGGCCCGGCCGACCGTCCCGGAAAATCGCAATCCGCCCCGGTGCCGGCCAAGCCGGCCAAGCCGCAATCCAAACTCTCGCAGCTTGGCTTGTCGCTGGGCCTGCTGGACGGCCCCGCCCGCGCCCGGTTCAAGCTGCCCGCAAGCATCCAGGGCGTGCTGGTCAGCGATGTCACCGCCGACAGTCCTGCCGCCGACAAGAATTTCCGTCCCGGCGACGTGATCGTGGAAGTGCAGAGCCAGAAAGTGAAAAGCCCCGACGAAGTCGAAGCCAAGGTGGCTGCCGACATCAAGGCGGGCCGCAAGGTGGAACTGATGCTGGTCAATCGCGGCGGCGACCTGACCTATATCGGCCTGCGTCTCAACTAGGACGTAAGGATCTGCGCGTCCGTATAACCCTGCAGATACAGCAGCGCCGTCAGGTCATTATGCGCAATGGCCGCGCCCGCAGCCTCTGCCACCACCGGCTTGGCATGATAGGCCACACCCAGGCCCGCCTTCTGGATCATGGCCAAATCATTGGCGCCGTCGCCCACCGCCAGCGTTTCCTCCAGCCCGATTTTCTGCGCCGCTGCGCCTTCGATCAGCGCCTGCAGCTTGGCTTCGCGACCCAGGATCGGCATGCCCACTTCGCCGGTCAGCGCCTCGCCGTCATCCAGCAAGGTGTTGCCGCGCTCGACATGAAAGCCTGCCGCCTCGGCCACGCGCTGGGTGAAATAGCCAAAGCCGCCTGACACCAGCATGGTATGGGCGCCATTGGCCCGCATGGTGGCCAGCAGGCTCTTGGCGCCGGGATTGAGCCGCACCCGTTCCATATAGGTGCGTTCCAGCGCGTCCAGCTTCAGGCCCTTCAAAAGCCCCACCCGTTCCTTCAGCGCCGCCTCGAATTCGATCTCGCCGCGCATCGCCCGTTCCGTGATGGCGGCAATTTTAGGTTTCAGTCCCGCCATGTCGGCCAGCTCGTCCAGGCATTCGACATTGATGATGGTGGAATCCATGTCGGCCACCAGCAGCTTCTTCCTGCGCCGGGCGGTCGCCACGATATTGATGTCCAGGTTTCCGGCGCGGGCGCGCGCTTTTTCCCGCGCGCTGATATCGGCCACCGGAAGGTCGAAGGCAAAGCCCGGCGACAGGATCACGGCGGGACCGCTGGCGAGGTCCGGGAAAAGCTCCGGCGATGCGCCCTTGCCGATGACATTCAGAACAAACATGCTGGTCCGATGAAATATGACGCCGTGCTTATTGCAGGCCCCACCGCGAGCGGCAAGTCCGCCGCGGCGCTGGCGCTGGCGCAGGCGCTGAACGGCGCGGTTATCAATGCCGATTCCATGCAGGTTTATGCGCAGGCACCCATTTTGACGGCCGCGCCCAGCGCCGCCGACAAGGCGCGGGCGCCACATTTTCTCTACGGCCATGTCAGCGTAACCGATGCCTATTCCGTGGGGCGCTACGCGGCGGATGCGGCGGCCGCGCTGGAAGACGCGCGCGGGCAGGGCAGGCTGCCCATCCTTGTCGGTGGCACCGGGCTTTATTTCATGGCGCTGACGCAAGGCCTGGCGCATGTCCCGCCCACGCCGCCGGACATCCGCGATGCAGCGCGCGCCTTGCTGGACGAGATCGGCGTGGCGGCGCTGCATGAGCGCCTGGCCGCAAAGGATCCCAGGACCGCCGCGCTGCTGCGCCCCACCGATCCGCAGCGCGTCTTGCGTGCCTATGAAGTCTGGCAGGCGACCGGCCGTCCGCTTGCCGAGTGGCAGCAATCGCCAGCGGACCCCATCCTGAAAAATCTTCGCCTCGCCAAATTCGTTCTCGACTTGCCGCGTCCGCAATTGCGCCAGCGCATCGCCACCCGATTTGAAACCATGGTGGAAGCGGGCGCCCTGGCCGAGGCGCTGTCCTTAAAACAGCTTGATCCGGCACTGCCGGCTGCCAAGCTGCTGGGCCTGCGTCCCCTGATCGCCCTGGCGGAAGGCCGGATTGGCCGGGATGCGGCGCTGGACGAAGCCATTACCGCAACGCGGCAATTCGCCAAGCGGCAAATGACCTGGTTTCGCAACCGGATGGGTGATTATGTCTGGTTTAACCCATCAGAAAGCAATATTGTTTCATTATTGAAGCAGATTCCTGCATGAAATTGCTTGACGGCACAAAATCGCACTTTTATGGTGCGCCGCGATGAAGAATAGTCTTGTAGTTACGAGCAGGCCGTTGCCCGGGCGGGATTGAACCCCACGCCTTCCGGCCGATGGCTTATTTTCAAGGGGCGGAAACGCCCCTTTATCTTTGGTGCCGCCTCCCGGGCGGTTTGATTTGAGGGAATGTCCAGATGGACAAGGACAATACACTGGCCCCCGCCCCGGCGGCACAAGGCGCGCCCATCACCCTGACCGGCGCCGAAATGGTGATCCGCGCCCTCAAGGACCAGGGCGTGACGCACATCTTCGGTTATCCCGGCGGCGCGGTGCTGCCGATCTATGACGCGCTGTTCGCCGATGAAGGCATCACCCATGTCCTGGTGCGCCACGAACAGGGCGCCGTCCATGCCGCCGAAGGCTATGCCCGTTCCACCGGCAAGCCCGGCGTGGTGCTGGTGACCTCCGGTCCCGGCGCCACCAATGCCGTCACCGGCCTGACCGATGCGCTGATGGATTCCATTCCCCTGATCGCCATCACCGGCCAGGTGCCCACGCATTTGATCGGCACTGATGGTTTCCAGGAATGCGATACCGTCGGCATCACCCGTCCCTGCACCAAGGACAATTGGCTGGTGAAGGATGTGAACAACCTCTCGCGCACGCTGCATGAGGCTTTCCAGATCGCGACCACCGGCCGGCCCGGCCCGGTGGTGGTGGATATCCCCAAGGACATCCAGTTCCAGAAGGGCGTTTACCTGCCGCCGGCCGGCGTGCAGCATCGCAGCTACAAGCCCAAGACCGATCCCGATCCGGGCGCCATCGCGCGCGCAGTCGAGATGATGGCGGAGGCCAAGCGTCCTGTTTTCTACACCGGCGGCGGCATCATCAATGCCGGCCCCGAAGCCAGCAAGCTGCTGCGCGAACTGGTGACCCTGACCGGCTTTCCCATCACCTCGACCCTGATGGGCCTTGGCGCATTTCCTGCCTCGCGGCCGGAATGGCTGGGCATGCTGGGCATGCATGGCACCTGGGAAGCCAACCATGCCATGCATGATTGCGACCTGATGATCTGCCTGGGCGCACGCTTCGATGACCGCGTCACCGGCCGCGTCAACGCCTTCTCGCCCGGCTCGAAGAAAATCCATCTCGATATTGACGCCTCGCAGATCAACAAGATCGTGCATGTGGACCTGGCCATCGTCGCCGACGCCACCAAGGCGCTGCGCGAGATGGTGCAGGTGTGGAAGGCGAAGAAGAAGCAGGCGGACAAGGCTGCGCTGAAGGACTGGTGGGCGCAGGTTGACCAATGGCGCGGCCGCAAGTCGCTGGCCTTCAAGAATTCAGACACGCTGATCAAGCCGCAATATGCGGTGGACCGGCTCTATGAACTGACGAAGGACAAGGACGTCTACATCACCACCGAAGTGGGCCAGCACCAGATGTGGGCGGCGCAGCGCTTCAAGTTCGAGGAGCCCAACCACTGGATGACCTCCGGGGGGCTCGGCACCATGGGCTATGGCCTGCCGGCGGCGGTAGGCGTGCAGATGGCCCATCCCGATGCGCTGGTGATCGACATTGCCGGCGAAGCCAGTGTGCAGATGACGATGCAGGAAATGTCCACGGCCATTCAGTATAATTTGCCGATCAAGATCTTCATCCTGAACAATGAATATATGGGCATGGTGCGCCAGTGGCAGCAATTGCTGCATGGCGGGCGCTATTCCCATTCCTATTCCGAGGCGCTGCCGGATTTCGTCAAGATGGCCGAAGCGTTCGGCTGTGTCGGCCTGCGCGCCAGGACGCCCCAGGAACTGGACGGCAAGATCCTGGAAATGATTTCCGTCAAGAAGCCGGTGCTGTTCGACTGCCGCGTCGATCCGATGGAAAATTGCTACCCCATGATCCCCTCGGGCGCCGCCCATAACGAAATGCTGCTCTCGCCCGATGACGGCGGCGAAGTCAGCGAAGCCGGAAAGATGCTGGTCTGATGAGCGCGGATGTCGAACGTCATACCTTGACGGTGCTGGTGGACAATGAAGCCGGTGTGCTGGCCCGCGTGGTTGGTCTTTTCTCAGGCCGCGGCTACAACATTGAAAGCCTGACCGTGGCGGAAGTGGATGCCGCAAGCCGCACGTCGCGCATCTCGATTGTCACGTCCGGCACTCCGGCGGTGATCGCGCAGATCGAGGCGCAGCTGGGCCGCGTGGTGCCGGTGCGCAAGGTGACCAACTGGACCAGCACCAGGGGCGGCATCGAACGCGAAATGGCGCTGATCAAGGTGGCCGGCACCGGCGAAAAACGCGTCGAGGCGCTGCGCATGGCCGACGCCTTCCGCGCCCGTCCCGTGGACACCACCCACACCAGCTTCGTGTTCGAGATCACCGGCGCGCCCGCCAAGATCGACAGCTTTATTGATTTGATGCGGCCGCTGGGCCTGGTGGATGTCAGCCGCACCGGCGTCGCCGCGATTTCGCGCGGCCCCGAAGCGATGTAACCGCAGCGGATGGTGGACGGCACTTTCCTTCCTGCCGCGGTGGTTGCCGCGCTGCTGCCTTTCGCGATTGTGTCTTCGGTCACCCCGGGTCCCAATAACATCATGCTGATGACGTCCGGCGTGAATTTTGGCATCCGCCGCACCATCCCCCACATGGCCGGCATCACCACCGGCGTGCTTCTGGTTTTCATCGCCACCGGGCTTGGCCTGGGAACGCTGTTCTCGCTCTATCCGCTGGTGCGCCAGGTGATGCAGGCGCTGGGCATTGCCTATACGCTATGGCTGTCCTGGAAGATCGCCACCGCCGGAAGCTTGGGGGCAGGCGATCTGCCCCATCCCATGCGCTACGGCGCCGCCTTCGCCTTCCAGGGCATCAATCCCAAGCTGTGGCTGATGTGCATCGCCACGGTGGCGCTCTATGTGCGCCCCGGCCATGCCCTGGCCGATACCGCGCTGGTCACGCTGGTCCTGCTGCTCATCAATGTGCCGGTGATGCTGCTTTGGGCGGGGGGCGGCGTTGCCCTTCGGGACATGCTTAAGGTCCCGGCCCGCATCCGGGCCTTCAATATCGTGATGGGGCTGCTGCTGGCCGCCAGCGTTTTGGCGCTTTTGCGCATATGAGATAGGCCCTGAGGGCCGGTCTGGGCGATTGCCCTTCCGCCTCCCAGAGGATAGAAACCGGGCCGGATTTCGGCCCATACCTTGGATTATTCCGGGGGGCTTTGAGGAGAGAAGACGATGCGCGTTTATTATGACCGTGATGCCGACCTGAACCTGATCAAGAACAAGAAGGTCGCCATCATCGGCTTTGGCAGCCAGGGCCATGCCCATGCCCAGAATATGCGCGACAGCGGCGTCAAGGATGTGGTGATTGCTGCCCGTCCCGGCGCCAGCGCCAAGAAATCGGAAGCCGCCGGCTTCAAGGTGATGAGCGTGGCCGACGCCGCCAAATGGGCCGATGTCATGATGATGGTGACGCCCGACGAATTGCAGGCAGACATTTATCGCGACGACCTTGCCAAGAACATGAAGCAGGGCGCGGCGCTGATGTTCGCTCACGGCTTCAACGTCCATTTCAAGCTGATTGAACCGCGCCCCGACCTGGACGTGCTGATGGTCGCCCCCAAGGGCCCCGGCCACACGGTGCGCGGCGAGTATCTCAAGGGCGGCGGCGTGCCCTGCCTGATCGCCGTGCACCAGGATGCCTCCGGCAATGCCCATGACCTTGGCCTGTCCTATGCCTCGTCCATCGGCGGCGGCCGCGCCGGCATCATCGAGACCAACTTCAAGGAAGAATGCGAAACCGATCTGTTCGGCGAGCAGGCGGTCCTGTGCGGCGGCCTGGTCGAATTGATCCGCGCCGGTTTCGAAACCCTGGTGGAAGCCGGCTACGCGCCGGAGATGGCCTATTTCGAATGCCTGCACGAAGTGAAGCTGATCGTGGACCTGATCTATGAAGGCGGCATCGCCAACATGAATTACTCGATCTCCAACACCGCCGAATATGGCGAATATGTCACCGGCCCGCGCATCATCACTGCGGAAACCAAGGCCGAGATGAAGCGCGTGCTGGACGATATCCAGACCGGCAAATTTGCCCGCGACTGGGTGCTGGAAAACAAGGCCGGCCAGGCCAGCTTCAAGGCCACCCGCGCCCGCGGCGACGCCCATGCCATTGAAGAAGTCGGCAAGAAGCTGCGCGCCATGATGCCGTGGATTGCCAAGAATAAAATGGTCGACACCGCGAAAAATTGATGGCGCCACGCACACCCATCCCCAGGCCGCCTTATCATGGCGGCTGCCTGTGCGGCGCGGTGAGCTACACGCTGGATGCGGCGCCGCTGGCGATCAATGCCTGTCATTGCGGCGATTGCCGCAAGCTGACGGGCGCATCCAACCTGCTGATGGTGATTGCCGCGCGCGACGCCTTCCACCAGGACAAGGGTGCGGTGGACAGCTGGCGCAAGACGGCGGATTCGGGGCGCCAGATTGATATCGTGCGCTGCAAGACCTGCGGCACGCGGCTGTGGCATGAACCGCTGGCCAGTCCGAACCTGATTTTCATCGCCGCCGGCACGCTGGACAGCAATGACTGGGCGGTGCCGACCTCCCATATCTGGATCGAGAAGGCGCGGCCGGGCACCAGCTTCCAGCCCGATGCCATCCAGGTGAAGGGCCAGCCGGCCAGCCGCGAAATGCTGATGGACGCTTTCGCCAAGATCTATCCCCAGGGCTGACCTCGCAGGGCAGGGCGACTCGGCGGTTTCCCGATTTCTACCCCTTAGTTGCGAATGAGAAGCATTGACAAGTATCGACCGGACATGTCATTGGCTTGTTGCGAATTAATCGCAACTACGTTCCAGGGGACTTTCAATGATCGGCATGACAATTCGGGGGCGCAAACTCGCACTGCTCGCCTCTACGGGGCTCGCGGTGGCAGCGGCCGCGCCGCCGGCCTTTGCCCAGGACGCCATCCAGCTGGACGCCGTGCGGGTCGAAGGCGAAAGCAATTCCAGCCCCTATGCCGATCCCGCGGCGCCTTACAAGGCGGACCGCCTGTCATCGAGCAAGTTCAGCGAACCGGTGAAGAACACGCCTCGCAGCGTGACTGTCATCACCAAGGAAGCGCTGGATGACAAAGGCGCCACCTCGCTGCGCGAAGTGCTGCGCACAACCGCCGGCGTCACGCTGGGGACCGGCGAAGGCGGCAACGCCTTTGGCGACCGTTTCTTCATTCGCGGCTTCGACGCGCGCAATGACGTGTTCGTGGACGGGGTGCGCGATCCCGGCGTTCTGGTACGCGAGAATTACAATACCGAGCAGCTCGAAATCCTGCGCGGCCCGGCCTCCAGCTTTGCGGGCCGCGGCACGGCCGGCGGCGCGCTCAACATCGTCACCAAGAAGGCCCATCCCGGCAGCGCCTATGAAGCCGAAGCCACAGGCGGCCTTAGCGACAACACCAGGCGCCTGACCTTCGACGTGAACCAGGAACTCGATTCCACCTTGTCGGTGCGCGTCAACGGCCTGATCCAGAATGCAAACGTGGCGGGCCGCAATTTCGTCACCGACAATCGCCGCGGCATCGCCGGCGCGGCAACCTGGACTCCGCTGGAAATCATCACGGTCGAGGCCAATTATTCCTATACCTATCTCTATGGCCTGCCGGACTTTGGCGTGCCCTATAATCCGGTTGCGCGCCGTCCCGTCACCTCGGGCGATGTTGCGCGCGACATCTATTACGGCGCCACCAATCGCGACTTTAATCGTTCGGTCCAGGCCGGCGGCGGGCTGGATGTGCGCTGGGTGGTCACCGACTGGCTCACCCTGGAAAACAGCCTGCGGCAAAGCCATTCCCTGCTGAATTACATCGGCACCATTCCGGAAAATCCCAGCCCCGCCAACGCCGCCACGGCGCCATTCTCGTCGCTCTACACGACGAAATTTTCGGGCTACACCTAGCTCAACGCCCAGAGCCGCTACGAGCCCGTCACCGTGCTGGTGGACCAGCCCCAGGCGACGGCGTTCTTTGAAACCGGCCCGATCCGCCACACCGCAGTCGCGGGCGGGGAATTCTCCAGCGAGCATCTCAGCTTCGTGGGCTATAGCGGCCTGACATCGGAACTCACCACCGGCACGGCGGCCTTTACCTCCACCGGGGCCCCAATTGTGAGCGTTGCCGCGCCGGCCAACATCATCCTGACCGCCGCCAAGCCGGCGCTGAACACCAATCCGCAGCGCTACAGGCTGGGCACCAGCTCGGGCTACGTGATGGACACGGCGAATTATGATGATTTCATCATCGTCAATGCGGGCATTCGCTTCGACAATTACAAGGTCACGTCGGTCAACAACACCGCATCGCAGAGCGTCAAGAGCGGCGTCACCAGCTACAATGCCGGGCTGGTGGTCAAGCCGGTGGAAGAGCTCAGCCTCTATGCCGCCTATGCCACGGCCGCCAACCCGATGGGCGCGGAGATGGACGGAAATTCCAGCACCTATGGCGGGCTGTCGCCGACCAATCCGTCCGGGCAGATTTTCGGTCCGCAAAAAAGCAGGGCCTATGAAGCGGGCGTGAAATACGCGCTGTTTGATGATCGTCTGCTGGCGACGGCGGCCTATTTCCATACCGATGTCTCCAATGCGCGCGAGACGGCTCCTTCGGGCGTGCCGGGTTTCACCTCCGGCCAGATCTACAATCGCGCCGCCTATCGCGTCAGCGGCGTCGATCTCAGCGTAGCGGGCAACATAACCGAGGACTGGACCCTGCAGGCAGGGCTGGTGATCATGGATCCAGAAGTCACAAAATCCATCGTGCCAACCCTTGTTGGCCTGCAGATGTCCAATATCGCACCGGACTCGTTCAACATCCTGAGCAAGTACAATGCGTATGATTGGCTGGCGGTGGGCGGCCAGGCGACCTTTGCCTCGCAGGTCCAGGGCGGCAGCCTGCTTGCGGCCAATGGCGGCCAGGCCTATCCGGCCGCCCCCTATCCAACATTGATACCGGCCTACTGGCGCTTCGACGCTTTCGCGGAAGGGATCGTCACTGCCAATTTGCTGGTCAAACTGAATGTGCAGAACATCTTCGACCAGACCTATTACAATGGCCTGTATCAAAGCGCGGTGCCCTTCGTCGGCATTGCGCCGGGCCGCACCGTGTCTGTGTCGGCCGAGGTGAAATTCTGATGCTGATCAGCATCCCTGACATATTGGGTAAACAGGAAGTGGCGGATTTCCGCCGCATCATGGATGCGCATGTGTGGGAAGACGGCCGTTCCACGGCCGGGGCGCAATCGGCAGAGGTCAAGCAGAACGACCAGCTGCCGCCGGACAGCAAGGTGGCGCGGGAACTGGGAAATCGCGTTGTATCGGCGCTGCTGGCCAACACGCAATTCATCTCCGCCGCGGTGCCGCTGCGGATATTTCCGCCCTTGTTCAATCGCTACACGCAAGGCAAGTTTTTCGGCGAGCATGTCGACAATTGCGTGCGCGGCGATCATCTGACCGGCATGCGCATTCGCACGGATCTGTCGGTAACCCTGTTCCTTTCGGAGCCGGACGAATATGACGGCGGCGAACTGATCGTAAAGGATTATTATGGCGACCAGCGGGTCAAGCTGCCTGCCGGACACGCCGTGCTTTATCCCGCGACCAGCCTGCATTCGGTGACGCCGGTGACGCGCGGGGCGCGGGTATCGTCCTTCTTCTGGATCCAGAGCATGATCAGGGACACCCATGCCCGGCGCATGACCTATGACATGGACCTCGCCATCCAGACGCTGGTGGAGCGGCTGGGCCGCAACGATTCCGAAGTGCGCAGCCTGACCAACATCTATCACAACCTCATTCGCAACTGGGCCGAGCTGTGAGCGCGGCGCGATGATGCAGCTGTCCCAGCAGCATTTTGACAAGGCTGTGCGCCTGCCGCTGCGCCCCGCGCGCGCGCCTGAGCCGGTCCGGGGCCGGATCCGGGCCGTTGTGATTACCGCCGCCGCGCATGTGCTGGTGGTTGCCGCGCTTGTTGCCGGCATCCAGACACGGGCGATCCGCCAGCCGCCACCGGCCACGGTTCATATCGATTTCAAGGGCGCACGGGCGCAGGAATTGCCGCCGCCACCGCCGGAGCCCGTGCTGAGCGCGCCGCCCATGGTCAGCGCGCCGCTGCCCGAGGTGGTGATCGCTGCACCGCCGGTGAACACCATCGCCGCGGCGGCGCCCGCGCCAGTAACGTCGCCGGTGCCCGCGCCGCTGCCCTCCAAGGCCATACCCGCCTGGCAGGGCCTGCTGCTGGGACGGCTGGAGCGTGCCAAGCGTTTTCCGGAAAGCGCCCGCTTCCGGCGCCAGCAGGGCATGGTGCTGTTGCGCTTCACGATGGACCGCGCCGGCACTGTGGTGTCCGCCAGGATCGAAAAAAGTTCCGGCTATGAGGCGCTCGACGAGGAGACGCTGGCGCTGGTCCGGCGCGCCCAACCCTTGCCCAGGCCGCCCGCCGAAGTGCCGGGCGCGACCATCGAACTGGTGGTGCCGGTGGAGTTTTTTCTGAACCGCCAGCGCGTCAACGGATGACCAAATTTGGGTTTACGCTGTCGCACCGCTGCTGACACAATAACTTCATAAAAAATTGCCCGCTTCGCGGGCAGCGGTTAACCGCTGCAAAACCTCCCGTGCCTAGGCTTGGCAGGCATCAAGCAGCAGGTTTTCGTGTCCGTCCAATCATCGCCACCCATCCCCGGGGAGCAGCAGACTGCGGGACAACTCGCCATTTCCTGGCCCGCATTGGATGTGCGCCAGACATGCGGCGAAGTTTTCAACTGGCTTCAGGCCAATCCCGGCATTTGCGCCGCCGTGGTGCTGGATGAAACTGGCGCTGTCGTTGGACTGGTAAACCGGCTGATCTATTTGGCCCGCTATTCGCGGCCCTATGCGCCCGAATTGTACAGCCGCAAGCCGGTGACGGTGATGGCCAGCCGCAATCCGCTGGTGGTGGAAGACAGCGTCAAAGTCGGCGATCTGGGCGCGACGCTGCTGTCGGAAAATCCCGAGGCGCTGATCGAGTGTTTTGTTGTTGCACGCCAGGGCCGCTACTTTGGCATCGGAACGGGCGAAGCCCTTTTGCGCAGCAAGGTCAGCCTGGCGCATGCGCGGGAAGATGAATTGCGTGATGCGCTGAACGCAGCCACGGCATCCGCCAAGGCCAAAGGCGATTTTCTCGCGCTCATGAGCCATGAACTGCGCACGCCGCTCAACGCCATTATCGGATTTTCCGAGATTCTGGGATCCGAAATGTTCGGCCCCCTGGGACATGCCCGTTACCGTGAGTACGCCCATGACGTGCATGGCGCCGGCAAGCATCTGCTGGCACTGATCAACGATATCCTGGACCTCTCCAAGGCGGAGGCCGGACGGTTTGAACTGCATTGTGAAGAGATGGTCCCCAACGATTTGGTGACAGAATGCATGCGGCTGATGCGCGACAGGGCGCGCGAGGTGGGCCTCAGGCTTGTCTGCCAGCTGGGATTGGGCCTGCCAAATCTGGTGGCGGACCGGCTGCGCCTGAAACAGATCTTGCTGAACCTGCTGTCCAACGCGATCAAATTCACGCCGTCTGGCGGCACCATCATTCTTCTCGCTGACGTTGACACAGAGGGCCGGTTTATCCTCTCGGTTCGCGACACCGGCATCGGCATGGCGCCTGAATCCATTCCCCTGGCGCTGGAACCATTCCGCCAGGTCTCTTCGCCTTTTGCGCGCCAGACAGAAGGCACGGGCCTGGGCCTTTCGCTTGTCAAGTCGCTGATCGAATGCCATGACGGCAAGCTGGAAATTGAAAGCGCGCTTAACGAGGGCACGGTGGTGCGGGTGCTTCTGCCGGCCGAGCGCACCATCCGCCGGCAAAATGCCTTGTCTGCATGAGTTCCATCGGCGCGCGGACGCCTGGGAAAGCGGCGGCGCGAGTTAGGTCGGATTCTCAAGACTGAACAACGCGGCATCATCGTCATAAGAGAACAGCTCACCAAAACGGGCCCAGCTGACGACTGTTTTTAAAGTTTCTTCCGCCGCATCCTCGGCCATATGGTCTTCCAGCTCGTCCAGGAAGCGCGTCTTGGGCGCGCTGTGGCTGGTGCGTTCATCCAGCACCCGGCGGATATGGGCGGCCAGTGGCACATGGCTCATCAGGGCGCGGGAGAAGATTTCCTTGCGCTCATTGAGTTCGCTGTCGGCAAAACGCTTGCCCATATGGGTGAGGGTGATATCGCCGCCTTCGACGTCGGCCAGGCGCAAAAGCTGCATCGCTTCGGCCACCGGGAAGAGTTCGTCCACTTCCAGTTCCTGCTCATAGGCGATGTCGGGCAAGTCGGCCTTGCCGTTATAGGGCGCCACCGCCAGCGCCTCGACCAGGCCGGACACCTGGTTGGGCGAGACATGGGTGAGGGGCAGGGCGATGCCGGCGCTGCCAGCGGCCTGGGCCTGGCGCATGCGCTCCACGCGCCTTGCCGTCATTTCAACATAGATCTGGTCGACATAATCCTCGAAGGCGGGCGTGGTGCGGTCGCGCGGCTGGGGCAGGTCGATCTTGATTTCCGAACTGACGCGGCCCGGATTGGACGAGAACAGCAGCACCCGGTCGCACATCAGCACCGCTTCCTCGATATTGTGGGTGACCAGGATGATGCCCTTGGTTGGCAGCTTGCCGCTGCCCCACAATTCGATCAGGTCGGTGCGCAGATTTTCCGCCGTCAGCACATCCAGCGAACTGAACGGCTCATCCATCAAGAGGATATTGGGATGCACCACCACGGCGCGGGCGAAACCCACGCGCTGGCGCATGCCGCCGGACAATTCGCGCGGATAGGCGCTTTCGTAACCGTCCAGCCCGATCAAATCGATGGCCGCCAGGGCGCGGGTGCGGATTTCGGTCTGCGGCAGGCCCAGCGCCTCAAGGCCCAACTGCACATTTTCCAGCACGGTCAGCCAGGGAAACAGGGCAAAGCCCTGGAACACCATGGCCACGCCGGGCGCGGGGCCTTCAATGGGGGCGCCCATATAGCTGAGAGAGCCGCCCTGCGGCCGCGCCAGCCCGGCGATCAGCCGCAGCAGCGTGGATTTTCCCGCGCCCGAACGGCCCAGCAATCCCACGATCTCGCCCGGCCTCAGGACCAGGTTCACATCGTCCAGAACCAGCAATTCCTCGCCGCCGCCGCGCGGAAAGGTGCGGCGGACATGGCTGACGTCCAGGAGGTTGTCGCTCATCTCGGTCATGTCATGTCAGACGGTACTTGCGTTCCGCCAGCCAGTATAGCGGCTGCCAGATAATGCGGTTGAGGACGACGACAAAGAAACTCATCACCGCCGTGCCCAGCACGACATGGCGGAAATCACCGCTCTGCACGGCGTCCGCGATATAGGCGCCCAGCCCATGGGCATGCAATGTGTTGGCGCCCCAGCTCGCCACTTCCGCCACGATGGAGGCATTCCAGGATCCGCCCGTCGCGGCAATGGCCCCCGTCAGGTAATAGGGAAAGACGCACGGCAGGGCGACCTTGCGCCACCACAGCCAGCCGCGCACGCCGAAATTGTCGGAGGCGTCACGCAATTCCTTGGGCATCACGCTGGCCCCGGCGATGACGTTGAACAGGATATACCATTGCGTGCCCAGAACGATCAGGGGTGACAGCCAGACATCGGGGTTCAGCCTAAACATCACGATCAGCGACACCGCCAGCGGAAACAGGATATTGGCGGGGAAGGCGGCGAGGAATTGCGCCACCGGCTGCACGATGCGGGTGAGGCGCGGACGAAGGCCGACATAGATGCCGATGGGCGTCCAGATCAGGCTGACCAGCGCGATCAGCACCGCCACTCGCGCCATGGTGATAAAGCCAAGGCCCACGGCCTGGCCGAGATCACCCCAGGTCAAATTGACATGGGCGAAATCCCAGATGCGAAACGCGGCATAGGAACCCAGCGCCGCCAGGATCGCGTACCACACAAGGTCGGCGATGCGGCTGTCGGCCTCGCGCAGCGCCGCCCGCATCCCGAAGCTCGGCGGCTGCCAGCGATAGCTCCAGCGCATCATGTGCTCGAAGGGCGTGGTCATCAGGTCGAGCAGGCGCGAGCGGCGATACATGGTCAGGGCCCAGCTCTCCGGGGCCTCGTCTTCCTGGTCGTCACCGATGCGGAAACGGTCGGCCCAGGCCACCAGGGGCCGGAACAGCAGCTGGTCATAGATCAGGATCACCACCAGCATGGCGATGATGGCGTAGATGACGGCGGCAAAATTCTGCTGCGCGATGGCCACGGCGATGTAACTGCCGATGCCGGGCAGGGCGATGGTGGTTTTGCCCACGCTGATGGCTTCCGACAGGGTGACGAAGAACCAGCCCCCCGACATGGATACCATCATGTTCCAGACCAGCGAGGGGGTGCCGAAGGGCGCCTCGATGCGCCAGAAGCGCGACCAGGCGTTCAGCCCCAGCATCCGGCCCGCCTCGGCCAGTTCGTCCGGCACCGTGCGCAGCGACTGGTAGAGGCTGAAGGCCATGTTCCAGGCCTGGCTGGTGAAGATGGCGAAGACGCAGGCCAGTTCCGCCCCGAACACCCGTCCCGGCGACAGGGAGAGGAACCACACCACCGTCACCGACAGGAAAGACAGGATGGGCACCGATTGCAGCACATCCAGCAGGGGCACCAGCAGCTTGCCGGCGCGGGGGCTTTTGGCCGCCCAATTGGCATAGGCGAGGGTGAAGACCAGCGACAGGCCCATGGCCAGCAGCATGCGAAAGGCCGTCCGTGCCGCATAACCGGGCAAAAGGGCGGGGTCCAGGTTGAGGGCCGTGCCCGTTACGCTGGACAGGGGGGCGACCAGGCTGCGGCTGGCATCTGCGAACAGGATGATGAAGGCAAGCACCAGCACCGCCGCCAGCATGTCCCAGCGGCTGGGCAGCAGGCGGCGCGCTTCGATCGAGACGGGCGGCAGGATCTTCATATCCGGCAGGCCTCGAATTGGCGGTTACGCGGGAGTGCGATTGTCTTGCCGCCCGGATAGGCGCGTTTGGCAGGTGAGGCAACCATTTTGACGGGACAATCTGACTTGCGTGCCGGGAGAGCGATTTCGTGGAGCAATTTTGCGACGGGGCGGTGACGGCAAAAATATACATTGAAAATCATGTATTTATGACGCGCGCGTGCAGAAGTCCCTGTCGCCGTTAAGAGTTTCACTATTGCGCGGGCACGCCCATTCGGCGTAAAACCGCCCCAGGAACGGGAAAAAACGGTGATTTTACCGCCGCTTAGACCCCTTCTGGACGGTACTGGGCAACCGATAAATTCGGCGGGCGGAACGGCGACAGGTTTTATGACGAACGGCGCACACATCACGATTGCAGAAAACGGCTTTGCCGTTTGCGATCGCGCGCGCGCCGTCATCCAGCCCCGTCCTTCCCTCGGTTCTTCGCACGCGCTTCTTCTTCTTAGCTGCCCCTAGTCGTTCGTTGTGCGGGATGGTCTCGCGCATCTGCGGTTGGGGGAGAGGCGCAAAGGAGAAATGAAGTCGCTTCAGCAGCGACGAACAGAAGGACTTTTGTCATGACGAAAGACAATACCCAGACAGGCGCTTTGCAGCCCATCCAGATTTTTGACACCACCCTGCGCGATGGCGAACAGTCGCCCGGCGCCGCGATGAGTCACGAGGAAAAACTCCAGATCGCGGAAATGCTGGACGAAATGGGCGTCGATATCATCGAGGCCGGCTTTCCGATTTCCTCGCCCGGTGATTTCAAGGCGGTGAGCGAGATCGCAAGGATCGTCAAGCGCGCATCGGTTTGCGGCCTGGCGCGCGCCGGCTTCAAGGATATCGACCGTGCGGGCGAGGCGCTGAAAGGCGCGCATCGGCCGCGCATCCATACCTTCATTTCCACCAGCCCGGTGCACATGAAGCACAAGCTGAACATGGGCGAAAATGCCGTGCTGGAAGCGATCGGCGCCTCGGTGACACGGGCGCGCAATTTCGTTTCCGACGTGGAATGGTCGGCGGAAGACGCCACCCGCACCGTGCCGGATTTCCTGTGCAAATGCGTGGAAGTGGCCATTCACAGCGGCGCCACGGTGATCAATGTGCCCGATACGGTGGGATATTCCACGCCGCAGGAATATTTCAACATCATCACCATGCTGCGCGAACGCGTGCCGAATGCCGACAAGGTGATTTTCTCCACCCATGTCCATAACGACCTGGGCCTGGCGGTGGCCAATTCGCTGGCCGGCGTGCTGGCAGGCGCGCGCCAGGTGGAATGCACCATCAACGGCATCGGCGAACGCGCCGGCAACGCCGCGCTGGAAGAAATCGTGATGGCGCTGAAAGTGAGGAAGGACATCATGCCCTTCTCCACCAACATCAACACCACCATGCTGGCGCGCGCGTCAAAGCTGGTCTCAAACGTCACCGGCTTCCCGGTCCAGTACAACAAGGCCATCGTGGGCAAGAATGCCTTCAGCCATGAAAGCGGCATCCACCAGGACGGCATGCTCAAGCATGTCGAAACCTATGAGATCATGCGTCCCGAAGATGTCGGCGTGAACGCCACCAGCCTGATGCTGGGCAAGCTGTCGGGCCGCCATGCCTTCAAGGACAAGCTGGAATCCATGGGCTACACCCTGCCCGAAGCGGCCTTTGAAGACGCGTTCCGCCGCTTCAAGGATCTGGCCGACAAGAAAAAGCACGTCTTCGACGAAGACATCATGGCCCTGGTGGATGACGAGATCATGCGCGGCCATGACGCCATCAGCGTCAAGTCCATCCGGGTGGAAAGCGGCACCGGCATCAAGCCCAATGCCACACTGACACTGGCGGTGTCCGGCGAGGACCGCAGCGTCAAGAGCGAGGGCGACGGCCCGGTGGACGCCATTTTCAAGGCGATCCGCGAGGCCTATCCCCACACGGCGAATTTGCAGCTGTTCCAGATCAGCGCCGTCACCGAAGGCACCGACGCCCAGGCCACGGTCAGCGTCCGGCTGGAGGAAAATGGCCGCGCCGTCACCGGCAAGGCGTCGGATACCGACACCATGGCGGCTGCGGCCTATGCCTATGTCAATGCATTGAACAAGTTGCTGGTGAAGCGCGAAAAGCAGGCGCCAGAAGCGCTCACTGTCGCAAGATGAAACAGTCCGGCCCCGGTGGGCACGCCGCCGGGGCCGGATTTTTGGGTACGGACGTTGCAGGGTTTACTTGGGTTTTCAGTTTAGGGAAGTGGGTTAAGCATGTTTGGCAGTCTTCTTGGCGCTTTTTCCAGCGACATGGCTATTGATCTTGGGACAGCGAATACGCTGGTCTATGTCAAAGGCCGCGGCATCGTCCTCAACGAGCCATCGGTGGTCGCCACCATCACCACGCGCGGCGGCAAGAAGTCCGTCCGCGCTGTCGGCAACGATGCCAAGATGATGCTGGGCAGGACCCCCGGCAACATCGAAGCCATCCGCCCCATGCGCGACGGCGTCATCGCCGATTTCGAAGTCGCCGAGGAGATGATCAAGCACTTCATTCGCAAGGTGCATAACCGCCGTTCCTTCGCCAATCCCATGATCATTGTCTGCGTGCCGTCCGGCTCCACCGCCGTGGAACGCCGCGCCATCCAGGAATCCGCCTTGTCGGCGGGCGCCCGCCGCGTCTACCTGATCGAAGAACCCATGGCCGCTGCCATCGGCGCCGGCCTTCCCGTGTCTGAACCCACCGGCTCGATGGTGGTGGATATTGGCGGCGGCACCACGGAAGTGGCGGTGCTGTCGCTGGGCGGCATTGTCTATTCGCGCAGCGTGCGCGTTGGCGGCGACAAGATGGACGAAGCCATCATCGCCTATATCCGCCGCCACCAGAACCTGCTGATCGGTGAAGCTTCGTCCGAACGCATCAAGAAGGAAATCGGATCGGCCTGCGCGCCGGCCAACGGCAACGGCATCACCATGGAGATCAAGGGCCGCGACCTGCTCAATGGCGTGCCCAAGGAAATCACCATCACCCAGCGCCACATCGCCGAGGCCCTGGCCGAGCCGGTGGGCGCGATTGTCGAAGCCGTGAAGGTGGCGCTGGAAGCAACGCCCCCCGAACTGGCTGCCGACATCGTGGACAAGGGCATCGTCCTGACCGGCGGCGGTTCGCTGCTGGCCAACCTGGACCAGGTGCTGCGCGAGGAAACCGGCCTGCCGGTTTCCATCGCGGATGATCCGCTCTCCTGTGTTGCACTCGGCACCGGCCGGGTCCTGGAGAACACCAAGGGCATGCGTCACGTTCTTTCGACGGCGTTTTAGGCGCGGAGGGCTGGGGTGGCGAACAACACCTGGAAGATCGCCCGCCGCAGCAATGCCCAGCTTCCGCTGGTCATCGTGCTGGCGCTCGCGGTCGTCCTGGTGTTGCTGGGCAAGTCGCAATCCGGCCTGTTCGACCACGCCCGCATGCGCATCACCGATTTGATGGCGCCGACGCTGGAATCCGTTCGCGCGCCCGTGCGGGGATTCAACCGCTGGACCGGCTCCATCGACGAGCTGTTCACGGTCTACCAGCAAAATCTCGCGCTCAAGGATGAGAATGCCCGCCTGAAGCAATGGCGCAACGTCGCCGTGGTGATGGAAGGGCGCGTGCGCCACTACCAGGACATGCTGCATGCGGTTCCGGATCCCGACATCAATACGGTGCTGGCCCGCGTCATCGGCCGCGCCAGCCGTCCCTTCCTGCAGACCATGATCCTGGATGCCGGCACCGCCCATGCCGTCAAGCCGGGCGAAGCGGTGGTGGATTCGCGCGGCATGATCGGGCGCATTTATCTCGCGGGTGATCACACCAGCTGGGTGATCCTGCTCAGCGATCTCAACAGCCGCATTCCTGTCACCATCGCGGCCGCCGACGGCAAGGCCGCCGCGCTGCAGGCAATCATGACCGGCGACAATACCGCCATGCCCATGCTCGACACGCTTTCGGATTCGGTGATCCTGCGTCCCGGCGACCAGGTGGTGTCCTCGGGCGATGGCGGATTGCTGCCGCCCGGCCTTCCCATCGGCACCGTGGTGGGTGGTCCCGGCGCCTACCGCGTGACGCTGCTGGCCGATCCGGCGTCTTCCGAAGACGTTGAAGTCCTGGCGTTCCGCAAACCGGCAGAAGCTTTGCCGCCCGCTTCCATCAGCGAATTGCCTGCCGTTGCGGCGGGCCTTCCTCCCGCTTCGGCCGCAATTGCTGCGCCGGCCGCGCCGCCCGCGCCTGTCGCCGCGCCGGCCAGGCCCGCCGCCACGCCATTGCCCCAGATGCCGCGTCCCGCCGGCAATATTTCCGCTTCTGTCCAAACCTCACCGATCGTGGCGCCGCCACCCGGCAATGGGAATGAGTAAGCCATGGGCGCCCAGGAACGCGCGAGGCTTGTAATGGGAGCGCGGCTGGCATCGGCGCTGCTTCCCGTCCTGTGCGGACTGCTGGGTGTGCTGCTTTCCAACTTGCCCATCACGCTGTTTGGCAGCCTGGTGCCGCCGCCGCTGCTGGGCTTTATCCCGATTTATTTCTGGTGCCTGGTGCGCCCCGACCTGATGACCCCCGCCGCGGCCTTCGCCATCGGCATCCTGCAGGATGTGATGGCAGGCGGCTCGCCCGGAATCTGGACCCTCTCTTTTGTCCTGTCCTATGCCGTGATCCAGCGCCAGCGCGATGCTTTCGCCGGTCTGGCCGGACTTGCAGCGGTGCTGGGATTCGCCACCGCGACGCTCATCGTCTGCGCCACTGCCTATTTCACCACCGCGGCGCTTTATTGGCACTTGCCGCCCGTGGGTCCCATCGTGGGCGAACTGGCGATCACGGTTTTGTTCTATATTCCCGGCGCTTTCGTGATCGGGGCGCTGCATCGCCGTCTTGTCGGACCGCTCAGGAGTGATTTCTGATGCCGTTGTTCGACAAGAAGGACAAAAGCCGTTACGCCACCTTCACCCGCCGAAGTGTCGGCCTGGGCGGCGGCATGACACTTGTTTTTGCGGTGCTGGCGGGCCGGCTGTACCAGCTGCAGATCCGTGATGGCGACCAGTACAAGACCGCCGCCGAGGATAACCGCGTTTCCGAACGCCTGATTGCGCCGCCCCGCGGCCGCATCCTGGACCGCTTTGGCGTGGAGCTGGCGAACAACCGGCGCAATTACCGCGTGCTGCTGGTGGCCGAGCAGGCCAGCGACGGCGTTCCGGCAGCGCTCGACACCTTGTCCAAGGTGATCCAGATCAGCGATGCGCAAAAAAAGCGCATCGCGCAGACCATTGCCCAGAACAAGAAATTCGTGCCCGTGCCGGTGGCCGAAAACCTCACCTGGGAAGAATTCTCCCGCATCAATCTGCATCTGCCCTATCTGCCCGGCGTGCAGCCCGATGTCGGCGAAACCCGCGCCTATCCATTTGCCGAAGGCATGTCGCATTTGCTGGGCTATGTCGCCTCGGTGTCGCCGGAAGACCTGAAGGATGACGAAGACCCGTTGCTCGATTTGCCGGGCTATCGCATCGGCAAGCGCGGCATCGAAAAGACCTTCGACAAGGAAGTGCGGGGCGAGGCCGGCGATTCACGGGTCGAGGTCAACGCCTATGGCCGCGTCATCCGCGAACTGGGACATGACCCCGGCGTGGTGGGTCCCGATGTCTGGCTGACGGTGGACGCCGAGCTGCAGAAATTTGTTGCCGAGCGCCTGGGTAGTGAAAGCGCCGCCTGTGTCGTCACCGATGTCACCAACGGCGATGTCCTCGCTTTGGTATCCAGCCCCGGCTATGACCCCAACCAGTTCAATGTCGGCATCACCAACGAACAGTGGCGGGCGTTGACCACGAACGACCACAAGCCGCTGCTCAACAAGGTGATGGGCGGCACCTATCCGCCGGGCTCAACCTTCAAGCCCACCATCGCCCTGGCGGCGGTGGATGCCGGCATCGCCACGGAAGACTATCGCATCCATTGCGGTGGCTCGATGACCTTTGGCGGCCACACTTTCCATTGCTGGAAGAAGGAAGGCCATGGCTCGCAGGACCTGCACAACGGCATCAAGAACAGCTGCGACGTGTTCTTCTATGAAACCGCGCGCCGCGTCGGCATCGACAAGATCCAGGAAGCGGCGCTGAAGATGGGCTTTGGCGCCCCCACCGGCATCGAATTGCCTGGCGAGCGCAGCGGCCTGATCCCCAGCCGCGCCTGGAAGCAGAAAACCTATCGCGAAGCCTGGCAGCAGGGCGACACGCTCAGCATCGGCATCGGCCAGGGTTATGTCACGGTCACGCCGCTGCAGCTGGCGCAGGAAGCAACCCGCCTGGTCAGCGGCCGCGCTCTGTCGCCCCGGCTGGTGCATATGGTGGGCAACAAGCTTTCCAAGCGCGACGTCGCCGCGCCCGTCGCCTTTTCCGATGAAGCCTTCCAGCGGGTGCGCGACGGCATGGTGGCAGTGACCAACGAGCCGGGCGGCAGCGCCTATCCCTGGCGCATCACCGAGGCGGGCTATGAAATGGCCGGCAAGACCGGCACGGCGCAGGTGCGCGTCTTCACCAAGGAAGAACATGCGCGCGGCATCACCAAGAACGAAAATCTGGACTGGAAACTGCGCGACCACGGGTTGTTCATCGGCTTCGCGCCCATCGTCAATCCCAAATACGCCATTGTCTGCGTGATCGAGCATGGCGCCACCGTGGCCCATGTTCAGGTGCAGATGGCGCGCGACATTCTCTTGTTCGCCCAGAAGCGCGGCACGCTGGACAAGCCCACCGCCTATCCCGTGAAAGCGGCGGAACGCGCCCGCACCAACGGAGGCGGCTGATGGCGATACGCGCCTATGCCGCCGCCAAGCGCACGCTGTCTTTTGCCGACAAGCTGGTGGACGTGAATTGGGGGCTGGTGCTTCTGATCGCTGTCCTGGCCTGCGCCGGTTTTGCCATGCTCTATTCGGTGGCGGGCGGCCGGTTCAATCCCTGGGCCACGCCGCAGATTATCCGCTTCCTGCTGGGCTGCTGCATCCTGGTGGCGGTGGCCGTCATCGATATCCGCGTCTGGATGAGCCTGGCCTATCCCGCCTATGGCGTGGCGCTATTGTTGCTGGTGGCCGTCGTGGTGGCGGGCCATGCCGGTTTGGGCGCGCAGCGCTGGCTGTCGCTGGGACCGATCGACCTGCAGCCGTCCGAATTGATGAAAGTCTCGCTGGTGCTGGCGCTCGCCCGGTTCCTGCACGGCAAGAGCGTGGAAGATATCTCCCGGCCCTTGTCGCTGGGCATCGCCCTGGCGATGATCGCCATACCCGCCACATTCGTTGTGCTGCAACCCAACCTCGGCACCACGCTGATCATCATCATGGATGGCTGTTCGCTGCTCTTCCTGGCGGGCCTGTCCTGGTACTGGATTGCGCCGGCGCTGGGCGCGGTGGCCGTGGCGGTTCCCACCGCCTGGGAATATGTGCTGCATGATTACCAGAAGGCCCGCGTGATGACCTTCATGGATCCTGAAGCCGACGCCCTGGGCGCGGGCTGGAACATCACCCAGGCCAAGATCGCCATCGGCTCCGGCGGCGTTTCCGGCAAGGGCTTCCTGCAGGGCACCCAAAGCCGCCTCAACTTCCTGCCCGAGAAACAGACCGATTTCATTTTCACCAATTTCGGCGAGGAATTCGGCTTTGTCGGTTCCGTGGCGCTGCTGATCCTGTTCGCGGTGGTGGTGGGCTATGGCCTGCAAATCGCCATGAGCGCGCGCAGCCAGTTCGGCCGGTTGCTGGCCATGGGCATCACCCTCAATTTCTTCTTCTACATCATGATCAACGGGCTGATGGTGATGGGGCTGATCCCGGTGGTCGGCATCCCCATGCCGCTTCTGTCCTATGGTGGAACCGCCATGCTGACTGTGATGTTCGGTTTCGGCCTTTTGATGAGCGTCCATGTCCATCGCCAGGTCGAAATTCCCCGCCATAGTGGCGGTATTATTTGATCCACAGCGCCTTGGCCGCCCTTGGCGGGCCTTTGGGCGAAAAAGCCCCCAAAATTGCTTTTTTTCCCGGAGGTCCCGGTCTATAAGCCCCTCCCGCGCTCCGGTAAGGGGCCGGGAACTTAAGGCCGCAAGGCTGTGTGGGTGATTAGCTCAGTTGGTAGAGCAGCTGACTCTTAATCAGCTTGTCGCAGGTTCGATCCCTGCATCACCCACCATTTCCTTCCAATAAAATCAATACTTTATAGCAACGGCTAATTTTACGCTGTTGAGGATCTTCTTTTGCGGACCCATAGCGGACCCGCTGGGATATCTTGGCCAGCGCAGCAGCCAGTACCTAGAAAACCAACGGCCAAACGAAATTCCTACCCCGCCAGACCCACCCACCGGGCACCCCCCTAAATCCGTTGATGGTACCTACGCTCCCCATACTTACGGTTTTGCTCGGGCGATCCACCGTGTGGGGATCAAGCGCCGTCTAGCCACCGTCCAGCTAGCACCTAGCCTTCACCCAGAACCCAGCCCAACAGGCCCCATAGCTCGCTCGGTTATCAGCCGCCGGCCCCCGAAACCGCGTCGTCGCTATGGCCGCCCTCCGGTTCCGCTACGCTCCACCTACGGCCGGCCATAGCGCTGGAGGCTGGAATGCACTAACAATCAAAACGGACCACCCAGTGGGGGCCGATCA
>CANJLC010000019.1 GCA_947475445.1 Alphaproteobacteria bacterium
GCTCGGTTATCAGCCGCCGGCCCCCGAAACCGCGTCGTCGCTATGGCCGCCCTCCGGTTCCGCTACGCTCCACCTACGGCCGGCCATAGCGCTGGAGGCTGGAATGCACTAACAATCAAAACGGACCACCCAGTGGGGGCCGATCACGCTTCGCCTCCGTTCCCAGCCTGAACTCCGCGCCTTGCGCCGCGGCGGTGAAGGCATGGCCCAGCGCGCCCAGCCCGCCCTGCAGCGGCTCCGCGCCGGGCAGCCCCAGCAATGTCAGCGCGCTGCCGGCCAGCTGGGGATCGGTGGCGCGGCCCATCAGCGCCCAGGCCGTCAGCACCGGCCAATCGGTCAGCGCCCGCTGCACAAGGTCGCTGCCGGGCCAGACCGGCGGCGCCGGCGCTGTCAGCCGGCGCCAGCGCGCCAGCAGCCCGTGGTGGTACGGCTCGCTGGCCTGCACAAAGACATGCGCCAGGGCCGCGTCGCGCCGCAGCCGCAGATCTTCGGGCAGGCTTTCAACATGGAGCGGTAATTCAAGAGCGAGCGCGGCGGCAACCTGCGGCGGAATTTCGGCGACACGGTCGGCGAAGGGTGACGCATGAAAGCCGGGATGAAACGCGTCTGTGACCAGGCGTCCGCCGCACTGCCCGGCGCGCTCGACCACCACCACCTGGCATCCGGCGCGCGACAGCACCGCGGCGGCCGTAAGGCCGTTCGCGCCAGCGCCGATGATCGCTGCATCGTATTTCACTCTGAATCCTGCAGGCCACGGCTGCGCGCTCCGCAAAAGTGTGGCGGCTAGCGACAGCCTAGTCGCCACGTTTTCCGCAAGAGCGCGCGCCCAATTTAAGTCACGGCAGGATAAAGCAATAAAAAAGGGCGGAAACACGATGTTTCCGCCCTTGGTTAAATTAACGAATTAAACTGTCTTAAACGACGCCACGCTTGTGCTCGCCGACCACGACGCGGCCGGGATTGAAGGCGCGCTTGAAGACTTCCAGCGCCTTGCGGGGCTGGGCGTCGCCGCACATGAACACGTCGAACGCCGCATAGCCCTTTTCCGGCCAGGTGTGGACGGAGATGTGGCTTTCCGCCAGCACCGCCACGCCCGAGATGCCGCCGCCTTCTTCGAAGGTGTGCAGGTGGATGTGCAGCAGGGTCGCGCCGGCCGCCGTCACGGCGTCGATCAGCGCGGTTTCGATGCGCTCGCGCTCGTTCAGGCCCTCGGCTTCCCAAAGGTCGATGATCAGATGACTGCCCGCATAGGACAAGCCATTCTTGTTGATGAAGTGATCCTTCTGGTCGTCATTCGAAGGCATCACGACAACAGGACGCGGCGCCTTGTTGGCGCGCGGCTTGATTTCTTTTTGCGGGATTTTATTCGCCGCTACCAAATTCAGTCGAGCCATTGAGCACCTACCCGTCTTGGAGTTGACACCTAACGCCTTGGCCTTGCGGACTTCCGGACGCGCCTTAAAGAAGAAAGCGACGAACGGGGTCACCCGGTCGCCGCTTTGTCCCGCTTTTTTTCTCGCGGGGTCGAGGGTGGAATAGGGCCAACGGCCCCCCCATGCAAGAGAAAATTTCCCCCGCGGTGAATTTTTTCCACAGCGCTGTTTGCAGGACACGCTTGGCGCAGCGCTCAAAGCGCTCGGCGCAGCCGCTCAGCGGCCCGCTGCTTCGCGCAGGAAATGCCCGTAGAATGGGCACTGCGCGTCACGCATCAGCGCGGTAGACAGCGCCGCGAAGCAGCCCTATACGGCAGAGCGCTGTCACATCTCTTAAGGAAACGTTATGGCCCGCTCCCAGCCCCAGCCGACCAAGACCAGGACCCACAAGGCGTCCGACGACCAGCAGGTGGAGCGTCTCCACAAGGGTTATTCCCAGAGCATGGAGATCACCAAGGTCCTGGCCGACGAAAAGAGCCAGTTCCAGCAGATCCGCATTTTCGACACCGTCGCCAATGGCCGGGTGATGACTTTGGACGACATCGTCCAGATCACCAGCCGCGACGAGAGCGCCTATGCCGACATGCTCACCCATTTGCCGATTCTGGAGCACGGCAAGGTGGAGCGGGTGATGATCGTGGGCGGCGGCGACCTGTCCATCGCCGACGAGGCCCTCAAGCACAGAAACGTCAAGGAAGTGGTGCTGGTGGACATTGACGGCCGGGTGATCGAACTGTGCAAGAAGCTGTTCGGCGACATCAACGCCAAGGCCTTCAAGGACAAGCGCATGACCATCGAGGTGGCCGATGCCTTCGAATATCTGGGCCGCAAATCCAGCAAAAGCCGCTTTGATCTGATCATCGCCGACCGTCCCGATCCGGTGGGCCCGGGCAAGGCGCTGTTCGGCGAAACCTTCTATGACCGGGTCAAGGGCGCCCTGAAGAAAGGCGGCTATGCCACCTTCCAGACCGGCGTGCCCTTCTACCAGCCCTGGGAAATCACCGAGGCGCTGCAGGAGCTGAAAGGCTTTTTCTCGGACTCCGGCCTCTATCTGACCGTGGTGCCGACCTATATCGGCGGCTTCATGGCGCTGAGCTGGGCGACCAAAGGCGGCGAAGCCCTGGGCACCAAGGCGGGCATCAAGCGCGCCGCCAAGGCTTATAAGAAGACCAGGCTGAAGTGTGACTATTACAATCCCGAGGTCCACGCCGCCGCCTTCGCGCTGCCCAACTGGATCGGGAAGCTCGTCCCCTGAACCAGAAAATCGCCCTCCAGGCCTGCGTCGCCATTGCCGGGCTGGTGCCCGTGGCGGCCGGGCTGACCGGCGCCCTCAATCCCGCGGCCCTGGCTTTTGCTGGCGCGCTGCAATCCCTGTCCCACGCTGCCTATCTCAGCGGCCTGCTGCTGGGGATCGGGCTTGGCTTCTGGTCGCTGGTTCCCGCCATCGAGCGCCAGACGCGCGCCTTCACCCTGCTCACCGCCATCGTGGTGGTTGGCGGGCTGGCGCGCCTGGTTCTGGCACTGCGGCTTGGTGTCTGGACGGGTGGGGTGGCCTTCCCGCTGGTCATGGAACTGCTGGTGACCCCTGCCCTTTGTCTTTGGCAGCGGCGCCTCTTCCATTTCGCCCCCTGAATGACCATCTTTCCCGTCTGAACCTAGTCAAGAGAGCATGTCATGGCCTTGATCGGACCGGGCGGACGCCCCGTCACTTCCACGCCCGTCCAGAACGGAGCCGCTGCCGCCGCCAGCCCCCACATCAAGGATTCGGGCCTGGCCACCTTCGCCGCCGACGTGCTGGAAGCCAGCCGCCAGGTGCCGGTGATCGTGGATTTCTGGGCGCCCTGGTGCGGCCCCTGCAAGCAGCTGGGTCCGTCGCTGGAGAAGGCGGTCACCGAGGCCAATGGCGCGGTGAAGCTGGTCAAGGTCAATATCGACGAGAATCCCGAGATCGCGCAGCAGCTGCGCATCCAGTCCATTCCCACCGTCTATGCCTTCAAGGACGGCCAGCCGGTGGACGGCTTCATGGGCGCTTTGCCCGACAGCCAGGTGGCAGCTTTCGTGGCCGGACTGACCAAGGGCGGCGCAGGCCATGATCATGGGCATGGTCATGGCGGGCCCGAACACACCGCCCAGGTCCTGACCATCGGCGACGAGGCTCTGGCAGCGGGCGATATCGCCACGGCAGGCCAGGCCTATGGCCATGTGCTGCAGGACGAACCGGGCCATCCCAGAGCTGTTGCGGGCCTTGCCACCTGCTACCTGAAAAGCGGCGACATCGAACGCGCCCGCACCACCTTGCAGCTGGTGCGCCCCGATGGCACGGCCGACGAGGCCATCCGCGCCGTGGAAGCGGAACTGAAGCTGAAGGAAAATCCCGCGCCCCGCGGCGAGATCGAAGTCCTCAAGGCAAGACTGGCGGCCAACCAAGCCGATCACCAGGCGCGTTTTGACCTCGCCCTGGCGCTGGATGCCGGCGGCGATCGCGACGGCGCCATTGCCGAACTGCTGGAAATCGTGCGCCGCGACCGCAAATGGAACGATGACGGCGCGCGCAAGCACCTTGTCACCCTGTTCGAGGCGATGGGCTTTGCCGATCCGCGCACCGTGGAAGCGCGGCGCAAGCTGTCCGCGCTGCTGTTCTCCTGATGCACAGGGGCTATCACAGCTTCACCGACCTGCCGGGCACCTTGCCCATCTTCCCGCTCACCGGCGTGCTGCTGCTGCCGCGCGCCGCCCTGCCGCTCAACGTGTTCGAGCCGCGCTACCTGGAACTGGTGGATGACGCGCTGAAAGGCAACCGGCTGATCGGCATGATCCAGCCCACCGAAAGCGAAGAAACCGTGCTGCGGCCCAAGCTCAGCCAGGTGGGATGCGCCGGGCGCATCATTTCCTGGCGCGAGACGGACGATAACCGTTATTTGGTCACCTTGGCCGGGCTGTGCCGCTTCAAGGTGAAAGAAGAGATTTCCGCCCTCTCTGCCTATCGCCAGGTGGCGTGTGATTTCGCCCCTTTCGCCGGCGACCTGGCGCAGGGCGATGAAGACGGCGATTTCCCGCGCGAACGCCTGCTGTCGGCGCTCAAGGATTATCTCTCCCGCCGCGACATGAAGGCCGACTGGAAAAGCGTCATGACGGCGCCGGCGGAATCGCTGGTCAATGCCCTGGCGATGATGTGCCCCTTCGAGCCCAACGAAAAACAGGCCCTGCTGGAAGCGCCCAGCTGGATGGAGCGCGTTTCCACCCTGGTGGCGCTGCTGGAAATTTCCACCGTTGGGCAAGGCCCTGGAAGTCTCAATTGATGGATACCGATCCCAAGCTGCTTGAGATTCTTGTTTGCCCCCTGACGCGCACCACCCTGCATTATGACCGCGAGAAAAACGAGCTGGTGTCCAAGGCCGCCGGCCTGGCCTATCCCATCCGCGGCGGCGTGCCGATCATGCTGCAAAGCGAAGCGCGCGAACTTTCGGAGAGCGAGCGATGAGCTGGCCGACCGAATTGCGGCTCAATCCCGGCAAGGACCTCCTGACTGTCAGCTTTGAGGATGGCGCGCAATATGCGCTGGGCGCCGAATATCTGCGCATTGAAAGCCCCTCCGCCGAAGTGCGCGGCCATGGCGGCAGCACCAAGCCGCCGCCGGTCAGGGGCAAGGAGAATGTGAAAATTGCCCGGCTGGAGCCGGTGGGCAATTACGCGGTGCGCATCGTATTCGATGACGGCCATGACAGCGGGCTGTACAGCTGGGACCTGCTGCGCGAACTGGGCGCGGCCAAGGCCTAGGCGCCACGCCGCGGCAAAGCATCAATGCCGCCCAGGAAAAGCGCCGTGGCGAATTTGGCGGCCGCTTGTGCGTCGCCGCCCTCGGCAAGCCGCAGCCGCTCGGAAATCTCAAAGCCCACGCCCGCCATCGCCGCCATCAGCAAATCCGCATCAATGTCGGGAAACAGGCCGCGCGCGACGGCGTCTTCGATATCAGCGCGCAATTCCTCGAAGCCCGCCAGGACTTCGGGCGTGTACATGCGAAGGCGGGCCTCCCCAGCGGGAGGCTGGAAGCCGGTGCGATGCTGCGCGACGAATTCGAACAGGATGCCAAAACTGCCGGAGAGGAATTCCTCCGCCGTCGTGGCCCGGGCCCGCGCTTCATGCAGCGACGGCCGCACCGCCAGCGCACCCTCGTCCCGCAGCGCCTGGTACACTTCCTCTTTCGACTTGAAGTAGTTGTAGAAGGTGCCGGCGGCCAGCGGCGTGGCGCGGATGATGTCGCGCACATTGGCGGCGCCGAATCCCATCGCGGCAAACACACGCTGGGCCGCCGCCAGTATGACTTGCCGGTTCTGCACCTTGGTCTGTTCGCGGCGTGCGGCGGGCTCCATGCGGGAGAGCCTACGCCTTCACGGCACAGCGTCAAACTCTGGCGTCAGCACCGATCGCGTCAGCCAGTGTGGAAAATCCGTCTTTTGCCAGCAATTGCGCAAGCTCCCGCTTGATGCGCGTCACCAAACCGGGGCCGTGATAGACCAGCGCCGTGTAAAGCTGCACCAAGGATGCCCCGGCGCGGATCTTGGCATAGGCATCGGCGCCGCTGGCGACGCCGCCCACGCCCACCAATGTCACAGCCGTGCCAAGCCGCAGCCGCATCTGGCGCAATATTTCCGTCGAAGGCGCGAACAAGGGCGCGCCCGACAACCCGCCCGTTTCACCGGCATGTACGGATTTCAAGGGCGGCCGCGCGATGGTGGTGTTGGAAACAATCAGCCCTTCAATGCCGCTGCCCCGCACCACATCGGCGATCTCGTCCAGCGCCTGTCCGTCCAGGTCCGGCGCGATCTTGAGCAGGATCGGCTTAATATTCCTGCGCAGATCCGTGAGGGTACCAAGCAGCACCCCCAGTTCCTCCTTGTTCTGCAAACCGCGCAGGCCCGGCGTGTTGGGCGATGACACATTCACCGTCACATAATCGGCCAGCGGCGCCAGCACGGTGAACGCCTTGGCGTAATCGGTGATGCGGTTGGCGCTGTCCTTGTTGGCGCCGATATTGATGCCGACGATGGCATGGCCGCGCCGTGCCTCCAGGTTGCGCGCCGCCGCCGACATGCCCTCATTGTTGAACCCCATGCGGTTGATGACAGCGCGATCTTCGCTGAGGCGAAACAGCCGGGGCTTGGGATTGCCGGCCTGGGCCAGGGGCGTGACGCTGCCGCATTCGACAAAGCCGAAACCCAGCTTTGCCATCGCGTCCGGCACGATGGCATTCTTGTCGAAGCCGGCCGCCAGTCCCACCGGATTGGGAAAGGACAGGCCCAGCGCACGCACGGCCAGCCGCGGATCATCGGGCGCGGCGCGCGGCAACAGTGGCGCGGCCATCGCCGTCAGGGACAGCGTGGCATTGTGCGCCGTCTCGGCGGGCAACAGGCGCAGCAGACGGGCGGCGGCATCCAGCATCAGGCGTTTCTAGCACAAGCCCTTACGGGGGATAGCCCTGGTAAAGGCGCACTTTGGCAGCAAAGGCCCTGGCATCGCCTTTTTTCAACAGCACCAGCAACTCTGCCGCCCGGATCTGGATGAATTTCTCATATTCCGTCTGGGGCGTGGCACGGATGGCAGCATTCCATTCGCTTTCGAGGCGGGCGCGATATTTGCGCGGGTCAAAACCGGCCAGGACCAGCGCAATCTGGTAGCGCACCGCGACATTGCCCGGCGCCGCCGCCACGGCACGGTCGAACAGCGCGATGCCATCCTTTTCGGTGGCGCCATAAAGCAAGTCCGCCAGCAAAGACCCGCCGGCGCGAACCACCTCGACATTCCAGCCGCCCAGCGCCGCCAGGGCATAGCCATTGCGCGGATCATCCGTCAGCGCCACGTCCAGCGCCGCCTTGGCCTGTTCCGGACTGTTCGCCAGGCGGGCGCGCAGCATGCCGATGATCCGGCCCTGCAGTCCCAGCGACGTGGCCAACCAGACATGGCCATCCGCCCGGGAAGCGTCAGCCGCCACGGCGCGGCGAGCGAAGTCCTCCGCGCGCTTCAGGCAATCCAGGCAAGGCTGAGGCCGTATCGCGGCATCCGCCAGTGCGGCGCGGGCCGCAATCGCCAGCCCGTCCGCCGTGTTGGCCGCGGCGCCTGCGCGCATCGCTTCGTCATATCTGCCGCTGGCATAGATCTGGAACAGGCCATCCGCGGCCGCCGCCGGTGTCGCAAGCAACACCAATGCGAGCAGCAGAATTTTCATTTCACGAAATCGCCGTTCAACGCCTGGCGGATCATGGCAGCGGTTTCCTTGCAACCAAACAGGGCCGCGAAGGAGCCAAAGCGTGGGCCCTGGGTCTGGCCCAGCAGCACTTCATACAGCGCACCGAACCAGGCCCGCAGCGGTTCGAAGCCATGCGCCTTGCCGACTTCGTAAACGACATTCTGCACCAGCGCGCCGTCGCGCTCCCCGCCCAGCTTTTCCAGCTGCGACGCAAGATCTTCCAGCGCGGCGCGCTCCTTGCCGTCGGGCGCGCGAAAGACTTTCGCGGGCTTCACGAAATCCTCGTAATAGCGCAGCGCAAAGCCCACCAGCCTGTCCAAACCGGGATTGGCCTGCGGCGAGGCGTCTGGCGCATAGGCGCGGATATTGCCCCACAAAACCTCGCGGTTATGGGCGTTCGAGGCCGACACCAGGTTCAGCAGCAGCGCGAAGCTGACGGGATAGCGTTCGTCCGGCACCTTGCCGCCATGGATGTGCCAGACCGGATTTTCCAGCCGCTGCTCATCGGTGGTTTCGCCGGCGTGATAGGATTCCAGATAGGCGATATATTCGTCCACCGCCTTGGGGATGACGTCGAAATAAAGCCGTTTTGCGGTCCGCGGCTTCTGGAACATGAACAGCGCCAGGCTTTCCGGCGAGCCATAGCTCAGCCATTCCTCGACGCTGATGCCGTTGCCCTTGGACTTGGAGATTTTCTGGCCCTGGTCATCCAGGAACAATTCAAACATGTACTGCTCGGGCGGCATGCCGCCGGCGATCCTGCAGATCGCGTCATACAGCTTGGCGCTGGTGAGATGATCCTTGCCATACATTTCGTAATCCACGCCCAGCGCCGCCCAGCGCATGCCCATGTCCGGCTTCCATTGCAGCTTGCAATGGCCGCCCGTGACAGGAACCGTCTGTTCGCTGCCGTCTTCCTCGATATAGGTGATGGTGCCCTTGCCGGCATCGTGTGACACGACCTTGGCCAGCAGCACCTTGCCCGAGCGCGGCGAAACCGGAAGAAACGGCGAATAGGTTTCCTGGCGTTCTTCGCCCAGGGTGGGCAGCATTACCGCCATGACCTTGTCGTAGTTTGCCAGCACGCGCAGCAGCGCCTCGTCGAAGCGGCCTGACTTGTAGGTCGCGGTCGAGGAATAGAATTCATAGCGAAAGCCGAAATGGTCCAGGAAGGCGCGCAGCCGCGCATTCATGTGATGGCCGAAGCTTTCATGCGTGCCGAAGGGATCGGGGATCGAGGTCAGCGGCTTGCCCAGGTTTGCCGTGAGCATGTCCGGCTGGGGCAGGTTGTCCGGCACCTTGCGCAAGCCATCCATGTCGTCGGAAAAGGCGATCAGGTGGGTGGGAATGTCGGACAGTGTCTCGAAGGCATGGCGCACCCAGCTGGTGCGGGCGACTTCGCCAAATGTGCCGATATGCGGCAGGCCCGAGGGGCCATAGCCAGTCTCGAACAGCACCTGTTCGACCTTTTTTCCCTCGGCCCGGCGCTTTTCGATCCGGGCCAGCAGCTTGCGGGCTTCCTCGAAGGGCCACGCCTTGGCGGCAAGCGCCTGTTCCTTCTGCATTTTCACCGAAAAATTCACTTTCTATTAGGGCTATTCTTAAGCGTTTTGAAAGGGCGGGAAAGCTAGGCTTTGCCGAGGGATAGCGTCAATGACCGTGGAAGTCGTGGCCCAGCCGGATGAGAAGGCGGAGGTGGAGAGAGTTTTCTCCGGCCGCATCGAAGTCCTGTACGCGCTCGGCCGTCACTACCTCTCCCTGCCCTTTGCCGTTCTGTGCGTCCCCGCCACGCTGCTGGCGGGCGACAGGCTTGGCCTGCTGCCGGTTACGCCGCTTCTGCTGCAGATGGCGGTTGTGATCGCCGCCGAACAGCTCACCACCGCCTACAAGACGCGCTGCGAAAATAACGGCATCCATTGCAATGATCCGCATTTCTGGGCGTGGCGCTACACCTTCGTCTCGGCCATTGCCGGCGCGACCTGGGGCCTTGGCGCCATGTTCTGGTTTGCCTGGGATTCCTTCCCCGCCCAGGCCTATCTGGCGCTTGCCTATCTGGGCATGACCGCCACCGAATTCATCGCCCGCTCGGCGCACCGCCCCGCCTATGCCGCCCACACCGTGCTGTCGCTGGGTCCGCTTGTGGTGATGCTGCTGATGCATGGCGGGCTTTATTCCACCATGACCGCCATCCTGGTCGGCTTCTTCGGCGCGGTGCTGATTTCCTATTGCAAGGGCATGGGCCGGCTGATTGACGAAGGCATTTTCCTGCGCGGCGAGAATGCCGGGCTGGTCTCGCGCCTGTCGCGCGAAAAGGCCGAAGCCTTCCAGGCCCGCGATGCCGCCCAGGCCAGCGCCATGGCCAAGTCCGCCTTCATCGCCAACATCTCCCACGAATTGCGCACGCCGATGAACGCGCTGCTGGGCATGGCGCAGCTTCTCGAACGCGCCGAACTGCCCAAGCAGCAGGCCGACCATGTCAAGGTGATGCTGGAAGCCGGAAGCGGTCTTCTCACCTTGCTCGATGACGTCATTGCGCTGACCCGCGATGACGAAGCCCAGCTGGAAGACGAGGATTGCGATCCCCTGCCCACCGCCCGCGCCGTGGCCCGCCTGCTGCAGCCGCGCGCCTGGGAAAAGCGGCTCCGCCTGACACTCACCGCCCAGCCCGATTTGCCCCGCGTCGCCGCCGACCCGCGCCGGGTGCGCCAGGCGCTGCTCAAGATCACCGACAATGCCCTCAAATTCACCGACCGCGGCTTGGTGGATATCCGCCTGGATGCCGAGCGCGATGCAAAGGGCCAGGGCTTTGTGCGCTTCACCGTCACCGATACCGGCCTTGGCGTCGCGCCCGAAGCGGCCAGCATGATGTTCAAGCCCTTCTCGCCCGGCGATTCCTCCTATGCCCGCACCCAGCAGGGCGCAGGCCTTGGCCTGGCCGTGGCCAAGCGCATCGTCGAACAGGCCGGCGGGCGCATCGGCTTTGAAAGCAATTACGGCGAAGGCGCGCAATTCTGGTTCTCGCTGCCGGTCTCCGGCCAGGCCGAATTCGCCCATGCCGGGGGCAACCAGACGGAGGCGCCAAAAGTCGCGCCGCATGGCCTCGCGGTACTTGTCTTCGCCCCCGCGCCGGGCGTCGCCGCCCAGATTTCCAATCTTCTCGAACCCTTTGGCAACCGCGTGGTGATCGGTTCCAGCGCCGCCGATGCGGCGCGCCATGCCAGCCAGGAAAATTTCGACGTCATCATCGCCACCGCCGCCGATGCCGACCTGCTGGCTGCATCTCCCGGCGTGAAAGCGCCGGTGATCGCGGTCCTGATGCGCGGAGACCGCGCGCCCGCCACCACCGACAATGTCCTGCGCGCGCCGGTAACGGCGGCCGCGCTTTACCATGCCATTGACGGAGTCTGCACGATCTCCGAAACCTGCGGCGGCGAGGCCCAGGAAGACGGCGAATTGACGGCCGCCATCGACGCAGTGGCATTTTCCACGCTGGAAAAATCGGTCGGCGCCAAGACCCTGATCGAGATCCTGCAATGCTATATCGTCACCGCAGAGGAATTGACCAATGCGCTGGCGGAGGCCTGCGCCGAGGACCGATGGGATGAGGCCGCACGCCTTGCCCAGGACATTGTCGGCGCGGCAGGCGGCCTTGGCCTGCTGGCCGTGACCCAGGCGGCGCGCCACTTCGCCCAGAAGACCCGCGAAGGGCAGAACCACCACGAATTGCGCAACGCGGCGCAGTTGGTGGTGGGCGAACATATTCGCGCCCGCCGCGCGCTTTCCAATCTTTACCCGGACGTGGCCTAAAAAAGTCCACGCATTTTCAGCGCCCCGGTATAATGGCGCATGCTTCCCGCCACCGACTCGCTATCTGGACTGATCGCGCTGGTGCCTGCGCCGCCCGGCGCAGCCGCCTGCGATACGCAGGGCGCCTGCCGCCGCATTTCGCGCGATGCGGCGCGGGAACTGTTCCAGTCCGGCCAGGTGCTGGTGGTGCATGCCGGTTTTGTCGCCGGCCGGCTGAAAGCGCCCGCCACCAAACCGCTGTTCGACGTGCTGGAACTGTTCGCTTTCATGCGCCCGGGCCAGCCCATGGTGCCCAGCGCCCTGGGCCTGGCGCGGCTGACCGGGTTGGAGCTGCCCCACACGCCCGAACAGGCAGCGGCATCACTGCCGCGCATCGCCCAGATACTTCTGGAGGAAGCCGCCCTTCTGTCCGCCGAAGAGCGGCTGCGAATGGCGCCGCAGCTGGACACGCTGGACCGGGCCGGCTGGCGCTGGGCCAAGCTGCTGCAGGCCGCCACCCGGGAACAGGCGCAGCACGGCTCGCCCATCGCGGGACTGGAAGCCTGGCGTGGCCTGCCGCAATGGGAAGACGAAGCGCCGGTGAGCGTGCCGACCTCGCAGCCGGTCACGGCGGACGAAGCCAAGGCCCGCCTGATGCGCCTGGTGGGCGAGCCGCGCCCGGAACAGGAAGCCTATAGCGTGGCCGCCACCTATGCGTTCGGGCCGCGCGAAGACAGCGGCGCCCCGCGCATTGCGCTGGTGGAAGCGGGGACCGGCACCGGCAAGACGCTGGGCTATCTCGCGCCGGCATCGCTGTGGGCGGAGAAGAACGGTCCGGGCCTTTGGATTTCCACCTACACGCGCAATTTGCAGCGCCAGATCGTGCAGGAGATCGCCCACCTCTATCCTGATCCTGTCGAGCGCGCGGAAAAAGCCGTGGTGCGCAAGGGACGGGAGAATTATCTCTGCCTGCTCAATTTCGAAGAGGCCGCCAAGCGCACCGCGCTGGCGCCGGGCCAGCGCAGCGTGGCGCTGGCGCTGATCGCGCGCTGGATTGCATCGGGCACCGACGGCGATATTTCCGGCGCAGGCTTTCCTGCTTTTCTTGCCGCATCCATGCCGCTCAGCGAAGTCACCGACCGGCGCGGCGAATGCATCTATGCCGCCTGCCCGCATTACCGCATTTGTTTCATCGAGCGCGCCGTCCGCCGCGCCCGGCACGCCCCCATCGTCATCGCCAACCATGCGCTGGTGATCGCGCAGGCCGCGTCGGATTGGCTGGCCACCGACCAAACCACCGACACGCCGCCGGAACGGCGGCTGCGCTATGTCTTCGACGAGGGCCATCATTTGTTCGATGCCGCCGACAGCGGTTTTGCCGCCTTCCTGTCAGGACGCGAGATGGCCGAACTGCGCCGCTGGATTCGCGGCCCCGAAGGCCGTGCCCGCACCCGCATGCGGGGTATCGAAGAGCGCCTGAAGGATTTGATCGCCGATGACGAGGCGGCGCACGAAGCGCTTGACGAGGCCGTGCAGGCCGCCAGCGCGCTGGCGGGCGAAGGCTGGCTGGCGCGCATCACCGGCGGGGGACCACGCGGCCCCGGAGAAATATTCCTGGCGGAAATCCACCGTCATGTCCGTGCCCGCAGCGACGATCGCGAGGTCTTCTACACGCTGGAAGCCGAGCCCCATCCCATGAACGAGGGGCTGACACGCGCCGTCTCGGAACTGTCGCGCGCCTTGTCCCGCATCGCCGATCCGCTCACCCGGCTTTCAAAATTGCTGCGCCAGAAAATGGACGACAAGAGCGCCACGCTCGAACCCTATACCCGCGCCCGGCTGGAAGCGGCCGCGCGCGGGCTGGACCGGCGGGCCAAGCTGGTGCTGCCGGCCTGGCGGCAAATGCTGGAAACGCTGGAGACCGGCGAGGTCAGCAATGATTTCACCGACTGGTTCGAGATTGAAATGCTGGAGGGGCGTGACTTTGACGTCGGCTTCGAACGGCACTGGGTTGATCCCACCATTCCGCTGGCCAAGGAAATCCTTGAGCCCGCCCACGGGGCGCTGATTACATCGGCCACCTTGCGCGACACCGGCGGGGACAATGTCGAGCAGCATTGGCAAAGCGCCGAAGTGCGCACCGGGGCGCTGCATCTGGCGCAACCGGCGAGGCGCGCGACCTTTGGCTCGCCGTTCAAATATGAAGACCAGTCGCGCATTTTCATCGTCAAGGACGTGCCGCGGCGCGACGCTGACGCGCTGGGCGCGGCGATGCGTGAATTGTTCCTGGCCAGCGGCGGCGGGGCGCTGGGCCTGTTCACCGCGGTGCGCGCCTTGCGCGATACCGAAGCGCGCATCTCCCAGCCCCTGGCCGATGCCGGCATCGCGCTTTACGCCCAGCATGTCGACCGGCTGGACACAGGCGCCCTGGTGGACCTGTTCCGCGCCGAGGAAAATGCCTGCCTGCTGGGCACCGATGCCCTGCGCGATGGGGTAGACGTGCCGGGCCGCTCGCTGCGGCTGGTGGTGTTCGACAAGGTGCCCTGGCCCAAGCCCACCATCCTGCACAAGGCGCGGCGGGCCCGTTTCGGCAAATCCTATGACGACCTCCTCACCCGCTTCCGGCTGAAACAGGCCTTTGGCCGCCTGATCCGGGGGCCCGGGGACAAGGGCTGTTTTGTCATATTGGAGGGCGCCATGCCTTCGCGCCTGCTGACGGCTTTTCCGGAGCATGCGCCCGTCAAACGCTGCGGCCTGGCCGAGGCGATTGGGGATATCCGGGCCTTCTTGGGGTGACCTGACGGCCCACAGTCCCTATAAGTCAGGCATGGGCGACATGAGCGAAATCCAGGCGGAAGAAGGCGGCTATGGCCGATTCTCGACCGGCATTTTGCCCAGCCATGTCCTGACAAGGCTGATCGCCGCCAAGCAGGAAATCCTGGCCGACGAACCCATCGTCGCGGCGCAGATCCAGCCCGCCAGCATCGATTTGCGGCTGGGGCCAGTGGCCTACCGGGTGCGCGCTTCTTTCCTCACCGGCAAAAACGCCACGGTCGAGGAAAAAATCGCCCAGGTCTTCATGCACGAAATCGACCTGACCAACGGCGCGGTGCTGGAAGCGGGCTGTGTCTATATCGTCAGGCTTCTGGAGCGGGCGCAGTTTTCGGCGCGCATCGCTGGCAGCGCCAATCCCAAAAGCTCCACCGGCCGCATCGATGTTTTCACCCGGCTGATCACCGACCGCGGCGAGGCCTTTGACCGCGTCGAGGCCGGTTATCACGGCCCGCTCTATGCCGAAATCAGCCCGCAGACTTTTCCGATCCTGGTGCGCAAGGGCTCACGCCTCAACCAATTGCGCATCCGTCACGGCTCGCCGCAATTCAGCGATACGCAACTGCGCCGCCTGCATGCTGAAGCGCCTTTGGTGGACTGCGAACCCGATATCGACAACGGCCTGGGGTTTTCCATCGACCTGAAAGGATCAGGCCGCATCGGCTGGCGCGCCAAGCGGCATACCGGCCTGATCGACGTGGACAAGCCGGGCCTGCTGTCGCCTTACGATTTCTGGGATTCGGTTGAGGCCAATTCCGCCGGCCACCTGGTGCTTGATCCGGATGAATTCTACATCTTGGCCAGCCGCGAGCGCGTCGCCATTCCGCTGGATCATGCCGCCGAGATGGTGCCCTTCAATCCGCTGGTGGGCGAATTTCGCGTCCATTATGCTGGCTTCTTCGACCCGGGGTTCGGCTATGAGGCGGGCCAGCCGCCATCGGCCCGCGCCGTGCTGGAAGTGCGCAGCAGGGAAGTTCCGTTCATTCTCGAGCATGGACAAATTGTGGGCAGGCTGGTTTTCGAACGCCTGACCGATCCGCCGCCGGAAGCCTATGGCGAGGGCTTGGGCTCGAACTACCAGCGCCAGGATTTGAAGCTTTCCAAACATTTCCGGTCGCCCTGAGCAGATTGTGACAGGTTGCCCACCCGGTATGCCTAACAAATGTTGCCGAAAATCCACAACCCCTTGCGAAAAACGCAATGTTGCCACGCAAAGTGTTGCTTCCGCATCGCGCTCCGGCACAGTTACGACCGCTGCGGATGGACGGTTTGGGGAAACCCCGCAGTGTTTGGTAACGACCGCCTATCGGGGAACGAAGCGGCGAATCAAGGGTCCGATTTGAAGGGGGCAGGTGAGGCGGCTACGGCGCGAAAGCAGCCGGCCGCCTCATGTTTTTCCGGGGCCCTGCTTTGATGAACCTCGTCACAAAAAGGCTGGTCCTGCGCCCCATGGCGCAAAGCGATGCCCCTGCCCTGTTCGCCATCCTGCGTGATCCCGAGGCCATGCGGTTCTGGGATCGCCCGCCGGTCAGCCGCCTGGCCGTGGTGGAGGAGATGGTGCGCGAACAGCTGGATGCCATGGCGAGGGGCCAGTGCCGCTACTGGACGGTGTGGAAAGGCGGCGACGCCATCGGTGGCGTGGATCTCAGCTTCATCCTGGATGGCGAGGCACAATTCGGCTTCCTGTTTCACCGCGATCATTGGGGCCAGGGTTATGCCGCCGAAAGCCTGGGCGCCGTCATCACCCATGCCTTTGCGCAGATGAATTTGCACCGGCTGGTGGCGCGCATCCATGCCGGCAATCGCGCGGCGGCAAAGGCGCTGGAGAAAAACGGATTTGTGCTGGAGGAAATGCGTCCCGGCTACCGGCTGGACAGCGGCGCCACCGCCACGTGCGAATTCTACGCCCGCCTGCGCCCGCGCAACGCGTCCCAGACAAAGAAGGGCGCGTAATAGAGCAAGAGCGAGACAATCCCGATCAGGACCAGTTCGGGAATGTACCAGGGCCAGGGCGACAGGATATCCATCAGGCTGGCGACCGTGGGCTTTGCGGCCAGGAAACCGTAATTGACGCCAAGCAGATAGTCCGCAATTGCCGCCACCAGGACATAGAACAAGGTGGCCGCCACAACGCGCGGCAGCGAGGCAATCACGGGCCGCAGGCCGGTCAGCGTCAGGTACAGCAGCGCGGTGATGATGCCGGCATGGTTGATGGCGAAAAAGACAAATTGCGGATCGGGAAAGCCATAGGCGATGTCGGGTGTCAGCAAGCCCTGCAGCGATCCGCCCAATCCCCAGAAATAGCCAAGCTCATAGGCAAACTGTTTTCGCGTGAGGAGCGCGGCAAACAGCGCCAGCGCCGCCCAGTCGCAAAGATTGAGCGGCAAGGCGTTGCCCAATGCCAGCCAGCCCCGGATGGCGAACAGCGCCAGCCAGCAGGCATAGCCGCCCAGCAAAAGCGCGGCCAAGGCAAACCGGATGGGACGGTCCAGGCGTGGCTGCAGCCGCGCAGCCAGCGCCAGCATGACTGGCGCCAGCACAGCCAGCGCCAGCATCGCCAGGTGGGCAGGACCGAACAGCACAAAAAGCGGACGCATGGCGCGCATCATAGCTGAAGAGACGCCGCCATGCTAAGAAAGGAAAAATACCCTGGGGAGGACATCATGAAGATCGCACCGAAATTCGCAGTGACACTTGCCGCGTTGCTGGCCGTGACCGCTGCATCCGCGCAAAACATGCCCAAGCAATTGCGCGACCGGCTGGTGGAGATCGGCCCCAATTACGGCCAGGTGGACACGCCAAAAATGTTTGCGCCGCTGGTGGCCGCCGCGCCCAAGGATGGCGGAAAGGTCACGCGGGACATCACCTATGGCACCCATGCGCGGCACCGGCTGGATGTGTGGCAGCCGTCTGGAAAGAGCAATGCGCCCATCATCGTTTATGTCCATGGCGGCGGCTATATCAGCGGCACCAAGGAAATCTACGACAACATCCCCGCCTATTTTCAGCGCCACGGCATGCTGGCGATCAACATGGAATACCGCCTGGCGCCGGAAGCGCCCTGGCCGGCGGGGGCGCAGGATGTCGCCGCGGTGGTGGCCTGGATCAAGAAGAATGCCGCCAAGTATGGCGGCGACCCCAACCGGCTATACCTGATGGGCCATTCGGCGGGTGCCACCCATGTCGCCACCTATGTCTTTGACCGGCGCTTCCAGCCGCGTGACGGATCGGGTGTCACGGCCGTGGTGTTGTCCAGCGGGCGCTACAACGTGACCGACGAGCCGGATGATCCCAGCTTCAACAGCGTGCGCGCCTATTTCGGGTCCGATTCCAAGACCTATCCCTCCCGCTCGATCATAAATCATGTCCCGTCGAGCCGCATTGGGGTGATGCTGACAGCTACCGAGTTCGACCAGCAGAATCTGGCCGCCACCACCGGCGACATGTACAAGGCGCTATGCGAACGGGACGGCGGACAATGCCCGCGCTTTGTCCAGACGAAATACCACAACCATATTTCGGAGATGCATCACATCAACAGCGCCGATGATTATCTGGGCCAGGAGATACTGGAATTCCTCGGCATGACGGACGCCCCGCCCTGGCCGACAGCAAAATAGCCCGGTGGCAACAGCGAGGCGATTGAAGCTGTCTTTCCTTTGCGCCCTGCTGTCGCTGGCGGCGCAGAACGGGCTGGCGCAGGATTTGACGCCGGAACGCAAAGTCGAAGGCAACCGGCTGGATTGCGCGCGCGAGCCGAAAGTGGCGATCACGGTGCCTGCGGCCCTGAGCTATATCGGGGCGGAACGCTTTGTGCTGTAAGGAAATTCGGATTGCGAACTGCATGTCTTTGCGGAAAAGGATTCAAGCGGTGCGGTGAAGCGCCTGGTCTGGATCCAGTTCGAGGGTTACCTGCCCAGCCGCCCGGACGCGCATTACACCTATGACCTGCCCCGGCATGTGCAGGCGGGCGGCAAGGATTTTTTCGCCAATAGCTATGCGCGCGGCCCTGCCGACACCGTGCGCGCGGGATCGGACCGCGAGCATGTGGAAGCTTTGCTGCGCGCCCACGGCTTCGCCATTCCACCGGGCATGCTGTATGTCCGGCTTGTACACCTGACCGACGCACAGAAGCGGCGGGAATTGATGATCATCTATGGCGAAAAGCTGGAGGGGGCCCTGCCAAAGGCGGATGGCGCAGCCAGACCAGGCACCGGCCCGGAATTGCCGCCGGACATCGGCGAACCGCTGATACGGCGGGCGCTGGCGGCACTTTCTGTCACGAACTAATTGTCCCCTTCCAGCCAGCGTGCTAGGCGTTCCGGACACCCGGAGCGCGGGTGTAGTTCAATGGGTTTGCCGCGACTTGCGAAACGGTCCAGTGGACCGTTTCGCGCGGCAAACGCGCCGAGCTTGAGCGAGGCGCTGGGCGAATACTCCGGCCTTGTGATAGAAGCGTCTCCGGATGCGGGTGTAGTTCAATGGTAGAACGGCAGCTTCCCAAGCTGCATACGTGGGTTCGATTCCCATCACCCGCTCCAACACCAACGCAGCCGATAAATTTATCGGCTCAGCCCAGCCCTGGACGGATATCCGCTTTGCGCCAAAAGCTGACTTTCAGGAAAGTCTTCTCACCACCCCATCCAGCAATGGCTGGCAGGGCTGGTGGCTGACGGTTAAGGTATTGACCTGCATGGCTCTTTTTGTACCAAGCGAATTGATAGAAATTGGCTTGGAAAGGAGCTTGGACATGCCGAAGAAGAGGCCCACCCCGGAGCAGATTGTGACGCTGCTGCGGCAGATTGAGGTGTCGACGTCACAGGGTAAATCGATA
>CANJLC010000020.1 GCA_947475445.1 Alphaproteobacteria bacterium
CCCAAACCTAACTGGGCGGTATGCTTTTTTTGGGCTGCCCCCGCCAAACGTTTAGATACCAGGTACGACTATTCCAGGTCGATCTTGAGGCCGGCCAGGAAGTAGCGACCGACTACCGAGTAGATCGCCGCACCACCGCTGGTGCCGAAGCGCGAGAAGCCAGCCACCGGCGGCGGATCGCGATTCCAGACGTTGTTGACGTTGAAGTAGGCCTGAAGTTCAGGCGTGACCTGATAGGACACGTTGAGGTTCGTATAGCCGATCAGCGGAACGTGGTTCGCACCCGGAGCGAAGCTGAAGTCGTGAACCTGGCCGCCAGCGCTGGGATCGGTGTTGGTCATCTTGCCGGAGCCGATGATGCGCTCCTGCACGAAGAAGCGCCAATCGTCGATCGTGTAGTTGGCCTGCAGGGTGGTGAGCCACTTCGGCTCGTTGGCGCCGTTATCGCCAGCGGTCTGAACCTGCGACGAACCAGGGGTAAAGGTGGTCAGCTCATCCAGGACGTTGACGATCGCGCGGGTGGACACACGGCCATCAAAGCTCGGAATGATGTCAGCCAGGTCGAAGCCATACTCCGCTTCGAAGTCAAAGCCCTTGGTCAGAACATAACCGACGTTCTGGCCGAAGGTCTGGACCACGCCGATGGTGCCCAAAGTGGCAGGCGGGGTCGCCGCGCCGCGCTGGATTTGCGTGCACGAGGACGCATTGCCGGCGTAGCAGTCATTGACGACGGTCTGGCTGCCCAGGGTGACGATCGCGCCATGCACGTTGATGGCGTAATAGTCGAGCGAGGCCGAGAAACCATCAAGCCATTCCGGGGTGTAGACGACGCCGACGGTGTTGGCGATGGCTATTTCCGGAACCAGGTTCGGGTTACCGATATTGTTGGCCAACACGGTGCCGCTGGTGAGGGTGAAGGGATCCTGCACCGTGCCCGAGGACTGCGCCGAACCCTTGTAGAGTTCGCCGATGTTGGGCGCACGAATGTCGACCGAGTGGGTATAGCGGAAGCGCAGTTCCGGGAAAGGCTGATAGACCGCACCGATCTTCCACGGCTCAACACCGCCCGAGAGCGAATATTCGACGTAACGCGCCGCCGCGTTGATTTCCAGGCTGTTGGCCAGGAACATGTTCTTGAAAACGGGGACCTGGGTTTCGACGAAAACTTCCTTCACGTCGAAATGGCCGGTCGAAGGCTGCGGGTTCGAACGCTCGAAACCGCCGCGGGTGTTCTTGATCGAGGTCGGGAAGCCCTGGATGGCCACGCCGCTGTCACGGTCAACGCCCGTCTTGAGCTGGGTCGAACGATCATCGGCCGTGGAGTTCAGGTGCTCGCGGCGATAACCGACGCCCGTGGCCAACGAAACGGTACCGGCCGGCAGGTCGAACAAATCGCCCTGCACGCTGCCTTCGGCGACGTCCTGCTGGTAGACGAAACGCTGAACCGCAGTGCCGTTGATGTAATTCTTGGCGGCCTGGGTGACGTTCGAAGACGGCGTCGCCGAGGTGCCGTTGATGGCGTCGTAGCCGGCGGTGCTGCCGAACAGGTTGACAGGCACGCAACCGCTGTTGGGGTTGGTGAGCGTGATACGGCAGACGATGTTGCCATTTGACAACACCGCGTCCGTGGCAGCGTAGATATGGTCGGAAATCGCGTCATCCGTGGTCTTGAAGGTGGTGAGCGAGCGACCCATCTGGCCATAGACCTTATAGCTCCAGGTGGAGCCGGGGATCTTGCCATCCAGGCCCGCAGTCACCTGACCAACATTGATTTCACCGCGCAGACCGGGGATCGAGATGTCCGGGCTCACGCGGCCAAGGGAGAAGGACGCGATCTTGCTGGCCGCCATCGTGGTCTTGATCGAGGCCGGCAGATAGGCGTTGTCCGAGAAGATCGTGAAGGCTGTGCCGCCGGTCTGAAAGTTCGGGAAATGGCGGTAGAAGATGCGGTCCTTGCCAGCCAGAACCTGCGCATAGAGCGTGATGTCGTCCGACAGGTCGTAGGAGGCATAACCGAAGAGCTGGTCGCGATGCTGCAGGGCGCCGGCGTTGGTGTAGATGTTGCCGTTGGTGTCGGTGCCGTTGACCGTATAGGTGGTCGTCGCCAGCGTCGGGTCACCGAAGTTGAACGGCACCGGCGTGCCATTGGCGTTAAAGGTGATGCCCTTGAGGGGGCCGGCGGTGGTGATCAAGCCGCCAAACGCGCCCGCGGCGGTGTTGACGTTATGCGCCAGGACATAGTCGGGGTTGGTGGCGGTGGAATTGGCAACGCGCGAAGCGTTGGTCGTGCCCAGCAGCGCCGACGGGTTCTGCACAAAGGCAACTTGCTTCTTGTTCAGGACCATCTGACGATCAATGGCGTGCGGGATGCCGCGGTCGAACTGGTCGAGCACGTTACCTTCGATGTGGAAGCGGCCGCCGAACAGCGACGTACCAGCCGTGATCGAGGTCTTGTAGCTGCCCTTGTCGCCGTAGGTCGAGATACCGGCCTGGACGTCGGCCTTGATGCCTTCGAAGCTCTTGTTCAGAAGGAAGTTCGCAACACCGGCAACGGCGTCCGAACCGTACTGGGCCGAGGCGCCGCCGGTCACGACGTCAACGCGCGAAACCAGCGATTCGGGAATCAGGGCGGCGTCAGTGGCGCCGTTCTGGTTGTTCGGGATAACGCGGCGGCCATCCATCAGCACCAGGGTACGGTTCGTGCCCAAGCCGCGGAGGTTGAAGTTGTCAGCGCCGTTCGAGCCAGTGGTCGAACCGGGGTTGGCGACCGAGGCGCTGGCGCGGAACTGCGGCAGGTCCAACAGGCCGTTCACGATCGAGGCCGGCTGCGAAACCGACAGCGATTCAGCGGTCACCACGGTCACGGGCGTGGGAGCATTGACGCCGTTGGTGACCAGGCGCGAGCCGGACACAACCACGGTTTCAATTTCAGCCGAGCCCTGCGCGATGGCCGCGCCGGAAACCGCGCACATTGCGAGGGCAGAGCTGCCCAGCATCAATGAAGCACGCGCAATCCAGGTCTTTGATTTCTGAGACAACGTAAGGCCCTCCCCTTCGATTTATAATTATGCGTCCTTCGCCGTTATGGCGTAGCGCATTACGATTATTTGACCGGACCGTCATATATCTCCCGCAGCCTGCATATATCTGGCGCAGCCTGTCAACGGCACTGCCCCCGTCAACATGCCAATATAAGCGGGCACTTTGTGCAGATTGCCCCGACATAGCGTCCCAAATACAACACCGGTCGGACACAGTCTGAATGGATTTGCTGCAACTGCGAACAGCGATCGTACACGCCCCTTGCGGGCTGCGCGTCATTTGAACGTGCCGAACAAGAGGGACACGTTGATGCGCTTGTTCAAATAGCCTTCGCGGAATTTGAAATTGTCGGTCTTGTGAAAAAGGTGGGATTTGAAAATCACCCCGCGATTGGCCTTGTGCGGAATAATGGTGGATCTGGCGCCCGAAGTTTTGAGAAATTCGCGCACGGCGTTTTCGTCGGCATTCAGGCGGCGCAATTGCGCGGTATCGGCGGCCGCGACATCCCAAACTTCCATGCCGCCGCTTTCGGGATCGAGATTGGCTTCGTCCGGCGTGATGTAGAAATTCACATTCACGGTGGAGAAATCGGCATGCGTGTTTGTGCCGGTGGAAAGTTCGCTGTCGTATTTGAACGCACCGAGATAATGAAATTTGTGCGGCTTCAAGATTTGCGGATAGGTGGAAATCAGTTCTTCGGCGATCTGGGCCAGCAAGGGCGCAGCGAACCCGTCCGCCGGAATGGCACCGATATAGCCGGCGCTGTACAGCCTGCGCCACACGGTCGAACCCGCGCAGAACAGCCGCAACTGCTTCAGGGCTTCGTCGGTGAGAATATTCTCGATCACCACAAGCTGCGGATCGGCCTTGTTCCACTGGTCTAGCAGTTGCGCCGTGGCATTGGCGGGATTGACGGCAGGACCTTCCAGTCTTTCGCCATGCTCGATGTGAAACATGTCGGCCACCGCGGGCGCGTCGTCCGGCGCCTTGCCGCCGGCAAGATAATCGCGCTGTTCGCGGTCATGCTTGATCTTGTGAAGGGGCTCGGCTTCCTGGCGCGGCGGCGCCTTGCCGTTGCCATAAACCAGCCTGGCGCGCGTCATGAACGCCTCGAAGCCTTCGGCGATACGGCCATTTTCCGACAGCACCGAGCCGAGGTGATTATAGGCTTCCGCAAAATCCGGCTTGAGGGCGATGGCCTGGCGGTATGAGGCGATGGCGTCCTCGATATTGCCCTGGACGGTGTAGGCATAACCCAGATTGTCGAGCATGGCGGCATTGTCGGGCGCGACCTGCAGCGCCTGGCGATAGATTTTCACCGCCTCTTCATGATGGCCGCCGGCGATCAGCGCCACGCCGAAATTCTCATAGGCCTCCAGCCGCCTGGGGTCGGCCGCGATGGCCTGACGGTAGAACCGGATGGCTTCGTCCATCTTTCCCAGCTTGTGTTGATGGACCGCTGCCTCAAACAGGCCGTCCGGGTCGGCGGAGAATTTGCGCGCCGCCTGGGCACGCGCCAGCAGGGCATCAAAGGCGGGACCGGACAGTCCGAACCGTTTTCCTTCTCCCAGAACAGTCAGTGCGCGGCCAGCATCATTGGCGGCCAGCAACGCCCGGGCCAGCGAAAGACGGTAGGTGTCCACGCCCGGTTCGGCTTCGAGCGCCGCTTCGAACAGCGGCAGGGACTGTGCAACCTGGCCGGCCTGCGCCAGCACGATTCCCAGATTGTGGTTGGCGATGGGATGACGGGGCTCGTGGGCGAGGATGGCGCGATAACCGGTTTCGGCTTCGCGCGGACGGCCGCCCTTGTGATGGGCGAGAGCCTCTTCCAGCACCACTTCAAGAGAAAAGGGGACGGTGGGATCCATTGGTGGGATCATGCCTGATTGCCGAGGCAAAAAAAGTACGCCGGAAAAAAATCACCACGGCAAGGCGAGCCTTGCCGTGGTGAAATTGCGTCCAGGACTGGAAAAAGCCCTGTTGAAGAGACCTTAGTTGGCGCGGGCCTGCTTCGACTTCTTTTCGCTTTCGAGACGGGCCTGGACAGCGGCCTTGTCACCGATGGCGAACTGGTTGCTGGTGTCGACCAACTTGCCGCCTTCAAAGGTCATGTAGAGGACCTTTTCAGCCGCGTGGATCGGACGACCATATTCGTCCTTCATGACGCCGATCACCTTGTGAGCGCGCACGTCGATGATGGAGCCATCACCCACGAAAGCGAGCTTGCCGTCGTTGGTCATTGAGATCCAGCTGGAGCCGATGCCCTTCTGGACCGACACGGCCTTGGAGGGGTTGTAGACGGGGTTGCGGCCGTCACCGGGATTGTCCCAGATCTGCCACTTGTCGTTGACGACGTCCGTCACCCAGATTTCGCTTTCATCCGGGGTCAGGCCGATGCCGTGGCTGGGCAGGCCATGGCCGAAATAGTGGTTGTTCGGGTCAGCCCACTTGGCCTTCCACATTTCGCCCGGCAGCTCGACGCGCTTGATCATCTTGCCGGTCTTGGTGTCGGCGATCTCGAAACCATCGAGATTGTTGACGTTCACATAGACCAGGCTGGCGTCGGAGTTGATGGTCAGGGGACGCACGGCATCGGTGAAGTCGATGTAGCGCAGCACTTGCTTGCTGGCCAGATCGACAACGGCAACGCCGGAGGTGCCTTCCTTCGGGCCCGACAGGGTGCCGAGGATGGCGGTCTTGCTATCGGCGGTCACGGCCAGGTTATGGGCGCGGGGGGTCTTGGGGGTGCTCAGCTTGTCCAGGACCTGACCGGTCTTGGCGTCGATGAAGTACCACCAGCTGTTATAGGCCGAGGCAACCAGCAGGGTGTTGCCACCCGGCAGGGTGTAGGGGCGTTCGCAGCAACCGCTCGCGGCAGCGCCACGGCGGGAAACGGCGACCGGCTTTTCCTCGCCATGAAAGGTCCAGGCGATCTTGTCGGTCTTCAGATCGAACGCGATCATGTCGCCGCCATCGGTGGTGACATAGATCTTGTTGGCGGGGATCGACGAGGTCATGCCCGAAATCTTCGGCCCGGGCAGCTCGGAAGCGGCCAGGTCGTACGGGATGCGCTTGACGAAGCGATAGTCGTGGTCGGCGTCGAGAACGACAACGCCCGACTGACCATCCGCACCGCCGTCACCCGGCGTGGCGATATAAAGGAGATGCTTGGCGGGCTCTTTGTAGGTCTGGACGGGGGCGCCGGGAGCAGGTGCGGGACGCGCGCCTTCCTGAGCAACAACCGAACTGGCAACGCTTGCAAGAAGCGCAGCGCTTGCGGTGGCCAGTAACACATTACGTATCTTCATCATTCCCTCCGAGAAGATTTTATATAGTTAGGCCACTGGAGCTAAACTGGCGCGCGGGGGCCGCCACGCAATCATTACAATCTACTCAACCTCCGGGGGCTGGTCAAACAACAAGCGCGGCCCCAGCCCCTCAATCCGGGCCTTGCTGACGCCCGGAACCGCTTCAACATCCTCCGCGGTTTCAAACTTTTTGTCAGAACGGCGCTGCACAATGGCGATGGCTGTTTTTTCATCAACGCCCAGCACGGTCACCAACTCGTCAATGTCGGCATGGTTCACATTGATCTGGGTCAGGGCAGTGGCGAAGTACTTGTAAATATTATCCCATTGCTCAGGGGTGGCTTCCGCGCCATAGCCCGTCATCTGGCGGAATATGTTTCCCCACGCATCCCATTGGCGGGAGTGCAAAAACAGCGCCGGGGTATGGCAGCGGGTGCAGACAGGCTGCACGAATTTGTAGTGCTCTGGGTCCAGCTTGGCGGCGCGCTGGTTCAAGGTCGCCATATCCATTTCGGCCAGGTCTTCCTGCGCTACCGCGACGGCTGTCCATCCCAGGCCCAGCACCAGGCTCGCCACGATTCCCATTCCTGCAAATAGCTTCAAGCTCTCGTTATTCATGTCTTTGACGCTGCCTTTTGTAGAATTTGCGATGGAATACCGCCGGGATTAAGGCGTCAACCGAGCGCCGCACCGATATGTCATGCTGCGATGCGGTATGGAATCCGTCTTTCCCCGCTATGCACAAATTTTGCGCTCCGCCGGACACCGCGCCCCAGTGGCCTGACAAAAATTCAACCGGGCTGGCGGAGGGAACTATGATAAGAGCCGGGACGTCAAATTTTACCAAAAAAACAAAACGGGGGGATTTTTCATGAACATGTCCATCAAGCTGTTACAGGCTGGTGCTTTCGGAACAGGCCTGCTGCTGATGGCCTCGCCTGCCTTGGCTGCCAACAGCACCAGCGCGGGCGCCCTGCGCGTTGAACGCCCGACCCTGAAATCCGTCGGGTTCGACTGGCGCATCACGGGCGACGACAATCACAACGCCAAGGTGGAGGTCGCCTATCGCAAGAAGGGTGATGCCGCCTGGAAGACCGGCATGCCATTGCTGCGCGTGGGCGGCAACGGCGAGTTTGTGGGCGTCAGCGCCAACACCACCCGCTATCCCATCTACAAGTATGAAGTCCCCAGCATGCTGACGGGCAGCATCCTGTTCCTGGACGAAGGCACCGATTACGAAGCCAAGCTGACCTTGTCCGATCCCGATGGCGGCAGCGCCACCAAGACGGTGAGCTTCGAGACCCGCAAGGAACCGATGCCGGCCGCAGGCGGCAAAGTCTATCACGTCTATCCCGTGGACTGGACCGGGCCCAAGCAGGAGCCAGCCTTCACCGGCATCATGGAAGCCTATTACCAGGGCATGATCCATGACGATTACCAGAATGCATTTCCACCGCGCGTGCAGCCGGGCGACACGATCCTGGTGCATGCCGGTCTGTATGTCGGCGACGCACATCATTATATGAACGGTCCGCCCAAGCCCGGTTACCTGGCCATGGGCAATCTGTTCGACGGCACATATTACCTGAGCGCCAGCGGCACGCCCGACAAGCCCATCGTGATCAAGGCGGCGGGCGACGGCGAAGTAATCTTTGACGGCGCCGGCGCGGCCACTTTCTTCAACATGGAAGCGGCCAATTACAATTATTTCGAGGGCATCACCTTCCGCAACGCTGATGTCGCCTTCCTGCTGGGCATCAAGGGCATTGCCGGTTCCAGCGGATTCACGCTCAAGCATTCCAAGCTTTACAATGTGGGCCGCGCCATCCAGTCGGACTGGTCCGGCGCCAAGGACATCTACATCGCCGACAATGACTTCAACGGCCGTCACGATCCGGCCCACATGATGGGCTGGAATGGCGCCCGCTGGCAGCCTTTCCCGGGCTTCCCGGAACTGCTGCTGTCGGAATACGCCATCAAGATCTACGGCCAGGGCAATGTCGTGGCCTATAACCGCTTCACCAACTTCCATGATGCGGTCGATAACGCCAGCTATGGCGTGCCCGATGGCGTCACCTTGCCCGATGGTTCACCCGCCAAGGAAATCGAAGACCGCTTCCCGGAATCCGATGACTATTACGGCAACGACATCAGCAATATGGGCGACAATTGCTTCGAGATGGACGGCGGCGGGCGCAATATCCGCGCCTTTGAAAATCGCTGCTTCAACCTGGCGGCAGGCGCTTTCAGCGTGCAGCCGGGATATGGCGGGCCGTTCTACTGGGTGCGCAATATCGTCTACAACACCAACAACGACCTGAAATACATCGAAGGCTCGTCGGGCATCCTGACCTACAACAACACCTTCATTGGCGAAGCCGCCGCGGGTCCTGCCCAGAACATGCATTTCCGCAACAACCTGTTCATCGGCACGGGCCTGTTGCCCAGTGTGTTCGCCATCAATGCGCCGACCAACACCAACTCCGCGGATTACAATGGCTACCGGCCCAATCCTGGCGCGGATGCGTTCCAGTGGAACTCACCGGATTTCGCCAAGCTGCTGGACTATACCGGCACAACGGTGAAGCGCAGCTACAAGGGCCTGGCGGAATTGCAGGCAGCCACGGGCCAGGAGAAGCATGGCGTCATCCTGGACTATGACAGCTTCGTGCATGTGACGGCGCCCGATGTGAAGGATCCGCAGCGCGTCTATGCCTCGGCGCCGTTTGATTTCCGCCTTGTCGCCAGCTCTCCGGCGGTGGATGCGGGCATCGCGATCGCCAATGTCACCGATGGCTTTGCCGGCAAGGCTCCCGACCTGGGCGCCATCGAGCTGGGCCAGTCCATGGGTCATTACGGTCCCCGCACGCCCAATCCTGACGCCAAGTAGGCCAGGCGGCTTCAACAAAAATGGCGTGCATTGCCTTGCACGCCATTTTCATTGGCTTGCCCCGCCGTCAGGGCAGCGGCGTGAAAACCTGATCGGGGAATATGGTGTTCGGACCGGCCGGGACTTTCATCACCAGGAATGGATGTTCCATATAGGCGTGGCATTGCGTGCAGCCTTCGGTGAGGTCCTTGTAGGCCTTGGTGAAGGCCACCGGATCGGCATCGGCCACCGCCTTGTCAATCTTATCCAGATGCGGCGTGCCGAAAACACCCATGCTCTGGGCCACGTCATTGCCCAGATACAAGGGAATGGTCTTGGTGATCCGGTCGAATGAGTTGCGCAGTTCGCGGGCTTCGGAGGCGGCCAGCTCCCAGTTTTTTGCGCTGCCGGCATAGTAGAGCTTGGTATGGCGAATCTGCACCAGCATGGTCATCAGGTCATCGAGCCCGGGTGAAAAAGGCTGGGGCGGCGGCGGCGGTTCGGGCGCTTCGGCGGGCGGCGTCGCAGGCTGGGTCAAGGCGACAGTCGCCCAGCTTCCCGCCAGTGCAATCGCGGCCAAAAGAATAAGCGTGTGTTTCTTCATCATGTCATCACCTTGAATCCGGCTTTGTGTTTGTAATGGATTTTGGACGGGCATGCATCGCCAGCCCCCACAGAAAACTGGTGCGGAGCTGGTCCGACGCATAGGCCGCATCGCCCCGCAGATCAGGCTTGCCGCGCGTCACCGGCAGGAAGGGGACCGCCGGATAGCTGGCGCGGTGATGGCAGGCCATGCAGTTGCTGACGATGCCGCCGCCATGGCCGCCATCGGGAAAACGTCCTTCGAGCCAGGGGTTGAATGTGATGTGCGGGGTCTTGCCGGCGGCCAGGGGTTTTTGCGCGTCAAACGCGGCCTGCATGAGATAATTGCGCCATGGGCCGGTCACGCTGGCCGGCCGGTCGGCCGCATAAGGCCCCTGTTCCGGCTGGTCGTGCCACCAGAAGGCGCTCCAGATCCAATCGGGGATTTCGCGCGCCGCCACATTGGCGGCCACCAGCACCAGATGATCGCCCGCCGCCAAAGGCCGCCCCAATGCGATCAGCGCGGCCTTGCGTGACGAGGGATCCGCCATCATGGCGCGCGCCATGGCGCCGTCCACGCTGACATGGTCGAAGGCGGAAAGGCCGACGCGGCGGGCTTTGGGATAATTGCTGCCGGCGAAATCAATCGCCACGGCAGCGGACTGGTTGGGCATGGCGCGCGGATCGACCGCCACCACCCGCTTCCAGCTGGTATAGGGATTGCCCTTCTTGCCAGCCGGGTTGCGCGCGGGGTCCCAGACCGGCAGCGCGGTGAGACCGTCGCGGGCCACCGGCCACCACACGGTTTTCAGCACCACCGACTGGGCGGGAAAGGCCGGCACGTCACGATTCTTGGAAATCGCGGGATTCGCACTCGCCGTCTTGCGCAGACGCTCAAGCGTGGCGGCCTGGTTCAGGTGATTGCGGGTGATGTGGTTGTAAGCCGCGTCATTGTAGAGCGTATAGGTCAGCATCGGCACATCGGGACTTTGCGTGTCCAGGATGCCAGTGCGGGAAAAACCGGCAAGGCCAGGACGCCCCGATGGCGCGTCGGAAAAAAGTTCGCCTTCGCCGTGCCAGGCCTGGAAAGCGGGCCGGTTGGCGCGCGGTGCGGTGATGGCGGCAAGCTGTTCCCAGACATGACGGCGCTGCCCCGCGACATCGCCGCTCTGGCGCAGTTTTTCCAGCGTTGCTTCAGAGGGTGTAACGGAGCCTGCCAGCGCAAGCGATGCGCCCGCCGCCAGCGCGGCTATAACAAGTGCGCACAAGGCTGTCCTGGTCATCAATACGGATCACCGACACCCTGGGGAGGCATGTCCTTATTTGATCTTGCGCAGAACGCAGTCGGCCTGGACTGTCTGTTTGACGGCGTTCACCGGACCTTCGCGCTTGGTCACCTTCACGAAGGCGTAGCCGGGTTTGGAGCAGCCGACCGCTGTGCGGTCGCCGGTATAAAGCGGGTCCAGGTTACCGCGGTAACGGCCGGTGGCGTCGGTCACCATCACATATTCATGGGCGACCAGGATCGAGGCGCCCGCGATCAATGCGCCGCGCTCATCCTTGGCCGAGCCGAAATATTTGATGCCACGGCCCTGTTCGTCGGCATTGTTGGGGTCGAAATTATACTGGGCCATTGCCGGTGAGAACGGCAACAGCAATGCCATTAAGCAAAACACCGCTCTCAACTGGATCATGGCTTCAACCCTGCAAGAAGAAGTTCCGAAGAAGATACGCGCATATCAACATCGTGCCGACGGGAAACACCCACAAATAATTCCGGAATATCCTGCCAGACACCCGGTCCGGAACCGCCAGCGCCAGGACAAACGACGCGATGAGCGCGTTGGCCATCAAACCGTACCAGGCCATGCCCGGCCCTGAATCCTTCAGCGCCGCCGAACCCCAGGTGAAAGCGCCCGTCATCGGGTAGTACAGGAAGAGCGGCTGGTTGAACCAGTAAATGGCCGCATAGGCGACGCAGAATACGATGCTGAACGTGACGGCCGAAAAGGGCAATTTCATGACAGCCCCCTGATGTTGTTGAGGATGTGGCCGATGAGAAAATCCCACCAGACGATAAAGGCCAGAACCGAGGTAATCCCGATGCGGTCGCGGCGGTGGCTGTCGGCATTTTCAGGCCGCCACAACCAATAATAAAGCGGCAGCAGGGCAAAGCCGATGCCGGCGAAATGTTCCTTGGATTCAAAGGAACCTACCGCGGAAAAGAGCGCCATTTCCTCGAACGGGATGCGCACATCGATGCGGTAGGCCGGATAGACGATGCCGCCCAGCAGAACCTCGACGGCGAAAAGCGCCACCACGGCGACCACAAAGACCTGCTGGTTGACGCCGGTGTAGCGGTCGTAAAAGCCCGGACCGCGCGGGCGCGGCTTGCGGTAGATGGAAACCAGCTGGTGGGTGATGGCGCCCAGGAGCGCGACGCCGACCAGGCTGTGCAAAATAAGTTCGATCACTGTTGGTGTGAAATTCATTCTACCTCCCCGCAGCTTCGCCCTATTCCCTGGGCTGCGGAGGAACTCTACGAGCGGATTTGAATTTTTGAAAGAGATTTTCAAGGGGCGCGCATCGCCGGCGGCCACAAAAAATCCTAAAATCATGGCGCGGTGTTTTCAGCAGCAAGCGCCGTTTGACCAAAAGTCAGGCTGCGGATTGAAGCGCTGTGCGGGGGAAATTTTTCCATTCATGGGTGCGCCGACCAAGAGCAGATGCCGTTGACGAGCGGCTTTGTGCATACCGTAGGAGATGCCCCACTTGTCCTTGATGATCTCAATCTCCACTTCATTTTGAGATCGCATACTTGCAAATATTTGAATCAGTGTCGCGCCGCGTATCGCACAGCTCGCTGACGCGCGATGCTCGACGCAATCTTCGGCGGCTTTGCAGGTGATAAAATGGTGGTCGCGACAGGGATCGAACCTGTGACCCCTTCCATGTCAAGGGCCGCCAACACATTCACAGCTAATCATGCTTCAGAAGATGAACGCGTACAGCGCAGCAATAAATTGTTACAAACCAACGCCCTAGAAGTTCGCAAGCTAGGGCTGGTCTGCGGACGATGCAATGGGTTTCAGAGCCGAAACGCTGGTGGCTGAGCCACAATTGTCCCGGATTTGGCTACAGGCAACACACCACCCCCACCCCCCATCGCCCTTCGACGGGGTGGGTGCCTCATAGCTATGACATGGCCATGCAAATGGGCTGGCATTTTGAGTTTTTGCGGGAAGGGCAAGTCAGGACGCCCGGGGCCGCCCCAGCTTGGCGGTTTCAGCCGAAGGCGAGGCGGAGCCGGTTGAGCTTGTCGTGCGTTGGGCGGGGCAGTGAGGCGGCCTTGGATGTATTGCCAAAATGATAAGGCTATTCGTAGATCAGACCCAACCCTGTCGCCATACGCCGTCGTCTTGCAGTTCTCGCCATAGGATAACCTGTTTGGCTTTGGAAAACACTGCTTCGATTTCCACTAACTCAATCGGATCGCCGGTTAGCACCGATTGGATTACGCGGGTGACAAGATAGTGTTTTTGTTTGGCTACAGGCATCACAGCCGTCCATTTGCTTAAAACCAATTTTTTCGGGTTGAGGGAATTCATGAAGGTTGCTCGATACCAGGGATGGCTAGGTACGTGGGAATATGGTGCCTTCTAGGTTATCGCCTGCTGGTGACGCAAAACCAGTTGTATTGCCGCCATTATATCCATCCCCCGACACCCTTGACCCCATACGAAAGGGGCGGGAACATATAAAGAACGGATACGCTGGCAAGTGGGAATATATGTCGTCTATCCGCGCGAGCGGGTCGCAGCCTTTTGGGAAATTCTAACGGCCTTTGCATGGGCCTCACTAGCCAAGGTGTGCTTTTTGACCGCTGCAGGGTGTGCGGAAGTACCCACGGCAAGCTTCATTTCCTTGTGAGCCGCTGCGCGCTCCGCCGCCCGTTTTTCTAATTCTCTATTTTCTGGAGTTTGGTCGGGCATTTCAATTTCCTTCTAAGCTGGACAGACGTTATCGCTGCACCCATCCGATTAATCGAGCGATCATCTACACCGCTTAAGGCGGAGAAGACAGCTAGGTCAGGGTTTATTGGGCCGCATAGTCAGGCTTACTCGGGCCAAGCGAATGCCAAACTTGGATACAGTGGCCGTATTCCGCACGGTACCATCAGGCTCTAGATAGAGCAGGTCACGAAAGCGGCAATCAAGCTTACCCAGACTAGTATCAAGCGTAACATGGTAGTCTAGGCGAACAGCATTTGCATCTTGAAATACAGCCGCTGTGCCGATCACGTCTTCGCGTACACCCTGAAACCGACCATTACCCAAGCTTGTTAGCTTCCAAGTCTTACGCTCTTTTTTGCCGTCCTCGTAATTGAAATCCTCAACCAGCGTTAAGACATTGCCGTCCCAGTTGCCGTGGATTTCAACCTTAAAGCGCGTAATGCCGCCAGTGATGTCTGTAACTGTTCCATCGCCAAGAGTAAGCCCGTTCAGCGCCTGTTCCAAAACCAACGGCTTAGACGAACGCGCTTCACTAGGGAGGATAGGTGCTGAAGCACATCCGCCCAGAGCAAAGGCCGTTCCAAAGGATGCTGCAATCCATAGTTTCTTCATCTTATTTGCCTTCATGGCCATCACCGCCCGCCACGCGTGTACTGCTCAACCGCCGACCCACAGCACAGCCGCAGCAGTCCGCGCTTCCAGTTCATGGTGGCTAGGGGCATGGGCGCATTACCTGCATCAACCTATCGACTAAAGCGTCTTGTGCGTACCATCACATGTAGCGCCAGACTTAGAATGCTTGCATCCGCACATCGCAATAGTTTTTGTTTCCTCGGCCTTATAGGCAACTGGTGTAAAGTCAGTCGTTTTGTGTGACCCATCGCATAGCGGCTGCTTCGAGCTAAGTCCGCAGCTGCAATAGTAGTAGGTTTTGCCAGCCTCTACGTCGATCATATAGGGGGCCTTCTGGGCGATGGTCGGCGCTGTCATGTAAATTCTTCCTGTTCGGTGATTTGGTTTTACGCCCAAACCCTAGCCTAGATCAGCCCGACGAGCCATCCAGCCGGGATGCGCAGGGCGGGCGAAAGGGGCTATGGTGCAGGAATGGGGACCGCCGCCATGAACCGCGCAATCACATCAGCACTGCTCACTGTGACGCCTTGATGCGGTGGCGCTATGAGCGTTACTCAATCCCGCGGCGGGTATTTTTCGCCTTTGACGGTGAATGACCCATCAATAATCTGTGCACCAGAAGACTGCTTGCTAGAAGCAAGGACGCTGGCTGGGGCGCGCTTGGGCTTTGGCAATAGCCAAAAGATAATTGGCGCAAGCAGAACGATTGGTAGAACGAAGATCACCAGACCAATGGCCAGAAAAGCTATTGTGGCTAGAACTGCTAACCCGGCAGCAATGGCCGCCCAGCCGCGAAGGCCGCCCCTTTGGTTTATGATTTTTATAAACACACCCGGATCCACCCAATTTCCGCAACAGCCTACCATAGCTGAAGTTCGCCAGCATTGCTGCGCAGGGGGGCATCCCCAGCGGCTGTTAAGCCCAATAGGCCACCACAGACTCTACGGACCCCGCTGACAGCCATTCGCCCCGGCTGAATCCCTGCCTAGCCGGGCGGGCTGATGGGGCTGGCCGACCTGCTCCTGGGTTCCTTCATCTACAATGCCCACACCACAGCCAGTTATGCGCTGTGGGCTTGTGTGCCGCTGGTCACGCGGCGCGGCACCGCCTTTGCGGGGCGTGTGGCCGCCAGCCTGCTAACGGCGCTGGATCTGCCCGAACTGGTGACGGAAGATCTGGAAAGCTATGAGGCCCTCGCGCTGGCGCTGGCAAAGGAACCGCCACGCCTCCACGCCATTCGCGAGAAACTGAAATCGAACCGGCAAAGCGCGCCCTTGTTCGATACTGCCAGCACCACCCGCCATATCGAGGCGGCGTATGAAGAAATGCGGGCACGGCGCTTGCGCGGCGAAGCCCCAGGGGGGCTTCGCCGTCGCATCGCAGTCGTAAGCTTACTTTGCGGCGTCGATCGCGGCGGCGGTGTCCGTCGCGTCCTTCTGGGCAGCGGCAAGGTCGCTGGCGGCAATGCCGGCCTGGGCCTTGGCGACTGCAGCCTGTAGCTTGACCTTCTGCGCCGCGTCGGTGGAATCGGCGATGGCGCCATTGCCCGCCTTGGCGCAGGGATTGGCAACCGTGGCGTCAAAGCCTGCACCACTGGGACCGACCAGGCAGTTCAGCGCATGATGCAGATGCATGTGTACCATGTTCACGTCGGCCGCCTTAGCGGCAAGGCCGGCATGGGTGGAGCCAGTGGAAAGCTGTGCAGCCACATCGGCAAAAGCGGCGGTGGGCAATGCCATCGCCACGCAGGACGCGATCAGGAATTTTTTCATCTTTCTTTCCTTTGAAGAAAATGGGGCGCCACGATGTTACGTGACGCCCCATATTAAACTACCAGCAAAGCGTTGACTACCAGACGGAAGCCAGATTGCGGCGCAGCGAAGCCGCCAGAGCAGCATTCATGCGCGAACACCCCTGCCCAGCTACCCAGCAGCCTAAAGGCCCATGCCCCGGCTACATCATCGACCATGTGATCGCCTTGAAGCGCGGCGGGCCGGATACCCCGGCCAATATGCAATGGCAGACTGTCGAAGAGGCTAGGGCGAAGGATCGCTGGGAATAGCCCGTCACAGACTTTACGGACTCCGCTGGCGGGCATTCGCGCTGGCTGAATCCCTGCCTAGCCGGGCAGGCGGATGGCGCTGGGCGAGCCTGGGAATGGCTGTGGTGGGGCTGGTCGGGCGGATCGGATACCCCGACCAATATGCAGTGGCAGACTGTTGAGGAGGCTAAGGCCAAGGATCGGGTGGAGTATCCGGGCCAACAATGCTGTTCCAGTTCTCATGAAGTGGCATCTGCCGTCGTTCCGCGTTCCATACTAAAGAAAGGACTGGAACGGAACGACGGAAGGGAGGGCTAAAGCCCCCCTCCGTTCCGGGTCCGCGTTCCACTGGAACGGCAGGGTTTGTCTGGCTTTTTGTGGGATTGTTCCACATCGTTCCAGTGTCGGTGGAACGGTGATGTCGGGCGTTGGACCGTTCCAGCATGAATTTGCTCATTCTGCGGCCCGTTTGGCGGCCTTTTCTCCCGCTGTTGTGAGGACCCATTTACCCGCTTCCTTCTTGGCGAGCTTGTCGTCCTTGAGCTTCTTCATATTGCGGTCAATTTTAGACTTGTGAGGCTCCCCAGTTTTGAGGCGCCAGCCGCAGGCTTCCGCGAGTCCGGAGAACGTAGCGCACGGATATTTGAGCATTTCAACTAGAAGGCGCTGAATATCGGCGTCGGACAGTTTCTCTTTGGTGGCTTGTTCGCTGTAGGACAGCGGCTTGGCGATCACGGTAGGCATGTGCCGCCCCCGGCTATCCTTGAGCTTGTCGCTGGTGACGGTAATCAGTTCGAACATAATCGGCTCAAACTCCGGTCCACGAAACTTCCCCTGCCAGTGCAGTTCGACCATGCCGTCCTTCCTGGCGCTGGTCAGGTTGCCGTCTAACTCCGCGATGAATGCGCCGCCACCGCGTGGCAGCAGATTATCGGCGCTGGCATTTTTGGTCGGATGGCAGTTCACCACGACGGTAGGTTTGCCCGCCAATGTGATCTGCCCCCTTCCAAGTGGTCCAGGGACTATCATATTGGAACCTTGGAGGGAGATTTGAAATGGGACGCAGGCATCAGCCTGAGGAAGTTATTGGCAAGCTGCGGGAGGCGGAGATTGTGCTTTCGCAGGGCGGGTCGGTTGCGG
>CANJLC010000021.1 GCA_947475445.1 Alphaproteobacteria bacterium
CCGTCAGGCCGCACTCGTCGCTCCGCTACCGTCCGCCAGCACCAGAAGCAATCTGCTGGCCGCCGGGGCAGTCCGCAGACGGCCAGCTACCGCAAACGCCGCTCATAAACTAACATTGCAACTGGACCACTCATTGGGGGCCGGTCAGTGTTGCCGTACGTCTGATAGTTACTTCCGTTCGGCCCATAGGTTTGATTGCCATAGGACTGATACGTGCCTTGGGGTGTGTAGGTCTGATTGCTGTAGCGCTGTTGCGTGCCGCCTGGCCCGTAGGTCGTGTTGCCATAGGTGCTGTAGGTGCCGGAGCCTTGTAGAATAATTTGCGCTGAGGCCGGGGCCGTCATCACGGCCAGAGCAAGAAGACAGACGCCAAAACGCATCACACCCTCCATTTTAATATCGGCGGATCAATCCCACCAGCTTGCCCTGCACCTTGACGCGATCCGCGCCATAGAGGCGCGTCTCGTAAGCCGGGTTGGCGGCCTCGAGTGCGATGGAGTCGCCGCGGCGGCGCAGGCGCTTCAGGGTCGCTTCATTGTCATCGACCAGCGCGACCACAATCTCGCCCGTCGTGGCGGTGCCGCATTCCTGGATGATGACGGTATCGCCATCCAGAATGCCGGCATTGATCATGGAATCGCCGGTCACTTCCAGGGCGTAATGTTCGCCCTTGCCGATCATGCCGCTGGGCACGGGCACATCGGATATGCGGTTCTGCAAGGCTTCAATCGGCGTGCCGGCGGCGATGCGGCCGACCAGCGGCACATTCACGGCGGTTTCGCCATCGCCCATCGCCCGGCGGGGCGCGGAATGGCGCGGATCGGGCCGGCCATGACGGGCCGAGGGCAGAATGCGCTGCGACTGGCTGCGCGTGGTGGCGGGACGCACGGTCTCGGCCATGTTTTCGGGCAGGCGGGTGACTTCCAGGGCGCGGGCGCGCTTTTCCATGCGGCGCAGAAAGCCGCGTTCTTCAAGCGCGGTGATCAGGCGATGGATGCCGGATTTGGACTTCAGATCCAGCGCATCCTTCATTTCATCAAAGGAGGGCGGCACGCCGGTTTCGCGAATCCGCTCATGGATGAACATCAGCAATTCATGTTGTTTGCGGGTCAGCATCGGCCATGTTCTCCAAAGCGGGCTTGTGAAAAAATCCCTGTAATCTCAAGGCCTTGCCCGCAAATCAGGGGCGAACAAAGCCGGTACATGGAGAATCGTTCTACTTTAGTTCTTGGGGGTCGTCAATCGGTCTGCGGCACGTAAATCAGCCGGATTGCGTCTTCGCCAATCCTGTCGCTGGAAACCTTACGTAGCGGCGGACGTGCACCGGCAAAGAAGGGCGCGCCGCCGCCCAGCACGACGGGACGCAAATAGAGATGATACTCGTCAACCAGATCCTGCATGCTTGCCGCCAGTTGCGGTCCGGCAATCGCAAGCTCACCGCTCAGCTTCGCTTTCAGGTCGCGTATGAAGCCCGACGCGTCATCTGAAACCAAGGTGGCGTTGGGACCAACGGATTTCAGTGAGCGCGACACCACCCATTTGGGATGGCGCCGCCACGCCACAGCGAAGGCGTGCTCATCCGCGCCCCACTCGGGATGGTCTTCGTCCCAATAGCGCATGAGTTCATAGACTCGGCGGCCATAGATGCTGCCGGCCAGGCCGCCCACAACCTCTATCCAGTGACGAAAGAGGGCAGGGCCCGGAGCAAACTTGTCATGGTCGACATAGCCGTCCAGGGACACATTCATTCCGAAGACCAGCTTTGCCATGTTACTTGAACATCTGTTCGACAGAGACTTTCGCAACGCGGGCCAGCTTTTCGGCGGCATCACGTGAAAGCCCGCGCGAACTTCCGCTGAGAAAGCCCAATATCTCGCCGCTGTTGATGCCGGCATCTTTCGCCCATGTGGTGGGGCGAAGGCGATTGGCGGTCATGAAATTGCGAAAGGCTTCTCTGGCGTTGTCGGGCGCGGGTTTGGGCGCGGCCACTTCGTTCATTAAAGTCTGAGGGCGGGGCCGTGCGGTTTTGCTTAAGGAGCCGCGCGAAACAAATTCCCGCTGCGGTTTGCTTTCCGCCACCAGGCGCACGCTTTCGATTGCTGCGCTGTCGTCCTTTAGCGCCTCAATCAATTGCAGCGCCGCCATGGCTGCTGCCGTCATGGCGGTGATGGGTTTGCCGGTGACGACCGCCAATATCCGCACACTGCCGGGACGTACCTCGAACTGGATGTTGTTCTGATGGAGCACCGCCAGCGCGTCCGCGCGCGGCTTGCCCGCAAACGTAACAAGCGCTTCCGCGCGAGAGCTCATTGACGGAAGCCGTCGCCCAACAAGTGCCGGGTGGCGGCTTCGACATCCTTCTGCCGCATCAGGCTTTCGCCGATCAGCAACGAGGTGACATGCGCGCCCGCCAGCCGTTTCAAGTCGGCTGGGGCCGACAAGCCGCTTTCCGCCACCAGATGCACGCCGCGCGGCACGTTATGGGCCAGCCGCGTGGTCACGTTCAGGTCTGTGACGAAGGTTTTCAGGTTGCGGTTGTTGATGCCGATCAGCCGCGCGTCCAGCGCCAGTGCGCGATCAAGCTCGGCTTCGTCATGCACTTCTACCAATGCATCCATGCCGAAGCGGGCAGCTTCATCCATTAACGCCTTGGCGACGCCGTCTTCCAGCATCGCCATGATGACCAGGATGGCGTCGGCGTCCCAGCTGCGTGCTTCGGCAACCTGATAGGCTTCCAGCATAAAGTCTTTGCGCAGCACCGGCAGGCGCACCGCTTCGCGCGCCGCGATCAGGTATTCGGGTTTGCCCTGGAAGGACGGCTCATCCGTGAGAACAGAAAGACAGGCAGCGCCACCGGCTTCATAGGCTTCGGCGATAGCAGAAGGATCGAATTCGGCCCGGATCAGGCCCTTGGAGGGGCTGGCCTTCTTCACTTCGGCAATCAGGCCGTATTCGCCGCGATCCTGCTTGTCTTCCAGCGCGGCCAGAAACCCGCGCACCGGATCGGCGGCCTTGGCGCGCTCTTCGATCTCCGCGGGGGAAACGGCTTTTTTGGCAGCGGTGATTTCATCGCGCTTATAGGCGACGATCTTGTCGAGAATGGTGGTCATGCGTTCGAAGCTTCGATCAATTCTTTCAGCTTGGCCAGGCCTGCGCCGCCGTCAAGGCTGCGCGCCGCCAGGTCCTTGGCCGCCATTATATCCTGCGCCCGGTCCGCCACCACAAGGGCCGCGGCGGCATTGAGCAGCACGATATCGCGATAAGGGCCCGCTTCGCCTTCCAGCAGGGCGGTCAGGCGTGCCGCATTTTCCGCCGCACCGCCGCCTTTCAGGTCGCCTAAGGTGCTGCGCGGCAGGCCTGCCTGTTCCGGCGTCAGCTCCAACCGGGCAATTGTCCCGCCCATCAGCGAGGCGGCATCGGTGACATCGGTGCTGGTGACTTCATCCATGCCGTCGCGGCCATGCACCACCAGGACGCGGGTGCTACCCAGCGCCTTCATCGCTTCGGCGTAAGGTGTCAGCCATTCCGGCGCGAACACGCCGGTCAGTTGCCGCGTCACCCGGGCAGGGCTGGCGAGCGGCCCCAACAGATTGAAGATGGTGCGGCGCTTGATCTGGGCGCGCACCGGCGCGACGTGGCGCATCGAAGGGTGATGGGTCTGCGCGAACAGGAAAACAATTCCGGTTTTCGCCAGCACCTCGGATGCCGCATCCTGCTCCAGGCCAATCTTGACGCCCAAGGCTTCCAGAATATCGGCGGCGCCGCTTTTGGAGCTGGCGGCGCGGTTGCCATGCTTGGCCACGGGAACACCTGCACCCGCCACCACGAAAGAGACGGCGGTGGATATGTTGAGTGTGCCATGGCCGTCGCCGCCGGTGCCGCACAGGTCAATTGCACCCTCGGGCGCTGAAACTTCGCGCATGCGGGCGCGCATGGAGCGGGCGGCGCCGACAATCTCATCCACCGTGGGGCGGCGTTCCGCCGTAGCTTCCAGATAGGCGCGCAATTCTTCCGCGCTGAGTTCGCCGTTGAAGATGCGGTCGAACAGCTTTTCGGTTTGGAGGGCGCTGAGCGGGGTGTCTTTCACCGCCGCCAATTCGGCCAGCTTAAGATCAGCAAGACTGTTCATGCGGGCTCGCGCGCGAAGTCCTTGGCGATGTCGAGGAAATTCTTGAGCAGCTGATGGCCATGCTCCGACGCGATGCTTTCGGGATGGAACTGCACCCCATGCACGGGATGGGATTTGTGCATCACGCCCTGGATCACGCCATCGTCCGAGGTCGCGGTCACTTCCAGCACCGAGGGCAGGCTTTCCGGCAGGATGGTGAGGGAATGATAACGCGTGGCGTTGAAATCATTGTTCAGACCGCGGAACACGCTCTTGCCGGTGTGATGCATGCGCGAAAGCTTGCCGTGCATCGGCTCGGGCGCGCGCACGATCTTGGCGCCATAGGCCTGGCCGATGGCTTGATGGCCCAGGCACACGCCCAGGATCGGCACGGCGCCGTTCGCCTGGGCGATCACATCCAGGCAGATGCCGGCTTCATTGGGGGTGCAGGGGCCCGGCGACAGCACGATGCCTTCGGGCTTCAGCGCCAGCGCCTGCTCGGTGGTGAGGGCGTCGTTGCGCTCCACCCGCACATCGGCGCCCAGCTCTCCCAGGAAATGGAAGAGGTTGTAGGTAAAGCTGTCATAGTTATCGATCAGCAGAAGCACTGGCTAACTAAACCTTTGATATAATTTCTATATAAAAAAGGGATAGACAATCTATACCCGCTTTTATACCCGCTTTTTAGAATGTAAGCGGCTGGTTTCCCCAATCTAGAACACAAACGGACCTAAAAGGCAGGGGCTACATATGTCACCCCCACCCCCATCCGCCTTCGACGGGGGGGTCCGCATCCACATAATCGAAGCTTGGCGGTGCCACTACAACACCATCAGGCCCCATAGCTCGCTCGGTTATCAGCCGCCGGCCCCCGAAACCGCGTCGTCGCTATGGCCACCCTCCGGTTCCGCTACGCTCCACCTACGGCCGGCCATAGCGCTGGAGGCTGGAATGCAATAACAATCAAAACGGACCACTCAGTGGGGGCCGATCATGGTGTGGTATTGCGCTAATAACGGCCGGCCTTTGTGTTGTGTTGCGGCAGTAGAAGTGGGCTGACAGAACCCATCGTGACCAGGTGATCTTAACCGATATTAAGCCAGCTTAGGCGTCACCCGTTTGATTGCTCAAACTGCCGCAGCAGCGACAAGGGATCGGAAATCTGTGGTCGGCTGCCGGCCCCCAACAGGTTGCCGGCAGCGCCTCAACTCCGGTGGTCCCTCCCGGTGTGGACAAGTGTATGAAAAAATCTGCCTAATCCAAGTATAGCGTCGAAAGGGCCAAAAAAGGGGGAAACCCCATAATTTCCCCAAAGCATAGCAAAAACGACCAGAGACCGGTTCGAACGGGACTGCCTGCACAGCCAATCAGTCCCTGCTCTACGGGGAATTTCCAAACGCAAGAAATTCCTCCCGCACACTCGGGCCGTTAGCCGGTGGCGTTTTCGCGCGGAGCATAAAAATCGGTGAAAAGGCGCGCAAAAAAGGGCGCATGCAGCCGTTAGACAAAGCCTAAATTTTTCGAAGTAAAGTTCGCCAAGTTGGGGAAAATGCCCGCCAAGTCTGTGGCAGAAGTGCCAAACCAGGCGCCAAGAGTGGCGATGTACTGATCCACGGATGTCGTCGGTATCAGGGCATTTCCCGACATGTCGGGATTTGCAAACGCCCCTTGATCAACGCCCAGGGTCGGGTACTGGCCATAGATGGTTCCAGCCTTTACCGCACCGCCCATCACAAAGTGATGCGAGCCCCAGGCATGGTCGGTGCCGCTCCCGTTGGTAGTAAAGGTACGGCTGAAGTCAGAGGCAGTGAACGTGGTTACCGAAGACCGCATATCGATACCACCGACGTTGGACAAGGCTGTGTCAAAATAGGCGAGACCTTGCGCAAGCTGGGCCAGCAGATTTGGCTGGGTGGAGTTCTCAAACTGATGGGTGTCGAACCCGCCCAAGCTGACAAAAAATACCTGGCGCCGTGCTCCCAGAATGGAATTTGCGGCAATAAGGCGCGCGACGGTCTGTAATTGCACTGCAAGCGAATTGGTCTGTGTTGCATTGGTCAGGGGGTTGGTATAGGTGGGCACCGCAGGAATGCCCTGGACCACCGCCGCGGAAAAAGCCGCGTTGAGCTGACTGGCGGAATCCATTGAACGCTTCACTGCGGTTGCGTGGTCGCTTGCGAAGAAGCTGGTTTGGGCTGTGTCGCGGATGATGTCGGCCATCCTGTCGCTTGCCACTGTCGATCCAAACAGGCTGGTCGCTGTGGCGCCGGAAATAAGGACCGCAGGGGTCGCATTGGTTGTGACCTGGTATTGGACCGCGCTTTTCCCCGACATGAACACGGCATTCCCCGCGGTCGAAATCGCCGTGAAGACACTATTGGTGTTGCCGGAAAGGATCAGATCAGCCATCAGACCGCCATAGCCATACCGTGTCCCGAGAGGTCCACCGGCCTGCCATTCCGCCTGCTGGTCATTGTGCGAGAAGAGGCTGATAGGCAGGGGGACAGACTTCGCCACATACTGCGCCTTGGTGGTTGGCTGAATCAGCGTTCCCACATTGGCCTGAATGGCCAGACGCCCTGCGGAAAATAGCGGGACCAATGGCGCCAGCATGGGATGCAACGCGAATGTTCGGCTTGTGGCATTGGTGCCAGCTGGCACCGCCTGGGGCGTCGCCGGCGTTATGGGCAGCACGCCGCCCCAGAATTCCGGCGTCGTGCGCGATACAGTGCGGCCGTTGAAGGGTGAAGTCGCACCGATCGCCTGCGGCGCCGTTCCGACTGGCATCAATGCGATCTGGTCGACGCCAGTATTGCGGGCCGCGAAATACCGGCCAAAAGTGTCACTGTCGGTGGCCAACACTGTATTGTGCCCGTCATTGCCACCGAAAAGAAATATACAAACCAACGCCTTGTATGCGGGTGCGGCCTGAGCCGAGGCCTCGCTCATGGCCGCAAGCTGTAAAGCAAAGGGCGTGGCGGTCCCCGCGCCCGCCGCAAGAGCTGTCATAAACCGACAGAAGTCACGGCGGGAAACTGATCCATGTCTCATTGAACCGCCCTCATCGTTGCACCAGATATTCGGGTGACGCCATGGTTAGCAACACGGCAATTTTCACGCGGTTCAGCAGCGCGGCATTGATTTGCGCCTGGGTCGCGGTGCCGCCGGGAATCGCAACGCTGTTGATGGAATCGATTAGGCGCTGCCGCTGAGTGGTGGTCATTTGACCATAGAGCAATAGAAGGTTCATGCGGTCGGCAAGCGCCGTTGCGTCGTTCGCAGCGGCAATTTCATTGACGTAGGTGGACTGAATATCGGAACTGCTGCCAATCCCGCTCCCGATGGCGCCCTGTATGGTGTTGAGATATCCCGCGACAGTAACTTCGTCCACGCCCTGGAATTCTGGCGAGAGAAGATTATGAGAAGCTATTTGAGTATTGGGCGGCGCATAGCCCGGAGGCCAGAAATTGAACACCGATGTGGAAGCCAGTGGCGTCTGACCAAGCGAAGTATTGGCGCTGGTCGATGTCATCAACCAGTTTCCAGATTGCGAGGCCGCCCCGAAGGCCCTCATCCAGTGTGCCAGACGCAATACCGGCTCGCGCAACTTTCCAAAAGTGGAGGATGCAACATCCCCCGCCGTGTCCCGCGCTTCGGCGTCGGTCAGAACGGCTCTCACAACGGCTGCCATGTCCCCACGGACGCCCGCACCATTGTTGTTAAAGATGCTTGCTACACGGCTAACATAGGCCGGGCTCGGGTTTGACGTTACCAGTTGCTGAATGAGGCGGAGTGCGATGAACGGCCCCACATTTGGGTGATTGAACAAGGTGTCCAGCGCAATTTTTATATCGCCGGCTGTGTCCGCCGTGGTGCTTGCCGGAATGGTTACGCCCAGGAAGGACTTTGATGAAATGCTGTGAAACTGGTTGTAGGCAATCATCGGCGTGACAGTGGCATTGGCATTCTTGCTGCCGCCGCTAAATGTCGAATTGGTCGGGGCAGTCGAATACCAGCCCAACCCCGTAAATACCTTCGCCAGGCCCAAAATATCGTCCTGGGAATAGGTTGCGATGGGATTCCCGCCGGAATCCAGTTGCCGGGATCCGTCGTTGTTGAGTTTATAGAGGCCAATGGTCATTAACTGCATCACTTCGCGGGCGTAGTTCTGATCCGGAGTCGTGGTTCCGGACTCTTTCACATTGGACATGTAGGTGAGATAGATGCCCATCATCGGATGGTAAGTGACGTCATCCAGCAAGGTGCGGAAATTTGCGAAGGCATCCGTCCCCAGCATGTCGTAATAAGACGCCGCGCCGCGAGCATCGACATTGGGATCCAGCAGGGAAATCACAAATATCTGCGACAGCGCGAATTTCACTCTCTGGCGCAATTCGTCCGGAGCCAACGCGGCATGTTGCCAAAAGGATTCATAAAACTGGTTGGCGCTCAATGTCGCCGTGGGCGTAGTTGACTGTAGTTGAACCAGGCGTTGGTCGAGCCAAGCCAGGTGCGTTGGCGAGGATACCGGCATCGCCGTCTGGCCGGCCAGCCAAGCGGCGAACGTCGATGATTGCAAGGCCGTGATGTCGGCGGCTGTCGGTCCAAAAGTTGCCTGAGTAAGGAATCGCCCCGCATCAGCGGACGAAATCGGCGCCGAGGGCGTGCCAGTGGTACTGCCGCCCGAGGAGGACGTTGTCGAGCCGGAAGATGACTTCCCGCCGCCGGGGCCGCAACCTGCCACAACACACAGTATCAGGACGACTAAGATACGCTGTCCGTTTGCCAGCATGGCGCTCCCCCAATGCTTTCGGTGGTAACACCCTGCTCAAATGATTCGCCAGTCAATTCACGCTGATTCGCGCTTCGAGCCTGTGCGCACTTTTTGGGCAGTTTTCCAGCTTCCGGATTTTCACCGCATGATCGCGAAAGTGATTGGCCAGAAAATTGTTATTGCCTTGGTCGCGACGCATGAATATCCGCCGCGCGAATAGACCGCCCGGTTCGGCATCCTTCACATGCTACTCTTCGGACGCTGCCGGCAATCCGTTCTCAGCGCCAACAAAGCGTATATCTGTCACCAGCCGTTTCCCGTCGCGGCGATCCAGCTGCACGATCACGTCGACCACCCGCCGCACATAGTCCTGGATCTTGCTCCAACCCAGCTCCAGTCCCGAGGTCATCGTCAGCAGTGCGATCTGATCGATGGCGCCTTGCGGACTGTCGGCATGCACAGTTGTAATGGAGCCGGGATGGCCGCTGTTGACGGCGCGCAGGAAGGCAAAGGCTTCCTTGCCGCGCAATTCCCCAAGCAGAATGCGATCCGGCCGCATGCGCAGGGAGGCGCGCAGCAGGTCGTCAGCATCAACCCGCGCTTCGCCCTGATCTCCCCGCACCGCGATTAGCCCGACACCATTGGGACGGTCAAGGCAGATTTCCGCAGCATCCTCAATTACGATCAGGCGCTCGCTTATTGGAATTTCCCGAACCAGCGCATTGAGCAGGGTGGTCTTGCCGGCCGAAGTGCCGCCGCTGATGACAATGGTCTTGCGCTGCCGCACCGCTTGCTTGAGAAACCCGGCCCGGTCGCCGCTTTGCAGCTGTGCCGCCAGATGGCGGTCGCGTTGCGCTTGGGGCAAATCCTGTGCCGCCTCGGCGAACATCCCGAGTGCGCCCAGATCGTCAACCGAAAGATCCACAATGCAGTGCTTGCGGATCGCAAGCACCATGCCGGCGCGGGTGGCGGGCGGCGCAATGATCTGCACTCGGGCGCCGTTGGGCAAAGTCGCCGACAGCAAAGGTTGCTCGCGATTGATACCCTGATTGCTGGCGGCCGCAATTTGATGGGCGAGGCGGCCAAGAATCAGTTCGGTAACCTGCGGCGCTGCGATGCAGCTAAGCTGGCCGGCGCTTGTTTCGATCCAAACTTCGCCTGGCTTGTTGATTAGAACATCGGTGATATCTTGACGATCCAGCCAGGGGGACAATGCTGACAGATAAGTGTCCAGATAGAGGCTTGTTGTCACGGCTTGGATGCCGGCACGCTGGAAAAGTCGAGATCACGAGTGACGAAGACCTGCAGCGGCGTGCCCTGCGGTACCTTGATGGTGACAGGAATGTCGATTTGCTTCTGCAGTGCAATCCCGGCAACCTGGCTCGCTTGCTGCGACGAGCCGATAATGATTGCGGTATTGTTGTCGTGGCCCGCCAGGGATTCCAGGGCGGCTGACATTACCGACAACAGTATGGCCCCACCGAAACGCGTGAAGAAATGCGTGTCAGTCTCGCCGTCCAGGCCGCCCCGACCCAACCGGTCGGTTGCCGGCGAGCCGATATCGATGGAGACCCCGTCGGGCGTCAAGAGGCGGGACCAGACGACAAAAGCGCGGGTCTGGCTAAGTGCCACGGCGCTGCGATATTGCCCAATGAGCTTTGACCCCCGCGGGATCAGGACGGTGGTGCCGTCAAAGCCGCGTACGTCCCGACTCACCACCGCGCGTACAAAGCCCGGCAGGTCTGAATTGATGGCAGTTTCAAGGATGGCCGGAACAACTGTCCCCTGAGGTGCTGTTCGTGACAGGTCTTGCAGCCTCGTGGCATGAGCGACATCAGCACTGCTGCTGTCGACGCGGGCCGAAAAGCTTTCGTCTGGAGTCAGCTTGTCACCTGTGGCAGGAGCAGCGAAGGCCGCCATCGGGACTGGCGGCCTTACAGCATCAGTCGTCGGTACTTGGCTCAAATCCACCACCAAGGCCGGGGCGCGATAGTCCGGCGGATTTAAGGGGCTGTTTTGCGGAGCAGCGACTGGCATTGCTGCGGGCGGGGCCGAGAGGTGGATGGGGGCTGGCGGCAAAGCGGGCGGCGGCTTAGCCAATACGGTGGCGGGCTCAGCACGTTGCGCCCTGGCCTTGCTGAGAGTCATGAAGGTGACAAATCCCAGGAGCGCCAGTGCCCCGAAGGCCAACAATAGGCTCCAGCGCGAGCTAGCGGCGGCAAGACCGGGATGAATGCGGCCCTCGCGCTGAAACACGGGACTGCGGGCGATTTCGCGAGGAATATCAGGTCCGGTCACAGGCATAGAACACCCATCCAGCACCGCTTGGCGCGGGGCTTGGGGCTCCGCAGCTGTGTTTCAGGAACCTTAAAGCCCTCATTATAGATGTGCCCCACTTCGCTGCCCTGGCGCAGAACAAAGCCCCGCGCGATGGTATCTACAGCGACAAAGCCGGTGCGCATGTAGGAGTTGACCACCACCTCGCCCTTGTCAGCATCGACGGAAAAAATGGCCGGATAGGCGTCGCCATCGCGAAATTGAAAATATGTGACATGCCCGTCATCAAAGATTCGAGTTGGCACATTTTTGGTCGTACCTTCGTAGGAATAGGCGGCATTGACGACCAGGGGCTGCTGTTCCGGCGCGGGAGGCGGTGCTGCCACAGGCATGGCCACGGCAGCCTGGGGATACTGAAAGCGCAACGTATAAAGAATGGATTTGTCGTCGCTGCGCGGCTGCACCCGCAACTCGAACAGATAGTGCCGCAGATTGGTCACCACGGTCATATTGGTGATGGGAACCTCGCTCATGGGTTTGACGAAGAGCAGGTCACCTTTGCGGTTCGGCGTGACTTGCCATCCCATGGAGTCGCCCACTGCCACATTTTCGATATGCTCGTCCGGGGCAAATTCGAGCAAAGTCTGGTAGCCCAGCGTACCGCGGAGCACCACCACCTCCGCCGGATCATAATCGATCACGTGGATGCGAGGATCACCGGAACTCTGCTTTGGGACCAGCACGCCCTGCGAGGGCTGCGCGCACATTGCCAGCAAGACGGCGCTGATGATCATGGTATGGCACAGTCTCATCGGAGGCCCCGCCGGTCTGCAGCCCGGGCGATGGCGGGGCGCCGGTAAAAATCGGCCAAATCTGCTGCCGGCAACACGCCGCCTGCGGAGCGGCTGTCGCGCGCGACTGCCCAGCGGGTGGAGCCCATTGCCGCATATGGTTCATCGCGCCGCTGCAACTGTTCTGCCAGTTGCGCCGGGCGGGATAGAAGCTCGCGAGGGGCAAAGGATGCACCGCCATCGCCGGCTGGCGCTGGAGCGCCATGCCTTTCCTGGCCCCGAAAGTTCAACCGAAAGCCACGGGCGACGACGATGCTGGCCAACAGCAAGCTGGCTTGGCTCGCGGCGAACACGAACACGATTGTCGCGGTGGTGAGGCCGATCTGGCCCACTGGCAACCCGTCTGCGCCGCGCCGCGCCAGTGCAACCAGCCAAGGTTCCAGGACATGAAGCATTAATACTGTTAGGGTCCATGCGCCGAACAAGGCGAAAGCGGCAGCAGCAATGGCACGGACCCAGCCCACGAAAAAGCCTCTCGTTTGGACAAACAGGAAAAGCGCCACAAAAAGCGGGCCAACGGCCGTGAGAACCCCGATCGCGACGGTGATCATCGCAACCAGTCCCGCGCTGGCCATGAAGAGAATGCCGGACGCCAAGGAAAGAGCTTGTGCGGCAGCGGCGCGGCCATCTTCCCCGGTTTCGATCGCAGTCCTGGCAGGTTTTGCGAAATCCGCGGACGCCTTGGACAGTAGATCATATGCGAATTGCACGCCCGCCACGGGATCGCTGGCCAATCCGCCGCTGCCTTGAAGCGGCGCGGCGACCGCGCGCGCTATTTCGACCGGGGCATGCGCGGCCAGGTCGAACACAAGAGCCTGAAACACGCTCCAGCTGGTAAGCAGCGTAAGAATGGCGCCGATCTTGAGTGCGATTGCCGGCCCATCGGACAGCCGTGCGCCGCCGGTGGCGAATAACAGGCGATATCCTGTGGCCGCGACATACAAGGTGAGAAACAAGGTCAATGCCGTCTGAAAGGAAGAGCCGGGTGCAGTCAGTGATTCATAGCCCGCCTGGGCAAAGCCGCGGGTGTTACAATCCACTGCGCTCAGCACATTGCGCACCAACCCCACGTCAGCGATGACGCCGCAACCCGTCATGCCGCATTTCTCCCAGGGCCAGCCATAAAGGTATCCAGCCAATTGCCGGGATCATCGCCCAGCCGGGCCCGCAAGGCGTCGAGTTGGCGGACGCTGTGTTCGGTGCCGGCCAGAACGCGCAATTCATGCGTCATGCCACCAAGGTCCAGCCGGGCAACAACACTGTGATCGGCCTGCTTGATCAAAAAACAGCGCGAAGTGTCGGGCATGCTGCGTACCAGCTCGAACTCATGGGCGCTGAGACCAAAACCAGCGATGTAATCCGCTGCCTTCGCCTTAGGATTTGGAAAAAATATCTGGGTCGCCGACTGTTCAACAATTGCTGAACTCACCCGGCTCTCCAGCGCGTCGTCCGCGTTCTGGGTGCAGAAACCGATCAGACCGTTACGTTTGCGGATAGTTTTTTCCCAGTCTTTGATCTTTCGCACGAAGACGTCATCGTCGAGCGCCTTCCAGCCCTCATCTACGACTATGATCGCAGGGGTTCCGTCGAGCCGCTGTTCGACGCGATGGAACAGATACATCATCGCAGGCGTGCGTGTGATCGGCGACGACAACAGGCTAGTCATATCAAACCCAGCGATGCGCGTCTCCAGCTCGAGCCCGTCTGTTTCATTATCAAACAGCCACGCATGCTCGCCGCCATCGCACCAGGCGGCCAAGCGAGCCGCCAGATCGTCTGCGCTGGGCCGGCGGCGGCCGCGAAAGAGGTGGCGAAGATAACGCAGGCGTCGGTGGGATGGATCCTGAGTGAAATTGGCGTCAATGGCGTCGGCAATGATAGCGCGATCCTCAGCATCAAGCGTGCCGCCCTGCGCCGTCAGCAGACGGCTGACCCAGTCGGCGAGGAAGGCGCGGTTTTCGCCGTTGTCAGGAAGCGCTAGTGGATTGAAGCCGGTTGGCGTACCAGGTGAAATCACGTCATAGCGACCGTCTATCGCGCGAATGAATCCCTCTGCACCACGATCTTTGTCGAAATATGTGATGCGCGGCCGCAAACGTTCGGCCTGCGCCAGCAGGAAGGCGAGCAGCGCTGTCTTGCCGGAACCGCTGGGCCCGATGACGGTGAAGTTACCGAGATCGCCATTATGGAAATTGAAATGATAAGGGCCGAAGGATGTGGTCTCCAGCACCGTGATTGCCCCACCCCAATGGGTATGGCTGGCCTGACCAGTGGGATGATTGTGAAAACTCGCCAGGCTGACGAAATTGGCGGTCGAGATCATAGCTTTGCGGGAAATGAAGCCAAAGTTTCCCGGGAACTGCGCCCAGAAAGATGGCTCGAGATTGATATCCTCACGGACCGCGATGGCGCCGGTCTCCGCCAGTGTCGCCTGGGCGTCCGCGGTCGCTTGATCAAGGTCTTCCAATCGGTCGGCCTTGACCAGGAGGGATAGGTGATGCGCACCATAGACGGCGCGGCCAGCGGCAACATTGTCTTTCGCCTCGATCAGCTCCCCTCGCAAGCTGACACCGTCATGATCGGCCGCGCGAAGGCGGCGCAGCGCTTGGCCCATGCGGCCCAAGGTGGCCTGCTGGTCCATGAAGGCGAAGCTTTCGGTCAGCACCATTTCGAAGGGAAGGCGCAACACGCCGTCGAGCATGCCGGGTGAGGAGCGCAGCGGATAATCCTTAAGCGCGATCATGGCGCCATAGCTGGCATCATCGGCTCCGGCAGCCCCGAATTCCATGGCATCGAACCCAAAACTGAGCCGGCGTGTCGCCAAGGCGTGACCGAGATCACCTGATGGCGCCAAAACCCGGCTGGGCGCGCCGTTCGTCAGCAAGGAAAGAAATTCTGCCGGCTCGGAGTAGAGGGCGCCATTCTGCTCATAAAGCGCCAAGGTGCGGGGTCCATAGGGCGAAAGCGTGGCCAAAAACGTCTCGCGCGCGGCGTGCAAGTGGCGCAACTCGCGAGCGACCGCGGCCGCATCCTCGCCCGGCTTTTTCAACAGTTTTTCGAGGAAACCCGCTCCGCCTTGCAGCGGCCGCCGCACCAAAGTGAGAAATATCTCATTCACATAAAGATGCCGTCGTGCCAGACGGGCCTTCCAGGCATCGTCAAGCCTGCGGCAGAACGGATTGTCGGGCGCGGCATTCAATGCAATTCCGACGCGCCGGCGCACAACGTGGTGATAGACTGCCAGACGCGAGCTCGCGACGCTGCGCAGCAGAGTCTCGCGCACCGCTTTGCGATAATTCAGTTCTTCGTCTGAAGCGGTCTCGAAAGGAAAGCCCTGCAGATGAATGGTTTGAAGCAGCATGCCGCCGCGCGTCTTTAGGGTCATTTCGTCGATATGCCCGGCATAAGGCAGGCGATCGCCGATTGCGGCCTCTCTTGCAGCCAAAAGCTTTGCGGTCCGACTGGTCAGGTAGTTTTTCATGGCCGGTAGGAATTTAAGCGCCAGTACCAGAAATTCCGCACCCTCGGACAATGGCGAAGACGTGTCGCCCAGATGTCGAAGAAACGCGGTTCGCGCAAGCAGCCAAGGAACCCCGTGACATGGAGCATTCCCGCGACTGCCAACGACCAAAAGGAACGCGTGATGAGAAAGATTTCGAGAGTGACGATTAGATTGAACACGGCATAGCCATAGGTGACGCCACCCATCATTTGCGGACGGGTCAGGGCGCTGAACACGGGGTCAGAGGCCAGCCGCGCCACGTTAGTGCAATCCGCCGGCCATGGTGCGGATGCCCGACACGATGGCGACAGCCCCAAAAATAATAAAGCAGCCGATCACCACCGTAATGCCACGGCGCCACTCAACCCGACCAGTCAGCATCATGTAACCGACCGCAGCCACTGCAATCACTGCCGCTGTGGTCGCCATGTTTCCCAGCAATGTGCCTTCCAGCCATTGCAGCGCGCCAATCAGCGGCGAGGAACCTGCCGGATCCGCTGTTATCGTCTGAGCTTGAACCGGCAGCGCCATGGTGGCAGCGACAAGTACCGGGCTGATAACTTTCTTCATGGTCCGATCTTTCCAATCACATCTGTACCTGCCGCCAGGCGGTCCAGCACGGCGGCGACATAAGCCCTAGTTTCGGCATAAGGCGGTACACCGCCATAGCGGGTGACAGCGCTGGGGCTCGCATTGTAGGCGGCGAGGGTATGAACTATGTCGCCGTCATAGCGCCGCATCAGCTGCGCCAAATAAGCGGTGCCGCCATCAATGTTGGCGGAAAGATCCGCCGCATCGACGCCCAAACCGCGGGCTGTTGCCGGCATCAGCTGCATCACTCCCCGGGCCCCTTTGGGGGACATCGCATTCTGACGAAGGTGAGATTCTTGCCAGGCCACCGCTTCTACCAACTGTGCACTCAGCTGATGGCGCCGTGCCGCCTCCTGAATGGACGCCAGCACTGCCCGGTTGTCCGCAACAAAGTTGCTGGTGACGTGTCTGGCAGTCCCAGGCTGAGGCCCAATAGCGCGTATGCCGTACGCCGTAGTCGCTACCGGTCCGGCATAATTGGCAATTGATCCGTCGGGGTGCACTTCCATGAGCTGGGCAGAGGCTGGAGAGGAGAGAATCGCTGCCGCGCACACCACGCCGCGCAAGCACCTCGTAAGGTTCTGCCCTCGTTGGAGAATTTGGAACTCCACTCACCGTTTCCTTCTGGAACCGGCAACTATGCTATGTTGACACCCCAATTTTTTCTACCGATCGGGCTCACTAGGCTGTGCACACCCTGTGACCTGCTAGCGCAATGCCCCCGTTTGTTAAGCAATTCTCATCTGGTTAGGCCGGCACGGCGACTGCCAAATTCCGCCTACGGCCTAAAAGGGCGCGCGAGATACCAACAAGGAGGCCAACAAACGGCCCTCTTATTCAATCGTGGCTTGATCGCTGCCCGGGCCGTATCGCCCGCCAGCCGCCGCTTGCCTGCCTCCAGGAACTCCTTCGACCAGCCGTAATACTGGGACTGGGCAATGCTCTCCTTGCGGCACAGCTCGGCGATGCTGTCCTCGCCGCGAAGCCCTTCCAGCACTATC
>CANJLC010000022.1 GCA_947475445.1 Alphaproteobacteria bacterium
AGCTTCGGCCTTGCCCTCCCCCCGATGCGCCTTCCCCATCGCCGGGTTCTGCCGGGCTTTCGCCTGTCGCTGGGCTTTACGCTTTTCTACCTCACTTCCATTGTCCTGATCCCGCTGCTGGCGCTGGTCATCCGTCCCTTTGAATTGGGGCCGGATGGTTTCTGGACGGCAATTTCCACGCCGCGTGTCCTGGCGTCGCTGCGCCTGTCTTTCGGCATGGCGGCGCTTGCCGCTGTGATCGACTCTTTTTTCGGCCTCATCATCGCTTGGGTGCTGGTGCGTTACCGGTTTTTCGGCAAGGGCCTGCTGGATGCGCTGATTGATCTTCCCTTTGCGCTGCCGACGGCCGTGGCGGGCATCGCGCTGTCCACCCTCTACGCGCCCACCGGCTGGATCGGCTCCATCCTGGTCGCCCATGGCATCAAGATCGCCTATACGCCCTGGGGCGTGCTGGTGGCGATGATCTTCATCGGCCTGCCTTTCACGGTGCGCACCTTGCAGCCTGTGATGAGCGAGCAAAGCGTGGACGTGGAGGAAGTCGCCGCCACGCTGGGCGCGACGCGCGTCCAGACTATCCGCAAAGTCGTGGTGCCCATGCTGGTGCCGGCCATTCTCACCGGCGCGGCCATGGCATTTGCCCGCGGCGTGGGCGAATATGGCTCGATCATCTTCCTGGCCGGCAACCTGCCCATGATCAGCGAGATTGCGCCGCTGCTGATCATCACCAAGCTGGAACAATATGACTATGCCGGCGCCGCCGCGATCGGCGTGGTGATGCTGGCGGCATCCTTTGTCATGCTGCTGGCGCTGAACGCCCTGCAGGCCTGGGCGGCGAGGCGGCGATGAGCGGCTTCAAGAACCCCACCCGGGATCCCCTGGCTCTGCGCGTGGCGCTGACGCTGCTGGCCGTCGGCTTTGTCGGCCTATTGCTGGTGCTGCCGCTGGTTATTGTTTTCAAGGAAGCTTTTGCCGACGGCGTGGGCAAGGCGTGGGAGGCCATTATCGAGCCGGACTCCTTGTCGGCCGTGAAAGTCTCTCTGCTGGCCGCCGCCATTGCCGTGCCGCTCAATACCCTGTTCGGCATTTCCGCCGCCTGGGCCGTGGCCAAGCATGATTTTCGCGGCAAGACCTTTTTGGTGACGCTGATTGATCTGCCTTTCTCGGTGTCGCCGGTAGTGTCGGGCCTGGTCTATGTCCTCATTTTCGGCATGCAGGGCTGGTTTGGCCCAACGCTGGCGGATCACGACATCCATGTGCTGTTCGCCTTGCCCGGCATTGTGCTGGCCACCATGTTCGTGACCTTTCCCTTCGTGGCGCGCGAACTCATTCCGCTGATGGTGGACCAGGGCCGCGACGAGGAAGAGGCCGCCACCTCGCTGGGCGCTTCGGGCTTTTCCACCTTCTGGCGCGTGACGCTGCCCAACATCAAATGGGGCCTGCTGTATGCGGTGCTGCTGTGCAACGCCCGCGCCCTGGGCGAATTCGGCGCCGTGTCGGTGGTGTCAGGCCATATCCGTGGCCAGACCAACACCATGCCGCTGCATGTCGAGCTGCTCTACAACAATTACGATTATGTTGGCGCCTTTGCCGTGGCGGCGCTGTTGGCGCTGCTGGCGTTGCTGACCCTGATATTCAAGACCATTCTGGAATGGCGCTATGCGGACGAACTTGCCGCCATGCTGCGCCGCTGAGGATCCTTCATGTCGCTGATCATTGATTCCGTAAGCAAGCGCTTCGCCCGGTTCCCGGCGCTGAACGGCGTCAGCCTGACCGCGCCACAGGGCGCCTTCCTGGCGCTGGTGGGACCGTCCGGTTCGGGCAAGACCACCTTGCTGCGCATCCTGGGCGGGCTGGAAGAGGCCGACAGCGGCCAAGTGCGCTTTGCCGACATGAACTGGCTTTCCATGCCGGCGCGCGAACGCAAGGCCGGTTTTGTGTTCCAGCAATACGCTTTGTTCAAGCACATGACGGTGGCGCAGAATATCGCTTTCGGCCTGGAAGTGCGGCCTAGAGCCACCCGTCCCTCGCGCAGCGAAATCCGTGATCGCGTGGCCGAGCTGCTCAAGCTGGTGCAACTGGACGATCTGGGCAAACGCTATCCCAGCCAATTGTCGGGCGGCCAGCGCCAGCGCGTGGCGCTGGCGCGCGCCCTGGCGATCGAGCCGCGCATGCTACTGCTCGATGAACCCTTCGGCGCGCTGGACGCCAAGGTGCGCAAGGAACTGCGCATCTGGCTGCGTCATATCCATGACCAGGCCGGCGTCACCTCCATTTTCGTCACCCACGACCAGGAAGAGGCTTTCGCCATGGCCGACCTGGTGGCGGTGATGAATCTGGGCAAGATCGAGCAATATGGCGCCCCCGCCGATGTGCGCCGCGATCCCAGGACCAAATTCGTGTCGGATTTCCTCAGCGCCTAGCGGCGATATCCAATGCGATGGCCTCGGCCACTTTGATGCCGTCCACGCCCGCCGAAAGAATGCCGCCGGCAAAACCCGCGCCTTCGCCCGCCGGATAAAGCCCGCGCACATTGCTGCTCTGGAAATTCTCGCCCCGCGTGATCCGCACCGGGCTTGAGGTGCGCGTCTCCACCCCGGTGAGGACCGCATCCTCCATGTCAAAGCCTTTTATCTCGCGGCCAAAGGCGACCAGCGCCTCGCGGATGGCGGCAATGGCATAGTCGGGCAGGCAGGTGGAAAGGTCTGTCGGCGTCACGCCCGGCTTGTAGGACGGCGTCACGCTGCCCAGCGCGGTGGACGCGCGGCCCTTGATGAAATCGCCGACAAGCTGCGCTGGCGCGGCATAGGTGCCGCCGCCTGCTGCAAAGGCGCGTTCTTCCCAGTGACGCTGCAATTGCATCCCGGCCAGCACGCCGCCGGGATAATCTTCCTTCGGCGTGATGCCCACCACGATGCCGGCATTGGCGTTGCGCTCGTTGCGGGAATATTGGCTCATGCCATTGGTGACGACGCGACCCGGCTCCGATGCCGCCGCCACCACCGTGCCGCCGGGACACATGCAGAAGCTGTAAACGCTGCGGCCATTGCTGGCATGATGCACCAGCCGGTATTCCGCCGCCCCCAGTTCCTGGCGGCTGCCGCCAAACTTGGCCTTGTCGATCAGGCTTTGCGGATGCTCGATGCGAAAGCCGATGGAAAAGGGCTTGGCTTCCATCGCCACGCCGTGGCTGTGCAGCATTTCAAAAACATCACGGGCGCTGTGGCCCACCGCCAGCACGACATGATCGCTGGCAATCTCTTCGCCACTTTCCAGTGTCACGCCCTTGATCTGTCCGTCCTGGATCAGCAAGTCGGTGACCTTGCTCTGGAAACGGTATTCGCCGCCCAGCCCCTCGATGGTGGCGCGCATGGCTTCCACCATGGTCACCAGCCGGAACGTGCCAATATGGGGATGCGCCTCGGTGAGAATTTCGGCTGGCGCGCCCGCCTTGACGAATTCCGTCATCACCTTGCGGCCCAGGTGGCGCGGGTCCTTGATCTGGCTATAGAGCTTGCCGTCGGAAAATGTTCCGGCGCCGCCTTCGCCGAACTGGACATTGGATTCGGGCGTCAGGATATTCTTGCGCCACAGCGCCCAGGTATCCTTGGTGCGGGCGCGCACTTCTTTTCCTCGCTCCAGAATGATGGGACGAAAGCCCATCTGGGCCAGGACCAGGGCGGCGAACAAGCCGCAAGGCCCGGCGCCAATCACCAGCGGACGGACAAATTTCTCAGGCGCCGTTGCAACGAATTTGTATTCGGTGTCCGGCGCCAATTTCACATGCGGGTCTTTGAGCCGCGCCAGCAGCGCCGCTTCATCCGCCACTTCGACATCAATCGTATAGACGAAAAGGATGGCGGGCTTTTTGCGGGCGTCCTGGCCGCGCCGCACCACCGTGAACCCGCCCACTTGCCCGGGCGGAATCCGCAGCTTTTTCGCAATTGCGGCGGTGAGCGCGGCCTCGCTATGGCCCAGCGGCAGTTTGAGTTCGGTCAGGCGGAGCATAAGGGCATCATGGCGCGGGCTGTTTCGCCCTCTCTAGCACGCTTTTAACGTTCCGGTTCCACCTTCCGCCCCTGTGGTTTTGATCTTATAGTCTGGGCCAAAGGCGTCCTTTCGAGATGCCGCTTCAAGGGGAGAGTTCCATGGCCATTTCCAAAGGGCTGCTTTGCGCCGCCGCCTTGCTCGGTTTTTCCGCGAGCCCCGCTTTTGCCGCGCCCAAGATCCTGTTCGTGGGCAACAGCCTGGACTTCGCCGACTGGGGCTATGCCCGCTACTACAAGGCCGACACGGTCACCGACCTGAACGGCAAGGCAGCCAATGGCAAGACCCAGAGCGGCACGCCGGGCCTGTTCAAGCAGTTCGCCAAAGAAGCGGGCCTGGATTACGATGTCTATCTGGAAACGCTGCCGGGCCAGGGGCTGGATGCGCACCTGAAGACCAAGCGCGAATTGCTCGACAAGCCCTGGGATATCGTGGTGATGCATGGCTACACCACTTTGGACCAGAAGAACCCCGGCGATCCGGCGCTGCTCTATTCTACATCCAAAGAAATGACCGAAATGCTGCGCAAGCAAAATCCCAAAGTGGTCATCTATTTGTCCTCCACCTATAGCCGCCCGGACACCACCTATCCGGCGGGCCAGCACTGGAACGGCAAGCCGATCCAGCAGATGGCCAAGGACGTGCTGGCCGCCTATGTCGAGGTCGCCAAACAGAACAATATCCCGCAGGCCAACATCATCCCGCTAGGCGGCGCTTTCAACCGCGCCATTGATACGGGCTTTGCCGATGGCAATCCCTATGACGGCATCGAGGCCGGCAAGCATGATCTGTGGGCCTGGGACCATTATCACTCCAGCAATATGGGCTACTACATCCATGCGCTGGTGGATTTCGGAAAGATAACCGGCAAGGACCCGCTGTCGCTGGGCCCGAATGAAGATGTGGCCGAAGACATGGGCTTCTCGCCCGAACAGGCCGCCGCGATGCAGAAAATCGCCCATGACACGCTGGCCGACCAGCAACAGGCATCAGCCCGCTAACAAATTCCGGGGAGAATACCATGAAAAAATTTCTCATCGCCGCCGCCTTCGTCTCGCTGTGTGTCACGCCGGCCTCCGCCGCCACCAAAATCCTTTTTGTCGGCAACAGCCTCGACTTCGGAGCCTGGGGTGCGGTGCATTTCTACAAGACCGACACGGTGCATGACCTCAACGGCAAACAGAAGAACGGCAAGACCAATGGCGGCGTGCCGGCCCTGTTCAAGGAATTCACCGTCGAGGCCGGACTCGATTATGACGTCAGCTCGGAACTGGTGGGCGGGCAGGGCATGGACTATCACCTCGCCAACAAGCGCGCCGAAATCGACAAGCCCTGGGATGTGGTGGTGATGCATGGCTATTCTTCGCTGAACCAGAAGAAAGTTGGCGATCCCCAGCTGGTGATCGACACCGCCAGGCAAATGACGGACATGCTGCGCGCCAAAAATGCGCAGGTGCAGGTTTTCCTGGCCTCCACCTGGGGCCGCCCCGACATGACGTATATCAAGGACGGCAAGGGCCCCGGTGGTCCCTGGCTGGGCAAGACAGTGCAGCAGATGGGCATTGATGTTCAGGCCATCTACGACCAGGCAGGAAAGAATGCCGGCATCCCCGCCGCCAATGTTGTGCCGATTTCGCTGGCCATCAATCGCGCCATCGATACCGGCTTTGGCGACGGCAACAATTATGACGGCGTGGACGCGGAAAAGGTCAACATGTTCGCCTTTGACGGCCATCACGGCACCGATTTCGCCTATTACCTTTCCGCGCTGATGTATTTCGGCAAGGTCACGGGCAAGGACCCGCTGTCGCTGGGCCCCAAGGAATCTGCAGCGGAAGATTTGGGCTTTGGTCCCAAGCAGACCACCGCCCTGCAGCAGATCGCCCATGACCAGCTGGCCAACCAGCAACAGGCATCTGCAAAATAGCGCCGCCATCTTTCAGGACATTCACGCGTGCTGCACGAAACCCGCACCATCATGGGCATGCCGGTCACCGTTACGATTGTTGACGCCGGGGCGCAGCATGAAGACCTGGAGCTTGTTTTCGCGGGCTTCACGGCGGTGGATGCGCGATTCAGTCCCTACAAGGCGGACAGCGAACTTTCCCGGATCAACCGCGGTGACATAACCCCTGCCGATTACAGTGCGCCGATGCGCGAAATCCTGGCGCTGGCGGAACAAACCCGCGCCGACAGCAAAGGCTATTTCAACGTCCGCCGCCCGGATGGCGCGCTTGACCCCTCAGGCATCGTCAAGGGCTGGGCCATCCAGCGGGCGGCGCAGGATATGGCGCGCATGGGGTACGAAAATTTTTCTGTCGAAGTCGCCGGTGACATCCAGACCAGCGGCCACAACGCGCAAGGCGACCCATGGCGCATCGGCATCCGCAATCCTTTTTGCGCCGGGGAAGTGGTCAAGATTCTCCAGGCAGGAAATGCCGGCATCGCCACATCCGGCACCTACCATCAGGGCACGCATATCTACAATCCGCATGCGCCGGATGCGCCGCCCGCCGGCCTGGTCAGCCTGACGGTGATCGGCCCGGATATTTTCGAGGCGGACCGCTATGCCACCGCCGCCTTCGCCATGGGCGCGCAGGGCATCTGCTTCATCGAGCAGCTGCCCGGCTTTGAAGCCTATGAGATCAACCAGGCGGGCATTGCCCGCATGACCAGCGGGCTTGAGCGCTACCTCGCATGTTGAAGGACGGCAAAAAACCGCGCGGCAGCCTTGTCGCAAGACTGCTTCTTTCCACCAGCCTGATTGCATCTTCCGCAGCCTATGTGGTGTGGCAGCATCAACCGCCGCCCTTATCCATTCCGGCAGCGCAGTTGCTGGCGGCGAAGCGAGTTGTGGTTGCCCGCGCCGCGCCCGTCATGCCTGCTCCGCCGCCTGCCGATACCGCGGCCAAGCCCGACGAGCCGCTGAAAAACGAAGTGCCGCCCCCGTTACAGGCGGCTGAAGAAGCCCCCACATTCATCCCCAACCCTTCTTTTCAGGACGTGATCGCGGTGGAGGCTCCGCCCGACACGCAGGCCAGCGGAAATTATTACGATGGGGAATTCACTGGCGCACCCATCGCCACGGTTTGGGGGGGTGTCCAGGTCAAGGCGGTGGTGAAGAGCGGCGTGATCGCCGACATTATCGCCCTTGCCTATCCGGCACACCGCCGGACCTCGGAGGAAATCAGCAACTGGGCCATTCCCAAGCTGGCAACGGAAGCGATCCAGTTGCAAAGCGCCAATGTTGATATCGTCTCGCAGGCATCCGTGACCAGTGATGGTTTTCTGACCTCGCTGCAAACAGCGCTGGACCAGGCCAAGAAATAGCCATGCATCTTCCCAATTTTATTCGCCGCACCGCCGTCTATCGCCTCGCACTTTATTACCTTGTGGTGCTGCTGGCGGCGGCGATGGGCTGCGCCCTGCTTGGCATCCTGCCTTACAGTCCGCTCAATTTGGCGTTTTCCACGCTGCTCATCCTCGGTGTGTGCTGGCTGGTGAACATGCTTTTCGCCCGCAGCTTTGGCGCGAAAAGCAGCCGGGACTCGGTGCTGATCACCGGTCTGATCCTGGTCCTGATCATCACCCCGATGGCGCCCACCGACGGCAAGGCGATCGGCTATGCGGTTTTTGCCTCCAGCTGGGCCATGGCCAGCAAATACATGTTCACCATCAACCGGCGGCACATTTTCAATCCCGCCGCGTTCGGCGCGGTGCTGGCCGCCATCACGCTGGGCTCTTCGGTGACGTGGTGGATCGGCGGCAGCCTCTATCTGCTGCCTTTCGTGATCGGCGGCGGAATTCTCATCCTGCTCAAGATGAGCTGCGCGGAAATGCTGCTCGCCTTCGCCGCGGCCGCGCTGGCCACGGTGATGCTAACCTCGGAGCCCGCACTCCTGGCGTCATCCCTGTCGCAGGTCGTGCTGCATTCCATGTTCTTCTTCTTCGCCTTTGTCATGGTGACCGAACCGCACACCGCGCCGCTGGGCCGCACGCGCCGCCTTGCCTATGGCGCGATCATCGGCATTTTCTTCGCGCCGGAAATTCACCTGGGCAGTTTTTACACCACGCCCGAATTCGCCTTGCTGGTTGGCAACGTCTTTGCCCTGCTGTCAGACCAGCGGCGGCTGCAGCGGGCCAGGCCCAGGCCCGCCAGCGCCTGACCTCTTGTGGTGGTCCGCGCGGGCCGGGTTATAAGAGCGCGTGACTGCGATTCCCGACACCGCCATGCTGCGCCGCGTCCTGAAAGACGTTTTCGGCTTCGCGGATTTTCGCCCCGGGCAGGAAGCGGCGATGACGGCCCTGCTGGCCGGCCGCTCCATGCTGGCGGTGATGCCCACCGGCGCGGGCAAATCTCTGTGCTACCAGGTGCCGGCGCTGGCGCTGGGCGGGCTGACGATTGTTGTCTCGCCTTTGGTGGCCCTGATGCAGGACCAGGTCGCTGCCCTGCGCCTGGCCGGGGTCGCGGCCGATACCATCAATTCCTCCATCGACCGCGACGAAAACATTGCTGCCTGGCGCCGGGTCACCAATGGCGAAACGCGTCTTCTTTATCTGGCTCCCGAACGGTTGATGACCGGGCGTATGCTGGATGCGCTCACCCGCCTGGATGTGCGGCTGGTGGCAGTGGACGAGGCGCATTGCATTTCGCAATGGGGTCCGGCCTTCCGCCCCGAATATGAAGCCCTCTCGCGTCTTCGCGATCTCTTCCCCAATGCGCCCATCATCGCCTTGACGGCCACGGCGGACGAGGCGACGCGCAGCGATATCGTGGCGCGGCTGTTCGGCCGCCCTGTCGAAACGCTGGTGCTGGGCTTTGACCGCCCCAATATCAGGTTCAGCGTTGCGGCCCGCAGCGATGGCAAGGGCCAGCTTCTGGATTTCGTGCAGCGCCATGCGGGGCGCAGCGGCATCGTCTATTGCCTGTCGCGCAAGAAGACAGAAGAAACCGCGTCTTTCCTGGTCCAGAACAAGGTGCGGGCGCTGGCGTATCATGCCGGCATGGATAAATCCGCGCGCGACGCCAACCAGAACAGCTTCATGACGGAAGCCGGGGTGGTGATGGTGGCGACCATCGCCTTCGGCATGGGCATCGACAAGCCTGATGTCGCCTATGTCTTTCACACCGATCTGCCCGGTAGCCTGGAGGCCTATTACCAGGAAATCGGGCGCGCCGGCCGCGATGGCGCCCCCGCCGAGGCGCATATGCTGTTCGGCGCGGGCGATATCCGCATGCGGCGGATGTTCATTGACGGCGAGGATGCATCCGACGAACACAAGAAGCGCAGCCACGCCCGGCTTTCCACGCTGATCGGCTATTGCGAGACGGCCCAGTGCCGCCGCGAGATCCTGCTGAATTATTTCGGCGAAGCGGCCACCCCTTGCGGCAATTGCGACAATTGCCTGGACATGGCGCCCCGCGCCGATGGCGCGGCGGAAGCCAGGCTGATTTTGCTCGCCGTGTCGCAAAGCGGTGCACGCTTCGGCGCGGCGCATATCGTGGAGATATTGCGCGGGGCCAGGACCCAGAAGCTGCAGGAGCGCGGCCATGACAGCCTGCCCAGCTTTGGCAGCGGCGCAAGCCGCAAAAAGGAAGAGTGGCAGTCTCTCGTGCGCCAGCTGGTGGTGGGCGGCTTCCTGGCGCCCGACGAATATGGCGGCCTTGGTATCACCGATCTGGGTTATGCGCTCAGCCGCGGCGAAGCGGTCTTTACGTATCGCCCGCTGGAGACACGCGCCAAGGCCCGCTCCGGCACACCAGCCGATCTGCCGCAAGCATCCGATCCCGGCCTGCTGGCGGCGCTCAAGGATTTGCGCCTGAAGCTGGCGCGCGAACGCCAGGTTCCGGCCTATGTGATTTTTTCCGACCGCAGCTTGCTGGACATGGCCGCCCGCCGGCCCCGCGACCTGGACGGCTTTGCCGCCGTTCACGGTGTTGGCGCGGCCAAACTCAGGGATTTCGGGGCGATATTCCTCAGCGCCATCGTGGCGCATGGCTGAACCGCGCAGCGCCGCGGGTCTTTAAGGCTGGTATTTCCGGCCAATACCGATAAGAGAGGCGCGAATTCACAACAGGCGCCTTTTTGACCTTCCTGACCAGCCACCCTTCGCTCGCCCGTGCTTTGTCCGAGCGCGACTATAACAGTGCCACGCCGGTGCAGTCCGCGGTGCTGGAACCCGGGGCCGAGGGGCGCGATTTGCTGGTGTCCGCCCAGACCGGCTCAGGCAAGACGGTGGCCTTTGGCCTGGCCATCGCCGAGACCCTGCTGGAAGGGTCCGCCACCATGGGTCCGGCCGCCGAGCCGCTGGCGCTGATCATTGCCCCCACCCGCGAATTGGCGCTGCAGGTCCAGCGCGAGCTTTCCTGGCTTTATCATTATGCCGGCGCGCGCGTGGTCTCCTGCGTCGGCGGCATGGACCCTGGGGCCGAGCGGCGCGAATTGGCGCGCGGCGCGCATATCGTGGTCGGCACGCCGGGACGGCTCCGCGATCATCTGGAGCGCCGTGCCCTGAAGGTTTCCTCGCTCAAGGCGGCGGTGCTGGACGAAGCCGACGAAATGCTCGACATGGGCTTTCGCGAAGACCTGGAATTCATCCTGCAAACCACGCCGCCGGAGCGGCGCACATTGCTGTTTTCTGCGACCCTGCCAAAATCCATCATCAATCTGGCGACGCATTACCAGCGCGACGCGCTGCGCATCGCTGCGATGGGCGAAACCCGCGGCCATGCCGACATCGAGTATCGCGCCATCCGCATTGCCCAGGCCCATGTCGAGCGCGCCGTGGTCAATCTGCTGCGCTTCATGGACCCGCCCAGCGCGCTGGTGTTCTGCAACACGCGCAATGCGGTGCGGCACCTGGAAGCCTTCCTGACCGAGCGCGGCTTTGCCGCCGTGTCCTTGTCGGGCGAACTCAGCCAGAGCGAACGCAATCACGCCCTGCAGGCGCTGCGCGACGGCCGCGCCCGGGTTTGCGTGGCGACCGATGTGGCGGCGCGCGGCATCGACCTGCCCAACCTCAATCTCGTCATCCATGCCGATCTGCCCAACGACGCCGAAGTGCTGCAGCATCGCAGCGGCCGCACCGGCCGCGCGGGCCGCAAAGGCATCAGCGTGCTGCTGGTGCCGCCATCGCGCCGCCGCCGCGCCGAGGAAATGCTGGGCCGCGCCCGCATCAACGCGGTTTGGGGCAATGCGCCTTCGGCGGATGAAATTCGCAAGCTGGATCATGAACGGTTGCTGCAAAATCCCCTGCTGATCGAGCCGGGCACGGCGGATGACCTCGCCATGGCCGATGCCCTGCTGCAGCAGCGCGACGCGCGCGATGTCGCGGCGGCTTTCGTGAAACTCTACCGCGCCCAATTGCCGGCCCCGGAAGACATCGAAGAGCAGGGCGGCCATCATGACCGTGCGCCCGCCAAACAGCATGCGCCCCGGCGTGATGATGGCCAGCAGCGCGCCCATAAGCCTGCGCATGAGCCTCGCGAGGCTGCCCGGCCGCACACGCCCAAGCCGTATCATCCCCCACGGCCGGACCGCCTGCCGGCAGGCCAGGACGGCCCGCGCGGCTCCGGCCCGCCTTCCATGGCGAACGGCATCTGGTTTCGCCTGAATGTGGGGCGCGGCCGCAACGCCGATCCCAAATGGCTGCTGCCCGAAATCTGCCGCCAGGGCGAAGTGACCAAGAAAGACATTGGCGCCATCCGCGTCTTCGACATGGAAACGCTGTTTCAGGTCGATGCGCGCGAGGCCGAGCGCTTTGCCGCATTGGTCGCCGAACGCAAGAAAGGCGGCGTGCGCATCACGCCCGCCCTCAATCAGACGGGCGAATCCACGGCACCGCCCATGCAGGGCGGCGAACAGGCGCCCCATGCCGGCAAGCCGCACGGCCCGGCCAGGCCCGCAGATGACGCGGCCGGCGAAAAGAAATTTGGAAAAAAGAAATTCGGCGGCAAGAAGTTTGGCGGCAAGAAATTCGGCCCCAAGAAATTCGGCAAAGGTCCTTACAAGGGCCCGAACAAAGGCCCTGCGCCTTCTGGCGCCTGATCAGCGCACCGCCACCCAGATCAGGCTCGGTATGCGCTTTCCCGTGAGGGAACGGGGCCTGACTTCCTCCACGGCAAAACCTGCGCGGGCGAGACGGCCGGTGAAAATCGTGTCGGGCGCGGCGGACCAGATCGCCAGCAATCCGCCCGGACGCAGCGCCTTTCGGGCGGCTTCCAGGCCGCTTGCGGTGTAAAGCCCGTCATTGGCGGCGCGGCTGAGGCCATCGGGGCCATTGTCCACATCCAGCAAAATGGCGTCAAAGCTTTCCCGCGCCGCGGCAATCACGCTGCCGACATCCCCCTGCTGAATTTTGACGCGCGGATCGTCCAGGCAACCGGCCGCAACTTCGCGCATGGGACCACGCGCCCAGGCGATGACCTGCGGCACCAGTTCGGCGACAACGATCTGCGCATCGGCGCCAAGCTCCGCCAGCGCGGCGCGCAAGGTGAAGCCCATGCCATAGCCGCCGATCAGCAGGTGGGCGCGCCGCCGGCCGCGCAGGCGCGCCGTGGCAAGCTGCGCCAGCGCGATTTCCGAACCGCTCACCTTGCTGTTCATCAGCACGGCGCTGCCCGCCATGATGGCGAACTCCTGGCCGCGCTGCATCAGGCGCAGCTCGCCGCTGCCGCCCGGCACTTTTGCCGTATCCAGATGCACCCAGGGGATCATGCAACAGTCCTGTTCGCGGCCTGGACAGCCTGGCCGGCGCACCAGCCCGATGACCAGGCCCACTGGAAATTATAACCGCCCAGCCAGCCCGTCACATCCACCACTTCGCCAATGAAATAAAGGCCGGGAACGGCTTTGGCTTCCATCGTGCCGGAATTCAGCGCGCGCGTATCAATGCCGCCCACCGTCACTTCCGCCGTGCGATAGCCTTCGGTTCCGGCCGGCGTGATGCGCCAGTCATTCACGGCGTCGCTTAATGCGCGCAATTTGACGTGCGAAAGGTCGGCCAAATTGCCCACGCACGCCTGTTCCTCCGCGATCTGCTTGGCCAGCCGGCGCGGCAGCAGCGTGCCTAAGAATGTGTGGGCCGCCTGCTTGCCATTTTGCATTTTGGCCGCCTGCAGCGCTGCAAACAGGTCGCTGCCCGGCAACAGATCGACGCGAATATCTTCGCCTTCCCGCCAATAGGAGGAAATCTGCAGGATCGCAGGACCGCTAAGACCGCGATGGGTAAATAGCATCGCTTCCTCGAAACTGGTCTTGCCGTGCCGGACCCGCGCCGGAACTGCGACGCCCGCCAGCGGTTTGAGGCGCTCCAGCAGCGCGGCCTCGAATGTCAGCGGCACCAGGGCAGGGCGGGTTGGCGTCACGCCCAGGCCAAATTGCGCCGCCAGACGGTAACCGAAATCGCTGGCGCCCATTTTGGGAATGGATTTGCCGCCGCATGCGACGACCAGCGCAGCGCATTGCCAGTTTTCGCCATTGGAGAAGCGCAGCGAAAATCCTTCGGGCGTTTTTTCAACCTGTTCGACGTTGCACTTCAGGCGTAGCGTTGCGCCCGCCTGGCGCATTTCCGTCAGGAGGAGGTCAATGACCTGCTGCGCCGAGCCGTCGCAAAAGAGTTGGCCCAGGGTTTTTTCGTGATAGGCGATGCCATAACGCTCGACCAGCGCAATAAAATCCTGCGGCGTGTAGCGGCTGAGCGCCGAAATGCAGAAATGCGAATTGGCGGAAAGAAACTGCGCCGGCGTGACAAAGCGATTGGTGAAATTGCAGCGCCCGCCGCCGGAGATGCGGATTTTCTCGCCCGGCGCATCCGCATGGTCCACCACCATGACAGTGCGGCCGCGCGTGGCCGCGACGGCCGCGCACATCATGCCGGCGGCGCCCGCGCCGATCACGATGACATCGCAGCTGTTCATGGTTGCCTGTATTTCGAGGAAAAAATGGCGGAGCCGGAGGGATTCGAACCCTCGATACGGCTATAAACCGTATAACGATTTAGCAAACCGTCGCCTTCAGCCTCTCGGCCACAGCTCCATTCCAAACTTCAGCCCCTGAGAGACGCGAGGCCGAAGGCATCAAACTGTCTGGCATCAAGTCTAAAACAAAGATGCTGAACACCGCTTTACCATCCCTTTCGGGGCGAAAGCGCGCCCTTTTGCCCCAAATTTCCCTTTGGCTCAAGCAGTCTCCTTTTGCGCTGCAAAATCAATAAATCCGGGCGCCTTCTTGCCAGCCGGCGGGCAGGAGCGCAGCATGACCGGGACCGGATAGGACCGGCCGACTTTGCGTTACCGCAAGGAAGGGTCCTTGCGACAGCGCGTCAGCGCAGGAGCTTTGTCATGCAGGTCAGGCACATTCTTCTCCATAAGGGACGGGACATTATCGGCGTCGCCGACAGCGCCACGCTGGGCGAGGCGGCGCATGTCCTGGCGCAGCATCATATCGGCGCGCTGGTGATCCAGGACAGCGGCGGCGCACTGGCCGGCATATTTTCCGAACGCGACCTGGTGCGCGCCGTGGCGGAAGACGGCCCGCTGGCGATGAGCCGCGGCATCGCCGCCTATATGAGCCGCCAGGTCGCCACCTGCAGCGAGAACGACACGGTGGAGGAACTGATGGAAATGATGACCCGCGGCCGCTTCCGCCATGTGCCCGTGTTAGATGATCACCAGCGGCTGGCCGGCATGATCTCGATCGGCGATGTTGTGAAAACGCGGATTGCGGAAACCCTCAGCGAAGCCAATTCCCTCAGGGACTATATTTCCACGGCGGTTTGAAACTTTAAGGAACTCGCGCAAAAGCGCCAAAATACGGGGCTTTGCGGAACTGGCGTTCCATCGGCGCGTTTTGTTTCGCGGAAACCCCTATTTGGAGCCCCGCGATGAAATTCACCGCCATGGCCGTAAGCACGCTCGCCCTGTCAGCATTTCTCTCCGCCGCGCCGGCAATGGCGCAAGGCCGGGTGGATGCGAACGGCATGCCCACCGATCATTCAACACCCGCCGAGCAGGCTGCGACTGCCGCCCTGAACAACCAGGTGTCGGGCAGCAATGCCGCTGCCGACGCACAGGCGCAGCAGAACGACGCCCAGTACCAGCAGCAGCAGCAGGCCTACCAGGGCCAGCTGCAGCAGAACCAGGCGGCACAGGCCGATTACCAGGACAAGGCCGCGCAATATGCGCAGCAGGCGGTGCGCTATGAAAATCTGCGCGCCCGTTATGCCGCCGAGCGCGCTGCCTATCATCGCGGCGTGTGGCCGGATCGCTGGGCGCGCTGGACGCTGGATGAGAACGCCGCGAATCTTGTCGGACAGCGCGTGCAGATCCTCAGCGGCGACCGCGTCGGCACGGTGGAAGACATCGCCCAGACGACAAATGGCCGTGTCACCGCGCTGCTGGTGCGCCTGGACAGCGAGAAAGTGGTGTGGATCGACCAGGCCGATGTTCGCTATGACCGCGGCGACGGGGTTGTGATGACCAACCTGAACCGGAGCGATTTGCGCCTGATGGCCGACGAAAGGCTGTAATTAACCTATTGATTAAAATGGGCTTTTCTGGCTTTTGGCCGGGAAAGCCCATTTTTTTGCCCGATCCTCTATATATGGTGCCAAAGGCGCTCCGGCAGTCGATGGGTGGGTCTTGGGGCAGGCGCCCACAGTCCATGTTTGGCCTTCTGAAAAAAAGGCCAAAAAGGCTGATTTTCCCGTTTGACTTGGCAAAATCACGCCCCTATAACCCGCGCCCACGCTGCTTCGCGGCAAAGGCTTGCGGAGTGGTGTTTACCGTTGATTTTAGACGTGAAAATCGTCGGCGGACGCTGTTTGACATTGTGATTTTAGGAAGGGGAACGTGGGCGGCGGCTCGGTATGCCACCATGTCAAAGGTCAAACTTTGACATGTAAACAATCGAGCAGCGACGTAATGAATGCTCGCGTTCTTCTGCAAAAATGAAAGACTCTAAAGTCGATCGTTAACGGACCTTGACGGGCTCGTTGGCGATCTACCCTTGTCAAAAGTTTTTGCGAACTACGCAAATCAAGAGCATTCAGCGTCGTCTGCGATAGGATCAAAACATGAGAGTTTGATCCTGGCTCAGAACGAACGCTGGCGGCAGGCCTCAAACATGCAAGTCTAAGGGGTGTAGCAATACATCACTGGCGGACGGGTGCGTAACGCGTGGGAATGTACCTATTGGTTCGGAACAACTGAGGGAAACTTCAGCTAATACCGGATGAGCCCGAAAGGGGAAAGATTTCTCGCCAATAGATCAGCCCGCGTCCGATTAGCTAGTTGGTGGGGTTAAAGCCTACCAAGGCGACGATCGGTAGCTGTTCTGAGAGGAAGATCAGCCACACTGGGACTGAGACACGGCCCAGACTCCTACGGGAGGCAGCAGTTGGGAATCTTGGACAATGGGGGAAACCCTGATCCAGCCATGCCGCGTGAGTGATGAAGGCCTTCGGGTTGTAAAACT
>CANJLC010000023.1 GCA_947475445.1 Alphaproteobacteria bacterium
ATCGATTTACCCTGTGACGTCGACACCTCAATCTGCCGCAGCAGCGTCACAATCTGCTCCGGGGTGGGCCTCTTCTTCGGCATGTCCAAGCTCCTTTCCAAGCCAATTTCTATCAATTCGCTTGGTACAAAAAGAGCCATGCAGGTCAGACACGCCTTATACAGTCCCCTTGCGCAATTATTTCTTCCGCGAAGACTATTACGACAATCCCCAGGCCTATCTGGGTTTCGATAGCGACAAGCTCAACTGGTATTCCGTGACATTGGAAGAAGGCGATGTGCTTTACATTCCGCCTATGTGGTGGCACGGGACGGCGCCGCAAACCCCAAGCTTCGGCGCGACCGTTGCGATGATCTGGCGCTCGCCGGTTCATGTCATGGAGAAAGCGATCCGGATGATGGCGCGTGGTGAGCTGGACATGCTCGGCAAGATGGGGGCACAGGATTATCCCACCCTGGTCCAGCTTGCCCGCAAACTCGGCCTGGAACGCGAACTGGCCGCCGCCTACGACCGCGGCATCTGACGGTCGGGCCTATGCGAGGACCTCGCCTTCGGCCTCGCTCAGATCCGCAATTTCCACATTATAATGATGAGGGAATAGCCAAGGCGTAATGGCGGACGGCCAGACAGTTAGGCCCTTAATATTGCTCCGATAATCCGCTTTTGTGTTTCCCGCCGGGCACAGTTTTTCCGAAAATGGCCGCCCTGACACGCCATTGGGGGTTTTTTTCTTAAAAATAATGTTAGGCATGTCGCGCCTGCCCCGTCGCTCCAGTCGGACCTCACATCATGCGCCCTAGGGTCACGACTCTAGCTCACGGAGTCTTGTTTCTGCTGTTCGCCGCATGGCCTGGGGCCGCGGCATACGCCCAGACACAATCAAAGCCCTTCGTCACGGCTTACCCGTCGGGCTATTTCACCGGATCGCATCCGTCCTCTGCGATGGAGATGGTGACACTTCTTCCCGGTTTCCGCTTTGACGAAGGCAATTCCTCCGTTCGCGGTTACGGCGGCGCCATCGGCAATGTGCTGATTGACGGCCAGCCGCCTTCCAGCAAGCAGGACAAGCTGTCCGATGTGCTGGGGCGCATTTCCGCCGACCAGGTTGAGCGCGTGGAAATTGTGCGTCCAGGGGCCGCCGGCTTTGATTTCCAGGGCTACCAGATGCTGGCCAATGTCGTGATCAAGGCGCAGAACGCCCCGCACGGCAAACTGACCCTTGAGGACCTGTGGTTCCGCCATGGCCAAAGCGCGCCTTCCGCAACGGCGCAGTTTTCCGTGGGCACGGTTTCGGTACTCGACCTGTCCGCCAATGCCAACCACAATTACGAATATGGCGGCACAGGTTTCGGCTTCCGCAACAATTACCGGCCCGATGGCACGCCGACGCGCCTGGCCCGCTACCAGCTGGTGCGTTACTCCAGCGAATGGAATTTGACGGGCGGCTATCGCCAGCCGCTATTTGGCGGCACGGTGCGCCTGTCGGGCCTGTTCACCGAAACGCGCGGCGGCGCCACCAATCTGGAAAGCCCCACCTTTCCCACTACGGTCCAATCACCCGGCGACGAGTCCGATTTCCGCAACGCCAATGAAGCGGGCCTGCAATATAACCATCGGCTGTGGGAGGGCGCGGAAGTCGAAACCACATTGCTCCGCCGGAGCGACAATGATTATAACCGGGCCACTGTCTATGGCGCTACGGAAGATACGTCCCTCAAACACAGCCGCTCCAACGAAACCATCTGGCACAATATTCTGCGCCAGCAGGGCAGTTCCGTCTCGGTGGAAGGCGGCTTTGACGCCACCATCAACACGCTGATCAACCTGCTCGGGCTGACCAAGAACAAGGTCAATATTCCGCTGCCTGCAGCCAACATCAAAATCACCGAAACGCGCGGCGAGATTTACTCCAGTCTCACCTGGCATGCCGCGCCGACGCTTACTGTTGAACCGGGCCTGCGCTACGAAATGTCGAAAATGAAGCAGAGTGGCGACAGTAACCTCACCAAGCAGTTCGGTTATCTGAAGCCGCGCGTGAAGCTGGGCTGGCAGCTGGCCGACAAGAATGTCCTTCGCATTCTGGTCGAGCGCGAGGCGGGCCAGCTCAACTTCAACAATTTCATCACCAATGTGCTGGTCAATTCCAACTCCGTCAGTTCCGGCAACAAGGATCTGGTGCCCGAGACATTGTGGCGCGCCGAAGTTAGCTGGGAACATGCCTTCACGGGCGGTTCGCTGGTGACCACGGCGCGCCACGAAATGATCAGCAACACCCAGGACCGCGTCGCGGTGGTTTCGCCCCAGGGCACATTCGACTCACTGGGCAATATCGGCGATGGGCGGCGGGACGAATTCCAGTTCGACCTGGTCTGGCCGCTGACCGGGTATCTTTCGGGCATCACGCTGCAGGGCACAGGACTTTACCGGTTCAGCGAAACCACCGATGCCAATACGGGGCACAAGCGCACCATTTCCAATGACCGGCCCTGGGAAGGCAAATTCTCCATCACCCAGGATTTCCCCAGCCTCAATTTGCGTTGGGGCGCCACTTATGCTCCGCGCAGGAGCAGCATCCAGTACCGCTTCAACGAGACCCAGGCCTCGTCCGGCGGCGTGATCTCGGATATTTTCGTGGAGTACAAGCCTTCCAAGCAATGGCTGATCCGCCTGACCGGCAAGGGGTTGCTGGATAGCCCCAACAACCGCACCCGCGATTTTTATTTCGGCAATCGCGCCAATACGGCCATCAACTTTACCGAGGACCGCGGCATCGGCTATGGTCCTGCCATCGGCCTCAATATTCAGCGTTCCTTTGGTCAGTAACAGGAGAATCGCATGCGCAAGTTTTTCCACGCGACCCTTTTGGGCGCGCTGGGCGTTGCCGGCGCGGCACAGGCCCAGTCTCCCGTCCTGGAGCAAGCTTCCGAATACCGTTTCCAGCTTGACCTGCACGTCAATGACGCGGCGCTTGCGAAAATGCTGCCCGCCGGCTGGGAGCCCAGCGTCGCGGCCACCGGCCCCGCCAAGGATTGCAATGTCCGCTTGATCTTCATTGACCAGATCAACATCACCGGCCCCGACGGCAAGGTGCTGGGCAAGGGCAGCAACCGGCTGGCCTATCTCGCCGTGCCGGTGAAGCAGGCGGGCGGTACGGCCACCGGCCAGATGATCATTGGCGGCATCAGCGAGAACGACGCCCAGCCGGACGGCTTTGGCGTTTACCTGAAGGCGACCGCAACCACAGCTTCCCGCACCACCAGCGCGACTGCGGGCCTGGTTCAGGTTACGGAAGACTGGACGTTCACCGCCGCCGGCGGCGAGCAGCTGCAGATGCATGTAAAATATGCCCGCGGGGCGGCAGGCAAGGGCGGCGGCGAAACCAAATTCTACAATCCCGCCGACCCCGCCCAGATACAGGTCTTCAAGACCGAACAGGCTACCGACATCACCCGCAACGTCACCACCAATCCGCCAGATCGTGTGACGGAATTCTCCTACAAGGCCGGCGGCGGCAAATTCGCTGCCTTGTTCGATGGCAGCGAAAAAGCACTCAGTTGGGATTCCCAGCCGGTCTATGCCCGGTCCGTCAGCGCGCCGTAGCGCTTGTTCTGATCGGGAGTGAAAGTTAGCAAATGACAATCGCCGAGGTTGACTGCGGGTCGTATGCGCAAAGGATCCGGCTGCTGCTGGGGCAAATGATGGGCGATCCCGCCCTGCAAGCGCGCTTTCTCAACACGCTGTCCCTGCTGGAGCATATTGGCAGCCGCAAGATCCTGGTGAGCCAGTCCCGATCTGGCAGCTTGTCGGGAAGAACCCTCAAGCATCTTGCTGAAGAAACGCGGCATGCGTTTTTTTTCAAGCGCGCCGCGGAAGCCGCGGCGGGCCATGAACTGGGCTACGAGGATGACGAAGTGCTGGCCGGCGCCCAGGCCCGTGCCTATATGGGGCGGCTTGACGCTTTCATCGCCCAGCATGTGTCTGGAAAAAGCGCCTACCTTTTTATGTCCCTGGTAATCGAAATACGGGCGACCTGGTTCTATGAATTATACCAGGAGGTGCTGAAAAGCAGCGGCCAAAGCCTCAAATTGACCAGCCTCTTGGCCGAGGAAAATGGCCACCTCGCCGAGATGCGTGAGCAATTGGCCCAGCTTGTCACCGAGTCCGAAATGCAGCTAAAAAGCTTTATCGCCTGCGAAGAAAGCCTGTTTCTGAAGCTGCTGCACGGGCTCGAGGAATCCTTACAGGGAAAGTCTGACCGGCTTGAACACCGCGCTTGTTGAGATGATTGGGCACTTCAAGCATGTCCATGCGCTTGTTGTGGGCGATGTCATGCTTGATCGTTTTGTCTATGCGCAGGTCTCGCGCATTTCGCCCGAGGCGCCGGTCCCGGTTCTCAGCGTCCAGCGCGAAAAAACGATATTGGGCGGGGCCGGAAACGTCGCCCGCAACGTCGTTTCGCTTGGCGGGCAGGCCACGCTCATCGGCCTGAAAGCGCAGGACCGGGCCGGCAACATCATTGACGATCTGGTGGGGCGTTCCCCCGGCATGGAAAATGCGCTGCTGACATCCGCCGATGGGCAGACAATCGAAAAAGTCCGATATATCGGCAATCAGCAGCAGGTGATGCGGGCCGATTATGAGTTGACGAGTCCGCGCCCCACTGCGGCGGACGCCAAAACGATACTGGAGTGCGCGCGCGCAAATATGGCGTGCTGCAATGTTCTGGTTCTATCCGATTACGCAAAGGGCTTGCTGGGCGCAGACTTGACAGCACAGCTCATCGCTCTGGCGCTTGGCAGCAACAAGCCCGTGATCGTTGATCCCAAGAGCAGGCGGCTGGAACAGTATGATAGCGCGACCATTCTCACGCCAAATCATCATGAACTCTCTGCGGCCATGGACCTGCCGGCCGGGAATGACGCCGAAGTCGTGCAATGCGCACGGGCGCTGCTGGCCAGGCTTCCCGGCGTTGGTGCGGTGCTGGTGACGCGCGGATCAAGCGGCATGACATTGGTGCCGCGGGTTGGTGATGCCGAGCATTTAGCGGCCCGGCAGCGCGATATTTTTGATGTTTCCGGGGCCGGCGATACGGTGGTCGCAGCGCTGGCTCTGGGAATGGGCGCGCAAGGGGGGCTGGCGGACTGCGCGCGGCTGGCCAATATCGCCGCGGGCATTGCAGTGACCAAGGTCGGTACGGCGGCCGTGACTGCCGACGAGATCATCAGCGAACTTCAGGCAAGGCAGATCGAAACGGTCGAGCAGAAGATCGTTTCGCCGGAGCGTGCTGCCGACACGGTTCAGGCATGGCGCAGCAAGGGGCAGAAGGTGGGCTTCACCAATGGCTGCTTTGATCTGGTTCATCCCGGTCATATTTCGCTTTTGTCGCAGGCTCGAAGCAAATGTGATCGGCTGGTTGTCGGTCTCAACTCCGATGCCTCGGTGAAACGCCTGAAAGGCGAAGGCCGCCCGGTTCAGGACGAAATGGCGCGTGCCATTGTTCTGGCATCCTTGGGCATGGTGGATATGGTCGTGATATTCAGTGAAGACACGCCGGAAATCCTTATCCGGCAGCTATGCCCGCATCTGCTGGTCAAGGGCGCTGATTATAGGATCGCCGATATTGTCGGCGCAGATTTTGTCATGTCTTATGGCGGCGAAGTCATGGTCGCCGATCTGGTGCCGGGGCTTAGCACGACAAATATTCTGACTCGAATTCCGCCACGCTGAAGGACATGACGCCATGACCAAGGAAGACGTAACGGCCTGGGCGCTGGCCAATGGCTGGCAGATGATGGGCGGTTTTCCCAGCCTGACAAAGCCGTTGCGCCCTTCCGCGCCCGCGGTCGCGATTGTCCGCCTGGTCCTGAAGGCGACAGTCGCCGCGCTGGAAATCAAGACGCCGGCCGGGCGCTGGGAAAAAATGGCGCAGGAAAGTTACAGCAAGATCATCGCGGACCCGGACAACGGCATTCCCTCGGGTCTTGGCATCACGACCATCTCCGGGCTGACCTTGCTGATGCAGGAAAACAAGGACCGCATGGCCTTCAGCAAGATGGGCGGTTCCTAGCGTTTTCCGGGCTGCAAGCCTGGAATTAGCAAGCCCTTGATAACGCATCGCATAAAGTCATGCCGCAGCGCGGCATGGACAGAGTGAACCCGTATTCACCGCTCTTTTGCTGTCACCGTCTTCCCGTTAGTATCAAGGCGACAGGGCGGGAAAAGCCGTCCGGATTTTTTGCAAAACACCGCCTAGAAAAAGAACAGAGAGCACAAGACCGACGGACATCAATCATTAGCTGCATCAATCCATCAGACGTTGGTCTCTTTCGGGGCATGTCATTGGGGAAACAGTCAGCGCTATGAGCAGTCCAGGTATGAATGATCCGCTTTCGGAAAAGCGGAGCGCGCCAATGAATCCGGCGCACGGCATGAAGCCCACAGACATCCAGAACCCCGATTACTTCCACAAGGTGGTGGATTGCCAATGGGCCTGCCCGGCGCATACGCCGGTGCCCGAATATATCCGCATGATTGCGGCCGGGCGTTATTCCGACGCCTATATGGTCAACTGGCATTCCAATGTTTTTCCCGGCGTGCTGGGCCGCACCTGTGACAGGCCTTGCGAGCCGGCCTGCCGGCGCGGGCGCGTGGAGGAACTTCTCGCCGCACCACAGCCTGTCGCCATCTGCCGCCTCAAGCGGGTCGCGGCGGATAACAAGGATGATGTCCATGCCCGCATGCCGCGGCCCGCGGCGCAGAAGAATGGAAAGCGCGTTGCCCTGATCGGCGCCGGCCCCGCTTCGCTCACCGTGGCGCGCGACCTGCTGCCGCTGGGTTACACCGTGGTGCTGTATGACAGCGATGCTTCGGCGGGCGGCATGATGCGCACCCAGATCCCCAAATTCCGCCTGCCGGAAAGCGTGCTGGACGAGGAAGTGAACTATATCCTCGACCTGCAGCCCGAATTGCGGCTGGGGCAGAAAGTGGATTCCCTCAAGGCGGTTCTGGCGGAAGGCTATGACGCGGTATTTGTCGGCTGCGGCGCGCCGCGCGGGCGCGAGCTGGAAATTCCCGGCCGCAAGGAAGCGGCCGCCAATATCCATATCGGCATTGACTGGCTGTCCTCGGTGTCGTTCGGCCACACCACCAGGATCGGCAAGCGCGTCATCGTGCTGGGCGGCGGCAACACCGCGATGGATTGCTGCCGCACCTCAAGGCGGCTGGGCGGCGACGAGGTCAATGTCGTGGTGCGGTCCGGTTTTGAGGAAATGAAGGCGTCCCCCTGGGAAAAGGAAGACGCCATGCAGGAAGGCATTCCGATCCACAATTTCCTGGTGCCCAAGCAGTTCCTGCATGACAAGGGCAAGCTGACCGGCGTGCTGTTCGAAAAAGTGAAGGCCGAGATGGTGAATGGCCGCCGCAATCTGGTGCCATCCGGCGAACCGGACGTCACCATGCCTTGCGATGACGTGCTGGTGGCAGTGGGGCAGGAAAATGCCTTCCCCTGGATCGAGCGCGATATCGGGCTGGAATTCGACAAATGGGACATGCCCAAGGTGGGAACCACCACCATGCAATCCACCAACCCCAGGGTGTTCTTCGGCGGCGACGCGGCGTTCGGCCCCAAGAATATCATCTGGGCGGTGGCGCATGGCCATGACGCGGCCATTTCCATTGACCTGCATTGCCAGGGCAAGAGCGTGAATGACCGCCCGCCGCCCATGGTCAATCTCATGAGCCAGAAGATGGGCATCCATGAGTGGAGCTATGACAATGATATCTCCAACGATTTGCGCTACAAGGTTCCCCACGCTCCCATTGAAAAAACGCTCAAGGACGTCAAGCTGGAAGTCGAGCTGGGCTTTGACGTCAAGCAGGCTTTCCTGGAAGCGCAGCGCTGCCTGAATTGCGACGTGCAGACCGTATTCGATACGCCAAAATGCATCGAATGTGATGCCTGCGTCGATATCTGCCCGATGGATTGCATCACTTTCACCGCGAACGACGAAGAGGATGTCCTTCGCACCCACCTCACCGCGCCGGCCTTGCATGCCACGCAGGATATCTATGTCTCCGCTGCACTGAAGACCAGGCGCATCATGGCCAAGGATGAAGACCTTTGCCTGCATTGCGGCCTGTGCGCCGAGCGCTGCCCCACCGGCGCCTGGGACATGCAGAAATTCCTGCTGGAAGCGCCCAAGACGGGGTACGCATGTCACAAATAAAGGCCGTCAACGATTTCGTCGTCAAATTCGCCAATGTGAACGGCTCGGGCTCGGCATCAGCCAACGAGATGTTCGCCCGCTCCATCCTGCGCATGGGCGTACCAGTGGCGTCGCGCAACATCTTTCCCTCCAACATCCAGGGCCTGCCAACCTGGTATGAAGTGCGGGTGTCCGGCAAAGGCTGGCTGGGGCGGCGCGGCGGCGTTGACCTGATGGTGGCGATGAATCCCCAGACCTGGGACAAGGATATCGCCTCCATCGATCCTGGCGGTTATCTCTTCTACGATTCCTCCCGGCCCGTGCCCATGTCGCGGATGCGCGAGGACATCAACATCATCCGCATGCCGCTGACGGAAATCTGCAACAAGGTCTACAGCGATCCGCGCCAGCGCCAGCTCTTCAAGAACATCATCTATGTCGGTGCCCTGGCGCAGCTGCTGGGTATCGACATGGAGGTGCTCAAGCAGCTGGTCGGCGAACAATATAAGGGCAAGGACAAGCTGATCGCGCCCAACCACCAGGCGCTGCAAATGGGCCATGACTACGCCCGGGACAATCTTTCCAGCCTGTGCGGCCTGACGGTTGAAAAAGCCGATGCCGTCAAGGACCGCATTTTCGTCAATGGCAACGACGCCGCCGGGCTGGGCTGTGTCTATGGCGGTGCGACGGTCGCTGCCTGGTATCCCATCACGCCATCGACCTCGGTGGCGGAGGCTTTTGCCAGGCATTGCAAGACGTACCGGGTTGACCCCGAAACCCGGAAAAACAAATTCGCCATTGTCCAGGCAGAAGATGAAATCTCGGCAATAGGGGCCGTGATCGGCGCAGGCTGGAATGGCGCGCGGGCTTTCACCGCCACTTCCGGTCCCGGCATTTCCCTGATGCAGGAATTCCTCGGATTGGCCTATTTCGCGGAAATTCCCGCGGTGATCATTGATGTCCAGCGCGGCGGGCCGTCCACCGGCATGCCCACCCGCACCCAGCAGGCGGACCTTCTGGTCTGTGCCTATGCCAGCCATGGCGACACCAAGCACATCTTGATGCTGCCGCAGGACCCAAGAGAGACCTTTGAATTCTGCGCCATTTCCTTTGACCTGGCAGAGCGGCTGCAGACGCCGGTCTTTGTGCTGGAAGATCTCGATATCGGCATGAATGAATGGCTGTGCGAGCCTTTCACCTGGGACGACAAGCACACCTATGACCGCGGCAAGATCATGACGGCCGAAGAACTGGAAGCCGGCAAGACCTTCGGGCGCTACCTGGACGTGGATGGCGACGCAATTGCCTACCGCACGCTGCCCGGCACCCATCCCACCAAGGGCGCCTATTTCACGCGCGGAACATCGCGCGACCGCTATGCCAAATACAGCGAAGAGGGCGCGGTCTATCAGGACAATATGCAGCGCCTGCTGCGCAAGCTGGAAACCGCCAAGACTTTGGTGCCCAAGCCCGTCATCAAGATGGCCCGGGAGAAGGCGCGCTATGGCGTGATCTATTTCGGCTCAACCGCCCCCGCCATGGACGAGGCAATGGCGTCCCTGGAAGCACAGGGCCAGCATCTGGACATGATGCGGCTGCGCGCCTTCCCCTTCAACGACGAGGTGGTGGACTTCATCAACAGCCACGATCAGGTCTTCCTGGTCGAGCAGAACCGCGACGCCCAGATGCGCATGCTGCTGGTCAATGAATGTTCCCTGGACCCGGCGCGCATCATTTCCATCCTGCATTTTGACGGCACACCCATCACCGCGCGCTTCATCATCAGTGCGATTGCCGAGCGCATGCACCTGAAATCCAAAGAGGCCGCGGAATGACCTACATCACCAAGCCGAAACTGCGCCACCCGGGGATACCCGTCAACAAACTGGGCTTCACCCATCGCGACTATGAAGGCACGGTTTCCACGCTTTGCGCCGGCTGCGGCCACGACTCGATTTCCTTCGCCATCATCCAGGCCTGTTTCGAACTGAATATTGAACCGCATCGCGTCGCCAAGCTGTCGGGTATCGGCTGTTCTTCCAAGACACCCGATTACATGCTGGGCCAGAGCCACGGCTTTAACTCCGTGCATGGCCGCATGCCGTCGGTTCTCACTGGCGCAAATCTCGCCAACAAGGACCTGCTTTACATGGGCATATCCGGTGACGGCGATTCCGCGTCCATCGGGCTGGGCCAGTTCGTCCATTGCGTCCGGCGGGGCGTCAACATGGTCTATATCACCGAAAACAACGGCGTTTATGGACTGACCAAGGGGCAATTCTCCGCCACTGCCGACAAGGGCTCCAAGAGCAAGGCCGGCGGCAGCAACATGGATTCGCCCCTCGACCTGGTCAGCATGGCCCTGCTGATCGGCGCCACCTTTGTCGGGCGCAGCTTTTCCGGCGACAAGGCCCAGCTCGTTCCCCTGATCATGGCGGCGATGAGCCACAAAGGTCCCGCCTTTATCGATGTGGTCAGTCCTTGCGTCGCCTTCAACAACCATGCCGGTTCGACCAAGGCCTATGACTTCGTTCGCGAGCATAACGAAGCGGTGAACCGCCTGGATTTCATGGTGGACCGCGAGCCCATCACGGTGGATTACGCGCCGGGCACCAGCGAGGAGGTGGAGCTGCATGACGGCTCCAAATTGCGCCTGGCCAAGCTGCACGCCGATTACGATCCGCATGACCGGATCAAAGCCATGACCTATTTGCAGAGCCACGCAGCGGCTGGCGAGCTGGTCACGGGACTGATTTACATGGACCCGGCGGCCAGCGACATGCACGCCAATCTCAACACCGTCGACAAGCCGCTTAACCGCATGATGGAAGCCGAGCTATGCCCCGGTTCCGCAGGGCTGAAATCCTTCAACGACGCGCACCGCTGATTTTTCGAATTTGGCCCGGGAGAATTTGCCATGGAGCCGTTTCACACCTTCCTGACCATCAAGTGCACTAGCTGCAACGCGCCACTGGTGCGCGTCAGCCAGTCCGAGACCAATGATATCGTGGTCTGCCCGGTCTGTTTCGCCGCCGGCGGCTTTGACGATATCCTGGAAGAGGGCGGCGCGCTCTCCGCCGCCTATGGTTGTCCTAGCGAAATCCGCACGCTGGTCAGCGCCGCCTGGGCCCGGCGTAACGCGGCCGGTCCGATTTAGGCAGCTTGCGACATGGCTTCGCCGTCAAGCGCCGGACAGCCGACCGAGACGCCGCCATTGGCGATGCTGCTGGCGGCGAAGCGCACGCCCGCGGCCCGGGCCAGCGCCATGTGATTGGGGCCGGCGGCGTTGGTGATGCAGGCAACCGCCTGCTGCGCCTTGGCAAGCTGGACCAGTCCCGACATGGCGCGTCCGGCTGCGGCCAGATCGCTGCTCGGCATGGCGCTCACCACCCCGGCCACGCCCAGCAACCCGCTGCGCATCAAGGCGGGATCCCAATCGGGCAATTCCCCCTATATGACAAGGCCCAGGAGCGATGCTAGCCTGCCGCAAAATCATGGCGCGGATAACCCGCGACAAGGACGTTGGGAGGTTCGCATGGAACGCAAGAAGGCATCCGATTTTCCGCAGGAACTGCTCGATCTGCTGGACAGCTATGTCCATGGCATTATCGGCCGGCGCGAATTCCTCAATGGGGCGCAGAAATTCGCCGTTGGCGGCCTGACCGCCGCGGCGCTGGTGGAAATGCTCAAACCCAACTACGCGCTGGCGAACCAGGTGCCGGAAGATGACAAGGGCATCAAGGCGCAGAATGTTTCCATTGCCTCCCCTCAGGGTACTGGCAGCATCAATGGCTACCTGGTGCGCCCTGCCGGCGCCGCGGGCAAGCTGCCCGCCATCCTGGTGATCCACGAAAATCGCGGCCTCAACCCCTATATCAAGGACGTGGCGCGGCGCTTTGCCAAGGCCGGCTACATGGCGCTGGCTCCCGATGGCCTTACGTCGGTGGGCGGCTATTCCGGCGACGACGAAAACGGCGCCAAGCTGTTCCAGCAAGTTGACGGCGCCAAGATGAGCGAAGACCTGTACCAGGCGGCCGTGTGGCTGAAGAATCGTCCCGATGGCACCGGCAAGATCGGCGCGATCGGCTTCTGCTTTGGCGGCGGCATCGTCAACCAGCTGGCGGTGCGCATGGGGTCCGATTTGGCGGCCGGCGTTCCCTATTATGGCGCCCAGCCCACTGCCGAAGACGTGGCCAAGATAAAGACGCCCATCAATGCGCAATATGGCGAGGCCGATACCCGCATCACGGGCGGCTGGCCAGCCTTTGATGCGGCCCTGACCGCGGCCAAGGTTCCCCATGAAGGCCATATCTACAAGGGCGCCGCACACGGATTCCACAACGACACCACGCCGCGCTACGACGAAGCCGCCGCCAAGGAATCCTGGCAACACGCGCTCGACTGGTTTGGCAAATACGTCAAGGCCTGAGGTCGCAGCCGCCTGTTTTTATCATCAGGCAATCAAGACGCATAAAAACAAGGGGAGAAGCGCATGGTGAGGCAGGGACTTTGGCTGGCATCGGGTGCGTTGTTCTTTCTCATTGCAGCAGGCGCGGCGTTCGCCGCAGATCCGGTGCCGGTATTCGAAGTGGATGCGGCATGGCCGCAATTGCCCAATGGCTGGGTGATCAGCAATGTCTCCAAGATTTCCGTGGATAGCCATGACAATGTCTGGATCATCCACCGGCCACTCACCATTCCCGCCGACAAGAAGTCGGCGCCGGCAGTGGTCGAGTTGGACGCCAACGGAAAATTTGTCAGGGCCTGGGGCGGCGAGGGCAACGGCTATGACTGGCCGGATGCCGAGCACAATATTTTCGTGGACTATAACGACAACGTCTATATCAGCGGCTCCAGTCCCAGCGGCCAATCCAAGACGACGCGTTCCGACGACATGATCCTCAAATTCTCGGCGGACGGAAAATTCCTCAAGGAGTTTGGCGGCCGCAGCGTATCGAAGGGAAGCCTGGATCCTGCCGCCGTCAACAAGCCGGGCGATATCTATGTCTGGCCAAAGACCAATGAGCTCTATGTCGCCGATGGCTACGGAAACCGCCGCGTGCTGGTGCTGGATGCGGAAACATTCGCCTTCAAGCGCATGTGGGGCGCTTTCGGCAAGCCGCCAACCGATGATGCGTTTTCCGGGGGCCCCGGCAGCAACGGGCAGCCGGCGCAGCTGCCGGGCCAGCCTGCCCCCGCCAGCGCGCCGCCCGCGCCATTTGAACTGGAAGGGCAGGGCCCGGACCGCTTCGCCGGTCCGGTGCATGGCATCGCGGTTTCCAATGACGGCATTGTTTACGTGTTGGACCGTTCCAACCGGCGCATGCAGCTCTTCACGCCGGAAGGAAAATATCTCGGCCAGATGTTCCTCAACCGCGGCGGCCCTGCGACGGGATCCGCCTCGGGCCTGGCCTTCTCGCCGGATGCGCAGCAGAAATATCTTTATCTTTCCGATTACGGCAATTCCCATATCGCCGTGGTGGACCGCAAGACGCTGAAAGTGCTGTACCAGTTCGGCGTGCGCGGCCCGGAGGCGGGGAATTTCCAGGGCGTGCATCACATCGCGGTGGATTCGAAAGGCAATCTCTACACAGCGGAAGTGGCGCCCGGCGCGCGCGCCCAGAAATTCCTCTTCAAGGGATTGTCACCAACCCTGCCTCCGGGCGCCCTCAGCGATGCGCAACTGGCCGCCAAGCCATGAACGGGCTTACTGCGTGATGTAGGAGAAGGTCAGCCGTTTCCGCGCCGCCAATTCCGCATCGGCATCCGCTGGGAGTATTCGTTCTCCCGCGAGCGGCCTTGGCCGCTGGCTTTCGGGAAACCCCTGCGGGCTTGCCGTCGAACAACTATGCCGGCGTTCTGGGCGGCGATCAGTCACCGGCCAACGCCGCGGCCCCCAAGTGGAAGGGCATCATCTCGGCTGACTACACCACCGGTCCCTGGTCGATCACGCCCCAGGTCCGCTGGTTTGGTACTGCGATCATCAACAACTTCGACAATGACGGGAACAATGCCACGGCAGCCACTGCCGATCGTCTTCCCGACGATGTCCAGCATATTGACATGTGGGCCTATCTCGACCTGCGCGGCAATTACCATTGGAACGACAATCTCTCGTTCTTTGGCGCGATTGATAACTTGCTCAACATTCCGCCGGCTCTCACGCCGCTCAACCAGAGCAACATCATCCACGCGGTTCCGACCTCGCAGAGCACCTACGATCTGCTCGGCCGTCAGTTCCGTATCGGCGTGCGCTGGAACTACTAGGGACCGCCACCGCAGCAAACTGAAAAGCCCGGTGCCGAAAGCCACCGGGCTTTTTCTTTTGCAGAAAATGAATCAGCGGGAGAGGTGAAGGAAATACTCAGGCAACCCCGCGCGCCATTCGGCCGGGCAGGGCCTTGATCCAGGCGATATCAACCGCCGTTACTGGCCGGCGGTCTGTGCTACTGGCGGATTCCACATTCCCGAGCCATACACGACATAGGCTCCGATCGCGCCAAGTCCGACAACGATCGCAAGAACAGCAAGAATTTTGGGCAGCGTCCCGATGTCGGGCTCTGCGATATGCGCTTCATGTTCCATGAAAAGTCTCCTCTGCGTTGAAGGCCCCGAAGACGCCTTGAATATAACACTTTTCAAGCCGGGCCGTCAGGGGAAAACACCCTGAATTGTTAAAGGATTGAAAAGTCAGACTTGGCGGGAAATCATGGCGACGCTTGCGAATCACCTCCGCGCCAGCGGTCAGGCAAGCGTCTCAAACTGGCTCAGGGGACAGCATGCGTTTGCGCAAGGCATTGTTGGCGTTGGGTTTTGCGCCCCTGCTCGCCGGTGCAGCATTGGCCAAGCAGGCCACGAGTGAACGCCCCTTCACGGTGGCCAAGGATGCGCCAGCCCCCGCACCGTTGGCCGCCAGACCGGCGCCGCCTTTGGTCAGGAATATCTCGCCGGATAACAGTTACGGGCCGCACAAGGTCGCTTTCGCCAACGGGGTCAGCGGCGCCTTCGACCTGGCTTACACGGTATTGCCGGGCTTTCGTCCGCTCACGCTGGATCTGTATTCGCCGGCATCCACGCTGCGTCCCGTGCCTGCCATCGTGTTTGTGCATGGCGGCGGCTGGAACGGCGGCGATGCCCGCCATGCCGGCACCTTCGAGGATTTCCCTGCCCAGCTCGCCGCGCTGGCGGCGCGGGGCTATGTCGTGGCGTCGGTGAATTACCGCCTGTCCGAAGAGGCGCATTTTCCAGGGCCGCTGCAGGACGTCAAGGCCGCCATACGCTGGCTGCGCGCCCATGCCGGCGAGCATAATATCGACATTACGCGCGTGGCGGTCTGGGGCGCTGCGGCCGGCGGCCAATTGGCGGCGCTGGCCGGGGTGACCTGCGGCGTGGACCGCTTCGAGCCGGTTGCTGACGCAGGCGCCAAGGATCTTCCGTCCGATTGCGTGCAGGCCGTGATTGACTGGTATGGCGTCAGCGACCTGCAGAGCCTGGCGCAGGACAATGGCAAGCCGGATGCCTCGCGCCAATCGTTCAGCGCCGAGCCCACCAGCGCGGAAGGAAACTACCTGGGCTGCGAACCGGCGGACTGCGCGCCCGCGCTGGCCCGCCTTGCCAGCCCGCTGGCCTTCATTTCCGCAACGGCTCCGGCTTTCCTGATCCAGCATGGCGCGCAGGACACCACTGTCCCGCCGAAACAGTCGCAAAAGCTCTATGATGCCCTCAGGCTGTGTGTCGTCAAAACAATTGGGACAGTTGAAGGCGTAGTTTAAGGGAGCATTGGCCTCATCTGTTTGGTTGATCTTAAGCGGCGATCTTTTGGTGAAGCAAGCGTCTTTGAGTAATGGTGTTTCGTTTGATGCATGCGCGTTCGAGCAAGATGGCCTGGCCTCTGCCGAAGTAAA
>CANJLC010000024.1 GCA_947475445.1 Alphaproteobacteria bacterium
GCCACCACTACAACACCGTCAGACCCCATTCATCGCTGGGATATCGGCCACCTGCGCCGCAGGCCTTTATGCCCGCGCCGCCCCATCTAGATCGGGCGGTGTCCATGCAGTAGTCTCATTCACGCTGGTACAAAATATCCGGCAGGCCAGTTGCCTACTTCTATTGTTTTAAGCCGGCCTTGATTTATCAGGTCATAGGCCTTGGTACGCCCAATGCTCAACGCATTGCACGCTTCTTGAACAGTGACCGCAAGGGGTTCCAAGCTGACCTCCAGATAGCTGCGCAGCATCGCTGCCCGATCAAAGTTCGGGCTGTTAAAGCTGCAGGTGGGTTGACCAGGCTGAAGCCACTTCGTGGGTGGCGTAGCCCGCTAGCTATCTGGCTATGAAGCGACTTGCTTCGCGTATGGTCTATTCAATTTTATGGCCCCTTGTAAAGGCCTCCGCGAATCCGCGGACGTTCGCGCGTGTACAATTTGGACACGAGCGAACAATATTTGGGTGTGGAACTAACCCTCCATACCTATATCACCAGGGAAATCGGGGCTTGGGCACTAACCTCTTGCCCACCAGCACGTCATCTCTCGACGACGTGGAAGCCAAAGTGCTTCGTTGTAAAACCTTCGAACGGTACCGTCCCCGTGTGCAAGTTGCATTTTAATAAAATCGCGATTGTATTGAGCTTCGTGGAACGCTGTTGATGCTGTGCCGCGGAATCCGGGGATCGTCGACCAACACAGGGCTTTGGCCGATCTACATCGTCGAATTCCACCCAGCGGGCAAAGCGGACTTCTACGCTGCTAGTTCAACCTTTCGCTCCAAGATAATTTTAAGTTCGTCGAGATGGTTGGCCCACCATTTTGCCATTTCGACGCGCTCTTTCCAGTGTTCACCGCGAGCATAGGCTCGGCGAACATCGTTTTGTTCTACGTGGGCGAGTTGGCGCTCAATAGCGTCCGGATTCCACAACCCCGACTCATTTAAAAGCGTAGACGCGGTAGCTCTGAAACCGTGAGATGTCATCTCTTCCTTACTGTAGCCCATACGTCTGAGAGCCGCATTCAAAGTATTCTCAGAAATCGGCTCGCGGACCGTCCTAACGGACGGCAAGAGCAGCTTGCCCATACCAGTGATGAGGCGAAGGTCCATCAAGATCATCACTGCCTGGGGCGAAAGTGGTACCCGGTGCGGTCTGCGCATTTTCGTGCGTTCTGCCGGAATGCTCCATTCCGCCGCGTCAAAATTGAATTCCTTCCATTCCGCAAATCTGAGCTCACCAGGCCGTGGGAAGAGCAACGCCATCAGCTTCAAAGCCGCTTTAGTAGTTGGTTGCCCATCGAAGCCGTCTATTGCTCGCAATAGTCCGCCCAAGGCTTCAGGCGACGTTATTGCAGCTCTCGGGTGACTTTTGGGAGCAGTCAGCGCGCCTCTGAGACCATAAGTGGGATCGTGGGTAACTCGGGCCGTTGCGATGGCATAACGAAAGACACAACTGATAGTGCTGCGTAACCGCCTAGCAGTGTCCAATCTGCCCCTACGCTCGACTTTTCGCAGGACTTCTAAGATTTCCATGGGCAGAATTTCGCTGATCGGTCTGAGACCGATGTCCGACCGGGCAAAATCTACCAGCCAGCGTGCCTTGGTAACGGTGACTTCAGCGCGTCCTTCACGCTCATATTTTTCTAGAAATTCGTCAGCGACCAAGTTGAAGGTATTGTCCGCGTCGACCGCCCGCGTAATCTTGGCCAACTTGGCTTGGACAGCGGGGTCACGCCCTCCTGCCAGGAGCTTCTTCGTCTCCACCAGGCGTTCTCTGGCCATCGCCAGGGAGACTTCCGGATAGCCCCCCAGCGACAGGGTCTTCTGCTTGCCCAAATATCGATAATTGATGCGCCAAAGCCTCCCGCCGGCCACCGATACCAGCAGGTGGAGGCCGCCGCCGTCAGAGAGCTTCCTCGGCCGGCTGGAAGGTTTTGCATTTCGGATCGCAATGTCGGTCAAACCCATTGTTGGTATCTCATTTTCTGAAGTTGGGCAGATACCAACAAAGGTACCAACAAAGTAGGCGACTGCCCCAGACTTCAAGCGGACGTGCCTGAACACTGAGACTATATATCAATCTGATTTCATTGAAAAATTTGAACTCATCCGAACTTGCGCGAACAAAGGCGAACGGTGAGATGGTGCCCAGGGACAGAATCGAACTGCCGACACGTGGATTTTCAATCCACTGCTCTACCGACTGAGCTACCTGGGCACGCGGGGCGGTTTCTAGAGGAGGGCCCTGCCCCTGTCCAGCCGAACCCCAAAAAGGGTGAAAATCATTCTTCCTCCGGGGGTTGGCCGGGGTCAGCGAAGTGGTCATTGGCGGGGCTGGGGAGCGGGTTTTTGCTGGTGGATTCCGCCTCGGGGCCGGGGATGGCGTAGCCGCCCTTGAGCCATTTGCCCAGATCCAGGTCGGCGCAGCGCCGCGAGCAGAAGGGGGCAAAGCGGTTCAGGGCCTTGGGCGGGGTGGGCTTGGTGCAGATGGGACAGGGTGGGGTCTTAGACTGGCCTGACATCAAACATCTCCCGCGTGAAATTTCCGGCGGCAAAACGCACCCGGCCTGCGCCGCGCCGCGCCAGCGCGGAGCGCACTTCGTCTTCGTGCGCGGTCAGCCAGTCCGTCACGTCGGGGGCGGCCTGCGCCAATATTTCGCGTCCCGGGGCGGCGCGGGCTTCGCTTTCCACACGGCGCAGCAGCGCCAGCGCCACGCTCTGCGGCGTCAACGTCCTGCCGCTGCCATGACAGGCGGGGCACGGCGCGCTGGTCAGGCGGGCCAGCGGCTCGCGCACCCGCTTGCGGGTGATGGCGACAATGCCGAATTCAGACATGGGCGAGAGCTGCACCGGCACACGGTCAAAGGCGAGGCTTTGCTCCAGGGCGGCCAGCACCGCCTCGACATGCGGCGCGTCGCGCAGGTGAATAAAGTCCACCACGATCAACCCGCCGATGCCGCGCAGGCGGATCTGGCGGCCGATTTCCGCGGCGGCTTCCAGGTTGACGGCAAGACTGGTTTCTTCCAGCCCGCCACTCTGGGTGAAGCGGCCGGAATTGACGTCCACGGCGGTGAGCGCCTCGGTGGCCTCGAAAGTGATCCAGGCGCCGGATGGCAGCGTCACCTTGGTATGCGCCAGCGCTTCAATCTCGTCTTCCAGGTCATAGCGCGCGAAGACCGGTTCGCTGACATATTCCACCAGCGCCTCGGCATGCGGCATGGCGCGGCGGCAATAGGCGCGGGCGGCTTCGGCGGCCCCGGCATCGTCGATCACAACCCGGGCAATCTCGCCGCGGACCAGGTCGCGCATGGTGCGCTCGACAGGACCAAGGTCATTATAAAGTGTGGCAGGCGGCCTGGCCGTCTTGCGCTTTTCCTGGATGGCGCGCCAGACATCAGCCAGGGCAATGGCATCCTGTGTCAGTTCCGCCTGCGTCGCGCCCAGCGCGGCGGTGCGGAAGATAAAGCCTGCGCCGGGAACAAGGCTCCCCTGGTCTTCCGCCAGAATTTTTTCGCCCAACCGGGTGAGGCAGGCGCGCGCGGCCTCATCTTCGATGCGGCGGGACAGATTGAGGCCGGCCTGTCCCGGTGTCATCACCAGCATGCGGCCCGGAAGCGTGACGCCGGCGGAAAGCCGGGCGCCTTTTTCGCCGATGGGATCCTTGATCACCTGCACCAGGATGGTTTCGCCTTCCCGCACGCAGTCGGAAATGCCGGTATCATCGCCGGGATTTTTCGCCAGGCAGCGCGCTTCGCGCAGCGCCAGGAACCCGGCATGGCTTTGGCCTACATCCACGAAAGCGGCCTGCATGCCCGCCATCACGCGCTGGACACGGCCCAGCACGATGTCGCCGATCAGGGAATGGCAGCCGCGCGTGCCATCTTCGGCGCCAATGGTGCGCTCAAAGACAAGTTCCTGCAGTTTTCCGTCCGCGACCAGCGCGACACGGATTTCCCCTGCCCCCGCATTGATGAGGACTTCGATAGTCATGGTGGATACTCAATATCTGTCTAGGCCGATCATAGCACAGCCACGAGAGCGCCGGGCCGAAAAAGTGCGGCGGCGGCGAGGATACGCAATGACGTCCGCGGTTTTTCGCAGCCCGCGCAACCCTAGGAAAGAGCGAAGCCGCATCCCGATAATAGGCGGACCGTTTCCGCCAGCGGCAGGCCCACCACGTTGGAATAGGAACCGCAGATTTCCTTCACGAAGATCTCGGCCCGGCCCTGGATGGCGTAGCCGCCGGCCTTGCCCACGCCCTCACGGCATTGGACATAGGCTTCCACCTGATCTTTTGTCAGGCGCAGGAAGGAAACGCGCGTCATGGCAACCCGCGTGCGCAGCTTGCCGTCGGGCGTCACCAGCGCAACAGCGGTGAGGACCTGGTGACGGCGGCCGGACAGAAGTTCCAGGCAGGCGCGCACGCCATCGTCGCTTTGCGCCTTGGGCAGGATGCGCCGGCCACAGGCGACCACGGTATCGGCGGCGAGAATAAAGCCCTGCTGTTTTGCCGCCACGGCGCGGGCCTTTTCCGACGCCAGGCGCAGGGCATGCAGGCGCGGCTGTTCGTTTTTCCGCACGCTTTCGTCAATGTCGGCAGGCATCACCGCATCGGGCAAAATTCCGGCCTGCGCCAGCAGCGCCTTGCGCCGCGGACTCTCGCTGGCCAGGATCAGCTTAGCGGAAACGATAGGTGATACGCCCTTTGGTGAGGTCGTAAGGGGTCATCTCGATCATCACCTTGTCGCCCGTGAGGACGCGGATGCGGTTCTTGCGCATCTTGCCCGCGGTGTGGGCGATGATCTCATGGCCGTTCTGCAGGAGCACCCGGAAGGTCGCATTGGGCAGCAATTCGCTGACCGTGCCTTCAAATTCCAGCAATTCTTCCTTGGCCATTAGTCCTCAAGTTCATGGAACGGGCCGGTAAATCGCACCGAAACGCGGGAAAATCAAGCCAAATCAAGCAAAAGCAGCGGTCCTACACAGGCGCCAGCTGGAAGCGGGTTTTGAGCTTTTTGAGGATTTCGTCCCGGGCGGCGCGATAGGCGGCCAGGCGCTGTTCCCGGTTGCCATCCACCGTGGTGGGGTCCTGAATTGGCCAATATTCGACCTGGGCCGTGCCGCTCGCCTCCAGCGCCCTGGCATGGGCCTGCGGGGACAGGGCAATCACCAGGTCATAAAAACCATTGTCCAGCTCTTCGAAGGAACGGGGCTGGTGTTCGGCGAGCGCAATGCCAATCTCCTGCATCACCTCCACGGCCAGGGAGTCAATTGCGCCGGCCTTTACCCCCGCCGAGTCGATATGGACCGGGCGCCCTGCCATGTGGCGCATCAGCCCCGCCGCCATGGGCGAGCGCACTTCGTTCATGGTGCAGGCAAACAGGATGGCATCGGGGAATCCGCGCATCATTCAGCCTTTCAGGTGCATGGCGCAGATCAGGGTAAAAAGGCGGCGGGCGGTGTCGAAATCGGTCTCGATCTTTCCTTCCAGCCGTGCCTGCAGCAGGGTGCTGCCTTCATTGTGCAAACCGCGCCGGCCCATGTCGAGCGCCTCGATCTGGTGCGGCTGCGAGGTCTGGATCGCCTTGTGGTAGGAATCGCAGATCAGGAAATAATCCTTGATCACGCCGCGGAACGGGTTGAGCGACAGCATGATGCGGCCCTGCGCTTCGCCGCTTTCCAGGGTGATGTTGAACACCAGCCGGTTTTCTTCGACGCTGAGGGTCAAGTGATAGGGACCACCCGGCGAGCCAACGAGCTTGAAGAAATTCTTTTCCAGCAGGTCGGAAATCGCCACTTCGCGTTCCTGCTCGATGGCGCGCGTGCGCGTGGCCACGCTGTGCTCATCAAGCGTGAGTGCGCCGATGCGAAAATCGGTCATTTCTGGTTGAGCCGCGCAGCAATGGAGTTGGCGTGCGCCTGCAGCCCTTCCGCATCGGCCAAGGCGATGGCGTCGGGACCCAGCGCAGCCATGGCGCGGGCGTCCAGCGACAGCAGGGTGGTGCGCTTCATGAAATCCAGCACGGAGAGGCCCGACGAGAAGCGGGCGGCGCGGGAGGTTGGCAGCACATGGTTTGGCCCGGCGATGTAATCGCCCATGGCTTCAGGCGTGTGCTTGCCCAGGAAAATGGCGCCGGCGTGACGCACCAGCTTCAGCAGCGATTGCGGATCGGTTGTGGCGATTTCCAGATGTTCCGGGGCAAAGCGGTCGGAGAGCGCGGCGGCATCGGTCAATTTTTCCACCACGATGATGCCGCCATAATCGTTCCAGCTCTTGCCGGCGATATCCTTGCGCGGCAACTTGGCGAGCGCGCGGCCGGCGGCATCGGCCACCTTGTCGGCAAACGCGGCATCATCCGTGATCAGGATGGATTGCGAGGACGCGTCATGTTCGGCCTGGCTGAGCAGGTCGGCGGCGATCCAGTCGGGATTGTTGCTGTTGTCCGCAATCACCAGAATTTCGGACGGGCCGGCGATGGAATCGATGCCGACCTGGCCGAAAACCTCGCGTTTTGCGGCGGCGACCCAGGCATTGCCGGGGCCCACGATCTTGTCCACGGGCGCGATGGTCTTTGTGCCATAGGCCAAGGCGGCGACGGCCTGGGCGCCGCCGATGCGATAGATTTCGCTGATGCCGGCGCGGCGGGCGGCAGCCAGCACCAGCGGGTTGATTGTGCCGCCGCTGGCGGGCGTCACCATGACAATGCGTTTCACGCCGGCAACGCGTGCGGGAATGGCGTTCATCAGCACGGATGAGGGATAGGAGGCGGTGCCGCCGGGGACATACAGGCCGGCGCTGTCCACCGCCGTCCAGCGCCAGCCCAGCGTGGCGCCAGTGTCATCGGTGAAACTGTCATCGGCGGGCAGCTGGCGCTGGTGATAAGCCTCGATCCGGGCGGCTGCGATTTCGATGGCGGCGCCTTGCGCGGCCGTGATGGCGGCCTCGGCAATCTCGTCAGCGCAAAGCCTCAGGCTTTCCAGCGTGACGTTGGCGCGGTCGAATTTGTTGGTCAGCTCGATCAAGGCCGCGTCGCCGCGCGCCCGCACGTCGGCCACGATGCCCTTGACCGCACCGGCCACGTCTTCTTCCACTTCGCGGCGGGCGAACAGCAAGGCCTCGAATTCAGCGGCGAAATTCTTGTCTTTGCTATTGAGGCGGCGGGCCATCACGCACCCCCGTCATGCACGGGCCGGCCCACGGCCTCCCAGGGGCCGGTGAGGTCGGACAGCGTCGCGTCTAGGCATTCCACCGTCAGGCGCATGGTGCCGCCGCCGGCAAATTGCAATTCCAGCACGCCGCCCGGGTCTTCACCGCCGACAGGAATGAAATTGATGGCCAGCAGGGAGACCACCGCATCGGGGGCGCCCTGCTTGATGTTCCTGGATTCCACTTTCAGCACGCCATCGAAATGCAGCCCGGCGCGCACGCGCGTACCCTTATTTCCTGACGATGGGCCTTTGGCATCTTCCCAGCGATAGCGATTGACCAGGGCGGCGAAGCGGCGCTGCCTGGGCAGCCAGACAAAGTCCTTCAGCTTGCCGGCGGCATCCTGCAGCCGGGCGGAAAGGATTTCCAGATCTTCGCTGTCGGCCGCGGCGAGCTTCATTCGCGCTCCCGCACGATCTGGGCGCCCACGGCGCGCAGCTTTTCTTCCAGCCGGTCAAAGCCGCGGTCCAGGTGATAGACGCGGTTGACGATGGTTTCGCCTTCCGCCACCAGCCCGGCCAGCACCAGGCTGACCGAGGCGCGCAGATCGGTGGCCATCACCGGGGCGCCCCGCAGCCGGGCCACGCCGCGCACGGCGGCGATATCGCCGGTGACTTTGATATCCGCGCCCAGGCGGCCCAGTTCAGGGACATGCATGAAGCGGTTTTCGAAAATGGTTTCGCGGATCACAGAGGTGCCTTCCGCCACCGTCATCAGGGCCATGAACTGGGCCTGCAGATCGGTAGGAAAGCCGGGAAAGGGCGCCGTGGTGATATCCACGGCCGCGGGGCGGCCCCCATTGCGATGCAGGGCAATCCCGCGCTTTGTTTCGCGGATGTCCGTGCCGGCCTGCTGCAGCAGATTGAGCAGGGGCGCGATGTCATCACGGCGGGCGCCGATCAGTTCGACGTCGCCGCCGGCAATGGCGACGGCGATGGCGTAGGTGCCGGCCTCGATGCGGTCGGCCATCACGGCATATTCCGCGCCGTTCAGTTTTGCCACGCCTTCGACCTTGATGGTGGACGAGCCCAGGCCGGAAATTTTCGCGCCCATGGCGATCAGGCATTTGCCCAGGTCTTCAATTTCGGGCTCGCGCGCGGCATTGCCGATCACGGTTTCGCCTTTTGCGAGGGTGGCCGCCATCATGGCGGTTTCGGTGGCGCCGACCGAGACAAAGGGAAAATCAATGCGCGCGCCTTTCAGCCCGCCCTTGGCGCTGGCGATGACATAGCCATCTTCCAGCACCACGCTGGCACCCATGGCCTCCAGCGCCTTGAGGTGCAGGTCAACCGGCCGCGCACCGATGGCGCAGCCGCCGGGCAGCGAGACCTTGGCTTCGCCATGGCGGGCCAGGAGCGGCGCCAGCACCTGAAAGCTTGCCCGCATCTTGCGGACCATGTCGTAGGAGGCGAAAGACGAGGCGATGGTGGCGGCGTGGAAGCGATAGCCGTCGCCCTCGCCCAGCCCGTCGCCCAGGGTGATCTGCACACCCACGCCGAAGCTCTTGAGCAACTCGGCCATGGCGCGCACATCGGCCAGGCGCGGCACATTGGTCAGCACGAGGGGCTCTGCCGTCAGCAGAGAGGCCGCCATGAGCTTGAGCGCGGCATTCTTGGCGCCGCTGATGGGGATTTCCCCCGAAAGCGGGTGGCCGCCCGTTATGCGTATCCGGTCCATGACCCCTCATGGGGGAAGGCCGCCCGGCTTTGCAAGGGCCTTGTGGCGCGGGTCAGGGTTTCGGGGCCGAAGGGGGCTTGCCGGGGGGCCGGGGGGCCGGGGGCCGGGCTTTTCAGGCATTTTTGGCGGGTTTTGCGGGCGGGAGGCGGTACCGGCCTTGCGCCGCTGCAGGTTGGCCCGCAGGGCCGCGGCCAGTCTTTCCGGAGGGGATTTTGCCATCGCTTTTACCCGGCCAAGGCGGCTTTCCTTCGCCGAATCCTTACGTTATAGCAGCGCACCCTGAAATGAGCCGCCCGTTTGGCCTCGCTTAAGGGTTCGGGGCTAAGGTCCTGAAATACCACCGGATGCCGTAGTAGCGTAGTGGTAGCGCAATCCCTTGGTAAGGGATAGGTCGTGAGTTCGATTCTCACCTACGGCACCATCCTCCAGTCCGGGAATGTCCCCGGACATCCGGAGCCGCCCGTACAAGCTGACATTCCTCAGCCTCAATCATCCTTGCACGTCCGAGCTTAACTGCCAGCATCCGTGCGTGGTGGGGGTCAGATTGGGGGTACGCGTGGCAACCGAAAATGGAGTGACCCCCAATGCCACTGAGTGACACCGCTATACGGGCAGCCAAGCCCAAGGCCGCGCAATATAAGCTGTTTGATGAGGGCGGGCTCCTCATGATCGTGAAGCCTGGAGGCGGCAAGCTATGGCGTCTCAAGTATCGCGTGGCTGGGAAAGAGCAGCAGCTTTCCCTTGGGCGCTATCCAGAGGTGGCCCTGAAGGAAGCACGCGAACGGCGGGACGCTGCCCGCAAGCTGCTGGCCGCAGGCAAGGACCCCAGCGAGGAGAGGCGCCTTGTCGCCATGGCCAAAGCAGTCACCGCAGCTAACACATTCCGCAGCATCGCTAACGAACTGATCCAAAAACAGGAGAAGGAAGGACGCTCACCCAAGACAATCAAAAAGACGCGCTGGCTCCTGTCCCTGCTCGATTTCAGCCTGGGTGCGCGTCCAGTCGTTGAAATCCTAGCCCATGAATTGCTTGCGGCGCTCCGTCAGGTTGAGGGTTCAGGGCGAAACGACACCGCAAGGCGGCTACGGTCGTTTGCCTCCGCTGTTTTCCGCTACGCCATTGCGACCGCACGGGCGGTCACCAATCCGGCTGACGCGCTTCAAGGCTCCTTAATCGCACCCAAGGTGAAGCACCGCGCCGCCCTTCTGGAGCCTAAAGCCGTTGGCGGGCTATTGCGCGCCATAGACGACTACCAGGGGCAGCCCGCTACCAAGCTAGCCCTTCAATTGATCCCTCACGTATTTGTTCGTCCAGGCGAGTTGCGCAGGGCTGAGTGGCCCGAGTTCGATCTGGATAAGGAGGTCTGGAAGATACCCGCTGCCAAAATGAAAATGAGGGTGGAACACGCTGTTCCGCTTTCCAGTCAGGCAGTCGGCATCCTGCGCCAAGCCAAGACGCACACCGGCACCGGGCAGTACGTGTTCCCCTCCATCCGTAGCTTGCAAAAGCCCATGTCAGAGAACACGCTGAACGCTGCCTTGCGGCGGTTAGGTTACAGCAAGGACGAAATGACCACCCATGGCTTCCGTTCTGTGGCCTCTACGCTCTTAAACGAAAGCGGGAAATGGAGCCCTGACGCCATCGAAAGAGCCCTTGCCCATAAGGGCAGTGATGCCCTACGGGCGGTTTATCACCGGGGCAGCCACTGGCAGGAACGCGTGAAGATGGCCCAGTGGTGGAGCGACTTTCTGGATACACTGCGCGAAGGAGGCCGCGTCATTCAGTTTGAGGGACGCAAGGCCCAGTGATGCTTTTTGCTAACGCGGTGAGCCGCGTTAGCATTTTTGCTCAACGCGCCCGCCGTCCATAAATTATTTTTGCCAAAAGGGAGATTCATGACGCCACGCGTTTAACGCCGTCCCAAAATACCGCTATGCCGAAGTCATCCACAGACTCCCGAGGGTGACCAAATGTCTGAAGCTACCCAACTCGCCTCAATGTCCCCGGAGGCATTTCTTCGACTCCCAGCCGTGCTCGCCTGTACTGCGCTGAAGCGATCAACCATCTACGACCTTATCCAGCGGGGGAAGTTCCCCGCACCGGAGAAACTTACCTCCCACGCTTCTGGGTGGCGTGTCAGCAGCGTGGCTGCGTGGCTGTCCGACCCTGCCGGTTGGAAGCCCTCCGCGAAAGCGGACCACAGCCAAGACGCCCACTCGTGAAAACATGTCTAACCGTCTTTCCAAAGCCTTCACGGACACCAAGCTGCCTGACTTGGCATTTGAGATACTCCCTGACCTTTCGCCATTTGATTTCGCGACCAAACCCACTCCGCCCTACAGGCGCAGGCCCCTTTTCGGAACAGACATATTTCGGGGTGAGATCACCATCGTTCCGGCCCCAGGCGGAAGTGGAAAAAGCACTTGGGTTTCTGCTGTCGCAGTTTCATGTGCTACCGGGCGCACGCTTTTGCATGACCAGCCCCACAAGAATCTAAGAGTTCTGTTCATAAACGCCGAGGACAGCCGGGGCGAGGCCCTGATGCGGTTAGAGGCAGTTGTGCGGCATCACGGCATCTCCGATGCAGAGATAGCGCGCCTTGATGTGATCGGGTCGGAGAAGTCCGCGCAATTTTGCCTAACTGAGGTGAACGCCGGTAAAGGCGGCACTGAGCGCGCGATCCATCTCGTACATCTCATTTTCAATGACTTGCTCAAAATCGGTTTTTGCCTCGTTTGAAATCATCTGTATTCCAATTCGGTTTGTGTTCATGAGCCTGACGGAAATTGCCGCAAGGTGTGGCCTTAAGATTTGACGCCCGTTTTCCAAGGCTTCCAGAAGGCAGCAATGCCCCTCTTTGGAACCACCATCTGTGACTTCAGAGAGAGACTAACCACCCCCGTCGCGTTCGCAAACTTCTCCATCGCCTTTGCAGTGTCGCGCGCGATCTCAAAAACAATCCCATATGTAGGGAGAGAAATGTCCTTCCCCGGATCGCTCCAATGGGCTAACAGCTTGTGCCTAAAATGCATAAATGACCGCAGCTTTGAATTTGCGTTGCACGCCCTCCAGGCTTTTTCCGCCCGCACAAGGGCGGGCAACGATCTCCGCCCTTTGAGGTAGTTCCTTACGTCGGATTCCTCGGCCAGTTCAAAACCTCTTCGAAGGTGCAGGTCGTCTTTACGCGTTGGGGTGGTATAGGCGCGCGCGGTATACAGATGGAGCCGGGTGAACAATGCGTTTCGAACGAGCAGCCCGGCACGTCCCGCACCCTTCCCCCTCAGTTTTCTCATCAAGGTTTTTTTGTTGCCAGCTTCCAGCATGGCGATCAGTTCCATTATCTCGACTGCGTCGCGGAAGGCATCTGCCGCGATCCTATTTAATAAATTGATACGGTCCTGAAGCCTTTGGGGCATAATAAAATCACCGCAAATCTGAGATAGTATAACGCATCCTTGCCACCTAGTGGCTTGGTTTGAAGTCCATATGCATCCCTATAGGGACGGAAGGCGGCACATGGTTTGCGCCATTTGTGCCCTGGCCGGTGCCTTGATGAACAACAGTCGCGATTTCAGTTTGTTCTGGTAAGTTGATGGTGATGCTAAAAGGGGCCTGCCGCTCCCTTTCCGGTTCCGCATAAAGCCCTTGCAGCTTTCCAGCCGTCTCAATCCCCCGATGTAATTGGCCTGACACCGCTGCTAGAGCGGCATGCAGATTGTCCCCCGCCGCCATATCGGCGGCCCCCTCAAGCCGTTCCAGGGACCGCGCCAGACGATCCAGAAGGCCGTTCAATGAGAGCAGGTCCGTAGCCACAGGCTGCTGTCCCATTACGATGGCCTTGGCCCGTTCCACAGGCTCCCGTCCCTGCCTTATAGGCTGGACGATTTTGGCCGCTGCCGCCAGCTTGATCGGCCCCCACTGGGTGGTCCGTTTTGATTGTTAGTGCATTCCAGCCTCCAGCGCTATGGCCGGCCGTAGGTGGAGCGTAGCGGAACCGGAGGGCGGCCATAGCGACGACGCGGTTTCGGGGGCCGGCGGCTGATAACCGAGCGA
>CANJLC010000025.1 GCA_947475445.1 Alphaproteobacteria bacterium
CACTACAACACCGTCAGACCCCATTCATCGCTGGGATATCGGCCACCTGCGCCGCAGGCCTTTATGCCCGCGCCGCCCCATCTAGATCGGGCGGTGTCCATGCAGTAGTCTCATTCACGCTGGTACAAAATATCCGGCAGGCCAACCCGGACGCCAAACCCTCTCATTTCGCTATCCCAGGCGAACACGTCGCGATCCGGGTCTGCTTCTAGGGCATCAATAATGCGTATTGTGAGTTTTGCCATGATTGTCTCCAATCATTCGTTCTGTTGTTGTTCAGTGCATGTTCTCAATTCTGCTTCCCCAAAACTGATGGCGGAGCTCGGGGAAGCGCCGGGGAAGCTGCGGAGCGCAAATCCCTTAGTTGAATTAGGATACGAAAGGGCTTGAGTAGCGCAACGATAATCCATAGACTACAATGGCTTAGCGTACTCCCGGCTAAGAAAAGAAACTGTAGCGAAAGTTGGAGTGGTGTGTTGCCAAGGTTAGGGTCGACGGTTCGAATCCGTTCGCCCGCTCCATTTTCTCGCTAAAAAACAACGAGTTAGAGGCCCATCGCGGCCTTGAGCTCGGCTGCGTTTTTGGTGCCGGCGGCGGGGCCTCCCAACTCGAACTTGGCGGACCCGGCGAGCCCGCCGCCCACCGGCACGGCGTCGAAACCCAGATCGGTGACCAAGCGTGTCCCCGCCTCCATGGCCTGCGGGTCGTTGGCGGCAAGCGGAATCGCCATTTTTGCGCCGGGACGGCCAGCCTGTTTGGCGAACGCGCCATAGCCCGCCGCATTGAAGGCGCGCACGATCTTCACACCGGGCAGATAACCCGCCACGGCATCGCCGGTATTGCCGGCTTTCTTGATCACCGCATCGGCTTGGGCGCCGTCGCGCGCCAGATTGAGGTTGGTGGTTTCCAGCACGATCTTGCCGCGCAACGCCGCGCCATATTGCCGTGCCACGGCGGGCCATGCGCCGAACGGTATGGCGACGAGCACGATATCGGCGAAGGCAATGGCTTCTTCGCCCGTGCCGCTGCGGGTTCCGGCCACGCGATTGGCCTGCCCCTGGGACAAGGCCGGATCGCGGTCGGAGAACATCACCGTATGGCCCGCCTTCGCGGCCAGTTCCCCCAGGGTGCCGCCGATATTGCCCGATCCGATCACGCCGATTTTCATCGGTTTTGCGGTGCGCGGAATGGGATGAAGAATCGGCTCGGCCACAAAGGGGCGCGGCGCGATCACCGCGTCCTGTGCGGCGGCTGGCCCGCAAAGAAAGAGCGACGCCGCAACAACAGCCAGCAGATGACGGCGAGGCATGAATGCGGTCATGGCATCCTCCAAGGAATTAGTCCGGCATGCTGCCATACTTCGCGCGGCCGCCATAGTCCTTCAGGGCGTGCTGGACAGGCGCATGGCCCCACGCCATATAGCCCCATGCCGCCGCTGCTTTATCTCAAGGACATTCATCTGACCTTCGGCACCACAGAGCTGCTGGATGGGGCCGAGCTTGCCGTGGGCGAGGGTGAGCGGCTGGCCCTGGTGGGGCGCAACGGCTCAGGCAAATCCACTCTTCTGAAGATCGCGGCGGGGCTGGTGGAAGCTGACAAGGGCACGCGCTTTGCGCAGCCTGGCGCCACCATCCGCTACCTGCCGCAGGAGCCCAGCCTGGAAGGCTATGCCAGCACGCGCGATTATGTCGAAGCGGGACTGGCGCCGGGCGATGATCCCAACCGCGCTTTCTACCTGCTGGGGCATCTGGGTCTTTCCGGCATGGAAACCCCGGCCACGCTGTCGGGCGGCGAGGCGCGCCGGGCCGCGCTGGCGCGGGCGCTGGCGCCGCGCCCCGACATCCTGCTGCTGGACGAACCCACCAACCATCTCGACCTGCCGGCCATCGAATGGCTGGAAGGCGAACTCAAGGGCATGAATGCCGCACTGGTCCTCATAAGCCATGACAGGCGCTTTCTGGAAAACCTGTCGCGCACGGTGGTGTGGCTTGATCGTGGACAGACGCGCCGGCTGGAGCAGGGCTTTGCCGGGTTCGAGAATTGGCGCGACATGCTGATGGATCAGGAAGACATTGAGCGCCACAAGCGCGACCGCAAGATCGCGCAGGAACTGGACTGGCTGGCGCATGGCCGCAGCGCGCGGCGCAAGCGCAACCAGGGCCGGCTGGGCCGTCTCAACGGGCTGCGCCAGGGCCGCCGCGAAGAATTGAAACAGCTTGGCAGCGTGAAGATGGAAGCGGCGGAAGCCGAAACCTCCGGCACCAAGGTGATTGACGCCAAGGGGGTGGCCAAGAATTTTGGCGACAGGAACATCATCAAGGATTTTTCCCTGCGCATCCATCGCGGCGACCGCATCGGCATTGTCGGCCCCAATGGCGTTGGCAAGACCACGCTGCTGAAAATCCTCACCGGCGAACTTCTTCCCGATGCCGGCAACGTCAAGCTGGGCGTGGCGCTGGAAATGGCCAAGCTGGACCAGAGCCGGGCCAGCCTGCACCCCGAAGAAACCCTGGCCAATGTGCTGACCGGCGGCGGCGGCGATACCGTCTGGGTCGGCGGCAAGCCGCGCAACGTGATTTCCTACATGCAGGACTTCCTTTTCACCGGCCAGCAGGCGCGCACCCCAGTGAAAGTGCTGTCGGGCGGCGAGCGGGCGCGATTGCTGCTGGCCAAGCTGTTCGCCACGCCGTCGAATTTTTTGGTGCTGGACGAACCCACCAATGACCTGGATCTGGAAACGCTGGATCTCCTGGAAGAAGTGATCGGCGATTATCCCGGTACCGCTTTGATCGTCAGCCATGACCGCGATTTCCTCGACCGCACCGTGACCCAGATCGTGGCTGCGGAAGGCGAAGGGCGCTTTGGCGTCTATGCCGGGGGCTATTCCGACATGCTGGCGCAACAGGGCCGGGGCAAGCAGGCCCAGGCCGCGGCCGCCAAAAAGGCCAATGCCGCCAAGCCCCGCCCCGCCCGGGCCGAAGGCGCGCCCAAGCTCAATTTCTCCGATGTCCATGCCCTCAAAACCCTGCCGGCCAAGATCGAGGCCGCCAACCGGGAGATTGCCCGGCTGCAGGCGGAACTTTCCGATCCGAAGCTCTATGCCCGCGATGCCGCGAAATTCGCCAGCCTGTCGGGAAAACTGGCGCAAATTACTGCCACGCGCGCGGCAGACGAGGAATTGTGGCTGTCGCTGGAACTGAAGCGCGAGGAAATTGAAGGCGCCGGGACATAATTATGACGCCCCGGCATAATTGTTAAAGCGCCGGAACGGGCGCCCGGGCCCCGCGTTTTATCGTCGGGTCCGCGAGAGAGTTCCAATGAAACGCTATGCCATTGCAGGATTTGCCGCCGGCGCCGCCATGATGATTGGCGGGGCGCTTGGCGCCGTTTCCACGGCCATGCCCGCAACGCCCGCATCCACCACGCCCGCCAGCGCCGAAATCATGAACCCGATGATCGCCGGCCAGGCCATGCTGCGCAGCCGCAACCTGCTGGAAAATATATCCGCCTCGCCGGACCATTCGGTGCTGGTGACGGCGATGAAGGATTCCGGCATTGCCGATGCCCTTAAGTCGGACGGCCAGTTCACGGTTTTCGCGCCCACCAACAGCGCGCTGTCATCCCTGCCCGGCCAGATGCTGAGCCAGGCCAAGCTGGCCCGCCTGATGGGCTACCTGGTGGTGCCGGGAAAATATGATTCCCAGGCGCTGCTCAAGGTGATCGGTGAAGGCGGCGGCGAAGCCAAGCTGCGCACCGTCCAGGGCGGCGTGCTGGTGGCCCGCATGAACGGCCCCACCAACATCATCCTGACGGATGAGAAGGGCAACACGGCCGACATCGCCATTTACGATGTCTATGACAAGAACGGCGTGCTGCACGTGGTGGACCGCATGCTTGAGCCGGGCACGCCCACCCGCCAGGTTGCGGGCAACTAACGTCCCTCTCTGCAGCAGAGGCAATTTAGCGCTGCGGATTCTTATGAGCTGCGGTATACGGACGTTGTATCGTCGCTTTGGACGAAATGCTGCACATCGCCAGGTATGTCTATCCAGTGGTGTTTGGATTGCTCCCAAACTGACCATATCGGCGCTGGGGAGGTCGGATCAGCAATCGCGCCAATGGCAACTCCAATAAGGGCGGGTTGCTTTTCGAGTTTAACAAAAACTGTCGATCCACAATTAGGGCAGAAAAATGTTTCGACTACGTTCCCTTCGGCGGATACGCGCTTGTAGGGTTTAGGCTCTCCTTCAAGCGTCACTTGGTCGCCACGATAGTAAGCCAGAACGCCAAAGGGTGCTCCCGTTCTACGTTGGCAAGCCAAACAATGGCAGGCAATTGTGATCAGAGGACGTTTCGGCAATTGCAGTGCTACTTGCCCGCATTGGCACTCGGCTTTCATTGAGAGCCCCTTACAATCAGTCGCGGCCTAAAATCCAGGCCATCCAAGTGATAGTCAAACTGGATAAAGCAGAAATAGCGCGAGCCTATTTCGCCCACTGGCTGAGATAGGCCGCGAGGGATTGCGGCGTCATGTGGCGGGCATCCGTCGCGGCAAAGACATTGTCGCCATTGACCAGCTTGCCTTCAGGCGTCGCCACCAGGATGGTGGGCACGCCTTTCAGCCGCGTCTTGAAGCCGAAGCGCGCCGGGATCTGCAGGTTCTTGTCAAAGCGCCCCACATCCACGGCGGCGAATTCATAGTGCTTGTCCATGAAAGCCTTCATCGCCGGCAGGTGCGCCACATTGGCCAGTATCACGCAGTCCGGGCACCAATTGCCGCCCAGATCCAGCATCACCAGCTTGTGGCTTTTCCTGGCGCGCGCAAAGGCATCGGCCACAAGGGTATCGGCGTTGGCATTTTCGTCATAAGGCGCGGTAACCACCACCGGCAGGTCCTTCAAATCCGTGATGGCCAGCTTGGGCGGGGCTGCTGCGCCCAGCAGGAGGGTTGCGCCCAGGGCGATCAGGGGAAAAATCTTTCGCATCATGTTGTCTCCAGCCCGCGGCCTTCCAGCAGCGCTTTGACTTGTGGATCGCGGCCGCGGAAATCACGATAGGCCTGCGCATAATCGCGCGAGCCGCCGGCCGCATAGATATTGTCATGCAGCCGCCGCGCCGCCGCAGGATCAAACGGGTCGGATTTGAAGGCGCCAAAGCCATCCGCGTCCAGCACTTCGGACCACAGATAGGAATAGTAACCCGCGCTGTAGGCGTCACCGGAAAAGACATGGGTGAAATGCGGCGCGGCATGGCGCATGGGAATTTCGGGCGGCACGCCGATCCGGGCCAGTGATGCCGCCTGCAGCGCGGCCGGATCGATTTTCGCAGCCTCCTCGCTGCTGTGGAAATCCATGTCGACAAAGGCCGAGGCCAGGAATTCCACCGTGGCGAAGCCCTGGTTGAAATTGCGCGCCGCCAGCAGCTTGTCCAGCAGCGCCCTGGGCAGCGGTTCGCCAGTCAGGTAATGGCGGGCAAATCGCTGCAGCACCTGCGGCTCTTCCAGCCAATGCTCGTAAAGCTGGGACGGCAGTTCGACAAAATCGCGCGCCACGCTGGTGCCGGACAGGCGCGGAAACGTCACCTGGCTGAGCAAGCCATGCAGGGCATGGCCGAATTCATGGAACAGGGTGACGGCGTCATCAAAACTGAGCAGCGCCGGATCGGATTTGACAAAATTGCAATTGTTGACGATCAGCGGCAGCACCTTGCCGTCCAGGGTTTCCTGGTCGCGCAGCGATGACATCCAGGCGCCGCCCTGCTTTTCCGGGCGGGCGAAATAATCGCCATAGAACAGGCCAATGGCGCTGCCATCCCGCGCCACTTCCCACACCAGGACATCGGGATGATAGACGGGAATATCGCTGCGCTGCTTGAAGCTGAGGCCGAACAATTTTTGTGCCGTGTAAAACGCGGCCTGGATCATGTGCGACAGTTCGAAATAAGGCTTGAGCGCGGCTTCATCGAAGTCGTAAAGCCGATTGCGCAGCTTCTCCGCGTAATAGCGCCAATCCCAGGGCTCAAGCGCGAAATTGCCGCCGTCTTCGGCAACAAGCGCCGCCAGGGCATCGCGTTCCGCCATGGCGCGGCGCCTGGCCGGCGCCCAGACCTGGTCCAGAAGCGCGCGCGCCTGTGCCGGCGTTCCCGCCATGCTGTCGGCCAATTTGTAGTCGGCATAGCTATTGTAGCCCAGCAGCCGCGCATTCTCGCCGCGCAGCGCCAGGGTTTCCGCAATGATGGCGTTATTGTTGTGGCTGTTGGGATTGTTGCCGCGCGCTGTCCAGGCCCTGAACAATTGCTCGCGCAAGGAACGGTCGGCGGCAAATTGCAGGAAAGGCTCGACGCTGGAGCGCGACAGGGTGACGGCGAAGGGCGCGTCGATGCCGCGCTCCTTGGCTGTTGCCGCTGCAGCGTCGCGCGCAAACCCGGGCAGGCCACCCATCTGGCTTTCGGCCAGGCCCAGGACAAAATCCTGCTCGTCACCCAGCACATTCTGCGAAAATTCCGTGCCCAGCGTCGCCAGGCGCTGGCCGATTTCATCCAGCCGCGCCCGCGCCGGGCCTTTCAGCATGGCGCCCTGGCGCACGAAATCCAGGTGATAACGTTCCAGCAGCCGCAGGCTTTCGCTGTTCAAGCCAAGGTCTTTGCGCTTTTCAAACAGCGCAGCTATGCGCGCGAACAGCTCGGCGTTGAGATAGAGGGCACTCCAGTGCGCGGACAGGCGCGGCGCCATCTCCAGTTCAATGGCCTGCAGCGCCTCGTTGGTATTGGAAGATGCCAGGTTGGAGAAGACGGCATCCACCTTGCCCAGCAGCTTGCCGCTTCGCTCCAGCCCCAGGATGGTATTCTCAAAACTGGCAGGCTTCGCAGCAACAGCGGCAATTTCCGCATCATGGTCGGCCAGCGCCTGTTCATAGGCCGGCAAAAAATGCTCCGGGCGGATGCGGTCCAGCGGCGGGGCGCCAAACGGCCCGTTCCAGTCTTCGAAAAAAGGATTGTCCATCGCCTGACTATATAAGGTGTCTCAGTGGATTTCCCAGACGATGGAAACCTGCGCCGTGACGCTTTCCTCGCCGGCGGCAACCGGAACCGCCTTGTCGGCGCGGGCGGCCATGGCCATGAAGACGGGGCGAGGCCCCTGGTTTTCATTTTCGCTCAAGGACAGGATCGGCCCCAGCGTGACGCCCGCAGCCTTGGCATAGGTTTCCGCCCGCGCTCTGGCATCGGCCACCGCGCCCATGCGCGCCTGGGTCAATAGCGGCGCCGTATCCTTGATGGCGAAATTCACCCCGTTCAGCTGGTTGGCGCCGGCATTGACCAGCGCATCGAGAGCCGCGCCAAGCTTGCTGACATCATCCAGCCTTACCTGCACCTGGTTGCTCACCTGATAGCCGGTGATGCGGATGGGTGTGTTGTTGTTGCCGCCGGTCATCTGCGGCGAGACCGAGAAATTTGCCGTCTGCATGTCCTTGTCGGCCACGCCCAGTTTTTTCAGGGCCGCGAATACGCCTTGCATCCGGCTGGTGTTGGCAGCCAAAGCCGCAGCGGCGGTAGGGGCTTCGCTGGTCACGCCGGCGCTCAGCGTCACGGTGTCGGGAGCGGCCCGGACTTCGCCCTGGCCGGACATTGTCAGGGTGCGCGGGGCGGCTGGCTGGCTGAGGGCCGGGGTCAGGCTGGCGGCCATCAGCAGGGCGGCAAAAAAGGCGGTTTTCATGGAAAATCCTCTTGGCTTGACGGCCAGTCTGCGGGGCGGAAACGGCGAAATCGGGGCGGGGCGGGGCCGTGTTGGTGGCCCAGCAAATCCTGTTATACCCCAAAGCTGAGGGCCTGTAGCTCAGTTGGTTAGAGCTGACCGCTCATAACGGTTAGGTCGCAGGTTCGAGTCCTGCCGGGCCCACCAACCTCCGTTCGCCGCTGATCGTCAGCGAGCGCGAACCCTAAAAAAACCACCTAAAACAGCCGTTTGAGTGCGCCGACGGCCTTGGACGCCCGCCCGTGTCCGAATATTTTGTTGGTACGTACCAACTCCGATACCAACATTTTTCGGGCGGATACCAACATGCCACTGACCGACGCCAAGGTGCGAGCCCTGAAGGGGCTATCCAAGCCTTTCAAAGTCAAAGACGCCGAAGGACTATTCATTTTAGTCACCCCTCAAGGCTCAAAGCTGTGGCGTCAGGCCTATCGGTTTGCAGGCAGGCAAAAGTCCTTGGCTTTGGGGCAATACCCGATGGTGTCCCTTCTGGAGGCCCGGAGGGGCCGTGATGCTGCCAAACGGCTTCTGTTCGAAGGCATTGATCCGGCCGCCACGCGTAGGCAGGAAAGCACCCATTGCGCATCGCCGGCCATCTGGCTCTTTCAGCTATTCAGTGCGGAAAGGGCGGGTTGCCTCGGCTCAAACCCTAAGAGGTGAGCAAGCGGGGGTAGTCCCATGCTGTACGGGGCATTCGTTGAACTAGCCGAGTAATTGGCTCGACTTTGACAGGTGATGGTTCCGCCATATGTACCGGCTCCGGGTGCGGAGGTTGCGACCTCACAGCGCAAGGCTATTGCCCGCCTGAATGTCCGCTTTGCCCGGAAGCGGGCACTCGATTCCTACCCGCCCAGTGTCTGCTTTGCGCCATTAGCGGACATTCATGCTTTGTGTGTTTGGGAGCAATTTCGAGAGGCGGAGGTGAATCAGATGGGCCAACGCTACTGCGAGCCATTAGCGGCATTACTTTACAAAATCGCAATCAACGGTTGATGGGCAGTTTGTCACTCCCCATTGGCTTGGATCAGGCCCTATAATGCGAACACACAACGAGCAAAATTGCTATTGCTTCCCCCCGCGATGCGGGAGATGGCACCTTTAACCGTTCAAGGATTTCATGCGCCGATTGATCAATGTTCTCATGCCGCTTTTACTTTTGGCGCCAATATCTGCCCATGCCGATGGCCTCGATCTTTCGTCCTACAAAGGCAAGGTGGTGTATCTGGATTTCTGGGCCTCCTGGTGCATTCCCTGCCGCCTGTCATTCCCGTTCATGAATGAACTGCAGCAGATGTATGGATCGCGCGGCCTTGTGGTCATTGCTGTGGATGTCGACAAGGATCGCGCCGCCGCCGCCGAGTTCCTGCGGCAGCAACCAGCCAGTTTCAGAATCGTCTACGACCCCGCCGGCCAAATTGCCTCGCAATATAAGTTCCGGGATATGCCCACCACGGTGCTGATTGGTCGCGATGGGCGTCAGCGCTTCGTGCATGATGGATTCTTTCCGGCGCGGGTGGGCGATTATACCGCGCATCTCGAAACTCTGCTGCGCGAAGGAGCCCAGCCATGAAATGGATTCTGCCACTATTGGCTGCTGCGCTTTCAGCATGCGCCCCGATCAAGGACAATTTTATGGGCCCCAAGCCGTATGAAAAGGATTTGATGGCGCGCAAGGAAATGCAGGTCGATGCCTATCCATTCCTGACGCAGGCGGAGGAACACATTTATTTCAGCAAGGAAGCCTCCAGCGGCGGGCGCGGTTTTGCCGGCGGCGGTTGCGGTTGCAATTGAGCAGTTCATTCCGCGAAGGCCTGGCGCGTATTTCGGTCGGCCTTCTCGCCGGCGCATTGCCGGCGGCCGGCGCCCGGGCACAGTCCTATGAATTTGGCGCGCCCGTTCGCAACGACAATTTTGGACCGGGGTTCAACTTTGCCCAAATCGATGCCGCACTGCTGGTCTATCAGGAAAGCGGCAGCCGGATCATGGCCATGGAGCCGACCTTGGATCTTTCGGTCCATGGCGCTGATGGCCGCGCCCTGACGCTGAGTGCCGTGGCCGACGCCGTTTCCGGCGCCACGCCCAATGGGGCGGTTCCTTCCGACAAGCCGCAGAATTTCGTGACGCCGCTCCAGCCCGCGGGCTCGTCGGCAACCGTCACCAGCGCGTCAGGCGGCAGCACGGTCATCAAACTGCCGCCGACGCCCGGCCAGGTCGCAGCCGCGGCGCTGGGGCGGCAATATACTGTTCCGGCCAACGTCCTGCCGGAAGACGAGGGTTTCCATGACCATCGCGCGGCGCTGAGCGGGGGGTGGACTCAGCCCGTCGGCGGCATCACCGATATGGGATTTACCTTGGGCTATTCGCGGGAAAGCGATTACCAGGCGATCACCGCCAGCGGACACACCGACCAGACCTTCAACGCGGGAAATACCAATGTCAGCCTGACGCTGAACGGGGAGTTAGATTCATCCTTCCCGTTTGGCGGCATTCCTACGCCCCTTTCCCAGATGAACGCGCAGTTCAAAACACAGACCAGCCGCAACAAATCCCAGGCCGGCTTCGTTCTCGGCCTCACTGAAGTCATGACGCGCCGCTGGCTGTTGAGCCTCAACTATGCTTTCGACAATCAATCCGGCTATGAGACCGACCCGTATCGCATAATCTCGGTTGTCGATCATTTGAGCGGCGAGCCAGTCCAGAACCTTTATGAGGGCAGGCCAACCAAGCGGACCAGCCAAAGCATTTACTTGGACAACAAAATCGATTGGGGGCCGGCGGTAACCGACCTGTCGGTAAGATATTACACGGACAGCTGGGGTGTCCGCTCCAGCACGGTCGAGCTCGATCAGCGAATTAATGTCACGTCGATCGCCTATATCGAGCCAAGTGTTCGTTGGTACGACCAGAAGGAGGCCAATTTCTTCCGCTACTTCCTCGTTCAGGGGCAACCCACGCCGGCCTATGCTAGTTCGGACATGCGCCTGGGCTCCTTCCATGCGCTGACCTATGGTGCGAAATTCGGCCTATCCCTCTCCAAGCGAAGCGAGATCTATCTCAAGGCCGAGTATTACCATCAGGGCGGCGATGCGCATCCTGCCGCAGCCATTGGCCAGCTCAAGCAGCAGAATCTGTTCACCGGCACCAACGCAGCCTTTGCATTCATTGGCTACAGCTGGGATTTCCATTGATCGCAACATCCGCAATAGGCCGGATGGATCGCGATTACCACATCGGCTTCTCGTCGATGGCGACGCCCTGCGAAGTCAGGCTGGAAACGGACGACGAAAGGCTGTCGCATCTTGTGGCCGAGGCCGCAGAAGCAGAAGCCCGGCGCATTGAAGAGAAGTTCAGCCGCTACCGCAGCACCAGCGTACTTTCCCGAATCAATCGCGACGGCCATTCCGGTCTTGTTGTGGACGAGGAAACGGCAAATCTTCTCGACTGCGCCGCCGCCTTTCACCTGCTCAGCGATGGGCTGTTCGATGTCACCTCTGGCGTATTGCGCCGGGTGTGGAAATTCGACGGCAGCGCCGCTGTTCCCGACCAGGAAAAGATCGCGGCGATCCTGCCCCTGATTGGCTGGCACAAGGTGAAATGGGACAAGCCGAAGCTGACCCTTCCCGCTGGCATGGAGCTAGATTTTGGCGGCGTCGCCAAGGAATATGCGGTCGATTGCGTGTTGAGCGTGGTTGCAAATTTGGCTGACGTACCGGCGCTGGTCAATTTTGGCGGCGACCTGGCGGTAACGGGCTCACGCCATGACGGCTCGCCATGGAAAGTTGCCATCGAGTCGGTAGATGAACCCGGCAAGATGGCCGGGATGCTGAAACTAGCGGCCGGGGCACTTGCCACCAGCGGAGATGCACGCCGCTATCTGTTTAAGAACGGGGTGCGCTATTGCCATATACTCGATCCGCGCACGGGATGGCCCGTCAGGGAACCTCCGCGATCAGTGACGGTCGCAGCCGCAACCTGCATCGAGGCGGGGCTTACCGCAACCTTGGCCATGCTCAAGGGTTCGGAGGCGGAGGAATTCCTGAAGCGTGAAAAAATCAGGAGTTGGTGCATCCGATGAAGGTGTGTAGCCCGCTGGTTTAGGGCAATGCCCGCTCAGTCTTTGTATTATATGCAGATGCACATTTTGCTGGCTGACACAGGTCATAGTCTAAGATTTTGAAGTTTCTGGAATGTCCGCTTTGGGTCAGAAGCAGCCGTTGGGCTGACCAGGATCGAATGACCGCTTCGCGCCAAAAGGGGTCATTCAACCAATATTTGCCTTTCGCCAAAAGCGTGCTTTGGCTGCGATACAAATAAGGCAAAAGAGCCAACGGATAACCGCCATTTGCAATTCCACGTATGGGAAGCCTCGCCTCAACCGAAGTGTCCCGCGATTGTGTGTCGTCAAAACAATTGGGACATTTGAAGGCGTAGTTTAAGGGAGCATTGGCCTCATCTGTTTGGTTGATCTTAAGCGGCGATCTTTTGGTGAAGCAAGCGTCTTTGAGTAATGGTGTTTCGTTTGATGCATGCGCGTTCGAGC
>CANJLC010000026.1 GCA_947475445.1 Alphaproteobacteria bacterium
TGAGGCTCGCGACATATTGCTTAAAGCGATAAACCCGCTCATCCAAGCTCTCAATAGGTCCATATTCTTCCATACTGCGTGTCCTTATACGCAGTTATTTATGCCCGCTGTCAAAATAGCGGGTCAAATGTGGTGATTTTGACGGATCTTGAATTTGTTGCACTGCCACGATTCATTCCAGCGCAAGATTTTGAATGTTTATGGCGAAGCCACCGGGCCGCTTCTCTGAGCCACGATTACGACTAATAGCATAATTGCTATGATCAGATTGTGCAGTCAGAAACCAGCTTGGACAACCGAAAACCTATGAAAATCAAGCGATACAACTGAATTTGTGACTTATCTTTTGGATCGGCGGTTTCAGCAAAACACAAGATACAGTGATCTCAATGGCTTACAGCGTAATGTAAGAGACAGTGTAATCTCTGACATTTCCACGCTGAAAAATATTCCGAAAAAAGAAAAAGATTTTCGGTTGCTCGATGGGTGCCGTGAAAACATTATTGCTGTGTAGCCCAGTGCTACTATCAAAAATCGTGGCTGATCTAAGAAGCGGGATTTAGGGCTCGATAGTGACAGCTATCTGCTGAAGGGCTAAAAAGGCCAAATGGCAAAAACAACCAAAAGCCCACGTGAGCAACTGACGGTTAAAAAATTGAAGTCAAAAAAGGCTCCTTCGCTGCTTGATCATGCTTGGTACGGAAAAGCCTATCAGCGCTACTCAATCGTTTTGCAAAAGCCGCAGCCCGAGCCGCTATTGCCTGCACCCGCAATACGTAAAGGGCGCGGAAATAGCTTTTTATTGTAGAGGAGAGGGATACTAAATCTCTGGTTTTATCTACCTAATGAGCATGGATAAGTTGGATGTGATGTGGAATTGAAGCTAACGGATGGGTTAGCTAGATATGCTGTGTATTTGTACATTCTCGCCGCAGATATCACGCGCGATATTGACCACATGTTGATGATGCGTAAGGTAGTTATAAGGTAGTTAACTGAGGGCCCGGCGGAGGCAGCGCCCTGCAGAGGGTGTGTCTTGACCCATTTAGCAACTTGCAGGCTCTTACCAGATAAAGACACCTGATCGCCCACATTTTGTCACTTTTCAAATTTCTGAAGAACGTTATAATATTTATGTTGATATTTAGGTATGATCGCTCGTAATTGATGTGTGATTATAAGATTTCCGGATCGTTATTAGCTTTACTTTCCATCGTGACATCGGGGCGAACGGGCCCCATAATACCTTGGAAAGTTGCGAGTGCATCCCTTAGTGGATGTTGGATCAACAGGTTAAATGAGGCCCATTGAACAAGGTTTCGTCAGGGAGGCGTAGATGGTGAAATTGAATGTGAACGGGCGCACCGTGGAGGTGGACGCCGATTCCGATACCCCATTGCTCTGGGCGATTCGCGAGCAGATTGGGCTCACGGGCACGAAATATGGCTGCGGCGTGGCCCAGTGCGGCGCCTGCACCGTGCATGTGGACGGGGTCGCCACGCGCTCCTGTTCAATGCCCATCAGCGCCTTCACCGAGGTCCAGAAGATCGTGACGATCGAAGGCCTCTCGCCTGATAGCACCCATGCCCTGCAAAAGGCCTGGCTGGATCTGGACGTTCCCCAGTGCGGCTACTGCCAGTCCGGCCAAATAATGGCCGCCGCAGCGCTGCTGAAGGCCCACCCGAACCCGACCGATGAAGAAATTAATCGCGAAATGAGCAACATCTGCCGCTGTGGGACCTACAACCGCATTCGTGCGGCCATTAAGCAAGCCGTCACGGCGCGCGGTTAAGGGAAGGGCCATCCATGAACGCTATTGATCTTACCCGCCGCAATTTCATTGTCGGCGCCACCGCAGCCTCCGGCGGCCTCACGCTCGGCTTCACCATTCCCTTCGCTGACGAGGCTGCGGCCCAGGGCTTGGCGCCCGAGGTCAACGCCTGGGTTGTCGTCAAGCCCGATGACACCGTCGTGATCCGCATCGCCCGCGTGGAGATGGGCCAAGGCACCATCACCGGCCTCGCCCAGCTCGTCGCCGAAGAGCTGGAGGCTGACTGGTCCAAGGTCACAACCGAATATCCCACTCCCGGCCAGAACCTAGCCCGCAAGCGCGTCTGGGGTAACTTCCAGACTGCAGGTAGCCAGGGCATCCGCCAATCCGCCGTCTATGTGCGTCAGGGTGGCGCAGCAGCCCGCATGATGCTCTTGCAGGCGGCTGCCGACGAGTGGAAGGTGCCTGTCGCCGAGTGCACGGTCTCGAAGGGTGTGATCAGCCACAAGGCCTCCAACCGCACTATCACCTATGGCAAGGTGGCCGATGCCGCCGCCAAGCTGGAGGCGCCGAAGGAGCCCGCGCTCAAGGATCCTAAGGACTGGACCATTGCCGGCAAGCCCATGAAGCGCCTGCATCAGGCGGGCAAGGTTAACGGCGCACAGATCTACAGCATCGACCACAAGATGCCAGGCATGCTCAACGCTGCCGTGCAGGATTGCCCCATCATTGGCGGCAAGCTGAATAGCTTCGAGGCCTCCAAGGCCGAGAAGATGCCTGGCGTGAAGAAGGTTGTGCGCGTGGAGAACGCGGTGGCTGTCATCGCCGACACCTGGTGGCGCGCCAAGACCGCCCTTGAGGCCGTAAATTTCGACTATGACGAGGGCCCGCACGCCAAGCTCGACAGCGCTTCCATCGCCGCGACCTTGAAGGCGGGGCTTGATGCGCCCGAGGCCTTCGTCGGCAACAAGGCGGGCGACGCGGCTGCGGCCATTGCCGGTGCAGTGAAGAAGGTGGAGGCGGTCTACAGCGTCCCCTACCAGCACCATGCCCCCATGGAGCCCCTGAACGCCACAGCGCGCTATACCGCCGACAAGTGTGAAGTCTGGACCGCGACCCAGAATGCGGAGGCCGCTCTGGCCGCCGTGTCCCAGGCCGTCGGCCTGCCGCTCGACAAATGCGACATCTATCGCATGGATCTGGGCGGCGGCTTTGGTCGGCGCGCCACGAGCCAGGACTTTGCCCGTCAGGCGGCGCTGATCGCCAAGGAAATGCCGGGCGTGCCAATCAAGATGATCTGGTCGCGCGAAGAGGACCAGCGCCATGGGACCTATCATCCCATCACCCAGTGCAAGCTTGTCGGCGGCCTCGACAAGGACGGCAATCTCGTTGGCCTGCAGATGCGCATTTCCGGCCAGTCGATCCAGGCGACGATCCGTCCCGAGGGTCTTGACAAGGACGGGCGTGATCCATTCACCTTCCAGGGCCTCAACCCCGGCGGTGCTGAAGGCGCGTTTGGTTATACCATCCCCAACCTGCTGATCGACCACGCCATGCGTAATCCCCCGGTGCGTCCGGGGTTCTGGCGGGGGGTGAACAACAACCAGAACGCCATCTACACCGAGTGCTTTATGGACGAACTCGCCCATGCGGCGGGCGTAGATCCCCTAGAGTTCCGCCGTCGCCTTATGAAGAATCACCCAAAGCATTTGGCGGTTCTTAATGCTGTTGCGGACAAGGGCGGTTGGGGCAAGCCTGCGGCGCCGGGCGTGTTCCGGGGCCTAGCCCAGCACATGGGCTATGGTAGCTATGTGGCCGCCTGCGCGGAAGTGTCGGTGGACGCCAAGGGCGTGCTGAAGGTGCACCGCATCTTCGCGGCGACCGACTGCGGCCATGCGGTGAACCCCCGGCAGATCGAGGGTCAGATCGAGGGCTCTTTCGCCTATGGTCTGGGCGCGGTGATGTTGCAAGAGATTACCATCAAGGACGGCAGGATCGAACAGGAGAACTTCGACACCTATCAGATCCTGCGCATGGAGGACATGCCGGCAGTCGAGAGCATCGTGATGCCCTCGGGCGGGTTCTGGGGCGGCGTTGGTGAACCCACGATCTTCGTGGCGGCGCCTGCGGTACTGAACGCGATCTTCGCCGCCACCGGAAAGCGCGTGCGTAACATGCCCATCAATAACACCGACCTGCGCAAGGCGTAAGGCGTAAGGCGGCGGCCCAAGGGCCTCCGCCGCTTTAATGGATATGTCCATGACCCGAGCACGCGCCACCGTTCTCGCTTTTCTTTTTTCTATGGGTTCAGCCTGCGCGCAAAGCCCTGCGCCGCCGGGCGCCTTGTCCTGTTCCGGCTGTCATGGGGCGGCGGGGGGGGAGATCCCCTCCCTGTCTGGCCTAAGCGCCGATGAAATCACCGAAGCCATGGGCGCGTTCAAATCCGGCGCCCGGCCCGCCACCCTCATGAACCGTCTCGCTAAGGGCTTCAACGAGACCGAGACCCGCGCCATCGCCCAATGGCTCGCCAGTCAGAGAAGCTCGCCATGAGCAGCGCCAGCAGGCGCGGCGTCCTCAGTGGCGCCGCCACCCTCGCATTCTCCCTAGCGGCTCCCTGCGTCATAGGTCAGGCGCGACCGCAGGCCGTCATCATCGGCGGCGGCTTTGGCGGGGCGACCTGCGCGCGCTATCTGAACCGATTGGGCGTGGCGGTGACGCTGCTCGAGCCCAACGCCACCTATGTCGCCTGCCCCTTCAGCAATCTGGTGATCCACGGCAGCCGGGACCTAGCCTCCCAACAATTCGGATACGAGGCCCTGAAGCGAGAGGGGATCGTCATCGTACCAGAAATGGCCGCAGGGGTGGACGCAGACGCGCGCCTGGTGCGCCTCGCCAGCGGGACGACGCTGCCCTATGACCGGCTGGTGCTCTCGCCGGGCATCGACATGCGTTTCGACGCCCTGCCCGGCTATGACGACGCGGCGGCGCAAATCATGCCCCACGCCTGGAAGGCTGGCCCCCAGACCCTACTGTTGCGCAGCCAGCTTGAGGCCATGCGGGATGGGGGCGTGGTCGTCATGTCCGTTCCCGCCAATCCCTATCGCTGCCCGCCCGGCCCCTATGAGCGCGCCAGCCTGATCGCCCATTATCTCAAGACCCATAAGCCGAAGTCGAAGCTCATCGTGCTCGACGCCAAGGACGCTTTCTCCAAGCAGAAGCTGTTTCAGATGGCCTGGAAGGAGCTTTATCCGGGCATCCTTGAATGGGTGGCGCTGGGCGCCGGCGGCAAGACCACGGAAGTCTCCGTGAAGGACATGGTGGTTGTGACCGAATTCGACCGGCACAAGGCTGATGTGGCCAATATCATCCCGCCCCAGCAAGCCGGTAGCATCGCGGTGGCGGCGGGCGTGGCCGACAAGAGCGGCTGGTGCCCCATCGATCCCGTGACCTTCGCGTCGAAGCTGCGCCCCCGCATGCATGTGATCGGCGATGCCGCCATCGCCGGCGCCATGCCCAAATCCGCCTTCGCCGCCAATTCCCAGGCCAAGGTCTGCGCCAGCGCCGTGGCGCTGCTGCTGCGGGGCGAGACGCCCGCCAGCCCCAAGCTCCTGAACACATGCTATTCCATCGTCGCCCCCGCCTACGGGATCTCGGTGGCGGACGTCTACCACCCAGCAAGAGGCATTCTGGTGGATGTGGAAGGCGCGGGGGGCGTCAGCACCCTGGGCGCCTCCAGCGAGGTCCGCGCCCGCGAGGCCGCCTATGCGGACTCCTGGTTCAAGACCATCTCTTCGGAGGTGTTTGGTTGAGATGCGCGCGCTCGTGGCAGCACTGGCGATGACAGCGGGGGCTCCCATGGCGCCGCATGCCCAAGTTGCGCCTTTGGCTATTGTAGGCGACACCATCCCGCAACCCCTTACCGGCGAGATGGGAGACCCTACACGGGGCCGCGCCATCGTCGTGGACCGGCAGAAGGGCCTTTGTCTGCTCTGCCATGTGGGCCCCTTTCCCGACCAGCGGTTTCAGGGGGACATGGCGCCCGATCTGGCGGGGGTGGGCGCGCGCTGGTCTAGCGCGCAACTGCGCCTGCGGATCGTGGATGGAAGCCGCTTGAACCCCGAAACCATCATGCCGAGCTACTATCGCATCGAGGGTCTAAACCGGGTGGCGCCCGCTTTTAAGGACGCGCCCATCCTCAATGCTCAACAGGTGGAGGACGTCGTCGCCTTTCTGAAGACGCTCCAAGACCCCTCCGCCAATCCCATGTCCAACCCATGAGGCCAGCCATGCCAACCATTCAGGAAGACCAGCAACCAGCAGGCGTCTCGCGCCGCGCCGTGTTGACGGGCGCGGCCAGCGCGGCGCTTATCGCCGTCTCCCCCGCCGCCCGCGCCACCATGTCGGAGATGGACGAAGCCATCGCCGCGTTCACCAAAGGCGCCCCGATCAAACAGGGTGGGGTCAAGGTAGATATTCCGATCCTTCTCGAAAGCGGTAATTCCGTGCCAGCGGTGGTGAGCGTGGAAAGCCCCATGACTGTGGCGGACCATGTGGTGAAGGTGGCTCTTTTCAACGAGAAAAACCCCATGCCCCAGATCGCCATCTTCACCTTCGGGCCGAAGTCCGGGCGGGCCTGGGTCTCCACCCGTATCCGCCTCAGCGATTCCCAGAAGGTCGTCGCCGTCGCGCAGATGAGCGATGGCGGCTTTCGCATGGGGATGATCGAGGTCATCGTCACCCTGCCAGCCTGCGCGGAGGAACGCTGATGGCCCGCGCGCTCGTTAATGTACCCACCAAGGTGAAACGCGGCGATGTTGTTGAGATTAAGGTGTTGATCTCCCATCCCATGGAGACGGGCTTCCGGCCCGACCCCAATGGCAAGTTCTACCCGCGTGACATCCTCAAGAGCTTCGCCTGCACCTATGATAGCGAGCATGTGTTCAGCGCGGAATTGTTCCCCGCTGTGTCGGCAAACCCTTTCCTGTCATTCACGGTGGTGGCTACCCAGACCGGCGTGCTCACCTTCAGCTGGACCGATGACAAGGACCAGACGCAGGTGCAGACCGCGAAGATTGAGGTCGAATGAAATCCGCCGCACCCGTCGGCGCGCTTGCGCTGATAGCGGCGCTTGGCGCCTTCGCCGCGTTGGCGCAGATCGCAGAGGCCGACCGCAAGTCGGGCTCTGCCTTCATGAGCGCGCAGACGCAGCAGATGCAGCACGACGATGGCACCAACCCCGGCATGCTCTCCGCCCTGGACGGTGAGAGCCTCTGGAAGACGAAGACGGGCGGCGCCGACAAATCCTGCGCTGACTGCCATGGGGAAGCGCAGACCAGCATGAAGGGCGTCGCCGCGCGCTTTCCCGCCTTCAACGAAGCGAGCCAGACGCCTATCGACCTGCAGGGGCGTATCAACCTGTGCCGACAAGACCAGCAGAAGGACACCCCGCTAGCGCCCGAAAGCCGCGACCTGTTGGCGCTCTCCACCTTCATCGGGCTGCAATCGCGCGGCATGCCCACCGCGCCCCCCGATGACCAGCGGCTAACGCCCTTCCGGGAACGTGGCCGCGCGCTTTGGAGCCAGCGCATGGGACAACTGAATTTTTCCTGCGCCCAGTGCCATGAAGACAACTGGGGCAAGCACTTGGGCTCTGCGCCTATCCCTCAGGCCCACGCCAACGCCTATCCCATCTACCGCCTGGAATGGCAGGGCATGGGATCGCTGCAAAGGCGGCTGCGCAACTGCATGAGCGGCGTGCGCGCCCAGGCCTTCCCCTATGGGGCGCAGGAATTCATCGAACTGGAGCTTTATCTTGCGCAGCGCGCACGCGGCATGCCCGTGGAAACGCCGGGCGTAAGGCCGTGATCCTCTTACGTCGGCCAGTCCGTAGGAAACTGCCGAGGCCACGTCCACTACGCTAATTTTGCATCATTTGTCAAAGGGCCCGAGGGGCCAGAACGTGGCTCCCTTGGGCATATTCAGGAGATTAAGACCTCCCGAACTCCGGCTGCAGAGCCGGCGGGCGTTGTCTAATCTGACGCTAGAAAGATTATCCTCGCTGATATCGCACGAGAAAAATTTTAAGAACTGAAAATCAAAAGGCCAAAGGCAAAGAAAGCCCCTTCGCTGCTTGATCATGCTTGGTACGGAAAAGCCTATCAGCGCTACTCAATCTCTTTGCAAAAGGCTCAGCCCGAGCCGCTATTGCCTGCACCCGCAATACGTAAAGGGCGTGGAAACAGTTTTTAAGCACACAGCACTCACAGTAGCGAGCAACCCAATCCAGAGTACTGTAGGCTGCTCTTATACGGTTTTTGAAGCGAGGCTTGTGACTTGGGCAGCAAGTTTGTGCTCCCGATCTCTTGCCTTGCCCAGCGCCAGTTGTTTTTTTCGCAGACGTATCTGTTTCTGCTGCTGATCCAAGGCGCGGGCTTGGCTTTGGTCTGGAGTCAGTGGTTTGGTGCCTTCGACTTCCCAGATCAGCATCGTGAGGCCTCGGCTTTCTCTTTGATCGTTTCCAGCAGCAAGCGGCTGAGATTGAGCGCATAGGGTCGAATATCTTCTGGCAGTTCTTCACGGGCACGCTTTTCGATCATCACGCTGAGCGTGACAGCAGCATCCGTGCTGATCTGCACATTGCGGCATTTGCTGGCGCTGTACCAAGATTGTTGCCGTCCACAGAGGCGGCTGAATTCATATTGGCTTTTGACTATGCCAAGGCTTTTGCA
>CANJLC010000027.1 GCA_947475445.1 Alphaproteobacteria bacterium
CGTAGAGCGAACGGCGCTTCTTGCGGTCCTTGACGCCCTGCGTGTCGAGCACGCCGCGGATGATGTGGTAGCGAACGCCGGGAAGGTCCTTCACGCGGCCGCCGCGGATCAGAACAACGCTGTGTTCCTGCAGGTTATGGCCTTCACCGGGAATGTAGGTCAGCGCTTCGAAGCCGTTGGTCAGGCGCACCTTGGCGACCTTGCGCAGCGCGGAGTTCGGCTTCTTCGGCGTCGTCGTATAGACGCGGGTGCAGACGGCGCGCTTCTGCGGGCAGTTCTGCAGGGCCGGAACCTTGTTGCGCTTCGGCTTGGCGCCGCGCGGCTTGCGAATAAGCTGATTGACTGTCGGCATTCCCAATTCTTCCTTTTGTCGCCCCGCGCTCCCCGCGCGGGTTGAACGAAAAACAAAACTGGACGCGGGATCGAAATCCCGGTCCGAACTTGCGGAGGACTGAGGGGCACAAAGCCTCTGAGTCGCGCTTTTCAAGCTCTTAAACTGGCTTCCCAACAGCGTTTTTGCGGTTTTGCCGCAGACAGCCTGCCCTGGAAGGTGGCGCTATATATCCACGGGGGGTGGCAGGGTCAAGCGCGCCGGCTGCGATGTTACAGCCGCGGCTTTGCTGGGTTTTTGGCCGCCGGAGCATATTTGCGAATAAATCGCATCCAGCCCCTCCCGCCCATGGCCTTTTTACACTATTTTTCTTGTTATTACGAAGGTGCGCAGTTGCGCTGGCCCGGGGCACGCGTCATACAATTCGCCCCGTCCACTTAATACTAGCGCGCCATGACGAATTCCGGCCAGATCGCCAAGAGACCAGCCGCTTCCCGGCTTGTGACCCTCTTTGCTCTGCTGGTTTTCGCCATACAGGGCTATCTGGTCCAAACCCATATTCACAAGGTCTGGGCTGCCCCCCTCCAGGTCAGCGATGTGTCGGCCCCCACGGCGCCGGTCCCTGTTGACCCGCTGGACCCGGGCACCTGCGCCCTGTGCCAGGAACTGGTCCATGCCGGCGTGACCCTGGCCCCTGCCCTCGTTACCCTGCCGCTCCAGCTCGACTGGATCGTGTACCTGATCCCCACCGTCCTGCCGCAGCCGGCTTCGGTTGAACGGCAGCGAAGCTGGCAGAGCCGCGCGCCTCCGCGCCGCTGATCGCAAGGCCTGTCAAAGGCCCGTGATCCGCCGCCCTGTCACCGGGGCCTCTTCCCTCTTTTTGATGTGAAATCCATGACCAGGAAACTCATTGCAGCCGCACTCTGTGCGGGCATTTCATTTCCCATAAGCGCCAATGCGGACGATCTTGCCGAGATGAAGGCGCAGCTGAACCAGATCCAGCGCGACTATGCCGCGCGCATTTCCGCGTTGGAGAAACGCCTGGCGAAAGCCGAAGCCGACGCCAAGGCGGCCCAGGCCAACGCCGATGCGGCGGCAAAATCCGCCACCACCGCCACGGCGACGGCAGCCACCGCCCAGACCAAGGCGGAGACCGCAAGCATGTCGGTGGAAACCGCCATGGCCACCTTGCAGGAATCGCTGGCCACGGCATCGGCGCCGCCCCCGCCGCCACCAAGCTCCAACAACGCCTTCAATCCCGGCATCTCGGCCGTGCTGAACGGATTCTATGCCGCATCCTCACATGACACGAGCACGGCGCGCATTGCAGGAATTTTGCTGGGCGACGATACCGGCCTGCTTCCGCGCGGCTTTTCGCTGGGCGAATCCGAAGTCACGCTGGCGGCGAATATCGACCCTGAACTCACGGCCGGCCTGACGTTTGCATTTGACAGCGCTAACAATGTGGGCGTGGAGGAAGCCTATCTTCAGACGACAGACATGCCGGGCGGCATCACCCTCAAGGGCGGGCGCTTCTTTTCGGGCATCGGCTATCTGAATGAACGCCATGCGCACAATTGGATTTTTTCCGACCAGGCCCTGCCCTATCGCGCCTTCCTCAACAACCAGTATGGCGATGACGGATTGCAGGTTCGCTGGCTGGCGCCCACCGACCAGTTCCTGGAGTTCGGCGCGGAAGCATTTCGCGGAGATGTCTATCCGGCGGCGAGTGCGCGCAACATGGGCATTGGGACCTATACCGCCTTCGTCCATACCGGCAACGACATCAATGACAGCTCGTCCTATCTTGCGGGCTTGTCCTATTTGCACAGCGACGCCCAGAACCGGGACAGCGGCGGGCATTTCTTCACCGGCGGCACAGACTTGGGAATTGGCAGCCTGGTCTACAAATGGGCGCCGGGCGGCAACCCGACAGTGCAGAACCTCTCCCTCACCAGCGAGGTATTCTACAATCACCAGTCCGGCACCTATGACGCCATTGCGTTTTCGCAAAATCGCTGGGGCTGGTACGCGCAGGGCGACTACCAGTTCATGCCGCGCTGGAGCATTGGCCTGCGCTATTCCGCGCTGGGCACGGCCAAGGCACCGCTGGCGCTGGCCGGCACCGAGCTGGACGATTTTGGCCATTTGCCAAGCGCGGCAACCGCGCTGCTGGAATTCGACAGCAGTGAATTTGGACGCTTCCGGCTGCAATACACCCATGACCAGGCGGACCTGAAGCCCAACAACGAAATCATGCTGCAATACACCGTGATGTACGGCCCCCATGCCGCGCATCGCTATTGAGGAAAACACAATGAAGAAGATTTTGATCGCCAGCGCCTTGGCCCTGTGCTGCACCACCCCCGCCTATGCCAATCTCAATGTCTTTGCCTGCGAACCCGAATGGGGCGCGCTGGCCGGCGAGATCGGCGGCGACAAGGTGTCCATCTACACCGCCACCACCGGCGCCCAGGACCCGCACCAGATCCAGGCGCGTCCCAGCCTGATCGCCAAGGCCCGCAGCGCCGACATCACCATCTGCGACGGTGCGGAGCTGGAAATCGGCTGGCTGCCGATGATTTTGCAGCAGGCCAACAACGGCAAGATCCAGCCCAACAATCCGGGCGCCTTCGACGCCACCAGCTTTGTGCAGCTGGCCGAGCAGCCTGTTACCTATGACCGCGCCCTGGGCGATATTCATGCTGCGGGCAATCCGCATATCCAGACCGATCCGCGCATGATGTTGCCGGTGGCCAAGGCGCTGGCGGCGCGTTTCGTGCAGCTCGATGGCGCAAACGCCGCCACCTACAATGCCCGTCTGGCAGATTTCACCACCCGCTGGAATGCGGCGCTTGTGAAATGGACAGCCATGGCCGCGCCGCTGAAGGGCACGCCCATCGTGGTGCAGCATCACTCCTGGTATTACATGGAGAAGTGGTTGGGCCTGACCGAAGTCGCGCCGCTGGAGCCCAAGCCCGGCGTGCCGCCCTCCAGCGGCTACCTGGCGCAGGTGCTGGGCAAGCTGCAGGCGACCCCGGCCAAGTTCATCATCCGCGCGGCCTATGAAGACGACCGGCCGTCCAAATTTGTCAGCGAGCATGCCGGCATCCCTGCCCTGATGCTGCCCTTCACGGTGGGCGGCACGCCGGAAGCCAAGGATTTGTTCAGCCTGTACGACCACACCATCAGCCTGATGCTGGGAGCATTGAAGAAATGAACAGTCTTGAGATCGGCATCCTGTTTCCGGCCTTCCTGGCCGGCATCCTGGTGCTGGCCACCCATGTTCCCATGGGCCAGCATGTCCTCAATCGCGGGATCGTGTTTATCGATCTTGCGATTGCACAGGTCGCCGGTTTGGGCGTGACGGCCGCCAGCACTTTCGGTTTCGAAGCCGAAGGCTGGCGGGTGCAGATCGCCGCCGTCATTGCGGCCCTGCTGGGTGCCCTGCTGCTGACCTGGACGGAAAAGAAATGGCCGGAAGTGCAGGAAGCGCTGATCGGCGTGCTGTTTGCCGTGGCGGCCTGCGCCGAGCTGTTGCTGCTGGCGAACAACCCGCAGGGCGGCGAACATTTGAAGGACCTTCTGGTTGGCCAGATCCTGTGGGTGTCGATTTCCAGCCTCATCCCCATCGCCATTCTTTATGCGCTGGCGCTGGTGGTCTGGTTCGGCTTTCGCCACAAAATGGGCCAGACCGGCTTTTACGTGCTCTTCGCCCTGGTGGTGACGCAGTCGGTGCAGCTGGTCGGCATCTACCTGGTCTTTGCCAGCCTGATCATTCCGGCCCTGGCGTCCAAGCGCTTTGCCGAAAAGCTGCGGCTGGGCGTGGGCTATACCGTGGGATTGATCGGCTATGTGCTGGGCCTGGTCTGCTCATCGCTGTTCGACCTGCCGACCGGTGCGGTGATCGTGGTGACGCTGCTGGTGACCTTTATCGGCGCCATTCTCGTGTCACTGGCGGTGCCGCAATCCCTGCGCGCGCAGCCAAGCGGCCTGCACGCAGTTCATTAGGAGAAGAGGTCGAGGCGCGTGCCGGCGACGCGCGCCTCGTGCTCCAGCAATTTGCGCTTTAGTGGCAGCCCGCCGGCATAACCCGTCAGTTTTCCGTTGCTGCCGATAACCCGGTGGCAGGGCACGATCAGCGCAATGGGGTTGGCGCCGTTGGCGGCGCCCACGGCGCGGGCGGCGGTGGGAAAACCGATCCTTTTGGCGATGGCGCCGTATGACGTGGTGGTGCCGAACGGGATGTCGCATAGCGCCTTCCACACCAGCTTGTTGAAGTCCGGGCCTTCGGCAGCCAGTTCGAAGTCGAATTCCTGGCGCGTGCCCTTTGAGTATTCGTTGACCTGCCGGCGCACATTGGTCAGGGCCTTGGCATTGCGCTGCGCCAGCGGGTCCACCTTCGCCGCACCCTTGGGGCTGAGGTAAAAGCGCAGCAGCCTGCCCTTCTCGTCCACCCAGGCGGCGAAATCGGTGAAGGGTGATTCAATCACGTCCCAGTAATGGCTCATGCGGGATCCTTCAGGCTGTTCCAAAGATGCACGGTGGCAAGGCTGCGATAAGGCGCGAACTGCGCCAGCAGCGCCGCCTGCAGCTCATGATCGGGGCGTTCGGGAAGCTTGTGCAGCCGCTGCAGGGCCGTTGCCACGGCGCTGTCGCCCACCAGCGTGGCATCCGCAAAGCCCGAGCGCATCAGGACATAACGCGCCGTCCAGGTGCCCACGCCATGCAAGGCGGTGAGTTTCTTTTCCGCAGCCACGGCGGACCCCCGCGGCAGGGATTCCAGATCGAGGTCGCCCCGCGCCACTGCATCCGCCGCGCCGACCAGGTATTTGGCCTTCGAGCGGGAAAAGCGGCGCGCATGCAGCTTGGCGATACTGAGATCGGCCACGCGCTCGGGCGTGGGATGGGTGCGCATGTTGCCCACCTTGCCGCCCGCCATGGCGATGATCTCGCGCCTGAGGCTGCCGGCAAACTTGATATGGATCTGCTGGCCAATAATGCCCCAGGCCAGAGCGTCGAACACGGTGGGGAGGTTGGGCAGGCGCAGGCCCTTGCGCCTTGCGGCCAAGGCGCCATGGCGTGTTTCAAAGCCCGTCACCTCATTGTTGAGGCCCAGCATGCGAAGGGCGGCGTCATGAATGAAGCCCATGGCGGCGGGACCAATTTTCCTGTCGGCGTGGATGCGCGCCCAGGCGCCTTCCTTTTCCAGGGTCAGTTCCAGCACCACGGGACCGTCTGCTGTCGCCAGGGCTTTCCAGATCTTGCTGCCTTCACTGCGCTCGGTGAGGCCTTCGGGATCGCGGGCGTGATAGGCGAGGATTTCCGCGGGCCGGTAACCGGCGGGAAGCTGGATCAGGAAGACATGGCTGCCGCCCAGGGCGCGGTAGGCCCCCGGCGTCATGCGGGTATGGGCCAGGAACTGGCGGTGAAAGACGGACTCGCTCTCAAAGCCGGCCGCGAAGCCCACATCCATCAGCTTGGCGTTGCCCGCCAGCAGCGCGGCGGCGGCGGACGCCACCCGCTCCCGGCGCAGCCATTGGGCCGGGGCGAGATGGGCGTGATCACGAAACAGGTCGGCCAGCTTGGTCTGGCTGACGCCGGCGGCCCGGGCCAGTGAGCCGACATCGGAAAAAGCTTCAGGTGATTTGCGAACTCTCCGCGCCAAGCCTTCGAAAAGACCGGCATTTTCGTCTTCGCCGCGATAATAGAGGTCGGGCCGGCAGCGCTTGCAGGCGCGCAATCCCGACGCCTTCGCCTCAGCTTCTGTCTTGAACAGGCGGACATTTTGCGGGTTCGGCGGGCGGGCGGCGCAGGATGGCAAGCAATAGATGCCCGTGCTCATGACACCCAGCAGGAACTTGCCGTTCAGCTTGCCGCTGCGGCCTTCCTCGCGCGTCCAGGACATGGGTTCTGGCAGGGTCATGATCAGACAGTAGCGCCGGGGATCTGTTCCCGCCTCCTGTTTCTACCGTTCAATGTGGCCCCGACATCCCAAAGAAAAAGGGCCGCCCTTGCGGGCGGCCCTGGATCCTTGCTGGATTTCCGCCTGCGCGGGAATGACAGCTATTCGGCAGCCGGAGCGGCTGCCGGGGCTTCCAGCTGGGGAACCGGCTGGGGCGCATTGGCCGCCGCTTCCGCCTGGATGGCCTTGTCGCGTTCCGTCGCGATATGGCGCAGGCGCGCGATGGCGCCGCCCGTACCGGCCGGAATGAGACGACCGACAATGACGTTCTCCTTGAGGCCCTCGAGCATGTCCACCTTGCCATTGACCGCCGCATCGGTGAGGACGCGGGTGGTTTCCTGGAAGGAGGCCGCCGAGAAGACCGAACGGGTCTGCAAGCTGGCCTTGGTGATGCCCAGCAGGATGGCGCGGCCTTCGGCGGGCTTGAGGCCCTCGTCCGTCGCCTTCTTGTTGGCCGTGTCGAGTTCGAGCTGGTCGACATGCTCGCCCGCGATCAGGGTGGTTTCGCCACCTTCGGTGATCTCGAGCTTCTGCATCATCTGGCGGCAGATCACTTCGATATGCTTGTCGTTGATCTTCACGCCCTGCAGGCGATAGACGTCCTGGATTTCCTTGACGAGGTAGATCGCCAGTTCTTCCATGCCCTTGATGCGC
>CANJLC010000028.1 GCA_947475445.1 Alphaproteobacteria bacterium
ATCGATTTACCCTGTGACGTCGACACCTCAATCTGCCGCAGCAGCGTCACAATCTGCTCCGGGGTGGGCCTCTTCTTCGGCATGTCCAAGCTCCTTTCCAAGCCAATTTCTATCAATTCGCTTGGTACAAAAAGAGCCATGCAGGTCACCCTGGCGATCGGTTATAACATCGGCAATTTCGGGCAATTTTCCGGCCATTACACCGTGTCGGAAGGCTTTGGCGAAATCACCGTCCCGATCTTGAAGAACAATCTGGTTCAGTCGTTGGAGTTCAATACGGCCGGCCGCATCACCGACTATTCCACCTCGGGCATGGTGGAAACCTGGAAGATGGGCGTCACCAGCCAGGTTTCTGACGAAATTAGACTGCGTTCGACCTGGTCGTTCGACATTCGCGCCCCCAACATCAATGAGCTGTTCAGCACCGGATCCTGCGGCGCGAGCACCAACCTCAACCCCTTCACCCTTCAAAACGTGAACAGCCTGGGCTGCAGCGGCGGCAATGCCAATCTGGTGCCGGAGCAGTCCACGACGGTCTCGGGCGGCGCCGTCCTGACGCCAACCTTCTGGGGCCTGGAAGGCCTCAGCCTGTCGGCGGACTGGTATTCCATCACCATCAAGAAGGCGATCACGACGATCTCGGCCACGACCATCACAAACCTGTGCTCCCAGGGCCAGCAGCTTTATTGCAACCAGATCAGCTTTACGAATGGCATCCTGACGATTTCCGCAACCCCGATTAACGCCAACGTCGAAACCACGTCGGGCCTGGACTTCCAGGGCGATTACAATTTCGACTTCATGGGCGGCTCGGTGAATTTGCACGCCGTGGGCAATTACACCGACGAACAGACCCGCCTGGCGCAGGGGGTCTATACCTCCTATGCCGGTCAGCTTGGCCAGGATGCGACCATACAAGGCCTGCCGAAATTCAAGGGCCAGATGGCCGCGACCTATGACGCTGGCGGTTGGGATGTGACGGCGCAAGGCCGTTTCATCGGTTCGGCCAGGCTGGTTCGCTTCTGGGGCCCGCTGGATGTGGACGACAATACCGTTCCCATGGTCGCCTATGCCGATCTGCGCGGTTCGTACAATCTCACCGACAACGTCACGCTCTATGGCGCGGTTGACAACGTCACCAATGTGCCGCCGCAGGCAACTCCCTCCACCACAGAGGTTGTCGCCGGCTTCCGCGGCCAGATCTATGACAATCTCGGCCGCATGTTCCGTGCCGGCATTCGCCTGAAATATTGATCACCGGGCGTGCTCCTGTACCGCGCTCCCCAAAAGGGAGTGCGGCAGGCAGACGCTTAGGAGAGGGCTACGAGTGTAAAAATTCCGCCCCTTGCTTGGGCGCGCGATATTGGGAGGCTGCCTATGCGCAAATTGTTCGTCTATTCCTCGGCCCTGATTGCCCTGTCGCTCGCCGTTTTCGCGGTCAGCCAATCCAGCCTGGCGCAGAACACGCATAATTGGCAGGTGGAAAATCCCCAGCTTGAAACGGCCCTGCCGAAGGGCGCGGAAGCCTATGCCGGAATCGACGGCAAGCACCTGTGGAACCTGGTCGAGGAGCAGGCCAAGATTTCGCGCGATTATCGTGACGCCGGCCATCCGCAATTCTGGGGCCGCATTCCCAGCACCTCGGGCGACGAGGCCGACGTGCAATGGCTGTTGGGCAAATACAAGCAGATTGGCCTGAGCGACGCGCGTGCCCAGACCATCAATTATTTCCAGCCGCAATGGATGGCCAAATCCTGGTCGGTGACGCTGAACGGCAAGACCCTGGAATCGGCGCAACCCGGCTGGGCCAGTCCCGCGACAGGCGGAAAGGATCTTGACCTGCCGGTGGTCTATGTCGGCCTGGGCACCGAAGCGGATTTTGCCGGCCGCGACGTCAAGGGCAAGGCGGTGCTGGTGTCCAAGAACGGCTACAGCTTCCCCGGCGCCGTCATGAAGCGCGCGGAGAAGGCTGGCGCCGCCGCCATCCTGGGCATGGATGGAGAGCGGGGCGGGAACCACAAGGCGCAATCCTACCGTTCCTATACCAATGTCCCGACCTTCAATATCGGCAATGCCGACGGCAATGCCGTGCGGGACGCCGGACCGGCTGCGCGCGTGACCATCAAGATGGATGCCGAGTGGATCTCCGGACAGAAGTCCTATCTGGTGTGGGGCACGCTGCCGGGCGCCACGGATGAAACCATCTACGTCATCGCCCATCGTGACGGCTGGTTCGAGGCGGCGGGCGACAATGCCAGCGGCGTCGCCACCATGCTTGGCCTGGCGGAACATTACGCCAAAATTCCGCAGGCGCAGCGCAAGCGGACGATGATCTTCATCGGCACAGATGGCCATCACCAGCTTCGGCCCGGCTGGTATGGCGCAGCCTGGCTGGTGGCCAACCGCGAGAAGTTCTTCTCCAAAACTGCGCTGATGATCAACGGCGAACATCCGGCGGAAGTGCTCACGCATGGCGACTATGCCGGCACCACAACCGCGACCATTCCCAACGAATGGTATGCCGGCGGCGGTTCAAGGCCGATCCTGGAGAAAATCTCGGTCGATGCCTTCCACGAATTCGGCGTGCCGGTCTGGTCAACGCCCAGCAAGACGCCTCCGGGCGGCGACCTGGCGCCTTTGGCCTGGTTCCTGCCGGGCGTGGTGGCGCAGTCCAACGACTTCAACAATATGCACACCGACGCCGACACCTCCGACACCGTGTCCTGGTCGGGTTTGCAGAATGTGACGCGGGCCTATGCCAGGATAATCGACGAGGTGAACAAGCTGCCCTTGAGCGCTTTGCAGGCGCCTCTGGACCCTGATCCCAATGCGCCCGGCGCGCCCCGTCAGCACCTCGACCTGTCGCATTGCCAGGAATGGATTGCGGATTCCACCAAGGGCTGTGCCGTCAGCGATGTTACGCTGGGGCGCCGCGGCACGGCGATGGAAGGGCAGACCGAGCAGCAGAAGTGACGCAGGACGTCATCTGCGTTGATAAAATAGGCAATGAACTGTCTGGCGGCGTCCCGGCTTTTTCCGTTCGCTAGAAGTCGTGCTGCAGGTCCAGGCCCAGCACGGCGCCATTATCAAGCTGGCGGTGCTCCACAAAGCTGAGCGGCGCGCTGCCGCGCAAGCCGGCATAGACCTCGCGATTGCGGTAGGCGGAGGTCTGGGCGATGTCACGGGCGAACAGGCGCGCCGTCCAGTCCGGCGTGGGTTTGTATTCCACAAAAAGACCCAGCTTGTAGGCATGACCCGTGGTCGTGATCTCATCGATGCGGTATTCGGCTTCCATTGTGCCGCCATGCGTGTGCCAGTCCATGCCCAGCCGCAGATTGCGCGTGGGTATGTCGTAAGTGAGCTGGTTCGTCGTCGAGAACAGATTGAACATCCCGCTGCCGCTCTGGCCGCCGGTGATCTGGCGGTAAAGTCCGGTGGCGGGGTCGCGCACCCTGCTTTGATGCCAGGCGATGTCGCTTGTGATGGTCACGCCATCCAGTCCCAACTCGTCCAGCGGCAGGATCAGATTGGCCTGGAGCCCGTCGCGCACGCCATAGCCGATATTGCCCACCGCGTTGAAGACCTGCGCGCCCGCGAACACAGGAATGCGGTCCACCACGCTGGAGATGAATTCCCGCTTGGCTTCCAGCGATATCGAGCCGCGCCCCAGCACTTCGCGCTGGAAGGTCAGGGAGATGTTCCAGCTGCGAGCCGGAACCAGATTCTTGTTGCCGCCGGTGACGCTATTGCTGTTGAGAGAGGTCGAACTGGCAAAGTCGCGGAACACCAGCTGCCCGACCTGGCGCTCCAGCAGCAGGCGCAGTTCATTGCCCGGCAGGAAATTCCACGTCGTCTGCCAGCGGGGTTTGAAAAAGGAAAGATGCTTCGTCAGGCTGCTGTCGCCGCTCTGGACCAGGTTGGAGGTTTCGTTGCGCGCGCCCAATTCGGTCATCAGCGTGGGGCTGAAGCGCCAGCTTGCAGTGGAGAAAAATTCCACGCGATTTTCTTCCAGCCTGATATTGGCGGCCGGCAGGATCACGGGCACACCGCCTAGGTTAAGGGTGCTGCGGCTGCTCAGCACATTGATGGCGCCTTCCACGCCCGCTTCAAGCTTCAGCGCACCCTCATAATGCCAGGCCAGGCGGCCCACATCCTCCCGCTGGTTGAACAACCCGCGCGAATTGTCGGTGCCGGTTGTCCTGGTGGTCTGGCTGGTGACGTCATCCTCCGTGATGCGGTGGACAGCAAACAATTGCACATCCCCCCAGCTTCCCACGGAGCGCTGGTAATCCAGCCGCCCTTCGCCGCTGCGCGACAGGGAAATATCCAAGCCGGACTGCAGTGAAGCCGCGGGAAAATAAATGCGCTCGCTGATGTTGGAGTAGGCGCGCTGCTGGGCGAATGTCGCACCCAGGGACAGCTTGCCGCCCAGCAAAGGCTGGCGGTAGGCGGCGCTGAGGTCGGAACTGTTGGTGAATTTGGGAAAGCTGTAGTCCGACAATTGCACCGCCGCGCCATTGGGCAGAAAACGCTGGCGCGCGCCGAACCCGTTCTGGTTGGTCGCGCCGATATCCCGGCCCCATGATCCGGACAATTCCAAGGTTGATTCCGCGCCCTGGCGGACCACATGCAGCGCCACCTTGGTCTCGGTGGTGCCGTAATGGGTGATACCGCCCTTGAGCTGGGCATGGGTGCGCAGCGACACGCTTTTGTGGCGCACCACATTGGCCAGGATGGCATAGCCATGCATGTCGGCAGCGCCGCGGATCAGTTCCAGGCGCTCCACCGCCGATGCCGGGATGCGGCGCAGGAGGTCGTCAACCGATTCCTCCTTGCTGGTGGGAAGCTCGCCGTCGATAAGGACATTGCCCACGCTGCCGGAAAAACCGCGAATATTGGAATCGCCAAGCTGGATCTGGAACCGGGGCAGAAGCGCCACCATGTCCCGCGCCGTGGCGGGCTGGTTGGCGGAAAAAAAGCCCGCCGGAAAATTTTCCACTTCTTGCTGGGCAAAAGCCGGCGCTGTCTGGAAAATGCAGGCGATCGCAAGAACGGCGGCAAGGGTATGGCGCATGGTATCTGATTTATCCCTACAGGGCGCTGTTTGCGTGGCGCGGCCCCTGGAAGGGTTGTACCAACGCCGATTGATTTTTCAAGAACTGCCCGCGGGCAATTGCGCCGAACGAATACGCAACCTTGATTGCCTCCAAGACAATTTGACAAACGTCCCGCCTCCCGCCGTGGCAGCCACCACCGGTTTCAACGCGGGCAGGGGAAACACCGTTTCGATGTCCTTTTCGCCGGTTTCTGATGGCATTTGCGCGGGTACATGAAAGTGCGGCGAATAAATACCGCCCAAATCTGTGATTTATTGCTTGTTTGCGGTGGCGTCTGTGGGCACCATCTCCCCCTTGTTCAAAGCTGTTTGGCAGCGTTCACTCGGCGCCGGTAGAAAAGGTTGCCGCGTAGCATGACCCGATCCCTGGCATCGCCGCATATTCTCAACATCGCCGATCTGCGGGCCGCCGCGCGGGCGCGTTTGCCGGATGTGGTGTTCGACTATCTCGATGGCGCGGCGGAAGGCGAAACCACCCATCGCGACAACACAAGCTGTTTCGACGAGGTGATGTTCAGGCCAAAACTGGCCGTGAAGATTCCGCAGCCAGATGTCTCCACGCGCGTCCTGGGCACCGGCATTGCATTGCCCTTGATCCTGGCGCCCATCGGCTACAGCCGCATGCTTCACCCGCGCGGCGAGTGTGCGGCGTCGGCCGGCGCGGCGCGGGCCGGCACAGGCTATATCCTTTCCACCATTTCGGGGCATTCGCTGGAGGCCGTGCGGGCGGAAAACGAAAAAGTCTTTTTCCAGCTTTACCTGATGGGTGGCCGCGAGGCGTCCGAGGCCACGATCGACCGCGCCGCGAAAGCCGGTTACCGGGCATTGTTTCTGACCATCGACACGGCCGTGGCGGGCTTCAGGGAAAAAGACTTCCGCAACGGCATGAGCCAGTTGATGGGCAAACCCCTCTTGCCCAAATTGAAGTACTTGCCAAACATCCTTGCGCATCCGCGCTGGCTGGCCGGCTTCCTGCGTGATGGGGGAATGCCCCATTTGCCGAACGCGGTCGCAGCCGGCGGACCATTGCGCGCCACCGATGTCGCGGCGGCCTTGGAGAGCGCCGCGGTCTGCTGGGAGGACCTGGAATGGATTCGCAACCTCTGGAAAGGCCCCATCGTGATTAAGGGAATCCAGACGGCCGATGACGCCCGCCGCGCCGTGGACCTTGGCGTCAGCGCCGTCGCTGTGTCCAACCATGGTGGCCGGCAGCTCGATGGCGTGCCCGGTTCCCTGCGCGTCCTTCCGGCTGTCGTCGATGCCGTGGGCGAGCAGTGCGAGGTGCTGTTCGATAGCGGCATCCGGCGGGGCGCCGACATCCTGAAGGCGCTTTGCCTGGGTGCGAAGGCCGTGCTGGTCGGGCGGGCCTACGCCTATGGCATGGCGGCGGCCGGCGATGATGGCGTTGACCGGGCCATTGAAATCCTGCGCAGCGACATGGTCCGCACGCTCAAGTTGCTGGGATGTCCCACGGTGCGTGCACTGGGCCGCGGCCACATCTCGATGCGTCCGGGATTTCGGGCGGATTAGGGCTCGGCCAAGCTGGCAATAGCCCGGTTTTCCTCGCGATGCTGCAGTGCAAAAAAGTGTGGCCGATATGGGCCACTCCTCCGATGCGAGAACGCTTGCGGATGCGGTTGATCCGGATCATTTCGCCCCCACTCGCCCGGCGGTAGCAAACTGACCTGCATGGCTCTTTTTGTACCAAGCGAATTGATAGAAATTGGCTTGGAAAGGAGCTTGGACATGCCGAAGAAGAGGCCCACCCCGGAGCAGATTGTGACGCTGCTGCGGCAGATTGAGGTGTCGACGTCACAGGGTAAATCGAT
>CANJLC010000029.1 GCA_947475445.1 Alphaproteobacteria bacterium
CGCAAGTACCCCTGGGGAGCGGCGCCCCCGGACAACACCCGTGCGCGCTTCGGGGTGGGCTACAACGCAACCGTTCCCGTTGGCACCCTTCCTAAGGGAGCCAGCCCCTATGGCGTGCTCGACATGGCGGGCAATGTCTGGCAGTGGGTATCCAGCATCTACCGCGATTATCCCTATCGAAGCGACGATGGTCGCGAAAGCCTGGACAGCCCGGAGGTCCGCTCCACCCGCGGCGGCAGCCATGACTGGCCGGCTGAAGGCATCACCACCACGAATCGCGGGCAGAATGTTTCGCGCTCGCCCCGGTCGGGGCATCACAACATAGGGTTTCGCTGCGCGCGCTGATTGCGCGCGCAATCAGTTTGCGCCACTGTCACGAAGATACTGAAGGTCGACAAAACGACCGGCCGCCGGCAGCGGCGCCTTCAGCAATCCTGCCTCGCCCATGAAGGCGATGACTTCGGCGAAGCCTTTCATGTCGATTTCTCCGCTTTGCGGCAGCACCCGGCGCTCCGGTTCGAAGTAAAGCGCAAGGACCCGCGCCGCGATATCCGCGCCGACGTTGTTGCTTTGAACGATTGCCTGTATGACCTCTTTGCGCCTGGCCGGATCGCGGATGAACGCGAACGAAGCCGCGAGCGCGCGCACATAGCGCAGCAGGGCATCGCGGTGCGTTGCGGCCCATGAGCGGCGCACTGCAGTGACGGTATAGACGAAGTCCGGCACCACCTCGAGCGAGGAACCCAGCAGGCGGTAGCCCTGGCCGAGGGCCAGCAGATCCTGCGGCTGACCCAGGGGGACGGCGGCGCATTCGCCCCGGGTGAGGCAGTTGAAGCGCGAGGGCGTTCCGTCGATGGTCCTGAAACGGAAATCTTTTGCCTCAATGCCATGGGCTTTGAGAAGCTTGCGCGTTGATACCGTGATCGAACCTGCCTCATCGGCGAGGCCGAGCAGCCTGCCTTTGAGGTCTGCATAGGTCTTGATGTCCGGCGCGGCCACCACGCTGTAGATGGGGTTGTTGAATTCCGCGGCAATGGCGACTGCATCCGATCCCGCCAGCGCGGCGCGGATGAGAAAGGGCGTTGCGACATGGGTGATGTCCACGGTGTCGTCATGAAGGGCATCGATCATTTTGTCCGCGCCGCCGGGGATTGGCACCACCAGCTGAAAATCCAGGCCTTCGCGCCGGAAGAACCCCTCGCGCTGCGCCACCGTGACGGGGAGGGAAAAAATGCTGCGTACCGCCGATAGCGTCTGGCCATAGCGCAGGCGAATCGGGGAGGGCTGGGCCGCGCAGTGTCCGCCGGCGAGCAGGCAGAGGGCCAGCGTGATGCGGCGCCGGCCGCGCCGGCTCATTTGCCCTTGACGGCCTGCAGGCGGCAATCCACTTCCAGCGCGGTCAGGGGTTTCCTGTTGGGGGGCGTGCGTGTGATGACGCGCGATTGGGTGTATCCCTCCTTTTCGCAGGAGACGGAAACGCCGGCGGCTTGCACCTGCTGCCCCAGGCCCGGCACCGGAACCCGGTAGGCGCCCGTGGCATTACTGCGTGCAACCAATGCGCCGAAACCCTTGATGGTTGCCGTGATTTTGGCGCCGGATACAGCCTTGCCGTTGGAGTCCCTGATGAATCCGAAGAGCCGGGGCCCGGTTTCATCGTGTGCGTCGGCATCATCTCCGGCGGTCGCGGTAAAGGAGGTGAGCTGCAACGCGGCGAACAGTGCCGGAAACAGGATTGTTTTGATTCGCATCGAATGCCTATCGAAAAAAGAATCCACGCAGCAGCCAGGCGAAAAAGAGCAGGGCACCGACCGGGACCACCCAGACCCAGTGATTCAGGAATCGCGGGGCGCGATGCGGCACTAGGCATGCGGCAAGGCCGGTGACAACGGCAGTCAGGCCGGCGGTGGCCAGCCAGCCGTACCAGTACATGGCCGGTCCATCCACGGGGGCCTGCACGCCCAATCCCCATTCGCCGAGGGCCGGATGGTAGGTGAACAGGGCGAGATTGCGGTCTACTGCAATGGCGTAGGCGATTGCGAAAGCAATCGTAAATGCTGCGGGAAATGCGCTGTAACGCGATGGCTCAGCCATGGCGGGTCACGCCTCGAATCCGCGGATGTTGTTGACCACATGCCCGACCAGAAATGCCCACCAGACGATAAACGCCAGCACCAGCGTCAACGCGGCGCGGATGCGCGCATGGCCGGGGTTGAGCGGGCGGCGCCAGTAAAACCAGTAGGCCGGGAGCATGCCAAGGCCAATGGCGGCAAAGTGCTCCTTCAGTTCGAACGAGCCATTGACGGCCCGGGCTTCCAGCTGTTCGAGCACGATGCGGATGTTGATGCGGTATTCGGCATAGAGGACCGCGCCCAGTGTCATGGTAAGGATGTAGAGGACGACAATGGCGCCGGAATAGGCGGGCGCCGAGACGCGGCGGGCGCGGGTTGCGAAGGAATCCGCAGGTTGGGCGGCGGGCACCCATGCGGCAATGGCCTGATGCGTGATCGCACCCAGCAGGGCCACGGCGAGCAGTCCATGCAGGATGAGCAGGAATATCGTCATGGCGCGAATTTACTACCAAAGCGGCGGACGTGAAATATCCGGGCGGCTGTGAGGGGCTGGCTGGAGCATTTCGGCGCGGGCCTGTAGACTGGGCGCAGGAACAAAGGAGACGACCGGTGGGACTGCAATTCATCGACCATTTCACCATTCATGTCAGAACCGCCGATCTGGGCAAGGTCGTGCGCTTCTACGCCGATGCGCTGGATCTGCATGACGGCTTTCGTCCGCCGTTTGATTTTCCCGGCAACTGGCTTTATGCCGGTGACAAGCCCGTGGTTCATCTTGTGGGAACGGATTACGACTCGCAGCTTGGCGACAAGGCGCCGGCATCGGGGCAACTGGACCATATTTCCTTCCGGTCAACGGGGTTCGCGCAACAGCGGGAGCGGCTTCGCCTGCTGGGTTTGAAATTCGACGAGGCCGTCGTGCCGGCATCGCCCATTTACCAGATATTCGTGCGTGATCCGGCCGGCATCATGGTGGAGCTGACCTATGACAAGCCCTCCGAGGGCATTGCATAGGCGGGATTTTCA